>NZ_JAAARM010000042.1 GCF_009908285.1 Pseudomonas sp. Fl4BN1
GGCAAGCCGGCTCCTACAAGAACAACACCGATATCGCGCCAGCCGTAGGAGCTGGCTTGCCAGCGAAGGCGTCCTCAAGGACGGTGCAAGACTCAGGGGCCTCTTCGCCGGCAAGCCGGCTCCTACATGAATAACACCGATATCGCGCCAGCCGTAGGAGCTGGCTTGCCAGCGAAGGCGTCCTCAAGGACGGTGCAAGACTCGGGGGCCTCTTCTACATGAACAACACCGATATCGCGCCAGCCGTAGGAGCTGGCTTGCCAGCGAAGGCGTCCTCAAGGGTGGTGCAAAACTCGGGGGCCTCTTCGCCGGCAAGCCGGCTCCTACGGCGGGAGGGTCAGTTGAGCACCACCAGGCGGTTGGGCAACTCGTTGCGCACCTGGGTCAGGGGCACGTGGGTTTTGAGCAGTTCGCCGCTGGCCTCGATGCAGTCGAGGAAACCCTGCAGGGTCTGGCCCTGCTTCACCTGTTGGGTGAAGGTCTGGACGATGGCACCCCATTCGCGGTCGTCGAGGCGCTTGGAGATGCCCTCGTCCACCAGAATCTCCACGTAACGCTCAGCCTCGCTGACAAAGATCAACACCCCGGTGCCGCCCACGGTGTGGTGCAGGTTCTGTTCAAGAAACTGCCGCCGGGCCAGGTTCGAGGCGCGCCAGTGGCGTACCGACCGCGGGATCAGTCGGGTGGTGATGCGTGGCAGGCGAAACACCAGGCACAACACGATAAAGGTCGCCCATTGCGCCAGCAGCAACAGGTGCATGTTCAGCCAGCCGGTGGCGTAGTGCACCAGCCCCGGCACCACCAGCGCCAGCAGGCTGGCCCAGAGCAGCGGGATGTAGGCGTAGTCGTCGGCCCGGGCCGCCAGCACCGTCACCAGTTCAGCGTCGGTATGCTGCTCGACACGGGCAATGGCTTCGGCCACTTGCCGCTGTTCGTACTCACTCAGTAATGCCATGTCGTTGGATATCCGCTTTTTATATTCAGTTACCAGCCGCCGGACGAACCGCCGCCGCCGAAGCTACCGCCACCGCCGCTGAAGCCGCCACCGGAGCCACCCCCAAAACCACCGCCACCGAAACCACCGGAGCCCCCCCGTCCGCTGCCACTGGGCAGGATACCGAGCATCTGCGCGACTATCGCCGTGAGGATCAACAGCAGCACCAGGAAGATGAACAACAACGGATGACGCTCGACAAAATCAGGCTGGCCTGCGCCCTCGCCACTGCCGTACACCGTGGCCGGCTCATCCAGCGGCGTGCCGCCGAGCACCAGCAACATGGCCGAAACGCCGTCGCTGATGCCCTTACTGAACTGCCCGGTCTTGAACGCCGGGGTGATCACCTGGTTGATGATCACCGAGGATTGGGCGTCGGTCAGCCGGTCTTCCAGGCCGTAGCCGACTTCGATGCGCAGCTTGCGCTCGTCGCGGGCGACGATCAGCAACGCGCCGTTGTTCTTGTCCTTCTGGCCAATGCCCCAGTGCCGACCCAGTTGGTAGCCGAAGTCCTCGATGCTGGCGCCTTGCAGGTCCGGCAGGGTCACCACCACCACTTGCTCGCCGGTGGCCTGTTCATGGGCCTGCAGTTCCTGGCTCAACTGGGCCCGGGTGGCCGGTTCGATCAGTTGCGCATCATCCACCACCCGCCCGCTCAGGGCCGGGAATTTAAGCTCGGCCTGGGCCGTGACCGCGAAGACCCAGAGCAACAGCACCAGGCCGATTTTATAGAGTCGCATCAGCACCTCGTCCTTAATGTTTGTCCGCTTGAGCTACCAGCTACCAGACGCCCCGCCACCGCCAAAACCGCCACCGCCGCCTCTGAAGCTGTCCGAATCCGAGCTGGAGCTGGAACTCGAACTGCTGGAGTCGAACCAGTCGAATGAACTGCTGCTCGAACTTGAATCGCGCTCCGCTTTGGACTCGCGCTTGGGCGACTCATCGCTGGTGTAGGGCCGACCATCGCCTGCCGCTTCACCGTCGTCGCGCCTGGAGAGCAAGAGCCCGGCCAGCGGCACGCCGACAAACACCGAGAAAAACACCAGTTTGAACCACCACATCCATTCGATCTGCTGGTACCAACTCTGCACCACCCAGCGGTGCGCCAGCATCCGCGTGCTGTTGGGCTCCAGCAGACGCACGATAGAGGTGGTGCCGGTAATGATCCCGGAGGAGTACAGCTCATCCTTGAAGTACGGAATGATCGAGTCGTTGATGATGAGGTGCGCCCATATATCGTCGATCCGTCCTTCCAGACCGTAGCCCACTTCGATCCGCACCTTGCGGTCGTCCTTGGCCACCAGCAGCAGGACGCCGTTGTTCTTGTCCTTCTGGCCGATGCCCCAGTGCCGGCCCAGTTGCAGGCCGAACTCTTCGATACTGTAGCCGCCCAGGCTCGGCACGGTGACCACTACCACCTGGTCGGTGGTGCTCTGCTCAAGCCGTTCGAGCATCTGCGTCAGGTAGACCTGCGCCGAAGGCGTGAGCAACTGCGCGGTGTCCACCACGCGCCCGGTCAACGTGGGAAACAGGCTTTCAATCGGCACTGGCGCCGGGCTGGCCGCCTGCGGTGCGGCCTGGCTCACTGCCAGCCCGTCCGTGGGCGTTGCAACTGCAGGCTGCGCCATCAGGGCGCCGCCGCTCACCAGCCACAGCGACAGCAGCGCACCTTGTAGTGCGCGCTGTACCCCACGCATCAGAATTTGACTTGCGGGGCTTTGTCGGCGTCGGGGCTGGTGGCCTCGAACGACTCACGCACCGGCATATCGCTGTACATCAGGCTGTGCCACAGGCGACCGGGGAAGGTACGGATCTCGGTGTTGTACTTCTGCACCGCGAGGATGAAGTCGCGACGGGCCACGGCGATGCGGTTCTCGGTGCCTTCCAGTTGGGATTGCAAGGCCAGGAAGTTCTGGTTGGCCTTGAGGTCCGGGTAGCGCTCGGAAACCACCATCAGGCGGCTCAGGGCACCGCTCAACTGATCCTGGGCTTGCTGGAACTGCTTGAGTTTTTCCGGGTTGTTCAGGGTGTTGGCGTCCACCTGGATCGAAGTGGCCTTGGCCCGCGCCTCGATCACTGCGGTCAGAGTCTCTTCCTCATGCTTGGCGTAGCCCTTGACGGTTTCCACCAGGTTGGGGATCAGGTCGGCACGGCGCTGGTACTGGTTCTGCACCTGGCCCCAATCGGCCTTGACCTGCTCGTCGAGGGTCGGAATGTTGTTGATGCCACAGCCGCCAAGCAGACTGGTCAGCATCAGCAAAGTGACGACGGGCCAGCTCTGGCGCAGGGTTTGGGAAATGTTCATGGGTGGGGCTCCTTGCACAACCTGATTGAAATGAATCTTTTGCCCGGTTTGACACACCCGGTGGGGCAAAATCTGCCTGCACCACTGGAATGCATCGGGCTGATGGGCTAAAAGATGCCCAGCGCGAAAAAGAGTTCAGAAGTGTGCGGGAATTATCTGCACAACAATAGTCGCTCCCTAAATTTTGGCTGTTCGACGCCTCACTAGAGCGTCGGTCTTGAGCCCTTGAGAACAATATTCATGAAGAAGCTGTGTTTGCTGGGCCTGCTGGTCAGCCTGGCCAGTCACCCGGTGTTGGCCGAAGTTGCCCCGGTCCCCCTGGAAAACAAAGAAGCCTTTATCAGCGATCTGCTCCAGCGCATGACCCTGGAAGAAAAGATCGGCCAGTTGCGCCTGATCAGCATTGGTCCGGAAATGCCTCGGGAGCTGATCCGCAAGGAGATTGCCGCCGGCAACATCGGCGGCACCTTCAACTCGATCACCCGTCCGGAAAACCGGCCGATGCAGGACGCAGCCATGCGCAGCCGGCTGAAGATCCCGATGTTCTTCGCCTATGACGTGATCCACGGCCACCGGACCATCTTCCCCATCAGCCTGGCCCTGGCTTCCAGCTGGGACATGGACGCCATCGGGCGCTCCGGGCGCATCGCCGCCAAGGAAGCCAGCGCCGACAGCCTCGATATCACCTTCGCACCGATGGTCGATATCTCCCGCGATCCGCGCTGGGGCCGTACCTCCGAAGGCTTCGGCGAGGACACCTACCTGGTCTCGCGGATTGCCAAGGTCATGGTCAAGGCCTACCAGGGCCAGAGCCCGGCCCTGTCGGACAGCATCATGGCCAGCGTCAAGCACTTCGCCCTGTACGGCGCGGTGGAAGGCGGTCGCGACTACAACATCGTCGACATGAGCCCGGTGAAGATGTACCAGGACTACCTGCCGCCCTACCGCGCGGCGATCGACGCCGGTGCCGGCGGGGTGATGGTGGCCCTGAACTCGATCAACGGCGTGCCTGCCACCTCCAATACCTGGCTGATGAACGACCTGCTGCGCAAGGAGTGGGGCTTCAAGGGCCTGGCGGTGAGCGACCACGGGGCAATCATCGAGCTGATCCGCCATGGCGTCGCCAAGGACGGTCGCGAAGCGGCCAAGCTGGCGATCAAGGCTGGCATCGACATGAGCATGAACGACTCGCTGTACGGCAAGGAACTGCCGGGGCTGCTCAAGTCCGGCGAGATCGAGCAGAAGGATATCGACAACGCGGTACGTGAAGTGCTGGCCGCCAAGTACGACATGGGCCTGTTCAAGGACCCGTACGTGCGCATCGGCAAGGCTGAGGACGACCCGGCCGACACCAACGCCGAAAGCCGCCTGCACCGCAGTGACGCCCGGGATATTGCCCGGCGCAGCATGGTGCTGCTGAAGAACCAGAATGAAACCCTGCCGCTGAAGAAGACCGCGAAGATCGTCCTTGTGGGCCCATTGGCCAAGGCGCCGATCGACATGATGGGCAGCTGGGCCGCGGCCGGAGTGCCGGCGCAGTCGGTGACCCTGTACGACGGCATGCGCAATGTTCTGGGCGACAAGGCCAAGCTGACCTATGCCCGGGGCTCCAACATCACCGCCGACAAGAAGGTCGTGGACTACCTGAACTTCCTCAACTTCGATGCCCCGGAGGTGGTAGATGATCCGCGTTCGGCGCAGCAGATGATCGATGAAGCAGTGAAGGCCGCGAAAAAATCCGACGTGATCGTTGCTGCAGTGGGCGAATCCCGTGGCATGTCCCACGAGTCCTCGAGCCGCACCGACCTGCACATCCCGGCCAACCAGCGCGAACTGATCAAGGCCCTCAAGGCCACCGGCAAGCCCCTGGTACTGGTGCTGATGAACGGCCGTCCGCTGTCGCTGCTGGAAGAAAACCAGCAGGCCGACGCGATCCTGGAAACCTGGTTCAGCGGCACCGAAGGCGGCAACGCCATCGCCGACGTGCTGTTTGGCGACTACAACCCGTCGGGCAAGCTGCCGATCACCTTCCCCCGTTCCGTGGGGCAGATTCCGACTTACTACAACCACCTGACCATTGGCCGTCCGTTCACCCCGGGCAAGCCGGGCAACTACACCTCGCAGTACTTCGATGACACCACCGGCCCGCTGTTCCCCTTCGGCTACGGCTTGAGCTATACCAGCTTCAGCCTGTCGAATATGGCCTTGTCCTCCACCACCCTGAACAAGAGCGGCACGCTCGACGCCAGCGTGACCGTGAAGAACACCGGCCAGCGTGACGGCGAAACCGTGGTGCAGATGTATATCCAGGACGTGGCCGGCTCGATGATCCGCCCGATCAAGGAGTTGAAGAACTTCCAGAAAGTCATGCTCAAGGCCGGTGAAGAGAAAGCCATTCACTTCACCATCAGCGAGGACGACCTGAAGTTCTACAACGCGCAGCTCAAGTACGCCGCGGAACCGGGCGACTTCAATGTGCAGATCGGCCTGGACTCCCAGGACGTCAAGCAACAGAGCTTCGAACTGCTCTGATCTCCTGCAACCGCCGGCTCTGGACCCAGGCCGGCGGACCGCCCTGCTATTCCCCTCTTGCAAGCACTACCGAAGACCCGAGCCACATCTGGACGACTCGTTTGGGCGACGCTGCGTGCGCCACAGAGCAGAAAATGCTGCCTGGAAGAGCAGGTCCCCAGGTTTATGCCTGCTCGTCCGCGCATTGCGGCAACGACTGCAAGAAGGCAGTTTTGGGTCGAACAAATGCTAACCGCGACGGTCCAGCAAGTTGACCACCAACCGATCGATCCAACCCCAGACGCGCTGTTTTACTCGCCGCCACAGGGGACGATTGCGCCAGGCTGCCAGGTTGACCTCTTCGCTCTGGGCGAAGTCCGCCTCGAAGCTGGCTGCCACGGCGCGGGTCAGTTGCGGGTCCAGGGCTTCCAGGTTGGCATCCAGGTTGAAGCGCAGGTTCCAGTGGTCGAAGTTACAGGAACCGACACTCACCCAGTCATCCACCAGGGCCATCTTCAGGTGCAGGAAGCGCGGCTGGTATTCGAAGATCCGCACCCCAGCCTTGATCAAGCGCGGATAGTAGCGGTGCCCGGCATAACGCACTGCCGGGTGATCGGTGCATGGCCCGGTCAGCAACAGGCGCACATCGATACCCCGAGCCGCAGCCTTGCGCAACGAGCGACGCACCGACCAGGTCGGCAGGAAATAGGGGGTGGCCAGCCAAATGCGCCGCTGGCCACTGTGCAGGGCACGGATCAATGAATGCAGGATGTCGCGATGCTGGCGGGCGTCGGCATAAGCCACCCGGCCCATGCCCTCGCCGGTTTCAGGCAAACGCGGCAGGCGTGGCAGACCGAAATCGGCGCCGGGCTTCCAGGCGCCACGATGCAGGTTGGCGCTCCACTGGCGATCGAACAGCCTTTGCCAGTCGCCCACCATGGGCCCGGCAATCTCCACCATCACCTCATGCCAGTCGCAACTGTTGTCCTCCGGCTGCCAAAACTCATCGGTAACCCCAGTGCCGCCGACCATTGCCAAGGTCTGGTCCACCAACAGCAGTTTGCGATGGTCGCGGTACAGGTTGAGAAAGCCCTGGCGCCATTTCAGGCGGTTATAGAAACGCAATTCGACACCCGCTTGCGTCAGGCTCTGACGCAGAGCCTGGGTAAAAGCCAGGCTGCCATAGTCGTCGAACAGGCAACGCACCCGCACTCCCCGCTCGGCGGCCAGCACCAGCGCCTGGACCATGGCTTCGGCGCAGGCCCCGGCTTCCACCAGGTACAGCTCCAGTTCCACTTGCTGCTGGGCCCGGGCAATCGCCACCAGCATGCGCGGAAAGAACTGGGGGCCGTCGATCAGTAACTCGAAGCGGTTGCCTTCACGCCAGGGGAACACCGCGCCGCGCATTTCAACGCTCCGTGAAGATCAGTACCGCACCCACCGGCACCGAGAAACTGATGGCCGACAGGCCAGCAACCTTGCGCAGGCTGTCGAGGCCGGGGGCCAGGTTGAAGTCTTCAGCGTTGAGCACCAAGGGCTCCAGGGTCACCACCTGGAAGCGCCGATCATCCAGCCGGGTGGCCAGCAGTTCGGCGTTGTAGGTGTGTTCCTGGCCGTGCAGGGTCACGGTGATCGGCAGCAACAACTCGATCTGCGCCCCGGGGGCCAGGTCATTGATCGGGCGCAGGTTGATCTTTGCGGTAATCAGCGCGTCGGGAAACTGCTGGACCTGGAACAGCTCCTGGCGCATGCGCTCGTCGCGCAGGGGAATGCCGCTGCTGACCGAATCCATCTCGATCTGCAGCTGGGCCTGGCCTTTGCCATCGACCTTGCCGTGCAGCACCAGGAAGCGCTGGACCTCGGAAATATTGGCGTTCTTGGTAGTGACGAAGGACACCCGGGAAGACTCGTTATCCAGGTACCAGTTGGCCTGGACCGGCAGGGCCAGCACCCCGAGCAGGCTGAGAAGAAGGCGGATCGGCGTACGCATGCAAGCTCCCTAGAACAGAAGGCGCCACCTTAACCGGACACCAGGGGGCTGGCAAACTTCGCGGCAGGCGGCGCAATAGAGCTAGAAGCGATAGGTATAGTTCAGGTAGAAGCGTTCGGCGCTGTGACTGATGATGCCCGCCGGCCCCCGGGAGATGCTCTGGCGCTGGACCCCATCGGGTTCGCCCTGGGTGCGGAAACGTCCGTGCAGCCAGGCCAGGTCCAGGCCCTTGAGCGCACCGTCGAACTGGTATTGCAGCACGCTCTGGAATTCCCGCCGGGAAAATCCCTGGTAGCCCCGAGCGTGATCGGAGAAGGCGTAATGCAGGTCGAGCTTGAGCCGCGGCAGGCCGACATCGGCGAAATCCATGCCCCCCAGCAACTTGACCATCTCCTCGTTTTCCAGACCGAAGTAGTAGAACAACTTGCCGCTGCTGTTCCAGGTGCCGTGGTCCTGGGCGAAGAAGGTGCGGTCAAAGTCATCGCCCCAGACCTTGTTCCAGGTCAGCCCGGTGTAATAGCGACTGAACCGGTACTTGAAGGACAGGTCCAGGTGACGGGCATCGTGGGAAGACTCCGCCTCATAAAGCCCGCGCACGCCGCCGTACTCGAAGCGCTTGCCGGCGTCCTGCTGGCGGCCCCAGATGGCATGGATGTCGATGCCGCGCCCGGGAGCCAGCTCGAAGCCATGGGCCAGCTTCACCGAGGAACTGCGCAGGTAGTCCCGGGCTACGCCGTGTTCCAGTTGCAAGCGACTGCCATCGGGCAGTACGTAACCCAGGGCATAGAGCCGCAGGTCTTCGATCGTGCGCCCCTGGTGATTGCGCAAGTCCTGGCTCCAGCCTGATTCGTTGCGCGGACTGAAGCCGTCGATACGGCTCAGGTTCAAGCTCAGGGCACCGTACTCGTAACCCAGGTCCTGGCCCAGGGTGGCCGCTGGCAGGATGCGCGAATAGCGGTCATCGCGGTACAGCTCGTATTGCCGGCTTTTTTTCCCCACGCCACCACTCAAGGTTCCGTTCTCGTCGACCCAACGTCCGCGCAGGTACAGCTCCAGGGGTTTGGCGATGCCGTGGGGCTGCTGCACGCTGCGATCGGCCCGCAGGTTGCTGATGCTGTTGGCCTCACGCCCTACATGCAGCGCATCTGCCAGGCCGTAGCTGTAATCGATGCCCAGCACGTCGCGGTACCAGCCGGAACTGAAACTGAACTGGGTGGCCTGCACCCATTCATCCCGGGTCGGGCCGAACCCTCCCCCGTCATTTTCCTTCCAATAGGATTGGCTGTAGCGCAAGGACGTGCGGCTATCCTCGAGAAACCCTTCAGCTCCTGCCCCGGTGCATACCAGACAGCACAACAACCCCGTCATATAACGTTGTTCAGCCCACATGAGATCACCTGTTCTTATTATTGGAAGTGGCGTCATGGCCGCCGATGGCGGACCAGGCTTCATTCTCGGAGCCGCGGGGCAAAGGGCAATCGCTATAGGTTCCACAGGATGGAACCCGAAGGGGCAGCGCGGTTTTACGCGCGGTTCGGGGCCAAGCGCTGAGGGCGAGGAATGGCTCAGGCGAGGGTTTTCTGCAGTTGCTCGATGGTTTCGGCCAGCAGCCCCAAGTGACGACTGCGCACCTGTTCGACACAGGTCAGGTCCATCGGCCAATGCAGGGCAATGCTGCCGATCACTCGACCTTCAGCCTGCAACGGCAAGGCCACCGCACGAATCAGAAAAGGCAGGCGCACCGGATACTCCCAATGGCCTTCCGTACGCTGGCCGAACCCCAACTGCTGGGACTCGGCGCAGGTCTGCAGCTGATCCTCGGTGGGCACCCGCTCACGTGCGGCCAGGCGCTCGACTTCATCGCGGGCCAGGCCTCCCAGGCAGGCCTTGCCCATGGCCGAGTGAAACAGGCTGGCGTGCTGACCGACAATCCGGCTGTTGTTCGGGTAGCGCTTGCGCAACACTGCGGGCACCGAGCTTTCCAGGACTTCCAGGCAATCGCCATCGAAACTCGACAGGTCACTGACCAGCCCAGTGCGTGCACTCAATTCCAACAGCCAGGGCGCCGCCTGCTCTACCAGGTGGCGCTTGAAACGCTGCCGATGGTCACCGAACAGGCTTCGCGCACTCAGGTGATAACGCCGGTCACTCAGGCCACGGTAGATCCAGCCCTGCTCCTGTAAGGTCAGCAACATGCGCGACACGGTGGCCTTGGGCAGGCACGTCAGGTAGTGCAGCTCCTCCAGGCCCAGGGCCTGGTGCTGGCCCAGCAACTCGACGATGGCCAGCGCCCGTTCCACAGAACGCACGCCGCCGCTTTCTACCTTGCTGGCCATAGTCCGAACTCCCTGACAGAAGATGGGTAAAGGCTTTACCGCCTGTTCAATAGCACTTGCTTGGTTACAGCAGGTTGCCCGGGGGCCGTTGCCGTACCCATTGCGTGAGCTGTTCGTGGGCATGAGCCAGTTGCAGCACCGCGTGGTCGGCCTGGGCCGGGCCGATGATCTGCAAGCCCATGGGCAAGCCGGCCAGGTTGAACCCCACCGGAATGCTGATACTGGGCAGACCGGCCAGGGTCGGACCGATCACCACTTCCATCCAGCGGTGATAAGTGTCCATTTCCTGCCCATCGATCTGCCTTGGCCAAGCCTGTCGTGCATCGAAAGGGAACACCTGAGCAGTGGGCAGCAGCAGAAAATCGTAACGTTCAAACAGCCGCTGCAGGGCGCGATACCAATCGCTGCGGCTCTGGGAAGCGCGGTACACATCCGCGGCACTCAGGTTCGCCGCGCCCTCCACCTCCCAGCGTGCCTCGGGCTTGAGCCAACGGCGTTTGTCCGGGTCGCTGTGCAGCAGCCCCAAAGAGCCCTGGACCAGCCAATGCCGGTGCACCAGCCAACAGTCCCACAGCTGCGCCAGGGAGAACTCCGGCTGGCAGTTCTCCACTTCGCAGCCCAGGCTGGTGAAGTCCGCCAAGGCTTTTTCGCACAGCCCCAGCACACCTTGCTCCATGGCCAGGTAACCGTTGTAGTCGCCCATCCAGCCCAGGCGCAGGCCCCGCACGTCGCGTTGCAGGGGAGCATTCAACAGCGCCGGATCATCCGTGAGCGACAAGGGCACCCGCGGGTCGTAACCGGCCTGGGTCCCCAGCAGCCGCGCCACATCGGCAACAGTGCGCCCCATCGGCCCCTCGGTAGCCAGTTGCTGCACGAACAATTCCGGAGTCGGGCCGAATGGTACCCGGCCCTGGGAGGGACGCATGCCGAACACGTTATTGAACGCCGCCGGATTGCGCAGCGAACCCATCATGTCGCTGCCATCGGCCACCGGCAGCATGCGCAGGGCCAGGGCCACCGCGGCCCCACCGCTGCTGCCGCCAGCACTCAAGGTGCTGTCATAGGCATTGCCGGTGGTGCCGAACAGTTGGTTATAGGTATGTGAGCCGAGGCCAAACTCCGGCACGTTGCTCTTGCCGACGATGATCGCGCCGCTGGCCCGGACCCGCGCCACACTGATGGCGTCCACGGCCGGCACCTGCTCGGCGAACAACGGCGAGCCCATGCTGGTGGTCAACCCGGCGGTGGCCGCCAGGTCCTTGATCGCCTGGGGCATGCCGTGCATCCAGCCCATGGACTGCCCCTGATCCAGCTGCCGGTCACGCTCGTCGGCCTGGGCCAGCAGGACTTCGGGAGCGCACAGGGACACCAGGGCGTTGACCTGCGGATTGAAACGCTCGATCTGCGCCAGATAGGCCTGCATCACTTCGCGACAGGACAGCTCGCGGGCATGGATCGCCCTGGACAACTCCAGGGCATCCAGATCGACGATGGAGTCGGTCGGTTCGGGGTGGTTGCTCAAGATTAGCCTCCCAGGGTCACGGCGTCGGGTTTGTCGTCTCTGACTGCGTCATACATGCAATAAGTACCCAGCAGGCTGAGGACCGAGGTCAGCAAGACGTAGAAAGCGGGAGCCACCGGGGTGGCCATGACCTTGCTCAGCCAGGTCACGATCAGTGGCGCGAAGCCACCGAACAGCATCACTGTGACGTTATACGCCACCGATACCCCCGTGGAGCGCACCTCGATGGGAAACTGCTCGGCCAGGGCCGTGGGGCCGGGGCCGAAGAAACCGCCAATGGCACCACACAACAATATCTGCATCACCAACAGGCGCTCGATGGACGGCGCCGCGGCGACCCACACATACAAGGGATAGACCATGACGAAGAACGCCAGGGTGAAAGCCATCAGTACCGGGCGTCGACCAATGCGGTCGGACAGCGCCCCGGCAAAGGGAATCACCAGGGTCATCAGGGCCACGGCAAACATCTGCACCAGCAACACCTGGTCCAGGGGCAGGCCGAGGTTGGTATGGGCGAACGTCGGCATGTTCACCAGCACCACATAAAAGGACACCGTGCCGCCGCAACACATGCCCATGGACACCAGGATCGCCCGGCGATAGGCCGACACCACCTGCCACAGCCCAGGGCCGTTGCCGCGCACCTGTTTGCGCGCCTCAAGAAACGCCTCCGGCTCTTCCATGTACTTGCGGATCCACAGGCCCACCGGCCCGATCAACAGACCGATCACGAACGGCAGGCGCCAGCCCCAGAGATCCAGGGTCTGCGGCGAGAAGAAATGCGTCACCGCCGCCACCATCGCCGCGCCGCTGAACACCGCCAGGCACTGCCCCACCAACTGCCAGGAGCCGTACAGGCCTTTTCTGTGGGGGGGGGCACTCTCCACCAGGTAGGCCGTGGCACTGGCGTACTCACCGCCGGTGGCAAAGCCCTGGAGCATGCGCGCCACCACGATCAGCAGCGGCGCCCCGAGGCCGATGGCGGCGTAGTTGGGGGCGAACACAATCATCGCGATGGCCAGGGTCATCAGTTGGATGATCACCAGCATCGCCGCCTTGCGGCCCTTGCGATCGGAATAGATCCCCAGCAACACGCCGCCTACCGGGCGCATGAAAAAACCCACACCGAAGGTGGCCAGGGCCATCAGCAGCGAGGTGTACTCATCCTCTGCCGGGAAGAACTGGCGGGCGATAACACTGGCGAGAAAGCCGTAGACGATGAAGTCATACCATTCCAGAGCGTTGCCAACGACGGCGGCTACCACCTGCCGAGTCTTGGAAACAGAGGGTATCGAGACACTCATAGGATGTTCCTTGGATACTTTTGAGCCTTCTGCCGGGCTCGGAAAAGTGCCGGGTGCAAACTAAGCCCCGGGGCGGTCAGCAACACAGGAACAGGAAGGGTCAGGAGGGTTTGAGCCAGCTTTCCGCCAGGGCGCCCCAATAGGCCGCGCCCGTCAGGAGAATGTCGTCGTTGAAGTCGTAACCCGGGTTATGCACCATCGGCTGCGCCACGCCATTGCCGATGAACAGGTAGCTGCCGGGACAGCGTTGCAGCATCCAGCCGAAGTCTTCACTGCCCATCAGCTTCGGCGTGTTGCCGTTGACCGCCTCGGCCCCCACCAGCTCGACGCCGACCCGCCGGGCGAACTCGGTTTCTTCCGGGCTGTTGACCAGCACCGGATACGCCGGGCGATGGTCGATGCTGGCGCGGCAACCGAAGCTTTCGGCCTGGGTCTGGATAATGGCCTTGACCCGCTCCAGCATCAGCTCGCGCACCGGCGCATTGAGGGCCCGCAGGCTCAGACGCAGCAGCGCCTGCTGGGGAATCACGTTAGCCGCCTCACCGGCCTGCAGGGCGCCGACGGTCACCACTGCCGCTTCCTGGGCATCGATATTGCGCGCCACTACGGTCTGCAAGGCCATGACCATGCTAGCCGCCGCTACCAACGGATCCACCGCCAGGTGCGGCATGGAACCATGGCCGCCGACACCTTCGACGATCACATTGAGCAAGTCCTGGGAAGCCATCATCGGCCCCTCGCGAAAGCCCAGGTGCCCGGCCGACAGCCCTGGCATGTTGTGCAGGCCGAACAGTGCATCACAGGGAAAGCGCTCCAGCAGGCCATCGGCAAGCATCGCCTCGGCGCCGCCCTGGCCCTCTTCCGCCGGCTGGAAGATCAGGTTCAGGGTGCCGTCGAACTGGCGAGTGGCCGCCAGATAACGGGCCGCCCCCAGCAGGATGGTGGTGTGGCCATCATGTCCGCAGGCATGCATGCAACCGCTGAAGCGGCTGCTGTAGGGCACTCCGGTGTTCTCGATGATCGGCAAGGCATCCATGTCCGCCCGCAACCCCAGGGTGCGCGAGCCACTGCCGTTGCGCAGCACGCCAACAACCCCGGTCCTGCCGACGCCGGTGTGCACTTCGTAGCCCCACTCTTCAAGGCAACGGGCCACCAGCGCTGCGGTGCGATTCTCCTCGAAACCCAACTCGGGATGGGCATGAATGTCGTGGCGGATGGCTCGCAGGTCACTGGCAATGTCGCTAAGCCAGGCAAGGATGTGCTGGTGTCGGGTCATGGCGTATCTCCTCTGGGCCGGGTGGGTTCCCGTTCTTTTTTTGGAGCGATGCACGAGATGCCAAGGCGTACTCGAAGCTCTGCGTCAGATAACCGCGAGCCAGAGCACAGGACAATCAAATGTGGTTCCACTGGATGGAACACAAATGTGCCAGCAACGGATCAGCCAGCATCAGGGCGCGAGACGACAACCTTCCCGCGGGCCCAGCCAGATGGCGCTGTGGGTACGCCCCAGGGCGCTGGCGGTGACACGCAGCGACTGCACTTCATCGGCAAACCCGCTGATGGGCAGGTACTGGTGCACATAGGAGCGACAGTAGTCGGCGGGTTGTTGCATGACGTAACGACAGGAGCAGTACTCCTTGGCGGTGTAGGCGCCGAGGATATCCGGAAAGGCCTGCAAGGCCACCCGCTGTTGCCAGGTCCAGCCCAGCAGCAGGATCAGCCCCAGCAACAGCAGACTGAGCCATGGGCGACGACGGACAAAGGCCCGGCGCTTCATGGTTGCTCCGGGACGACAAACGCAGCGAGGACACGCTTGAGCAGTTCATTGTGCTGATAGCTGTCGTCGCGATCGTCGCCGTATCGCACGATCACCAGGCGTTCTGCGGGCAGCACGTACAACGCCTGCCCCCAGTGTCCCAGGGCGGCGTAGGTATCCGCTGGCGCATCTGGCCAGGGCTGGGGGGCGCCGTCCACCGAGCGGTTGAGCCACCAGTGTCCGCCCGCCACAGCCACATCCTGGTTGGCCCGGTAACCCGTGAACGGCGTGCGGCAGAAGTCGACCCAAGCCTTGGGCAACAGTTGCCGGTCGCGCCAGCGGCCCTCGCGCTGCATCAGTAGACCGACACGCGCCAAGTCACGCGCAGTCAGATAGAGGTAGGACGAGGCGACGAAAGTACCTGCGGCATCACGCTCCCACACCGCCTGGGTAATGCCCAGAGGTTCGAACAGGGCCTGCCAGGGATAGTTTGCATACTGCTCGCTGCCCACCATGCCTCGCAGACTGGCGGCCAGCAGGTTGCTGTCGCCACTGGAGTAACGGAAGTCCTGGCCTGGTGGGCTGGCGGCCTGTTGTTGTGCGGCAAACGCGGCCATGTCCTGGTGCCCGCGGGTGTAGAGCATGGCCACCACCGAGGAATTGAGCGGGGCGTATTCGTAGTCTTCCTGCCAGTCCAGGCCCGAGGCCCAGTGCAGCAAGTGCTCCAGGGTGATAGCCGGATACTGCTGCAGCGCCGGGTAATACTTCGCCGCCGGGTCCTGGAGCTGGAAGCGGCCTTCACCGAAGGCAACGCCCAACACCACCGCCAACAGACTTTTGCTGGCAGACCAGATGAGATGAGGGGTCTGTGGTCCGGTGGCGCCGGCATAACGTTCGTAAAGCACCTGGCCATCGCGGATCACCAGCAAGGCGTCAGTGCGAATGCCTTCGTGGGACTGGTCGTCCCTGGGCACGAAGGCGTAGTCCTCCAGAGCCTTGAGCGCCGGGCTATCAACGGCCGGGCCGCGACTCCATTGTTGCGCCGGCCACTCCTCGGCCCGGGCCGGCATGCAGAGACATGCAAGCAACGCCAGCAGGATCGGACCTTTGACCATGGATGAGCCTCGAATGACGTCAGTGGCCGAGCCTAGTTGAGGCGGATGACAGTTTCACTGCAAGGGCCCTCGCTTGTTGGCGCTGGCTGGCGTAGGGGGCATCAAGCCTTGTGCAAAACCTTCAGGCCTCTTCGCCGGCAAGCCGGCTCCTACAACAGCCCCCGGCACCCCGCCTCGTAGGAGCTGGCTTGCCAGCGAAGGCGTCATCGAGCCTTGTGCAAAACCTTCGGGCCCCTTCGCCGGCAAGCCGGCTCCTACAACAGCCCGCGACATCCCGCCTCGTAGGAGCTGGCTTGCCAGCGAAGGTGTCATCGAGCCTTGTGCAGAACCTTCGGGCCTCTTCGCCGGCAAGCCGGCTCCTACAACCGCCCGCGGCATCCCGCCTCGTAGGAGCTGGCTTGCCAGCGAAGGCGTCATCGAGCCTTGTGCAAAACCTTCGGGCCCCTTCGCCGGCAAGCCGGCTCTTACGCAAGGGGGCGCCGTTCCTGAAACGAGGCCAGGGCTTTGGCCAGGCGTTGCTCCCGGGCGCTGGCGGCCAGGTCCAGCAGGGCCTGGTCCCGGGTCCATTGGCTGCGCCAAGGCTCAGGGCCGTTGGCGAACGCGGCGTCGATGTCAGGTCGCAATGCCTGGAACTGCATGAACAAGCCGCCCAATAGAATGTGCCCGCTACTCAAGCAGGGGTTTTGCCGACTGACTTCGGCGCAGCCCGCAAGCAATCCCAGCAACTGCAGTTGCAGGGGCTGCGGCCAGCCGCTGTCCTGCCCCACGCCATACAGCCAGGCGAGCATGGCACTCAGGACATAGATGTCCTCCAGGCTGCGGAAGGGTTTGACGTAGGCGTCCCAGCCATCGCCAGCCAGCAATTCGCAAGCAGCGTTGTCGAGCACCAGACAGCCGTGGCTGATCTCCGGCATCAGGGCGATGGCGGGCAGCGTCTCGACCTTGACCCCAGGCTCACCGGCATAGACCACCGTCAGGCGCAACGCCGGGCGCTCCCCCGAAGCCTCGCTACGGGCCGCCACCAACAGCCAGTCGGCGGCATCACCGGCGGTGACAAAGTCCTTGCGCCCGTGCAGGCGCAGATCCTCCAGCCGCGTTTGCATGTCCGCCGGACGCAGGCTGCGGCGTTCGGTCGCGCATAAAGCACCCAGGCTTTGCGGCGCGCTTGGCCACAACATGCGCAACGCTGCCTGGTACCCCACCAGGAATGCCAGCCCCGGCGTGGCCATCAGGCGCCCGCCGAGCACCGCCAACTCGAAGGGCGTGACACTGCCCAAATGTGCCAGCAAAGCCCCGTAACCCTCCGCCAGGTCGGGGTTTGCGGGCAATCGTTGACGGCTGTCGAGCAGGGCTTGCCAGGGCATTCGAAGGTCCTCAGGGGCTGTCATATAAGCATCACCAAAGCTTCATGGCGATGACACCGGGGCTACATAGCCTGACTTTGCACAACAAAGTCGATTGGCTGCAACCCAAGGCGGGTCGGTAGCCCGCACGGAGATTCACGATGACTCAGATCGCCCGCATCAGCGACACCGGCACTGAACGCCGTCTGCAAGCCGAACGCCTGATCGGCGCCCAGGCCCTGCAGGAAGCCCAGGCTCTGCGTTTCAACGTCTTCAGTGGCGAGTTCAACGCCAAGCTCAAGGGCGCGGAATTGGGTCTGGACATGGATGACTACGACGTTCATTGCAGCCACATCGGTGTGCGCGACCTGAACACCGGCCGCCTGGTGGCCACCACTCGCCTGCTGGACCACCAGGCCGCCAGCAGCCTGGGGCGTTTCTACAGCGAAGAGGAGTTCAGCCTGCATGGCCTGGTGCACCTCAAGGGCCCGATCCTGGAAATTGGCCGCACCTGCGTCGACCCGGCCTACCGCAACGGCGGCACCATCGCCGTGCTCTGGGGCGAACTGGCGGAAGTGCTCAACCAGGGCGGCTACAGCTACCTGATGGGCTGCGCCAGTATTCCGATGCAGGACGGCGGCGTGCAGGCCCACGCGATCATGCAGCGCCTTCGCGAACGCTACCTGAGCACCGAGCACCTGCGGGCCGAACCAAAGCACCCGCTGCCCAGCCTGGACCTCCCCTCCAATGTGATTGCCGAGATGCCGCCGCTGCTCAAGGCCTACATGCGCCTGGGGGCGAAGATCTGCGGCGAACCGTGCTGGGACCAGGACTTCCAGGTGGCCGACGTGTTCATCCTGCTCAAGCGTGACGAGTTGTGCCCGCGTTACGCCCGGCATTTCAAGGCGGCAGTCTGATGCGCCGGTTGCGGGTCTACGGGCGCATCGCCCGGGTATTGCTGGTGGTGGCGCTGGGCCTGATCATGGCCAGCATCTTTGGCCTGCTGGAGCGCCTGGGCACCGCCAACTCCATGCTCCGGCGCCAACGCTGGTCGCGCTTCTTCATGGCCCGCTTGAGCAATGCCCTGCCATTCCGGATCACGGTACACGGCGAGTTGCCTCGCCAGCCGATGCTCTGGGTCAGCAACCATGTGTCCTGGACCGATATCCCACTGCTGGGCATGCTCACTCCGCTGTCCTTCCTGTCCAAGGCTGAAGTGCGCACCTGGCCCGTGGCCGGCTGGCTGGCAGCCAAGGCCGGCAGCCTGTTCATCCGTCGCGGCGCCGGCGACAGCCAGTTGATTCGCAAACAGATGACCCGCCACTTGCAGGAACAGCATCCACTGCTGCTGTTCCCCGAGGGCACCACTACCGATGGCCGTGGCCTGCGCACCTTCCACGGGCGCCTGCTGGCCAGCGCTATCGACGCCGAGGTGTCCCTGCAACCGGTGGCGATCCGTTACTTGCGGGACGGCCAGATTGATACCCTGGCGCCCTTCATTGGCGACGATGACTTGCTCTCCCACCTGATGCGGCTGTTCGCCAATGATCAGGGCCGGGTAGAGATCCATCTGCTCAAGCCGATTGCCTGCCAGGGCCAGGAACGTGCGGCGCTGGCCTTCCAGGCTCAGCAAGCCGTGCACAAAGCCCTGTTCGGCGATGTTGCACAGCCTGCCGAACCACGCCGCAGCGGTGAACTGGTCGCCGCCTGAGCACCTCCCGCAGGAACCGGCTTGTGGGCGAAGAGGCCCTTGAGACAGGCATCACCGACGAGGACGCCTTCGCTGGCAAGCCAGCTCCTACTGCGGTTTTTTATGCCCACCCAGTGAACTCCCATACTCTCGTAGGAGCCGGCTTGCCGGCGAAGAGGCCCTTTAGACAGGCACCGCCGACGAGGACGCCTTCGCTGGCAAGCCAGCTCCTACAGCGGTTTTTCATGCCCACCCAGTGAACTCCCATACTCTCGTAGGAGCCGGCTTGCCGGCGAAGAGGCCCTTGAGACAGGCACCGCCGACGAGGACGCCTTCGCTGGCAAGCCAGCTCCTACAGCAGTTTTTCATGCCCACCCAGTGAACTCCCATACTCTCGTAGGAGCCGGCTTGCCGGCGAAGAGGCCCTTTAGACAGGCACCGCCGACGAGGACGCCTTCGCTGGTAAGCCAGCTCCTACAGCGGTTTTTCATGCCCACCCAGTGAACTCCCATACTCTCGTAGGAGCCGGCTTGCCGGCGAAGAGGCCCTTGAGACAGGCATCACCGACGAGGACGCCTTCGCTGGCAAGCCAGCTCCTACAAGGCCTCATTCGGTTGGGTGCGTTCTGCGACGAAGCTCTGCAGTTGCGGGTAGAAGGCTCGGAAATCTTCGCTCAAGGGCTGATATAGCCGCTCCAGCTCGATCATCGCGGCAGTCAGTTCCTCCGGCCGCGACAGGCGCCGGGCGATGCCGCGCAATACCTGATCCAGAATCTGGAAGTCTCGATAGGAACCGAGCCAGTCATCGGCCGCCATGTAGGGCGCAATCTGCGCCAGCCGTCCCGGCAGCTGCGGTTCGGCCGCCAGTGCCCGATAGACGTCGGCAGTGAACTGCGGCAAGGGGCGATCGGCGTACTGGCTCCAGTCCCGGGCCAGGCAATGATCGAAGAACACGTCGATGACAATCCCGGCATAACGTCGCCGGGTCAGGGAGAAACGCGACAGCGCCGCCAACACCAGCGGGTGGCTATCGGTGTAGGTATCAATGCGCCGATGCAGCTGGATCGCCGCCTCGACCTCGGGGGGAAACTGCCCTTGCAGGCGCCCTTTGACGAAATCGCCATACAAGCTGCCGAGTAATTGACCCGGGCGCTGGCCGCCGAGGTGCAGATGTGCGAGATAATTCATTCGCGCAGCTTAGCACCGCGCCAAATATATCGTTATAACTCGATATACCGATAAAGAATGACTTAAGATCAAAATCATATTGGTATATCGCGAAATAACGATTTAAATTTCGCCTCATCGCGATACAACGTTTTACGGAAAACGAGCACCGCCATGTCCCTCGACCTCGACGAAATAATAAAAGCTCTGGCTCATCCTGTACGCAGAGAAATCCTGCACTGGCTGAAAGACCCGACTGTCGAATTTCCCGATCAGGCCCACAGCAATGAGCACGGCGTGTGTGCCGGGCAGATCGATCAACGCTGCGGCCTGTCGCAGTCGACCGTCTCCGCCCACCTCGCCACCCTGCAACGTGCAGGCCTGATCAGCAGCCGCAAAGTCGGCCAATGGCATTTTTTCAAACGCAATGAGGAAACCATCCAGCAGTTCCTCACGCAAATGAGCCAACAGCTCTGATCTGACAAGGACCCGACAATGCCCCTTTCACTGCTCATCCTGGCCTTGAGCGCCTTCGCTATCGGCACCACCGAGTTCGTCATCATGGGCTTGCTGCCCGATGTGGCGGCGGACCTTGGGGTATCGATTCCCGGCGCCGGCTGGCTAGTCACCGGTTATGCCCTGGGCGTGGCTATCGGGGCACCGTTCATGGCCCTGGCGACCGCCCGGCTGCCACGCAAGGCCGCCCTGGTGGCCTTGATGGGGATCTTCATTGTCGGCAACCTGCTGTGTGCACTGGCCAGTGATTACAACGTGCTGATGTTCGCCCGGATAATCACCGCGCTGTGCCACGGCGCCTTCTTCGGTATTGGTTCAGTAGTCGCGGCAGGCCTGGTGCCCGCCAACAAGCGTGCTTCGGCAGTGGCATTGATGTTCACCGGCCTGACCCTGGCCAATGTGCTCGGTGTGCCCCTGGGCACTGCCCTGGGCCAGGAAGCTGGCTGGCGTTCGACCTTCTGGGCGGTGACAGTGATCGGCGTGGTGGCATTGATTGGCCTGCTGCGCTTTCTGCCGGCCAAGCGTGACGAGGAAAAACTCGACATGCGTGCGGAACTGGCGGCCCTCAAGGGCGCGGGGATCTGGCTGTCCCTGAGCATGACCGCGCTATTTTCGGCGTCGATGTTCACCCTGTTCACCTATGTCGCGCCGCTGCTTGGCGATGTCACCGGCGTATCGCCCAAGGGCGTGACCTGGACCCTACTGCTGATCGGCCTGGGCCTGACCCTGGGCAACATCATTGGCGGCAAGCTAGCGGACAAGCGCCTGGGGGCCACCCTGATCGGCGTGTTCGCGGCCATGACCGTGGTGTCCACTGTGCTGACCTGGACCAGCGTTGCGCTGATCCCCACGGAAATCACCCTGTTCCTCTGGGCCACCGCCTCCTTCGCGGCAGTGCCGGCACTGCAGGTCAATGTGGTGACCTTCGGCAAGGCCGCGCCGAACCTGGTTTCGACCCTGAACATCGGCGCCTTCAACATCGGCAACGCCCTGGGCGCCTGGGTCGGCGGCAGCGTCATCGCCCACGGTTTCGGCCTGACCAGCGTGCCATTGGCGGCGGCGGTCCTGGCGATCCTGGCCCTGCTGGTGACGTTGATTACCTTTCGCCAGGGCGGCAACGCCGAACTGGCCCCTGTGACCCACTGATCCGTTTCTTTCCTATATAGAAGGCTGCATTCCATGACGACTATCTTTGATCCGATCAAGATCGGCGACCTCGAGCTGTCCAACCGCATCATCATGGCGCCGCTGACCCGCTGCCGCGCCGACGCTGGCCGCGTACCCAACGCACTGATGGCCGAGTACTACGTGCAGCGGGCTTCCGCTGGCCTGATCCTCAGCGAGGCCACCTCGGTGACCCCAATGGGCGTGGGCTACCCGGACACTCCCGGCATCTGGTCCAACGACCAGGTGCGTGGCTGGTCCAACGTGACCAAGGCAGTGCATGGCGCTGGCGGCAAGATCTTCCTGCAGCTGTGGCACGTGGGCCGGATTTCCCACCCGTCCTACCTGGACGGTGAAACGCCAGTGGCGCCAAGCGCCATCCAGCCCAAGGGCCATGTCAGCCTGGTGCGCCCACTGGCCGACTACCCAACCCCGCGCGCCCTGGAAACCGCTGAGATCGCCGACATCGTCGACGCTTACCGGGTCGGTGCGGAAAACGCCAAGGCTGCCGGTTTCGATGGCGTGGAAATCCACGGCGCCAACGGTTACCTGCTGGACCAGTTCCTGCAAAGCAGCACCAACCAGCGCACCGACCAGTACGGCGGCTCCCTGGAGAACCGTGCCCGCCTGCTGCTGGAAGTCACCGACGCCGCCATCGAGATCTGGGGCGCCGGCCGAGTGGGCGTGCACCTGGCCCCCCGTGCCGACTCCCATGACATGGGTGACGACAACCTGGCGGAGACCTTCACTTACGTAGCTCGCGAGCTGGGAAAACGCGGCATCGCCTTTATCTGCTCCCGCGAAAAAGAAGGCGCTGACAGCCTGGGCCCGCAGCTGAAAGCGGCCTTCGGCGGCCCGTACATCGCCAACGAGCGTTTCACCAAGGACAGTGCCAATGCCTGGCTGGCCAGCGGCAAGGCTGATGCCGTGGCATTCGGCGTGCCCTTCATCGCCAACCCGGATCTGCCAGCCCGGTTGAAGGCTGACGCACCGCTGAACCAAGCGCACCCGGAAACCTTCTACTCCAAAGGCCCGGTTGGCTACATCGACTACCCAACGCTGTAAGCCTGCGCAGCTGACAAAAAAGCCCCGGCTCACCAGAGCCGGGGCTTTTTATTGCCTGCACATTTCCAATAGCCGCTGCGAAGGCTGTGTATAGGACAGCAGGACTTTCGGCGTACGCAGGATTGTCGCTGGATCACAGCTTGAGGCAAATTTTGCATGCGCCCGCGGGTGCCAGGTTCAACGTTTGCAGTGGGCCCAGGCCACTGCCAGGCCACTTAGGCAGATCACAGCGAGCCAACCAGGCCGTAGCTGTCCGGGGTCTGGCCAAAGATCAGGAGGTACTTGAACAGCGCGTCATGGCTGGCGAAGAGCAGAACAGCCAGGCAAATCAGCGCGATCCCCTTGTTCGGCTATTCTGCGCCGCTGAACGGTGAAGGGTTCACACTCATTCACACACCCGCAACAAATCCCCTACAAAATACGTAGCTCGCTATCTATCAAGATGCGGCCAGCCCGTATATAAAAGCACCCCATCGCGATCTGGCGACCGCAGGAATGAACATCCCTCGCCTTAAATGTTGACACAACTGGACTCAATTACGCATGTTGTCTTAATGACGGAGACTTGGGCTCAGGCGCAGCATATCCAGCCCGATGTCGATCCAGCGCTCTGCCTCGGTGTGCAGGGCGAAGCTTTCCGGGGCCAGCAACCATTGGTAAAGGATGCCATCGATAAACGCATGCATGCTGATAGCCGCCCTCGTCGTGTCGAGGTTTTCGGGCAATTGCCCACGATTGACTGCATTACGCAGTGCCAACTCGATGTGTACGTTGCAGTCCAGGCTGGCAGCGCGACGCTGGCGGCGCAGGTCGCACATTTCATCGGTGAATTCGCACTTATGAAACAGGATTTCATTGATGCGACGGGTTTTCGGGTCCAGGGCAACTTGATGAAACAAATGAATGAGCAATTTGCGTATCCAGCCCAACGGATCCATCTCATCTACATTTTCACTGGCTGCGGCCATCTCATCCAGCGGTTCACGCAGGCTGTCGAGCATGGCCTGCACCAGGTCGGCCTTATTGCTGAAGTGCCAGTAGATAGCGCCCCGCGTCACCCCCGCCAGCGCCGCGATATCGGCCAGGGTAGTACGCGCCACGCCACGCTCGTAAAAGGCCTTTTCGGCCGCCTCGAGTATTTGGCTACGGGTTTCTTGAGCTTCCTCTTTGGTACGACGGACCATGGCAGTAAAACCTCGATCAGGATCTTTCAGCGATGCGTGAAGACCTTCTGAATAAATATGGAACGGCATCTCAGGTGCCGTTTGCCCAGCCTACAATTCAACACCTACTGAGGCTTTTGTAACCGGATGGGTACGCCGCCAGGGTATTTACAAACAGCCATGAACGTAAGTATATTCCTTAGCAAGCTACTAATCCACTCAGCCAACTCTTTTTACCCTTCCACTTTTCTTGTGCGCCTCTCGCGTGCCTGACCCGAGGATCTTCATGCAATTCAAGCCAGCTGTTACCGCTCTGGTTACTGCCGTCGCCCTGGCATCGCTGCTCAGCGGATGTAAAAAGGAAGAGGCGGCGCCAGCCCCTCAAGCCCCTCAGGTCGGCGTGGTCACCCTGCAAACACAAGCCTTTACCTTGACTTCCGAACTCCCGGGCCGGACCACTGCGTTCCGTATTGCAGAAGTTCGCCCACAGGTAAACGGGATCATTCTCAAGCGTTTGTTCAAAGAAGGTGGAGACGTTAAGGAAGGTCAGCAGCTTTATCAGATCGATCCATCGGTCTATGAGGCAACGCTGAAGAGTGCCGAGGCCAATCTGCAATCGACCAAGTCGATTTCCGACCGCTACAAGCAATTGGTCAATGAACAGGCCGTGAGCCGCCAGGAATACGACACTGCCGTGGCCAACCGCCTGCAGTCGGAAGCCTCGCTGCAAAGCGCCCAGATCAACCTGCGCTACACCAAGGTGCTGTCGCCATTGACCGGTCGTATCGGCCGTTCCTCGGTGACCGAGGGCGCGCTGGTGAGCAACGGCCAGGCCGATGCCATGGCGGTGATCCAGCAGTTGGACCCGATCTACGTCGACGTCACCCAGTCCTCGGTGGAGCTGCTGGAGTTGCGTCGTGAGCTGGAAAGTGGCCGCCTGCAGAAAGTCGGCGAGAACGCCGCCAAGGTCAAACTGACCCTGGAAGACGGCAGCCAGTACAAGCTCGATGGCAAACTGGAGTTCTCCGAAGTCTCGGTGGATGAAACCACCGGTTCGGTGACCCTGCGCGCAGTGTTCCCGAACCCTCAGCACACCCTGCTGCCGGGCATGTTCGTACACGCCCAGTTGCAAGCCGGGGTGAACACTGCAGCAATCCTGGCGCCACAACAAGGCGTGACCCGTGACCTCAAGGGCACCCCAACCGCTCTGGTGGTTGGCCCGGATAACAAGGTCGAACTGCGTCAGCTCAAGGCCAGCCGCACTGTCGGTACCCAGTGGCTGGTGGAAGATGGCCTGAAAGCCGGTGATCGCCTGATCACCGAGGGTCTGCAATTCGTCAAGCCAGGCGTTGAAGTCAAAGCCAGCGAAGCGACCAATGTAGCAGCGAAGAACCCGGCCCCCGCACAGGCAACTGACAAAGCTGCAGGCGGCAAAGGGGAGTAAACCATGTCGAAATTTTTTATCGACCGTCCGATTTTCGCCTGGGTAATTGCCCTGGTGATCATGTTGGTCGGGGCTCTATCGATCCTCAAATTGCCGATCAACCAGTACCCGAGCATTGCTCCTCCGGCGATCGCGATCTCCGTGACCTACCCAGGCGCTTCCGCACAGACTGTGCAGGACACCGTGGTCCAGGTGATCGAGCAGCAGCTCAACGGTATCGACAACCTGCGTTATGTGTCCTCGGAAAGTAACTCCGACGGCAGCATGACCATCACCGCGACCTTCGAGCAGGGCACCAACTCGGACACCGCGCAGGTCCAGGTGCAGAACAAGCTCAACCTGGCCACCCCGCTGCTGCCTCAGGAAGTGCAGCAACAGGGTATCCGCGTGACCAAGGCAGTGAAGAACTTCCTGCTGGTGATCGGCGTGGTGTCCGAGGACGGCAGCATGTCCAAGGACGACCTGTCGAACTACATCGTGTCGAACATGCAGGACCCGATCTCGCGGACCGCAGGCGTCGGTGACTTCCAGGTGTTCGGTGCCCAGTACGCGATGCGGATCTGGCTCGACCCGGCCAAGCTGAACAACTACAACCTGACCCCAGTGGATGTGAAGACCGCGGTTGCGGCACAGAACGTCCAGGTGTCGTCCGGCCAGATCGGCGGCCTGCCCGCCCTGCCCGGCCAGCAACTCAACGCCACGATCATCGGCAAGACCCGCCTGCAGACCGCCGAGCAGTTCAAGGCGATTTTGCTTAAGGTCAACAAGGACGGCTCGCAAGTGCGCCTGGGTGACGTCGCGGACGTCAGCCTGGGCGGCGAGAACTACGCCGTCAGCGCCCAGTTCAACGGCAGTCCGGCGTCCGGCCTGGCGGTGAAACTGGCCAACGGTGCCAACGCCCTGGACACGGCCAAGGCTCTGCGCAACACCATCAAGGACCTGGAACCCTTCTTCCCGCAGGGCATGAAGGTGGTATTCCCGTACGACACCACCCCGGTGGTGACTGAATCCATCAAGGGTGTGGTTGAAACCCTGGTGGAAGCGATCGTCCTGGTGTTCCTGGTGATGTTCCTGTTCCTGCAGAACTTCCGCGCCACGGTGATCACCACCATGACGGTGCCGGTGGTACTGCTGGGGACCTTCGGCATCCTCGCGGCGGCCGGGTTCAGTATCAACACCCTGACTATGTTCGGCATGGTGCTGGCCATCGGCTTGCTGGTGGACGACGCCATCGTCGTGGTGGAGAACGTCGAACGGGTCATGCACGAGGAAGGCCTGTCACCCAAGGAAGCAACGAAAAAGTCCATGGGCCAGATCCAGGGAGCCCTGGTGGGTATCGCCCTGGTGCTGTCCGCGGTACTGCTGCCGATGGCGTTCTTCAGCGGCTCCACCGGGGTGATCTACAAACAGTTCTCGATCACCGTGGTATCGGCCATGGCCCTGTCGGTGCTGGTCGCCCTGATCTTCACCCCAGCCCTGTGCGCCACCATGCTCAAGGCCGTGCCACAAGGCGAACACGCCACCGAGAAGCGCGGTTTCTTCGGCTGGTTCAACCGGACCTTCGATCGCAGCGTCAAAAGCTACGAGCGTGGCGTCGGCAACATGCTGCGGCACAAGGTGCCTTACCTGCTGGCCTACGTGTTGATCGTGCTCGGCATGATCTGGCTGTTCACCCGCATCCCGACAGCGTTCCTGCCGGAAGAAGACCAGGGCGTTCTGTTCGCCCAGGTACAGACGCCAGCCGGTTCCAGTGCCGAGCGGACCCAGGTAGTGGTCGATGAAATGCGCGCCTACCTGCTGGACAAGGAAAAGGACACCGTCGCCTCGGTGTTCACTGTGAACGGTTTCAACTTCGCCGGTCGCGGCCAGAGCTCGGGTATGGCCTTCATCATGCTCAAGCCGTGGGGCGAGCGCTCTGCGGAAAACAGTGTGTTCAACCTGGCAAACCGCGCCCAGCAGCACTTCTTCAGCTTCCGTGACGCAATGGTGTTCGCCTTCGCGCCACCGGCAGTACTGGAGTTGGGTAACGCCACCGGTTTCGACGTGTTCCTCCAGGACCGCGCCGGTATCGGTCACGACAAGCTGATGGCTGCGCGTAACCAGTTCCTTGGCATGGCGGCCCAGAGCAAAGTGCTGTCTCAGGTGCGTCCGAACGGCCTGAGCGATGAACCGCAATACCAGTTGAGCATCGATGACGAACGCGCCAGTGCCTTGGGCGTGACCCTCACCGATATCAACAACACCCTGTCGATTGCCCTGGGCAGTAGCTACGTCAACGACTTCATCGACCGTGGTCGAGTGAAGAAGGTCTACATCCAGGGCCAGGCCGGTGCACGCATGAGCCCCGAAGACCTGAAGAAGTGGTACGTACGCAACAGCGCCGGGACCATGGTGCCGTTCTCCTCCTTCGCCAAGGGCGAGTGGATCTACGGTTCGCCGAAGCTGGCCCGTTACAACGGCGTTGAAGCCATGGAAATTCTCGGTGCGCCAGCCCCTGGCTACAGTACCGGCGAGGCCATGGCGGAAGTTGAAGCCATCGCGGCAAAACTGCCACCAGGTGTCGGTATCTCCTGGACCGGTCTGTCCTACGAGGAACGTCTATCAGGCTCCCAGGCACCTGCGTTGTACGCCTTGTCCCTGCTGATGGTGTTCCTGTGTCTGGCGGCGCTGTATGAAAGCTGGTCGATTCCGATCGCGGTCATGTTGGTGGTGCCACTGGGGATCATCGGTGCACTGATGGCCACCAGCCTGCGGGGTCTGTCCAACGACGTGTACTTCCAGGTGGGGCTGTTGGTGACCATCGGCCTGGCGGCGAAAAACGCCATTCTGATCGTCGAGTTCGCCAAGGAACTGCATGAGCAGGGCCGTAGCCTGGTGGACGCCGCGGTAGAAGCCTGCCGCATGCGTCTGCGTCCGATCATCATGACCTCCCTGGCCTTCGTCCTTGGGGTTGTGCCACTGGCCGTCTCCACCGGCGCCGGTTCGGGCAGCCAGCATGCGATCGGTACCGGGGTAATTGGCGGTATGCTCACCGCGACGATTCTGGCGATCTTCTGGGTACCGTTGTTCTTCGTCACCGTATCGTCCATGGGCCGCAGGAAAGCGGACCAATCAGAAACTACTGCAAACCCTAATGAGGCTGGCCAATGAGCAAGTCGCTACTCTCCCTGGCAATCACCGCCATTGCGCTAAGTGGTTGCTCGCTGATACCGGATTATCAGCGACCGGAAGCGCCGGTGGCGGCGCAATTCCCCCAAGGCCCTGCCTACTCGCCAAAGGAGGCCGCCAACGTGGCGGCCGCCGAACAGGGCTGGCGGCAGTTCTTCCATGACCCGGCGCTGCAGCAGCTGATCCAGACCGCGCTGGAAAACAACCGTGATCTCAAGGTCGCGGCGCTGAACATCGACGCCTATGCCGCGCAGTACCAGATCCAGCGCGCCGACCTGTTCCCGGCGGTTTCCGCCAACGGCAGCGGCCAACGCCAGCGTCTGCCGGCCCGGGCTTCGAGCTCCGGCAAGGAGATGATCTCCAGCCAGTACTCCGCCACCGTCGGCATCAGCGCCTATGAGCTGGACCTGTTCGGCCGTGTCCGCAGCTTGAGCGAGCAGGCCTTGCAGACCTACTTCTCCAGCGAAGAGGCTCGTCGCAGTACCCAGATCAGCCTGGTGGCCAGCGTGGCCAATGCCTACATGACCTGGCAAGCCGACAAGGAACTGCTGAAGCTGACCCAGGACACCCTCGGGGCCTACGAAGAAAGCTACCGCCTGACTTCCCGCAGCAACGAAGTGGGTGTGGCCTCGGCCCTGGACCTGAGCCAGTCACGGACCTCAGTGGAAAACGCCCGGGTACAACTGGCGCGCTACACCCGCCAGGTGGCCCAGGATGAAAACAGCCTGACCCTGTTGCTGGGCACGGCGATTCCGGCCAGCCTGCCGACTGCCGAACCGCTGTCGGCCGACCTGCTGAGCGATCTGCCAGCGGGCCTGCCGTCGGAGCTGCTGCAACGGCGTCCGGACATCCTCGAAGCCGAGTACAAGCTGAAAGCGGCCAATGCCAACATTGGCGCGGCACGAGCAGCGTTCTTCCCGAGCATCAGCCTGACGGCCAACGCCGGCACCTTGAGCCCGGACCTCTCGGGCCTGTTCAAGGGGGGCTCGGGGACCTGGCTGTTCCAGCCGCAGATCAACCTGCCGATCTTCAACGCAGGCAGTCTGCGTGCCAGCCTGGACTACTCGAAGATCCAGAAAGACATCAGCGTCGCGCAGTACGAGAAGTCCATCCAAACCGCCTTCCAGGAGGTCTCCGATGGCCTGGCAGCACGCCAGACCTACAACCAGCAGTTGCAGGCCCAGCGTGATTTCGTCAGCGCCAACCAGGACTACTACCGTCTGGCCGAGCGCCGCTATCGCATTGGCGTCGACAGCAACCTGACCTTCCTCGATGCCCAGCGGTCGCTGTTCAGCGCCCAGCAGGCGTTGATCACTGATCGCCTGTCGCAGCTGACCAGCGAGGTCAATCTGTACAAGGCCCTCGGCGGTGGTTGGGGCGAGCAGACCGCGAAGAACGAAGCGGTATCTGAAAAGGCACCGGCGCTGCACCTGTTCTAAAGCACGCTCCGTTGCATGAAAACCCACCTGACGGTGGGTTTTTTTATATGTACTGATTAGGACATTTGTGTTCGCTGATCGCCCAGAAAGCATTTCCTCCAATTGATTGCCCCTGATGGGCGTCGCACCATTCCCGGCACCTGGACAAACCAATAACAACAGGTTCGATGCCATGCCCTCACGCCCTGCCCGTTCCGGCTGACCTTCAAGCTCCAACTTGCACATCTTGAAACCTGTCTGCATGGACTTTTACGGCAGTGCGTTGCTGCGCCCCTAACAATTAGAGAGACCGATCAATGAAGCCAAACACTGCACCTCAACCCCTTCTACCCAGCCTTCTGGCCCTGGCACTGGCCAGTGCGGCGTTGCCGGCAGTGGCCGAGGAGTCGGGCTTTTTCGAAGACGCCCAGGCCAACCTGAACCTGCGCAACTTCTACATCAACCGCAACTTCACCAACCCGAGCAAGGCTCAGGGCAAGGCCGAGGAATGGACCCAGAGCTTCATTCTCGATGCCAAGTCCGGGTTCACCCAAGGCACCGTCGGTTTCGGTATCGACGTACTGGGGCTGTACTCGCAGAAACTCGATGGCGGCAAAGGCACCGGTGGCACCCAGTTGCTCCCCCTGGATCGCGACGGCCGCCCGGCAGACAACTTCGGGCGCCTGGGAGTGGCCTTCAAGGCTCGACTGTCGCAGACCGAGGTCAAGGTCGGCGAGTGGATGCCCGTGCTACCGATCCTGCGCTCGGATGATGGTCGCTCATTGCCACAGACCTTCCGTGGCGGCCAGATCACCTCGAAGGAAATTGCCGGCCTGACCCTCTACGGCGGCCAGTTCCGCGGCAACAGCCCGCGCGACGACAGCAGCATGAGCGACATGACGATGTTCGGCAAAGCGGCCTTCACCTCCGATCGCTTCAACTTCCAGGGTGCGGAATACGCCTTCAACGACAAACGCACCCAGATCGGCCTGTGGAATGCCGAGCTCAAGGACATCTACAGCCAGCAGTTCGTCAACCTGATCCACAGCCAACCCCTGGGCGACTGGACCCTGGGCGCCAACCTCGGCTTCTTCTATGGCAAGGAAGACGGCAGCGCCCGCGCCGGCGATCTGGAAAACCGTACCTGGTCCGGCCTGTTCTCAGCCAAATACGGCGGCAACACCTTCTATGTCGGCTTGCAGAAGCTCACCGGCGACAACGGCTGGATGCGGGTCAACGGCACCAGCGGCGGCACCCTGGCCAACGACAGCTTCAACGCCAGCTACGACAACGCCAAGGAAAAATCCTGGCAGGTGCGCCATGACTACAACTTCGCCGCCCTCGGCGTACCGGGCCTGACGCTGATGAACCGCTACATCAGCGGCAGCAACGTACACACCGCCACCGTCAGCAACGGCAAGGAATGGGGCCGGGAAAGCGAACTGGCGTACACCGTGCAGAGCGGCACGCTGAAAAACCTCAACCTGAAATGGCGCAACTCCACCATGCGCCGGGACTTCAGCAACAACGAGTTCGATGAGAACCGCCTGATCATCAGCTACCCGCTCAGCCTGCTGTAAACCTGCCCCGAGCACATCGCGATCTCGCTCCTGTAGGAGCGAGCTTGCTCGCGATCAGGGGCACCGCAGATCAACCGACACGCCCCTTCGCCGGCAAGCCGGCTCCTACAGGCGCGATTCGGTGCCCAACTCGTCCCACACCGATTCCGCCAGGTGGAAGGTGGCGTTGGCCGCCGGGATGCCACAGTAGATCGCGCTCTGCATGATCACTTCCTTGATCTCGCTGCGGCTCACGCCGTTATTGGCGGCGGCCCGCAAGTGCAACTTGAGTTCTTCATTGCGGTTCATGCCGATCAGCATGGCGATGGTGATCAGGCTGCGGGTGTGCCGCGGCAGGCCCGGGCGGGTCCAGATGTCGCCCCAGGCATGGCGGGTGATCATTTCCTGGAACTCCGAGTTGAACTCGGTCAGGGCATTCAGGCTGCGGTCGACATGGGCATCGCCCAATACCGCGCGGCGTACCTGCATGCCTTCGTCATAGCGTTGTTTCTCGTCCACAAAGGGCTCCTTGAATCGTCTCTCAGGCCAGCAGGAAATCCACGACCCGGGCGCTGAAAGCGTCGCCGGCCTGGACGTTGGACAGGTGCGCGGCATAGAACTCGGCGTACTCGGCGCCCGCCACGTGCTGCTGGATGAAGTGCCCGCCGGACGGTGGTGTCACGGCGTCTTCAGTGCCGGCAATCACCAGGGTCGGCACCTTGATCACTCCCAGTTGCTCACGGAAATCCGCATCCCGCACCGCCGCGCAGTTGGCCGCATAGCCTTGCGGCGAGGTGGCCGCGAGCATGTCAGTGATCTGCTTGGCCTGGTCAGGGTGAGCTTCGGCGAAGTCGGCGGTGAACCAGCGGGCGATTGAGGCATCGCGCAGCGCCACCATGGCCGCCTGGCCATCACGCAGCACGGTCTCGATCCGCGGGTTCCACACCGACGGCTCGCCAATCTTCGCCGCGGTGTTGCACACCACCAGCTTGTGCAGGCGTTCGCCGGCGTTGATCCCCAGCCACTGGCCGATCAACCCGCCCATGGACAAACCGCAGAAATGCGCGCGCGGGATATCCAGGGCATCCAGCAGCGCGACGACGTCGCGCCCCAGTTGCTCGATGCTATAGGGGCCTTCGGTGACCAGGGAGCGGCCATGGCCACGGGTGTCCATCCGCAGCACCCGGAAATGCCGGGTGAAAGCCGTCATCTGCTTGTCCCACATGTTCAGATCGGTGCCCAGGGAGTTGGACAGCACCAGTACCGGCGCGCCCTCGGGCCCTTCGAGTTGATAGTGCAGATCGCCCTCGGCGAGTTTCACGAATCCCACAGCAGTCTCCTTCAGGCCTTCAAGGCAAAATGTTCAGCCACGGCACGCTCGACCCAGGCCTGCGCCTGGCCCAGGTAATGCGCCGGGTCCAATAGACGGTCCAGGTCCGCCGCCGACAGCTCGGCCGTGACCTGGGGCTCATCCCCCAACACCGCGCGCAGATGGCGCTGTTCGGCCACCGCGCGCTTGCAGCATTGTTCCAGCAAATGGTGGGCGGTTTCCCGGCCCAGGCGCTGGGCCAGGGCGATGCTCACCGCCTCGGCAAGCACCAGCCCCTGGGTCAGGTCGAGGTTGCGCGCCATCCGCGTGCTGTCGACTTCCAGACCCTCGGCCACCAGCAAGGCTTGTTGCAGGGCGCCGGACACCAGGCAGCAGATTTCCGGCAGGGTTTCCCATTCGGCGTGCCACAGGCCCAGGCTGCGTTCGTGCTCCTGGGGCATGGCGCTGAACATCGTCGCCAACAGGCCAGGCACCCGAGTCGCCGCGCTGATCAAGACCGCTGCACCCACCGGATTGCGCTTGTGCGGCATGGTGGACGAACCACCCTTGCCCGGCGCCGAGGGTTCGAAGACCTCGGCCGCCTCGGTCTGCATCAGCAGGCTGATGTCCCGTCCCAGCTTGCCCAGGCTGCCGGCCAGCAAGCCCAGCACCGAGGCAAACTCCACCAGGCGATCGCGCTGGGTGTGCCAGGGCTGTTCCGGCAGGCTCAGGTGTAATTCGTCGGCCAGGGCTTCGGCGATGGGCAGCGCCTGTTCACCCAGGGCAGCCAGGGTCCCGGAGGCACCGCCGAACTGCAGCACCAGCAGGCGCGGCTTGAGTTGCTGCAGGCGCTCGCGACTGCGGGTCAGAGCCCCCAACCACCCGGCGATCTTCATGCCCAGGGTCACCGGCGTGGCGTGTTGCAACCAGGTCCGTCCGGCCATCGGGGTCGCGGCAAAACGTTTGGCCTGGGCGGCCAGGATCCCCCCCAGGCGCTCCAGGTCCTGCTCCAGCAGTTGCATGGCGCGGCGCAGTTGCAGCACCAAGCCGCTGTCCATCACGTCCTGGCTGGTGGCTCCCAGGTGCACAAAGCGCTCGGCCTCGCCATCGCAGCGGGCAATCTGCTTGCCCAGGGCCTTGACCAGGGGAATCGCCGAATTGCCGGCCGTGGCAATCGCTTCGCCCAGCAGTTGAAAGTCATACAGCGCGGCGTGACAGGCCGCCTCGATGGGCGCCACCGCACTGGCGGGGATCACCCCAACCCGGGCCTGGGCCCGGGCCAGGGCCGCTTCGAAATCGAGCATCGCCTGGACCCGCCCCTGATCGCAGAACACTCTGCGCATTTCCCGGGCAGTAAAGTAGGCATCGAACAACTGATTGCTCGCAGTCAAGGTCATAAACAGTCCTTAGCAAGCCTGCGCCCGAGCCGGGCGCAGGCACACAGGTCAAAGATCGTGGTGCAGGTACGCGGCCTGTTTCGGCAAACGCAGGCTGAACAGAAAGGCAATCGCCATCATCACTGTGACGTACCAATAGAAGGTGTTTTCCATGCCCATGTTCTTGAAGTTCAGGGCCACCCACTCCGCCGAGCCACCGAAGATCGCATTGGCCACCGCATAAGCCAAGCCCACCCCTAGCGCGCGCACCTGCGGCGGGAACATCTCGGCCTTCACCAGGCCGCTGATGGAGGTGTAGAAGCTGACGATGGACAGGGCCAGAGTGATCAATACGAAGGCCAGGAAAGGGCTGGTAACGGTCTTCAGGGTCAACAGGATCGGTACCGTGAACAAGGTACCCAGGGCACCGAACCAGAGCATCGAACGGCGCCGGCCGATCTTGTCCGCGAGCATGCCGAACAACGGCTGCATGCACATGTAGAGGAACAGCGCGCCGGTCATGATGTAGCTGGCGGTTTTGGCGTGCATGCCTGCGGTGTTCACCAGGTACTTCTGCATATAGGTGGTGAATGTGTAGAAAATCAGCGAGCCGCCGGCGGTGTAGCCGAGCACGGTAATAAAGGCCGCCGAGTGATTCTTGAACAACGCCGCGATGCTGCCGGCGTCCTTGTCCTCGCGCATCTCCTTGCTGGTGGTTTCCTTTAGCGAACGGCGCAGCAGCAGGGAGATCACCGCCGCCATGGCGCCGATCACGAATGGAACGCGCCAGCCCCAGGCCTTGAGCTCCGCTTCATCGAGAAACTGCTGGAGGATCACCAGCACCAACACCGCCAGCAGTTGCCCGCCAATCAGGGTCACGTACTGGAAGGAAGCGAAGAAACCGCGCTGGCCCTTGAGCGCCACTTCACTCATGTAGGTGGCGGTGGTGCCGTATTCGCCCCCTACCGACAGCCCCTGAAACAGGCGCGCCACCAGCAGCAGGAACGGTGCCCAGGCGCCGATGCTGGCATAGGTCGGCAGGAAGGCAATGACCAGGGAACCGGCGCACATCATCAGCACCGAGATCATCATCGAGTTCTTGCGCCCGTGGCGGTCGGCGACCCGGCCGAACAACCAGCCACCGATGGGGCGCATCAAAAAGCCTGCGGCGAACACCCCGGCAGTGTTGAGCAACTGCACCGTAGGATCATCAGAGGGGAAGAACGCCGGAGCAAAGTAGATGGCGCAAAAGGCATAGACGTAGAAGTCGAACCATTCCACCAGGTTGCCGGAGGAGGCACCGACAATTGCAAAAATCCTTTTGCGGCGTTCCTCTCCGGTGTAGTGACTTGTAGTTGTAGTCATGGCTTTTCACTCGTGGGGGACAGTGTGAGTCTAGACACACCTGGCAACATTCCCGCTCCCTGTAGCCGCCGCCGAAAGCTCGGGTGGCGTGTCGGCGATAGCGCCAGCGTCAGCGTAATCGCCACGCCCGGGCTGGCGCAGCCTGTGACAGCCGCCACAAGAACCAGGACGGCAGTCGCCTCCCGTCAGTAGTCGAAGAACACGGTTTCCGCATCAGTGCCTTGGAGGATCACATTCCATTGGTACTGGCCGCTGGCATCCGTCTTGGCCAGCAAGGTCTCGCGACGCTCTGCGGGCACACAGGCCAGCAACGGATCGGCAGCATTGGCCGGCTCGCCGTCGAAGTAGATGCGGGTCAGCAGGTGCTTGACCAGGCCGCGGGCGAACACCAGCACCACCAGGTGCGGCGCCTGGATCGTGCCCTTGAGGCCCGGGACAGTACCCGGCTTGATGGTGGTGAAGCGAAAGCGCCCCTCGGCATCCACCGGCACCCGCCCGAAGCCCTGGAAATTCGGATCCAGGGCTTTGTCCTGGTCGTCTTCAGGGTGGCGATACTTACCGGCAGCGTTGGCCTGCCAGACTTCCAGCATCGCGTCGTTGACGAAGTTGCCGTTACCGTCCACCACCTGGCCGGTGATTGCCACCCGCTCGCCCAGGGTACCGGCCTGGGTCAGGTCCTCGCGGTTCAGCCAGGTCAGGCCGATGTGGTAGTAGGGGCCAACGGTGTGGGACGTGGTCGCGGTCAGGGTCATGTTATTTCTCCATCGGCGTGGCGTCACGGCCGCGCAGGACGATGTCCCAACGGTAACCGAGGGCATAGGAAGGAATGGTTTTCTCCAGGTCGAAACTGGCGATCAGGCGTTCCTTGGCACGGGTGTCCGGCACGCAGTTGTAGATCGGGTCGTAGGCCAACAGCGGGTCCCCGGGGAAATACATCTGGGTCACCAGACGGGTGAGGACACTCGGGCCGAACAGCGAGAAATGGATGTGCGCCGGACGCCAGGCATTGTGGTGGTTGCCCCACGGATAAGCGCCGGGCTTGATGGTCTGGAACTGGTACCAGCCATCGGCGTCGGTGACGGTGCGCCCGGTGCCGGTGAAGTTCGGGTCCAGGGGCGCGTCGTGCAGGTCGCGGTCATGGTTGTAGCGACCGGCGGCGTTGGCCTGCCAGATCTCCACCAGGATCCCCGGCACCGGCAGTCCGTTTTCGTCCAGTACCCGGCCGTGGATGATGATCCGCTCGCCCTGGGGCTCACCGGCATGCTGGGCCGTCAGGTCGTTGTCCTGGTCCTGCAGGTACTCGGCGCCGATGCTTGGGCCGGTGATTTCCGACAGCGAATGGGGCAGGAACACCAGCGGCTTGGACGGCGACCGGGTGTTGGTCGACTGGTAGGCCGGGTGCAGATAATCAGGCTGAGTACCCGCTTGCGGGCGCCGGTAACCGGGCTTGTCACTCATGGTGGTTCCTCGTTCTCTTCTTATATAGGGCAGTCATTCAGACGCGCTCGATGGCCAGTGCCAAACCTTGGCCAACACCCACGCACATGGTCGCCAGGCCTTTTTTACCACCGGTCTTTTCCAGTTGATGCAGTGCGGTCAACACCAGGCGCGCGCCGCTCATGCCCAATGGGTGACCCAGGGCGATAGCACCGCCGTTGGGGTTGACCTGCGGCGCGTCGTCCGCCAGACCCAACTCGCGCAACACCGCCAGACCCTGGCTGGCAAAGGCCTCGTTGAGCTCGATGACGTCGAAGTCACCGACCGCGATCCCTAGGCGCTCAACCAGCTTGCGCACCGCCGGCACCGGGCCGATGCCCATTACCCGAGGTGCGACACCGGCGCTGGCCATCCCCAGAACTCGCGCACGCGGCGTCAGGCCGTGTTTTTTCACTGCCTCGGCTGAGGCCAGGATTAATGCCGCAGCACCGTCGTTGACCCCCGAAGCATTGCCGGCGGTGACGGTCTTGTCCGGGCCATTGACCGGTTTGAGCTTGCCCAGGGTCTCCAGGGTGGTGTCGCCACGAGGATGCTCGTCCTGCTCCACCACGGTCTCGCCCTTCTTGTGGGCGATGCGCACAGGGACGATTTCCTCGGCGAAGAACCCTGCGGCCTGGGCGGCGGCGGTACGCTGCTGGCTGCGCAGGGCAAAGGCGTCCTGGTCAGCACGGGACACCTGGTAGTCGTCCGCTACGTTGTCGGCGGTCTGCGGCATGGCATCCACGCCGTACTGGGCTTTCATCAGCGGATTGATGAAACGCCAGCCGATGGTGGTGTCTTCCAGTTTCATGTTGCGCGAGAAGGCGCTGTCGGCCTTGCCCATGACAAAAGGCGCGCGAGACATGGACTCGACGCCGCCGGCGATCGCCAGTTCCATCTCACCACTGGCAATGGCACGGAACGCGGTGCCGATGGCATCCATGCCCGAAGCACAAAGGCGGTTGAGGGTGACTCCCGGCACGCTGTCCGGCAGACCTGCCAGCAGCAACGCCATGCGTGCCACATTGCGATTGTCCTCACCGGCCTGGTTGGCACAGCCGAAGAACACCTCGTCCAGGGCGTTCCAGTCCACTGCTGGATTACGTTCCATCAGCGCCTTGATCGGTACCGCAGCCAGGTCATCGGCGCGGACTGCCGACAGCCCCCCGCCAAAACGGCCAATGGGGGTACGGATCGCATCACAGATAAATACCTCACGCATCAGGCTTCTCCAGGCGCTTGACCATGGGCCGCGGCAGTGCGGGCTTCCAGGTCACGCAGGGCAGTGAGTTCGACTTCGGTAGGGACGGCGGTCTCGGCCACCTGATCGGCGAAACGGATGGCCCAGCCAGTGGCGGCCACCACCTGCTCGCGGGTCACCCCCGGGTGCAGTGCCGTGACGATGAATTCATGGCTGCCGGCTTCCGGCTCCATGATGCACAGGTCGGTGATGATTCCCACCGGACCGGCTCCAGGCAGGCCCAGGCGCTTGCGCGAGTCGCCGCCTTCGCCGTGACCGACGGAAGTCACGAAGTCCAGCTTGTCGACGAAGGAACGCGACGACTGCTTGAGGATGATCAACACGCTTTTTGCCGAACCGGCAATCTCTGGAGCACCGCCGGCGCCCGGCAGGCGTACCTTGGGCCGGTGATAGTCACCCACCACGGTGGTATTGATGTTGCCGAAACGGTCGACCTGGGCCGCACCAAGGAAACCCACGTCAATGCGTCCACCCTGCAGCCAGTAGCGGAAGATCTCACCGGTGGGGACCACGGTATCGGCGGTTTCCGCCAGCTCGCCGTCACCAATGGACAGCGGCAATACGCTGGGCTTGGCACCGATTGGGCCGGACTCGTAGATCAGCACCACGTCCGGCGACGAGGTCAGGCGCGCCAGGTTGGCGGCCTTGGACGGCAAGCCGATGCCGACGAAGCAGACCGAGCCGTTCTGCAGGCGACGGGCCGCCGCAACAGTCATCATTTCGTTGGTGGAGTAGGTCATTACTTGGCCTCCGAAGCGGCGGCCAGCTTGGCCTGGAATTCACTGAAGTCAGCACTGCCGTGGATGTATTCGTTGATCCACGCGGTGAAGGTCTCACGGTCGCGGGCGATGGGGTCCCAGGCCTGATAGAAGCGATTGTCACGCTCGGAGTAGCCGTGGGCGTAGGACGGATGAGCACCGCCAGGCACATGGCAAACCGCACTCAGGGCCCAGGTTGGCAATACGCAGGCGTTCATCGGAGCCTTCAGGTCATCGACGATTTCCTCGACGGTGACAATGCAACGCTTGGCGGCCAGGGCCGCTTCTTTCTGCACGCCAAGGATGCCCCACAACAGGACGTTGCCCTGGCGGTCGGCCTTCTGTGCGTGGATCACCGTGACGTCAGGGCGTACCGAAGGCACCGCGGCCAGCACTTCACCGGTGAAGGGACAGGTCACGCTCTTGATCAGCGGGTTGACCTTGGGCAGATCCGAGCCGGCATAGGCCCGCAATACCGCGAATGGCAGGCCGGAAGCGCCTGCAACGTAAGCGTTGGCCAAGTCGGCGTGGCTGTGCTCCTCGATCTCCAGGGGCTGCGGCCATTGTTTTTCCACGGCGTCGCGCAGGCGATGCAGGGAACCCACGCCAGGGTTGCCACCCCAGGAGAAAATCAGCTTGCGAGCGCAACCGGCACCGATCAACTGGTCATAGATCAGGTCAGGCGTCATCCGTACCAGGGTCAGGTCTTTCTTGCCCTGGCGGATGATTTCATGACCTGCGGCCGTAGGGATCAGATGGGTGAAGCCTTCGAGCGCGACGGTATCGCCGTCGTTGATGAACTGCTTCACCGCGTCGTGCAGCGAAAGGATTGCAGCCATGGGTGGGGTCTCCCGGTTGTTATTCAGCGACTGGAGAAAAGGCGCTCTGGGCGCGCCGCAGTGACTGAAGATTAAGCCGGAGCAAAACCCCAAACAATCCGATAATCGACTGAGCGTTCGATTATCGAACGGATTGTTGCGAGGCTATCGATCCTCTCTCAGGTGGCGTCCGCATGGCTGACCATGCCTTTGATCACCACCGCAGTGGTGGCCAAGGCCGCCGGGATCACCAAGGCCGTCAGCACCTGCTCGAAGTTCCAGCCCAGGCCCAGCAGGGTGGCACCCATCCAGGCGCCGAGAATCGCGCCGAACCGACCGATGCCGAGCATCCACGACACCCCGGTAGCACGCCCCTGAGTCGGGTAGAAACGCGCAGCCAGGGACGGCATCGCCGATTGCGCGCCGTTGACGCACATGCCAGCGATCAGGACCAAAGTGGCAAGTACAGTGATGTTGCCCAGGCTCTGCCCGACGGCGTAGGCGAAGACTCCGGCCAGCAGGTAGAAACAGCCAATCACCTTGTGCGGGTTGAAGCGATCCATCGCCCAACCCACCCCCACAGCACTAAGGACCCCGCCGAACTGGAACAAGGCGCCGATAAAGGCAGCCTGCTCCATGCTGGCGCCGCTGTCGCGCATCAAGGTCGGTAGCCAGCTGGTCAGCAGGTAGACGATCACCAGCCCCATGAAATAGGTCAGCCACAGCAATAAAGTGCCGGTACTGTAGGTGCCGGAAAAGATCACCGCAAAGACGTTGCGCGCCTTCACTGTCTTCTGCTCCGGCACGCTGAAACTGCCCGCCTCGCTGACGATGGCCACGGCAATCGGCGCCAGGGTCTTGCGGACCTTGTCGGTGCCGCGATTGCGTACCACCAGGTAACGCGCCGATTCCGGCAGCCAGACCACCAGCACCAGGGCCAGGATCAACGGCAGGACGCCGCCGATCAGCAGCAGGCTGTGCCAACCGAAAGCCGGTATCAACTTGGCGGAAATGAAACCGCCACCAGCCATACCCAGGTTGAAACCGCAGAACATGCTGGTCACCAGCAACGACTTGTGGCGCTCGGGGGTGTATTCCGAAAGCAGCGTAGTGGCGTTGGGCATTCCCGCCCCCAGCCCCAGACCGGTGAGGAAGCGCAATATCAGCAACTGATCGACGTTGCTGCTGTAGGCCGAAGCCAGGCTGAAGGCACCGAACAGCAATACCGCGCCTACCAGCACCACTTTGCGGCCGAAGCGGTCAGCCAGAGGCCCGGAGCCCAGGGCACCAAAGACCATGCCGATCAACGCGGCACTCATCACCGGGCCGAGGCTGGCACGGTCGATCCCCCAGTCCTGGGAAAGCGCCGGGGCAATGAAACCCATCGCGGCGGTGTCCAGGCCATCGAGGAAGACAATCAGGAAACACAGGATCACCACTCGCCACTGGTAACGGGACAAGGGCTGGGCATTGATGAAGGACTGCACATCGAGGCAGTTCCCTACAGCGGATTGGGGTTGGTTCATGGTGTTTATTTCCACGCTAAAACGCAGGCGAGCGCATGCCGCCAGGGCTGATCAGGTCACTTGAGAAAAGATGGTGGAATCAGGCGATTCTAGCGGGACGGCAGGAACGGTCGCGGCAACGACGCAGGGAAAGCGTGCTCATGTGTGTTGGCCTCTTCTTTATTATTGGGCGGGTCATCGGCGGCAGGCAGGTCACACCCGTTGCCGCCGATGACGCTGCCGCGACATTAATGAGCCAGGGGAAACAGCGTCAATTCATCAGAGGCTTATCTGTGCGTTTATCGAACAGCTTAAGCAAACAACTGGGCGCTGAGATCGCGGCTGGCACTCAACAGGCCAGGAAGAAACCGCTGCTCCAGCTCGGCACGACTGACCCGACCAGCGTGAGTGCTGACGTTCAGTGCCGCCAGCACCTGGCCCGAGGCGTCGTACACCGGCACCGCAATGGAACGCAGCCCTTGCTCCAGTTCCTGATCGACAATGCACCAGCCCTGCTGACGGACTTGCTGCAGGCATTCCAGCAGCGCCTCCGGGGTATGCAGGGTACGGCTGGTCTTGGCCTGCAGGTCAGCGTGCTCGAGGTATTCGTGCAGCGAGGAGTCATCCAGAGCGGCCAACAGAATGCGCCCCATTGAAGTGCAGTAGGCCGGTAACCGCCCGCCTACCGAGAGGTCGACGGAGATCAACCGCTGGGTGGTCGCGGAACGGGCGATGTAAAGAATGTCGTCGCCTTCCAGGGTTGCCATGTTGCAGGCTTCGTGCAGTTGCTCGCTCATGCGGTCCAGGTAGGGTTGTGCGGAAACCGCCAGGGGTGTCGACGACAGGTAGGCGTGACCCAGGGTCAGCACTTTGGGCAACAATGAATAGGTGCGCCCGTCGGTGGTGGCGTAACCCAGCTTGATCAGGGTATGCAGGCAGCGACGCACTGCCGCTCGAGGAATCTCCGTGCGGTGGCTGATCTGGGCGATGGTCAGGTGTCGCTTGCGCTCCTGAAATGCCTGTACCACCGCTAGCCCCCGAGCCAGAGACGTCATGAAGTCCGGGTCGCCGGTCAGCGCCTGAATCCTCTTCGCCGCGGAAGCCACAATCGGTGGAGCTACTGAGGTAAAGGAATTACGCATCTGATCGTTCATTTCAGGTTCTCTGCGACGAAATTCTTACGTATTACAAGCCGTATTGGAGACACAGCACAAGCCGGCACCTGCAACATTGGGCGATTATCGAACCATCGACCGATAATCGCAACCTGCCGCCCGGGCTGCGACAAAACATTAACCCGCTGACTTATTGCAAAAACTCATCGTCGCAATCGCTATTCGGATGCTGGTGTGGCAGGTCACTTTTCAGCTCGTCACTTGTATAAAGAGGAGAATCACCCCATATAGACTTCGAGCAGCAGAGTGCGAAGACAAAAACCGTCGTAGAGGAAGTGATTAGAACTTTCGTGTCACAAAACGCTCACAATAAAGTTGGCAGTTTTAAACTTGTGAGCCATAGAGTTATTCTTCGCCGAGGCTATACTGTTCGAGTGAGGAACGTGGAGTCGGTCCCGCCTCTGCCTCAATCAGGTGGCTTTAGGTTGTAATCAGTCATCTGTCGCAAGCGCTTGACCACAAATCAGATTCGGCCAACCCGCTTGCAATAAACAACACTGTTGCTACGACAGTCGTTTTCATCCGGTGACGTGGCCGCATGCAATAAAGGGCACGCTTTAGAGAATCAAGAGTCAGCGCCCCAACAGGCAATGAGTCTGGTGCTTTATGGCCGCTCCAAGGCAATGCGTTGCACCGGAATGGACCTCTAGCCAATTAGGTAACACTGTGACGAAAGACGAACTGCGCGCGGAACTTGAGCGCCAGGAGCAACGTTACAAGGAAGTTTATGGCGGCGAAATCACCCGCTATGCCGCCCAGCCTGAACCTGAACGCAAACCCTGGCGCAAACGCGCAAGTGTTATCGATCAGGCCTTCAGCCAAGAGCTGCAAAAGATGGAAAAAGAGCTCAAGGCCGAACAGCCATAATGCTGGCGGCCTGATTTTATCAGGGCTTGCTCCCTTGACCGCTCGATGATCTCAGCGGCCAGGCAGACTATTGATGCTCGCTACCCCGGGCCCCTTACCGCCTCGCCCCACCTGGGCGAGGAGAGACACCCGGCAGGCCCTTTCTTTGTAATTTCATACAAGCGTTTGAAGCCCCACATTCCCTGGGTCAAACCACTACTCGCGACGTTTTAACCCAATAAAGTCAATGACTTGCCAAGCCCGGCAAAAATTGGCGAAAACTCTGCTCTCGGTCAGCTTTTTCGTTGAAGAATGTTACCGATGAGCACCTTGTGCATTGATTACCAGGGTTTTCTGGCATAATCGCGCCCCCTTATGACCGGGTCAGAAAACCTTCATGATCGATTTATTCAGCGGACTGGATGCTTGGGTGCTTGTGAGCCTCTTGCTCGCCCTGGCTTTTGTCCTTGCCTACGAGTTCATCAACGGCTTTCATGACACCGCTAATGCGGTTGCCACCGTGATCTACACCAAAGCGATGCCGCCGCACCTGGCCGTATTCTTTTCCGGCGTATTCAATTTCCTCGGTGTGCTGCTGGGCGGCGTGGGCGTAGCCTACGCCATCGTCCACCTGTTACCGGTCGAGTTGCTGATCAATGTCAACACCGGTCACGGTCTGGCCATGGTCTTCTCGTTGTTGGCCGCGGCCATCGCCTGGAACCTGGGCACCTGGTACTTCGGTATTCCCGCCTCCAGCTCCCACACCCTGATCGGTTCGATCCTCGGTGTCGGCCTGGCCAATGCCATGCTCAACGACATCCCCCTGAGCGATGGCGTGAACTGGCAGAAAGCGATCGATATCGGTGCGTCCCTGGTGTTCTCACCGATGGCCGGCTTCCTTATTGCAGCCTTGGTATTGCTCGGCCTGAAATGGTGGCGCCCGATCTCGAAGATGCACAAGACCCCGGAACAGCGGCGCAAGGTCGATGACAAGAAGCATCCGCCATTCTGGAACCGTCTGGTGCTGGTTATCTCGGCCATGGCCGTAAGTTTCGTCCACGGCTCCAACGACGGCCAGAAAGGTATCGGCCTGATCATGCTGGTACTGATCGGTATCGTGCCCGCCCAGTTCGTGCTCGACCTCAACAGCACCACCTACCAGATCGAACGGACCCGGGACGCAACCCTGCACCTGAGCCAGTTCTATCAGCGCAATCACGATTCCCTGGGCGAGTTCCTGGCCCTGGGTAAAAGCGTGAAAGACGATCTGCCGGGTAAATTCCGTTGCAATCCGCAACAGACCGAACCGACCATCGCCGCGCTGCTGGGCAGCCTCAAGGGAGTTTCCGACTACCACGCCCTGTCGCCGGAAGGCCGCATCGAAGTACGTCGCTATCTGCTCTGCCTGGACGACACCGCGAAGAAGGTCGGCAAGGTGCCTGGCCTGACCGCCCGTGAAAAGGCTGACCTCGACAAGCTGCGCAAAGACCTCACCGCCACCACCGAGTACGCACCGTTCTGGGTGATCCTGGCCGTCGCCCTGGCTCTTGGCCTGGGCACCATGATCGGTTGGAAGCGCGTGGTACAGACCATTGGCGAGAAGATCGGCAAGCAAGGCATGACTTACGCCCAAGGCATGTCGGCGCAAATCACTGCGGCGGGCCTGATCGGCCTGGCAAACATCTTCAGCCTACCCGTCTCCACCACCCACGTCCTCTCCTCCGGCGTGGCCGGGACCATGGTCGCCAACAAGAGCGGCCTGCAAGGCGGTACGGTGAAGACCATCCTCCTGGCCTGGATCCTGACTCTGCCTGCGACCGTGGCCTTGTCTGCCGGCTTGTTCTGGGCGGCCTCCAAGGTCCTGGGTACCTGATACCTACCCCGCAATAAAAAAGGTGCCCCCCTCAAGGGGCACCTTTTTTTATGCCTCAAACAAAACTGGCTGAACGTATCCTGGCTTTCTTACAGGCAAAAAAAAGGGCAACCGAAGTTGCCCAAAATGCCTTGCGTGCTCGTTGCTCTGGAGAGACTTAAGGTTTTTTACGCTTATTCGCGTCTTTCCAGATGAAGAATCCAAACCCTGCGAAAAACAGAACCATGAGGCCGACTGTCAGCACTCCGGCGATCACCACATTGTCGAAAAACATGACTAGCCTCCTGCTCTTGCCTCGTTGCGATAGGGCTAAGTTAACCAAAGAGGCGGGAGGGAAAATTGACCGGGGTCAATGTCACCCAAGACGGGGCGCGAGGAAGGGGGAATAACTGACTTGTATCAACAGAAAGCGCCCTGTTCAGCGCTTTTTCGGTTTGTTTTTCGATTTTTTCTTGGCTTTCCCCAAAGGCATGGCTTGCTCGAATGCCTGACGCACCTCGTTCAGGCGCTTCTCATTCAGGTCATGCACGCGCTTGGCACGCTCAGCGTTCAGGTCGATCAGTTTGTCGTCTTGATTCATGGCTTGGCTTGCATCACTAGAAGTCAATATCGGCCGCACTGCTAGAGGTGCAGAGCGACCCCGGCGGATGTACCAATAATGCGGCGTGGCGTCACCGCTGGCCAGTGATCAGACCCGTCCTCAGGCAATAAAGTCGCTGCTGAGTGTTTTTTCCACCACCTAGACCTCGACATCCACCCACAAGCCCTGGCGCGGGGCGTCTTCAATCAAGGGCGCCACCGGCACGGTGTTATCGGCATTCAATTCGTCGCCAGGCACCGCCAGATGCTGCTCCGGATCCTCTTCGGCTTCACGCTGACGTCGCTGTTTTTCCTGCTGGCGCTGCTGTTCCTCACGCAACAACAGGGCCGATTGCTCGTGATCGCGCTTTTGCAGGTCGATGGTGCTTTCGTTGGAGCTTTCCTGCACAGGCACCACCGGCGGGATGTCCGGGCGCTGGCGGATCGGATCCTGCTGGGAGGTGATAGGCACGGCACTCAAGGGGAGCATCGGTGGCAGCATATTATTAGTCTCCTGTCGGCAGGATGTCGGCTGCGGCATGGGCGACTTGAGCCATCGGTCGCAAAACTGTGACCCAGTCGTCAGCCAATCGTGCCCTCGTATCCAGCGAACACCACGGTACGCTACCGTTTAATCCAGGCGTTTTTATCAGAGTTCTTTGGACTAGAAGCGTCGTTCCGTTAAGATAGTCGGCTTTTTCAAAGCGGGAGTCAGGCAGCATGGCGCAGCAGTATCAACCGGGGCAACGCTGGATTAGTGACAGCGAAGCCGAGCTAGGTCTAGGCACCGTTCTGGCACAGGACGGCCGCTTGCTGACCGTGCTCTATCCGGCCACTGGCGACACCCGCCAGTATGCGCTACGGAATGCGCCCCTCACTCGCGTGAGGTTCTCTCCGGGTGACAGCATCACCCACTTCGAAGGTTGGAAAATGACTGTCCAGGAAGTCGACGACGTCGACGGCCTGCTGGTCTATCACGGTCTCAACGGGCAGAACGAAGCCGTTACCCTGCCGGAAACCCAGCTCTCGAACTTCATCCAGTTCCGTCTTGCCAGCGACCGTCTGTTCGCCGGGCAGATCGACCCGCTGGCCTGGTTCTCGCTGCGCTACCACACCCTGGAACACACCAGCCGCCAGTTGCAGTCCTCGCTCTGGGGCCTGGGCGGCGTGCGCGCCCAACCCATCGCCCACCAGTTGCACATTGCCCGTGAAGTCGCTGACCGTATCGCGCCACGGGTCCTGCTGGCGGACGAGGTAGGCCTGGGCAAGACCATCGAGGCCGGCCTGGTGATCCATCGCCAACTGCTCTCGGGTCGCGCCAGCCGGGTGCTGATCCTGGTTCCGGAAAACCTCCAGCACCAGTGGCTGGTGGAAATGCGCCGGCGCTTCAACCTGCAAGTGGCCCTGTTCGACGAAGAGCGCTTTATCGAAAGCGATGCCAGCAATCCGTTCGAAGACACCCAGTTGGCCCTGGTGGCTCTGGAATGGCTGGTGGACGACGAGAAGGCCCAGGACGCGCTGTTCGCCGCCGGCTGGGACCTGATGGTGGTGGACGAAGCCCACCACCTGGTGTGGCACGAAGAGCAGGCCAGCCCGCAATACGCGCTGGTCGAGCAGCTTGCCGAGACCATCCCCGGTGTGCTGCTGCTGACCGCGACCCCGGAACAACTGGGTCAGGACAGCCACTTCGCCCGCCTGCGCCTGCTGGACCCGAACCGTTTCCACGACCTCGCCGCCTTCCGCGCCGAGAGCGAGAACTACCGTCCCGTGGCCGAAGCCGTACAAGAGCTGCTGGATAAGGGCCGCTTGTCCCCTGAAGCACACAAGACCATCCATGGTTTCCTCGGCAACGAGGGCGAAGCCCTGCTGGCTGCGGTCAACGATGGCGACAGCGAAGCCAGCGCGCGCCTGGTGCGCGAGTTGCTGGACCGCCATGGCACCGGCCGCGTGCTGTTCCGTAATACCCGCGCTGCGGTACAAGGTTTCCCTGAGCGCAAGCTGCACGCCTACCCGCTGCCGTGCCCGGACGAATACCTGGAACTGCCCCTGGGCGAACACGCCGAGCTGTACCCGGAAGTCAGCTTCCAGGCATTGCCTGACGCTGTGGACGAAGAACAGCGCTGGTGGAAGTTCGACCCTCGAGTCGAGTGGCTGATCGATCAGTTGAAGATGCTCAAGCGCACCAAGGTCCTAGTGATCTGCGCCCACGCAGAAACCGCCATGGACCTGGAAGATGCCCTGCGCGTGCGCTCCGGCATCCCGGCAACAGTGTTCCATGAAGGCATGAACATCCTTGAGCGCGACCGCGCCGCGGCATACTTTGCCGACGAAGAGTTCGGCGCCCAGGTGCTGATCTGCTCGGAAATCGGCAGTGAAGGCCGCAACTTCCAGTTCGCCCACCACCTGGTGCTGTTCGATCTGCCATCGCACCCTGATCTGCTGGAACAGCGTATTGGCCGTCTCGATCGGATCGGCCAGAAACATGTGATCGAACTGCATGTGCCTTACCTGGAAACCAGCCCGCAAGAACGTCTGTTCCAGTGGTACCACGAGGCGCTGAACGCCTTCCTCAATACCTGCCCGACCGGCAACGCCCTGCAGCACCAGTTCGGCCCACGCCTGCTGCCACTGCTGGAAAACGCCGATGACGGCGAATGGCAAGCGCTGATCGACGAAGCCCGTGGCGAACGCGAGCGCCTGGAAGCCGAGCTGCACACCGGCCGTGACCGCCTGCTGGAACTCAACTCCGGTGGTGCCGGTGAAGGCGAGGCGCTGGTGGAGGCGATCCTCGAACAGGATGACCAGTTCGCCCTGCCGATCTACATGGAAACCCTGTTCGACGCCTTCGGCATCGACAGCGAGGACCATTCGGAAAACGCCCTGATCCTCAAGCCCAGCGAGAAAATGCTCGACGCCAGCTTCCCCCTGGGCGACGACGAAGGCGTGACCATTACCTACGACCGCAACCAGGCGCTGTCCCGCGAGGACATGCAGTTCATCACCTGGGAGCACCCGATGGTGCAAGGCGGCATGGACCTGGTGCTGTCCGGTTCCATGGGCAACACCGCCGTGGCGCTGATCAAGAACAAGGCGCTGAAACCTGGCACCGTGTTGCTTGAGCTGCTGTACGTGAGTGAAGTGGTCGCCCCGCGCTCGCTGCAACTGGGTCGCTACCTGCCACCGGCTGCCCTGCGCTGCCTGCTGGATGCCAACGGTAACGACCTGTCGGCACGGGTAGCCTTCGAGACCCTGAACGACCAGCTGGAAAGCGTACCCAAGGCCAGCGCCAACAAGTTCATCCAGGCCCAACGCGACCAACTGGCGCCGAAGATCAACGCCGGTGAAGCCAAGATCGCGCCACGTCACGCCGAGCGCGTGGCTGAAGCGCAACGCCGGCTGGCGGCTGATACCGATGAAGAACTGGCGCGCCTGACCGCGTTGCAGGCCGTCAACCCGACAGTCCGTGACAGCGAGCTGGTAGCCTTGCGTCAACAACGCGAACAGGGCCTGGCGCTGCTGGAAAAAGCAGCCCTGCGCCTGGAAGCGATCAGGGTGCTGGTGGCGGGCTGATTGCCCGGTTTCGCACGCTGAAGAAAAGGCCCGCATTGTGCGGGCCTTTTTTATGACCTCGCGCCCGCCCAGACAGCGCCCTTGAGTTACCC
>NZ_JAAARM010000043.1 GCF_009908285.1 Pseudomonas sp. Fl4BN1
CTGCTTGCAGTCTGCCCACTCTGCCTTGCTGCGAGTTAGCCGAAAACGACCTGCCCATAGGTATTAAGGCCACTGGTACGCCTTCAAATCTCCTCGGTGTACAGCACCACCGTCACATAGAAATAGCAACCCTGGAAATGCCGGGCGCCGCTGGCCGGATCGAAGGCGTTGCGCGCGTGCAGGGTGCGGCGGTTGTCGAAGCACCAGAGCTGGCCTGGATCCAGGCGGCGAATCACCTGGAACCTGGCCTCACGGGTCATGGCGATAAAGCGCCGGTAGGCGCGATACAGCACGGGCATCTGTTCCACCGAGGTGTCGAACGGGCCGCGCAGGAAGTTGGCCATGCGGATTTCTGCAACCTGGCCCTGGGCGTCCAGGGCGATGATCGGCGCCAGGCAGCGATAGTCGCTGTGGCGGTCCTTGTTGCGAAATTCCACGGGGATCTCGCACAACGCGCGAAACGCCTCTGGATTCTCCCGGCGCAGGGCATCGGCAATGGCAAAGCCGTCGACGAAAATGCTTTCGCCGCCCACCGCGTCATTCACCAGGCAGTGTAGAAACTGCAATCCCGGTTGCAGCTCGCGGGTGGGCAGGTCGCTATGCAAGGGCAGGTTGAAGGCGGTGTAGGCATTGCTGTCGGCATCGGCCTTGGATTGCACGTTGAACAGCACGCCGAAATTGCTTTCACGGATGAACGAGATGCGCCGGGCGATCAGGGCCAGGGAGCCGGGCTCGGTAGGCGCGCCGCGGACCTGGGTCAGTCCGGTGTCGCGCAGGGCTCGCAGCCACGCCAGGAGTACCGTGGGATCGTCCATCAGTGCCTGATAGTCGAATACCGGTAGTTGCAGGTTGCTGTCCCACAGCCGACTTTGCGCCTTGTTGGCGCGGCGCTCCTCGCGGGACTGCTGGTCATAGGCGTGGGCCCGCAGCCAGCCGGGATCGAAGCGGCTGCGGTGGCCGTCCGACCAGGTGAGGCTCAGGCAGCCGTGATCATCGATACGCGCCTCGTGGCAGTCGATGTCCTCGGCTACGTCGACGATTTCCAGCACTTGTTCACGGGTCACGCTGTAGACGCATTCCGCGCAGGGGCAGTTGTCCCGCAGCCACTGATGATGAAAGGGGCTGAGGCGAGCATCAGCCCAGTGCACCTGAACCCGGTCCGGCAGTACCTGGGCGGCGGTCAACGCGCTGATCAACGGGTAACGGCGATAGTCGGCAAAGGCGGCGGTGTTCACGGTGGTCTCCTTTTTCGGGCGGGTGGTTATTTTTCCGCTGGCAGGCCAATGACTCGGCCGAGGTACGTCGGACGTGGCAGGTCTGTCTGCGTGGCCGCGATGGCCTGCAGGCGTTGCAGCACCGGTTCGCTGAACGGCGCCGAGCGAGGGCCGGCCAGGTCGACGTGGAGCAGCATCTGTTCATTGCCGGCCAGCTCCTGCGGGTCGCCGATCTTGTGCAGGCGGTGATACAGGTGCAGCCGTTTGTGGTCATGGCCGATGATCTGGGTGTGCACTTCGACCTCGGTGTCGAGCTTCACCTCGTGCAGGTAATTGAGGTGCAACTCCAGGGTGAACAGCGAGTGACCGCTGGCCTCGCGGTTGTCGCTGTCCAGGCCCAGTCGGTCCATCAGTGCATCAGTGGCATAGCTGAAGATCAGCAGGTAGAAGGCATCGCGCAGATGGCCGTTGTAGTCGACCCAGTCGTTGATGATGCGGGTGCTGTAGGTGGTCAGGGCAGGCATAGGCTCACCAGATGTATGTAGGAGCCGGCTTGCCGGCGAAGGCGTCCTTCAGGGCGCGGCAGGGCTTGGCCGCCTGTTCGCCTGTTCGCTGGCAAGCCAGCTCCTACAGTGATTGGGGTTAGTCGTGAAAGTGCATGCCGTGCTTGGCCTTGGTGGTTTGCACCGCCTCTAGCACCGCCAGCAGGCAGTCATCACGATAGCGCTCCAGGGCCGCAATGCTGTGGCTGCCCAGTTGCTCGGCGGTGCCTTCGACTACATCATCGATCAGCTTGTCGGTCAGCTCCGGTGCTGGCAGGTAGGTCCAGGGCAGTTGCAGCGCCGGGCCGAACTGGGCCATGAAGTGGCGCATGCCGGCGTCGCCCCCCGCCAGCGTATAGGTGAGGAAGGTGCCCATGAACGACCAGCGCAAACCGGCGCCGAAGCGGATCGCATCGTCGATTTCCCCGGTGGTCGCCACGCCGTCATTCACCAGATGCAGGGCTTCGCGCCACAGGGCTTCGAGCAGTCGGTCGGCGATGAACCCCGGGACTTCCTTGCGCACGTGCAGTGGCCGCATGCCCAGGGATTCATAGACCTTGATCGCAGCCTGCACCGCTTGTGGCGCAGTGCGCTTGCCGCCCACCACTTCCACCAGGGGCAACAGGTACACCGGGTTGAACGGATGACCAACCACGCAGCGTTCCGGGTGAGTCGAGCCTTCGTAGAATTCGCTGGGCAGCAGGCCCGAAGTGCTGGAGCCGATCAGGGCATCGGGCTTGGCCGCGGCGCTGATCTTGCTGTGCAGTTCAAGCTTCAGTTCCAGGCGTTCCGGAGCGCTTTCCTGGATGAAGTCGGCATCCTTCACGCATTCTTCGATGGTGCTGACAAAGCGCAGGCGCTGTTGCGAGGCGCCGGGGGCCAGCCCTTGTTGCTCCAGGGCGCCCCAGGCGTTGGCGACACGTTTGCGCAGGGCCACTTCGGCGCCGGGGGCCGGGTCCCAGGCCACTACGTCCAGGCCGTGGGCCAGGGCACGGGCTACCCAGCCGCTGCCGATCACGCCGCTGCCCAGAGCGGCGAAGGTTTTGATGTTGGTGATAAAAGTCATCGCGTCTTCCTGGAAAAAGAGTCTGTAGAAGCGGGCTTGCCAGCGAAGCGGTTGGCGGCCTTGCGGGCCTCTTCGCCGGCAAGCCGGCTCCTACGGGGAGGGTGGGTTCGGCTTAGCCGCGTTGCTTCAGGCCCATTTTCTGGCGGCCCTCGGCCGGGGTCAGAACCCGGGCCCCCAGGCGGCTGAGGATCTCCGTGGCTCGTTCCACCAGTTGCCCATTGGTGGCGAGCACGCCGCGATCCAGCCACAGGTTGTCTTCCAGGCCGACTCGCACGTTGCCCCCTAGCAGCACCGCTTGCGCGGCCATCGGCATCTGCATGCGACCGATACCGAAACCGGCCCAGACCGCACCATCCGGCAGGTTGTCGACCATGGCCTTCATGGTGGTGGTATCGGCCGGGGCGCCCCAGGGAATGCCCAGGCACAGCTGGAACAGCGGGTTGTCCAGCAGGCCTTCCTTGATCATCTGTTTGGCGAACCACAGGTGGCCGGTGTCGAAGATTTCCAGCTCGGCTTTCACTCCCAGTTCCTGGATGCGTTTGGCGCCGGCGCGTAACTGGGCCGGGGTGGACACGTAAATGGTGTCGCCATCACCGAAGTTCAGGGTGCCGCAGTCCAGGGTGCAGATCTCCGGCAGCAGCTCCTCGACGTGGGCCAGGCGGGTCAGCGGGCCCACCAGGTCGGTGTTGGGACCGAACTCCATGGGGTTTTCGCCGCCACCGATCTCCAGGTCGCCGCCCATCCCGGCGGTGAGGTTGACGATGATGTCGACGTCCGCCTCGCGGATGCGCTCCATCACCTCTCGGTACAGCGCCACGTCGCGGCTGAACTTGCCGGTCTGTGGGTCGCGCACATGGCAATGGACCACGGTGGCCCCGGCTTTGGCGGCTTCCACCGCGGCGGCGGCAATCTGTTTCGGAGTGACCGGCACGTGGGGGCTCCTGGCGGTCGTGTCGCCAGCACCGGTGAGTGCGCAGGTGATGATGACGTCGTGGTTCATGGTGCGGGTTCCTTACAGGCGTGGTGAGCCACTGCGCAGCCGGTTGGCGCTGCGCAGATGCGTTCGAGGTGGTTATTTGCTGGTCAGTTTCAGGTGTTCAGCGGCGGGCTTGCCGTCGAAGGTAGTCACCCCTTCGAGCCAGCGCTCCTGGTCTTGCGGATGGTCGGCAAGCCATTGCCTGGCGGACTCCAGGGCGTCCTTGTGGTCGAGCAGCGGTTGCATCATGCGGCTCTCGTCCTCGGCGCTGAAGGTCATGTTGCTCAGCAGCCGGCTCACATTCGGGCACTGTTCGGCATAGTTCGGAGCGGTGACGGTCCACACCGTGGCCATGCCTTCATTCGGCCCCAGGGCGTCATCGCTGCCGGTGAGGTAGCTCATCTGTACGTTGACGTTCATCGGGTGCGGCGCCCAGCCGAAGAACACCACGGCCTCCTTGCGGCGCACGGCGCGATCCACCGCGGCGAGCATGCCGGCTTCACTGGATTCCACCAGCTGGAATTTGCCCAGGCCGAACTGGTTCTTGGCGATCATCGCCTTGATCTGGGTATTGGCGCCCGAACCGGGTTCGATGCCGTAGATCTTGCCGCCCAGCTCTTTCTCGAACTTGGCGATGTCGGCAAAGGTTTTCAGGCCCTTGTCGGCCAGGTAGGTCGGCACGGCGAGGGTCGCTCGGGCGTCCTTGAGGCTCGGCTCGGCCAGCACCTTGACCTGCTTGGCATTGATGAACGGGGTGATGGTCTGGGTCATCAACGGATTCCAGTAGCCGAGGAACAGGTCCAGGCGCTGATCACGGATGCCGGCGAAAATGATCTGCTGCGAGGCGCTGGTCTGCTTGGTCTTGTAGCCGAGGCCGTCGAGCAGTACTTGGGCCATGGCACTGGTGGCGATCACATCGGTCCAGTTGACCACGCCCAGACGCACGTTCTGGCAACTGGCGGCGTCGGCGGCCATGGCTGCGGGGGTGAGCAAGACGGTACCGCTGAGTGCAAGAACACAGCTGCTGATCAGTCGTTTCATGGGGGTTCCTCGGCAGGTCGTTATTGTCGGTCCCGGCGTCTTTGTGCGTCGGTGATGCCAAGGTACGCAGGCATCGCGCCAGGCAAACGCACAGCGGCGACCGACTCTTGCACTGCAGCGACCCCGACCCTTGTGAGGACCGGGCATTTGGCGTATCAAAGGCCCCACGCTGGCCGTCATGCGAGTGCGTTCCATGTCCCAGGATTTCTACTTTCTGCTGATGCCGGGGTTCTCGGCCATCGGCTTCATTTCCGCTATCGAGCCGCTGCGAGTGGCCAATCGCTTTCGCGGTGAGCTGTACCGCTGGCACGTGCTGAGTGCCGACGGCGGTCCGGTACTGGCCAGTAATGGCATGTCGGTCAATGTCGATGCGGCTCTGGAGCCGTTGAAGAAGGGCGCGACCCTGTGGGTGGTCGCCGGCTTCGAACCGTTGAAACTCCTCACTCCGGCCCTGGAGCACTGGTTGCGCCGGCTGGACCATGAGGGCGTGACGTTGGGCGCGATTGATACCGGCAGTGTGCTGCTGGCCGAGACCGGTTTGCTGGAGGGGCACCGGGTGACCCTGCACTGGGAAGCCATCGACGCCTTCAAGGAGTCTTATCCACAGCTGGGCGTGACCCAGGAGCTGTTCGAGATCGATCGGCGGCGCATTACCTGTGCCGGCGGCACAGCGTCCATCGACATGATGCTCGACCTGATCGCCCAGGCCCACGGCCCGGAGCTGGCGATCCAGGTCAGCGAGCAGTTTGTGCTGGGGCGCATCCGTCCGCGCAAGGACCACCAGCGCATGGAAGTCGCCAGTCGCTATGGCATCAGCAACAAGAAGCTGGTGCAGGTGATCGGCGAGATGGAGCAGCACAGCGAGCCACCCCTGAGCACCCTGGCCCTGGCCGAATCGATCAAGGTCACTCGGCGCCAACTGGAGCGGTTGTTCCGTCTGCACCTCAATGACACGCCGAGCAACTTCTACCTGGGGCTGCGCCTGGAGAAGGCCCGACAGTTGCTGCGCCAGACCGACATGAGCGTGCTGGAGGTGAGCATTGCCTGTGGATTCGAGTCGCCGTCCTACTTCACCCGCAGCTATCGAGCACGATTCGTGCACTGCCCACGGCAAGACCGGCGCCTTCTGGGAGGCGGCCGGGAGCTGGTTTGACAGGGTTTTACAGTCAATTATACTCGCCGCTATAAATTATAGTCCTGGCAATAATTGAGTATAAAACCATGTCGAAAAACACCGGCTTCGTGTTTCGTCGTCCTGCACTGGCGCTCAATATTGCCGATGGCCTGGTGGGCTCGGGGATTCAGGACTACAGCTCGGGGCTGTTCCTGGCGGCGCCACGGCGCACGGGTAAAAGTACCTTTCTGCGCGAAGACCTGCTGCCCGAGTGCCAGCGTCGCGGTTGGCTGGCGGTGTATGTCGACCTGTGGGCCAGTCGCGAAAAAGACCCTGCCGAGTTGATCGCCGGTGCCATCGCCGGTGCCCTGGTGCCCTTCGAGAAGGGCATTCGCAAACTGGCAAAATCCCTGGGGGTGGAGAAGCTCAGCTTCCTGCGCACCTTGTCCTGGGATTTCAGCAAGTCCCAGTTGCCCGAAGGCGCGACCCTGACCCAAGCCCTGGAGTTGCTGCACAGCGCGGCCGGCAAGACCGTGGTGCTGGTGATCGACGAAGCCCAGCATGCCTTGAGTTCCGAGGCCGGGTTGAATGCCATGTTTGCCCTCAAGGCCGCCCGGGACCAGCTCAACCAGGGGCGCGACATGGACACCCACGGCCTGCGCCTGGTGTTCACCGGGTCCAATCGCGACAAGCTGGCGCACCTGGTGTTGAACCGCAACCAACCTTTTTTCGGTTCGAGCATCACGCCTTTCCCGCTGCTGGGACGCGATTTCACCAAGGCCTATACCGCCCATCTGAACGCCCACCTGGCGTCCACCAACCAGTTCGACGCCGACGACCTCGACCAGGCGTTCGAATGGGTTGGCCGGCGCCCGGAAATGCTCCGCAGCATCATCGGCCAGGTGGCCCTGGAGTTGGGTGAGGCGAGCCAGCTCAACGAACTGCTGCGCAGCAGCGCCGAGATTCTTCGGGCCGGGGTCTGGAGCGAGTTCGAAAGCGCCTGGAATGGTTTGACCGCAGCGCAGCGGGCGGTGCTGGAAGTGATGGTGGCGCGCTCCAACAACAACCTGCCCTTCGCGCCCTTTACCGATGACACCCTGGCGGCGGTCGGCGAAGCGCTGAAGGCCTCCGGCAGCCATTCGACGCCCGGCACCCAGACCATCCAGGCCTGTATCGACGCCTTGCGGGAAAAGGAGTTGGTGTGGAAATCCAGCCGTGGCGCCTATGCCCTGGAAGACAACTCGTTCGCCGACTGGCTCCAGCACTACCGGCGTAAAGCCGCTGAATAGCGCTGGTCGGTAGCGGTTCGCAGGCTCCGATCACGGGCGGACAACAGGTCGGCAGGACCTTGCCCGTGACCCGCTAGCGGGGTCAAGGCAGGTGCCTCCAGCAGAGGAGGGATGTGGGGCAAGCGCAAGTTGCAATCTCTCGATGGGCCAGTGGTGACACCGGTCCATCGAGGGGCTTGGCGCCTTACCAGCTGTAGGCGACCGTCGCGGTCAGTGCCCGTGGGTTGCCATAGTTGCAGCGGAACTCGCCGTTCTGGCAGGTGGCGTAGCTGTTGTTGAGCAGGTTGCTGCCGTTGAGTTGCAGGCGCCAGCTTTCCAGGTCATAGCGGGCCATCGCATCGAACAAGGTGTAGCCGGGAACCCGCAGGGTGTTGGCGTCATCGCCGAAGCTGGAACCGACATAACGCGCACCGGCGCCGAACCCCAGTCCTTTCAATTCACCGCTCTTGAAGCTGTAGTCGGCCCAGAGGGAGGCGGTGTGTTCCGGCACGTTGAAGGGCCGGTTGCCTTCAAAGTTGGTATCCCTGGTGACCTTGACCCGGGTGTAAGCGAAGTTGGCGATCAGGTTCAGTTCTTCGCTGAGGCCGGCGATGCCTTCCAGTTCGATGCCCCGCGAGCGTACCTCGCCGATCTGGATCTGGTTGACGCCGCTCGGGTCGTTCGGGTCGGTGGTGGGAACGTTCTGCTTGCGCAGGTCGAACGCCGACAGGGTCACTGAACTGTTGCTGCCGGGTGGCTGGTACTTGAGGCCGACCTCATGCTGCTTACCGGTGGACGGCTGCATGATCTTGCTGGTCAGGGCGACGGTCGGCACGAAGGATTCGGAGTAGCTGTAGTAGGGCGCCAGGCCGTTGTCGGCCAGGTACACCACGCCCGCGCGCCAGGTTGGCTTGCGATCACTGCGCTGGCTGTTGCCCGCCGGATTGCCGGCTGCGTAGACGCCACTGCCGCCATCATTGTTCTGATTGATCCGTGCCCAGTCGACCCGGCCACCCAGGGTGAATGCCCAGTGCTCGTATTTCATCTGGTCCTGAACATAAGCCCCTAGCTGACGCACCTTGCTGACCACCTCGTTGGTGGTTTGCAGGTCGCTCGGCACCCAGCCGTAATTCGGGGTGAAGTAGTTGAAGGCATTCGGATCACCGTTCGGGCTGCCCTGGTTGAAGATGTCATAGGTGGTGTATTGCAGGTCGCCGCCCAGCAGGACTTTGTGTTCGAGGGCGCCGGTGTTGAAGTCGGCCTGCACCTGGTTGTCCAGCGCCCAGCCGGTGAGGGTGGTGGCCGAGGTCAGCGCACCGCGAAAGCCTTCAGCGTAGTCCGAGGGTTTCGATGGATAAGGGTAGGCCGAGTAGCCCAGGCCGTAGACGGTTTCGTAGTCGAGCTTGAGGTGCCGATAGCGGAAATTCTGGCGTGCGCTCCAGGTGTCGTCGAAGCGATGTTCGAACTGATAGCCGACGCTGTCCTGATCGCGGTTGAAATGATCGAAGTCCGGCTCGCCGGCAAACAGGCTGTCCTGGTAACGCCCCAGCGGGTTGCTTTTTACCGTGCCGTAATACGGCAGGTACTGGAACACCGAGCCGTAGCGCTCACGCTGGGTCTGCGCCAGGAGCGTCAGGGAGGTGTCGTCGTCGATGTTCCAGGTCAGGGACGGGGCAATGAACCAGCTGCTTTCGTCGACGTGGTCGATCTGCGTGGAGCCGTCCTTGACCTGTGCGGTCAGGCGACCCAGCCACTGGCCTTGCTCATCCAGCTTGCCGCCGACGTCGATGGCCGCGATCTTGCGATCGTAGCTGCCGTATTGCAGTTTCACTTCCTGGCGCATGTCCGCAGCCGGACGCTTGCTCACCTGGTTGACCAGGCCGCCGGGCGAACTCTGGCCAAACAGCACCGAACTTGGGCCGCGGATCACGTCGACCTGTTCCAGGCTGTAGGGGTCGACACGCCACATGGCGTAGTTGCGGTTGAGCAGGTTCAGGCCGTCGAGAAACAGGCCGTCGTTGGATTGATCGAAACCACGGATATAGATGTAGTCGTTGCGGTTGTCGGCACCGAACGGCTCGGAGTTGACGCCGGTGGTGTAGCGCAGCGCTTCGCTGAGGTTCTGCACGTTCTGCGTGTCGAGTTGCTCGCGGGTGACCACGGAGATCGACTGCGGGACCTCATGGATCGCGGTGTCGGTCTTGGTGGCGGTATTGCTGCGGCTGGCGAGATAACCCACGGGCTGGCTGGTGTTGCTGCCCTGGGACCGACCATTGATGGTGGTGGTGTCGAGGTTCAGCACATCGGCGGGCAGTTGCTCCAGGGTCAGGGTGCCTTGTGGCGTGACCCGGGCTACCAGGCCGGTGCCCGCCAAGGCCCGCTGCAGGGCCTGCTCGGTGCTCAGCTCGCCATGGATCTCGGGGGCTGTCAGGCCTTTGACCAGGCTCGGTACGTAGATGATCTCGCGTCCGCCCTGACGGGCAATACCGCTGAGCGTGGTCGCGAGGCTGGCGGCGGGCAGGTTGAATGTCCGGGGCGCCTGGTTGGCGTTGCCTGGCGCGGCCTGGGCCGCGACGGGCAGCGAACCGAGTAGCAGAGCGAGGCACAAAGGCGTGAGTTCAAAGCACGAGCGACGGGGCATGAGGGGCTCCAGTGGTCTTGGCAAGGCCGCATTTGCGAGCGGTTCATGGGCTATGTGCGATGAAGTCGGAAAAGCGATACAGGGCCGCGAAAATAAATTCAGCGCAGCTCGATGCGGGTCCACCAATCCAGGTAGCGAGTCACGCGCAGTGGCAGGGTCTGCTCCAGCGCCTGCAACGCCCGGTTGCTGTCATCCAGTGAAATCAACGCGGAAACCCGCAGTTCGGCGGCTTGTGGGCTGAGCCGCAGAATGCCCTGGCGATAGGGCCGCAGGGCATTGATCACGTCACCCAGGGGCCAGTCCTCGACATTCAGCCAGCCGTCGGCCCAGGAGCTTTCGCCTTGGCGGTTGGCGGCGAGCCGTTCGATCGCATGGGCGAAACGCGCGCCCTGGCCGGTTTGCAGCACGCGCTGGCTGCCGCTCAGGGTGTCGACGCGCACGCTCGATTCCAGCACCCAGACGTGGCTGGCCGCGGGCTGCTGAGCCACCATGAAGCGCGTGCCCAGGGCGCGCACGCTGCCGAATGGGGTGTGCACCGTCAGTGGGCGCGGATCGTGGCTGACCTGTATCAGCAACTTGCCGGCACGCAAGGTGATGCGGCGTTCGTTGCCGCTGAAGTCGATGTCCACTGCGCTTTGCGCGTCGAGGGTCAACTGGCTGCCGTCTGCCAGCCTGCGCTGCAGGCGCTGGCCAGTGCCGCTGCGCAGGTCCGCACCGAGTTGCGCCAGGGGCAGGCCCGGCTGGCTCAGCAAGGTGGCGCCCACGCCGGCACCGGCCAGTAGCAAGGCCCCCCGCAAAACCTGTCGGCGCCCGGGGTGCGCCGCCTGCAGAGCATGGCGTGCCGGGAGGCTGGAGCGATCGGCCAGGGGCGCCAGGGTCCGCTGCAAGTGATGCTGGACTGTGTCCCAGGCCTGTCGATTGGCCGGGTCAGCTTCCAGCCAGGCTGCGAATGCCTGCCATTCCGGATCATCGGATGAGGTGTCGCGCAGGTTGGCGGTCCACTCGATCGCCTGTTCGAGGCGCTGGCGTTCGATGTTCATTCGCTCAGCAGTTCCTGGCAGCAAAGCTTCAGGCCCTTGGCGACGTACTGGCGGACTCGGATCGTCGAGACGCCGAGCAACGCGGCGATGTCGGCGTACTTCATGCCGTCCAGTTGGCTGCACAGAAAGGCCGTGCGTGCTCGTGGCGACAAGCCGTCGAGCAAGGCGTCGATGGCCAGCAGGCTCTCCATCACCAATGCCCGTTCTTCCGGCGAAGGTTCCAGGGGCACGGGTTGTTGCGCCAGGGCCTGAAGGTAGGCTTGTTCCAGATCACGCCGGCGCCAACCGTCGTACATCAAGCGCTTGGCGATCGTGGTCAACAGCGCACGGGGTTCGCGAATGCCCTGCGGGGAGGGCAGGGCAACCACCTGGACAAAGGTTTCGGCGGCCAGGTCGGCGGCGTTGTGCCGGCAACCCAGGCGCGCCCGCAAACGGTCCAGCAGCCAGCCATGATGCTCGCCAAACAACTGGCTCAACACCTGTTGGCGCAACTCGAAGCTGGCTGGCGCGGAGTCCATGACGGCATTGGCTGAGGGCATGATCGAAGGAACTAGTAAGGTTAATGAAAACCATTATCAATAATTCGCTCGACCGAAACAACTCCTGACAGTTGCCCCAGAGGCACTCCCGGGCTTGTTTCATCTACCGAGGATTGAGTGCTTGCCGCGCGTGGGTCGGCTTACTTCTTCATCAGCGCCGAGCACGCTGCTTTGAACGCCTCATGCTGATACTTGTTCAGCGTCGCCGGCAGGGCGAAGTTGTGCTTCTTGTTCTGCGCATTGATGGTTTGCGGCGACAGCAAGGTCACCTCGCAATGCTCCAGCAACTGCAATACACCTTCGATCTTGAAGGTGGTCGGTCCGCCGGCAAATTCACCTTTCTTGCTGCGCTTCTTGATTGCGATGCGCTGGATGCCGTTGGCCTGGACAAAAGCGCCGACCTGAGCGGCAAAGGCCTTGACGTTGGCGGCCTCGTCGTCCTCTTCAAGGGCGATTTTCTTGGTGGTGATAGCCCGGTGCTGGGGCGTGCCGTCTTCCAGGGTGGCGATGGCGAAGATGGCTTCGCTGCCTTTGATTTCGATACCGCAGATGCTCATGTGCAGGCCTTTTCAATCAGTGAATGAAGCGCAGCTTACAGCTCCAGTTGGTCGGCGCGAATACCAAAGGCGGCGGCGATCTTTTCCCGAGTGGCCTTGCGCGGTTTGGCCACGCTTTCCTGCTGGGCGAAGGCCGGCTGGGAAACTCCCAGGCGCCGGGCGACTTCGTCCTGGGTCAGGTGCAGGTGCTCGCGCCAGGCGCGGATAGGGGTGGCCCCATCGACGATGCGGCTGACCACGGCATGGGGGATCAGGTCAGGCGCCTTCTGCTGCGCAAGGTACTGCGCGTAGGGAATCACCACGAACGCCGGCTTGCCGTCCGGGCCATGGATGATCTGGATGTCAGTAGGTGCGTTCATCACGTTTCTTGACCTCTTGAACACTGGCGATGTGGATAACGCCGTCCCAGTCGAACAGCACGCGGTACTGGCCAACCCGCAGGCTAGGCATAGGTGTGGCCGGACAGGGCTTTGACGTTGCCCCTGGCGGGCATGTCGGCCAGCAGGGAGATCGCGTCGCGAACCTGGATCTGGTGTTCGCTGTGCAATCGCAGCCGTTGCTTGACCGCTTTTCTACTTCAGAGGATCTCGTTCATGGCTGGCTGTATAAGTCTTTTATAAGGAACTCCAATCCTTGCTTATATTTTTCCCGCCGCCAACGCAAAAACCTTATCCCTTTGTTGCCTGAATACGGCTACCAGGTGGTGGATTGCCCGCGTCGGTCCACTTCATGCACCTTGTGCTGCAGCAGGCGTTCCTTGAGCCAGCGTTCGGCCTTGCCCATCACCCGCTGCCGCGCCCAGAGCAGGTCCACGCCCACCAGCCAGTCGGTGTGCGGGTAGGCATCCAGTTGCAGTTCCACCAGTTCGCCGCTGGCCAGTTCGCGCTGGATCAGTTGCCTGGGCAGGGTTGCCCAGCCCAGGCCCGCGCGGACCATCTCCAGCAGCGCCAGGTAGTTTTCCGCCTGCCACAACTGCGTGGCCCGCAGGTACTCGCTGCTGGGCAGTTTTTCCGCGTGGGCGCTGAAGGCCAGGCGCCGGTGCACATGCAGGTCGTCGAAGGTCACAGTGTCCAGGCGGGCCAGTGGATGGTCCGGATGACACACGTGCAACATGATCAGCTTGCCCAGTTGGCGGAACTCCAGTTCCTGGGGATAGCCCGGCTGGGAAAAGGCGATCCCCAGCACCGCCTCGCCCCGGGCCACCAGCTCGCTGGCGTCCCCCGAAAACGGGTGGCGGATTATCAGGTCGACGTAGGGAAAGGCCTGTTCGAACTCGCGCAACACCGGCACCAGTGGGCCGTAGGGCGTCTCGATGACCAACGACAGGCGCGGCTCGACAACTTCTGACAGGCACTCGGCATGGGCCTGCAAGGTCAGGCAGCGCTCCATCACTGCTTCGGCCTGCAGCAGCATCTTCTGCCCGGCGGCGGTCAGCACCGGAGTACGCGCCGAGCGGTCGAACAACTCCACCCCGAGGTCGGTTTCCAGGTTGCCGATGGCCACGCTGACCGTGGATTGGGTCTTGCCCAGCTTGCGTGCGGCCGCCGAGAACGAGCCGCTTTGCGCCGCTTGTACGAACATCTGCAGTTGATCCAGTGAAAAGCGCATCGGTTCGTCATCCCTGGGCGGCGGATTTATCCATCGCTAAAAACGATGGCTGCTCATTTGTTTCATCGTATTCAAGCACAGATTATCCGCTCCAGCGTCCGTACTTCCTGCCTTGGGGCTGATCCCCCGATACCTGCCAGAACAACAACAAAAGCTGCGCCTTCAGGAGACACACGACATGAGCCATAAGCGCGTTCACCCGGTGGACGAAATCCTGCCCTTGCGGCAACTCTTCACCTTTGGCCTGCAGCACGTGCTGGTGATGTACGCCGGCGCGGTGGCGGTGCCGTTGATCCTCGGCAGTGCCTTGGGGCTGACCTCGGCCCAGGTGGTGATGTTGATCAACGCCAACCTGCTGACCTCCGGTATTGCCACTCTGATCCAGACCCTGGGTTTCTGGCGCTTCGGCGCTCGCTTGCCGATGATCCAGGGCTGCTCGTTCATTGCCCTGGCGCCGATGATCATGATCGGCAAAGAGTTCGGCCTGACTGAAGTGTTTGGCGCGGTGATCGCCGCCGGGGCCATCACCATCGCCCTGGCGCCGGTGTTCAGTCGCCTGTTGCGTTTCTTTCCACCGGTGGTGATCGGCAGCCTGATCACCATCATCGGCATCTCGCTGATGCCCGCCGCAGCGATCTGGCTGGGAGGCGGGAATCCCTCGGCAGAAAATTTCGGCGCTCCGGCCAACCTGTTGCTGGGGCTGGCCACGGTGACGGTGACCCTGGTGATCTACGCCAAGTTCTCCGGTTTCATCGGCAACCTCAGCGTGCTCATCGGCCTGTTCGTCGGCAGCCTGATCGCCGCGGCCTTCGGCATGACCCACTTTGCCCAGGTGGGCAGTGCTGCCTGGTTTGAGCTGAGCCCGCCGATGGCCTTCGGTGCGCCGCAGTTCTCGTTGATGCCGATCCTGGTGATGACCCTGGCGATGCTGGTGATCATGGCCGAGACCACCGGCAACTGCCTGGCGATCGGCAAGCTCACCGGTAAACCCACCACCCAGTGCACCCTGGGCGATGCGTTTCGCGCCGACGGCCTGTCCACCATGCTCGGCGGCCTGTTCAACAGTTTTCCCTACAACGCCTTCACCCAGAACACCGGGCTGATTGCACTTTCCAACGTACGCAGCCGCTTCGTGGTGGCGGCTGCGGGGGCGATCATGGTGCTCATGGGCTTGTTTCCCAAGCTCGGGGCGTTGATTGCCGCGGTGCCGACACCGGTGCTCGGCGGCTGCGCCATCGTCATGTTCGGCATGACCACCGTGGCCGGGATCCAGGAGCTGTCGCGGGTGACTTTCGAAGGCACCCGCAACGGCATCATCGTCGCGGTGTCGGTGAGTGTCGGGGTCTTGCCGATGTCCTATCCGGCATTGTTCGAGCATGCCGGCGGGGCGCTGAAGCTGGTGCTCGAAAGCGGCATCTTCCTCGGCGCGATCACCGCCATCGTGCTCAATGTTCTGCTCAACCCCCAAGCCCGGGGCCCGCTTGCGGCTGCCGCGGAACTCAACGACTGAAAACTTTTATCTGCGGCCCTGATCGGGGGCGGGATTGTTGTGCAAACCCATAAGGAGGTCGACATGACCCGTTTCACTTCCCTTGTACCTGCCGGTGTCACCGAACTGGACTTGCAACTGCTGCGCCAGAGCATCGAACTGGCCGAAGCGGCCAAGGCCCGGGGCCGCCACCCGTTCGCCGCACTGGTGGCCGACCGTGATGGCCAGATCATCGCCAGCGCCGGCAACAACTCGATGCCTCCGGAAGGCGATCCCACCCAGCATGCCGAGCTTTCTGCGGCGGCCATGGCGGCCCAGGTCCTCAGCCCCGAGGCCCTGGGCCAATGCACCCTCTACACCAGTGCCGAACCCTGCTGCATGTGTTCCGGAGCGATCTACTGGACCGGCATTGGCCGGGTGGTCTATGCGCTATCGGAACATGCCTTGCTGGGCCTGACCGGTGATCACCCGGAGAACCCGACCTTTTCCCTGCCGTGCCGCGAAGTGTTCGCTCGTGGTCAACGGCAGATCCCGGTTTTCGGCCCGATGCTCGAAGAGGAGGCGGCCAAGGCCCATGTGGGGTTCTGGCAGTGAGCGGGGGGATTTCCATCCACGTGGTGGACGTAGCCAGTGGCAAAGTGGCCGAAGGCATGCGGGTGCAGGTACGTCGTCTGGGCGGGGAGGTGCTCTGTGCAGGACGCATCGCCGGCAATGGCTTGCTGACCGAGTTGAGCGGGTTGCTGGCGAGCTTCAGCCAGGACGTCTACGAGGTAGAGCTGGAAGTGGCGGCATTCTATCGAGAGCAGGGGCAGGCTACGGTGCAGGTGCCCTTTCTCGATGTGCTGGTGTACCGCTTTGGCCTGGATGATCCGCACCAGCATTACCACCTGCCGTTCAAGCTCACCGCCTGGGGCGTTTCCTGTTTCCGTGGCGGTGCCTGACCTGGCTCTGTAGGCGTGGGATTGTTGGCGAAGACGTGAGAGCGTCTTCGCAGACAAAACCGCTCCTGCAAGAGCTGGGTTATTGCTGGGCAATCGACTCGATGAACTCCGACCGTTCGTCGCTCATCCGTGCCAGGCAATCATGGGTGGCGATGGTGTAGGCCTTGCTGCCGGGCTTGGCCGGGAAGGACTCCACCGCGCAGTCGGCGTCACGTTGCTTCTGCCACAACTGCTGGGCGTTCTTGACCTTGGCGGTGATGTCACTCAACTGCGCCTTGTCGTTGCCATACAGAGTGCCCAGGCGCTCCAGCAGGCTCTGCACGTTGTCGCTCAGCAACTGTTCGGCGGTGGTCTTGTTGAAGGTTGCACACTCCAGGGTCTGCACGTCGTTCTCGACCGCATCGCAGGGGGAGCTGTCGGCCTGTTCGGCGGCTTGTACGCCAGCCGTCAGCAGTAGCAAGGCCAGGAAGATCGGTTTCATTGCGGCGCCGCCCTCAATCCAGTGAAGCATCCAGTAAAGCGGCGAATTCTGGCGTAAGCCTCGGGTTCTGAACAGAGGCCCCGGTTGCCCTTCATCGGGCCCTTTGTCGTCGCTTGACGCTTTCGGCAAACCCCCTGTCGTTTTTGCACCGAGGCGCCCTGGCCCTCAGGCATATGCTGGCCCCAAAGCGCCGGCAGACGATTCGGCGCATGAATCGCCAATAAGGGGACAGCCTGATGAGCCCAGCCGAATTACACGCCGACAGCATCGTTATCGACGGGCTGATCATTGCCAAGTGGAACCGCGAGCTGTTCGAGGACATGCGCAAGGGCGGCCTGACCGCTGCCAACTGCACCGTGTCGGTGTGGGAAGGGTTTCAGGCCACGGTCAACAACATTGCCACCAGCCAGAAACTGATCCGTGAAAACAGCGACCTGGTGATGCCGGTGCGGACCACCGCCGACATTCGCAAGGCCAAGGAAGTGGGCAAGACCGGCATCCTCTTCGGCTTCCAGAATGCCCACGCCTTCGAGGACCAGATCGGCTATGTCGAGGTCTTCAAGCAGCTGGGCGTAGGCATCGTACAGATGTGCTACAACACCCAGAATCTGGTGGGCACCGGCTGCTACGAGCGCGATGGCGGCCTGTCGGGGTTCGGTCGCGAGATCGTCGCCGAGATGAACCGCGTCGGGGTGATGTGCGACCTGTCCCATGTCGGTTCAAAAACCTCGGAAGAGGTGATCCTCGAATCGAAGAAGCCGGTCTGCTATTCCCACTGCCTGCCTTCGGGCCTCAAGGAACACCCACGTAACAAGTCCGATGCCGAGCTGAAGTTCATCGCCGACCACGGCGGTTTCGTCGGCGTGACCATGTTCGCGCCGTTCCTGGCCAAAGGCATCGACTCGACCATCGACGACTACGCCGAAGCCATCGAATACACCATGAATATCGTGGGTGAGGACTCCATCGGCATCGGTACCGACTTCACTCAGGGTCATGGCCAGGACTTCTTCGAATACCTGACCCACGACAAGGGCTACGCCCGGCGCCTGACCAGCTTCGGCAAGATCATCAACCCTTTGGGGATCCGCACCGTCGGCGAGTTCCCCAACCTCACCGAGACCCTGCTCAAGCGCGGCCACCCCGAGCGTGTGGTGCGCAAGATCATGGGCGAGAACTGGGTCAATGTCCTGAAGGATGTCTGGGGCGAATAAGCCTGCTTATCACACCTTATCCGATACCCCCTGCCGTCCTCGCAGGGGCACTCAACGTGTTTTCCGGAGTTAAGTTTCCATGGCCAAGATCGCCCCGCAATTGCCTATCGAAGTCGACAGCGAAACCGGTGTCTGGACCTCCGACGCCTTGCCGATGCTCTATGTGCCACGGCACTTTTTCGTCAACAACCACATGGGCATCGAGGAAGTACTGGGCGCTGAGGCTTATGCCGAGATCCTCTACAAGGCCGGCTACAAGTCCGCCTGGCACTGGTGCGAGAAGGAAGCCGAATGCCACGGCCTGGAAGGCGTGGCGGTGTTCGAACACTACATGAAGCGCCTGTCCCAGCGTGGCTGGGGCCTGTTCAAGATCCAGGACATCGACCTGGATAAAGGCACCGCCAGCGTCAAGCTCGAGCACTCGGCGTTCGTCTACGTGTACGGCAAGGTCGGGCGCAAGGTCGACTACATGTTCACCGGCTGGTTCGCCGGCGCCATGGACCAGATCCTGGGCGCCCGTGGCAGCAAGGTCCGCACCGTGGCAGAGCAGGTTTACGGTGGTTCCGAAGAAGGCCACGACGATGGCCTGTTCGTCGTCAAACCGTTGTAAGCGGAGTTAAGAAAAATGGCTTTCGAAGCGATGTTCCAGCCGATCCAGATCGGCAAACTGACCATCCGCAACCGTGTGCTCAGTACCGCGCACGCCGAGGTCTACGCCACCGACGGCGGCATGACGACTGAACGGTATGTGAAGTACTACGAAGAAAAGGCCAAGGGCGGCATCGGCCTGGCGATCTGCGGCGGCTCCTCGGTGGTGGCCATCGACAGCCCCCAGGAATGGTGGAGCTCGGTGAACCTGTCCACCGACCGCATCATCCCGCACTTCCAGAACCTGGCCGACGCCATGCACAAGCATGGCGCCAAGATCATGATCCAGATTACCCACATGGGCCGGCGCTCGCGCTGGGACGGTTTCAACTGGCCGACCCTGATGTCGCCGTCGGGTGTGCGCGAGCCAGTGCACCGCGCCACCTGCAAGACCATCGAGCCGGAAGAGATCTGGCGAGTGATCGGCAACTACGCCCAGGCTGCGCGCCGGGCCAAGGCCGGTGGCCTGGACGGGGTGGAACTGTCGGCGGTGCACCAGCACATGATCGACCAGTTCTGGAGCCCGCGGGTCAACAAGCGCACCGACGAATGGGGCGGCACCTTCGAGAAGCGCATGCGTTTCGGCCTGGAAGTGCTCAAGGCGGTGCGTGCCGAAGTGGGTGACGATTTCTGCGTGGGCATGCGCCTGTGCGGCGACGAATTTCACCCGGACGGCCTGTCCCACGAGGACATGAAGCAGATCGCCAAGTACTACGACGACACCGGCATGCTGGACTTCATCGGTGTGGTGGGCTCGGGTTGCGACACCCACAACACCCTGGCCAACGTGATCCCCAACATGAGCTTCCCGCCGGAGCCGTTCCTGCACCTGGCGGCGGGCATCAAGGAAGTGGTCAAGGTCCCGGTGCTGCACGCGCAGAACATCAAGGACCCGAACCAGGCCACGCGGATTCTCGAAGGCGGTTACGTCGACATGGTCGGCATGACCCGTGCGCACATGGCCGACCCGCACCTGATCGCCAAGATCAAGATGGGCCAGATCGACCAGATCAAGCAGTGCGTCGGCGCCAACTACTGCATCGACCGCCAGTACCAGGGCCTGGACGTGCTGTGCATCCAGAACGCCGCCACTTCCCGTGAGTACATGGGGGTGCCGCACATCATCGAGAAAACCACCGGCAGCAAGCGCAAGGTGGTGGTGGTCGGTGCCGGCCCTGCCGGCATGGAAGCCGCCCGCGTAGCCGCCGAACGTGGCCACGAGGTGACCCTGTTCGAGAAAAAAGAAGCCATTGGCGGGCAGATCACCACGGCTTCCAAAGCCCCGCAACGGGACCAGATTGCCGGTATCACCCGCTGGTACCAGCTGGAGCTGGCGCGGCTGAAAGTCGACCTGCGCCTGGGCACCGCAGCGGACACCGCGACCATTCTCGATCTGCGCCCCGACGTGGTGGTGCTGGCGGTGGGCGGTCATCCGTTCATCGAGCAGAACGAACACTGGGGCGCCGCCGAAGGCTTGGTGGTCAGCAGTTGGGACATCCTCGACGGCAAGGTCGCGCCGGGCAAGAACGTGCTGGTCTACGACACCATCTGTGAGTTCCCCGGCATGTCGGTCGCCGACTTTATCGCCGACAAAGGTTCGCAAGTCGAGATCGTCACCGACGACATCAAGCCGGGCATCGCTGTAGGTGGTACGTCGTTCCCCACCTACTACCGCAGCCTGTATCCGAAGGAAGTGATCATGACCGGGGACCTGACCCTGGAGAAGGTCTACCGCGAAGGCGACAAGCTGGTGGCGGTGCTGGAGAACGAATACACCGGCGCCCGGGAAGAGCGGGTGGTGGACCAGGTGGTGGTGGAGAACGGCGTGCGTCCTGACGAGGAACTCTATTACGGGCTCAAGGAAGGTTCGCGCAACAAGGGCCAGATGGACATCGAGGCGTTGTTCGCGATCAAGCCGCAGCCGTGCCTGAGCGAGGCCGGGGAGGGCTACCTGTTGTTCCGCATCGGCGACTGCGTGTCCCAGCGCAACACCCATGCCGCGATCTATGACGCACTGCGCCTGTGCAAGGATTTCTAAGCCACTTCCTGTAGGAGCCGGCTTGCCGGCGATCGGCACTGGCGAGATACCGCGTCCTGCCTGATCGCTGGCAAGCCAGCTCCTACAAGGCCCCAGGTCTTTGGGAGCTCCACCATGTTGAACACCCTTCTTCCCATTCTGTTGTTCGCCGCCGTCGGCCTTGCGGTCCTCGGCGCGCTGCGACGCGTGGCCATGTGGCGCCGCGGACGAGCCTCCAAGGTCGACCTGATCGGCGGCCTGCTGGCCATGCCCAAGCGCTACATGGTGGACCTGCACCATGTGGTGGCCCGGGACAAGTACATGGCCAACACCCACGTGGCCACGGCGGGCGGTTTCGTCCTGGCCGCGGTGCTGGCGATCCTGGTGCACGGCTTCGGCCTGCATAACCGCATCCTCGGCTACGCCCTGCTGCTGGCCACCACGCTGATGTTCGTCGGCGCGCTGTTCGTCGCCCTGCGTCGGCGCAATCCTCCTGCGCGGCTCTCGAAAGGCCCGTGGATGCGCCTGCCGAAAAGCTTGCTGGCGTTCTCCGTGAGCTTCTTCCTGGTGACCTTGCCGGTGGCCGGGATCCTTCCGGAAAACTTCGGTGGCTGGCTGCTGGCGACGATCCTTGCGGTCGGTGTGCTGTGGGGTGTGTCCGAGTTGTTCTTCGGCATGACTTGGGGCGGGCCGATGAAGCACGCCTTCGCTGGCGCCTTGCACCTGGCCTGGCACCGCCGTGCCGAACGTTTTGGTGGTGGCCGTTCCACCGGCCTCAAACCCCTGGACCTGGAAGACCCGAGCGCGCCCCTGGGGGTGGAAAAGCCCAAGGACTTCACTTGGAACCAGCTGCTGGGCTTTGATGCTTGCGTGCAGTGCGGCAAGTGCGAAGCCGTGTGCCCGGCGTTTGCCGCCGGGCAACCGTTGAACCCGAAAAAGCTGATTCAGGACATGGTGGTTGGCCTGGCCGGCGGCACCGACGCGCAGTTCGCCGGCAGCCCTTACCCATCCCTTGACGGCGGGGGCAAGGCCATCGGCGAACACGGCGGCAACCCGCACCAGCCTATCGTCAATGGCCTGGTGGATGCCGAGACCCTGTGGTCCTGCACCACCTGCCGTGCGTGTGTCGAGGAGTGCCCGATGATGATCGAGCACGTCGATGCCATCGTCGACATGCGCCGTTACCTGACCCTGGAAAAAGGCGCCACGCCGAACAAGGGCGCGGAAGTCCTGGAGAACCTGATTGCCACCGACAACCCCGGCGGTTTCAACCCGGGCGGGCGGATGAACTGGGCGGCGGACCTGAACCTGTCCCTGCTCAGCGAGAAGCAAACCACCGACGTGCTGTTCTGGGTCGGCGACGGCGCCTTCGACATGCGCAACCAGCGCACCTTGCGGGCCATGGTCAAAGTGCTCAAGGCGGCCAAGGTCGACTTCGCCGTACTCGGCCTGGAAGAACGCGACAGTGGCGATGTGGCTCGGCGGCTGGGTGACGAAGCAACCTTCCAACTGTTGGCCAAGCGCAATATCCAGACCCTGGCCAAGTACAGTTTCAAGCGCATCGTCACCTGCGATCCCCACAGCTTCCACGTCCTGAAAAACGAATACGGCGCCTTCGACGGCAACTATCAGGTACAGCACCACAGCACCTACCTGGCTGAACTGATCGGCGCCGGCGCGCTGAATCTTGGCCAGCACAAGGGCAGCAGCGTGACCTATCACGACCCGTGCTACCTCGGCCGCTACAACGGTGAATACGAGGCTCCTCGAGACGTACTGCGAGCCTTGGGTATCGAGATCAAGGAAATGCAGCGCTCGGGCTTTCGCTCCCGTTGCTGCGGCGGTGGCGGCGGGGCACCGATCACCGACATCCCGGGCAAGCAGCGGATTCCCGACATGCGCATGGAAGACATCCGCGAGACCGGCGCCGAGCTGGTGGCCGTGGGTTGTCCTCAGTGCACGGCGATGCTCGAAGGGGTCGTGGAGCCGCGGCCGATGATCAAGGACATCGCTGAACTGGTGGCCGACGCGCTGCTCGAAGACGCAACGCCGGACAAAGCGCCAGCGTCGGTGAAACCTGAACCTGCGGAGGTGCACTGATGAGCGAAATTATCCGCCGCGATCCTCGCGCCGAATGGATCGCCCGTAACCGCCTGCACCCGTTGCATGCCGCCATGCAGCCGGCGCAACACAGCTGGATGGGCCCCAATGGCCTGATCCGCAAGAATCCCCATGGCGTCGGTTTCATCGGTCCCAACGGCCTCAAGCGCATCGACCGCAGTGGCGCCCAGCAGGGCGGCAGCGCCAAGCGCACGGCGGCGGCCGAGGTGCAATTGCCGCTGCATCAAGTGGCGCAGCCGGCGTTCTACATCAGCGTGGTGCCGGACATGGTCGGCGGTCGCCTGAGTAGCCACGACCGCGACCTGCTGGGCCTGGCCCACCAGTTGGCGGGCGAGGACGGTGCGGTACTGGCGGTGGTGTTTGGCGAACACAAGGAATCGGCCTTTGCCACGGCTGGCGTCGATCGCTTGCTGGTGCTGCAAGGTGTGGAGTTCGACGGTTATGCACCGGAACAACGGGTGCAGGGCCTGCGGGCTGTGGATAACCAGTTCAGCCCACGCCACTGGCTGCTGCCTGACAGCCGCACCGGTGGTGGCGAACTGGGCCGGCGCTTTGCCGCGGCCCTGGGCGAACGCCCGGCGACGCGGGTCTGGCAGGTCAAGGACGGGCAGTGCATTGGCCGTGCCGGTGCCGGTTTGCAGGACCTGGCGCGGCCGGTGGCACGCTTGATCCTGGCCGCCGCTGAATGCGCCGAGCCGGTCAGCGACACCCGCCATGAAGCCTTGCCGGTGGAGTTATCCACAAGCATGGCGCGCAGTCTGGCGCGGATCGACGATTTGGGCGCGGTGGCGGTGGACCCCGCGGCAATTCCCATGGCCGAGGCGGAGTTCATCTTTTCCGGGGGCAACGGGGTCAAGGACTGGCCACTGTTTCACCAGGCCGCCGTGGCCCTGGGCGCGACTGAAGGCGCCTCGCGAGTGGCGGTGGACGACGGCTTCATGGCCCGTGACCGGCAAGTGGGGGCCAGCGGTATCTGGGTCACTGCGCGGGTCTATGTGGCCGTGGGGATTTCCGGGGCGATCCAGCACCTGCAGGGCATTGGTGCCTGCGACAAGGTGGTGGCGATCAACCTCGATCCGGGTTGCGACATGATCAAACGGGCCGACCTGTCGGTGATTGGCGACAGCGCCGAGATTCTCAAGGCCTTGATCGCGGCGGTAGCGGCTTACCGTGACGGCGCCAAGCGCGATGCGGCTTAAGGAACACGTGTTATGAACAGCAATGTGATCAGCCTGGTATCGATTGGTGCACACCCCACTTCCGGCCGCCCGCGACGGGCCGAGCAGGATGCCCGGGCCGTGGAACTGGGCCTGCAACTGGCCGGCGAGCAGCTGCAGGTGCTGCATGCCGGCGACGTCGCCGAACCGGCCTTGCGCGCCTACCTGGGCATGGGCCTGGAACAGTTGCACGTGCTCGAGCAACCGGCGGGCGCCGATGCGCTGCCGGCCTTGACCCAGTACCTGCGGCAGGCCGGCGCCCAAGTGGTGCTCACTGGCAGCCAGGCGGAAACCGGCGAAGGTTCGGGCATGCTGCCGTTCCTGCTGGCGGAGAACCTGGGCTGGCCATTGGTGGTGGGGCTGGCACAAGTGGAGTCCCTGGCCGATGGCGTGGCCCTGGTCCTGCAGGCCTTGCCCCGGGGGCAACGGCGTCGGCTGAAGGTGCGCCTGCCGTTCCTCGCCACTGTGGATAACGCCGCGCCCAAGCCGCGCCAAAGTGCCTATGGCCCGGCACGTCGCGGGGAGTTGCAGGCAGACCAGGTCGTGGTGGTGGAAGACGAGTTATTCACAGCCAGCAGCCTGCAACCGGCCAAGCCCCGGCCCAAGCGCCTGAAAGTGATCAAGGCCAAGAGCGGTGCGGATCGCATGAAGGCCGCCACCGCCAAGGCCAGCGGCGGCACCGGCCAGGTACTCAAGGGCGTCAGCCCGGAAGCCGGCGCCGAAGCCATTCTCAAATTGCTCATCGAAGAAGGCGTCGTTCGCTGAACTCAGGTTCATGCAAAGACCTCGAGCCGCGCACCCAGCGTAGGAGCCGGCTTGCCGGCGAAGGGGACGCCAAGGTTTTGCACCGCTCGGCGGCGCTGTTCGCTGGCAAGCCAGCTCCTACAAGGGAAATCGCGCTTGCACCCAGCGTAGGAGCCGGCTTGCCGGCGAAGGGGACGCCAAGGTTTTGCACCGCTCGGCGGCGCTGTTCGCTGGCAAGCCAGCTCCTACAAGGGAAATCGCGCTTGCACCCAGCGTAGGAGCCGGCTTGCCGGCGAAGGGGACGCCAAGGTTTTGCACCGCTCGGCGGCGCTGTTCGCTGGCAAGCCAGCTCCTACAAGGGAAATCGCGCTTGCACCCAGCGTAGGAGCCGGCTTGCCGGCGAAGGGGACGCCAAGGTTTTGCACAGCTCGGTAGCGCTGTTCGCTGGCAAGCCAGCTCCTACAAGGGAAATCGTGCTTGCACCCAGCGTAGGAGCCGGCTTGCCGGCGAAGGGGACGCCAAGGTTTTGCACCGCTCGGCGGCGCTGTTCGCTGGCAAGCCAGCTCCTACAAGGGAAATCGCGGCTGCACCCAGCGTAGGAGCCGGCTTGCCGGCGAAGGGGCCGCCAAGGTTTTGCACAGCTCGGTAGCGCTGTTCGCTGGCAAGCCAGCTCCTACAAGGGAAATCGCGCTTGCACCCAGCGTAGGAGCCGGCTTGCCGGCGAAGGGGCCGCCAAGGTTTTGCACAGCTCGGTAGCGCCGTTCGCTGGCAAGCCCGCTTTCGCAAGAGTAGCGCTGGGGTTACTCACAATCCCTGTGTGCGTACCTGTGGATAAGGTGTTCGCGCCTTGCTCAAGCCCATGTGGAACAAGCCCTGCAGCCATCTGTACGAAATTTGAACAGCCTAAGCTGGCGATTTTTATGGCTTTTTTTCCAGGGTAGAGAAATATCCGAAAGGACTTTTGCACAACACTTGCCCCCAAAGTCTGTTGGTGCTTCTGTGGATAAGATGTTCGCTTAGCGCTGCAGGCCTTGCAGATCGGGTGTTTCATAGGGTTGATCAAAAAACACTCAAACACCCTCTTTTCTGTCGATAATCCAGGTAAAGCCCCGACGATTCGTGGCTTTCAGGGGTTTTCCACAGTGCTTGCCGTTCTCGGCTGCAGTTGCCCCCAAAGTCTGTTGGCCGTTCTGTGGATAAGGTGTTCGCCTTCCGCTGGGCGCCTTTAAAGACGTGGCTTGCAGATGATTGTTCAAATATTGATCAAGTGCGGCGAAAACTGCTGTTTTCCTATAAGTCACGGATTTTCTTGGGGTTGTCCGATGAAATATCCCTAAGCGTCGGGCACTTGCCCACAGTTGCTGTGGGTCAAGCTGTGGATAACATGTTTGCTGAAGGCTGCATCCCTTGTAATCCATAGCGTGTGCGGCAATAGATCAAATTTCATACAGTTCTAATGGCTTTCTTGACAGCGCCAAGTGGCCTGTCTTCACTGACTCCACAAGGACTTAGCAGTTACTTATCCACATCCGGATCAGGGGGCGCAGGCAATGGACTGTCGTGTATCGCAGGTTTCCCCGGCTTGGACTTCCCTTCCTAGACGCACCCGTCGTCGTACCACCAACCAGCGCGCACGCTCATAACCCTATCGGCGGATTGTTGGCTGCACCCTCACCATTGACTCCACCTCCTATGTTTCTGGCGCACAGGCTTGCCTGTTCGGCTGCCTGGCGCCTGATCGGCTTTACCCATTAGAGGCAACCCCAGAGTTGCCCCGCCTGCCTGAGAGGAACCCCGTCATGACTCGGATCGCGACCCCCATCAGCGAGATCCAGGAACACTACGACGTTATCGTTATTGGCTCGGGTTATGGCGGTGGTATCGCTGCCTCCCGCTTGTCCCGTGCCGGGCGGCGGGTGTGCCTGCTGGAACGGGGGCGGGAGATGCAGCCCGGCGAGTACCCCAACACCCTGGCGACTGCCACCGAGGAGTTGCAGGTGCATGACCCCGAGGGCCACATCGGCTCACGCACCGGGCTCTTCGACCTGCACGTCAATGCCCAGCAGAACGTAGTGGTCGGCTGCGGCCTGGGAGGCACCTCGCTGATCAATGCCAACGTCGCCCTGGAACCCGAACCCGGGGTGTTCGACGATCCGCGTTGGCCGCAAGCGGTACGTGAACACCGTGACACCCTGCTCAAGGAGGGTTATGCCCGGGCCCGGGAAATGCTCAAGCCCACGCCTTATCCCGATTCAGCGCCGACCTTGGCCAAGCTCCAGGCCCACCGCAAGTCTGCGGAGTTTCTCCAGCAGGGCGCGCACTTCTACAAGCCACCGATCAACGTGAACTTCGCCAAACTGGCGAACAACCTCAACCATGTCGGGGTCGAGCAACTGCCCTGCAACCAATGCGGTGACTGCGTCTCGGGTTGTAACAACAAGGCCAAGAACACCACCCTGATGAACTACCTGCCGGACGCCAGCAATCATGGGGCAGAAATTTTCTGCCAGGCCGAGGTGCGTTACCTGGAGCGCGACGGCGACGGCTGGATCGTGCACTTCCAGTACCTGGACAGCGGCCGCGAAAAGTTCTCGGCGCCGACCCTGTTCGTCAAGGCCGATATCGTCGTGTTGTCCGCCGGCACCCTGGGCTCTACCGAAATCCTCCTGCGTTCCCGGGCCAAGGGCCTGGCCACTTCGGCGCAGTTGGGCGAGCACATGAGTGGCAATGGCGACATCCTCGGCTTTGGCCACAACTGTGAGCAGACCATCAACGGCATTGGCTTTGGCACTCACTCGGCCAGCGAGTTGGAGCCTGTGGGGCCGTGTATCACCTCGATTATCGACATGCGCACCGAAGGCGACTGGCGCAGTCGCATGGTCATCGAGGAAGGCTCGATTCCCGGTGCACTGGGGCGGGCCATGGTACCGAGCATGGCGTTGTTCGCCGGCACCCTGGGCAAGGCCACTGACGATAGCTTCGGCGCCAAGCTGGGGTACAAGGAGCGCGAGGCCGAAAGCTTTCTGCGCGGGCCGTATCACGGCGCGCTGCACAACATGCAGACCTACCTGATCATGAGTCATGACAATGGCCGCGGGCGCATGGTGCTCGACGCTCAGGATCAACTGCGCATCGACTGGCCGGGCGTCGGCGAACAGCCCAACGTGATCCTCGGCAACGAGCGCCTGTACCAGAGCACCAAGGCCCTGGGCGGAATCTGGGTGGAGAACCCGATCTGGACCCAACTGCTCAAGCACAGCATTGTCTCGGTGCATCCGCTGGGCGGCTGCGTGATGGGCGAGGACGCTGGACAGGGCGTGGTCAATCACAAGGGACAGGTGTTCAGCGCCAGCAGCGGCAGCGAGGTTTATCCCGGGTTGTACGTGGCCGACGGCGCAGTGATTCCTACCTCGCTGGCGGTCAACCCGCTGCTGACCATTTCCGCGGTCAGCGAGCGCAACATGCGCCTGCTGGCAGAGGATCGCGGCTGGCAGATCGACTATCGACTGCCATCGGCCCCCAGCAAGGCGGTGCCGGCGCCGACCCTGGGCGTGCAGTTCACTGAAACCATGAAGGGCTATTTCTCCAGCGCCTTCACTCAGCCCCAGGGCACCGACCTCAATCTGTACCAGGAAGCGGCCAAGCGTGGCGAAACGGAAAACTCGCCGATCGAATTCACCCTGACCATCACCGCCGATGACCTCAACCGCATGATCAAGGAGCCGGAGCACGCCGCGACCCTGGTGGGCACCCTCAACGCTCCGGGATTATCGGCGCAGCCGTTGGTGGCCAGCCATGGTGTGTTCAATCTGTTCGAGGAGTATCAGCAGCAGGTTGGCGTGCGCCACATGAACTACGACATGCGCCTGACTGCCGAAGACGGCAACGACTATTACTTCAGCGCCTTCAAGACCGTGCCCGAAGACCACGGCGTGCTGAACATCTGGCCCGACACCAGCACCCTCTACGTGACCCTTTACCGGGGGACGGACAAGAACGGTCCCGTGTTGGGGTCCGGGGTGATGCACATCCTGCCGGCGGACTTCGCCAAGCAGATGACCACCATGAAAGTGCTCAATGCACGCAACGAGCGTGAGCGCATCGAAGGCCTGGCGCGCTTCGGCAAGTTCTTCGCCGGGATCCTCTGGGAGAGCTACGGCGGGGTGTTCGCCGGGGACATCTACTTCAACCCCGACGCGCCACCGCGGATCAGGCGGCCCCTGGATGCGCCGGTGCCGACCGTGCATTTCTTCGAAACCGAAGACCAGGTGCAACTGCGCCTGACCCGCTACCAAGCCGGCAGCAAAGGCCCGGTGATGCTGGTCCATGGTTTGGGCGTGGGGTCCAACATCTTTTCCACCGATACCATCCAGAGCAACCTGCTGGAGTACCTGTGCAAGCACTACTATGACGTCTGGCTCCTGGATTTCCGGGTCAGCATCCTGCTGCCGGCGAGCAAGCAGGAGTGCAATGGCGACCAGATTGCCGCCTATGACTTCAAGGCCGCCATCAGCCAGGTCAAGCAAGCCACTGGGGCGCGGGATGTGCAATGCGTGGTGCATTGCTATGGCGCCACCACCTTCTTCATGTCGCTGCTGGCGGGCCTGCAGGACGTGCGTTCGGTAGTCTGCTCGCAGATCGCCGCCGACACCGTGGTCGCCACTGCAACCGGGATCAAGGCCGGGTTGCATCTGCCCGGCGTGCTCGATGCCATTGGCATCAAGTCGTTGACGGCCTATGCCGACAGTAAGGAGAGCTGGTTCAACAAGCTCTACGACAAGGCCCTCAATGGTTACGCGCGGATCGAGGCCCAGGGTTACTGCACCAACCCAGTGTGTCACCGCGTGACCTTCATGTACGCCTCGCTGTACCGCCACGACACCCTCAACCAGACCCTGCACGACAACCTGCACGAGCTGTTCGGCGAGTCGAACATCCAGACCCTGGAGCACCTGGCACTGATCTGCCGCAAGGGCCACCTGGTGGATTTCAAGGGGCGCGACGTCTACATGCCGCATTTCGACCGGCTGAAGTTGCCGATCTGCTTTATCAGCGGCGCCGACAACCAGTGCTACTTGCCGCAAAGCACCCAGAAGACCTATGAGCGCCTGTGCCAGCTGCATGGCCCGGAACTGTTCAGCCGCCATGTGGTGCCGGGTTATGGGCATATCGACTGCATCTTCGGCAAGGACGCGGTGGTCGACGTGTACCCGCTGATCCTCGCGCACCTGGAGAAGACCGCCCAGGGCTGACGGCTGCTGGAGCGAACGTCGCGGCGCACAGGGATGCTTAGGGAAGGCTGACATGAATACTTATATTCGTTGGTTCCAACGCTTTATCTGGCTGGGCATTGCCATGAACATGGTGTTTGCCCTGCCAGCGTTGTTTGCCCCGGCACTGCTGACCGCGGTGGTCGGCCTGCCACCGGTGCTTTCCAATCCCTGGCTGGAAAACGCCGGGATGTTGCTGGTGGGCATCAGCCTGTTCTACATGCCTTCGGGGTTCAACGCGCCGCGATTCGTGGTGCATTCCTGGCTGTGCGTGTTGTCCCGGTTGATCGCCGTGGCGTTCTGGATCTACCTGATCGACACCAGCAATCAATCCCAGGTGTTTGTGCCCATGCTGATGGGCGACCTGAGCATGTTGCTGATCCTGGGCATCCTGCTGTACCTGGGTTGCGATCCGGCCAATCGGCCCTGGGCCTTGCTCAGTGCCGGCCTGCACGCCTGGTGCGAGTGCTGGGCGGCGTGTTGGCGCCGGCACAGCTTTCGCGTGGGGGCGCTGCTGGTCCTCCTGGTGCTGGGCTTTGTCGGATACGAGACCTGGGTCAACATGCTCCGTGAAGTGCCGCAGCCGGTGGAAGCTTCCGATGAGGATCACTTCAAGTACGCGGCCATCGGCCTTGGCATCGAGGCGCGCATCCCTTACTACCTGTTCGCCGTGTTGCCGCAGATGTGCCCGGAAAAACTCCCCCGTCCCGGCGGCTATGAGGTCTTTGGCTTTCTCTACGAGAATGGCAGGGACCTGCCCGTGGGCATGGCCAAGCGGCAATTGGGCTATCCCACCGTGGAGCCCAACTGCGCCCTGTGCCACACCGGTGCCTACCGAGCCAGTGCCAATGACGTGTCGCAGATCGTGCCCACCGCGCCGGCCAATCTCATGCAACTCCAGGCGTTCCAGTGGTTCGCCTACGATTGCGCCAGCGATCCGAAATTCACCGTGGATGCGGTGATGAATGCGATCAACGCCAAGTTCCAGCTGGGCTTTATCGAGCGCCTGTACAACCGTTACCTGATCATCCCCATGGCCAAGAGCGCATTGCTCAAGCAGAAGCAGGACTATGCCTGGCAGAAGCTGCGGCCGCAGCAGGGGCCGGGGCGCACCGACACCTTCAACCCGACCAAGATGGTGGTGTTCGGTTTCCCCGACGACTCCACCATTGGCACCGTGGACTTGCCGCAGATCTGGAACCAGAAGCCCAGGGAGTCGATGTACCTGCACTGGGATGGCAACAACAACCAGATCCGCGAGCGTAACTACGCGGCGGCGATGGCGGTGGGGGCGACACCGGAGTCGGTGCTGCCGCAGAGTTTCAACCGGGTCACCCAATGGTTGCTGGGGCACCAGCCGCCGGCCTGGCCGTTCCCCATCGATCAGGCCAAGGCTGCACAAGGCAAGCCGCTGTGGGAGGCCAATTGCGCCGGTTGCCATGATTTCGGCAAGGCCGACACCGGTCAGGTCACCACCCATATCCAGGAACTGGGCACTGACTCCCATCGCCTGGATTCCTTCACCACCGGGCTGGTACAGGCTTTCCACGGCTTCAAGAAACCGCCGTTCGACTTCAGCGCCTATCGCAAGACCCAGAGCTACAGCAATACCCCCACCGACGGTGTCTGGCTGCGGGCCCCTTACCTGCACAACGGCTCGGTACCGAGCCTCTGGGACTTGTTGCAGGTACCGGAACTGCGACCCCAGGTGTTCTTCACCGGCTCGGACGTCTATGACCCGCAAAAGGTCGGCTTCATCACCAGCGGTCCGACGCTGCAGGGGCCGGGCTACTTCAGGTACGACACCCACCTGGAAGGCAACAGCAACAGCGGCCATCGGTATGGCACGCAACTGTCCGACCAGCAGAAATGGCAGTTGATCGAATACATGAAAACCCTGTGACGCCCGTGGGACGTCAGCGCCAATGGACCATCAAGAGGGATGCCAATATGTCATTAGTAAGCGATGTGGAGCACGAGTTCGACCAGGTCAAGGCCCGGGTCGACGGCCTGTTCGCCAGGCTTGACCTGGCCTGGAAAAAGCTCCGCAACCAGCTCCAGCCCAAAGAGCTGGAGGCCATTGTCAGTCTGCTGCAACGGGCCCACGACCAGGCGCAATACGCGATCATCCATGGCGACCTGCCCCCCGGCCAGCCCCCGGTACCCTGGGAACTGGCCCACGGTCTGTCGGTGCTGCACCTGGGCAACGCCTCACCGTTGCCGCAGAGCGTGGCCGAGTTGCAGACCCAGGTGATGAAGGACGGCACCCTGCTGGGCTGTCGCCAATGGGAGTTGCTGGACCTGCGCTGGAGCGAAGCCCTGCTCAAGTGGATCGAGAACCTGCGCGATCACGCCCCGTTCGGCAGCACTCCGGCGCTGATCGAGATGGCTGACGACGTGCTGCTGGACATGGCCGGGGACTGGGGCACCGGGTACTTCGATAGCCAATCGGCGGCGCAGCGGGTGGCGAACCTGATCACCCAGGACCGGCCGGACTTCACCATCCACCTGGGAGATGTGTATTACGCCGGGACCGGCACCGAGGAAAAAGCCGACCTCACGGGCTGGCCCCAGGGCACCCAGGGCTCATTCAGCCTCAACTCCAATCACGAAATGTACAGCGGCGCCCATGGCTACTTCGCCGAGATCGCAGAGTTGTTTCCCAAGCAGCAAGGCACGAGCTATTTCGCCCTGTTCAATAGCCACTGGCTGATCATCGGCCTGGACAGCGCCTATGCCTCTGATGCGATGAACCTCTACATGGATGGCAACCTGGGCCCGGCGCAGCAGCAATGGCTCAAGGACCTGGTCGCCAGCAAGGGGCAGGGGCGCAAGATCATGCTGCTCAGTCATCATCAGGGGCTGGATATCAGCGGGCAGCAGCAGACGGTGCTGTACGGGCAAGTATTGGCGGCCCTGGGGCGTGCACCGGATTACTGGTATTGGGGGCACCTGCACAATGCCATCTGCTATGCGCCCATCGGCGGCATGTACGGGCGCTGCATCGGCCATGGGGCGATTCCCTACGGCCCCACTCGCGAATTGCAAGGCAACCCCCTGGTGCAATGGTCGGAAGTGCTGTCGGCGGATGACCCGAACTACCCCCTGCGGGTGCGCAATGGCTACTTGAAGGCGAAGCTGCAGGGCGCAACGATCACCGAAACGTTTGTTGGCGAGAACGGAGTGGTGAGTTGGACGCGTTGATCGGACTGGCGAGAACCGCGTCCAGCCTGCTGCAACAGCCATGATCCAGGGGCCATCAACCGCTCAGGGGAGGGCTCGAGGGCTGGAGAAGGACTGGCAACAGTTCCAGAAACGTTCGAGAGCGGGTGAGACGAACTTGTCGCGATGACGCAGAAGATAAAAGTGCCGCGTCAACCGGGGCAAGTCACTGCTGAGGGCGATCAGCGAGCCGGAGCCCAGTTGCTCTTCGACCACCCAACGTGACAGGCAGCTGATTCCCAGGCCTGCGGCCACGCTGTGCTTGATCGCCTCGGAGCCGCCCATCACCAGGGTGTCCGGCAAATAGTGCAGATGCGGCAGCAGTAGGTGGTTGACCTCCTCACGCGTGCCGGAGCCGTCTTCGCGCAGCAACCAGCGAGTCTGGCGCAGTGCTTCGAGTGACACTCGGCCTTGGCTGGCCAATGGATGGAGGGGGGCCGCCACCAGGACCAGGTCATCCTCAAGCCAGGGCTCCACCAGCAGGTGGGATGCACGGCACGGTCCTTCGATCAGGCCTGCGTCGGCCTCGAATCCCTGGACCTGCTCGATCGCCGTGCTGGTGTTGGCAATGGTGATATTGACCTGAGTGTTCGGATTGGCCTGCTGGAATGAGGCCAGCAGCCGCGGCAGTACGTAGTTGCCAATGGTACTGCTGGCCGCCACTGCAAGATGGGCCGGCATGCTGGCAGCGCTGCCGAACTGCTGTTGCAACTGATGCACGTCATCCAACAAGCGCAGCGCCTGCGGCAGCAGGGCCCGGCCTACTTCGTTGAGGTGCAGGCGCTTGCCTACTCGTTCGAATAGCCGGCTGCCAAGTTGCGCTTCCAGCTCGTTGACGGCGGCGCTGGTAGCGGACTGCGACAGTGAGATGGACTCTGCCGCGGTGGTCGTGCTGCCGGTACGGGCGACCGCACAGAATATCTGTAGCTGACGGAAGCTGATGGCCATGAGCGTTACCTGTTTTTCAGGTATTTGATACTGGAATTATCCATTTAACAAATTTACTGCGTCGGACTAAGGTTTCTACGTGATCTCACCAGAGAAACATTCCATGGATAGCCTCTGCATCAAGACCGGGAACGGACAACCGGACCATTGTCTCCTGCCTCTTTTCTTGCCTGCTGCCGGGCCTTGTCTGGGCCGACTTGGCCTTTCATTGACCTGCGTCCCGTTGTTGCGCCGTCTGCCGGTGCGGCGTGCTGTGCATTGACCCGCAGGCTGTTTTGTTGATCGTCCTTTGCCCGCCTCTGATCCTGGCATGAGCCGGGGTCGCCCATCCGGAGACACACCATGAATCCCTTCGACAAGCGCGGCGGTCTTGACCGCCGACACTTCCTGCAGGCGAGCTTTCTCGCAGGCCTTGGTCTGGCCACTCAACCCTTGCAAGCGCTAGCCGCGAGTCTGGAGCAACAGCCTTTTGCCAACGGCGAACGTGAGCTGATCAGCTACCCGCAGAAACGCCCACTGATGCGCATCACCACCCGTCCACCGCACCTGGAGACCCCGTTCGAGGTTTTCAATCAGGGGCTGTTGACCCCCAATGATGCTTTTTTCGTGCGCTACCACCTGGCCAATATTCCAACCCGAATCGATTCGCAGACCTATCGCTTGAAGGTGTCTGGTTGTGTGCGCCAGCCGCTGGACCTGAGCCTGCAAGCCCTTAAGGCACTGGGCGAGCCGGTGGAGGTGGTTGCAGTGAACCAGTGTTCCGGCAACAGCCGCGGTTACTTCGAACCCCGGGTTTTTGGCGCGCAGCTGGGGCATGGCTCGATGGGTAACGCGCGCTGGGTAGGCATGCCGCTGCGCAAGGTGCTGGAGCATGCGGGGGTTGAGGACAATGCTCGTCAGGTAACGGTTCGTGGCCTCGACCAGCCGATCCTGCCTGCGACGCCGGCGGTGATCAAGGCGCTGGATATCGGCCATGCACTGGCCCCGGAGCCGTTGATTGCCTGGAGCATGAACGGTGAGGATCTGCCCTTCCTCAATGGCTATCCGATCCGTCTGATCGTGCCGGGTTACTACGGCACCTACTGGATCAAGCACCTGAGTGAAATCGAAGTCATTGACCATGATTTCGAGGGCTTTTTCATGAGTAAGGCCTATCGAGTGCCAGACAACGACTGCCAGTGTGTACCGCCGGGTAGCGAACTGACGGCCAGTCGCCCCATCGGCGTACTGCCGGTACGCTCGTTCGTCACCAGTGTGCACAGTGGACAATCCCTGCCGTTGGGGCAGCCCCAAGCCTTGCGTGGCATTGCCTTCGACGGCGCCGGTGCCGGTATCCAGAGCGTGGAGTTCTCCGACGACAACGGCCGGACCTGGCAGGCCACCCGCCTGGGTGAAAACCTGGGGGTCTATTCGTTTCGCGAATGGCTGGCGGACTGGAGGCCGCGCCAGCGCGGTATCGTCCAGCTGCTGGTACGAGCGCGCAATGTCCAAGGTCAGACCCAGCCAGCGACGCCGACCTGGAACCCCGGTGGTTATGCCCGGCACTCCATCGAATCGCTGCCATTGCACATCATCTGAAAGGGTCTGATTCCATGAATAGAGTTCGTTACGTCGTGGTCATCGCCCTATTGGCCGCGGCTGTTTTGCTGTCGCGCTCACAGATGAGCTGGGCTGAATCACTGAGCATCGAGTTGCCACCAGAAACAGCTCGCTTCGAGCCTTCATCCTTACCGGGTTATGCCATTGCCAATGCCAAATGCAGCATTTGCCATTCAGCGGACTATATCCAGTTGCAGCCCCCTGGCATGAGCCAGCAACAGTGGCACAACGAGGTTGCCAAAATGCAGCATGCGTTCGGTGCGCCGATCGATGATCAAGAAGGGGATGCGATTGCCGCCTACCTGGCGGATACCTACTCGGGAAAACCCCGTGCCAAGGTCGCTGAGCCGCCAGTGGCAGGAGTGCAGGGCGGAGCCCAGCAGGGCGCCATGGGCCTGCTCAATGCCAACGGTTGCCTCGGTTGTCATGCCATTGATCGCCAGGTGGTCGGCCCGGCCTATCAGGCAGTCGCCGAACGTTACCGTAACGATCCCAAGGGCGTGTAGACACTCGTCGAGCATATTCGTGAGGGCGGCGTGGGGCGCTGGGGGGCGATCCCGATGCCGCCTTTCTCGACCCTGAGTGAGGTGCAGCTCAAGACCTTGAGCGAATTTATCCTCGGGCAACCTGAGGCGGCGCCTTAGCAGCACTGTCCGTATGCCGGGATGCTCGTGTGGACGATTTCAACCGCTCGCAGCCGAGTTGTGGCGAGGTCCACCCGATCACATTTCATGGTGCAAGTCCCCTGCAGGAGCGAGCAGCCTCGCTCCTGCAGGAAAGCCTCAGCCGTGAACCGGCACGCCCTTGAGATAAGGCGCCGGTTCTGCACCGAGGTTGTTCAACAAGCGCTCGCTGTACCAGTCGACGAAGTTGACCACGCCGAACTCATAGGTCTTGGAGTAGGGCCCGGGCTGGTAGGCGGTGGAGTTGATGCCGCGCTGGTTTTCTTCCGCCAGGCGCCGGTCCTGCTGGTTGGTGGCGTCCCACACCTGGCGCATGCGCTCGACGTCGTAGTCCACGCCTTCCACCGCGTCCTTGTGCACGATCCACTTGGTGGTGACGATGGTTTCCTGGGCGCTGATGGGCCACACGGTGAACACGATAATGTGATCGCCCATGCAGTGGTTCCACGAGTGCGGCAGGTGCAGGATGCGCATCGAGCCCAGGTCCGGGTTCTTGATCCGGCCCATCAGCTTGGCGCAGCCCTGCTTGCCGTCCAGGGTCATGGACACGGTGCCCTTGAGCAGCGGCATGCGCACGATACGGTTGCGCAGGCCGAAACTGGCATGGGCGTAAGGGATCTTCTCGGCTTCCCAGGCGGCAGCGGAAGCGGCCACGTGGTCCTTGAACGCCTGGTCGGCGCGCGGGTCGGTGACGTCGTCCCACTCCAGCAGGGTTTTCAGCAGTTCCGGGTGCGAGCCGCCGCAGTGGTAGCACTCGCGGTTGTTCTCCAGCACCAGCTTCCAGTTGGCCTTTTCGTGCAAGGTGGTCTGCACCGCCACCTTGGTGTTCTCCATGTCGTAAGGCTCCATGTAATGGGCCAGGGTCGCCAGGAAGTCATCGATGGCCGGCGGGTTCTCGGCCAGGGAGATGAAGATGTAGCCGCCGGCGGTCTTCACGTTCACCGGTTTCAGGCCGTACTGCTTCATGTCGAAGTCGGCGCCCATCTCGGTGCCGGCGAACAGCAGGCGCCCGTCCAGCTCGTAGGTCCACTGGTGGTAGTGGCAGACCAGCTTGGCCACCTTGCCCTTGTCGCTGGTGCACAGGCGCGAGCCGCGGTGGCGGCAGACGTTGTGGAAGGCATGGACCACGCCGTCGGCGCCGCGGATGACGATGATCGGGTTCTTGCCGATCTGCAGGGTGATGTAGTTGCCCTTGGTGGGAATCTCGCAGGTCATGCCGGCAATCAACCATTCTTTCTGGAAGATCTCCTGCATATCGATATCGAACAGCCTTTCATCGCAGTAGAACGGTTGCGGCAGGGAGTAGGTCCGCTCGCGTTCCTGCAGCATCTGTGCAGTGGCCTTGCGTGCAGGTTCCAGTGGATCGCCCAAGCTCAGGGTTGCGGTGACGTCCATCGTTAAAGTCCTCATGGCCGTTCGGTGCGGCCGGCGAATTGAATAGTGGCTACGGTGGGTGCTACGCAAGTCACGAAAAATCGGCTGTCGTGGTTGAGGCGAGTGTGGGTCCGCAGGCGTCTTTAACCTTATCCATGGGCGACATGGCCCAATCTGTTCCCGACGCTTGCGCCCCTGTAAACGGGGGCTGGTCGCGATAAGCATGTGAATGTCGCAGATAGATAAATGGGCGCCAGGCGCCTTACGCAGAATCGCTGACAAGACGCCGACCGTCGGCCGTGGAGAACAGCATGTCCAACACCTTCCTCAACCCGGTAACCACCCAGACCTGGGCCAACGGCCGTCACATCGTCCGTTGCGTCAAAGTCATCCAGGAAACCTGGGATGTGCGGACCTTCTGCTTCATGGCCGACCAGCCGATCATGTTCTTCTTCAAACCGGGGCAGTTCGTCACCCTGGAACTGGAGATCGAAGGCCTGCCGGTGATGCGCTCCTACACCATCTCCAGCTCGCCGTCGGTGCCCTACAGCTTTTCGGTGACCATCAAGCGGGTGCCCGGGGGCAAGGTTTCCAACTGGCTGCACGACACCCTGCATGAAGGCCAGGAGCTGGCGGTACACGGGCCGGTGGGGCTGTTCAACGCGATCGACTTTCCCGCGCCGAAGATCCTCTATCTCAGTGGCGGCGTCGGCATCACCCCGGTGATGTCCATGGCGCGCTGGTTCTACGACACCAACGGCAATGTCGATATGGTGTTCATCCACAGCGCCCGCTCACCCAAGGACATCATTTACCACCGCGAGCTGGAGCACATGGCGTCGCGGATCGATAACTTCAGCCTGCACCTGATCTGCGAGAAACACGGCCTGGGCGAGCCCTGGGCCGGTTACCGCGGTTACTTGAACCACAAGATGCTGGAGCTGATGGCTCCCGACTTCCTTGAGCGTGAAGTGTTCTGCTGTGGGCCTACGCCCTACATGAGTGCGGTCAAGCGCCTGCTGGAAGCCGCCGGTTTCGACATGACGCGCTACCACGAGGAATCCTTCGGCGCGACCCCGGCCGAAGCCCGGGCCGACGCCGTGGAGCATGCCGAACAGGCCGCCGAAGCGCCGGAAGTGGATGTTGCCGACCTGCATCAGGTGGAGTTCACCACCTCCGGCAAGAGCATTCGCGTGGCCCCGGGGGAAACCGTGCACGCCGCGGCGGCCAAGCTCGGCCTGATGATCCCCAAGGCCTGTGGCATGGGCATCTGTGGCACTTGCAAGGTGCTCAAGCTGGGAGGCGAGGTGGAAATGGAGCACAACGGCGGGATCACCGAGGAAGACGAAGCCGAAGGCTACATCCTGTCCTGCTGCAGCGTGCCCAAGGGCGACGTGCGGGTGGAGTTCTGATCGCTGGCCGGCCGGCTCCGGTATCGGAGCCGGCTGGCCGGTGAACAACGACCATGCGGTTCCCGGCTACTGATACAACGCCGGCCGGCGGTCCAGGTGCACGTGGTTATGTTCGCTGATGGACTTGTGCCAGGCATCGGCCAGGGGCAGGTCCGCCAGCAGCAGCTGCTCGGTGGTTTGCCGATCCTTGCCGGCCAGGGGGTAACCGTCGGCATCGACAATGGTCGAGCCACCGACCCAACTCACTCCCCGTTCCTCGCCACAGCGATCGCAAGCGGCAATGAACATCCGGTTGACCGCTGCGTTGGCTTGCACCCGGACCATCTCCGCCGGGCGCTCGCCGGCCGGGCGCGGGCCATCCGGCCAGTTCACCGGCGCACACAGCAGGGCGGCTCCGGCCAGCGCCGGCAGGCGCACCCACTCGGGAAACTCGAGGTCGTAGCAGATCATCATCGCAATCGGCCCGAAGCGAGTGGCCACCACCGGCGGCGGTTCTTCACCGGCAGTGAAGATCAGGTTCTCCCGGTCCCACAGGTGCGCCTTGCGATACACCGTCAGCGTTCCTTCCGGTTCGACCAGCGCGGCACTGTTGGCCACCTGGCCTTCGTCCAGGCGCTCGCAGAAGCCACCGACGATCACCACCTGCAGTTCCTCGGCAAGGGTTTTCCACAGGCTCAGGGTTGGCCCGTCGAGGGTTTCCGAGAGCGCCAGGGCCTCCGCCAGGTCGTTGAACACATAGCCGCTTTGCACCAGTTCCGGCAGCACCACTACCTGGGCGCCGCGGGCGGCGGCCTGACGGATCGCCGCAGCGCTCAAGCTGCGGTTGTAGTCCAGGTCGCCGACCCGTGGCGCCAACTGCTGGCAGGCCACTTTCAGGGATGGCTGAGGGATCATTGCGTGCCTCCTTCAAGCTGTTGTTCGCTGGCCTTGATGGCCAGGCGTTCCGCTTCCAGGTCGAGGTTGCGGGTCAGCACCCAGTAAACCAGGCAGGCCACCAGCAGGCCAATCACAAAGGCAATGTCGGCGCCGCCCAGGGCCACGGACAGCGGGCCCTGATAGAAGCTCAGGGACATGAACGGCACCATTGCCAGTAACCCGAGGAAGTAAGCCAGCAGACCGGCCTTGGACCAGCGGCCGTAGATCCCGGCGGAGTTGAAGATGTCGCTGATGGCGTATTTGCCTTTGCGCACCAGGTAGAAGTCCGCGAGGTTGACGGCGGTCCAGGGCACGAGGAAATACAGCATCAGCAGCACGAAGGTATTGAAGCTGCCCAGGTAGCTCTCGGGAATGTTCATCGCGATCAGGAAGATCACCACCGCCACCAGCAGGATGCCGACCACCCGGCTCTTGAGGTTGGGCTTGATCGACTTGAAGCCGTCGATGGCGCTGATGCCGGTGAGCATCGCGCCGTAGCAGTTGACCGCCATGATGCCCACCAGCGCCGGCACCGCGATCAGCACGGTGAAGGTGCCGAAGCCTGGAATCACCTGGTTGCCGACTTCACGCACACTGGCGATGGCGTCGGGCGAAGGCAGGGCCGAGGCCAGGAAGGCGCCAAGGGACATCAGCCACAGGGCCGAACCGGCGGCGCCCAGGTAGGTCCAGAAAATCACCTGGCGCGATGGGGTCTGGTGCGGCAGATAGCGCGAGTAGTCGGAGACATACACCGAATAGCTGATCTGGTAGCCGGCGGCGGCCGACAGCTGGATCAGGAATGCCGACCAGGAGAAATGCGCGTTGGCCACGGCGGCGTCGGCCTGCAGGGTCAGCAGGGCACTGACGGTGAGCACCGCAAACACGCTGATCATCACGTAGGTCAGCCAGCGCTGCACGGTGTGCAGCAGGTCATGGCCGATCACCGCGATCAGTACCGCCACGGCGATCATCAAGGTGTACCAGGGCGCGCGAGCGCCGGGAATCACCGTGTTGATGGCATCGGTGGCGAGAATCACGTTGAACACGTTGAAGCCGATGTAGACGAACACCACCGCAGTGAAGGGCACGATGGCGCCGCGCAGGCCGAACTGGGCGCGGGACTGGATCATCTGCGGCAGGCCCATGCGTGGGCCCTGGTTGGCGTGGAAGGCCATGCAGAAGGTGCCCAGGCAGACGCCGATGACGATCGCCAGGATCGCGTATTGCAGGCTCAGGCCCAGGGCGGCACCGGTAAAGCCGGTGACCATGGTGGTGAGTACAAAGTTGCCGGTGAACCAGAAGGGTCCCTGGTGCCAGACCTTGCCGTGACGCTCGTTGCGCGGCACGTAGTCGATGGAGCGGGTTTCGATCTTGAGGGTCGCAGGCGAGGCTCTCTCGGTGACGCAAGACTGGATCGTCATGGGGTCATTGCCTTGTTTTTATAGGTCGACCCGGGAGTCTCGGACATACGCCGCGGTTGTTGAATCAGTGGAGGCAAATAATCAGTTCAGGAATCTGTGAACTGATGGCGGCCGGAGGAGGCGTTGCTGGGATCGACGCCGGGCTTGCGGGCCTCTTCGCTGGCAAGCCAGCTCCTACGGGAGGGGAGCTGGCGCGGGGCCTTGTAGGAGCCGGCTTGCCGGCGAAGGCGTCGGCGGGATCGACGCCTGGCTTGCGGGCCTCCTCGCTGGCAAGCCAGCTCCTACGGGAGGGGAGAGGGTACGGCCCTTGTAGGAGCCGGCTTGCCGGCGAAGGCGTCGGCGAGATCGACGCCTGGCTTGCGGGCCTCTTCGCTGGCAAGCCAGCTCCTACGGGAGGGGAGAGGGTACGGCCCTTGTAGGAGCCGGCTTGCCGGCGAAGGCGTCGGCGAGATCGACACCTGGCTTGCGGGCCTCTTCGCTGGGAAGCCAGCTCCTACGGGAGGGGAGCTGGCGCGGGCCCTTGTAGGAGCCGGCTTGCCGGCGAAGGCGTCGGCGAGATCGGCGCCTGGCTTGCGGGTCAGGCGCTCATCACGGTGCGGATGTCCGCTGCCAGTTCGCGCACGCGCTCTTCCTCGGTGTCCCAGGAGCACATGAAGCGCGCACCGCCCTTGCCGATGAAAGTATAGAAGCGCCAGCCCTTGGCGGTTAGCGCGGCAATCGCCGGTTCCGAGAGTTGCAGGAATACGCCGTTGGCCTGCACCGGGAACATCAGCTCGACACCCGGGATGTCTTCCACCAGCTTGGCCAGCAGTTGCGCGCAGTGGTTGGCATGGCGGGCGTACTTGAGCCAGGCGTCATGTTCCAGCAAGCCAACCCAAGGCGCCGAGAGAAAGCGCATTTTCGAGGCAAGTTGCCCGGCCTGCTTGCAGCGGTAGTCGAAGTCTTCCGCCAGCTTGTGGTTGAAGAACAGGATCGCTTCACCGACCGCCATGCCGTTCTTGGTACCGCCAAAGCACAGCACGTCGACCCCGGCTTTCCAGGTCAGCTCTGCTGGCGTGCAGCCAAGGAACGCGCAGGCGTTGGAGAAGCGCGCGCCGTCCATGTGCAGGTTCAGCCCCAGTTCCTTGCAGGTGGCGCTGATGGCGCGGACTTCTTCCGGGGTATACACGCTGCCCACTTCGGTGGCCTGGGTCAGGGTCACCACCCGTGGCTTGGGGTAGTGGATGTCCTGGCGCTTGAGAGCGACCTCGCGGATCGATTCCGGGGTCAGCTTGCCGTTGTGGGTGCCGGCGATCAGCAGCTTGGAGCCGTTGGAGAAAAACTCCGGGGCGCCGCATTCGTCGGTTTCGACGTGGGCGGTTTCCGAGCAGATCACGCTGTGGTAACTCTGGCACAGCGACGACAGGGCCAGGGAGTTGGCGGCGGTGCCGTTGAAGGCGAAGAACACTTCGCAGTCGGTTTCGAACAGTTTGCGGAAATGATCCGAGGCGCGAGCGGTCCACTGATCGTCGCCGTAAGCGCGCTCGTGGCCGTGATTGGCCTGCTCCATGGCGGCCCAGGCTTCGGGGCAGATGCCGGAGTAGTTGTCGCTGGCGAATTGTTGGCTCTTGTCGGTCATGGCCGGCTCCGTGGTCGATGATGGTGCGCACTTTACCCAAGAATAATGGCCGAGCACACGTCCTGTTTATGCGGGAATAATGCATGGCCTATAAGGATTTATGCGTGATGCGATGCTGAAGCCCAATACCCGCCAGCGCGATGGGGCGCTGGATGCGCTGAAGTGGCTGGCGCTGCTGAGCATGGTCCTCGACCACCTGCGGTATGTGGGCCTGAACCTGGATGGACTGTATGTGCCAGGGCGCCTGGCGTTTCCCTGGTTCTGTCTGGCGATGGCAGTAAACCTGACGCGGGTTGGCGATAAAACCGACCCTCAGGCCGGACAATGGCGTTACCTGGGCTGGCTGCTGTTATTCAGTGGGCTCAGTGAGATTCCCTATCGCTTGTTCATTCCCGACCCCGACACGCTGAATGTCCTGCCGACTCTTGCCCTGGGTTTACTGGTCGCCCGGGGCTGGCAACGGCGCGACGGCCTGGCGATCGGGCTGGGGCTCCTGGCGTTGCTGCTGGCGCTGGTGTTTTCCCAGCACCTGATGTTCGGTGCATTCGGTGTCTTGCTGCCGCTGGCCCTGGTGCTGGTGATTCGTCGTCCCTGGTATTACAGCCTACTGCCCGGGGTACTGTGCCTGGCGGCCAACCAGTGGCAAACCTTGTTCCCAGCGGTGCGCCTGGGCAATCAGGTAGCGACTTACGGTATTGCCGCCTGTCTGCTGGCGCCGCTGCTGGGCGTGTTGCTATTGCGCGTACTGCGCGGTTGTACGGTGCCGGCGATGCGCCGTTGGGCGTATGGACTGTACCCCCTGCATTTTCTTTTTCTGCTGGCCCTGCGTGCATCCCTGTAGGAGCCGGCTTGCCGGCGAAGGCGTCGCTGGGAATTGCGCAGGGCTTGAGGGCCTCTTCGCTGGCAAGCCAGCTCCTACGGAGGGGGGAGGCGCGCGGCTTTTGTAGGAGCCGGCTTGCCGGCGAAGGCGTCGCTGGGAATTGCGCAGGGCTTGAGGGCCTCTTCGCTGGCAAGCCAGCTCCTACGGAGGGGGGGAGGTGCGCGGCTTTTGTAGGAGCCGGCTTGCCGGCGAAGGCGTCGCTGGGATTTGCGCAGGGCTTGAGGGCCTCTTCGCTGGCAAGCCAGCTCCTACGGAGGGGGGGAGGCGCGCGGCTTTTGTAGGAGCCGGCTTGCCGGCGAAGGCGGCGGCGGGATTTGCGCAGGGCTTGAGGGCCTCTTCGCTGGCAAGCCAGCTCCTACGGAGGGGGGAGGCGCGCGGTGTTTGTAGGAGCCGGCTTGCCGGCGAAGGGGGC
>NZ_JAAARM010000044.1 GCF_009908285.1 Pseudomonas sp. Fl4BN1
CATCTCCACGACCAAGCGAATGGCTTCAGCCTTTTCTTCAGCGGTAACGACCCGAAATCCCATGATGCTTCCTTAGGTTGAAACTCCTACAGAGTGGTCCAGGAACATTGAGCCACAACAGCTTGCCAGCGAAGGCGTCGGCCCAGGCGCTGCATGGCTTACGGGCCTCTTCGCCGGCAAGCCGGCTCCTACAGAGATATGTGGTGGTTGGGCCACCGTAGGCGCTGGCTTGCCAGCGAAGGCGTCGGCCCAGGCGCTGCATGGCTTATGGGCCTCTTCGCCGGCAAGCCGGCTCCTACAGAGATGTGTGGTGGTTGGGCCACCGTAGGAGCTGGCTTGCCAGCGAAGGCGTCGGCCCAGGCAACGCATGGCCTACCGGCCCTGAGGCATGGCCCTCTGCAAGCGACCGCTAAGCCGCAGACCATCGCGCACGTTCAACCCCATCAATGTGAGGTTGGTGGCCCCAGCGATCAGTTCGATGATCTGCACCAGGTAAAACCCCGTGTCGAAGCTGCCTGCCGACGCCCATTGGTTGAGCGCAATTGCGCAGGGCACGAGCACCAACAGGCCGTTGGCGGCAATCAAGGGCATGCGCTTTTTCTTCGAGGCGATCAGGCGTCCCTGTCGTGCCCGGCTCAGCCCCATACCGCTGGCTCCCGCCAGGGCCATCGCCGGGATCAGCACCCAGAGCCCTGGGCTGACAATCAGGTGCTTGAGCTGGGCGATGGAATGCCGGGTTCCCATGCCTTCCACCAGCAGGGTCGATACAAAGAACGTGGCGATGCACAGCAGGGCCAGCAGGCTGGCGCTCAGGTGGAGTCGTTTGAGCATGGGTCGAATACCGTCAGTCAATGGGGCGTTGCTCATGCCGTGCAGATATTCGGCACGGCGACCTTGGTGAACAGATGGGGCATGGCCAGGGCACTGGAGGGGTAGCGGCCCAGGGCGTTGGCGAAATCCGCGTGATTGAAGGCTTCGCGAAAGCGCTCCACCGACTCCCATACCGCGTAGTTCAAGAACATGCAGCTGCCACCGATGGCTTGATGGAGCTGGGTGGAAATGTACCCGGCACGCTGTTTCATCCAGTTGGCATCCAGCTCCCAGGCACGCAGCAGGTCGGGGATATCGTCCTGGTCGACGGTGAACAGGTTGACCAGCACCACCGGCGATTCGCTGCACTGGAGCTGCTGGTGAATGGGAACCACAGGATCGAGCGGGCGGATGGACAACATGACGGCCTCCATAATGTAAACATGATGACAAAGTGGTGCGATGTGTGAAAACTAGCTCGATTGACATCATGGTGTCAATGTGGAAAAGTTCGCGGCATGAAAAAACCAAACCACACCCCCGCTGGACGCGCCATGACCGACCTGGTCCTCGAGCTCTTTCGAGCCAGTGCGCGCATGCTCACCGCAGGTGATCGCCTCGTTTCCGAGATAGGTCTCACCAGCGCCCGCTGGCAGCTGCTTGGCACGATCATCGCTGCCGATCGGGCGCAGCCCGTCTCATGGATCGCCCGCGACATGGGCGCCAATCGGCAAAACGTTCAGCGCATCGTCAACGATCTGGTGGCGGACGGCTTACTGGAGTTCCAGCCGAACCCCCACCACCGCCGGGCGCAACTGGTGCTGCTGACGGACGCTGGAAAAGCGGCATTCGATCAGGCATTGAAGCTGCAAGCGCCCTGGATCAACGAGCTTGCGCAAGGGCTGGAGGTCGATGAGATCCAGACGACCCACCGTGTTCTGAACCAGTTGCGCAACCGGCTTGAGCAGGACCAGGGAGACTGAGCGGTCGGCATTCGGCAGCCGTCAGCTGCATCAGCCAGACGGCATCCGAAGACGAGAAACTCCTCCCTCCGCAGGAGCTGGCGCAGCCTGCGAAGGCGCCAGGTGGCGCGCTTGCAGGAGAGGCTAAACCTGCAGTCAGGATCATTCAGAAGCAGCGCGTCACTTGGCCTCTGTTTGCACTTCGCACTCGATTCTGGCAATCCCACTCGATTGCGGTTTGCACGGCACTCAGCACAAAAAATTCACGCCAGCGGAATGTTTTTATGGCATACCTGAAGCCGTCGTGATGACTAAAAGCCATTATTTGATAAAGGTTCTTAGGCACTGTCTGCGTAACGCTGTGCTGGCGCTGCCCACGCTCTGAAAAACAGCAGTGGGATGCTGCGCGGCGTTACCGATATTGACCCGCCAGGGTGGCGCCTAGCGGCAGTGGCATGTCTGTCACTGCCCTTATCCATGGACTTTGGAGCAATGAGCGTAGCGGTATGAAACCGGGAGTCCCGGCTGTCTGGGAATGTGCAGCGACGATGCCTGGTTGAAGGGAGCGTTAACCCAATCGTCGAGTGGCTTATAGCTTCATGACTTTGCGTCGATAACGTGGAGTCACTGCTGTGAAATACCGACCATTCCATTAGAGAGATAAAAAATGAACGTTAGGACAATGAACCTTGCTCCAAGATCTGCCGCTTTTTTCTCACTCATTGTCCTAGTGGTTTTTGTGCTGGGTATCGTCGCCGTGCTGCAAATGGGCAAGCTGCGAGAATCCGAGCAGGATGTTGAAAACAACTGGATGGCGAGCATTCGCGAGATCGGCAAGATGAAGGCCGGCACCTTGCGCCTGCGCCTGGAAAGCCTGCGGATTACCGTGACCACCGATGAACAGCAGCGACAAACCCGCATCGCCGCGTTGAGCGGTTATCGCAACACGCTGCAGGGCACCCTCAGCAACTACGCGCCGTTGATCTCGGGGTCGGCGGAGCGCGAGCTGTACCAGGCGGTGGCCAGTGACGCCCAGGACTACTTCAAGCTGCTGGACCAGTTGGAACCCCTGCTGCGCAGCGGTGACAATGCCGCGGCCATCGCCCTGATCAACACCCGCATCAGCCCCATGACCAACTCCCTGCAGGAGAAGATGGACAAGCTCTCGGACTTCAACGACGAGGGCGCCAAGGGGGCAGGGCAGCAAGCCGCGTCGATCTACAGCAGTGGCGTGACCCTGGTGATTGGCCTGCTGGCGGTTACCGTCGTGCTCACTATCGTTCTGGCCGCGGTGCTGACCCGCAGCATCACCTCGCCCCTCAGCGACGCCCTGGCCGTGGCCGAGCGCATCGCCGGCAGCGACCTGTCCCGGGAGATCGGGGTCAGTGGCCGCGATGAAGCCGGTCGCCTGCTGGCGGCCCTGGCGCAGATGCAGACCAACCTGCGGGAAACCATCGCCCACATCGCCGATTCCTCCACTCAACTGGCCTCGGCCTCGGAAGAAATGACCGCCGTGACCGAAGACGCCAGCCGTGGGCTGGTACGGCAGAACGACGAGGTCAATCAGGCGGCCACAGCGGTGACCGAAATGAGTGCTGCGGTAGATGAAGTTGCACGCAATGCCGACGCCGCGGCCCAGTCTTCCCGTGAGTCCATGGAGTTCACCCGCTCCGGCATCGACAACGTGGCGCAGACCCTGAAAGCCATCGAAGGCCTGGCCGGCAACGTCGCCAGCACCGGCGAGCAGGTCAAGGCCCTGTCCAGCCGGGCCCAGGACATCAGCAAAGTGGTGGAAGTGATTCGCGCGATTGCTGAGCAGACCAACCTGCTGGCCCTCAACGCCGCCATCGAAGCCGCCCGTGCCGGCGAGCAAGGCCGTGGCTTTGCGGTGGTGGCCGATGAAGTACGGGCCCTGGCCCACCGCACCCAGCAGTCGACCCAGGAAATCGAACAGATGATCACCGCGATCCAGGCCGACTCGACCCAGGCAGTGAGTGCGATGAACGTCAGTGCCGAGATGGCCAACAGCTCGATTTCGGTGGCGCAGAACGCGGATGTGTCGCTCAAGCAGATTGCCCAGGCGATTAGCCAGATCAATGAACGCAATCTGTTGATTGCCACGGCTTCGGAAGAACAGGCGCAGGTGGCGCGTGAGGCGGATCAGAACCTGACCAGTATTCGCGAGCTGTCGATTCAGAGTTCGGCGGGGGCCAGTCAGACGGCCAGTGCTTGTGGGGAGATGGCCAATCTGGCGATTGAGTTGAACCGGCTGGTGGCGCGGTTCAAGGTTTGATAGGGCGTTGGCCCTGGCCAAGGGGGGAGACGCCTGGCGTCGGAGGGTGACCCCGTGCCTCGTAGGAGCTGGCTTGCCAGCGAAGCTTGTTAACGATGACGCGGAGTTTCCTGCGACACCGCTCGTCCTTTGTGGGGGGGGACATATCCGTTGCTGCGGTCACGGCGGCTTATGGTTTCGCTCTTACAGCGAGTCACTTTGGAAAAGCCGGAATGCCGGCCCAGCCCAAAGTAACCAAAGGGCTTCTGCCCCTCCACTCGGTGCCTCGCTAAGGCTCGGCATGCCCTCTCTCCGGCATTGATCCGTGGGCCGCCGCCACAGGCCATCCATGGCCTGGGGCGGCTAACCCGGCATCCCTGCCGGGTTACCCACGGCTCAATGCCTGCGTTCGGCCATCGTGGTTAAGGGGGCAGGCAGATCAAGATCAAAATCTGACGGCGGCCTTGCGGCCGGCCTGAGGATGAGGCCGTGTGTACCGCCCCGTAGGAGCTAGCTTGCCAGCGAAGGCGTCCGCCAGAACGATGCATGACTTGAGGGCCTCTTCGCCGGCTGTAAGCAAGCGCCGGATTTGACACCATTTAACGCGCTAATTGGCACAGCTGCCCTGCTATAATCCACTCAATAATCGCGATTTGTTTGGCATAACCTTTACCCAGAGCTATTGGGCCAACTCGACAATCCAAGCCGGACGATCTGGGCGCCTCTGAGTATCTGGAAACACGGTCGACTGTGGCCAATCACGCAATGCTTGTATGTACGTCAGCAAATCGCTGAACTGGGCCCGGGTCAGTGTGGTTTTACCAATCTCAAGCTGATCCCGGTGCCGCTCTCGCAGCCACATGACCGATGCCATTTCACTGTCACGCCAAGCTCGCTCTTGAGCAACGAGGTCAGGCACAGACATCTGTGCTAACGGCTCTTCAATCTCGATCCAATCAGGAGCTGGAAGCTCAAAGCCATTCAGCTTTGCTTGCTCAAGATCATCACTGCTTAGCCAATAGATACCATTTTCCGCATCAGTAAAATATTTTCCGCTAATCATCATCTGAACTCCGACCATTTAGCGATGGTGTAATAACTCGCTGTGACCTGATACGTCGCCCCAGGCGGGACCAATGTGGTCCCGGTAACGACAGATCCTGAAGTGGCGTTGTTCACTGTCTGCGTAAACACCACCACACCACCCACAAAAATGCTCAGCGTGCCATTTTGTGAAACACTGCTTGAAACACTCAAGGCTATCGCCCTGGCGGTACTATTCGAATATGTAACGGATAATGCCCGCAAAGCGGTGACATCTTGCCAACTTTGCGACACGCCAAAATCCGGCAGCAGCTCGGCTTTTCTTACATAGTTATTCGGATCAAAATTTGATGACAGCCAGAACACACCAAAGTCGGTCGTGTCAACGGTCGCCTTGAGGCCCGACGCTGACCAACCGATCTTAACTAGATTGGGCGTCTGACCTACACCTGTACCTTGCTGTACAGGGGGAAAGCCAAGCGCGGTCATAAATTTACTATTCGCCTCGTCCCTCGTGTAAGCGTTGTTAATACCATAGCCCGCAAGCGTAGTCGCTTTGCTGGCCTTTCCAGCTAGCGCGTTCGTCATCGTAACCGCGAAGTTCGGATCATTGCCCAATGCATCAGCCAACTCCTTGAGCGTGTCCAAGGCCGCAGGTGACGAGGCAACCAAGTCAGCAACCCTTTGTTGAATTGCGGCCGTAGTCTCTAGCTTGGTAAACACATCAGTGATACCAAAGCCCACAACGGTGGTCGGCTTGCCGCTGAGCTTCAGCCAGGTATTTGCTTTGGCCTGAATAGCCTGGATGGCCTTCAAAATTTGAGAGTCGTCAGCAGCGTCCAGGGTCAGACCCGCGCCCTCTACAAGTTGAACCAGCTCACGCTGTATTGCGTTTAACCATGCAGCCTTGAGCAGCGTAGCTGCGACTCCCGCTCCAGGATTGCCCTCGGTGAACTCACCAGAGGCGTTTGCCGACGCGGTACTTGCACCGATCTTTTGCATTAGTTGTCTCCGTAACCGAACAGCAGAATGGATTCGGCGGGCTTCATTTGACTGAGCCTGCACTCAAGGGACTTGTTGCCCCAGGACGCCAGCGGGTCACCCGCTCCAGTGATCCCTGCAACGGCCTGACTCACAGTCACCGCTGGCGCGTTGACGCGCCATGTGAATGCCCAGTCGCCACCGTTGATTGGGTCGCCAGCTCGCGCCATGCCTGCACAAGCTGGGCGAAAGGTGTCGATGGTTATGTCGTAGCCCAGGGACTTGGCCAGAGCGATAAAAAAGGATCGACTCTGACCGCCACGACCTTGCAACTTGCTGACAACCGCCTGCACACGCTGGCGAACCGATTGCGGCACACCAACAAGGCAAGGATCAGGCAACGCAAGAACGCGCTCCCAGTCGCTGAGCCCCATTCCAGAGTCGGCAAAAATGGCGCTGTAAGTCGCCTCGGCTTGAGCATCGGAAAGTGTCAGCGCACTGGCCTCGGCTTCGATGGCAGCCGATAGGCGCGGCGCCGAGCCGTCATAGGAAACTGGTGGGAGCAGCAGCCGGAGCTGGTCGGCAAGACTCGTCATTCCATCAGCCCCAATGTGATTGCTCCGGGACGAATCCAGCCGATTAGGCCTGCGTCATCAGACGCTTTGACGTTTCCGGCCGGGGCAGTAACGGAGCGATCTGTAACCCCTGCAAGATTGTTGAGCATGGCCTCAATCTGTGAGCGCTTGAGCATCTCGCGAGGCTTGAGTGCCCCGAGCAATGTGTTGTAGGCGACCTGTGCGGCCGCTTGCACGTCAGCAAGCTTGTAGCCGTCCGCTAGCTCTACAAGAGCGGCGGAATCGACTGTGCGGACCAACGGGGCATAAACCCACACATCTGCAATTACCGAGCACTCGCCCAGAATGAATTCCTTGCAGTTTGCTATGACTTCGGCAGATGGGGTGCCGGTGCTGGCGGTGATCACCACGTCGACAGTGCCCGCACCGCGCCGCATAGGCAGTACCAAGGCATCTGCCACACCGTCCACGCTTCTGGCCCAGCGCTTGAAGTCATAAGCCGTGCCACCAGCAGGCGGCGACTGCATGAGGTCAAGGAGCCGGGCAAGCAAGGACTCTGTCCTTTCCTGGTCATCACCACCGGTAGTCTCACCAATGAAGCTGGCAGCCGAATCCATGCCCAACGGCGGGCTGATGAGTACAAGGCCACCAGTCAGCTTGTTGAGTTGGGCGCCGACTGTCTGCGCCTGAACAAGAACGGTTGCAGTGCCATCGGTGCCAATTGTCGCGCTAGCTAATGCGTCGAACTTCTCGCCGGTCACAACATGAGTGAGGGTGGCCCCTGGCAACAACTCGACACCTACAGCACCTTTCAGCGCGACGGTCCCTGTCGCGGCTACCGCACCCTTACGCAGCACTCCCCGAATGGCAGCCGCATGCACCAGTTCCTCTTCGTCTGCGGTGTCAGGGAAGATCTGGCGATACACCCAAGCGAGCTTCTGATACAGGCCCTCGACAGCCGCAGCAACGGCAGTTGAGCGCACATAGTTGTCACTGTCGGTGCCGATATCAGCCTCGGGCTGAAGGTTGCGAATGTCGCGCAAGATCGCGGCGAGAATGCTTTCCAGGGCAGGCGCAGAAAAGGCCATATCAGATCACTCGTACAGGTTGGCGAAACACCTGCGGATTGCCGGTGGCGTCGATGATGTCAATTTGCAGGTCGAGCCAGCCGTTGTGGGGCTGCTCGGCGGTGATAGTGATCTTCTTGGCGCGGCCATCATCGAACAGCGGCTTGAGGGCTTGCTCGGCGTATTGCTTGGCTAGGATACCCACTCGGGGCAGATCCTTTTCGCGACGAAGTTCATGCAGGCGTGAGCCCAGGGCCGGGTCTTTCCACCAGGTGCCGAGGGGTGTCATGAGGCGAATGTAAACGGCGTTCGCCAGCGTATTGATACGCTGGCCCGTCAAGTCGCCAGTGGTTGGGTTTATGCCTGCGTCCATGAGGGGCATGGTGCAGGGTTACATGAGGGAAGTGTATTTCAGGGCCGCTTAAGGTTTTTTGGGCAGACCTGCTAGTGCCCGATTTGCGGCGCTTAACTCGTTGATGTGGGCGTAATGCGTCGGCTCTTTGATATTTGATGCAAGTGTTAGGCGATTGGCTACCTGATTGGTTTCATGATCTACGATCAGGCCAATAATAGTGCCATCTTCTAGCAAAGCCCATGCAGCGAGTGGCTCAACAATGCCGTGCACCACATCGTTTTTTTCGCCAACGAGATACCAATCGCTGCAAGGAATGATTTGAACAATCTTCGTCATTAACACCTCCATTGAGAGTCCCAAAAACTAACACAGCTTATTGCTGTGGTGTTGGAGTAGGTCCTGCTCCATGCTTATGGAGGTTATAGATATCTCGGTCCGCCTGCATGGAGCGAGTATGGTCAATGATTTCCGCTTCAGCCTTTATGCCACCATCAACATGCTGGTCGCCTGTCATCTCGACCATGGGCGTTTCAAAGCGCACCTTATTCTTGACCTTGATCACCAGGTCATCGGTTACGACCTCAATCAACCGGCCGCGCTTCATGTGGATGTAATCGCCCTCATCGGTGTATAGCGATACTTCGCCGTCCTGGAGCGTTAGACGATAGCGCCCGTCCTCGCTCGCCACCACCACAGCGTGTTTGCTATTGCCGCCCACGGGGATAACCAGGTACTCGGCACCGGGGAGCGGCGCCGAGCTGAATCCGTAGTGCTGGAACAGCTCGCCTGAAACCGACTCACCCGAAAGGCCCTCCATTTCGACACCGATCAAGGTTCCGTGGGTGTTCCTGGCTGCAACGGCACGGAAGGCCTGGCGAACGTTGCTCATGACTCGGGCGACTTGCTCGCGCACCAGGCGCGGTAGGCTGCTCATCAGAGAGCCTTGATCATTTCGACAAAGGCCGCGTCCGAACCAGACTTGTCCTTACCTTTGCGCGTCTTGACCTTGTTCCCGTCAAGCACCCACATCTTGTCTTCACGCAGGCGCAGCTCGGTGATAGCCCCCTCGCCACGAGACAGCCGCAGGGTGCGGGACATCAGAAAGTAGGTGGCATCCAGCCCGTGGGGTTCACTGCGGACGATTACACGCTGACCAGGGCTCCAGACCTGGCCATTATCGGCGCGGTGCCCTTTGACGATGGCGCGGATCTCGAACCCCTCCAGCCGACTGTCGGCCAGCAGCTTTCGTGCGCGGGTGGTGGCCATGTCCTGGTTCTCGCTGGAGCTATCGATAACGACCTTGGGCCGGAAGATCCCGCGACGTGACAGCGTCTCATCTTGAATAACCGAACGCAGGTGGGAGCGTTTGGTATCCAGGCCATCGTTGTCGTACTGGCCGTGCTGCCCGAGGACGGTTATCTGGCTGTAGCAGTTGGCTATCGAGTGCCGGACGCTCAGGCGCTGGACGTTGTTGCCCACGCCATCCTCGCGCAGGATCAGCGTACCCACGGGCGGTGCGCTGTAGTCCGGCCCGCCGATAACCAGACGCCCGTCTGGCTCGACCCATGGCCATAAGCCGTTGGCCTCGGCGACCTGGAGCAATGCTTCCCAAGCGGTCTGGCCAGGCTCGATCTGGATGCGCCGCCGAGTCTTGGCTTGGTCGGCACGGATCTCGACCTGGTACGTGCCCAGGGGCTTTACCACCTGGTCAAGGATCTGCGCCAGGGACGCTTCGCGCATGGACACGAAAGGTGCAGAGCAGTCGACCAAGGGGGCTGCACGGTCGCGGCCGTTGATACGCATGTTGATACCCTGGCGCGAGACATCGTGCTCAAACTCATCAATCTGCCCGGTCAACACGCGGTCGCCGTCCAATGTCAATGAACAAGGTGCGCCCTCTTTGATCACGTCAGGCAAGCGCGCGGCATTCTTTGTGTGCAGCTCCAATTCGAAGGCATCGGCCGGGGTCAACAGATCAGACTCAACCGACCAGCCATCCCAGGCTTCGTGGAACAGGCCGCCAATAGACAGTCGGATAGACGGAGCAGAATCATTCAGCATAAGCACGCAGCACCTTACCGGCCGGGATATTGTGTGGGGTGTTCAGATCAGGGTTAAGCCTGATCAGCTCAAGAGCGCGGGCGTGGTCGCCGTACCAGCGATGGGCCAACAGGCGCAGGCTGGCCGGAGTCTCGACCATGCGCTCGACCATAGGCGGGCTCTGCAAGATCACCTGCCGGGCTCGGGCCTGGATCATCGCGGCGGTATTGCGCAGGGCCTCAATGACGGGACGGGAGTTTTCCACGTCATACAATCGACGCTGGAGCAGGATTGCCCCCTGGACCAAGGAGCGCACCAGGTTAACCAGACCCTCCAGTTCCAAGGGGCTCAGTGTCGGCGTGCTGGCTTCATCCTCGATCACTGTGGCCACCGCCAGCGCGTGGGCTGCGGCAAGCTCGGTGACGACCAGGACAACGAGCGCGAACGCACTGGCCTCGACCGGATCGTCAGGCATACCGTCGGGCAGCCTGTCCGCATCAGGGGCAACACCTTGGCGGGCACTGATCAAGAAAGCATTGGCAACCTGCGCAGCATCTGTGGTCAAGGTGTCAGCGCCTGGCATGGTCGCCGGAATGCCACTGCGGGCCAGCAGTGCCGTCGACGTGCTGGGCGTGCTGTCACTGATCGAGCCACGGATCTGCGTCGGCGTGCGGAACAGGTCCGTCAGAGGATCGAATGCCGCCGAGGAATGCTTAGCCATCGACGCAACACCAGACACTACGCCTAGGATCTGTGACCGCAGCTGCTGCACGCGCAGAAAGATACCTGGCAGGCCGAGCGCTTTCTCGATCAGCCCGACCCAACCGCCACCGATCCACGACTGAATCTCCGCGACCAGGGAATCGACGCGGCCGAACAAATCGAAGATGCCGTCCTGCCAGCGATACTGGTCCTCCTGTTCAAGCACACCGATATCGACGAACTCAAACTGCCGGGCAAAAAACGCTAAGTCGGGGGTGTCCTCGACAAACAGCAGGCTAACCATTGCAGCGTCGGGGCGGTCTGCAACGTGTTTCACCTCGACGTTTTGCGAGACGACACTCATGCTGCCGTAAATCGGGTGGATCAGTTCACCAGGGCCACGCTGACCCAGTGCCAGCAGAAGGTTCTGTAGCTCAATCTCGTAGTTTTTGCCGTAAACGATGAGCTGCATCGGGACGCGACGTGCCCCCCGACCCAGGTCGACCACGCTGTCACCATCCTTAAATGGTGTTCCATGTTCGGACAGCGCCCGCTGCCATTGCAGGCTTTCGTCAACGACCAAGAGCGGAACACCTCGAAAGGAGGCATCCAGCAGGGTTTCTGACCAACTCATCCGCCGCGCCTCATTTGGATGTCCGCTCGGCGCTCAACCTCGGCCTGGATCATGTTTGAGTCGGTGCGCAGCTCAATGACCAGGGGCTGGTCCAGAAGGCGTTGTAGGCGCGCCATGGCGGCAGGCGTTTCAGCCCCAGCGGACACGGCGCGATTCGCGACCCCAGCGGCCCACTGATTGGCCCCATCGACCGGCAAGCCCGATGCCGTTAAGCCGGTTTGCTGGTGTGCCAAGCGTTGGGCCTGAGACGACAGCCAGTCAGATGATTGGTCGGGGTTCTGTCCGGCCAGGTCTATACGATTGCGGTAAAAGGCGGTTTGGTAGGTGCGCTGGTCATCGTTGAGCAACTTGCTGCGCTGGGCAGCATCCAGGCGGCCTTCGTCTGTGGCGGTCGCACTTGCCCCGCCAATCTGCGTGGCACTTGCACCCAAGGCCACAGGTGCCAACCATGGCGCGACAAAACCGCCCGGCTTGCCCTTACCGGAAGATGGCGCGCCAGGCAGATCCGGCACGCCGCCAAGCATACCGTTCGGCCAGTTGGTGACGAAGACAGAAGTAACGCCTGTCGCTTCCTCCAGGACTTTACCGACCGCAATATTTTTGAGGGTTTCAGGCCCGCCCGTGAGCTTGTTGAACAGCGCACCGACACCAGCTTTGGCACCACGTCCGGCGTAGTAACCACCAACACCCAGGGCAGCACCGCCAGCCAGCATCTGTTCACCGGACAAGTTCAGGTCATCGAGCAGGTAACTGCCCATGTCAGCGAAGCTCTTGTTTAAAGGACTCGCCATGCGGTCAATAGCTTCGGCTAGTGTGGCTTTCATCCGAGCAGCTGTACCGCTAGTGCTCTCGGTATTTTCTTTCAAGTCCCTATTGTAAATAGGTGCAGCTTTATAAAGATCTTTTGAACCCGACTTTAAGTCGTCTAATCGTTCACCGGTTAACATACTGCGCCAGCCACGCACAGTGTCCTGGTCCATTCCTTTGAATACTACCCCCATAAACTTAGCGCGCTGCTCATCGGTTTTCATTGCTTCATACTTACGTTTTAGTTCACTAAAAACCTCTTCTGGATTACGTGAGCTTTTATCTTTATTGAAGAAACTAACACCAGTCGATTTAGTAACCTGATCTCTATACTGCTTGTTACTGAACACTCGCAAGGTTGATTCTGCCAGCGTGCCAAGCCTTTCAGGCTGTAGCTCAACTTTAGAAAGCGACTCTGTGAATGCTAATGCCTGTTCAATCGACATGCCTGCCGCAGCCGCAGCGCCCCCAATCTTAGGAAACAAGTCAGACAAGTTTTCAAGCTCGGCGTTACCAAGTCGTCCGGCGACTGTCATTTTTTGCAGCAGGTCAAGTGCTGCACCATCTTTGTTTAAGTCGATATTGAATGCACTGGACGCTGCAACAACAGCCTTTCCCAAGACGGAAGAGTCAGCGCCGGTAATTGCTGTCGCCTGACCGATAGCGTCGGCAGTTTTCTTTGCAGCATCGTATTTTACGCCGGAAGCGATCAGCGTATTAAATCCGCCATCAACACCCGAGCGATCAATGCCATAGGCTTTAGCAATTCTAAAACCTTCGGTTTTCCAATCTCCTTTTTGCTCTTCCGACATTTCTGCTGTTTGCTTAGTTTGAATCAGCATGCGCTCAAGTTGGGCACTACTCTTCAGGGCTGAAACTACTCCAACCCCCATACCCAACCCAGCCAGTTGTCCTTGCATACTTCCGCCCAAACCTTTCAGGCGCTCGAACTCCTGGCGGGCACCCGCAGCAATCGTCTTCAAGGTGCGAAGACTGCGCCCACCGTTTTGCGCCAGGCGCCGAAAGGATGACTCGGTTCGCTCAACGCTCTGGCGCAGCGGCTGCACGCCCTGGCGGTCAGCGCTCACCAGTTCCGTCTTGGCATCGCGGGCAGCCTTACGGGCGGTCGCAGCCATCTGCTTGAGTTCGGCCGAAGTCTTGCTGACCTCGATCCGCGTGCCAGAACCAGCGCCCGCAGTTTCACGCATGGCGCTACGGATGGTTTTATAGCTGTTGGCCCCCACGCGGCCGACGTTGGTTATTGCAGTGGAGGCCTTCCAGCTTTCATCCGCCAGGGACTTGGCGCCTTCCTTGCCCGCCTTGCGAAGATCGCGATTGATCTGCTCGATCTCGCGGCGGCTGTTGCCTGCATGAGCTTGGAAACGAAGCGCTACGCGCAGATCAGAACTCATTGGATGCTCCCGAAAGGGTCTTACAGGGACAAGAAAGGCCCGGAATCGGGCCAGGCCTTATCGTGGTTTCGGCAGTGGCTTGCGCTGGCGCTTGCTGACGTAGCGTGTTTTCTTGACCTTGCCGATGATCAGATCGATACGGGCGTCGATCTCCGCCCTGGTCATGCGGCGGAGTTCGTCGAGCCGGTAGCCGTGTCGGACGAGGGTGTGCTCGATTCGTCGCCAGTCGGCGTTGCCGCGCTCGGCGGCGCGAGCTTTTTTTCCAGATCAGCATCCGCGTTGGCGATGATGGCCAAGTCGGTTTCGGCGAGTTGCTCGCGCAACAGCTCGACCGTCAGAGCCTCGGTCGGAATGTCACCCAAGGACAGCAACTGGCGGCGATACACTTCAAGGGTGGTCAGTTGAAAGGGACCATCAGGATGCAGCTCTTGTGCTGCGACTAGGTCGCCCGCCATGCCAACGCGCAGGGTGAAGCGCTTGTGCCGAAGGCCAGCGTAATAAACGCCGATACGCAGCTCGCCGGTAATGGTCAGGCCGTCCCACTGCTTGTTCGCTTGCTCAGTCATTGCGTTACTCCGTGTAGTAGTTCAGTGCGGCGATGGTCAGGTCGCGTGTGGCTTCGCCTTCATGCTGGTACTTACTGCCCATCTCCATCAGCGCGCAGCCGGTCCAGGTCTGGCGCTTACTGCCGCCATCCTGGGGATAGATGGTCAGCTTGGCGTCCAGCAAGGCGCGCCAGTCCGGCTCGCCGGATTTTGGGATAGGCACGGAGATTTTCAGTTCGTGCTCTTCAATACCTTTGGCCGTGCCGGTCGCTCGACCCGTGCGGTTCATGGTTTTTACAACTGTGCGCCCGGTCTTGAGGCTTGGCTCGACGCTGGAGACCTCATAGTCAGTGCCGTTGATCTCCAGGACGATCAGTCCCACATAGTTATCAGCCATCTAAAGTCACCTCTTATTACAGGAGCAGGTCGATACGACCGGCGAATACATGCAGGCCGTTGACTACGTCAGTGGGAATGGCGGCGTTGAGGCGGTTTACGTCCTGGAGCGAACGCTCGACCACCAGGCTGGCTGCGTTGGCCTCGACCTCTTCGACGATCTCCAACTCTTCCAGCTTGAGCAGCACGTCCAGCAGCTCACCCCGCACGGCCTCTGGGGTTTTCTTGGAGAGCTTGGAGCGCGGGAAGCGCAAGCGGATACGGTCACGGCAAGCCATACGCACGTAATACAAGATGCGGATGGTGGTCAGGTCCAGCAGCGACACATCCGTGGCACCGGCCGCAGACTTGGTGTAGGTGGTCACGGCGCGGACAATCTGAATCACATCACCGGCTGCAACCTCCAGCGGCGTGACGCCGTTGGCCAGGGCGGTTTCCTGCTCGGTGCGGCCGAGGCGTTGAGTGACTGGCGGCACCTTGATGCCCGTCAATACTAGGGTGTTCAGTGGCCGGGCTGGGTCTTCTTCCGATGCGATCATCGCGGCGTAGGCGGCGGCGACCTGGCGCGCAGTCGATGGCGTACCAGGCAGCACGGCAAGGCTGATAGCGCCGGAGTTCAACGACGTAGCCAAGGTGGTGGCCGCAGACAAGGTGCTGGTCAGCGCCGCAACGCCGATGATGCCTTGCTGTTCCATTGAGTTGGTATAGAGCTGGATGTGGGTACGCAGTGCAGTGAGCGCGGTCTGGCTGTACCAGGCAGGCACCAAGATAGTGAAGCCGCCCAGGGCGGTTGCATCCAGGGCAGCCTTGATGTCAGGTTCATCATCGCCCTCGACGGCAGCCACACCCACGGCCGAAAGGCTGGCATAGCGATAAGCCGTGATAAACGCCTCGGCCATTTCCTCGGCGACCGTTCCACCGAACAGCGCTTTTGCCTCGGCCGCGCTGTAGATCGGTGTCGGCACGTTGGCCCCGACTGTCGCTCCGGCGCCCAGGGGAACGATCAGGCAGACGCTTTGCTTGTTGGTCGGCAGTGTCCGTACCGCCAGGCTGGTGTTGAACTCCATGTACACGCCGGGTTTGCGAATCGACGCGGGGATGGTGTCAAAGGAAATGCTCATTCAGCGGCTTCCTGTGCGGGTTGTTTGGCACTGCGCGGTTTCTTCGCAGCCAGCAGTTCACCCGCCGCCAAGCGACGGCGGTAATAGGAGGTATCCGGTACATCGACGGCCTTGTCGGGCTGGTCGCTGATGTACTGATATGGGTCTTCCTCCATTGGCACCTGTTGACCAGGTGCGGCGATAACGTGCATTACACGTCCCTCAATTCGATTAGGTCGGTGGCCACCGGGTTGGGGTTGTCCGACGGGGAGTGGTAGTTCAAGTCAATACCCAGGAACTCCGGCAGCGCCTCTTTCGGCTTCTCCCAGTCCAGCTCGATAACGAACGACTGACCCAGGACGGAAAGGTGGTCGCTGGCCAACTTGCCGTTGACCAGGTTGGAAAGTTCGGTCGGCTTGATGGCAGCGCGACCTATCCAGGGCTGCCAGTCCACGAGCTGGTGCATGCAGGCCTCCCACAGCGCATAGCTACCGATGTCCTTATCTGTCGTACCACGCCGGGTTTCCCTTTCGCCCCGAGGGTGACGGGTAGCAATGATCAGGCGGAAGGTGATCGGCACCGAATAGCGGGCGTTGGTTTTGCGAATGAATGTCGCCTTGGGCACCATCAGCAAGATGGCCGGGCAACGCTTGAGCAAACCGGACAACAGTTCAGGGTCGCTCAATTCGCCGCCATAGCTGCTCACCACCAGGCGCTCCAGCTTGCTTTTCAGCTCATTGAGCCGAGCCTCGATCAAGTCCTCCAGTTCGCCCAGCATCACAAGTTCCTCAAGGTGCTGCGGCTCATGAGCCGGGGTTGCTGGGATATCTGGAAACCAGACTGCCCACCATCCGAGGCCCCACGCTCCTTGTCTTCCCTGGCAAGGGTTTCCAGGCGTTTGATTACGTCCTTGTAAAGCACGCGCACGGTCGACTCTTCCTTGCCCGCATCGTCGTACAGGTGATAACGAGCAATCTCGGCCAGGTCATCGGCCACCCACTCGGGGGCATCTTCTCCGGCCGGGCGGAACCGCAGGTAAAACGAAACTTCACTGCGCGCCCGAGTGACGGCGTCGGCGATCCTGGCCAGCGATGCAACGGCGATAGCCACATCCTCGTCAGGCCAGTCGTCCAAGGGCTGGCCACTGGCAGCCGCCACCAGCAGCTCCGGTTCGATGACGCGCTTGTTGTCTGGGACCGCGACTTCGGTAATGGCGCGGTCGCCGAAACGGAACAGGAGCTGGGTGGCGGATGGCAGTGAGAGGTTCATTTGTCGTCGTCCTTGGGCTTGGTTTTGGAAGGTCTGCCCTTGCCCTTGGAAGGTTCATCAGCAACAACCAGTGGCGGGGCTTGTGATACGTTGTCAGAACCGTCCGGGTGCTCGATGCCCAGTCCGCCATCCTGCGCAGTACCAGAGCCTTGCCCAGTCAAAGACCCAACCTGGCCAGGTTCCGCACCATCAGGTCCAGACTCATTGCCGCCCAGGATCGAGCTGATGGGGAGGTCGACCTCATGGCCCAAAGGTGCAGCGACTGTTTCAGGCGCTTTCGACTCGACTTCTTCCAGGGCGTTGGACGCTTGCGGTAACGACGTGGCCGATGTGAGTCCATGGTTACGCTCCCGCTCCGAGTCCAGATCTACTTCCCCAGTGGTGACAAACAACTGAGGCTCTTTGAATAGGGCTTCCCATTGCTCTTCGGTGAAATCGTCCGGCTGCCAGGTAGTCGGCTGGTCGGAGTGAGCAACGCCACAACGGCGGAAGCCGTTACGCTTGGCTGTAATAACAATGACAAACGCCATGAATCCTCCTTACGCTTCGCCAGTTGAGCCATAGGCCAACTGCCAGAAGCCGTAGCCACCTGCCGCCCGAGCTTCCGCGCCGAACTTGAATTTCTTGCGGTTGAAGACATCGTCGGCTTCTGGGTCGGTCTGCTGGACGAAAGACGGGGCTTCACGTTCCTGATAAATGAAGGGCATAACGGGCTTGCTGGCATCGATCAGGAACCAGGCGGTGTCTGACGTAATGCGGGTGGAGACGACTAACTCCGCAGTACCCTTGTAGAGGTTCACCTTTCCGTCTTCGAGGCGCTCACTGGTCAGCAAAGCGCGGGCCGTATCTTCCAGGCCTGGGCCGACCAGGAGCACAGTTGGGTTCACATCGAGCGGACGCCCCTCGTCATCCTTGAACTTACGCATGGCTGTACGGGCTGCGCCGTAACTCGCCTTCGCTGCTGCCTGGGTCGCAATCGACAGAGCCGCTGTACCTTTGTTGCTGACGCTGCCCTTGCCGACGGGGTGATCCGTATCGAAAAAGTACTGCTCGTCATAGCAAAGGTTCGAGAACCCGGCATTCACCAGTTCGTAAACGATCTCGTCCGGCAACTGTTTCGCGGAGAAACCTGCCATCTGCGCTTGAGGGCCATAGATGCCCAGTTGGTCATCCTTGATGTGGTTGCGGTCGACTTCGACGGTAGCTTCCCAGTCTTCGTTTTCCACGGTGTAGCTGTAAGCCTTCAGGCTCTTTACGTGCTTTTCCCCAACCCAGCGCCGCATCTTTGGAAACGCCGACAACCAGGCATAGAGGTTGCTGCCAGTGGTGCTTGGCACCTTCATGGCGATCTTTTCCCAAGTGCTCGGCGCCGAGGTGAAAGCATTGTTAAAGAGGGTTTTCAGTCCGATGAAAATCGACCGAATGGAATCTTTGTTCACTAACATGCGCTGTGCGCTCCTATATATAGAGGGATTACTCGACCCACACGCCATCGGCATCGATGCCAACGATGCGTCCAGCGGCGGATCGGGTGCCGCCTGCATCACCTGCTGCGACGGTTTCGTCATCGACGATGTATGCAGGCTTGAACAGGTGCGCCTGGGTGACAGTGCCGTCATTAGCCCAACTGAACGCCTTGCCGTGGCGGATCTCGATCAGTGCGGCACCAGCGAAGCCACCTCGGTTGTCGACTGACTCCTCGGCACGGCCCAGATAGGACAGGCCGAGAGCTGTCGAACCGGGTGCAGCAAAGCCAGTGGCAGTGGCGACCACCAAAGAGCCCGCAAAGATGCGAACGTTGGCAGCGACTGGAACCACCAGAACCTCGCTGACCTTCATGGGCGTATTACGATCTTGAGTAAGCGACATGGGTTAAACCTCGCTCTGCTTGGTTTTGGCGTACTCCGCCTGATCAATACCGAATTGCACGCACGCAGCCTGTTCTTCTGCATTGAGCGCGGTACTGGTTTTGTCGGGCTTGCGCTCGCCCAGATCGGTGGCAGCCGCAACAACTGGTGCGGATTCGACAAAGGCCTTGAAACGCGCCAGACCGGCTTCGTCCTGGCACATGGCACGGTGATAGTCCACGGTCGCCGGGGTGATCTTTCCGGCCTGGGTGGCCGAGGTGATTGCTGCGTCGACGGCCTTGGTGTGCTCTGCCTTTATATGTTCTGTGAGCGCCTGCTCCGCGTTGATGGCGCGTTGCTCCAGGGCGTTGTAGTCGGCCCGTGGTACGAATCGCTCCAGGTTGGCCGACTCGCTATTGGTAGCCTGAGCCGTCGACTTGAGTTGTGTAATGGCGGCAATGACTTGTTCTTCGGTGGCGGTGTCGGGCAAGCCGAGCAGCGCCAAAAGCGCAGGTGAAAACTTCACAGGCGTGTTCTCCGTGGTTTCTTGGTTGAGTGCGGTCAGGAGGAAATTCGGCTTATTGGTCAGGCCCGCGCTCACCAGCCGCGCAATACGGGTGGTGTCCGGGTCAAAGTCGAATACAGGGGAAAGGAAGCGATACTCGCGATTGATGACCTGCTCAGAACCCCGAGGCGTCCAATCAACGAGCCCCCACAGACCGCCGCCACGGATCTCAAGTTGCTTGATCCAGCCAGCAGCGGGGGCGGATTCGCCCTTACTGGCGCGGTGCTGGGTGGCATGTTCCCAGTCGATGGGAAGGTCGATGGCTCGGCCGGTAAAGCTGGACTGAACCAACATCCCGGCTTGTTCATCGAACAGCCACTGCCGACCATCGCGACCGATGACGTTCGGGCCTGGGGGAATAAGTTCAACCCACTCCGGGGCCTGACCGTCTGAGACGGCTGCGGAAAGGTCGGTGTTGAGTGCGAGTTGGGTTTTCATGCCGCCAGTCTGTGCGGCCTGGCGGAATGAGTGAGTATCAGCGGGGTTTAAGATTTTGGGGCGGGTGTTGCGGGCTAGGGGTAACCCGAAATCTACTCAGTATTTAAAGCATCGGTAAGGACTGGTCCCGCGAGCGAGGAGCAAATAGCGCTCTGACCGAATCTAACGCATGTCTAACGCTGGTAAAGCGATAGTCTGGCGACGGATGTACCGCCACCCCCAATACGCGCCGCCTAGGCGATCCTGGGCAGTCAGCCCGCCACCGGTTCCATTAGGTAGTCGTGGATGATCAACAGGACTTCCGTTTCATCCTCGGCAGACAACCCCAGATAGGGCCGTGCCGGTATGTCTCCCCATGGGATGGACCTGCCTTTACCCGTACTGCCCGAGGCGCCTTTGCGCTGTCCGAACTGATGCACTGCGCCATAAGGGCGGTCTGTACCGAAAGCCAGCTCGGTGCTGGTGGCCTGATGACGCATCGTGTCCTGGAGCGTCCCTTTCTCGCGCAGGATACCAGGGCCTTTCTTCCTGGCCAGGGTGACCGCCGACAGCGGCGCCCAGGGCGAACCGTCCGGCGCTACCTTCTGCCGAAAGCGATCATCGGTCGACTGGAGAAGGTATTCGGCTATGTCGTTGAAGGGCGTCGTCAAATCGCCAAGGCGCTCGGCCAGCTCTTCCAGAGCCCTGCCAACCTGTTCCTGGTCGAAGCTGACATCGAGCATTGCACCAGCCATGAGAACTCCTATTCCGGCCGACGGTAAAGCAGAACCCCAAGGCGCAACGCCTCCAGGTACTGCTCGCTGTCTTCGACAAAGCCTGTGACGGCATCCCAGCCATCGGCGCCCAGATCGAACACGGCAACGGCTGGCATCGCCTGGCCCTTTACCTCAAAGTGCGCCAGGTAGCGACGGCGCAGGACGGCCTTGCCCTGGTCCGGCTGCCATACCAGGTGCGCCCATATTTCGTCCGGCGTCTTGATGGCGGTAGCCAGGAGGTGCAACTCACGGGCCTTGATCTGCGTGGCCAGCTGTATCGCGCTGGTTTTGGCATCGCTGAACATCTCGCGCCCAATGGCCAGGGCATCGCCCGTCACATCACGAAATACCGCAGGTGCAGCATCACTGGCCCCAAGCTCACCCAAGAACTTAGCCACAGCTTGCGGCGCAGGTACTTTGGCTGGGAGCAAAGCCGTTGCCGGAATCGCCCTGGGCGCAGGCAGTGGCCCTGTCGGTCTACTAGTGGGAAGCATGGCCGCTGGTTCCGGCTTCGCTGATGTACCTGGTGCGGTGATGGGGTCACGGGTACGCAACTGCGGTACTGCATCCGAAAGGCGGGAGCGACCTGGTGCATGCTCGAAGCCTGGGTCGATCCCTTTGGGCACGCGAACCGTGCGCGGGCCGTTGGGGCTGTTCTTGCCGATAACCCGATCTTCCCACTCAGTGACCGGCGCCGGACCAATCGTCAATCCTTGGCGCTCAACGTCCCTTGCCGACAACATGAACTTCTTGCACTTGCAGCCCCAACCATTTTGCGGGGTGTGAGTTGCCCACCACGGATCATCGAGCGGCAATGTGATGCCGTTCCAGGACAGGTGCATTGGCCGTGGGTGGGCACTATCGCCATGACGATAGACTGCATAGGGGCGGCGCTTGCGTAGCTCCGGGTCGGCCATTTGCTCTTCGCGCCCGGCGTTGTACGACTGCCGTAGGTTGGTTTCCCAAATGACATTGGTACGCCAGCCACGCTCGCCGTTGTACTGCCAGCCATGTTTCCCCACGACCTGGTCAAAGTCCTTGCGGAACTGTTCCAGGGTGGTGCCCTGGGCAATAGACTTCTCAATAGCACCGCGAAGGTCGGCCAGCAGATCCCGCTTTACAGCACCGGCTATAACAAAGGCATAGTCATGCTCGGCGCCATATACATCGGACCAGGTGCTGGTCGGCAGATTGACCTTGCTACGGAAGTAGTCGATTTGTTCATTGAACGGGAGTGAGCCGTGGGAAACAGCCATTACAGCCCCCTCAAGATGTCGTCACGTCCCGCCAGGCTGGCTGCCGTCAACCCATCGGCAATCGCATCCGCCAACTGAGTGGAATTCATCGCCGGATAGGCTTCAATCAAGCGGTCCCGGAACTCTTCCAGGCTACTGACTGAGTCGAGCAATTCCTTGATCTGCTCGACCATGTCGTCGATGGGAGCCCCTGTCGCCGTTTCCAATGTCATTACCTGGTTATCAACAATGTCCCGAGGAACAGCCGGCCGGGCCGGTGCCTGCTCGCTGTTGGTGGCCTGCGCCATGACTGGATTAGGAACCGGCGCCGGAACGCCCAACAGCTCGGCGCCCTCGGCGGGTGCTGGCAGATTGAGCTTATCCCGGATAACTGACTGCTCGACACGCAGTCCCAGCGGCACCAGCTCCTTTAGTGCCTCGATCAACAGCTTGGTGTTTTCCGGCTGCGGTACGTCGATTATCAATCGCGGGTAACGTCGACCAGGTGCAAAGTTCAGATCACACCAGGGCCGTACGAAACACCGGTTCAGAGTATTGGACTCTGCCTTGGCATCGGCGCCCAGCAGATCCAGGCGAACCTCGTTGTGAATGACCGCCTGGGCCATGCTGGAGCCGTCATCGGTAGACATGGTTTGACCGACTACAGCCTTGCTGACCTGCTTATCCCACCACTCGGCCAGGCCTTTAAAGAAGTCCCCTGCGCCCGTCACATTGGCCGCCTGGGTGAAGTCGATACGCATACTGTCCGGGATCACTGCTGCCGCATCGCTGCCCAGGTTGGCCACCGCTGACATCAGCGTGGCAATGTCTTCCTTACTGGCACCAGGCCCGTACCGACCCACACGCATAGGCATACCGAAGATGTCGGCAAAGCCCATCCAGTCCTTCCAGGTCCAGGCTTTGCACATGTAGCCCACGGCAGCGAGTCGAGCCAAGCCGCCACGGATTGGCAGCCCGGAACGAATGCGCGGAAGGTGGACAATGAACTTGTAGGGTGCCAATGCAATGCCGTTGATGGGGTCGGCCTCATCGAGCAGGCGCAGTTCCCGGCCGGTGTCGCGGTCAAACTGGAAGAAGCGCTGGTCGCGTGGTTCAAAGCGCGACGGGTTCCAGGTCTTGCCGCTACGGTCCCACATGATCTCGCTGACGGCATAACCCTTACCCATGGCATCGGTCAGGTCGGCTTGCAGTTCGCCGAACTCGGGCGAGTCGACAACCTCCTTGAGCTGGTCCGCTCGGCGCACGTCCTCGGCATCATCGCTGGCGGCCTCGATCCGCACCGACAAACCAGACACAGCCAGCTTGCGGGTGCCTAACACCGAAGCGTAATGCAGGTCGCGCTCTTCCATTTCTTCGGCAAGGGTCAAGTAGGCATGGGCCGAGCCTTCGGCAGCGGCTTGCAGGATGCTCGCCAGCCGACCAGGTGTGAGGCCGCTGGCCACCGACGGGTGCCAGACCTGGCGAATGCCGGTGGTGCGCGCAGCAGCCAGCTCTTCGGTGAGCTTGTCGTATTGAATGGGGCGACCGTACTGGTCGACGATCTTGGACTGAGCCATTACCAAATGCCTTTTGTGGAGCGCCAACCGGCGCCGATCTTGATATCTCGGTCATGCTGAGACGCGGGCTTGACTCGGTGATATTCGTAGACGTAGCCACCTACGTGATTGAGAGCCGCGAAGTTCATAAGTGCCCCCGCGACCGCACCATCGCCGTGGCGTATCAGTGCGGCATCCTTTAAATCCTTTCGCTCGATCTTTGGCACCATCGGTATGCCATCGATAAACTCGACCGCCCGGTGGTCATCCTCCAGGGAGGCGTCCCGAGGCAGAGTGATAAAGCCGTCTTCGAACAGTGAGATGTACTTACCCATCCACTCGCCGTACCAGGTACGCGACAGAGTGATTTCGTGCACTGGCCCACCTGTCCAGCCGTCTCTCTCTTTGTCCCACACAGCCCGACCGTAGCGGTCTCCGGTGTACTCCATCAGGGTTTGCCCTGGCCCGGTGGCGTCACCGGCAAATGTCCAGCTTGTCAGCGTGTCGAGCATCGCCCACAGGATCTGTTCCTGCTGGCGAGTAGGAGCGTTGGCCAGCTCGATCAGAAACGGCACGTCACGGCACAGCTCCTGGGTGATCATTGCCGGTGTTATGACGGAAAAGTGGCGATGACGGGCGAAGTCCATACCAATCGCCCATCGACCGCTGAACCCTTCAGCGGCTTCTTCCAGTACAGGCATCAGGTTGGTAGCGATCCAAGTAGCACACCAGGTCTCGCGCTCGGTCTCGGGGCGTCTAGGAAAATCATCGTCAAAAACGATGCGTAAGATTGTTCGGGCCTCGGGCATGGCTCGTTCAATCCACACGCCTGGAATGGCAGAGCCTTCGCCGTCTCGCGGGATCACGTCTAGCTCTTCGCGCATGGCTGCCTTACGTGGACCGTAGCCAGCGCGGATGGACTCATACCAATCCCGCTTGCCTTGCTCGGTGGGCTGGGTGCCGCGCATGAAACAGACACGCTCAAAAAGCCCGTTGGCTACAGCATCATCAAATCCGATGCGAATGACCTTGGCCCGCTTGCCATAGCGGCCTGCGCGCACGTCCTGGACGAACTGATTAAATGGGTTCTTCTTGCCACGGTGGGTCGACCAGATACGAATCCGACCACCCCAGATCAACAGCGCGGTAGCGGACTCCAGGACGTGGCCGACGTTCTTGTGCAGCGCGGCCTCGTCGATGCTGACCAGGCCTTGCAGGCCGTGGATGTTCTCCGGCCGGGATGACAACGCCGTGACCCGGTAACCGCTAGCAAAGCGCACGCGGAAAGCCTGGATGTTGCGGCTGGTGCCGTCCTCCAGTTGGTCGACGAATATGTGTTGCTCGACCATGGTGGCCTGACCTCGGGCAACGATCTGGGCGAACTTGGCGACATAGCCAATAAACTCTAGGCCTTTCTCCCTGGTGTCGGCCATGTACCAGATATTGTCGCCCCCAGCGTCCTTGGCTGAAGCGGCGGTGATTGTGTCAGTCAGAGCCTGGGCGAAGGTGATGCCGGTACGACGTCCCTTTTCGCACACAGCGATGTCCAGGTCTTGTTGCATTGAGATCCATTGACTCTGGTGCGCCATCAGCACACCAGTACCCAGGGGGTTGAAGTCAGCCGGAATTGTTCGGACGTTCTCCGGCAACTCGTCCCAGTCGACCAGTCGCTCAGTATCTGAAAGAGGGGCAGGAGCGCTCATCGTCACATCCCCTTCAACACTTGTTCACGCCAGAAGCTAGCTTCCTCGGCGCTCAGGCCACGCGCCTGAGCAGCAGCATCGACCCGGCTGGCGGCATCTTGGAGAGCTGCCCGGCGCACCTCTGTCTCTAGCGCCCATTTCTTCTGCACTACAGAAGCCTTGCCTATTTCGGCCACCGCCTTGGCAAACTTCGGCAAGTCCAGTTTGTTTTTACCTTCGGGGTCTGTGCCTGCCATGAGCGCTTTAAACAGATGCTCCTGGACCAGGCGCATCAGAGCCTCGTTGACTGCGCCTTCCTCATCTGGAGCCGCTGCCACCACAGCACGGGCCTGCTCGCTGGCCATCTTCAAGGCCGACAGCTTGGACTCAAAGTCCTGGCCGTACCGCTGGAGCGATGACCGACTGATCGAAAAGCCTCGCGCCGATAGCTCAGCGGCGAGGGTTTCGTACTCGCTGAAACCGTTCTCGGCCAGGGCTGTGTCGAGCCAGGTCTTGACCTCCTTCGGCAGGCTGGCAACTTTGCTGCGTGGCGGCATGGGTCAGCTCCAGTATTTTTCTGGGCGGGCGATGCCGGGGTCGCAGGGAATGGTGTACTCGGCGAGGTCGACGCCGTAGTAGGTCAAGCCGCAGATCCACACACCGTTAGGTTGCTTGTTCAACGTCACCAGGCTGCGGTCAGCCAGGTAGTCGAGTTCGCGCCGAAGTTCAATGGTGGTGGAATCTGGATAGATACCCTGAATGGTCGCAAGCACCACCGCTTCATGCGGATCAATCGGGCGCGAGGTGTCCAGGGTCTTGATGATGTACCAGCGCAGGGATTCCCGGCGGGCCTTGGCAGCGTCGATGTTCATTGATTCAATCCTTTAAGTTGGACGGTTTCTAGCTTGAGCGCCAAGGCATCGAGCTTGGCCTCGATCACGGTTTGGCCGCGCACGTAGTCCTCCCGGCGCACGTAGTGCACTGGCATGTCTCCCCGCAGCCGCTCAACGGAAATTTCCAAATCCCGCAGCCGCTCGCTGTCTTTGTCCGTTATTGCAAAGCGCTGATCCAGACGGCGCTCCATCTGCATGACCATCATTTTCACCAGCCCGGCAAATGCGGTCAGGATGGTTACGGCGATACCCACCAACTGCCACGCAGGCATCTCAATTGTCGTCATCAGCGTCTCCGTTTTTCGCGATGTGTTTGGCATTGAGCACAAAGCCGCACACCAGGTAAGGCCAAGCGGCGCTCTTCAGGGATTGGCATGTCGCAATCCTCGCCTGTGCAAAACTCGGCCGAAGGGCCGGTCAATACTTCACGTTGTGCAAAATGTGCCGCCAGAGACGTTTCGTTGTGCTTCGCCTCCAGGAGGCTGGCAAAGTCAGTTGCTTGCATTAAGGGTCCAGTCAATTAGGCGGTTGAGTTGAGCCCGGCAGGAACTGTGCAACTCGCCATTGCGAACCTGGTTGCCCAGGACAAGAGCCTGGGTGACGCCCGAGTCGAGGCTGTCAGCGGCTCCGGCTCCGTCGGTCGGCGCAGCAGCTCCGCTGGCGGCTTGCTGGGTTTGCTGGGAATGCACTGAGGCGCTGATGCCATTGGCGGTGTTCCACACGCGGACAAAACCAGCAGTGAACACAGCAGCAGGCAACGGCTCAGGTGCTGACTTGAGCGTGCGGCGGTATAGGGTCGTAACACGAGCAATCTCTCCATTTAGCGTGTCAGTGTTCTTACGAAAGGCCTCTTTGGCGTCTGCAAACTGAGTGGCGAGCAAGCTGCCTCGCTCTTGTTCGGCCCTCAGTTTTTCGTTCGCCTGTTTCAGCGACTCGCTGGTCGCGTCAGCACTGCGCCGCTGTTCTTCGGAATGCTCCAGGCGCAGGTTGGCAATAGCGGTCTGTCCTTCAGCTTTTGCTTTCGCAAGGCCTTCGCTGTAACCGTCCTGCCAGTTGAGGTGCAGACCCAATACAACAGCCGCGATGACGGCCACATACCAAGTCACTGGAGTGATGAAGCCGAGTAAGCCCTTCATCGGCAAAGCCCTTTGCCCCAGCCTGCATCGACATACAGGGGCTCCCAGTGCCAGAGAATGAAGCGCGGGTAATTGCGGTTTTCCCGGAAGTTGGCAGCCGAGCGACCAGCGTTGTGGTGCTCGACTGAATCGAACCAGGTCAGCGGATCGGCGCCCTTTGCCGATGCCAACTTGCGGTCACGGATGACCCAGCCCAGCCCGCCGTTGTACGACGACAGAATCATCGCGGCCTGTTCACAGCTGCTGCTTGCCTGGATACGGCTTGCCAGCCAGCGGTCATAGCTGACCAGCGCCTGCATGGACCAGATTGGGTTGAAGGGCTCGACCTTGCCCAGCGCCCTGGGGAAGGTCTGGGCGAGCCAGGTCGCGGTCGAAGGCATCACCTGGCCCAAGCCTTGCGCACCGACAGGCGACTTTGCGTCGAACTTCCAGCGGCTTTCCTGGTGGATCTGGGCGGCGAAGGTTGCCACCGGAGCATCCAGGCCCCACTCGGCCTGGGCGATACGGGTCAGGTCACGGCGATAGCGTTCGGCCTGTGTTGGGATCTCGGCATGCGCAGGGGCGCAGGCGGTGAGCCCAGCCAGCGATGCAGCACCTATATATAGAAGGATTTTCCGCATCGTCAGAGCCCCAGCGTCAGGCCGAGTACACAAGCCAGCACGACCAGGGCACGACGGACACCGGCCATGGAGCGTTCATAGCGGCGGACCTGGTTCGGCCGAGCGTAGGGAAACAATGCTCGGTCAATCCAGTAGCCCAGGACGCCGCCCAGGGTGACCAGGCCGCATTTGTAGAGGACAACCGGCAGCTTGGTCGGCGCGACGATGGCCAGGCAGAACAGTAAGGCGATGGTGATCAGCGTCCAATCGGTCATACGTGGCGCACGCGGGCGCCGCTTCGGTAGTGGAAGAGTCATTGGGTTGCTCGCGGTGAGTGATGAATGGATGCCCGTAAAGCGGCCAGATGTTGCGCGGCCACAACGGGATTGCCGATCACGCGAACAGGCTCGCGGTATTCGGCAAAGGTCTGTGCAGAGGGTGTTCTTACAGCAGGGCGCAACTTCTCTCGCTGGCTGACTGCTTGCCGGATGCGTTCTTCACCCTGCGCTACATGCGCCTGGACCATGGGCAGCCAGTCGGCTGGCACCTTGGCCCACAACACCGCACGGGCGTTATTACTCCCAGCAGCAAGAATGAGCTGCGCATGTTGGCGCGGCCACTGAGGCCGTGAGACTTTGGGTGGAGCGGGGTTTGAACGCATGGTGCAAGCCTGCCGTTGAGGGAACGGTTCAAGCTTCGCGCGTATGAGGAAGTGGTTGAGTATCAGCGGGGTTTAAGAAAAAGCCCCGCTCGGTTGGCGGGGCTGAATATTACGAGTTGCGAACCCGCCTCATAAATGCAATGTCCTCTTCGGACTCTCCATTCTTTCTTTGTTCAGCCTCCCACTCGGCTTCGGTTTGTTCTTTCGGCGGCTCCGCAAGACTCAGATCAGGATTAGAAATTTCGGCATCACAAAGTTTTGAGTCTTCGCTCCAGTTCTTTTTTACGTAATCAAGCTCGTGTTTCGAGGGAGAAGTTGTGAAGCAAGCGCCATTGATAAATGACACATCAGTAAGCATCTGCTGACAACTGGAGTAGACAAAACGAGCGCTATACTTCAGGTTGTTTGTTGGCTGGGCGTTAAGTTGCTCGTTGATGACCTTCATAATTGCTGACTGCTTTGACCAATCTTTGGCCGCGCATGCTTTGTGTGTTTGTTCCCAAAGGACGTTAGCGAGCTTACGATTGGCAACAGCCTCTGTCGCTGCCTGATTGTGTGATACAGCTGCAAGATCAGAAGCAAAACAGCTTTCTGATAAAACTATCAACATAGCCAGAACAGCGACCGTAGCGTTTCCATTCATTAATGAACCGTCCCTTCATCATATCCAAATAGATCAGGCTCGTTTTTTCGATGCAGAGCCCGCTGTTTTTTGATGATGTCATAAATGGTTTGGTTCGCAAGGTCGTACTTACGCACGAGCTCAGGGATAGGCGTGTTGCTATCGAGCCATTCGCGGAAGATAGCAGCATCACGCATAGCACGCTTCAGTGCATCGCCTCTCGGTAGATAGATGACGTTACCTCCCATGGCCGAGCAGATAGCAAAGACCACATGCCGGGCCAGTTCGGGCGCCGTGGAGTCGGGTCCCATTTCAGCTAGTAATTTAACCTCGGCAATCTCGACCATCTCCCGCAACGACCCTTCCCAGCGAGAGAGCACCGCAGGGTCTTGCATACTGGCCAGTACCTTCTTGGCATCCAGGTTGTCGATGTCATCTGGGAACATGTCTTCATTCATTGCGTTGTTCTCCCATGACGTTTGGCGTCATAAGCCAATGCTGCAACCATCTTGCGAAGTTGTTCAGGGTCCAGCCATTCCACTCGATCCACCTTAAACATGCGCAACGCCATGCCGTCGGCATACGCCCAGGAACGTTTCGACTCTGCGAGGAACGCTTCTATTTTGCCGACCAGCTTTGCTCTGTCCGCTGCTGCTACCGGAGCCTTACGACCAGTCTTGACGGGGGAAGACTTCCAGCCAAGCCGCTCAAACTCGGCCAACACCTTGCCTGCTTGACGCGGGCTTAGGTCCTTTGCCGATCTGACACCGGCCACGCGAACCAGAAGGGCGCGATAGGTTTCATCATCCAGGCCTAGGTCCTTCTTTGCTATGTGGATCTTGCTTAGATCCAGGTTTCGTCTGTTCACTTTGTTCTCCCTTGAATCAATGCTCTGAATGCCACCGGATCTCGGCGAGACAACTCGGCTGCTCCGTGAATGACCATCGTCAGCGCGTGCGCCGCTTCGTCGAACTCCCCGGCGATACGGATACGTTCAAGCTCGGCCAGGGTGCCTTTGTACGCCTCCATCTTGAACGTGCTGGAACCCATGGCCAGTTTCTTGGCTTTGTCCCGCAGGCGCTGGGCACGTTTGCGCTCAAGGGCCAGGCGGGCTTTACGCTGCCGGGGTGTTTCGTCTGTCATCTGTTGGCTGCTCATCAGTACCAGGCAACCACGCCTGGCAGACCTTCCCGGAAGCCGGGAGGGTTTCGCTCAGTTGAGGCGCTGTTGCTCTTGCCCTTTCACGCCGTGATTCAGCTGTACATCAGCCGCTGCGAGAATCCCGTGCATGGCATCGCTCACGGACCGATTGCTCATCCGCTTTGCGGTGTTCCGGTCCTTCGGGTCTGCCTTTGTTGTATCCGGGTGATGCTTGAGCATGTAGGTCGAAGCGGCGCTGGATGGTGTGTCATTGCCAGCGAAAGCCATAACCTGCTTGCGCACCTGGTAGACCCAGGCATCACAGAACACGTCCGCCCGTTTGGTCTTGGTTGCGGTCTTGCAGCGCTTGAGTTTGTCGGCGATGAAGTCACGCCGGGCCTGGCGGATCTGACGGAGAAGCAGCGTCATGGTGTAGCTGGCCACCTCGGCAAACTCACCAATGAACCGCCATTCACCTAAGCCCGCCATGAACAGCAACTCGCAGGCATACGCACGTTTTACGCTGCCAGCCAGATTGGCTTCCCAGCGAACAGGATTCACCTTAGAGCCGCTGCGTGAGACCGATTCAAAAATGTCCGAAAGCGCTACATCAGCTTCTTCAATACGGAATTTTTCCATCATGACCCGCGCCTGGCGCATGGCGGCGGCAGCTTCATGCGGGTTATCGCTCGACGACAGGCGCAGAAGCTTCTTGATTTTGTCTATAGCTTTGTTGTGGTCCATTTCATCAGGTCTCGGAGTCTTGCGTTTCGGGTTAGACAACAATGGCGGATAGCACTGCTTCGCGAAAACGCGAAGGGCTCCAGTCGCAAGATTCATCAGTTGGGATATGTCCGAACATCATCGTGCAGCGACGGCAGTGCACGCAGTCGCCGCAGGTCTTGCCCTCGGGCAGATTCATCTTGTCGGCGTTGTCTGCAGACCGTGGATATGGTTTTCGTTGCTTGCTCATAAAACTCCCCATTCACTTTTCGGCTGCTCATCAGTACCAGGCAGCCACGCCTGATAGACCCTCCCGGAGGCCGGGAGGGTTTCGCTCAGTGAATGGTTGAGTTACTTGGCTGGCGACGGTGCGCAGGCAGCGCGCCCAGGATCTGCTCGCAAGAGGCCATACCCCATAGCATTTCTGAAATAACGCAGGCGGCCGATGGGTTCATACCTTTAGGCATACCAGTCAGATCAAGAGAGATAGTTGGCTTGCCGCCGTCATCGCGGCTGTCTTCCAGGGTGAGGATAATCTTGGCCATGCTGGCTCCTAGTGTTGCTTGTGGAAAGTGATGTGGAAGTCAGGGGCGATCAAGCTCACCCAGTACATAGGAGAAGCGCAGAACATAAGGCTCCGTTGAAGGACCAGGATTGATGGCATTGGCCTCGGCGACTTTCGCACCAGGACAGATTTTTCTTAGTAATGCTGAGCCAGCCAAAACAGCACTGATGCTTGACGAGGCGGTAACCTTCTTGCCCTTCGTTGAGGCGTGATAAGCCCCAGTGCTGTAGCGAATCTTGATGTCGATGTGCTCCACGTCAGACCCCCGCGATATCAAGGCTGATGGGCTCGTATTGGTCGGTATCACCGACACGCTGATACACACGAATGTAGGACTTGGAGCCCACCACCTGGCAGGCATCGCCAATGGCTTGCATGGCGCGCTGCCAGCGCTCATCTGTGATTTCCAGGCGGCGCAGGGCCAGCACGCGTGCCGTGCGGATGTCGCCTTTCTGGTCGGTGCGAAAGGCGTCATTCACCAGGGTGACCACCTCAGGGCGAGCCCCCTGCGTCCAGTCCCGCAGGCATTCGTCAATCAGCGCTCTGGCTGCCTGCAAGCGTTCGTCAAAAGCGATGCTTTCCTGGACTGCCCGCAGGATCTTGAAGCGCCCATCAAAACTGATCAGGCTCACATTGCCTTTCTTGCCGCCAATCTGAGCGCCGTACTGTTCGGCGCTCAGCTCGATAAAGGCTTCGATATCGCCGAACGCGGAGGCCTTGAACTGTGTCAGAACTTCTTGAATGCCGAGGGCCTGGGCGGCCAATTTGAGCACCAAGGCGTCCCGTTCTAGGTCAATTGGTTTGATCAGGACTTCCGGTATCAGCCTCTTTTGCGCATCAGCGCGGTAGCCCTCAGGGATGGTCTGTTGTTGTGCGGTCATTGCTGGATTCCTCAGTGGATAGTCGGGCGCTGCCAGCCTTCTGGACGGGCGGCGCTGATGGGTTCGCGCCACTCCAGGGTCACGCCCTGGAACTGCACGCTGTAATGGGTGCTACCGGCCGTGGGGCGGCGCTTAAAGCCTTCGCGATGGCCAAGAGCGACCAAGCGCTGGCCCGCATCGGGAGCGATAACCAGGAAGTTTTGAGCTGGGCAGAAGCCGAGTATGCGAATGCCATTCGCCTGCAAATGGCGGGCGGCGGCGTTGAAGATGCGCAGGCGATCAGCGAGCGATGGGGTCAACACTTTCAAGGCTGTACGGCTAGTGGAGGCGAGCATGGGCGTTCTCCTGGGTGCAGCAGTTGGGGTTGATCGGGCAGTGTTGGCAGGCGCGCCAGCGCTGCATGGCGGGCGGGTTATGGGTTGGCGCTGGCTTTTCGCGATAGCTTTGGCACTGCTCCGCATTCACTTCCTCATCCAGAGCCACACACTGAATGCGGCCGAGGGTTTCCATGACACGGCGTTCAACACCGGCAGTGCTACGCGATGCATAGCGATTGGCTAGGGTCAGGCTTACTGCTGTTCGGCTCATGCCGATACGCTTGCTGGCCTGGGTTTGGCTTGTTGCTGCGACTTCGGCAGCGAGCAGGCGCACAAACAACGGCGCTTCATCACCCCAAGCAGAAAGGTTGACCTGGTTCATTCGGTCACCTGCTGATCTGCTTTACGCCAAACCACCTGATCTAGGTTTGGGTCATAGACCTGGTTGAAGTCACGCTGATAGATCGGGTGCTTTGGGCCTGTGTAACGCGAGGGAATCAAGCGGAAGCGGGTTTTATTTCCAGCCGTGCCGCCGCTACGTGTCAGATAGCCAGCCTTTGCCAGCCCCGACAAATACACCTGCGCGCCATATTCGCTGATGGATACGCCATTGACGCTGGCTGCCGCTGCTGCCTCGGCGGCGCTGAATTCGCCGAGGATGCGCAACGCCCGCCACACGTTCTCGGCACCGCCTGCATATTTGGAAACCTTGCCGTCTTTGGTGATGCGCGGGGCCTCGACGCCTTCGTCTTTAAGTAGCTCCCACTCGGCGTCGAAGCGGTCGATGGTGCGAACCTTGCTGACAATTCCGGCCTTTTCCATGTCTCGGAAATAGGCGCGCACGGCTTGGTCATCTTGTCCCGACTTACGTGCAACGGCGTAAGTCGTCAGCGCTTTAGGGCTGGCGTTAATGGCGCGGATGGCTTCCCAGATGTGCTGTCGTGGAGGCTTTCCGCCTACCATCACCAGATCTGCTCGTGCTCTCGGCATGGCTCAAGCCCTCCGCGACGGCGCATCGCCGGTGAACCAGCCGCGAGAGCCCCAACCGGCAAGGTCGATGCTGTCGATGGCCAGGGCCTGAGTCTCGCTGTAAACCTTGTATAGATTGACGGCGATACGGCGCAGACAACCGCCAACCTTGACCCGCAGGTCTTCCAGCAGATCATCTGAAAAATGCAGCTTCGGATAGCTGGCTTTGGCCAGGGCACGTAAATCGTCGAGGGTGGCGCTTTGGGCGGGCACCCATTCCAAAACACGGTTATGCAGCCGCTCCAGCTTTGCAAGGCTGCCGGGGACGCCCTTTTCCCCAATCAACACAATGGTTCCCTGGCTAGCGTTATGGATATCGGTCAGGACGTTGGCGACGGCCTTTTCAAGCAGATACTGCACGTCGTCAATCAGCAGTGGGCGGCCACTGCGGGACAGTTGTTCGGCGATCTGGTCGACCATCTGCGACAAGGTGCGCTCAGGCTGAATGCCCATCTCGCGCAGGATGGCGAGTAGGAAAGCCTTTTTGCTCCAGGTGTCGCGGCACTCCACGTAATAGGCACGGTGCTGATTAGCTGCGAACGCAGCACTCACGCTTTTACCCAAGCCGCTGGCTCCATACATCACCACCAGGCCGGGTAACCCCTCAGGGCGGGCGTGGGTCCGTGCGATTGCGGCGGATAACAGGCCGACGTTAGTCAAGGGAACGATCTTTGGAACACTCATGATTTGACTCCTAAAGGTTTGCGGTTAAGCGTGGGCTTGCGCGGCGAATGCGAACATTTGCTGAATCGACGTGAAGTCCGGGGTTTGCGGATAACGGGAATGCCATTGCATTTCTTCCGGCGTCAGCGGTTCGCCGCTGGAAGCGCGGGCGTCGAGCTGGTGCCAGAGGTGATAGCGGGCGGTTGGGTCGGTCGGCAGCTCGAAGCTCGGGGCTTGTGGGGCTGCCAGCTGGGCGAAGCGCTGGGCCTCGGCAAGCTGTTCAGGAGATAGGTCGTAGCTGCTCGATACCGTCGGAAGGACGCGCATCTCAACGTCTTGCCCGGTAATGGTTTTGGCCTTTTTAACGAGGCGCGATAGCTGTCCGCGTTCACGTTTCTCACTGGCTTTTTCAAGCATCGTCACCGGCATAGCTGGGCTGGCATTGCCGTCCAGGATCGCTTCACCGATCAGCTCGCCATCCAGGGTGTGTACCCATACGCGGCTGGAGTCACGGAAGTCATATGCCACGCGGACTTCCTCGCCATGGAAGCCGTCCAGCTCTTTCAGGAAGTAGGTGCCGCTATTCCACTGCACCTGGCAGCGGCGAGCGATGCGCAGGACCTGCGGACGAGTCAGGCTCTCAACGATGCTTGCGTCAGCCAGCAATGGCTCCCAGCCTTCGGCCTCGGCCTGTTTCCAGGCCTCCATGGGGCTTTGGTGGCGCATGCGCAGCGTCTGTGGGTCTCGGAACTTCGGCAGGCCACGGTGTGGGCGCCGGTTGTAGTCGTCGAGCGCACATTGCAGGTCGGCGAAGAACACCGAGAACTCCGGCACAACCGTCGGTGCCAAACCCAGCGCTAACTGTTTACGGGACAGCTTGTGGGCCTTGGTTCCGGCCTCCTTGTCCATGTCGGCGCCGATGTAGCTGTCGAAGGTTTTTGCGAGCCTGACCAGGATGGTTTTGTGCGGGCGCTCGATCACGCCACGGGCTTGGGAGTTGTAAGGCAACGAGTGCGTAATAGTGCCGCCCAGGCGGTCGTTGACCTCGTAGACAACGGCGTTGTCAAAGCCACTGCCATTGTCGACGTATAACAGTTTGTACATACCGCACCGGCTGACGCCGTCACGCAGAGTGTCGAGGGTCGCCAGCGTCGACTCGGCCAGGTTGACCGAAAAGCCAACAATGCGACGTGTTCCCCAGTCAATGACCGTGGTGATTTCCGGCCGGAAGATCTGGCCCGTAAGAGGGTTGATCACCTCGGCGTCAAAGGTATGGCCGTCCGCAATCCAAACGTCGTTGGGCCAGAGCATGTCGGCCTTACGGGTGTTGTACGCCTGTAGGGTTTTCAGCTCGTGTGGTCCCATGCGGCCATGCTCGCGTGCCTCGGGAGACAGCTTTTTCAGCCAGCGGCGGACAGCATGAATGCTCGGGCAGACGCTGGAGTGGACCTCAGAGTGGATCTGTTTGAACTGCTCATATGCAGCTTCAACACTGGGCTTCTGCGGGCGCTGGTAATGTTTAAGGAACTCGGCAGCCCAGGACGGGACGCTCATGTCCTTTTTACGGCGGGCTGGTGCCAGCCCCATTTCCCCATGGGCACGATAGTCCGCAAGCCACCGTTTCAGGGTGCGCTCCGAAAGCGTCCGGTCTTCGGTCTTGCGGTCGTTGGCCCGGACCACCAGCTCGGCAAGATAGGGGCTCAAGTCGCCAGTTCGAGCCAGGGACACCAGCGTAAGGATGGCGCGGTTCTGGCTGACCACCTTGCTCATGCGCTCAATCTCGCGCACGAATGACAGACGGGCAGTCATGACCGAGGTCTGCGAATCATTCAAGCGTGACGTTTTTTTAGCGTCACACCCTGACAGAATCACATGTGTTTCAGCCGGTGCTTCTGGTGCGCTGGTGGTCACTGCGGCGGCGATTAGAGCTGACTGGGTTTCTTGAGGAAGCATTGCAAAGGAGTATTCAACGGCCTTACTTCCGAGACGGCGCTGACCTTCCCAGCACTCGCGTTGGGCGATCTTACGAACACCCTGCACAGTGCCCGGCATGCAGGGCAACCCGACAAGCTCCTGGACCGTGTACCAACTACGCATTGCGCTCACCAAGCATTTTTTTCAACTCGCGAGCTTGTCGAGTGGCATTCGCAGCAACCCGCTCAAGCCTACCCAGCTCGGTGTCCAACGCTTCGCGGCCATAAGCCACACGACCACCACGTAAGTGCACTTGCCAATTTGTCAGGACATGGCTGGCACAGACCTCCTCCAACAGCGCGGCTCTATATAGAGGAAGGTTGTGATCTGCACGAGCAGGACTTGACCAAGCGTCTAACATGTTCTTGCTAACGTCATCGCCTGAAAGGCGAGACATACGAGCGGCAATCTCATAGCGATCCAGTTCAGATCCTTTGAGTATTTCACTCACCAACTCACTGACTTGCGCCGCGTAGTTACCAAGGCCAGGGACAGAAAGCACTGGTTGGGGAACAGAAAAAATGTCTAACGTTTTGTTATCTTTTGGGTTGCGCATGTTTAGGCACTCCTTGCCGCTTTACAGTGTCCAACCGGATAGAGTCCGGTATCCTTGCTGTAGGACCCGTTTACTTCTGCACGCTTGGGACGCTGTCGGTGAGGGGTGCCGTCAGCGTTCCACCGCTCAGGCCAGATATCCGCTGGGTTGAGGCTCAGCGCGTCAGCCAGGGAGCGTTCGATACGCGGATAAGGTGTGCTTTTGGCATTGCGGATAGCGCGGTCGGTAACCTCCAACTGACGAGCAAGCTTCGCCATAGAGGTGCCACGAACGCGGAGCTGGTATTTGATCCACTCCCATCGATTAGCTGGGTCGGTGGGCATGTCGATATCGCTCATAGTTTTGAACCATCTTCACGGGTGGTTTTTTTGGGACGTCTAACGTCCTGTTGCGGATAAACATATCCCGAAAACAGGATTCAGTAAACCGTATTCGAGAGTTTCTATTCCCTTTTTCGGAATGGTCATCCTGAAAAATAGATTTAGAGCATAGAAATCAATGGGTTACGTCGAAAAGAAACAAAAGAAACAGGCTGGCGGAGATGTTTCTTTTCCATATTCGGGATTGGAAACTCGAATAGCGGCTGTTGCAGACCTCTACGAGTCTCGAAAACAGGCTGCTTTAACTGCTGACGCTGCGCTGTCTTCACTCCAGCGCTGGATAGCCGGTGACGGAATGCCCGCGTTTGATTCCGTAGCACTTCTAGCCACGGCGAAAGGGGTCTCCCTGGACTGGATAGCCACGGGGAAGGGGGAGATGTTTCTTGGCGACAGAAACAAAAGGACTGAGGTAGACATTGACGATGTCTATTCATATGTGCCGCTCTACGATGCTCACTGTAGCGCTGGTCACGGCTCCTGGGCCGAAGGGGCGCAGGTACTGACACGACTCGCCTTTACTACCTACTCACTGCGTAAGCAGGGGCTTGAGCCATCAAAGCTTTCAGCTATCCGTGTAGATGGTGATTCGATGGAAGGCTTGCTGAGCCATGGGGATACGGTCGTTATAGATCATGGCCGCAACTCTCTTGAAGGAGAGGCTGTCTATGTCATACGCCTTGATGACCACTTATATGCCAAGCGTCTGCAACGGCAGTTCGACGGTGCTGTGAGCATCATTAGCCAAAACAAGGAGTATCAGGTAATGACCGTTCCGAAGGAGCGTCTAGGCGACCTAGAGATCATCGGTCGAGTGGTCTGGGCGGGTGGTTGGCTGTAGATATACACCTGATGCCAAAGAGCCCGCTCTAGGCGGGCTCCTGTCTAATTTTCCTGCTTTTTTGATTTGCGGCAGTTTCGGCACTGTCTAACTCGTCACCGAGTGCCCCAGCTTGGCGGCAGCCCCCGTTCTACCTGGCTCGACTCAGCTCAAACCATTTAAACCCGCCTTAACCCACCGACCTCCCCACTGGTGCCAAAGCTCCCACCTCCCCACACCGGCAAGCCGGCTCCTACCCAACGGCGTTCTGCGTTCGCGCTGTTCCCCTCTTGAAGCGCTGTTCAGCGCCCGAGCTTTTCCATCGCCGCATCCGCCAGAAAGGACGACCGGCTCTTGATGTTGTGCGCTCGGACAAAGCGGTCGATCTGCTGAATCACATACCCCGGCAAGGTCACGTTGACCTTCTCGGTCTTGCCCAGGTAAGGCGTGATGTCGATCTCCAGCATGCCCCAGCCCATCCCCTGGTAATCAGGATGGGCGCGGTGCGTTTGGGTGGCAGAGGGCAGGGGAATGGCCTGCCCTGCGCGGGCCAGCTCTTCGAGCATGAGGTGGGCAATCTCGACGGCGGCGCTGTAGGCGGCCTCGAAGGTGTCGCCGGCGGTGACGGCGCCGGGGATGTCGGGAATCTGGATGCCGGTGGCCGTGTGCTCGTCGCCCCACTCGATGCAGATGGGATATTGCATGGGGATCTCCTCAAAACAGGTGCGAAGGATGGTGGGAGCTAGAGCAGCCCGGCCAGTTTCCTGATGGCCCGGACCGTTCCCCGTGGCAGGTCCTTTTTCGGATGCGGCACCGGAACGGTGTTGGGCCTGTAGGGATGCTGGAACAGATGATGGCTGCCGGTCACTCGATCCAGCACCCAGCCTGCGGCTTCAAGCTCCTTGATCAACAGTCTGCTTTGCACCTCCATCTCCTGGTCGGGGTGAGAGGTGCTTTATAACTCCAGGCGCATGATAGCGCAGGTTGAATTGTGTGTCTGGAGTTATGTATCGGGGCATGTCGTTCAGTGACGGGCAGTTTGATGGGCGGTCGCAAGCTACATAGAAGCCCCGCGGTTTTTCATGGACGTTGCGCTGCTGGCCATTGCACTATTGCCGCGGATTTTCAGTCACTCATCTTTCCCCGTCGAAGGCCGATCCATTGGCGGGTTCATGCCAAGGAAGTCATCAGATCCATGACCGTCAGCGAACTGCTTGTTGCCATTCGTAAACCCTATGTTGAAACCCTGGCGCGTGTTGCCGCTGAAGGGGCGGCGCATGTTGAGCCCGCGTACCGCAACAGCGATGGTTCGCTGGCGGTTGAAGGGGCTATGGGCACGCCTTGCCGGGTGGACGTGATTGCAGCCGAGAGTGGGGAACCGGTGCAGGTCGACGCCGAATCCGAGCTGGGTTTTGAGCCTTTGGGGTTTGCGATTGAGCCGATGGAGGTGGGGATCTCGCCCTTTGGCTGGGACTGGTTGCCGCTGGAGGTGCGGGGGTTGAGCCTGGAACAGGCTTCTGAGGTTATTCGGGGGTGGTTCTTTGCGTGGTTCGACGGCGAAGACGAGAACCCGCCGACCGAAGAAGGGCTGCAAGGGGTGCTGCACTTTGTGTCGGACCCGGAGGCTACGGAGGAGGGGTACAGGTTCAAGGTTGACTTGGGGTCGGTTCCAGCAGAAGCGCTGGAAGAACTGCTGTTTGCATTGGCCGATGCCGGCGCCACCGGAGCTTTCCTCGGATAAAGAGAGGGGGTGCCAAACGGCGACCCCACGACCGACCTGATATCGCCCACCTGCAACCGATCCTCTGTAGGAGCTGGCTTGCCAGCGAAGCTCGCCAACGATGACGCTCAGCCACCTTCATACCGCGTGCACTTGGGGCGGGTGGTGTACATATCCGTTGCTACGGGTGTGGCTACTTATGGTTCCGCTCTTACAGCGGGTCACTTTGGAAAAGCCAGAATGCCGGCCCAGCCCAAAGTAACCAAAGGGCTCCTGCCCCCGCATCCGGCGCCTCGCCTAGGCTCGGCGTTCCCTCGCTCCGGCATTGCTTGGGGGGCCCGCCGCCACAGGCCATCCATGGCCTGGGGCGGCTAGCTCGGCATCCATGCCGAGCTGCCCCCTACGCAACGCCTGCGCTCGGCCTCCTGAAGGGGCAGAAAGATCAACAGCAAGATCAAAAGCGCGTTGTACGCGCTTTCGTAGGAGCCGGCTTGCCGGCGAAGAGGCCCGCAAGCCATCCATCGCCCTTGCTGACGCCTGCGCAATACCTGCGCTTGGCCTTCTGAAGGGGCAGGAAGATCAAGATCAAAAGCCCAAGCGCGTTTTACGCGCTTTCGTAGGAGCCGGCTTGCCGGCGAATTGGCCCGCAAGCCATCCATCGTCCTTGCTGACGCCTGTGCAGTACCTGCGCTCGGCCTTCTGAAGGGGCAAGAAGATCAAGATCAAAAGCCCAAGCGCGTTTTACGCGCTTTCGTAGGAGCCGGTTTGCCGGCGAATTGGCGCGCAAGCCATCCATCGCCCTTGCTGGCGCCTGCGCAACGCCTACGCTTGGCCTTCTGAAGGGGCAGGAAGATCAAGAGCCAAAGCCAGATCAAAGTCCAAAGCAAAGCCAACACCGTCAACGGCTACCTCACTCTCAGAGCTTCATGCCCACCGCCAGCCGGTTAAAGGCATTCATCAACGACACAGCCAAGGTCAGGTCGGAAATTTCGACCTCGCTAAAGTGCGCTTTCAGTGGTTCGTACAGCTTGTCCGGCGCGCCCTTGTCGTGGACGTAGGTGAGGGTTTCGGTCCAGGCCAGGGCCGCGCGCTCGCGTTCGCTGAACAGTTCGCTGACCCGCCAGCCGGCCAGGCAATCCAGCTTGTCTTGCGCCACCCCACACTCGCGCAGGGTCTGCGAGTGCTTGCCCAGGCAGAACGAGCAGCCGTTGATCTGTGACACACGCAAATACACCAGTTCCAGCAAGGGCAAGCCCAGGGGGCTCTCGGCCAGGGCGCTGTTGGTGGCGAGCAGGCCTTGATAGGCGGCCGGCGACAGAGTGGCAAAGGGCAGTCTGAGTTGGCTCATGGTGAAACTCCGCTGTAGAAAAAGTGATCAGGCACAAACCAGGGGGCTGAACAGTGGCTCCGAAGACAGTGCAGCGCGGGCCTCTTCGAGCGTTGCACCCACGGCCTCGTCACCGAACACCAACCCCTGCAGATAAGTGAACTGCAGGTCGAACAGGCCGAGGGTGTTCAGCACCTGGCGCAGGTAAGGCGTCAGAAAATCCGGTTGGGCTGCCCGTTCGCCCTGGTGATAACCGCCGGAACTCACCAGCACATGCACCGGTCGGTCCTGGAGCAGGCCGACCTTGCCCTCTGGGCCGGAGCTGAAGGTGCGGTGAATGCGCAGCACATAGTCGATCCACAGCTTGAGCGCCGCCGGCAGGGTGAAGTTGTGCATGGGCGTGGCAATCAGCAGGGCATCGCAGCGCTCCAACTCACGAATCAAGCCTTCGGACACCTCGAACAGCGGTGCGTCGAAGGGCGTGGCGGTGGTCAGGGCGTGTGCGTAGTCCATGCCCAACGGTGGCAACGGCTGCGCCCCCAGATCGCGCTCGACCAGTTCAAGGTGCGGATAGCGTTGGCGCAGGGAAGTCACCAGTTCCAGTGCCAGCTGGTTGCCACGGGAAGCCTGCCCACGGGGGCTGGCGTTGATCAGCAGCAGGTTGTTCATGCCGGCTCCCCACCCTGAAGTCGCTGAGTGAAATGCATGCCCCGGGCCAGCAACCCCTGACGAAAATAGAAGCGCTGGGCCAGGGGCATATGCAGGCCGGTATCCAGCACCAAGTGCTCGCATTGACGCTGCACGGCCTCATCCCGCACCGCGCTCAACAGCCGCGCTCCCAAGCCGCTGCGCTGAAGGTCCGGGCTCACGACCAGGTCGTCGACGTAGATGAAACGCCCGTAGAGCAGGTTTTCCAGCTCGCGGTAACCCGCCAGGCCAACGATGCGCTCTGCGTCCCACGCGGCGAGCAAACGGTAGCCCTGCTCGGTTTGCCGGGCCAATTGGGCGACATAGGCCGCCGGGCTGGTGAGGTGGGGGCGCAAGACACGCATCAAGTCGAAACTGGCCGCCAGGGCCGCTTCGCTTTCGAGGTGTTGAAGGGTGTAGGGCATGTCCGTCATCCGCTGAAAAGAGATGACCCACTTTAGAAGGTCGATGGCTTAAGCTACAGAGCCAAAAAGTGCATAAATGACTAGGCCATGATCCTTCCTTTCGAATTGGACCGCAGCCAGACGGCGCCGATCTATCGCCAGCTTTATCAGCGGTTTCGCGAGTCCATCGCCGATGGCCGCCTGCGCCCGGGGGACCGCGTGCCGGCGGTTCGCGCCTTGGCGGCGCAGCTGAACCTGGCGCGGGGCACTGTGGAAGCGGCCTACCAACTGCTGATAGGCGAGGGCTATCTGATTGCTCGCGGGGCCGCCGGGACCATGGTCACACCGCAACTGGCGCCGGTTGCCGCGTCCATAGAACACGCCCCGGTGATTCCAACCACCTACCAGGCCACCCATGCCGGCACGCTGCCGTTGCCGCTGCAAATGGGCCTTCCGGCATTGGATGCCTTTCCGCGCAAACTCTGGACCCGCCTGGCGGGCCGGCAACTGCGACAGACGGGCCTCGAAGGCCTGATCTACCCGGACTCGCGCGGCTACGCCCCGTTGCGCGCGGCCATCGCCACCTACCTGGGGATTTCCCGGGGCATCAACTGCCAGCCGGAGCAGATTTTCGTCTGCGCCGGCTACCGCGCCTGCCTCGACCTGATCAGCCATACGCTGATGGGCCCGGGCGCCACCTGCTGGCTGGAAGAGCCCGGCTACTTCATGGCCAGGAGCGCACTGCTGGAAGCCGGCGCACAGCTGGTGCCGGTGCCCGTGGACGATCAAGGCCTGGACGTCGCCCAAGGCATCGCTCGCGCCCCAGAGGCCGGCTTTGCCGTGGTCACCCCGACCCACCAGAGCCCGCTGGGAGTGTCGCTGTCGCTGCCGCGGCGCCTGGCCCTGCTGGACTGGGCCAACCGCCAAGGCAGCTGGATCATCGAGGACGACTACGACAGCGAATACCGCTACCAGGGCAAGCCCTTGCCGGCCCTCAAGAGCCTCGACCAGCAGGGCCGCGTGCTCTACACCGGCACCTTCAGCAAAGTGCTGTTTCCAGGGCTGCGCCTGGCCTACCTGGTGGTGCCCGCCGAACAGACCCCAGCGTTCGCCCGCCAGGCGGATCGTTTGCACAACCACTGCCCGCACCTGCTGCAGGCGACGGTCGCGGCCTTTCTCAACGAGGGGCACTTTGCCCGGCACCTGAACAAAATGCGCGGCCTGTATGCGCGTCGGCGGCAGTGGCTGGTGGAGGCGTTGCACCACGAGTTGGGTGGGCGTTTGCAGATAGATCCGCAGGCGGGGGGCATGCATGTGGTGGCTGGGCTGGGGGAGGG
>NZ_JAAARM010000045.1 GCF_009908285.1 Pseudomonas sp. Fl4BN1
AGCGCTCGATCTCGGTCACGGCACCCTGGCCGAGGTTGAGGTTATGAACGCTGACTTTGCCGAGTGCCATGCTGTGCCTCGTTAGCGGGGAGAATTGAGGATTTGTTGCAGCACCTGGTTCACCAGCGCGCTGGTGTCCCGTTCGCTGCTGACGCCCAGGAACTGGCGCTTGGGCAGGGTGATTTCCCAGCTCTGTGCGCCGGTGCTCTCGGCCTTTTCATCGGAAAGAATGCGGATCAGCAGGCCTGCCTGGGCGTACCCGACGTGTTCCTGTATCCAGGCCACGGGCGGCCGGGACAGGCGCTTTTTGCCCGCCTGGCGGACCTTGAAGCCCAACCGGCGCAGGCGCTTGGCCTGCTTGTCGGTCGCGGCCAGGCCATCCGGGACTTTGTTCCACCGGCGCATCTGCGCGGCGGTGCGGCGCTCCGATGCGCCGTTGTGCTGCTGGGCGGCCACCCAACTGGTCAGGCCGTTGCGCCACCCGAGGGTGGCCTCGTCCGGGCTGACCCGGGTCACCTGCAGCAGCTTGCCCAGGCCGGCCTCCATCTTCTTTTTGCCCTTCTCGGGGTTACGCCGAGGGGCAAACGGGGAGCCGTCCAGGTTCTGCTGCTCGCGGATGCGCTTGCGGGACATGGTCCGCACGCGCTTGGAGACGTTGTTCAGCAGCCGCCGGCGAAGCTGCGGCGGCAGACTCAGCAAGGCCAATTGCTCGCGCACGCCCAGGTAACCCCGGGCGTCCAGCTCAAAGGTGCTACGCGCCATGGCTGCGGACCTCGCCCTGTTCTGCAGTCCACAGCTCAAAGTCCACCAGGCCCCACTTCTTGCCGAAGGCGTCGATAGAGCCGTTGGGGTCTTCGGCCAGGTGCTGGGGCTCGATGAACTCCAGGGTCAGCTCGACGTCGGCCAGGTCGCTATCCAGTTGCTCGATCACGAACGCCGGCGCCGGTAGGTCGTCGCGGTCTGGGTCGTGGGTTTCCAGCCAACTGCCTACCAGGGCCATCAGCAGCGCCGGGTTTTCGGCGAACCGATCCAGCACCAGGACAGCGCGATAGCGCATGTCACCCATGTGCAGCCCCTTGGCGCCGTTCTTCCAGAACAGGTCCAGATTTACCTGCTCGGCGAAGCTATCGACCTGCTCCGGCGCCACCAGCTGGCGATCGATCAGGAATGTGGTCAAGGCGCGCAGCTTGTTCATAGCAAGGCCGCCGTGATGCGGCCACGGCCCTGCAGGGCGCGCACGGCCTGCTGGCTGAAAGCGAGGAAGGTTTCAGCCCGCTCCGGGGCTTCCTTGCCGGTGTTCTCGGCGCTTTCGCGGCGGGTCACCGTGGCGAACTGGGGCAGTGCCTGGGCCTTGGCGCGGTTGTACACGGCGCGTTTGTAGAGCTTGGCCTTGAAGGCGCGCTCAGGCAGTAGCAGAGGGTCCGCGGCTTCCACGTTGGTGATGCCAGCGCCTTGCCAGCGGGCCTTGCACTTGGCCAGGTCGTCGTTCACCTCGACCATGGCCATGGTCAGGGTTTCGGTCAGCAGCTCCACCAGGTACTCCGCCGGCAGGCGCTGTTCCTTCTGGAACTCGGCCAGCGAGAGATCTGGCCAGAAGCCGTCGTTCTCGATCGTCAGGTCCACAAAGGTGGTGGGTTTCCCGGAAAAGCTCATTGCTGGCCGCTCAAATAGGGCGGGAAACACCGTTTCAACGGGGCGGGCCATAAATGGCTGACTCGTCTCACGGGTTCCCGCTGGGGGGGTAGTCGTTGGTTACTGGGCGCCGGTGGCGGCCTCTTGCTTGCGCAGGGCCTTGCGGCAGTTCTCGATCCGGGTGTCCACACCGACCTTGGAATACAGCTGCTGGGCTCGCTCCAGGTGCTGCAGCGCGGTGGCCCACTCCTTGGCCTCCTGGGCGCGGATGCCGATCAACTTGTGGAACTTGGCCGGGATCTGCTCCGTCAGCTGCCATTCGCCATCCACGCGGGGCAGCAGATCGGAGAGATAGGGCTCAGGACTGCGGTTGGCCTTGTACTCGTCATAGGCCCATTCACAGACCGCGTCCGCGACAAAGGTCTGGATGTCCCGGCGCTTGAAGCGCTCGGGCATCTGCTGGCCCTGGGCGATCGCGATATCTGCCAGCTCCAGGCCGTCCTCGAACTGGGCGGTATCGAACAGCCAGACGATCACCTGGACCAGCACGCGGTTGGCAAAGACCTGGTCGGACTCGATGTAGCGCTGGACGTACTCCTGGTACTTGGGCAGCAGCTCGCGGCGCTTCAGATCCTGGCGGGTGGCCAGGCCCTGAATCGCGCTCAGGCGCTCCAGGTCCTGGTCCAGGGCAGCCTCCATCAGCGCCAGGTGCTTGCGGGCGTTCGCTGGGCTGCTCAGCGCCTCGGTCGGTGAATAGGGCAAGGCAGCGGCGGCTGCAGTGTTCACCACTGCCGCCACGCCTTCGGCCAGGATGCGCCGCTTGTGCTCCAGGGCCAGGCTCACTTCACAAGCTCCACAGAGTCCGATTCCAGACCGGCGAACTTGCCGAGCTGTTCGATCACATAGCCTTCATTGCGGCCGTTGTAGTCCTCGACGCGGGAGCGCTTCGGGTTCTCCAACAAGTGGCGGCGCCAGCTGGTGTCCTGGAAGTAAATAGACAGGTTGTCCCAGGAGGTGACCACGATGCCCTTGGTGGGAAAGAACGGAATGAGGAAAGACGGCAGGCCGCCATAGGTGGCGATCACCTGGGCATCTTCAATGCGTTCTTTCTCGGTCGGGGTCTGGCCCTGGGCCGCGTACAGCTTGCCCTTGTCGTGGGCCAGCAGGTCCGAACCGATGATGGCCACCAGGTCGCCCTCGTCGCGATACACCGGATCGATCATCTGCTTGACGTCATGCACCGCCGCGTCGAGGTTGGCGTAATCGCCGCCCTTGCCCAGCATGATTTTCTTGGCAGGGTCGCCGGTGGAAAGCATCTGTTCCGGGATCTGCTCGCGGGCGATCTGCAGCCAGCCTTTGTTCACGTCCTGGAGCATCGGGTACTTGGCCAGATCCGTCTGCTGGGCTGCGGTGAGGCCGTGCCACCCGGTAAGGATTCGGTCCAGTGCGATCCGTTTCTGGACCGCCGCCAGGTAGCGCTGTGCAAAGTCGGGGAACTTCGACCAGGCGTCGATGGTGGCGAACTTCAAGGCAACGTCTGTTTCCGTGTGGAACAGCTCGTACATGTTGTTCTTGAGGTCCAGCAGGCTGCGTGGCTCGCGGTCTTTTTTGTCGGTGTCGGTGCGGCTGGTGGCCGGCCCGTTCAGGCCCAGCAGTACTTTTTCGCCCTTGATTTCACTGACGGGCACGACGTTGATGCGGCCGAGGAAGTCCACGCGCTCGGTGATCTGGTCGTTCAGTTCCTGGGCATGGGTTGGCTCCACGGCAAAGGTGCGCGCGGTGTCGCCGATGTTGTAGGCCTCGGCCAGGTCTTCCTGGAGCTGCAGGTACTCCGCTGCAGCGCGTTGAGATAGGGCGCCCATTAGCGCAGGCCCTTGCTACGTTGCTTGCCAGTGGCGCCAGTGGTGCGTGGCACCTGGCGGCGATTGGCAGGGGTGTTGAACATCTTGGTCATGGTCTGCTCCAGCTCGGCCATGCGAGTGCTCAGCTCCTTGATGTTCTTGCCGCCGTTCTTCTTGAACTCGCCGCGTTCCTCGTCGGCCTGGTCCACCACGTCCTGGACGGCGGTGCCCACAGCATCGACCTGTTCCTGGGTGTCGCTGGTGTCCACGTCTTCCACGACGGGCTCCAGCACCGCCTGCAGGCCGGCCAGCAGAATCACGAATTGTTCATACAGCGCCTTGAGCGCCTTGGCAGTTGCTTCATCCATCGGTTTGTTCTCGTCAGGTGAGGGAGTGTCGGGGTTGGTGATGTCGGCGAAGCGCTTGCACAGGCCGCCCAGGGCGGAGAAGAAGCGGCGGATCTCGCCATGTTGCTGGCCGCCTTCGCGCAGCGAGCCCAGGGCCACGGCGCTGCCGTAGTAGGAGGTACGGGCATAGCGGTGTCCTTTGTCGGCCTTCCGGGAGAAATACAGCTCTTGGGTGCCCAGGCTGGCCGGCGAGTCGGTGACGGCCAGGCCGGTGAGGTAGTAGCGACCGGTGTTGGCAAAGTTCGGCGTGATCTCCACGCTGGTGAACAGCTTTTCGCCCTGGTCGTTCAACTGCAGCAACTTGTCGTTGGGTTTGAGCTGCGCTTCCAGGGCCACCTGGCCAGGCTCCAGTTCGGGGTCGTCTTCTACGAGACGCACGGCATAGACAGTGCCGTGGGAGCCCGGCCAACGTTCGTGTTCGCTCCAGATCACCGCCGTGTAAACCGACAGCTTGTAGCTGTCCGCGCAGTCGCGCAGTTCCTGAACTGTGATCTCGCGGTTATCAGCGGTCGGGCCGCTGACAGCTACGCGCTTCCAGAACGAAACAAGGGATCGGGGCATGGGTGAAGCGCTCGGTGGTGGTCGTTGAGCGCCACCTTAGGCAGCCGATCGCCTCCGGCCAATCGCTTTACTTTCGGCCTTCTCCTATTTCGTGAAGATAGGAGGAAAACGGTTTTTTAGCGTGCGTTTCGCCGATGATCGCCGCATAGACTGCGGCCCCATGTACTACTCGACCGAAGTTAAAGAAGCCGCCAAACGCCTGTTTCTACGCCGCTGCAAGGCAAAGGAAATTCAGGCACAGCTCAACCTGCCCAATATCCGGATCGTCTATTACTGGATCCGCCAGGGCGGGTGGGAAGACATGCTGTCGGATGAAGAACCGCTGACCGCCGTCAGCCGGCGAATCACCCTGCTCCTGGAGAAGGCCACCAGCCTGACCAAGGACGACCTCAACGAGCTGGACCGGCTGACCACCATCCGGGAACGCCTGCAGAAACAAGCAGCGAGGCCTTCACCGGCGCCCCCTCTCGGCGACAACCAGGACGAGCCCCAGGAACCCCGTCAACGATCGCGTGGCGACCGTTCCGGCCGTGGGGAGGGTGGCGGCAAGAAGCGGGAGAAAAAGGCCAAGAACGACGTGAGCGACCTCACGGAAGTGGACTTCCTGGATAAGTTCATCTCCAAGATGTACGGCTACCAGAAAGAGTTGTTCGCGGCCAAACAGAATCCGCTGACGATGCGGATCCGGAACGTCCTCAAAAGCCGCCAGGTAGGCCTGACCTACTACTTCGCCGGCGAGGCATTCATGGATGCGGTTCTGTCCGGGGATAACCAAGTCTTTCTGTCTGCCAGCCGCGCCCAGTCTGAGATATTCCGTAGCTACATCATCGCCTTTGCTCAAGAGTGGTTCGGCCTGGAACTGACCGGCAACCCGATAGTGCTGAGCAAAAACGGCAAGCCTTGGGCCGAGCTGCGCTTTCTCAGCACGAACGGAGCGACCGCCCAGGGCTATCACGGCCATGTGTATGTCGATGAATATTTCTGGATCCGTGATTTCGAGAAGCTGAACAACACCGCCAGCGCCATGGGCACCCACTTCAAATGGCGCAAAACCTATTTCTCGACGCCCAGCGCGGTGTCGCATCAGGCTTATCCGTTCTGGACCGGAGAGAAATTCCGCAACGGCAAGCACAAGGACGCCAAGAAACCATGGCCCAGTGACGACCAGATCGCAGCGGGCGCGCTATGCCCAGATGGGCATTGGCGCAAGATCATCACGATCTTGGATGCGCTCGCCGGCGGCTGCGATTTATTCAACCTGGAGCAGTTGCAGCTGGAGTATGACGAGGACAGATTCCAGCAGCTGTTCATGTGCAAATTCATCGACAGCACGCAGAGCGCGTTTTCCCTCAAAGACCTGGAGCGCTGCTATTCCGACATGACGCTGTGGGACGACTACGATCCCGAAGCGGACCGCCCCTATGGCAGCAGCCCGGTATGGATCGGCTACGACCCAAGCCGCACCCGCGACGACGCCACTTGCGTGGTCATCGCACCACCGCTGGAGCCCGGGGCCAAGTTCCGGATCCTGGAGAAGCACAGCTGGCGGGGCCAGTCCTTCAAGTACCAGGCCGAGCAGGTCAAGAAACTCACCGAGCGCTTCAACGTGCAGCACATCGGCATCGACACCACCGGCATCGGCTACGGCGTGTTTGACCTGGTGCGCGACTTCTACCCCCGGGCCGTCTCGATCCACTACAGCCTGGAGACGAAAAACCTCCTGGTGCTCAAGGCCCAGGACACGATCCAGGGCAGCCGCATCGAATGGGACGCCGGTTGGACTGACATTGCCCAGGCCTTCCTCACGATCAAGCGCGGCACCACTGGCAGCGGTCAGGTGACCTACAGCGCGTCTCGCACCGACGCCACCGGGCACGCCGACGTTGCCTGGGCGGTCATGCACGCGCTCTACAACGAACCTTTGAACACCAACAGGCGGCGCCGTAGCCGCTATCTAACGAGCGGAACACATGGCCAGACCACGCAAAAAGAACCAGCCCACTCAACAACGAACCCAACAGCCCACGCGCATGTTCACGTTCGGGGAGCCGGAACAGGTACTGACCGCCAATATCGGGGAATACCTGGGCGTGTTCCCCACCGACGACGGGCGACTGTACAAGCCGCCGGTGTCGCGAGCCGGCCTGGCCAAGCTGCTGCGGGCCAACGCGCACCACGGCGCTATTCCGAAGTTCAAGCGAAACCTGTTGCTGCGTGAGTTCATCCCGTCAGCGGGCTGCAGCACACACACCATGGGATGCGCTGCCCTGGATTACATGGTGTTCGGGGAGGCGTACTTCCTGGTCCACTTCAACTTCGCGGACCAGGCCCTGGAGCTTGAGCACTTGCCCGCCATAAACATGCGGGTACGGGTAGACGGCGGCTTTGTGATGCTGCTGCCGAACGGACATCAGGAGGAGTTCGACCAGGACGAGATTATCCAGATCAAAGATTACGACGTAGAACAGAACATTTACGGGATTCCGGACTACTTGGGCGGCCTGCAGGCGCTGCTGCTCAATGAAGCCGCGACCTTGTTCCGCCGGCGCTACTACAGCAATGGCGCCCATGCCGGTTACATCTTCTACACCAACGACCCGAACCTGTCGGAGGAAGACGAGGACGATCTACGCGCACAGATCAGCGCAAGCAAAGGCGTGGGCAACTTCCGCTCAATGTTCGTGAACATCCCAGGTGGCCAGGAGAACGCAATCAAGATTATCCCGGTCGGCGACTTTCAGGCCCGGGACGAACTGGAGAAGGTCAAGAACATCACCAGGAACGACATCATCGCCGCCTGGCGGATGAACCCGGCGCTGGCGGGGATTATTCCGGAAAACAGCGGCGGTTTCGGGGATATAGAGAAGATCGACAGGGTTTATACCAGCAACGAGATCAGGCCGATCTGTCAGCTGTTCGACCAGGTGAATGAGCGACTGCGCGAAGATCGCCGGATTGCTTGGCGAGAGCCCACGGTGTCTGGAGAAAATCCTTGATCTAGCGGGCGTAACTCACTGAAGACACGAGATGTTGTGTCAAAATAGTGCCTTAAACGGAACCCTGGGGGAGGGGAGAGAATGCGGGTGTACTGCAAGGAATGTCAGAGCAAGGGGCGGATTGTGTCGCGCGAGGATCTGTCGAAGGAGTTTGCGAAACTCTACTGCCAGTGCACCAATGCAACCACCTGCGGGCATACCTGGGTGGCCAATCTCACCTTTTCCCATACGCTGAGCCCGTCAGCGCAGGCGGTGGACCGCCTGCTATTCGATCGCTTACGAGAAATGCCCCGCGCTCAGCAACGGGAGTTGTTCGAGCAACTTGCGGTATTTCCCTCTGTGTAATCGCAAATTTTTTTCACTACGGCATTTAGTTGTGCTCGGGTGTTAATTCCGAGTTGGGTAAGTCCTTTCTTTGCCTCTTCGGAAAACTCAACGTCGGACATCGCTATTTCCAAGACTAGTGCAACGGAGTCTCTGCTTTCCTGTAGCTCTTCCCGAAACTCTCTGAATTCTACCGCTCTCATACGCTATTAAAACTCCATGTTTGGCACGTCTCGATTGGGTGAAGTTTAGATAGTGGCTTTTTGGCGAGTCAAGTAATTTTTATGAACTTGAAAAACTTCAAAAATCATGTGGAATATTTTTTTGAGGGGCTTCTAGCACAACGGGAACTGCGAGGAGAGAGCCTAAGGGACGCGGTACTACCGTAGTACCGCCGGTCGTGAAGAAATAACGGATTAGTGGAATGCAGGAATCTCTACTTTCATGCATGCGCGCGTATGTACATTTGTACCAATGTACTTTTATGTTGTTATGCCGTTATGTTTTTGTGATTAAGAAAATATGCGCTTTGGTGTGGTTGTATTATGCCGAGGTGTTCAGCAGTATTTGCTGGCTTTGTGGCTGTTCGTGGTTTCGATATGTTGATTGCATTTCAAGGTTGAACTGAATGTTTGATGGTCAGCGTTGTATAGTTTTGCAATGGTTTTTGTAGCGTCCTGCAGACCAGGATGACTCTGGTACTTCTGCATGATTTATCGGATTCATGCGTAGACATTGCTCTGTTTTTTAATTAGACGGCTACAAAAAAGGGCGCCGAAGCGCCCAAAGTGGTGATTGATCAGTCCAGAATTTTAGCGGCTAAATTGCTCGATGCTTTCCAGGCCAATGAGCGATACAACCCCGTAACAGCGATGGCCGTCCAGGTTCTCAAACTCCCCGACTACCAGGCCGGCAGGAAGACGGATCTGTACCAAGCCGTTCCCGGTGTCGTGAATGAGTAGCCCCGTAGCCTGGACGAGCGTGTAACCCGACGGGAGCCCCATCTGCTGCCGTGCAAGATCGTACTGTGTGTCGTTGATCGCAATGATCTGGCCGTCGATCAGCATTTCCGTGCCTCCAACGCTGGCCATTCAGTGATGAACCTCACGGGGTTCGTCCCGCCGAGGTTGAACATGCTGACTACAAACGGGGTAGCAGCCTGTAGTAGGTCAGCCCGGCCGTAATCGACTCCTGGAACACCTCCTGCCTCAAGCAAAGCGTCTTCAACATTTGCCATGAGAATGACCAGTAAATCGGGCACCCTGTCGTCAGCAAACTGACGAGGCGGATAAACCAAACGCATAGGTTGGTTCGTGGTTGAATCACCCGCTGGATGAATAAACAAAGGTGCCCCATCCGGAAGGGTTCGGCCAAGTGAGTTCAGGACAGCCCGGACAGGCTCAGCATGTTCCGGGTTGTGGTGGACGCGCCCCATGATCTGAAAGCGCCTGTAAAGAGGGTCAGAAGACATAACGTGGTTCTCCCTGTATGTGGGTCGGGATGATCGGTTTGGCCAGCAGATCGGCCACCACGGCCGCGTCCCGGTCCGATAAATCCCCCAGGCGTGAGGCCTTGTTTGTCAGGCTTGCCAGGTGTTGCCGGGCATCGGGGCTCTTGTGCACCAGATAGCTGATCAGTGCGGCGCCGATCATGGCGGTGGCCAGCATCCGTCGTGTCGGTTTGAACGTGCTTTCAGCGTGCTGGGCGGGGGCTGTGGTAGCCTTGAGTTCGCTGCTGCTTGGGTGCTGTGCTTGCATTGTGCTGTTCCTCTTGTGGTGGTTGGTGTCGGGGAGCTGCAACTCCTCGACACCGTCTCTTTTCACGCCTGCTGCAACTGGCTGGCGGTGAAGACCGGGCGCTGTTCACAGCGCACTTCAAACAATCCCAAGTCGTGACCGTCCACGTCCTGCAGGTGCACGACGGTGATGAAGGTCGGGGCTTCCTCGGGGTGGTCCTGCCAGTGAGCCACGGCGGCCAACTCCGCCAGATCCTCGGGTGTACACATATCGACGTAGTTCGACGGCAACGAAAGCTGACCCACCAACGCGTTGGCGCTGTAGCGAATAATCATTTCTCCCCCTATGCCTGGCGCACCAGGTGCAGCACAAAGTCGGATGGAATGCCGGAGTGCAGGCCCTGGGCTTTCAGCTCCATGACGGCCTTGATCTGAAACTGTGTGCAGTCGTCAGCCAGGAAGTGTTTGGCTCCGGCCATGGCCTTATCGCGGACCAGGTTCACAAAGTAGGGAGTAGTGCAGCTCGCCCCGACGTAGATTTCAGCGGGTAAGCCCTGGTGTTTCAGCTCTTCCTGAATGGCACGGAGACGCGTTGTTTTGCCGGTAGCCATCCCGCCGGTTATGACTTGAACTTGCATGGTGTTACCTCTCTCTGGTGGTGACGCGGAGTTCCCGCGCAAATAAAAACGTGTAGTCCCTTCTTGCGTCCGGAACATCCGGAACATCTGAAAGATGGTTTGCTGGAGCCCTTGATTTACGGGGCCTTCAGCAAACTAAAAATGTTCCGGTACTACCAGAACATGCCGGAACATGGTTTCTACCGAAAATGGCTACAGGCCACGTGGGATAAGGGCTGTAGCCATGTTCCGGTGAAAGGTCCCAGCCGGAACATTGCCGGAACATGCCGGAACGGATTTTGTTCCGGTGTGTTCCAGTGTGTTCCGGCACTACCGGAACATTTTTTATTGCTTAACCATCTGTATTTATTGATTTTTTTATTATCAATTTAGAAATGTTCCGGATGTTCCGGACAGAACTCGGGACTTCGCACAAAAGCCATGGCCTCCTAAGAAAACCCCTCTGGCCATAGCTGCCCCACACTTTTCAGCCCCCCTCACGCTTGCTGAAAAACCACAAGTTCAGCGACCGCTTTTCTATGCGAGAGCGTGCTTTGCGTATCTCAATGAATTTGTGCGTGGTACTGCTGGATAAGGCGCGACGTAGCAGGGCATCTGGAATGATTTCTTGGCCGGCCAGCTTGCAGCGTTGCTGGAAGTGCTCGATGTTGATGCCAATCAGTTCTTTGTCGATGCTGTGATTCAAAGTCTCGCGTACCTCCTCGCGGTCACCGTCTCTGTCGCTGATCGCCACCACGTCCTCATTCAGGTAGTGGTAGATCTGCCAGAACTTCGCGGCCGTGGGGTCCTCGGACTTGCATCGTTGCTGGCGATCGATGGCCCGTGCCTCAATGTGTTTGGCCAGGTTGTCGGTGTCCCGATCAGTCCAGTCCGGGAAGAAAGCCTGCGTGGCGTAGGCAGCGGCCATGACCTGGGCATGGGACTGGTAGATCCTCATTTCCTTGATTGCAGGATTCGCCATCAACTGACGCTCATACCGGGGGAAAGCTTCGAAGTAGCGTTCCAACCACAGCTTTTCATTGGTCAGGCAGTGACGGAGGTAGCCACCCAGCTCCTTTGCTTTCATGGCCCTGAGGCGGTCGGCCAAGGGCTTGAGAGTCAAGCTGTGGCCGTCCTTGGTGCAATGGAAGTGGACGATGCGGGATAGGGTGGCTTCGTCGCCCGTCACGCTCGCGTTTTGCGAGATCGCCAGCGCACCGCGCCATATGTCCACCCGTTTCTCGTTGCCTCCAGTCTTTACGCCGGTCACACGCAGTTGGGCGTGATAGTCGAACATGGGTTTCACGTCGTCCCAGGTGAATTGCACTGTCACGGTGCGGCCCTGGGCGTCCGTATAGGTCCGGTCAGACTCGATCAGCACCATGGGTAGATTGCTCACCTCGGCGAAAGCTCGGAGCAAACCCACCGCGCTTGCACCTGAGCCGCTGGGCTTGGTGCCTTCCATGTTCTCGCGGCCCAGCAATCGCCACAGGAAGCGCAATAGGGAAGACTTGCCAGCACCAGGTTCGCCGGTCAGCTCCAGGAAGCCGAACGATGCTTGCTCGCTGGCGATCTGCTGGACGAACAGGGAAGCCGTCCACCAGGACAATGCGCCCAGGCCGTTCATGCCGTTCACTGCCAGGAAGTCAGGGAACCAGGACGGATCGAAGTCCTCGCCCCGTTCGAACTTGATGGTGGATAGCGCCGTCTTGATGCCCTGGCCTTTTACCTCGATAAAGCCATGGCTGTTCACCGGCAGCTCGCGGCCGCCCTGGAACCCAAACTCAGGAAAACAGTAGGTACCGGTGTCCTCGTCGTAGCCCAGGAAAGGCAGGCTGCGAACGGTGCGTACAGGTCGTCGCACGTCGTTGAGCCACTTCGCCTTGAGAATGGCCAGTTCGCGCGCACCACCTTCGAAGTTTCCGCCTGGTGTGAAGTCGAGCATGCCCTTGATGAAGCCGCGGGGATCTGCGATCGCTCCGGACGACAAGGCGGCCTGGCAGTTCCTGCTCCGATCCGGAAACGCAAAGCTGAAGTGGTAGCGTTGCTCGCCGGTGATGCTGTCCTTTTCCAGGTAGTCCAGATCTGGAATGCAGTTGGATACTTGGTCAATGCGTGACGTGCTGTAGAAAATCTCTCGATTGCCCTCCAACTTGTCATCGCCCAACGCTTTAGTCAGCTCGGCCTGGTTGACGCGAACAGAGAACAGCTGGTTGCGAAACTCCACCAAGTAGAACCCGGAAGGGCGACGGAGGTAGACCAGGTACGCAAGTTTCCGGGCGCTATCTGCAGTGAATAGGCGCCCGCGATAACAGGCGTCATCCATGAAACTCTCGTCCAGCTTGCCGTCGCGGTGCACGTCGTCCCAATCCTGCTCGCCGGCCAGGGCAACCCAACCAATCTCGCGCATTTCCCGGAGCTGGCGCAGGTATTTGGGAATGTACTTATGGCCAGCGGCGTCATCGTCCAGGCCAATGACCCAGGTGACCAGCTTGCCTTTATTGGCCTCGACGACTTCCCAAGGGAAGTTGACGCAGCTGATCGAGGCAATGGCCTTAAAGCCGGCAAGGTACAGAGCGATAGCGTGGAAGATGCCCTCCACCACATACACCCGATCGCTTTTCTCGATGGTCATACCAGGCGGAGTCCAGCCTTTGCCCTGGTAGTCGGTGCCGTATTTGACATGGGCTTTCTTGCCTTCGTGCAGCTCCACAGCCTTGGCGTCGATCAGGCGTTCCCAATAGCCGTTGCACAGGGCGAACCGCACCGTGTCGGCCCAGGTGCCATTGGGCAGTTGGCGGCGGCCTTGCTCATACCAGCTAGACAACTTGCTGATATCAAAGCCGCGGTTGCGCTGAAGGTATGCATCGGCCGTAGCGTTAGGGTTCTCCAGAGTCCTGGGAAAACGCTCGCTAAGGTTTTCAAATAGGTAGCTGTAGCGCTCGCGGGTCTTCTCGGTGAAACGGCATTCGTTCTCCCGATTGCACATCAGCACCCATGGTTTCTTGACGCTGATGAACAGCCGGCGCTCGCCACAGTTGGGGCAAATACCTTTCTGCATGGACTTTTCGCTGATGCTTTTGAAGTCCAGCTCCAGGTCATTTTTCAGGGCGTCGACAACCTCATTGCGATAGATGCTGTCGAAATCGGGCCGGTTGCGTTTTGTCTCGTTGACCACTTAAACCTCGCCCGCTGGTTTGCTGCACTTGCCGCCGCGTGTGCGCTCGGCTTGTTCGGCAGCCTCCATGGCGATATGCACCATGTTGATAAGCACAGCGGATTTGGACCCTTCGGTCTTCGGGCGAATGATGTAGCGACCCAGCTCGATCTCGCGCCGGATGGCGGAATCTGACTGTCCTGAGCGCTTGGCGTATTCGCCTACAGTGACGTAGGGCGTGTCGATGGTGATCTGCATTCTGCTAACCTCTGTCGGTATATTGGGGATCAAAGTTCCAAGAATGGAACCATGATGGTTCCAAGATTGGAACCTGTCAAGAGGGGTGCACATTGGATTTGCCGGCAAAAATGAAAGCCATACGAGCTAAGGAAGGCCTCACTCAGAGTGAGTTCTGCGAAATACTGGAAATCAGCATCAGCAGTTGGAAGAAGTACGACGCTGGCATAACTGAGATGGGGCTTGCACCGTTCCTCAAGGTCGCAAACCACCCGCGTTTCAAGAAATACGCTCTATGGCTGGTGACTGGCGATGTTGCGCCGGAGTCAGGCCAGGTCAGCCCGGTTTAATCATGTCGATTAAGAAAACGGCGGACGGTGAATGGTTGGTGGACTGCCGGCCAGAGGGGCGAAACGGGCCGCGCATTCGGAAGAAGTTCCGAAGCAAAAATGAAGCGCTCTATTACCAGAATCGCGTCATGGGCGATGGTGCGCGGGGGGAGTTCGAGAAGAAACCCAAGATCGACCCGCGCAGGCTGACGGATTTGATCGATCGTTGGTACTCGCTCCACGGCAAGACGTTGAAAAGTGGGCAGCAGCGCCGGGATCTGCTGGATCTGATGGCCGAGCGCATGGGCAACCCCATGGCCTCGCAGTTCAGCGCATCCCACTTTGCGCAATACCGTGCTGAGCGTGCCGAGGGCAAGCATTCCAGGTACACCAAGAAGGGGCAGCCAGGCAGACCCATAAGCGCAAACATGCTTAACCATGAACTGGCTTACATGCGGGCCGTGTTCAACGAGCTGAAGCGTTTAGGGGAATGGGACGGGGACAACCCGTTGGGCAACGTCCGCGGGCTTCGGTTTGATGAAACTGAGATGGCGTATCTGCTTCTTGAACAGATCGGGTCGTTCCTAGAGTGCGTGCAAGCCCTGGACAGCGACACGCTGTTGATCGCGGAGGTGTGTTTGTCCACGGGGGCCCGTTGGGGCGAGGCAGAGGGGCTACAGCCGCGCCAGGTGCGCCAGCAGCGCATCCAGTACCACAAGACGAAGTCGAGCAAGAATCGCACTGTGCCAATCACCAAGGCGCTGGAGCAGCGTCTGTTGAAGGCCCTACCGTTCAAGCCTTGCTATGACATATTCCGGCGGGCTGTCGAAATTGCGAAGCTGGATCTACCAGCTGGGCAGTTGACCCACGTTTTGCGTCATACCTTCGCCAGCCACTACATGATGAATGGCGGCGACATCATCACCCTTCAAAAAGTACTTGGTCACGCAACCCTGGCCATGACTCAGAAGTACGCACATTTCAGTCCTGGTCACATGGCCGAAGTGGTCAATCTCAACCCTTTGGCGTTTCGAGGTGGACACTCGGTGGACACTATCACCGCTTTGGAAGCAGTTGAGACGGCCTAAACCCAGATGCCAGAAACGCGAAAGCCGCGCAGTGCGCGGCTTTGGAGTTGGTGGGCCCACACGGACTTGAACCGTGGACCAAAGGATTATGAGTCCTCTGCTCTAACCAACTGAGCTATAGGCCCTCAGTAGGCGGCGGATTATAACGATGGTTTCTCGGCTGTGCTATCCGAAAAATCGGAAACCCGGATCTGCAGGAACGTCGCACAGAACTCCTCGGCATCCAGGGGCAGGCTGACAAGGTAGCCCTGGATCTGTTCGCAGCCTTCCATAGCGAGGAAGGTCTGCTGGTCCTGGTTTTCCACGCCTTCGGCAATGACCGTGAATTGCATGCTGCGCCCCAGGGCGATGATGGCGCGGACAATTGCCACGTCGTGGGGGTCGTCCGGCAGGCCGCGGACAAACGATTGGTCGATCTTGAGAAAGTCCAGTGGCAGGCGCTTGAGATAGCTCAAGGATGAATACCCGGTGCCGAAGTCATCGATGGCCAGTTGCACTCCCAGATGCTTGAGTTGATGCAGCACCTCCAGGGCTTCTTCGGCTTGGCTCATGATGAAGTTCTCGGTGATTTCCAACTGCAGCATTCCAGGCGGCAACTCATAGTTACGCAGCAGTTGTTCGATGCGTCCCAGCAGATTGGGTTGGCGCAACTGCGCACCGGCGAGGTTCACCGACAGTGGGCCGAAGCTTTCGTAGTCCTGGCGCCAGGCGCTGAGTTGCTGGCAGGCCTGCTCCAGCACCCAGTCACCGATCAGCAGGATCATGCCGTTCTCTTCGGCCAGGGGAATGAAGTGCTCTGGAGGTACATCGCCGAAGTTGGGGTGACGCCAGCGGATCAGGGCCTCGGCGCCTACCAGTTCATGGGTGCTGAGACTGATCTTGGGTTGGAAATACAGGAACAGTTCATTGCGTTCGATGGCTCGTCGTAACTCATGCTCCAGGGCCACTCGCTCGCTGGCCTGGGCCGTGAGGTCGCGGGTGTAGTGCTCGACCCGGTTGCGTCCCTTGGCCTTGGAGCGGTACATGGCGGCGTCGGCATTCTTGATCAGGGTGGCGACGTCGCCACCGTCCTCGGGGTACAGGCTGGTGCCGATACTGGCGCTGATGAAGAACTCATGTTCGCCCGCCTGGAATGGTGCGCTAAAGCAGTTCAGCAGCTTGCTGGCGATAGCGTCCGCGTCGCTGGCCTGGTGCAGGCCCGGGAGCAGGATGATGAACTCGTCCCCACCCAGGCGAGCCACGGTATCGATATCCCGCAGTTGCTCCTTGAGGCGCACGGCAATGCCTTTGAGCAGTAGGTCGCCCACCGGGTGGCCGAGGCTATCGTTGATGTGCTTGAAACGATCCAGGTCGAGGAACAGCACGGCACCTTGGCCGCCGCTGTCCTGTTGGCTGTTGAGCGCTGTCAGCAAGCGGCTTTCGAACAGCGTGCGATTGGGCAGGCCGGTCAGTGGATCGTGGTGAGCCTGGTAATCGAGTCGGGCCTGGGCGTGCTTGAGGCTGGAAATGTCGGCAAATACCGCGACGAAATGGGTGATCCCCCGATCCTTGTTGCGCACCGCATTGATGGTCAGCCAGTTGGGGTAGAGCTCGCCGGTCTTGCGGCGGTTGGTGATTTCACCCTGCCAGTGGCCTTCAAGGGTCAACTGGTGCCACATCGCCGCGTAGAAGGCGCTGTCATGCAGGCCGGAGGCTAGCAGGCGCGGGGTGTGACCAAGGCTTTCACTTTCGCTGTAGCCGGTGATTTCGCTGAAGGCGCGATTGACCGCGCTGATGCGCTGCTGGGTATCGGTGATCATCACGCCCTCGGCGGTGCTTTCAAACACCGTGGCGGCCTGCTGCAGTTTTTCCTGCATCAGGTGACGGTCAGTGATGTCCCGGGCAATGGTCAGCATGCAGTCATCGTCGCCAATGGGTAGCGGCCGGCTGGACAGTTCGCAAAGGCGGATCTGACCATCGTTACGGCGGATATGGCAGCTGAAGTCACGGACGAAACCATCGCGCAGCAACAGGTCGAGCATCTGTTTGCGTTCGTTGAGATTGACCCAGATTCCCAGGTCAAGGGTTGAGCGATCCAGTGACATGGCGCTGTTGAAACCGGTGATACGGCTGAAGCCATCGTTGACCTCGATCAGCAGTCCATCCCGCTGCCGGGTCAGCAACAGGCCGTCCGGTGAGGCATGGAATGCCTTGGCGAACTTCTCCTCGGAGGTCTGCAACTGCTGCTGGGTTTCCTTGAGTTGGCTGATGTCGCGCACCACCACCACCAGCGCCGGGGTGGTGTCGAGGTCGAAGGGTTCGGCGGAGATCAGGCCGGTGAAGAGCTGGCCGTTGTGACGGCGGAATGGCATTTCCAGGTTGCGGATGCTGCCGGCCTGCAAACGCTGCAAGAGACTCGGGCCGACACCGTGGATGCCCCAGATGTTCAACTCGGTGGCGGTCTGGCCTATCACTGTCTTGGCGCTCAGGCCGATCTGCTCCTCGAAGGCCTTGTTGACCTCCAGCAGGCAGCCGTCGGACAAGCGTGCAATGACCAGGATGTCCGGGCATTGCCGGAACACTGAAGCGAACTTCTGCTCGGACAGGCGCAGCGCTTCTTCGGTGTGCTTGGCCTCGCTGATGTCGATCATCAGGCCACGCATCACCGGCTCGTGGCCGTGTTCGATCAGGCTGACGATGTCACGCACCCAGAGGCAACGCCCGTCGGCGGTGATCACCCGATAGTCGAGGCTGTGATCACGCCCGGCTTGCACTTCGTGGTCACAGAACGCCTGGGCGCGGGTCAGGTCGGCGGGGTGAATGATGTTGCGCCAGAACCCGGGGATCAGCCAATGGGACAAGGGATAGCCCAGCAGGGCTTCGGCGTGGGGCGAGACATAGCTGTAGGTGAAATCGCTGATACAGGCTTCCCAGGCGATGGCAGAGAGGCTTTCTACCAGGCCGCGGTAATGGTATTCGCTGCTACGCAGTTCTTGCTCCAGCGCGACTCTGCGGGAAATTTCCGAGCTCAGGCGGCGGTTGATACGGATCACCACCGCCAGCACGGTGACCAGCAGCAGCAAGCCCGGCAGACCGTAAAGCAGTACATCGGACCAGAAGGTTCGATGGTCGAGCACGCTGCCTACCCAATGCTGCTGAATCGCGCTGATTTCATCAGGGCTGAGGTCCGCAAGGACCTTGTCGAGAATACTTACCAGAATCTTGTTGGCCTGGGGCACGCCCATCGCCAGTTGGTAGCGATAGGGGGTTTCGCCGCTGACGTAGAGGCCATCGAGCTTGAGCTGGCGCAGGCTCCAGACACTGGAAGCCAGGTCGCCGACCACGGCGTCCACCTCGTCGGTGGCCAGGGCTTGCAGTGCCGAGCTGACATTGGGCAGGGCCACCAGGTTCAGGTCCGGGTGATGGGTCCGTAGTAGCTCGTGGGGGGCGTAGTTTTCCACCACGGCCACTTTCAGGCCGTACAAGTCCTGGAGGTTATGGGGTTGCGCACCGCCCTCGTGAGCGAGAATCACGATGGGAAAGTCCAGATAGGGACGAGTGAAGGCCATGTAGCTCTGGCGCTCCGGGGTCGACATGATTCCCGGCAGCAGGTCCAGTTTGCCTTGCTTGGCGTCCTCGAGCACGGCGGTCCAACTGGCGGGCTCGACGGGCTTGAGGGTGATTGACAGGCGTTCCTGGATCAGATGGATGTAGTCCGCTGCCAAGCCCTGATAGCGGCCTTCCTCGTCCCGATACTCGAAAGGTGGCCACGAAGCATCAACACCCAGGCGCAGTTCCGGGTGAGTCTTGAGCCAGCTACGTTCTTCGTCGGTGAGAGTCAGTGCGCCAGCCGTTGCGGTCCAGGTAAGCAGCGCCAGCAGGAGCATGGCCGACAGTCTGGGCATAACCGTCTCGTTATGGCACGGGGAATGTTTCGAGTGTAGACGGGCTATGCGGCGGGGGGAGAGGGAGGAGCTGCAAAAGGCAAAACCCCCAGCAGGGCTGGGGGTCTTGGGCTTACTCGTCGAGGAAGGAGCGCAAATGCTCGCTTCTCGTCGGATGGCGCAGCTTGCGCAACGCCTTGGCTTCGATCTGACGAATCCGTTCACGGGTCACGTCGAACTGCTTACCGACTTCCTCAAGGGTGTGGTCGGTATTCATGTCGATGCCGAAACGCATGCGCAGTACCTTGGCTTCACGGGCTGTGAGGCCGGAGAGTACTTCGCGAGTCGCTTCTTTCAGGCTCTCAACGGTGGCCACATCGATTGGCGACTGCATGGTCGAGTCTTCGATGAAGTCGCCCAGGTGGGAGTCTTCGTCATCACCGATCGGGGTTTCCATGGAGATCGGCTCTTTAGCGATCTTCAATACCTTGCGGATCTTGTCCTCAGGCATTTCCATGCGTTCGCCCAGCTCTTCCGGGGTCGGTTCGCGACCCATTTCCTGCAACATCTGCCGGGAAATACGGTTGAGCTTGTTGATCGTCTCGATCATGTGCACCGGAATACGAATGGTGCGGGCCTGGTCGGCGATCGAGCGAGTGATCGCCTGACGGATCCACCAGGTGGCATAAGTCGAGAATTTGTAGCCGCGACGGTATTCGAACTTGTCCACCGCCTTCATCAAGCCGATGTTGCCTTCCTGGATCAGGTCGAGGAACTGCAGGCCACGGTTGGTGTACTTCTTGGCGATCGAGATCACCAGACGCAGGTTGGCTTCAACCATCTCTTTCTTCGCGCGGCGGGCCTTGGCCTCACCGATCGACATGCGACGGTTGATGTCCTTGATCTCAGCGATCTTCAAGCCAGTTTCAGCTTCAAGAGCGGTCAGCTTCTGCTGGCAACGGATGATGTCCGGCTGCAGGCGAGCAATGGCTTCGGCGTATTTGCTCTTGCCTTTGGCCAGGGCGTCGGTCCAGCTTTCATCGACTTCGTTGCCCGGGAACTGGCGCAGGAAGTCAGCACGCGGCATACGAGCATCACGTACACAGAGCTGCATGATGGCGCGTTCTTGCTGACGCAGACGATCCAGCGCGCTGCGTACACGTTCAACCAGGCCTTCGAATTGCTTCGGTACCAGTTTGATCGGCATGAACAGCTCGGCCAGGGCCAGCATTTCGGCGATAGCTTGCTTGCTATCACGACCGTGCTTCTTCAGTACCTTGCGGGTGATCTCCATCTGATCGGAGACGGCGCCAAAGCGCTGTGCGGCGATGACCGGATCCGGACCGCTTTCGGTTTCTTCCTCTTCTTCGGTCGCTTCAGCTTCTTCTTCTTCGCTGTCGTCGTCCGCTTTCGCGGTTTTGGGGTCGACAGGAGGAGGCACTTCGGCGGCAGGCGGCGTAATGCCGTCATCCGGGTCGATGTACCCGCTGAGAACGTCAGACAGGCGTCCACCTTCGGTGGTGACGCGAGTGTATTCGGAGAGGATGTGATCAACCGTGCCAGGGAAGTGCGCGATTGCGCCCATCACTTCACGGATGCCCTCTTCGATACGCTTGGCGATTTCGATTTCGCCTTCACGTGTGAGCAGCTCTACCGTACCCATTTCGCGCATATACATGCGCACTGGGTCGGTAGTGCGACCAATGTCGGTTTCCACAGCCGCCAACGCTGCGGCGGCTTCTTCAGCTGCTGCTTCGTCGGTGTCGGCTTCGGCCAACAAAAGGGCATCCGCATCCGGAGCACTCTCGAATACGTTGATCCCCATGTCGTTGATCATGCGGATGATGTCTTCCACCTGTTCCGGATCTGAAATATCCTCCGGCAGGTGGTCGTTGACCTCCGCGTAAGTCAGGTAACCCTGCTCACGTCCACGGCTGATCAACTCTTTGAGGCGAGACTGCTGTTGCGCTTTTCCGGACATAACACCCTATCCACTGAAGGTCTTGGCGGGCAAAAAACAAGCCGAGGATTATACCCGAGCTATGACCTCACGCGCCAGTTGAGGTCGGGTTTGATGCGGGAACATTGCGTTTTAGAAGCTCAACCAGCTGTTTTTTCTCTTCGCCGCTGAGCTCGCTTTGACGCGATTTCCTGAGAAGTTGCTCTAAAACACGCTCACGTTGGCGAGCGGACAAACTATTAATGGTGTCGAAAAACTGTTGTTCAAGGTTATCTCCGTCGATCAGCCATTCTTTTTCCGCCAGTGCAGTAAGCAGATGCCCTTGCTGGGTGCCGTGCCAACGCGCCATCAGCTGATGAATAGAGCGTAGCTTAGGATTTTTCTGCACGGCTTCGATCAGGGCCACCAGCAACTGAGTGTTGGTGTTGTCGTCATCGGCAAAATATCCGGCATCTTCAACTTTTTCTGCCAATTGCGGGTGATGTAGCAAGGTTCGCAGGGCTGACAGCGTCGGAGGCTCTACTGCCGCCGGTACGCGCGGGCCTCTAGGTTGGTCGCGATCTTCTTGGCGCTTGCCCTTGCCGTTCTTGTCCCAGGGCTTGTTTTCCCATTTCTTGCCGCCACCGCTTTTCTTCGGTGTCCACTCCTGTTGAGGGGCATAGGCTTCCTGGTGAGGCTCATGGTAGTCGGCGTAATCCGGCATGGCGTCGTAATTGATGCCTGCGTCATAGGCCGGCGACGCCTCTGGTGGGGCGCTGTGGACCAACTGGTTGACCGTTTCATGGGTCAGGCCGGTGATTTCACTGAGGCGCTGGCGCATCAGGGTCCGCAGGTTGGCTCCGGGGATTTTTTCGATCAGCGGTGCGGCCAGGGTTGCAAGATGAGCCTTGCCTTCCAGTGAGCGCGGGTCTGCTTCATCGATCAACTGCTGGAAAAAGTAATCGGCCAGCGGTTGTGCATGTTGATTGATCCGGGCGCGGAAGGCGTCAGTGCCCTCGGAGCGAACCAGGGTGTCCGGATCTTCGCCTTCCGGGAGGAACAGGAAGCGCGCGCGGCGTCCATCCTGCAGGCAGGTCAGGGTTGCTTCCAGGGCGCGCCAGGCGGCCTTGCGCCCGGCTTGGTCGCCGTCAAAGCAGAACAGGACATTGGGCACTATGCGGAAAAGGCGCTTGAGGTGCTCTTCGCTGGTGGCGGTGCCCAGGGTTGCGACGGCATTGCGCAAGCCCTGTTGGGCCAGGGCGATCACGTCCATGTAGCCTTCGACGACGATGATCTCGTCGAGATTGCGATTGTTCTTGCGGGCCTCGAATAGGCCATAGAGCTCTTGGCCCTTATGGAATACCGGTGTTTCCGGCGAGTTCAGGTATTTGGGTTTGTCGTCCCCTAAAACTCGGCCGCCGAAGGCAATGATCCGGCCGCGAGAGTCGCGGATCGGGAACATTACCCGGTCGCGAAAGCGGTCGTAGCGCTTGCCGGTCTCGGCGTTTTCGATCAACAGGCCGGCATCGATCATGGCCTTTTGCTGCAGGGTGTCGCTGCTCAAATGCTTGAACAGGTTGTCCCAGCCGGGCGGAGCAAAGCCCAGGCCGAAGTCCCGGGCGATTTCGCCGGTGAGGCCGCGCCCTTTGAGGTAGTCGACCGCCGCCCTGCGTGCCGGGTGGCTTTTTAGTGCCTGGCGATAGTAGTCAGCGGCTGCTGTGAGCAGCGGGTACAGCGGCGAATCGGTAGGTTGCCGAGGTTTTCTATCGCCGCGGCTGCTTTCCTCTCGAGGGATCTCCATGCCTGCGGCTTTCGCCAGTTCCTCGACGGCCTGGGGGAAGTCCAGGTTGTCGTGGTCCATGATGAAACCGAGGGCATTGCCGCCCGCGCCACAGCCAAAACAGTAGTAGAACTGCTTGTCGGGGCTGACGCTGAAGGAGGGGGTCTTTTCTTTGTGGAATGGGCAGCAGGCGGTGTAGTTCTTGCCGGCTTTTTTGATCTGCAGGCGCGAGCTGACAACATCGACGATGTCGGTGCGGTTCAGAAGGTCGTCAATAAAGCTCTGGGGAATGAGCCCGGCCATGGCGTTCTCGTCATCACTGCGCGGAAAAATAGCCCTGGCGACGCTATCGAAAGATCAGGTGCAGCGAGGCTTTGACCTTGCGCGGCTTGACCCTGGTTTTCGGCGTGATCGCAGTCGGGAAGTGTATCTGCCGAACGTCCACTGACGTTAGTTTCAATCAGTATTCGACTTGAAGGTGTTGCGCTGAGTCCGACAGTGGCCATTGGAAGGCCTCGGATAGCTCATTAAGCGGGCGCTGGAGAAGGGCGCCTTGGGCTGATCGTCTGCAGGAATCAGTAAGGGTGTGCTCGTCAGTAGCCTTGGAAGGCTCGTCAGAAAAGACGTGCACCGCTGGCAGGAGCCAGGTCTGACGTGGTGAAGCAGGTTCGTCTGGGTCGCATGTGCGGCTTTGACGGTGAAGCATCAAGCGTAATCCGCAAATGCCATTAGCCCGGCTGAGGGCCGGGCTTGGCAGAAGCTTGCAGCGAACGTCTGTGTATTAGTACAGACGTACGGCGCGGCGCTGTTCGCGCTGAACTTTCTTGGCGTGACGCTTAACAGCTGCTGCTGCTTTGCGCTTACGCTCAGAAGTCGGCTTCTCGTAAAATTCGCGGCTACGAACTTCAGCCAGAACACCGGCTTTTTCGCAGGAGCGCTTGAAACGACGCAGAGCTACGTCGAAGGGTTCGTTCTCTTTAACTTTGACGGCTGGCATCCAGAGCTACCTTCATTCATTACCGGGGTCAACGTTCTCGTCGCAAAAATCGCGGCTGAGGTCGTCGGTTTTTAAGGGTTGCGGATGTTAACCCCTCAACGCTCGGAATGCAAAGCCTCTGATCGAAAACCGCTGGTCGGGCGCGGGAGTGGCGACTATTATGCGCGCCTTCGAATTCAGCCTCTACAAGGCGCAAACCCATGCTAGTACTGGGATTAGAAACCTCCTGCGACGAAACCGGCGTCGCGCTTTACGACAGTGAGCGGGGCCTGCTGGCCGACGCGCTGTTCAGTCAGATCGACCTGCATCGCGCTTATGGTGGCGTGGTGCCGGAACTGGCCTCCCGTGATCACGTCAAGCGCATGCTGCCGCTGATTCGCCAAGTGTTGGCGGAGGCTGACTGCGTGCCCACCGAGATTGATGCCATCGCCTACACTGCGGGTCCCGGCCTGGTTGGCGCCTTGTTGGTGGGTGCTTCCTGTGCCCAGGCTCTGGCCTTTGCCTGGGGCATTCCGGCCCTGGGGGTGCATCACATGGAAGGCCATCTGCTAGCGCCGATGCTGGAAGAACGACCGCCGCAATTCCCGTTCGTCGCTTTGTTGGTATCAGGCGGTCATACACAGCTGGTTCGGGTTGATGGTATCGGCCAATACGAGCTGTTGGGCGAGACTCTGGATGATGCGGCGGGCGAGGCATTCGACAAGACAGCGAAGATGCTCGGTCTGAATTATCCCGGTGGTCCCGAAATCGCCCGTCTGGCGACCCAGGGTGTGTTGGGGCGTTTTGTCTTCCCGCGGCCGATGACCGATCGCCCTGGGCTGGACTTCAGCTTCAGCGGCTTGAAAACCTTCGCCTTGAACACCTGGCAGCAGTGTGTCAGCGCTGGAGACGACGGTGAGCAAACCCGTTGCGACATCTCTCTCGCGTTCCAGCAGGCGGTGGTGGAAACTTTGACCATCAAATGCAAGCGCGCCTTGAAGCAGACCGGTCTCAAGCGTCTGGTGATTGCCGGGGGCGTAAGCGCAAACCAGGCTTTGCGGGCCTCGCTGGAAAAAATGCTCGCTGAAATGAAAGGCAATGTGTTCTATGCCCGTCCCGAGTTCTGCACCGACAACGGCGCGATGATTGCCTTTGCCGGCTGTCAGCGTTTACAGGCCGGACAACAGGAAAACCTGGCGATCACTGTGCAGGCCCGTTGGCCGATGGAGCAGTTGTCAGCCCTCTGACGGGGGCACAGGCAACTGCCAAGCTGAAGCCTTTTCATCGGCAGGATTCAAAAATGCCGTTCGCGCCCGGCAAACAGGTCGCGTAAATTGCCGCGATGGCGCCAGACGATCAGCAGCGTAAGCACGCTCATCGGCAGCAGTGCCTCAGGTTCCTGCCAGGCCAGTAGCGGCAGGGTCAGCGGCGTAGCGATCAAGGCGGCCAGCGAGCTGGTGCGAGTGAGGTAGAAGGTCAGCGCCCAGGCGGCGATGGCCAGCAAGGCGGCGGGGGGGTAGAGCCCCAGCAGCATGCCGGCGGCGGTGGCGACACCTTTGCCGCCCCGGAAGCGGAAGTACAGCGGGAACAGGTGACCGAGTACGGCATAGAGCCCGACCCAGGCCTGTTGCTGCAGTGAGAGCCCGGCTAGGTGAGCGATCAGTACAGGTACTAGGCCTTTGCACAGATCCCCCAGCAGGGTCAGGATCGCGAGTTTTTTGCCGGCCAGGCGCAACATGTTGGTGGCGCCGGCATTGCCCGAGCCACTCATTCGCGGGTCGGGATTGCCCGTAATGCGGCTGAGCAAAATGGCGAAGGACAGAGAGCCAAGCAGGTAGGCGAAAATCGCCAGTAACCAAAACATGCTAACTATTCCGGGCGAGGATGCCCTGATTCTAACGGCGCATTGCGCCCTTGTCGTGCAGCGGAGAAGAGTGCTTGGACAGAGTGTTTATCGAAGGACTGGAAGTGGACACTGTGATTGGTGCCTACGACTGGGAGCGTGGCATCCGACAGTGTCTGCGTCTTGATCTGAGCTTTGCCTGGGACAATCGCCCTGCCGCTGCAGGAGATGATCTGACGCTGGCGTTGGACTATGCCAGTGTCTCTACCCGGGTTCAGGCGTTCGCCGAGCATGCCCAATACCAGTTGGTGGAAACCTTTGCCGAGCGTCTGGCTGAAGTCTTGATGAGCGAATTTCACATCCCTTGGCTGCGCTTGAAGCTGACCAAGCCAGGTGCCGTTCCGGCTGCCACGGGTGTGGGCGTGGAGATCGAGCGCGGATGTCGCTGACTCAGGTTTATCTGGGGCTCGGTAGCAATATCGAGCGTGAAGTTCACTTGCGGGCTGGACTCGATGCCTTGGCCGGTTTCCTGGTGGACATGCGCTGCTCGGCGGTGTTCGAAAGCCAGCCGGTCGGGATCAAGAGCGGTCCGTTCTTCAATCTGGTGGTGTCGGCTTTTACCGATCTGTCACTGACTGAACTCGACCGCCGATTGAAACTCATCGAGGCGGACAACGGTCGTTATGCTCCTGATCGTAAAGGCCTGCCGTTGGACATCGACGTGTTGCTGTACGGTGATCTGACCGGCAATTTCGATGGGCTGGTATTGCCCCGTGCCGAGATTCTAAAGAACGCCTTTGTACTTTGGCCGTTGTCGCTGATGGCTCCCGAACGCGTGCATCCGCTGGCAGGCAAGAGCCTGGGAATGCTTTGGGATGAGGCGCAGATTGATCAGGTACTGGCGCCCGTAGCCTTCGAGTGGCGGGGCCAGCAGCTGACGCCTTCTGAGTTGTAGCGGTGGTCAGTTAGAGCGCGGACAAGGCTTGGGCCTTGCCCGCGTCTATCATGGCGCGTGCTGCTCCTTGTAGGCCTTGAGTGCTCTCAGTCGCTCCAGTCTCAGCGCTTCACCCAGCTCCGGACCCTTGAAGCCCTTCTCCAACAAGGGTTGAACTGCAACCGCGCGAGCAGTGGTTGCCGCGCCGCGCAGGTAATCGGCTTGGGGGTAAGGGCGCGATTCGAGCCCGAGTCGGCCGCGGGCATCCATTTCACAGGCGGCAATGAACTCTTCAAAGCGCTGCGGGCGCCGGAATACGTCGAAGCTCTGCAGCAACTCGAGCAATGTCGAGGCCTTGAGCTCCAGCGCCTTGTGCCCATGGGTGTGATATTGGCCTACCAGCAGTGCCAGTTCCTGGCATTCCCTTGGAGTCTTGAAGCGCTCATTGACCTCCTTGATCAGCTCCATGCCCGTGTATTCATGGCCGATGTGTCGTGGCCATTCCTCTTTAGGGGTCAAGCCTTTACCAAGGTCGTGCAGCAGGCAGGCCCAGCGGACATTGAGTGGCTGCCGGTGCAATGCCGCTTGCTGCAAAACGCTAAGGGTGTGCAGGCCTGTGTCTATTTCCGGGTGGTGGGCCGGTGGCTGGGGAACCCCGAACAGGGCGTCGACCTCCGGCATCAGCACTGCCAGGGCACCGCAGTCGCGTAGTACCTGGACGAAAATCTGTGGCTGATCTTCCATCAGTGCGCGGGATATCTCTTTCCAACTGCGCTCGGCTGTCAGGGCTTGAAGCTCGCCTGACTGGCTGAGTTGGCGCATCAGCTCAAGGGTGTCTGGTGCCACGCTGAAACCGAGGCTGGCGTAGCGAGCAGCGAACCGTGCAACTCGCAGTACACGCAAGGGATCTTCGGCGAATGCCGGGGAAACGTGGCGTAACAGCCGATCTTCGAGATCCTTCTGGCCGTTGTAAGGATCGGTAAGCACACCTTGAGCATCCTCGGCCATGGCGTTGATCGTCAGGTCGCGGCGAATCAGGTCCTCTTCCAGGGTGACTTCCGGGCTGGCGTGAAAGGTGAAGCCGCCATAGCCGCGTCCGCTTTTGCGCTCGGTTCGGGCCAGGGCGTATTCCTCGCCACTTTTTGGGTGCAGGAACACTGGGAAGTCGGCGCCCACTGGGCGAAAACCCTTGGCGACCATTTCTTCCGCGCTGGCACCGACCACCACCCAGTCGATGTCAGTGACCGGCCTGCCCAGCAGGCGATCTCGTACGGCACCGCCGACTTTGTAAATCTGCATAAAAAACCTCCGTTAGCGCGACAAGGATAACCCTTGTGTCGCGCTTTCGGAGGCTTGTTGTCGGGCTTAGAGGTGGATTACAGCCAGGTCCAGCCGACCATAGTCATTTTCGTTGTGATCGCTCTTTGGCGGCACGTGGAGGGTTTTCATTATCTGATCGCCCTGTAGGGTCTCCAGATGGATATCGAAGCCCCAGAGACGGTGCAGGTGCTTGAGCACTTCGTCGGTGGAGTCTCCCAGAGGTTTGCGATCATGTTGCTGGTGCCGCAGGGTCAACGAGCGGTCTCCACGCCGATCGATGCTCCAGATCTGCACGTTGGGTTCGCGGTTGCCCAGGTTGTATTGCGCAGCCAGGGTTTCACGGATGATCCGGTAGCCGCTCTCGTCGTGGATGGCGGGCACCAGCAGGTCGTCCTTCTGGTCGTCATCCATGATGCTGAACAGCTTGAGGTCACGGATTACTTTGGGCGAGAGGTACTGCAGGATGAAGCTTTCGTCCTTGAAGCTGCTCATGGCGAACTTGATGCTCGACAGCCAGTCGGTACCTGCCAGTTCCGGGAACCAGCGATGGTCCTCTTCGGTGGGGTCTTCGCAGATGCGCCGGATATCGCGGTACATGGCAAACCCGAGGGCATAGGGGTTGATGCCGTTGTAGTAAGGGCTGTCGAAGCCGGGTTGAAACACCACGCTGGTGTGGGAGGTGAGGAACTCCATCATGAAGCCGTCGGTCACCAGGCCCTCGTCGTACAAGTCATTCATCAGGGTGTAGTGCCAAAAGGTCGCCCAGCCTTCGTTCATCACCTGGGTCTGGCGCTGCGGATAGAAGTACTGGGCGATTTTGCGCACGATGCGCACTATTTCCCGCTGCCAGGGCTCCAGTAGCGGTGCGTGTTTTTCAATGAAATACAGGATGTTTTCCTGGGGTTCGCTGGGGAACCGCGCATTGTCCTTATCGCTGTACTTGTCTGCGCCTTTGGGGATCGTACGCCACAGGTCGTTGATCTGTTTCTGCAGGTGTTCTTCCCGGTCCTTCTGTCGCCGCCGCTCTTCTTCGGCGGAAATCGGGTAAGGGCGCTTGTAGCGATCGACTCCGTAGTTCATCAGGGCGTGGCAGGAGTCCAGCAGGTCCTCCACGGCATCGATCCCGTGGCGCTCCTCGCATTGCATGATGTACTGCTTGGCGAACACCAGGTAGTCGATGATCGAGCTGGCATCGGTCCAGGTGCGGAACAGATAGTTGCCCTTGAAGAAGCTGTTGTGCCCGTAGCAGGCATGGGCCACTACCAGGGCCTGCATGCAGATGGTGTTTTCCTCCATCAGGTAGGCAATGCAGGGGTCTGAGTTGATGACGATTTCGTAGGCCAGGCCCATCTGGCCGCGGGTGTAGGACTTTTCAGTGCTTAGGAAGTGTTTGCCATAGGACCAATGGTGGTAACCCAGTGGCATGCCCACCGAGGCATAGGCATCCATCATCTGCTCGGCAGTGATCACTTCGATCTGGTTGGGGTAGGTATCCAGGGCATAGCGTGCCGCGATACGGCTGATTTCGCGGTCGTAGGCCCGGATCAGCTCGAAGGTCCATTCCGAGCCGGTGGAGATGGGTTGGCGCTTCTGCTCTCTGGCGGTCATGTCACTAACCTGCGCTGGAAGAGTTCACGGAAGACCGGATAGATATCCCCGGCCGATACCAGTTGTTGCTGGGCGAAGGTGTCGGCAAAGGCCTCGGCAATTCGCTCGTATTCGAACCACAGGGCCTGGTGTTCCCGTGGGGTGATTTCCACATAGGTGTAGTACTGCACGAACGGCATGATCTGATTGATCAGGATATCGCGGCAGATGGGTGAGTCGTCGTTCCAGTTGTCGCCATCGGAAGCCTGGGCGGCGTAGATGTTCCACTCGTTGCTCGGATAACGCTCGGCCATGATCTCCTGCATCAGCTTCAAGGCACTGGAGACAATGGTGCCGCCGGTTTCCCGGGAGTAGAAAAACTCTTCCTCATCCACCTCGCGGGCGCTGGTGTGGTGGCGAATGAAGACCACGTCGATCTTGTCGTAATTACGTTTCAGGAACAGATAAAGCAGGATGAAGAAGCGCTTGGCGATGTCTTTGGTGGCCTGGGTCATGGAGCCCGACACGTCCATCAGGCAGAACATCACGGCCTTGGAACTGGGGTTGGGCTGTTTGATCAGCAGGTTGTACTTCAGGTCGAAGGTGTCGAGGAACGGAATGCGGTGAATTCGGGCGCTAAGACGTTCGATTTCCGCCTCGACTTCCTGAATATCGCCGAAATTGTCTGGTTCTTCACGTTTTAGCCGCGCCAGTTCTTCCTTGGCTTCCCGCAGTTTCGCCCGGCTGCTGCCAGAGAGGGCAATCCTTCGGGCGTGGGCTGAACGCAGGGTGCGGATGATGTTGATGCGTGCTGGGTTGCCTTCATTGCTGATGCCGGCGCGTACGGTCTTGAAGGTGTCGGTGCCGGTCAGGTTGCGTTTGACCAGGTTGGGTAGTTCAAGGTCCTCGAACATGAATTCGAGGAATTCCTCCTGGGTGATCTGGAACACGAATTCGTCCATGCCCTCGCCAGAATTACCGGCCTTGCCACGGCCTGCGCCTCCGCCGCCGCCCCCTTGGGGTCTGGCTATATGCTCGCCTGCAGTGAACTCCTTGTTGCCGGGGTGAACGACGGTCTGCTTGCCGCCACGCCCATGGTGAAGCACCGGTTCGTCGATATCCCGCCCGGGAATACTGATTTGTTCGCCATGTTCCATATCGGTGATGGAACGGCGGCTGACGGCCTCTTCGACGGCCTTCTTGATGTGGTCACGGTAGCGCCGCAGAAAGCGCTGGCGGTTAACCGTGCTCTTGTTCTTGCCATTGAGTCGTCGGTCGATCACATAGCTCATGGGGAGCCCTCCGGGCAGCTTCAAGTTCCCAGCAGCTCCAGGCAGCAAGCGCAAGCGCAATCACGATGGACGTACTTGGTGCTTTCAGCTTGCTGCTGGCTGCTGCTTCACTGCCTTACTGCGATTTTCTGACCCGCAGATACCATTCGGATAGCAGGCGTACCTGTTTGTCGGTGTAGCCGCGCTCGACCATCCGCGTGACGAAGTCGTTGTGCTTCTGCTGATCCTCCTTGCTGGCCTTGGCGTTGAAGCTGATGACCGGCAACAGGTCCTCGGTGTTGGAGAACATCTTCTTCTCGATAACCACCCGCAGCTTCTCGTAGCTGAGCCAGGTAGGGTTCTTGCCATTGTTGTTGGCTCGGGCGCGCAGGACGAAATTGACGATCTCGTTGCGGAAATCTTTCGGGTTGCTGATGCCCGCCGGCTTCTCGATCTTTTCCAGTTCCTCGTTGAGGGCTACGCGGTTGAGAATCTCGCCGGTTTCGGGATCGCGGTACTCCTGATCCTGAATCCAGAAATCTGCGTACAGCACATAACGGTCGAAGATGTTCTGGCCGTACTCGCTGTAGGACTCGAGATAGGCGGTCTGGATCTCCTTGCCGATGAACTCGATGTAGCGTGGTGCCAGGTATTCCTTGAGGAAGCGCAGATAACGCTCGCGGGTTTCCGCCTGGAACTGCTCCTGTTCGATCTGTTGTTCCAGTACATACAGCAGGTGCACCGGGTTGGCGGCTATCTCATGGGGGTCGAAGTTGAAGACTTTCGACAGGATTTTGAAGGCAAAGCGGGTTGATAGGCCGTTCATCCCTTCATCTACACCGGCGCTGTCGCGGTATTCCTGAATCGACTTTGCCTTGGGGTCGGTGTCTTTCAGGTTTTCGCCGTCATAGACCCGCATCTTCGAGTAGATATTGGAGTTTTCTGGCTCCTTGAGGCGCGAGAGCACGGTGAATTGCGCGAGCATCTTCAGGGTGTCGGGCGCGCAATGGGCCTTGGCCAGGGAGCTGTTGAACAGCAGCTTGTCGTAGATCTTCACCTCATCAGTGACCCGCAAGCAGTACGGCACCTTGACGATATAGATCCGGTCGATGAACGCTTCGTTGTTCTTGTTGTTGCGGAAGGTATGCCACTCCGATTCGTTGGAGTGGGCCAGCAGAATGCCGGTGAACGGAATTGCGCCCAGGCCTTCGGTGCTGTTGTAGTTGCCTTCCTGGGTCGCGGTCAGCAAGGGGTGCAGCACCTTGATCGGCGCCTTGAACATCTCGACGAATTCCATCAGGCCCTGGTTGGCCCGGCACAGTGCCCCGGAGTAGCTGTAGGCGTCAGCATCGTTCTGCGGGAACTCTTCCAGCTTGCGGATATCCACCTTGCCCACCAGGGCCGAGATGTCCTGGTTGTTCTCGTCCCCCGGCTCGGTCTTGGCCACGGCGATCTGGTTGAGAATCGATGGATACAGTTTCACCACTCGGAACTGACTGATGTCGCCGCCGAACTCTGATAGGCGCTTGGTGGCCCAAGGCGACATGATGGTGTTGAGGTAGCGCCGGGGGATGCCGAAGTCCTCTTCTAGAATCGCACCATCTTCCGTGGCGTTGAACAGGCCCAGTGGCGACTCAAAGACGGGGGAGCCCTTGATGGCGTAAAAAGGCACTTTCTCGATCAGTTGCTTGAGCTTTTCGGCCAGGGACGACTTGCCACCGCCCACCGGGCCCAGCAGGTAAAGAATCTGTTTCTTCTCTTCCAGGCCCTGAGCGGCGTGGCGGAAATAGGAGACGATCTGGTCGATGCACTCTTCCATGCCATGGAAGTCTTCAAAGGCCGGATAACGCCGGATCACCTTATTGGAGAAGATTCTCGACAGTCTCGAGTTGGTCGAGGTGTCCAGCAGTTCGGGTTCGCCGATGGCCAATAGCAGGCGCTCGGCGGCCGAGGCATAGGCGCTGCGGTCCTTTTTGCACAGTTCCAGGTATTCCTGCAGCGAAAGCTCTTCCTGGCGTGTGGATTCGAAGCGTTGTTGGAAGTGGCTAAAAATACTCATGACGTCACCTCGCTCGATACGTGGAGCCGGCGTCGGATCAGTCAGTCAAGTGCTGGCATGCAGCTGAGTTTCCAGCTGCTGTTTACCCCCCAGAACACTTTCAAAGCTATCGACCTTGAAAGCTAGTACCGATGACCCGCTCGCCGGTGTACCGGCTCTCCCCTGATTTGGATGGCCTGAGGCTAAGGATAGTTCGGAATCCGAGAGGTCAAGGAGAGATGGGGAATTAGTTGCGGACTACCGTTCGTCTGGTGCAGCGTCAGCCCGTGTAATCCGCGGGCTAGAGCTGCAGAAAAAAATTATTCGGCGTTGCCTTGGGCGATTTCCGCAGGGTAGGTGCTACGCCAGAGTTCGAAGCCTCCATCGAGGCTGTAAACGTCGGAAAAGCCCTGGCTGACCAGGTACGCCGCTGCACTCTGGCTGGAGTTGCCGTGATAGCAGACCACCACCAGCGGGGCGTCAAGGTCGGCACCGCGGATGAAGTCGGATATGGAGTGGTTATCCAGATGGTGCGAGCCGCTGATGTGGTTCAGTGCATAGGTCTGCGGATCACGGATGTCCACCACTACCGCACCTTGCTCGCGCAATGCCTGGGCCTGTTCTGGGGGGATGCGTTTGAATTCGCTCATGGCGGGCTCCTGAAGCCTGATGATCAGCGCGCGTTTAGCGCGTTGCCGGGACGGGCAAGGGGTCTGGGGAAAGAGGTGCTGTGTGGCCGTGTGCATCGCAGTCGCAGGTCAGGCGCACGCCGGTGTCGACATTTAGCAAGGTCATGGTTCCACCCCAGACACAACCGCTGTCCAGGGCAAAGATGCCGGGTTCGTTGCAATGGCCTTCCAGGGCCGCCCAATGGCCGAAGATGATCTTCAGGTTGCGGGTCTTGCGCTCCTTGTGACTGAACCAGGGGGCGTAGCCTGGTGGTGCGGTGTCCAGTCCTTCCTTGCTCTTGAGGTCGAGCTTGCCCTCGCTGGTGCAGAAACGCATGCGGGTGAAATAGTTGGTGATGACTCGCAGGCGAGTCACGCCTTTGAGCTCGCTATTCCATTTCACAGGTTCGTTACCGTACATGCCGTCCAGGAAAGGCTCGAAGAGGTTATCGTCACGCAGCGCCTCTTCAACCTCGGAAGCGCATTTCAGGGCTTTCTTCAACGACCACTGTGGTGCGATGCCCGCGTGTACCAGGGCGGCGTTGCGGGCTTCGTCGTAGTGCATCAGCTTTTGCCGGCGCAACCACTGCAACAGCGCTTCGCAATCCGGAGCTTCCAGGATCTCGCGCAGGGTATCGGATTTTTTCAGGCGCTCGATGTTGCGCCAGGCAGCCAGCAGGTGCAGGTCGTGATTGCCCAGCACGCAGACCAGCGAGTCGCGGATTGAATAGAGGTAGCGCAGGGTTTCCAGCGACTGCGGGCCGCGATTGACCAGGTCGCCCACCAGCCACAGGCGGTCCCGGGCTGGGTCGAAGGCAACTTGTTCAAGCAGGCACTGCAGCGGCTCCAGGCAGCCTTGCAGGTCGCCGACAGCGTAGGTCGCCATCAGTGCAAGGCTCCGGGTACTGCGAGGCGGAAGGGCGCGATGATGGCGTCGAACTGTTTGCCGTCTTCGGCCACCATCTGATAGCTGCCCTGCATATTGCCAACCCGGGTGGTCATTACCGTGCCGCTGCTGTAGGTGTGGCTTTTACCCGCGGCGATCAGCGGTTGCTGGCCAACCACCCCAGAGCCGCGGACCTCTTCGACATGCCCGTCACCGTCGGTGATCACCCAGTGCCGTGACAGCAGCTTGGCTGGAAGCAAGCCGTTGTTCTGGACCGTGATGGTGTAGGCGAAGGCGAAGCGGTTTTGCTCGGGTTGCGATTGGTCTGCCAGAAAGCGGGTGACGACGCTGACGTCGACCTGATAACGAGGATCGGACATGCAAAAAGGCCTTTCAAAGCAAAGCGGGCGCGGGACAAAACTGATGGAGGTCAGTCTAGGTCAAGTATCAGGTAGTAAACCAGACATCCTGTCTGGCGTCCTACCCGTTATCGGCCCGGGGCGTTTCAGTTGACGTCGGGCTTGACCTGGTCTGCCAACTGGTCGGCCAAGCGCACGAAGGCCGCCAGGTCGAGCTGCTCGGGGCGCAGGCTGCCGTCGACGCCTGCGGCCTCGATCTCGGCGTTGCTGAGGAGGGCCTTGAGGGTGTTGCGCAGGGTCTTGCGACGCTGATTGAAGGCTTCGCGAACGACGCGCTCCAGCAGGCGGTGGTCCTTGGCCGGGTGCGGCAGTACCGCGTGCGGTACCAGTCGTACGATCGCCGAATCGACCTTCGGTGGGGGATTGAAGGCGCCGGGGCCGACGTTGAACAGGTGTTCCACGCGGCAGTGATACTGAACCATGATCGACAGGCGACCCCAGTCACCACCGCCAGGGCCGGCAGCCAGGCGCTCGACCACTTCCTTTTGCAGCATGAAGTGCATGTCGCGGATCAGACCGGCGTTCTGCAACAGGTGAAAGATCAGCGGGGTAGAGATGTTGTAGGGCAGGTTGCCGACTACCCGTAGGCTTCTGGGTGCTGCACCCAGGGTATTGAAGTCGAACTTCAGGGCATCGCCCTGGTGCAGGTTGAAGTTGCTCTTGTCGGCGAATTGCTGGTTGAGAATCGGGATCAGATCCTTGTCCAGCTCCACCACATCCAGCTGCGCACCGCTGTTCAGCAGGCCTTCGGTCAGGGCGCCCTGGCCCGGGCCGATTTCCAGCAGACGGTCTTCGGGCTTGGAATGGATGGCCCGCAGGATACGGTCGATGACGCCCGCGTCGTGCAGGAAGTTCTGGCCGAAGCGCTTGCGCGCCCGGTGTTGGTATTGCTCGCTCATAAACGGTTCTCGGCCATCTGGTAGGCGGTTTCCAAGGCGACCTGCAGGCTGCCGGTGTCGATCTTGCCGCTGCCGGCCAGATCCAGGGCGGTGCCGTGGTCGACTGAAGTGCGGATGATCGGCAAGCCGAGCGTTACGTTGACAGCCGCGCCGAAACCTTTGTATTTCAGCACAGGCAAGCCCTGGTCGTGGTACATCGCCAGCACTGCGTCGCAGTGCTCCAGATATTTGGGGGTAAACAGAGTGTCGGCAGGCAATGGGCCACGCAGGTCCATGCCTTCATTGCGCAGGCGCTCTAGGGTGGGTTCGATAATGTCGATTTCTTCGCGGCCCAGGTGCCCGCCTTCGCCGGCATGGGGGTTGAGCCCGCAAACCAGGATGCGCGGCCGGGCGATCCCGAACTTGTGCTGCAGGTCGGCGTGCAGAATCCGTGTGACTCGTTCCAGTCGCTCGACGGTAATCGCGTCGGCGATCTCCCGCAGGGGCAGGTGAGTGGTCACCAGTGCTACGCGCAAGCCATGGGTGGCGAGCATCATCACGACCTGTTCGGTGTGGGTCAGGTCGGCGAGGAATTCGGTATGGCCGGAAAAGGCGATCCCGGAATCGTTGATCACGCCCTTATGTACGGGGGCGGTGATCATGCCGGCGAAATGCCCATCGAGACAGCCCTGGCCAGCGCGAGTCAGGGTTTCCAGGACAAAGGCGGCATTGGCCTTGTCCAGTTGGCCACTGACCACTGGTTTGCCCAGAGGTGTATCCCAGACATACAGGCTGTTCGCCGGAGCGGGTACCGTCGGTAGTTGGTCCGGGGTCACCGGTAGCAGATCGACTGCCACACCCAGTTGCGTGGCCCGCTCAAGGAGCAGGTCACGGCTGGTAATGGCAATCAGGGGATGTGGCTGGGGTTGCGAGGCGAGCAGCAGGCAAAGGTCAGGACCTATGCCCGCAGGCTCACCGGGTGTCAGTGCGAAACGTCTGGGTTTCAATGTGCCGCCTGTTCCGCGCCTGGCAGTTTGATCTCGACATAGGCTTCATCACGGATCTGGCGTAGCCAGGTCTGCAGCTCTTCGTCGTATTTACGGTTACGCAGGACGGTCATGGCTTGCTGCTCGCGGGCCTGGCTGGTGCTGTCGGTGGCACGACGGCCGAGGACTTCCAGGACATGCCAGCCATAAGGGCTCTTGAACGGCTTGGACAGCTGGCCTTGCGGGGTCTTGGCCATCACTTCGCGGAATTCCGGCACCAGAGCGTTCGGGTCGATCCAGTTAAGGTCGCCGCCGTTGAGCGCCGAGCCCGGGTCTTCCGAGTAGCTTTTCGCCAGTTCGGCAAAGTCTTCGCCGGCTTCGATGCGATCGTAGAGCTTCTGCGCCAGGCGCTTGGTCTCTTCTTCGCTACGAATTTCGCTTGGCTTGATCAGGATGTGGCGTACATGCACTTCGTCACGCACCTGATTGCCGCCGCCACGCTTGTCCAGCAGCTTGAGGATGATGAAGCCGCCTGGGGTGCGCGCTGGTTGAGTGATTTCGCCCACTGCCATTGCACTCAGTTCACGATCGAACGGAGGGGGCAATTGAGCGGCTTTACGCCAGCCCATGTCACCGCCTTCCAGAGCGTTGTCACTGCCGGAACGGGCAATTGCCAGTTGCGCGAAGTCCGCACCTTGCTTGAGCTGTTGGTACACATCCATGGCCTGACGGGCCGCGTTCTGAATGGCCTCGGAGTTGGCGCTTTCCGGGGTCGGAATCAGGATGTTGGCCAGGTGCAATTCTTCGGAGAGCTGCATCTTGCCCAGGTCCGAGGCGAGGAAGTTCTTCACTTCCTGCTCCGATACCTGAATGCGCTCAGCCACGCGGCGTTGACGCACACGGCTGATGATCATCTCACGGCGAACCTGGTCACGAGCGTCGTCATAAGACAAACCGTCGTGAGCCAGGGCTGCACGGAACTGCTCGATGCTCATGCTGTTGCGCTGGGCAATGGTGCCAATGGCCTGGTTCAGTTCTTCGTCGGTGATACGGATGCCTGAGCGTTCGCCAATCTGCAGTTGCAGGTTTTCAACGATCAGACGCTCCAGAACCTGTTGTTCCAGGACGCTGGTCGGCGGCACGCCACCGCCACGCTTGGCGATGGTTTGCTGAACTTCGTGAACCCGCTGGTCCAACTGGCTCTGCATGACCACGTCGTTGTCGACGATGGCCACGACCTTGTCGATGGACTGCACGGCGGCGCTGGCCGCAGTGCTCAGGAACAGCGCGCCCAGCATCAGCGGGCGCAGACAATCAGAAAGCTTGGTCTTCACGTTCACGATAACCTTGAATGCCTTTGTCGAGGAAGCTCTCTACCTTGGTGCCCATGACGCCACCGAGTCCCTTCAGAACAATTTGGAGGAAGATGCCGCGGTCGCCTTTCTCGTTTTCCGGAGCGTTCTGACTGAACTCGTCATACTTGACCCAGTAACGGCTGATCAGGCGCAGTTTCCAGCAGCAGTTGTCGTATTCGAAACCACCGAAGGCCTCGAGCGTGCGGTTACGGTTGTAGTCGTACTGCCAGCGGCTGATGGCGTTCCATTGCGGCACGATCGGCCAGATCACCGAGAAGTCATGCTGCTGGATCTTGTAGTAGTCCTTCACGTAGCCCGGAGTGCCCGGGGTGCCGTAGTCGCCACCCATTTTCCAGGTACCGCTGTTCTGGTCGTAACGAATCTGGTCGTTGCGATAGCGATAACCGGCGTTGACCACCTTGTTCGGGTTGTCTTCAGGCTGGTAGTGGAACATTGCACTGCCGGAGCGCGTGCTGTGGCTATCCGGATCCCAGTTGTACTCTGTGTTGGCGCGCCAGTCGCGGTTGAAGCGGTATTCGTACTCAAGCGCATAAGGCGAGACGTTGGACGTAGCGTCAGCACGGGTACGGTAATCGATGCCTGGCAACTGGACGGTGCGGTCCTTGAAGTACACGGCTTGACCGACGCTGATGCGTTGGCGCTGGAAGCCGTTGTCTTCGATCCAGCGGCTGGTCAGGCCAAGAGACAGCTTGTTCTCGTCGCCGACACGGTCGGAGCCGGAGAAACGGTTGTCACGGAACAGCGAGGAGTAGCTGAAGGTGGACTCGCCGGTATCGAATACCGGGATGTTCTTCTGGTCTTCCTCAGGTACATAGAGGTAGAACGCCCGTGGCTCCAGGGTCTGGCGGTAGTTCTTGCCAAACCAATGGGTGTCACGGTCGAAGTACAGGCCGCCGTCGACGCTGGCGATCGGAACGCCACGATTCTGCGAGCTGTTGAACGATTCGCCCAAGGCTGCCGAATTGTTCTTGTTGAGGCGCAGGTCTTGTTTGCCCTGCGCATCCAGATCCAAGCTGTATTGGGTGTACATGTACTTGAGGGACGGCGTCAGGTAGCCATAACTCCAGTTCAACGGCAGGCTGACACCAGGCTTGAGGTTCAAGCGGTCACCGTTTGAACGAGCCAGGCCGGCGACATTGGTATCCAGTCGTGGAGTGCCCACTGTACCTTTGACCGGATCGATAGGGCCGCCATCTTTATCCGTGAAGTTACCTGTCAACAGATCCCGCTCAAAGCGCACCAGTTCGGTTTCGTAAGTGAAATCCAGACCTTGCGGATGGTACGGCAGCGCACCGTTGAAGGTGATCTGCGGCAGCCGGTTGTACGGGGTGATGTTGGACACGCTCGCCAGTTCATACGCCTGCACGTTGAGGCGTGCGGTGTAGTCATCGCCACGATAGGTCACGGCGCCTTGCTGGTTGACGTAGTCGGTGGTCTTTACGCCGATCTGGTCGGTTTGCAGGTCCTGGAAGTAATACGGGTCGCTGATCTTGGTGTAGTCGACCTCGGTCATCAGACGCGAATCAAGCCCGCCCTTGTGCTGCCAGTTGAGCATGTAGCGGGTTTTTTCGTAGTCGGTCTGCTTGCTGCGATCGGTGTTGTCGTCGTTGAGGTACGCGGCGCCGAACTGACCTTCGCTGCTCTTGGTCAGGTAACGGAACTCGCCTTCCATCAACAGGCCGCGCTTGGCCATATAGCGCGGATACAACGTGGCATCGTAGTTTGGCGCCAGGTTGAAGTAGTACGGTGTGACCAGCATGAAGCCGGTATCGCTGCCGGAGCTGAAGCTCGGTGGCAAGAAGCCGGACTGGCGACGATCGTCGATCGGGAAGTAGATATATGGGGTGTAGAGCACCGGAATATCTTTGACCCGAAGGGTCACGTTGGTCGCAGTACCGAAGCCGGTGGCCGGGTTCAAGGTGATGTTGTTGCCCTTGAGCTGCCAGGCGTTGCTATTCGGCTCGCACGTGGTGTACGTACCATCCTTGAGGCGGATGATGGCGTTTTCTGCACGCTTGGCGTACAGCGCGTTACCACGGACCCGAGACTTGTGCAGGACGTACTCGGCGTTGTCGACCTTGGCTTCACCGGTGTCCAGCTGGACATCGGCGTGGTCGCCGACCAGCAGCGCGCCATTGTCGCGTACGCGCACGTTACCGCTCAGTTCGCCACGATTCTCGGCCTGGTACAGGCTTGCTTCATCGGCCTCGACCTGCATGCTGCCTTGGCGCATGACCACGTCACCGGCCAGGGTCGCAACTTGTTCTTCCTGCTGATAACGCGAAGCCTTGGCGCCGATAAAGGTCGGCGCGTCACTTTTATTCGTCTTGTCATTCATGCCAGGACGAATCGGTTCGATATAGGAACCAGAGCAGTAAGGACCGGTTTCAGCCAATTGAGCGGCGGTGAGCTTTTCACGCGGCACCCAGTCGAGGTGACTGTAGTCCGTACTGCGGGACTTCAGACCACGACCTTTGGCCTGGGTCACCAGTGCTGGCTTGTCGCCGCTGGCTTCGCCGGAGCCTACGCTTTCGGCCGCGGTGGAACCGCTGGAACTGACCGAGCTGGCGTCGTGGACCGGGCGCGGAGGCAGTTGGGCTGCGCTGCTTTTCGGCGCACAGGCCCAGCCACCCGAAGCAGAGACCGAGCAGTCATACTGTTCCGCGGCGACCACGAAGGAAGTGGCTAGAGGTTGCAGGGCCAGCAAACTGCCGGTAACCAGCAACGGAAATTTTTTACGAAACGCGGGGGATTTCAATGCCATCTTATTAGTCCGGGCTTCCTGCGTGCCATCTGCCCGCGGTGGTGGGCCGCACGCCTCTCGATGGTCTGAAAAAGATGCTGGATAATAAAGCATGACCCGCTTGACGGCTAGCGCCGTCGGAGACCCTTGTAATGCCTGACCAAGATGTACGCTTGCAACACCTGAAAGTTTGGCTCGATGAGCAGTTGGCGATTGTTTATGCAGCACAAGGCTGGGGCGAGGTGCCCTCGGCAACGTTGACCGCGGCCAGCAGCGACGCGAGTTTCCGCCGTTATTTCCGCTGGCAGGGGGCGGGCCGCAGCTTCGTGGTCATGGACGCTCCGCCGCCCCAGGAAAACTGCAAACCCTTCGTGGATATCGCCCATTTGCTGGCGACTTCCGGCATTAACGTGCCGAAAATTTATGCACAAGATTTGCCTCGTGGCTTTCTTTTGCTCAATGACCTGGGCAACCAGACCTATCTTGACGTGATCGACGAGAACAATGCCGACGCATTTTTCGACGATGCGCTGCAAGCGTTGCTGGCCTTTCAGCAACTGCCGATGGATGCGCCATTGCCCAGCTACGATGTCGCCTTGCTGCGCCGCGAACTGGAACTGTTCCCTGAGTGGTACGTCGGGCGTGAGTTGGGCGTTACCTTCAATCAACAGCAGCGCGAGCAGTGGCAAAAGGTTACCGATTTGCTGATCGACAGTGCCCTTGCGCAACCCAAGGTGCTGGTGCATCGCGACTATATGCCACGTAACCTGATGCTCAGCGAGCCGAACCCGGGGGTACTGGACTTTCAGGATGCGGTCTACGGTCCGGTGACCTACGACGTGACCTGTTTGTTCAAGGATGCCTTCCTCAGCTGGCCGGAATCGCGAGTTCAGGGCTGGTTGAACGACTACTGGAACCAGGCACGGGCACGAGGGATTGCGGTCCATGAGGACTTTGACGAGTTTCTTCGGGCCAGTGATCTGATGGGCGTTCAGCGTCATCTCAAGGTAATCGGCATCTTCTCGCGAATCTGCCATCGCGACGGCAAGCCTCGCTACCTGGCGGATGTCCCGCGCTTCTTTGCCTATATAGAAGCAGTGCTGGCTCGCCGCCCCGAACTGGTGGAGTTGTCGCAGTTGCTGCTCAGCCTGCGCCAGCCGGTGGGAGCCAATGCATGAAGGCGATGATTCTGGCCGCCGGTAAGGGTGAACGCATGCGCCCCTTGACCTTGACCACTCCCAAACCGCTGCTGCCTGTAGCTGGCGTGCCCTTGATCGAATACCACCTGCGGGCCCTGGCGGCAGCGGGCTTTCGCGATATCGTCATCAACCATGCCTGGCTTGGCCAGCAGATCGAGGATGCCTTGGGCGATGGTCAGCGTTGGGGCCTGAATATCCAGTACTCGGCGGAAAGCCAACCTCTGGAAACTGCCGGTGGCATTTTCCAGGCGTTGCCCTTGCTGGGCGAAGAGCCGTTCCTGGTGGTCAACGGCGACATCTGGACCGACTACGACTTTGCCTCTCTGCGTCGCCCCCTGGCCGGGCTGGCTCACCTGGTGATGGTCGACAACCCGGCGCACCATCCCAGCGGCGGTGATTTCTGCCTGAAGAACGGCCTGTTGCACGATGCCCAGCCTGGCGTTGCGGCCCTGACGTTCAGCGGCATCTCCGTTCTGCATCCTCGGCTGTTCCAGCATTGTGTCGCCGGCCCCTTCAAACTGGCGCCGCTGCTTCGCGAAGCCATGGCCCAGGGACAGGTCAGCGGCGAGCATATGCAGGGGCAGTGGATTGATGTCGGCACTGTCGAGCGCTTGGCGCAGGTTGAACACTTGCTGCAAGCGAGTCGCTGATATGTGGTGGCCAGGGACTCTGATCGGAGCCGGAGCGGGTTTTGCAATTGCCAGCATTCCGGGGGCCATGCTTGGTGCGTTGTTGGGGCAGGCGCTGGACCGGCGTCTGCAACTGCGCAGCTGGGCGCAGGTACGTGAACGCCTGGGTGGTCGCCCGGCGTTGCGCAACGATGAACTGCTGTTCGTACTGTTGGGACGGCTGGCGAAAAGTGATGGCCGGGTAGTCGATGGGCATATTCAGCAGGCGCGTCAGGAAATGCGTTCGCTGGAGATGAATGATGCCGGGCAGCGCCGGGCCATTGCTGCCTTTAACCGTGGCAAGTCGGGCAATGATCGCCTGCGCGGGTACCTGCGGCGTCTTGGTACCCAGCCTCACGCCGCAGAAGGTGTGCTGCGGGCTTGTTGGCGTATGGTCTGGGCCGATGGCCGGGTGGGGCCAGCGGAGCGCGAGCTGATCCAGCTCTGGGGTAAATGGCTAGGCTGGACCACGGAGCAGATTCAGGCGCTGGCACAAGACTATGGGCCGGCCAGAAAGAACCTGGGGGAAGGGACCATCACCTATCAGGAAGCATTGAGTGTGTTGGGGGTTGCCGCCACCAGTGAGCCGGCGCAAATCAAGCACGCCTATCGTCGGCTGCTCAGTCGTCATCATCCGGACAAGATCGCCGGTAGCGGCGCCAGTGCAGCCCAGGTACGTGACGCCACGGAAAAGACCCGTGAGTTGCACAGTGCCTATGCGTTGATACGCCAGCGACGGGACTTTCGCTGAAGGGGAGGGGTGTTGGGT
>NZ_JAAARM010000046.1 GCF_009908285.1 Pseudomonas sp. Fl4BN1
GGTTGACGGGGTTGCGGGGAGGGCTTCGGTGCTAAAGCGCTTGAGTAGCCCTGAAAACAAAGCGAAAAACTTATTCAGCTCGCTGGCTGGCGGGATGTCTTCAAGCGGGCCCAGTTCGACAGAGGCGGCGTAATACCCGTCCTTGCCAGTCCGGTGGGAAAAGTAGAGTTCTTGAGTACCAATGCTGGCGGGTTCATCAGTCACCGCCAGGCCACCCAAATAGGCCTTGCCACTGCCGCGGAAGTTGGGTCGGATTTCAATGCTGGTGAACAGCTTCTGACCTTCGTCATTGAGTGCCAGCAAACGGTCGTTGGGCTTGAGCTGGGCTTCCAGCGCGACTTCACCGGGCTCTAGGTCTTCGCCTTCTTCAATCAAGCGGACCGCGAATACAGTCCCGAAACAGCCCTGCCAGCGTTCATGTTCACACCAGATAACAGCGGTATAAAAAGACGGCTTATAGGTCTCAGCGATATCGCGCAGTTCCTGGGGAAGGATCTCGCGGCCATCAGCGGTGGTGCCGCTGGTGGCGACACGTTTCCAGTACGAAACAAGGGAACGGGGCATGGGCGTTAACTGCGCTCAATCGGTTGAATTGCCGCCACGATAGGCAGCCGAAAGTGCCCAAACAAACGATTCAATTCCGCGCACCTCCTAGATTCTCGTTATAGGAGGATCGCGGAAATTAACCCCGCGTTTATCGCATTTTCGCCGCATAGACTGCGGCCCATGTACTACTCAACCGAAGTTAAAGAAGCCGCAAAACGCCTGTTTCTACGCCGCTGCAAGGCGAAGGAAATTCAGGCGCAGCTCCACCTGCCCAATATCCGGATCGTCTACTACTGGATACGCCAGGGCGGGTGGGAGGACATGCTTTCGGATGAAGAGCCGCTGACGGCTGTAGGCCGGCGAATCACCCTGCTCTTGGATAAGGTCGGCAGCCTGTCAAAAGACGATCTGAACGAACTGGACCGGCTGACCACTGTTCGCGAACGGCTGCTGAAACAAGCTGCGAAACTAGCGCCGGCGGTGCTGGCCGGCGACGATCAGGACGAGCCCCAGGAACCCCGCCAACGATCGCGTGGCGACCGTTCCGGCCGTGGGGAGGGTGGCGGCAAGAAGCGGGAGAAAAAGGCCAAAAACGACGTGAGCGGCCTCACGGAAGTGGACTTCCTTGATAAGTTCATCTCCAAAATGTACCGCTACCAGCAGGAACTGTTCGAAGCCAAGCAAAACCCGCTGACGCGGCGAATCAGGAACATCCTGAAAAGTCGCCAGGTAGGCCTGACCTACTACTTCGCCGGCGAGGCCTTCATGGACGCCGTGTTAAGCGGCGACAACCAGGTGTTTCTGTCGGCCAGCCGATCGCAGTCGGAGATCTTCCGCAGCTACATCATCCAGTTTGCCCAGCAGTGGTTCGGCATCGAGTTGACCGGCAACCCCATTGTGCTCAGCAATGGCGCGGAACTGCGCTTTCTCAGCACCAACAGCAGTACCGCCCAGGGCTACCACGGGCACGTCTACGTTGACGAATACTTCTGGATTCGCGATTTCGACAAGCTCAGCACCGTGGCCAGCGCCATGGGCACCCACAAGAAGTGGCGGAAAACCTATTTCTCGACGCCCAGCGCGGTGTCGCATCAGGCCTATCCGTTCTGGTCCGGCGAAGAATTCCGCAACAGCAAGCGCGGCAAGAAAGCCGGCGGCGTCTGGCCCAGCGAATCGGCCTACACGCAGGGCGCCCTCTGTCCGGATGGCCAGTGGCGCAAGACCATCACTCTGGACGATGCGATCGCCGGGGGCTGCGATCTGTTCGACGTCGAGCAGCTGCAGCTGGAGTACGACGAGGACAAGTTCCAGCAGCTGTTCTACTGCAAGTTCATCGACAGCACACAGAGCGCATTCGGCCTCAAAGACCTGGAGCGCTGCTATTCCGATCTGACGCTGTGGGACGACTTCGACCCCGAAGCGGACCGCCCCTATGGAAACAGCCCGGTCTGGATCGGCTACGACCCAAGCCGCACACGCGACGACGCCACTTGCGTGGTCATCGCGCCACCGCTGGAAGCCGGGGCCAAGTTCCGGATCTTGGAGAAGCACAGCTGGCGGGGCCAGTCCTTCAAGTATCAAGCCGACCAGGTCAAGAAACTCACCGAGCGCTTCAACGTGCAGCACATCGGTATCGACACCACGGGCATTGGTTACGGCGTGTTCGACCTGGTGCGCGACTTCTACCCCCGGGCGACCTCGATCCACTACAGCCTGGATACGAAAAACCTCCTGGTACTCAAGGCCCAGGACACGATCCAAGGCAGCCGCATCGAATGGGACGCGGGTTGGACCGATATCGCCCAGGCCTTCCTCACGATCAAGCGAGGCACCACCGGCAGCGGCCAGGTGACCTACAGCGCATCCCGCACCGACGCCACCGGACACGCCGACGTTGCCTGGGCGGTCATGCATGCGCTGCACAACGAACCTCTAAACACCAACAAGCGGCGCCGTAGCCGCTACGTCACGAGTGGAAACAATGCCCAAGCTTCGACACAAAAAGCGCCCGGTAGTCCAGCAGGCGCGACAGCAACAGCCTATGCGGTCGTTCACGTTCGGCGAGCCCGAGCAGGTGCTGTCCGGCAACATCGGCGAGTACGTGGGGGTGTTTCCCAGCGACGACGGGGAGATCTACAAGCCGCCGGTGTCGCGCACCGGCCTGGCCAAGCTGCTGCGGGCAAACGCGCACCACGGCGCTATCCCGAAGTTCAAGCGAAACCTGCTGTTGCGTGAGTTCTTGCCCTCAGCAGGCTGCAGCGCCCGGACAATGGGCTGTGCGGGCCTGGACTACATGGTGTTTGGCGAGGCTTTCTTCTACCGCAACACAAACGCCTTCGGCCAGGTGCTAGAGCTGCAGCACGTGCCGGCGATCAACATGCGGGTAAAGGTGGACGGTGGTTATCGGATGCTGCTGCCCGACAGCAAGTTTATGGACTTCGACCAGGACGAGATCGAGCACGTCATGGACTACGACGTGGAACAGACCATTTACGGCATTCCGGACTACCTGGGCGGCATGCAGGCGCTGCTGCTCAACGAAGCCGCAACCCTGTTCCGTCGGCGCTACTACAGCAACGGCGCCCACGCCGGGTACATCTTCTACACCAACGACCCGGACCTGACCGAGGACGACGAAGAAAACCTACGCGAACAGATCAGCTCAAGTAAGGGCGTGGGCAACTTCCGCTCTATGTTTGTGAACATCCCCGGCGGTAAGGAAAACGCTATCCAGATCATCCCCGTGGGGGACTTCCAGGCCAAGGACGAGCTGGAGAAGGTCAAGAACATCACGCGAAACGACATCATCGCCGCCTGGCGCATGAACCCGGCACTGGCGGGGATCATTCCCGAGAACAGCGCAGGTTTCGGTGATATCGAAAAAATTGATCGGGTCTACACCAGCAACGAGATACGTCCGATCGGCCAGCTGTTCGACCAGGTGAACGACACTCTGCGAGAGGATCGGCGCATTGCGTGGAGAGAGCCCCCGGCTGACGTCGAAACCACCTGATATGGGGTCATTGCCACCGCTAGGCCCGACATGCTGTGGCAAAATAGCACCCAAATAGGACCCTTGGGGAGGGTTGCATGCGAGTCATTTGTAAGTGTGGGCACAAAGGGCGGATAGGGCACAGTGAGGCGCTATCGCCGGACTTCAGGAAGCTCTATTGTCAGTGTCTGGACGTACACTGCGGTCATTCCTGGGTCGCGCATCTGACGTTTTCGCATACCCTGAGCCCGTCCGCGAAGTCGGTTGACGCTCTATTGTTCGACCGACTCCGCGAGTTACCTAAAGCACAACAGCGCCTTCTGTTCGATCAGCTAGGGGCTTTGCCTGCCTCGTAATCTCCGAGAGCCGCCACGGCTCCTTCTATACGATCAATAGCCAACTTTCCGACCTCAAACAAACCGGCTCGGCCTTCGTCACTGAGCGGGACTTCCGCGCTGGAGATCTCGACAATCATGTGCATGATGGCGGCCGCGCCCTGCAGCTCGCCACGAATGTCCGTAAGGTTCAGGTTTTTCATTTACTACTCCTTGAATGAGGTTGCCTGAATTGGCGGGGCGGGAGTCTGATAAGGGAGTAGCAATACGCCATCAGCGGAAAGTGCAAGGGGCGGCCTTAGCCACCCCCTGCCCCATACAACTCTCGCCCTTTCGCCTATCTATCCGGGCTGCACCTCTCGCAACTGGAAGGCGTAAACCCCCTGCCCCTGATCATGCGAAACCTGCTCCAACAGGTCCGGATTACGATCTAGCTTTGCCGCTACGCACTTGGCAGCACATAGAGGACTCTCTGTACAACTCGCGGTTATACCCATGCCCTTTGCCCTGGCCAGGTAGGCCCCAGTGGATTGACGAACAATAATGATCATAGGGACCTCAGTTCAAAGTCAGATTGATCACAGGCCGCGCCAGAAGCTGGGCCAGCAAGGTGGTATCGCTGTCAGACAAAGCGCCCAGGCGCTTGGCCTGAGCTGCCAGGACTTCCAGCTGGCACCTGGCATCTGGTGTTTTTTGCACCTGATACTCAATTAGTGCCTGGCCAACCATTACCAGGGCCAACTGACGTTCGGGGGCTGTGGTAGCCTTTACCGCGCTACCGCTTGGATGTATCGCTTGCATGTGTTGCTCCTTTGCTGGTGGTTGGTGTCGGGGAGCTGCAACTCCTCGACACCGTCTCTATCACGCCTGCCGCATATGGCTGGCGGTGAATACCGGGCGCTGCTCACAGCGCACTTCAAATACCCCCAAGTCTTGGCCGTCTACGTCCAGCAAGTGAACAATGGTGATCTGAGTCGGGGTTTCTTCTGGGTGATCTTGCCAATGCCCAATGGCAGCGAGTTCAGCCAACTCTTCAACTGTGCAGAGATCCACGTAGAAGTTGGGTAACTGCAGAGAACCGTTCAAGGCATTGGCGCTGTAACGAATCTTCATTCCTCCTCGATCTCCTATTCAGGCCACACGCACTTTGGAGCCGTGCTGAAGCACGTAAAGCTCCACGTCTTCCATCCGATACCTGCCACCAACACCGCCCCTCACCACATACCCCTCAGGGCACGGTTCCAACTTGATTGGGAACGGGTACGGCCAACCGCAGGAGTTACCGAACTCGATTTGGGAGTGGTATCTGCTGCCCTCTTTGATACCGGCGTAAAGCTGCTGACCGATAACCTGCGCACCCGCCGCCTCTGCCAGGAAGGCCTCGAAGATCAGTTGGACGGTGGAGTGCGTGAACCGCTCGCCATCGTTCTGCAGCAGATCAAGATTGATACGGCCTCGGGCAAAGTCTCGGAACGCTTCAAGGCGCTGATGGCGTATCAGCTTGTCCTGTTCGGTTTTATCCATGGTGCGGCTCCAGATCGTTGCTCAGATAGAGTTGTTCAAGCTCGCTCCAGTCGCTGGGGCACTCGCAGGCCCTGTTGGTAAAGGGGAAGGACGCCAGCAATCCCACCAGCACCTGGAATACTTCAGTGCCCAGGTCTGCAGCTGTCAGTTGTCCGAAGTGCAAACCCACTTCGCCCTGGAGCCATTCGGCGCGCTTCGGGTTGGCCATGCAGGCCATGGTCAGCAGGAGCGCACGGCGCGGGGTGTCCAGGGAATGCAGGCGTTTGAGAAGCGGCGATAACCCCCCCCCTGCAATGCTCAGCTCTCTCATGGTGGTGATCATGGGGACCGAGGACGACAGGCCGACCAGCTCGACGGCCTGTTGCCAGCAATGGGCAAAGTCCAGGGATTGGGCAGACATTTCGGCGCGAACTGGGGCATTGAGAGCGGGCATTTTCGATTCTCCAATGTTGAAAACATGCTCAGGGCTGTGAACGTCCCGGAACAACCGGAACAGCGAACCACCGGATAGCTGGACCCCACGCCGTTCGTGGCCTCCAGCGACAGGGCAGTGTTCCAGCTCTCCCGGAACGTTTCGGAACACAATGTTGAGGAAAACTGCTGAAAGCCCCGTGGCATGCAGCCTGTAGCCCTGTTCTGGACGTGCCACCGGTTGGAACAGTGACGGAACCAGCCGGAACAAATTTGTTCCAGAGCGATCCGGTTTGTACCAGTAGGGACGGAACACCAAACACTGACTAACCATATGAAATGATTGAATATTTTTTATATCTATCTGAATGTTCCAGATGTTCCGGACCGCTCCAGCTTCTGCACAGGCCATGCCCTTTTCACTCGATAGGACACCCCACGCACTGCAGGCCATACGTTTCATCAGGCGTTCCCCCGCTTCTTGAAAATCCAGCACCAGATAGAACGCTTCTCCAGTGGCGACCGGACTTTACGAGTCTCAATGAAGGTGTGAGTGGTGCTTTGGGGCAGCGCCCGACGCAGCATTGCCTCTGAGATCACCTCCTGGCCGGCCTGACGGCACGTCTGCTGGAAGTGCTGGATGTTGATGGCGATCAACTGCCGATCGTTGCTGTGGTTCAGGGTTTCGTGAGTTTCCTCCCGTGTTCCGTCTGAATCAGTGATCGTCACCACCCTCTCGTTCAGGTAGTGATAGATCTGCCAGAACTGGGCAGCGGTTGGGTGCTCCGATCGGCAACGTTGTTGCCTGGCAATCGCTCGCGCCTCCAGGTGGCCAGCCAAGCTTTCGGTGTCTCTGTCGGTCCAACTAGGGAACAGCGCCTGGGTCGCGTAGGCGGCAGCAAGCACTTGGGCGTGGCACAGGACTATCCGCGCCTCGGTCAGGGCACTGATGGACTGCAGGCGCTGCTCGTAACGTGTGAACGCTTCGAAGTAGCGCTCCAGCCACTGCTTTTCAAATGCCAAGACACGACGTAGATAGCCGCCCAGCTCTTTGGCCTTCATGGATTTCAACCTGTCGGCCATTGGCTTGAGTGCCAGCGAGTGGTGATCCTTGGTGCAGTGCAAGTGCACGATCCGCGAAAGGATGGCCTCGGACCCGTCCACGCTCTCGTTCTGAGAAATGGCCAAGGCGCCGCGCCAGATGCTGATCCGCGTTTCATTGCCCGTCGTCTTGGCGCCGGTCACACGCAGAGGGGCGTGATAATCGAACATCGGCTTAACTTCGTCCCAGGCAAACTGCACGGTGACTGTACGGCCCTGTGCGTCGTTATAAGTACGGTCTGACTCGATCAACACCACCGGTAGATTGCTGACCTCGGAAAAGGCGCGTGATAGGCCCACGGCGCTTGCACCGGTGCCGCTAGGCTTGATGCCTTCCATGTTGTCGCGACCGATCAGGCGCCATAGGAAACGCAGCAGCGTTGACTTGCCCGCACCTGGCTCACCCGTCAGTTCCAGGAAGGGAAACGACGCCTGCTGGCTGCCGATCTGCTGGACGAATAGCGACCCAGTCCACCACGACAATGCGGCCAGACCATTGAGGCTGTGAACCGCCAGAAAGTCAGGGAACCACTGACCATCGAAATCAGTACCCCGTTCGAACTTGGTATTCACCAAGGCGGTCTTCACACCCGCCCCCTTGACCTCGATAAAGCCGTGGCTGTTTACCGGTAGCTCTCTGCCCTCATGAAAGCCGAACTGGGGATAGCAGTAGGTGCCGGAGTCCTCGTCGTAGCCAATAAAGGGAAGGCTGCGCACAGTACGTACTGGCCGCTTTACATCGTTCAACCATTTGGCCTTGAGCATGGCCAGTTCACGAGCGCCGCCCTCAAAGTTTCCTCCGGGTGTGAAGTCGAGCATGGCCCGGACAAACCCCCTGGGCTCAGCAATTGCGCTCGATGGCAGCGGTGCCTGGACGCTCCGGCTCTGGTCAGGAAACTGGAAGTCGAAGTAGTAGCGCTGCTCGCCGGTGATAATGTCCTTCTCCAAGTAGTCCAGGCTGGGGATGCAGTTGGAGATCTGCGCGATCTTTACATGCCGGGCGAAGATCTCGCGGTTGCCGTCCACCTTGTCTTCGCCAAGGTCTTTGCTCAGTTCACCCTGGTTTACGCGGGCCGAATAAAGCTGGTTCCGGAACTCCAGCAGGTAAAAGCCAGCCGGACGCCGCAGGTACAGCAAGTAAGCGAGCTTGTTTGTATTCTCAGCGGTGAACAGTTGGCCGCGATAACAAGCGTCCTCCATGAACTTGTCATCCAGCTCACCATCCCGGTACACGTCGTCCCAGTCACGCTGGCCAGCGAGCGCTACCCAGCCAATCTCCCCCATACCGCGCAGCATCTGGAGGTACTTGGGGATGTATTTATGGCCTGCCTTGTCATCATCCAGGCCAATGACCCACGTCACCGATCGCCCCTTGTGAGCTTCGACAATCTCCCAAGGGAAGTTCACGCAGCTGATGGATGCGATGGCCTTATATCCAGCCAGGTGCAGAGCGATGGCGTGGAAGATCCCTTCCACAACATAGACTCGATCGCTCTTCGCGATAGTCTGCCCTGGGGGCATCCAGCCGTTGTTCTGGTAACTCATCTGGAACTTGATACCGGCCTTGTCGCCTTTGTTGGCCGCAACCATGCGTTCGTCGATGAGTCGTTCCCAGTAGCCGTTGCACAGCGGAAACCGTACCGTGTCCGCCCAATCCCCGGACTTCATCTTGCGTCGAGCTTGGCTGTACCAGCCGGACAGCTTGGCAACGTCGAAACCGCGGTTGCGCTGCAGATAGGCGTCGGCCGTGGCAGTTGGATTGGTTTCGGTGGCGGGGAAACGCTCGCTCAGGTTTTCGAACAGGTAGCTGTAACGGTCGCGGGTGTTCTGTTCAAACTGACATTCATTGTCCCGGTTGCACTTCAAGCGGTAGGGCTTGGCGCGACTGATGAACAATTTTTCTTTACCGCAGTTGGGGCAGGTGCCCTTCTGTAGGTACTTGTCGCCAATGTCCTTGAAGTCCAGTTCCCTGTCGTTCTCCAGGGCCTCGATCACGTCCTTCTGATAGATCTCGTCGAATATCTTTTGATCAAGCTTCATCGAGGAACCCACTTACACTTCCCCCGCCTTCTGCTTAGACCTCCCTCCGCGCACTCGCTCTGCTTGCTCTGCAGCCTCCAGCGCTAGATAGATCATGTTGATAAAGACCGTACCTTTTTCACCAGGCTGCTTGTCCCTGACCAGAATCATTCCCTGGTCGATTTTGTGACGCACTGAGCGCTCCGTGAGCCCGGCGCGACGCGCAAACTCATTCGGGGTCACATAAGGCGTGTCGATGGTGATCTGCATTTGATACTCTCCGTTGGTACATTTTCTGAAAAAGTTCCTATATCGGATCCATACTGGATCCTATATAGGTTCCTTGTCAAGTCGGAGATTAGATGGAGCTTGCAGAGAAGTTGAAGGCTATCCGGGCAGCTGAACGGCTAACCCAATCAGAGTTTTGTAAGGAGTTGGACTTCAGCCTGAGCACCTACAAGAAGTGGGAATCGTCGCTCTTCGAAATGAGCTATGGCCCTCTTTCGAAGATCGCCAATCACGCACGCTTCAAGAAATACACTCTGTGGCTGATGACCGGCGAGGCAGTACCGGAATGCGGCCAAGTCAGCCCGATCTAACTCCTCTCCCCTTTTGCGCTGAAGAACTATGTCACTGAAGAAACTTGAGTCCGGAGAATGGCTGGTTGATTGCCGCCCAGATGGTCGAACTGGGGCGCGTGTTCGCCGAAAATTTCGGACCAAGAACGAAGCCATGGTTTTTGAACGTCGCTTGATGGGGGACGGAGCGAAAGGTGAGTTTGAGAAAAAGCCGAAGCAGGACGAACGCAAGCTTTCCGATCTTGTAGCCCTTTGGTTCAAGCTCCACGGACGCAACTTGAAGCGCGGTGAAAAATGCCTGGCGTTCCTTGAGCGCATGGTTAAAAACCTCGGCGATCCACGGGCCACTGACTTCACAGCCGGTTGTTTCACCCAGTACCGGGCAGACCGCCTAGCCGGCAAATGGGGACGCGCAAAAGTCGACGAAACCGGAAAGCGCAATGGCGCCACTGCGCCGATCACGGCGAATACCGCCAACCATGAGTTGAGCTACCTACGTGCGGTATTCAACGAACTAGGCCGGCTTGGTGAATGGACTGGCGAGAATCCGCTGTCAAAAGTGCGTGCGTTGAAATTTGACCAGAGTGAGATGGCATACCTGTCGAGCCCTCAAATTTCCCGCCTCCTTGCTCGATTGGACCAGGAACCATCCGACGTGGGTGTAATCGCCCGTGTGTGCCTGGCAACAGGTGCTCGGTGGGCAGAAGCCGCGAATCTTGAAAAGCACCAGGTGCGCGACGGACGCATTCACTTCACACGCACTAAGTCGTCAAAGAACAGGACCGTGCCGATCGCCAAGAGCTTGGAAAATCAGTTACTCCAAGCGATGCCGTTTAAATCGACTTACAGAGAAACCTGGTACACCTTTTCCGACGTGGTAACTGAGATTGATCTAGGGCTGCCGAAAGGCCAGGTAACTCACGTATTGCGCCATACCTTCGCCAGTCACTACATGATGAATGGTGGCGACATCCTCACACTGCAGCGCGTGCTCGGACACTCCACCTTGGAAATGACCATCCGCTATGCCCACTTCAGCCCCGGCCACCTTGCAGAAGTCGTCAACCTGAACCCCCTAGCCGGCAACCGCGGACAAAATGTGGACACTTCACAAAAAACAACTGATCAACCACATCAAGAAAAAGATATTAAATATCTTTAAAATCAATGAGTTAATAAGCAACAGAACAAAAGGAATGCCAAATGTCTGAATTGATTTCCTACCATCTCGAAGACGGTATCGCGACCCTGACCTTGAGCAATGGCAAGGTCAATGCCATCTCCCCGGACGTGATTGCCGCCTTTAATGCCGCGCTGGATCAGGCCACCACTGATCGCGCGATTGTGATCATCACCGGTCAGCCGGGGATTCTCTCTGGCGGCTACGACCTCAAGGTCATGACCGCAGGCCCCAAGGAAGCCGTGGCGCTGGTCACCCTGGGCTCGACCCTGGCACGCCGCCTGCTGTCCCACCCTTTCCCCGTGATCGTCGCGTGCCCCGGGCACGCGGTGGCCAAAGGTGCCTTCCTGCTGCTGTCGGCGGACTACCGGATCGGGGTTGAAGGCCCCTTCAGCATTGGGCTCAACGAGGTGCAGATCGGTATGACCATGCACCACGCCGGGATCGAGTTGGCTCGTGACCGCCTGCGGCGCTCGGCTTTCCATCGCTCGGTAATCAATGGCGAGATGTTCGATCCGCAAAGCGCCGTGGATGCCGGCTTCCTCGACAAGGTGGTGAGCGCCGATGCATTGCAAGGTGCAGCCCTGGCTGCTGCGCGCCAACTGAAGAAGATCAACATGCTGGCCCACAAGAACACCAAGTTGAAGGTGCGCAAGGCCCTGCTGGAAAGCCTCGACAACGCCATCCTCCTTGATCAGCAACACATAGGCTGAAGCCATCGGCCGTGAATCAATCAGCCCGACCTGCGTGTCGGGCTTTTTCCTGGCGCACCAAAATCCATCGTCAAAAGGCTCTAGACCGCCGCTGTCGCTCGCAGTTGGAAACATGCACTTAAACATCGCCCATCTCCGGGCTGAGAACGGCAATTGCCGAAAATAGTGCACATCCGTACACTGCGCCACCTTTTGTCCCAGGTGGGCCGTTTAGATGCTGTATCTGTTTCGCATGTCGTTGATGAGCCTGCACTTTATCGTGGCAGGCAGCCTGGGCCTGTTGCTCGGGCTATGCCGACCGTTCAACCCGGACAACAGCCGCCTGTGCGCCCGCCTCTACGCCTGGCCGGCCATGTGCATCTTGCGCCTGCGGGTCAAGGCCGAAGTCGGTCCGCTGATGGACAAGCCGCAAAGTTGCGTGATCATCGCCAACCATCAATCCAACTACGACCTGTTCGTGTTCGGCAACGTGGTGCCACGACGCACCGTGTGCATCGGCAAGAAGAGTCTGAAATGGGTGCCGCTGTTCGGCCAGTTGTTCTGGTTGGCGGGTAACGTCCTGATCGACCGCGGCAACCCGCAAAAAGCCCGCAACTCGATGCTCACCACCACCCACACCCTGCAACACAAAGACACTTCGATCTGGGTTTTCCCGGAGGGCACGCGCAACCTCGGCGAAGATCTGCTGCCGTTCAAGAAGGGTGCGTTTCAGATGGCCATCGCTGCCGGCGTGCCGATCGTGCCGGTGTGCGTCAGCAGCTACATCAAGCAGATGCGCCTGAACCGCTGGAACAGCGGCAAGATCCTGATCCGTTCGCTGCCGGCAATCCCCACCGCCGGACTGACCCTGGACGACATGCCGCTGCTGATCGCCCAATGTCGCGAACAAATGCGCGACTGCATCGCCAGCATGGATCGCCAGCTGCAATCGGCCTGAGCCCGATCAACGCCAGAAAGCCCGCCTTGTGCGGGCTTTTATTTGTCTGCGAACTCAGGCCTCGACTGTGACTCTGATGGTGCATTGCAGGCTAAGCTGCACATCGTCTGTCACCACCCTCCTTGATAAGAAGAAGTGAATCGGAACCATGGGTAGAGTTGTTGCGGCCGCCGTGTACAGCGGCGGAAAGAAAGTCACTGATATCAGCCTCGACGAGGGGGCCGCCTGGGCCGCAAAACCCGAGCACTTTGTCTGGATCGGCCTGGAAGAACCCAACGCCCATGAACTGGCCAACCTGCAACGCCAGTTCAACCTGCATGAACTGGCCATCGAGGACGCGCTGGAAAAACACAGCCGGCCCAAGCTGGAAACCTTCGGCGACGCGCTGTTCATCGTCACCTACTCGCCGGTGCGGACCGAGGGCAAGCTGGAGTTCATCGAGACCCACATCTTTGCTGGCAACGGCTACATCATCACCGCCCGCAACGGCCACTCGGCTTCCTACGGTTACGTCCGCCAGCGCTGCGAGGCGCGCCCACTGCTGCTAGAGCACGGCGAAGACTTCGTACTCTATGCCCTGCTGGATTTCGTCACCGAGAACTACCAGCCGGTCAGCGAGGCGATCCACGCAGAGATCGACGAGTTGGAGCGCAACGTACTGTGCAATTCGTTGAATGAGCGGGATATCCAGAATCTCCACGGCCTGCGCCGCGACGTACTGCGCCTGCGCCGCCATGTGGCGCCCATGGTGGAGATCAGCGAGGAGCTGCAGAAGCTCAGCTTTCCGTTCATCGACAAAAATATGCGGCCGTATTTCCGTGACGTGCAGATTCACGTCACCCGGCAGATGGAAGATCTCTCGACCCTACGCGATATCGCCAGCCAGACCATCGAGATCGGCGTGCTGCTGGAGGCTTCGCGACAGAGCATCGTGCAACGCAAGTTCGCCGCGTGGGCGGCAATCCTGGCGTTTCCCACAGCAGTGGCAGGGATCTACGGGATGAACTTCCAGAACATGCCGGAGTTGAGTTGGCACTACGGCTACTTCAGCGTCCTGGGCTTCATCAGCGTAGGTTGTGTCGGCCTCTGGGCCAGCTTCAAGCGTTCAGGCTGGCTCTGAAGGGATAGCGGCCCTGCACACTTAAGCAGGGCCACAGCCATTGTCAGGCCGCTTCGGGCTTGTGAGCGACAAAACGCATCATCCACTCCGCGACGGTGGCGCCGTGGTGGTCATGCTCCAGGCTGGCAACGCCCTTCTGGTAGATCTGCTCACCGAGAAACTCCTGGCGCAGGTCCAGCAGGGCCCGGGAATAATCGTGGATGAACTCAGGGTGGCCCTGGAAGCACAGCACCTGGTCATTGATGTGATACGCAGCATAAGGACAGAAATCGCTGGAGGCGATCACCGTGGCGTTTTCCGGCAAGGCGGTGACCTGGTCCTGGTGACTGATCAGCAACGTCAGCTCTTCCACCACCGGACTCATCCACGGCGCCTTGGCAGCCAGTGTGTAGTTATGGGTACCAACGCCCCAACCCTGGCTCGCACGCTCGCTTTTGCCACCCAGGAGCAACGCCAGCAATTGGTGGCCGAAGCAGATGCCCAGCAGCTTGTCGCCACGTTCATAGCGCCCCAGCAGGTAGGTCCTGAGGGTTTCAATCCAGGGGTCGGTGCCAAAGGAATCGGCCTTGCTACCGGTCACCAGGTAGGCGTCGAACGCCAGTTCATCAGCGGGGTATTCACCCTGAACCACGTTGTAGACGCTGAACTCGGCGGCGATGGGCTGTTGCGAGAACAGGCGCCGGAACATCTGCCCGTAACCCTGATATTGATCGACCAGCTCGGGACGCAGGATATCGGTCTCAAGAATGCAGATGCGTAGCGACATAAAAAATTCCTGACAAGGCGATGGCAATAATGAACACCCCAGAGCCTGCCTTGAAATACTACGGCAAGGCAAGCCCCGGAGCGGGTCATTTATTGCCTGCCCGGGTCAGAACAGCTGACCTTGGCGGGCCTTTTCCAGGAGCAGGGTCGGCGGGGTGAAACGTTCACCATATTGCTCCGCCAGGTACTGTGCACGGGCGACAAAATCCTGCACCCCGTACTGATTGATGAACTGCAGGGCGCCACCGCTCCAGGCGGCGAAGCCTATGCCGAAGATCGAGCCGATATTGGCGTCTGCGGTGGACTGCAACACGCCCTCCTCCACACAACGCACGGTTTCGATGGCCTGGATGAACAGCAGACGGTCGCGCACATCCTGGGCTGAAATCTGTCCATCGGCCTTATAGAAGTGCGTACGCAACTCCGGCCACAAGTGCTTCTGGCCGCCAACCGGATAATCGTAGAAACCGCCGCCGGCAGCCTTGCCCGCACGCTGGTAGTCGTTGAGCAGCAGATCGATCACGGCAAACGCCGGGTGCTTGATCAGTGGCTTGCCTTCGGCCTGCAGGTCCTTGGCGGTCTGCTGACGAATGTGGCTCATCAGGCTCAGGGAGACTTCATCGGAAATCGCCAGCGGCCCCACCGGCATCCCGGCCTTGCGCGCCTCGGTCTCGATCATCGGCGCCGCAACGCCTTCGCCAAGCATGGCGATGCCTTCGTTGGTAAAGGTGCCGAACACCCGGGAGGTGAAGAAACCGCGACTGTCGTTGACCACAATCGGGGTTTTCTTGATCTGCAGGACGAAGTCAAAACCCCGCGCCAGGGTTTCATCGCTGGTGTGCGTGCCCTTGATGATTTCCACCAGGGGCATTTTCTCCACCGGGCTGAAAAAATGCAGGCCGATGAATTTGTCCGGATTAGGCACGGCAGTGGCCAGCCCGGTGATGGGCAGGGTCGAGGTATTGGAAGCGATCACCGCCCCCGCGCCAACCACTCGCTGCGCAGCCTTGGACACCTTGGCCTTGAGTTCACGGTCTTCGAACACCGCTTCGATGATCAGGTCGCAACCGTCCAGATCGGCGTCCTCGACAGTGGGGAGAATCCGCGCCAGGGTCGCATCCCGCTGCTCACTGCTCAGTTGCCCGCGAGCGACCTTTTTCTCCAATAGTGCTGCGCAATGAGCCTTGCCCTTCTCCGCGGCTTCGCGACTGATGTCCTTGAGCACTACGTCGATGCCCGCCACGGCGCTGACGTAGGCAATGCCCGCGCCCATCATGCCGGCACCGAGGACTCCGAGCTTGTTCGTCGTCTGAGTCGGTATGCCTTGAGGACGCGAACCACCGGCATTGATCTCGTTGAGCTGGAACCAGAAGGTGCCGATCATGTTCTTCGCCACCTGGCCAGTGGTCAGTTCGGTGAAGTAGCGGGTCTCGATTAATTGCGCGGTGTCGAAATCCACCTGGGCACCCTCGACCGCGGCACAGAGAATCTTCTCCGGCGCCGGGAAACAACCCTGGGTCTTGGCCCGCAGGATCGATGGGGCAATGGCCAGCATTTGCGCGACTTTCGGGTTCGCAGGCGTCCCTCCGGGAATCTGGTAGCCGCGTACATCCCAAGGCTGCTTGACCGCCGGGTTGGCCAGGATCCAGGCCCGCGCCTTGCCCAGCAGCTCGTCTCGGTCGGTTGCCAGCTCATCGATCAAACCGGCCTGCAACGCTTGCTGCGGGCGGACTTTCTTGCCTTCCAGCAGATACGGCAGGGCCTTTTCCAAGCCCAGCATACGCACCATGCGCACCACTCCACCGCCACCAGGCAGCAAGCCCAGGGTGACTTCCGGCAGGCCGATCTGCAGCGCCTTGTCGTCGATGGCGATGCGGTGATGGCAGGCCAGGCAGATCTCCCAGCCCCCGCCCAGGGCCGCGCCGTTGATCGCGGCGACCACTGGCTTGCCCAAGGTCTCCAGGGCCCGCAGCTGCCCCTTGAGGGTCAGCACCATGGCATAGAAGGCCTTGGCTTCGGGCTTGCCGACCTTGATCAGCTCATTGAGGTCGCCGCCGGCAAAGAAGGTCTTTTTCGCCGAGGTAATGATTACCCCGGCAATCGACTCCTGCTCGTCCTGCAGGCGAGCCACGGCACCCGCCATGGCATCGCGGTACACAGCGTTCATGGTGTTGGCGCTCTGGCCCGGCATATCGATGGTCAGGACGACGATCTGGTCCTGGCCTTTTTCGTAACGAATGGCATCGGTCATGAAGGAGATTCCTTGAAATCGGGGCTCAGAGGCGTTCAATGATGGTGGCAATACCCATGCCGCCGCCGACACAGAGGGTCGCCAGGCCATAGCGCTGGCGCCGGGTTTCCAGCTCGTCGAGCAAGGTGCCGAGAATCGCGCAGCCGGTGGCGCCCAGGGGATGGCCCATGGCGATGGAGCCGCCATTGACGTTGACCTTGACCGGATCGATGGCCATGTCCTTGATGAACTTGAGCACCACCGACGCGAAGGCTTCGTTGACCTCGAACAGGTCAATGTCCTCGACCCGCAGCCCAGCCTTGGCCAGGGCCTTGCGGGTAGCTGGCGCGGGACCGGTGAGCATGATGGTCGGGTCGGTACTGGTGACCGCCGTGGCAACGATCCGCGCCCTGGGCTTGAGCCCCAGTTCGCGGCCCTTGGCTTCGGAGCCGATGAGCATCAGCGCCGAACCGTCGACGATGCCCGAACTATTGCCCGGGGTGTGCACGTGATTGATCCGCTCCACGTGGCTGTAGACCCGCAATGCGGTGGCGTCGAAGCCCATCTGCCCCATCATCTCGAAGCTCGGCTTGAGATTGCCCAGGCCTTCCAGGGTCGAATCGGCCCGAATGAATTCGTCATGGTCCAGCAGCACAATGCCGTTCTGATCCAGCACCGGCACCAGGGACTTGCCGAAAGCGCCACTGGCCCGCGCCCGCGCCGCCTTCTGCTGGGATTGCAGGGCGAACCGGTCGACATCCTGGCGCGAGAAGCCTTCCAGCGTTGCGATCAGGTCGGCGCCGATCCCCTGCGGGGTGAGATGGCTGTGCATATTGGTCTCGGGGTCCAGCACCCAAGCACCACCGTCGCTGCCCATGGGCACCCGCGACATGGACTCGACGCCCCCGACCACCACCAACTCTTCAAAACCCGAGCGTACTTTCATTGCCCCCAGGTTGACCGCTTCCAACCCCGAAGCGCAGAAACGGTTGATCTGCAACCCGGCCACGCTCACATCCCAATCCGCCGCCTGGACCGCAGTCTTGGCAATGTCGGCGCCCTGGTCGCCGATGGGCGTCACGCAGCCCAGGACCACATCGTCCACCTGGCTGGTATCCAGCTCGCAGCGTTGCTGCAAAGCCCGTAGCAGGCCTGCCACCAGGTTTACCGGCTTGACGCTGTGCAAAGCGCCATCGGCCTTGCCTTTGCCGCGGGGCGTGCGTAACGCATCGAATATCAAAGCTTGGGTCATGACGTCCTCGAACCGCTGTGCAGGGGAAATGTCGAGCTCCCACCTTAGGCGTGGCAGCCCTGGATTCAATGACCGATGCGCTCAGCCGCCTTGACGGTGACGCTCAGACGAACGGTAGGCAGCTAAGGGATGCTCCGATGAAGGGTCACGAACCGTCTAGCCAAGGGTCGGCAAAGCAGTATTCGGACTGATTTATAGCTTTTTAATCAAGCTCAACTATAACTTCATACGAATTGGATCTAAGCCAGAGGATTCAAGGCCCCTAAGGTGAAAACTGCAGGAGGTCTCAGACGGATGCTGCGCTGGGACAGGTAAGAAAAAGGACACATTGCCGGCTCATAGTGAAGTACGCCAACCGGTTTGCATTGATGCTCAGGAATAACAACAAAAGGCATTCAGCCATGTTCAAACATTCGAAAGTACGTCAGGCGGGGCTCATTCTCTTCGCAACCACACTGCTGTTGATCTTGCCGAATCTCACCAAAGTGATCGGCTGATCCGTGGCGACTCGATTAACGGGTCAAAAAATTGTCCCCGGTTCCTACCGGGGTACCGACTTGTGTGCCAGTCTTCCTGAGGAACACCACGGGGAAGATTCATGCGCCATTGGATTGCATTTGCCGCGCTCTTGAGCGCTTTCAACGCTCACGCCGGAATCATTGACGTCAACCGCGCAGTGGATGAAATCAATGACGGTGCACTGATCCTAGACCTGCGTAACGAGAGTGACTTTGCCGCCGGCAACGTTCATAACTCACTGCAGGTCAATCTCGAGCTGGAGGACGGCACCGGCATCAGCGCCGAGGGCCTGGCCTATCAGTTGCGCAAGGTGGTGCTGGACCCCAACGCCACGGTGGTGATCTACAGCGACACCGACCAACACGCACTGGAAGCTGAAGACACCCTGGTCAAGCACGGCTATTTCGGTATCGTGAACGGCGGTAACTACGAAGAACTCCGGGACGCCCTGTTCGACCACGTGTCGCGACCAGACGACGTGCTTCCCGGCGACGAACCCACTGACGACAACCCGACGGCCATCAATTGAAAGCTTTCCTATTGGGTGCTGCTCTGCTGTTGAGCAGCCCGCTGTATGCCGCGCAACTGCTGATCGACCTAGGCTCAGGCAGTCATGCCTGGCGGACCGAAGAACTACTCAAGCACCCTGAAGCCCGAAACATCACCATCAAGGACGACGTGTCCTACAAACGCGACATGCAGTACCGCGCCGTGCCCATGGCCGCCCTGCTCCAGGGCCTCAAGGCTGAGGATCATCTGCAAGCCGTGGCCCTTGACGGCTTTGCCGCGGAGCTGAACGCGGGGCCCCTGCTCAACCGCAAGGGTGCCCAGGCTTGGCTGGCCATTGAAGACCCGAGCAAACCCTGGCCGACGCTAGCGCCAGACAAGCCCAGCGCAGGGCCCTTCTATCTGGTGTGGAGCGATCCTGCAGCCGGGCATGTCAGCCCTGAGCAATGGCCGTTCCAGGTTGCGCGGATCCAGCGCCTGGCACCGGTGGCGGAGCGCTTCCCGGCCCTGGCGCCAGACCCGAAGCTGGCGGCCAATGATCCGATCAACCAGGGCTTTGCCCTGTTCCAGAAGAACTGCCTGGCCTGCCACCGCCTCAATGGTGCCGGCGACTCGCAATTCGGTCCGGATCTGAATATTCCCTACAGTCCCACCGAGTACTTCGGCAGTGACTTTCTCAAGCGCTATATCCGCGACCCACAAAGCCTGAGGCGCTGGCCGCAGGCGAAGATGCCTGGGTTCAACAACAGCGTCCTGCCGGATGAAGAGTTGGCGTTGTTGCTGGGGTATCTCAAGCACATGGCCGGGCGCAAGCAGACTCCCTGAGGATCGTGGAAGCGCCCTGGATGCGTTTCGCCCGCACCCTGGCGCCTAGCTGAAGAGCAGCATCACTGCTGCAACACCTTGGCATGCATCTGTTCGCCAGCGCCGCCTCGGCGCATGCCCCGGACCGGGCAGGCATCCAGATAGTCCAAGCCCACCGCCAGCTTCAGGTGACGCTCGGGTCGTACCAACTGGTGGGTCACGTCAAAGCTGTACCAGGCATTGTCCAGCCAGGCTTCGGCCCAGGCATGGCTGGCCAGTGCCGCACTGTTTTCACGGTACAGATAGCCGGAGACAAAGCGTGCAGGAATCCCCAGGCTGCGGGCACAGGCGAGAAAGGTATGGGTGTGATCCTGGCAAACGCCGCAACCTCCAGCGAAGGCCTGGGCGGCGCTGGTGGCCACATCCGTCGCCCCCGGCGTGTAGGTCATATGCTGGTTTAGCCCGTGCATCAGGTCGATCAACCCTGTGCGATCACGTCGTTGCCTGCACTGTTGGCCGGCGAACGCGCGCAATGCCTCATCGGCTTCGGTCAGACGAGTGAAACGCAGGAACGGCAGGGCCGATTGATGCTCATGCTCGGCCTCGCGCAACTCATCGATATCCACTTGACCACGGGCGCCAATAATCACCGAATCGTGGGGCTCATCCAGGGTCAGCACGTGCAGAATATTGCCAAAAGGATCCAACTGCGCTCGTACCGGCCGAGGCAGGTCGAGCTGCCAGCTCAGCACCTGCTGGCGCTCGCTGTCGTGGGGCGTCAGGCGCAAGTACTGGATGCTGGCACGTACCGGGTCTTCGTAGTGGTAGGCGGTTTCATGGCTAATGGAGAGTCTCATGCAGCCTCCAGGTAGGAACGGTGAATGGCGTTGCCCAACTGGCGTACCAGCGGGATAAAGTCGGTCAGCCAGGCATGCAGGCCCTCGTCGAGGATCTCGTCGATTCCGGTGTAGCGCAGGCGCGCGTCGATTTCCGCTGCCAGGCGCTGGGCCGGGCGTCCATTGATCCCGGGCAGGCTGGCGAGGATCTGATCGATCTCTTCGGTGCAGGCCCGCAGCGAGCGCGGTACGTCGGCACGCAACAGCAGCAATTGCGCGACATGCCGTGCGCCGGGGGCTTCGCGGTAGATCTCGGTATAGGCCTCGAAGGACGAAAGGGCGCGAAGCAAGGCACTCCACTGGTAATACGCGTGGGCGGTACCATCGCTGACCGCGGCAGCTTGATCGCCGGCCATCTCGTAGCGGGCATCGAGCAGGCGCAAGGTGTTATCGGCGCGCTCGATGAAGGTTCCCAGGCGGATAAATCGGAATGCATCGTTGCGCATGATGGTGCCGTAGGAGGCCCCGCGAAACAGATGGGAGCGTTCCTTGATCCACTCACAGAAGCGGTGCATGCCATAGGCACCCAGTCCTTGCCGGGCAATCTGGTGAATATCCAGCCAGGTGGCGTTGACGTTTTCCCACATGTCCGCGGTGATGCGCCCACGTACTGCATGAGCACAGCTGCGGGCCGACCCCAGGCAGCTGTAGATACTGGCGGGGTTGGCCGCGTCCAGGGCGAAGAACTGCAACAGTCGTTCGGCGTGCAACGCGCCATGACGGGCCAGGTAATCCTCCAGGGTGCCAGTGATGCGCAGCGGCATGGCCAGTTCGTGCAGACCGTCGCCCCGTCCGTCCTGGGGCATCAGTGACAGCGAATAGCTGACATCGAGCATCCGCGCGAGGTTTTCCGCGCGCTCCAGATAACGCGACATCCAGTACAGATCCGAAGCGGTTCGACTCAACATGGCAGGCTTCCTTAATCCTCGACCACCCAAGTGTCCTTGGTGCCGCCGCCCTGGGAGGAATTCACCACCAGAGAACCTTCACGCAGGGCCACACGGGTAAGACCTCCAGGCACCACGCGGGTTTCACGACCGGAAAGGACAAACGGACGCAGGTCGATATGCCGTGGAGCAATGCCGTTTTCGACAAAGGTCGGGCACGTGGACAGGGACAAGGTGGGCTGGGCGATATAAGCCTGGGGCCGGGCCTTGATCCGCGCGCGGAAGGCTTCGATCTCCGCGGCGCTGGCGGCCGGCCCCACCAGCATGCCGTAGCCGCCGGAACCCTGGGTTTCCTTGACCACCAGTTCCGGCAAATGCGCCAGCACATGGGACAGCTCATCAGGCTTGCGGCACTGCCAGGTGGGCACATTCTTGAGGATCGGCTCCTCGTCCAAGTAGAAGCGGATCATCTCTGGAACAAAGGGGTACACCGACTTGTCATCCGCTACCCCCGTACCAATCGCATTGGCCAGCACCACATTGCCCGAACGGTAGGCCGCCAGCAGCCCTGGCACGCCCAGCATGGAATCCGGGTTGAACGCCAGGGGATCGAGGAAGGCGTCGTCCAGACGCCGGTAGATCACATCCACCGCCTGAGGGCCGTCGGTGGTGCGCATGAAGACCCGATCATCACGCACCAACAGGTCGGCACCCTCCACCAGCTCCACTCCCATTTCCCGGGCCAGGAATGCGTGCTCGAAGAAGGCGCTGTTGAAGCGGCCCGGGGTCAGTACCACGACACTCGGATCGTCCAGCGGGCTGGAGCTCTTCAAGGTATCCAGCAGCAGGTTAGGGTAGTGATCGACGGGAGCGATGCGCTGGGCAGCGAACAGCTCAGGAAACAGGCGCATCATCATCTTGCGGTCTTCGAGCATGTAGCTGACGCCGCTGGGAGTGCGCAGGTTGTCCTCCAGTACGTAGTAACTGCCGTCGCCGTCGCGCACCAGATCCACGCCGCAGATATGCGCATAAACGTCGCCATGCAGATCCAGACCCTGCATCGCCAATTGATACTGATCGTTGGCCAGGACCTGCTCGGCGGGAATGATTCCGGCGCGGATGATCCGTTGCTGGTGATAGAGGTCGGCGAGAAACAGGTTCAATGCCCGCACTCGCTGAATGCAGCCACGCTCGATGACCCGCCACTCACTGGCCGGAATGCTGCGGGGGATGATGTCGAAGGGAATCAGCCGTTCGGTGCCCTGCTCGTCGCCGTACAGGGTGAACGTGATACCGGCGCGGTGAAACAACAGGTCAGCCTCACGGCGGCGCTGAGCCAGAAGCTCGTCGGGGGTATGCGCCAACCAGCGAGCGAACTCTCGATAGTGTTCGCGGACCTGGCCATCGGCCGTATACATCTCATCAAAACCGCGGCGGATCATGCCGTGCTCCTTGCCACCCGGGCACTTGGGCTTCACAAGCCCCGTGCCATCGGCATAAGCGCTTTGGTATCAGATAGTTACTGACTGCGCGGCATCCATCCACCCGTTCAGTGCAGCCGGTGCGTCAATCTCGCCCTCCCCGCACCATGGCGAAGCAAGGCTTTGGCTATCACCAGCATAGTCAGAGTTGATTTCACTGCCCGGTCGCACATGCAGATAATCGCCTCCATCGAGCAAACACTTCACCAAGCCTGATGAAGCCGCTGCTGCAACCTTGATGACACCGATGACAAGCAGATCCGGATGCTCCCTACCGACTGCCTCTCCTGACCGGCCTTCCCTTTTAGCCACCCAATCGGGTGGCTTTTTTTTGCCTTTTTTATCCCCCATAAAACGCAACTGGCCGACCCAGGGGTCAGCCAATTGTCAGTCTCGAGAAGATTGCGCAGGCTATACCAGCCGCCCTCGAACCTCCTGCTTCACTCCCCACCCCTCAATAATGCCGCCCAGGGGCTCGACCACCGCCTCGAAGTCCTGTTCAAAATCCCCGATGCCGCCATGGGTGGCGTACATCACCTTGCTCAGTTCCAGATACCAGGCGCCATCGTCACGCACGCTGATCTGGGCATTCAAGGATTCACCGCGAAAATGTCCTGCCGCCCTGCGCGCCCGCTCCTCATCCGGGAAAATGGCGTAGAACTCGATGGGATGGAATCGTGAAAAGTCAAAACCGCCTTCTTTCATGCGGCGCAGCACACTGCTGCTGATGTCTTCTTGAAAGGCTGTGCTCATGAAACGTCCTCCTCAAACCGATGGATAGACTTTCCGTGCTTCCCGACCCGCCGGCCAAAGTAACCGGCATCACGACCCTGGGCGGGTCGTCAGGAAACAAGCATGGAGCTGACAAGATCAGAGCTTAGCGAAGAATTCGCTGATCTCGTTTGCAGATTAGCGCCAACCTCTGGACGCCGCCAGAAATTGCTGCCGGAACGACCTCTGCCCTCTCTAGATCGGCGTGATGCCGAGAATCTGAATGCTGTTCTGCTCTTTCAGGCTCTTGAGCGTGGGCGCCTCGATGCGCCCATCCAGATCGTTGAGATCCAACTCGGCACTCACGGGCAGCAATTTGGCCCGCACCAGTTGTGCGGCTCGCTCCAGCGTCGGTTGCTGGTCGCAATCAAAGTGTTCGACGGACTGGACACCATGATCATCAACGAAAGTGACTTGCCACTTTTGCATCAGTGCCTCCTCGATAGCCCCAAGAGTGGGCTTACAACATCTCGACCTTGAGCCTTGGGCAATCGTTCCACCAGGCGGGCCTGCGGACACCAATAAAAAGGCCGCCCGAAGGCGGCCTTGGTGAACCCGGTGAATACTTAGCCGATCACGGCTTTTCAGCACGGGCCTTCAGCGCCTTCAAAGTATTGAAGGGTGCATCCACCACGAACTTGTTGGCCAACCAGGACGGCACGCTGCCACCCGGCTCAGTGTGCACCTGGTAGGTCACTTCAACCTGGTCGGCACCCTTGGGGACGAACTTCCAGTAACCCTCGACCTGGGCCACACGTACGAAGCCTTTCTCTTCGGGGATGTAGCTCGGCACGCCTTCAAGCTTGCGGGTAAGACTGCCGTCAGCGGCCTCGCTGGTGGTGATGTGCAGCACCGAATCACGGGCGGTGACCGGCCACGGGGTATTGAACTGGGTATAGGTCCAGCTTTGATCGCCCTCATGCTTGAGCAGTTTCTGGGTCTTGCACTCGTGAATCCAGGAACAGGCGCCGGCCACGTCTTCCTGCAGTGCGCGGAGCTTGGCGATGGAGGTCTTCATGGTGGTCACACCACGGTAGGCCTTGTATTTGGAGCCGGCCACTTCGCTCAAGGAAATCTTGATGCCGTCTTCATCCTTGGCCGTTTGCCAGTCTTCGGCGTGAGCCGTTGCCGCCAACAGCACGGTTAAACCACAGAGCACAGCAATTCGATGCAGCGAACCCATTGTCTTATTCCTTATTGTTGAAGTTCCGTTCATTGAGAACACCTTAAGCCGCTGTCATTTGTTCCCACCAACCGATCAAGCGGATGGCTTCTTCACGACTTTCGCCACAAACCTCAGGATCTGCCTGGAACGCGCCACACACTGCTGGTCGCTCTGGCATGCCGAAAAGACCGCACAGGTGTTCGACAGAAAGATGCAGGCAGCGTTCTCCCGCCGGTTTACCCTGGGGCATTCCGGGAAGCGGTGTACTGATGGAGGGGGCAATACAGCAGGCGCCACAACCTTCACGGCAGTTCATGACGAAAAACTCCTCGCGACAAGCAAAGTGTCGAATGACTCCCGGTAAGAGTAACCGCTAAAACAGCCGTTTTAAATTACTCAAAGAACGGATTTGACGCACAACCGTGCGTGACTGATCAGTCTCCGACAAAGTGTCGACCCAGCCAGTCACAGCAATGCTGAAATTTTTACTGTTTGAACTCGAAATCCAGGGCAGCGCCTTCGATTTCCCGACGCTCCTCATTGCGCAACTGCAATTGCATTTCGTTGCTGAGCAAGCGGCCATTGAGCTGGAACGGGCTGCTTTCCTTGGGTTTCTCGCCGAACATCTGCGGCAGCAGCGGCTCACGCTTGGGCAGTGGCACGCTACCGACAGGTTGCAGGTGCTTGACCATCTCCGGCGGCAGGCTCAAATCCAGCTTGGGGCTGGTCAAAGGCGTCTTGATGTCTTGATAGGCCCACTTGGATTTCGACGTGGCCTTCTTGTTCGCCGGCTTGGCCTTTGCGGCACTGGCTGGCGCCTTGTTTTTGCTCGCAGGCGTTTTCTTGGTGGTAGTCGGCTTGCTCGGGTGGGAACTGCTGGCTGCCGGTTTGTCCGAAGCCGAGTCTGCCTGGACGGACGTGACCGGGGCAACTCCCAACAGGCAGACGCATAACCAGAAGGCAGGAAGAAAGGCTTTCATAAAGGCAGGTAGATCGACAAAAGGTGCCCTATGCTCGCTTGTTGCAAGCCCCATGACAAGCACGGGGCTTGATTGTTTAAAATCCGCCGGCCGCTTCCTGGCATAACTGGCTGGCAAGCATTCCCAAGGTCATCAACGCTCGTTCGGCTTCACGGTTCCAGGGAGTGCCACAGTTCAAGCGCACACAGTGATTGAATTGCTCGGTGTTACTGAATATCAATCCGGGGGCAATACTGATGCCTTGCTGCAAGGCGCGCACATGCAGCTCCTGGGTGTTGACCCGGCCCGGCAGGCTGACCCACAAGATGAACCCCCCATTGGGCCGAGTGATCTGCGTACCCTCAGGAAAGTACTGCTGCACCGCCAGTTGAAAGGCACTGAGGTTCTTGCGGTATTCCTGGCGAATGTAGCGCAGATGCCGGTCATAACCACCGTTCTCCAGATAGGCCGCGACGCCCATCTGAGTCACGCTGCACGCCGAATGGGTACTGAAAGTCTGCAGGCGCTGGATCTCCTGCTGATACTTGCCGGCGATCATCCAGCCGATGCGTACTCCCGGCGACAGGGTCTTGGAAAAGCTCGAACAGTAGATCACCCGATCCAGGCGGTCATAGGCCTTGAGGGCCTTGGTGCGCCCCACCTCGAACATCAACTCGCCGTAGATATCGTCCTCGACCACCTGGATATCAAAGTCCGAAGCCAGGCGCAGCAGTTGCTTCTGCCGCTCTTCCGGCATGGTGCCGCCCAGGGGGTTGCTCAGGCGCGTGGTCAGCACCAGGGCCTTGATCGACCATTGGTTGGCCGCCAGCTGCAAGGCCTCAAGACTCATGCCGGTAGAGGGATCGCTGGGAATCTCGATGACCTTGAGCCCCAGCAGGTCCGCCAGTTGCAACAAGCCGTAGTAGGTCGGCGACTCCGCGGCAATCAGATCACCCGGCCGGGTCAGCACCCGCAGCGACATCTGTAGCGCATCCACGCAACCGTGGGTGATCACCACTTCCGAAGGATCGACCACCACCCCGGCATCGCGCATGCGAATTGCCACCTGGCGCCGCAAGGGCTCGAACCCCGGACTGAACATATAGCTGAATGCCCGAGGGCTATGAAAACGCGTGACCTTGGCCAATTGCTGGTGCAGCGCCCGCACCGGCAGGTAGTCGACGCTGGGTACCGCAGCGCCCAGAGGAAAGACCCCTTCGCGACGGGATTCCACCAACACCTGCTGGATAATACTGCTGCGGGTCACCAGTCCCGGGCGCTCGACCCGAGCGATGTCCGGCGTCGACGCGGTCAGCGCCGGCGTCTGGTGCACGTAGTAACCCGACTGTGGGCGCGCACGGATCAACCCCTGATCCTCCAGGTTGGCGTAAGCCTGGAGCACCGTGGCGTGGCTGACATTGAGCTGCGAGCTCATCTTGCGCACCGACGGTACACGCTCGCCCGGCTGGTAGACACCACGGCGAATATCCTCAGCCAACTGCTGAGCGATACGTTGATAGAGCAAGAGATTGGTCATTGCGCAGCACTCGATTTCACGGCGTTTTATTCTTGTGTGAAACAATACCGGCACAGTTTAGAAGTGTACTGGGACAGTTTCTACAATAGTCGAGGATGTGGGGCAGTGAAAAGTAGAACTGTAGGGTTTTTGCGAACCCCGTGGCAGGCATAAAAAAACCCGACGCTTGCGAGGCGTCGGGTTTTCCCAGGGCAACAGGTTGGTTTCAGCGAGAAGCGCCGAGCTGGCCCTTTTCGTCAGAGAAGACGATTTCTACCCGACGGTTCTGCGCCCGGCCTCGTTCGGAGGCATTGGCTTCAACCGGATAGTCGTCGCCATAACCCTCGACCTGGATCCGCTTCTCATCGATCCCCAGGTCCACCAGCACATCCGCCACCGCTTGGGCGCGATCCCGGGACAGTTGCAGATTGCTCTGGCGCTCGCCGGTATTGTCGGTGTAACCCTCGATACGCACCACGCGCTTGGGGTTGAGCTGGAGAAATTGCACCACCTTGAGCACAGTACGGTTGGCCGAATTCTTCAGCTCCGCCTCCCCGGTATCGAACAGCACGTCGCCCAGGGTCATCACCAGGCCACGATCAGTCTGGGTGGTGGCCAGGCTGATGATCTGCTCTTCCAACCATTTGCCCTGCTGCTGCACGCTCAGCAGCTTGGCTTCACGCAGGGCCAGTTGCAGGCGCTGGCGCTCCAGCTCAAGCTTGGCCGCGCGTTCCTGATTCAACATCTGCTCGGTGTGTTCGCGAGCAATTTCGCTGTAACGACGGCTCAGATAGGCATAGTGCTCAACGTCGCTACCACTGCCCCAATAGGTCGACAGGCGATCGGCACGGGCCAGGGACTCACCGGCGCGGATTACGTCCTTGGGCGCTATACGCAGCACATTGGAATCTTCCTTGACCTTCTGGAAGTCGACACTGGCTTGCTGCAAGGCTTCCTCGCTGTGCTGACCGGCACAGCCATAGAGACTGGCGCAGGCCAACAGCACTGTAGCGCCGAACATGGGTTTGAAGAGCTTCATTGGGCATCTCCCAATTGCTTGCGCAGGCGAGTGATGCGGGTATTGAGTACGTCTACCTGCTCCTGGCTCTTCTGGGTCAGGACTTTGGCCTCGGCCAAGCGTGCATCCAGTTCGGCCTGCTCGGCACGCATCCGCGCCTTCTTGTAGGACTCATCCTGCATGTTGCCCTGGGCTCGGGAGAACTTGTCTTCGGCCAGTTTCAACTCAGGCACATCCTCGCTAGAAGCCCCAACGGCCTTGGCTTGCTCCAACGCCTGGGCAGTGAGGCGCATCTGCTCGTTGGGTGCTGGATCGGTTGCACAACCCGCCATGGCCAACAGGGCCACGGCAGCGAAAAGAGGTCGAATAGTCACACAAGATTCCTACGGTTTTGGGCTGTTGACGGGTTGCTGCAACTGGGCCTTCCAGCGCTCAAGATTGCGCTGCAGCAAGGCCTCCGTCAGACCGGACGCCGGCAATTCTGTCATCTTTTTTGCCAACTGTCCGCGCAACCATGGGTCATTGCAGGCCGAGTTGTGGGAGAGCGCGAGAAACAGTCCCGGTTTGTCGATAGGTTGGGGAAACGCTGCCAGATCCGCTTCCATGCCCAAGGACTGGGCCATGGCCATGCCGGCATAACGCGGCGCCAGGACATAATCCACCTCTCCCAGAAGCAAGGTCTGAAAGACCTGGGTCAGGTTCGGTAGGCGCTTGAGCTGCAAGTGGTCCTTGGCCATAGCGACAAAAGGCTGGGTCAACCGGGCCTTTTCCGATACAGCGCCAGGATGCCCAGCAAGATCCGCCGGCTGGGTGTAGCTCAGGGTCGAATCCTTGCGGGTCCAGACCAGGTAGTCGTTCTGCACCAGGGCCGGATGGATGTAGTCCAGGGACTCCAGCTCATCCAGGGTCAACGGCGCATCGGCAAGCAGGTCCATGCGCCCGGTACGTACTTCCTCCAGAGCCTCGGAGCGTTTGCCGGCGTACAGCAACTCGACCTTCAACCCCATCTCCCCCGCTACCTGCTGTAACAGGTCGGCGCTGGCACCCATCAGATGCTTGGGATTTTGCGGGTCACGCCACAAGTAAGGCGGCGCATCAGGACTGCCCGTAACCACCAGCCGCTCGCACTTGCCCGCAGCCATCGACAGCGACGGCAACAACGTCAGGCCCAACAGTGCTGACCAGCCACTCATGCGGCGCAGATCCATGGCAAAACTCTCCCCCAGCAAACAGCAGACAAAAAAAACCCGGCCAAAGGGCCGGGCTCTTTATAAGTGAAGCCGCCGGATTAGACCAGCTTCTCCAACTCGGGTACCGCTTCGAACAAGTCCGCCACCAAGCCGTAATCAGCCACCTGGAAGATCGGTGCTTCTTCGTCCTTGTTGATCGCAACGATCACCTTGGAATCTTTCATACCGGCCAAATGCTGGATCGCACCGGAAATACCGACGGCGATGTACAGCTGTGGCGCAACGATCTTGCCGGTCTGGCCGACCTGCATGTCGTTGGGTACGAAACCTGCGTCGACCGCCGCACGGGAAGCGCCGACAGCTGCGCCGAGCTTGTCGGCCAGGGCGTACAGGTGCTTGAAGTTGTCGCCGTTCTGCATGCCGCGGCCGCCGGAAACGACGATCTTGGCAGCAGTCAGCTCAGGACGATCGGACTTGGCCAGCTCTTCGCCAACAAAGCTGGAAGTACCCGCATCCTTGGCAACAGATACAGCTTCAACCGCAGCCGAACCACCTTCACCGGCAACCGGGTCGAAACCGGTAGCGCGGACGGTGATGACTTTTACCGCAGCGCTCGATTGCACAGTAGCGATTGCGTTACCGGCATAGATCGGACGCTTGAAGGTATCAGCGCTTTCAACCGAGATGATCTCGGAGATCTGATCAACATCCAGCTGAGCGGCAACCCGCGGCAGGATGTTTTTACCGTTGGAGGTCGCGGCAGCCAGGATGTGGCTGTAGCCAGCGCCCAGCTCTACTACCAGCGGAGCAACGTTTTCCGGCAACTGGTGCGCGTAAGCGGCGTTATCAGCCACCAGCACTTTAGCCACGCCAGCCACTTTCGCAGCCGCTTCAGCCACGGCGCCAACGCCCAGGCCTGCAACCAGCACGTGGATGTCGCCACCGATTTTCGCGGCCGCAGCCACGGTGTTCAGCGTGGCCGGAGCCAGCGCCTTGTTGTCGTGTTCAGCGATTACCAAGATAGTCATGATTAGATTACCTTCGCTTCGTTTTTCAGTTTCTCGACCAGTTCAGCCACCGACTTGACCTTGATGCCCGCGCTGCGTGCAGCCGGCGCTTCGACTTTCAGGGTCTTGTTGGTGGAGGCGGTGGAAACGCCCAAAGCATCAGGAGTCAGCACTTCAAGAGGCTTCTTCTTGGCTTTCATGATGTTTGGCAGGGACGCGTAGCGCGGCTCGTTCAAACGCAGGTCGGTGGTGACGATGGCCGGCAGCTTCAGCGAAACCGTCTGCGCACCGCCGTCGACTTCGCGGGTTACAGCAACGCTGTCGCCGTTGACTTCGACTTTGGAAGCGAAAGTGCCCTGACCGTAGCCGCTCAATGCAGCCAGCATCTGGCCGGTCTGGTTGTTGTCACTATCGATGGCCTGCTTGCCGAGGATCACCAGCTGTGGCTGTTCCTTGTCGACCACAGCCTTGAGCAGCTTGGCCACGGCCAGGGAGTTCAGTTCATCGGCAGATTCGACGAGGATGGCACGGTCAGCACCCAGAGCCAGCGCGGTACGCAGCTGCTCTTGAGCGGTGGACGGGCCGATGGAGACGACGACGATTTCAGTCGCCACGCCTTTCTCTTTCAGGCGTACGGCTTCTTCCACTGCGATTTCGCAGAAAGGGTTCATCGACATCTTGACGTTGGCGAGGTCGACGCCGGAGTTGTCCGCTTTGACGCGAACCTTGACGTTATAGTCGACCACTCGTTTGACAGCTACAAGAACCTTCATGGATTCCTCGTTACTCTCCGGTGAAAAGAAAGTCGCCTAGGCGAGAACCTGGCGGTTGATGCTCATCGGCACAAGGGCACCTCCAAAAACGCTGGCGCACATCAGGTTGACCTTGCTCACGGGGTGATGACCGTTCGTCAGTGGTGACCGACGAGTCATTCATTATCGCGGCGTGTAAACTGCGCACTTTCAAGCTGCGCGGTGCGTCACCTTTACTGCCTTTGCCCTGTCTTTAGAGGTGCTCTTGAAACCAACAGTCAGCCTACGGCGAGCGCAAAACCGACCGTATCTTGACCGGAACGCCTTTTCCGGTCAATACGGCAAAATAGCCGTTCATGAGCCGCGCTTCTTTGATTTATCTGGGCTGCGACAAATTCAAACAAACGTTTGTATTGGACGCTGAGAGTGGTGTAGATATAATGCGCCGCCCAGAGAGAAAGGTCGGCCATCCTCACCTCCCCCCCCCCATGTGTGATGGGAGAAAGCGCGGATGCAACGCCAAACCTCCAATTAGAAAAAACCGTTGAGCCTTGAGTAGGAGATAGCCTAGTGGAACGCGAATACATGGAATTCGACGTGGTCATCGTCGGTGCCGGCCCCGCAGGCTTGTCCGCCGCTTGCCGCCTTAAGCAGAAGGCCGCTGAAGCCGGTAAGGAAATCAGCGTCTGCGTGGTTGAAAAAGGCTCCGAAGTCGGTGCTCACATCCTTTCCGGTGCCGTGTTCGAACCTCGGGCCCTGAACGAATTGTTCCCGGATTGGAAAGAACTGGGCGCCCCGCTAAACACCCCCGTGACCCGCGACGACATCTATGTCCTGCGCAGCGGTGAAGCCGCCACCAAGGTTCCAGACTTCTTTGTGCCCAAGACCATGCACAACGAAGGCAACTACATCATCTCCCTGGGCAACCTGTGCCGCTGGCTGGCCCAGCAGGCCGAGAACCTGGGCGTGGAAATCTACCCGGGCTTCGCCGCCCAGGAAGCCCTGATCGACGAAAACGGCGTGGTCCGCGGGATCATCACCGGTGACCTGGGTGTCGACCGTGAAGGCCATCCAAAGGAAGGTCTCTATACCCCAGGCATGGAACTGCGCGGCAAATACACCCTGTTCGCCGAAGGCTGCCGTGGTCATATCGGCAAGCAGCTGATCAAGCAGTTCAACCTGGACAGCGACGCCGACGCCCAGCATTACGGCATCGGCCTCAAGGAAATCTGGGAAATCGATCCGGCCAAGCACCAACCGGGCCTGGTGGTGCACACCGCCGGCTGGCCGCTGGACATCATGAGCAACGAGAACACCGGCGGCTCCTTCCTCTATCACCTGGAAAACAACCAGGTGGTGGTGGGCCTGATCGTCGACCTGTCCTACGCCAACACTTACCTGTCGCCGTTCGACGAGTTCCAGCGTCTCAAGCATCACCCGGTGCTCAAGCAATACCTGGAAGGCGGCAAACGCATCAGCTACGGCGCCCGCGCACTGGCCAAGGGCGGTATCAATTCGCTGCCGAAGATGGTCTTCAAGGGTGGCGCACTGATCGGTTGCGACCTGGGCACCATGAACGTGGCCAAGATCAAGGGCAGCCACACCGCGATGAAGTCCGGCATGCTGGCCGCCGATGCGGTAGCCGACTCGCTGTTCGCCGGTTCCGAAGGCGCCGACGAGCTCAAGAGCTATGTCGACTCGTTCAAGGCCAGCTGGCTGTATGAAGAGCTGTTCGCCAGCCGCAACTTCGGCCCGGCCATGCACAAGTTCGGCCCGATCATCGGCGCCGGCTTCAACTGGTTCGACCAGAACATCCTCGGCGGCAAAATGCCGTTCACTCTGCACGACACCAAGCCGGACTACGCCTGCCTGAAGCTGGCCAAGGACTGCACGAAGATCGACTACCCGAAACCCGACGGCAAGCTGAGCTTCGACAAGTTGAGCTCGGTGTTCATCTCCGGCACCAACCATGAAGAAGAACAGCCTTGCCACCTGAAGCTGACCGACCCGAGCATTCCGTTGGGCCGCAACCTACCGCTGTACGATGAGCCGGCTCAGCGTTACTGCCCGGCCGGCGTGTATGAAGTGATCACCCAGGAAGACGGCGAGAAGCGCTTCCAGATCAACTCGCAGAACTGCGTGCACTGCAAGACCTGCGACATCAAGGATCCTGCGCAGAACATCACCTGGGTCACTCCGGAAGGCTCCGGCGGCCCGACTTACCCGAACATGTAAGTCACCGCTGCGCCAAAGAGGCTCCCAATGAAGGGGGCCTTTTTTATGCTTGCGATTCGCTGGCAAGCCAACGCCTACCTGCGAGCAGCGATTTCAAGCCGTGCGTTCATCACCCGGATTACGCTCGAAGTAGCGCTTGTACTCACGACTGAACTGCGACGTACTCTGATACCCCACTCGATGCGCCACCTGGGCCACGCCCAACCCCTCCCCCAACAGCAACTGCTGGGCCTTGAGCAACCGCAGGCGCTTGAGGTACTGCACCGGCGACAGCAAGGTGCTGCGCTTGAAGTGCTCATGAAAGGTCGAAGTACTCATGTTGGCGCAACGGGCCAGGGTCTCGACATTCAACGGTTCGGTGTAATGTTCGTGCAGGTGATTGAGCGACGCCGCCACCCGGGCGAATTGCCCCTGCTGCTCCACCAGTGCCCGTAACGCATCGGCCTGGGGCCCGCGCAAGGCGGCGAACAGCAACTCTCGCACCCTTGAAGCACCCATGATCTTGCACTCCAGAGGATCGTGCAGGCAGCGCAGCAACCGCTCCACGCACCCGCGCATGGCGTCATCGAGCACCGCCGAGGTCATGGACTCCAGGGTCTGCGCCGAAACCGTGCGACCCTCGGTGATGCCCATGGCCAGTACCAGTTCCCCCAACATCGCCCGATCGATGGCAATCGAAACCCCCAACAGCGGCGCATTGGGCAAGGCAAAGGTTTCGCATTCGAAGGGCACCGACAGCGCCTGGATCAGGTAATGCCCGGCACCGTACTCCAGGGTCCGCGTACCCAGGTAGGCCAGCTTGCTGCCCTGAACGATGATCATCAGGCTCGGCTCGTAGATCTGTGGTCCCCGGGCCACATCACGGCTGGCCCGCAGCACCTGCACCCCAGGCAATGCAGTGGGGATAAAGCCCTCACGACTGGCAAGGGGCTGGAGCAACGAAACCAGAGGGGCATTGGCGTCGAGGTGACGGGTCAGCAGCATGGGGAAAACTTCACGGAAAAAGGGATGAAAACATCATCGCAGGTCTGCTGGCCAATGCCGCGCAAAAACCGCCAATGACGGAGGAATAGGCATGACATGCCGAGGAATCGCCATGGCTGCAGCGACGCTCGGCGCCGAAAATGCCTCGCCTCACTTGTCAGCGCTTTTGCGAGGTTCACCATGTACACCGCCATCGGTTATGCCACCCAATCGGCCACCACTCCCCTCGCCCCCATGAGCTTCCAGCGACGCAGTCCACGTGCGGACGACGTCGCCATCGAGATCCTCTACTGCGGCGTCTGCCCAACATGTAACCCTAGCTGATTGACTGCATCATGTATCGCGTGGGTTGACCGTAGAATTGACAACCCAGGCGTAACGTCTAGCCTTGACTACAAACCTAGTAGGCACGACGAGCACAATGGCTTCATATATAAATTCCACACATGAAGGCAGGATTGTCCTCGTACCCTCCGTGCCCAACATATTCGCGACGGTGTACGCAACCGTTTGCCTTCCTGGGGCCGTGACTGAGCCACTGCATGGTTGTGAAACTTCGCGGGAGATTTACCGTGAAGATGAAGTTGGAGCAGATGATCATTTAAAGAACGCCTATAACTTTCCCTTCTTGTTTCACAAGGACGGTACACCTTGGATAGAAGCTAACTCCTACCTCTATCACATTATTCAGGATCAGCATCCCAATGAACGTCCAACGGATCAAGCAAGGCGAATTGCCGCGGAACTCCTCGATTATTTGATCTTCTGCGAATCACAAGGCATCGACTGGAAAGACTTTTCAGGGAAGCGTCCTTCTCACCGGCCGACCTATAAGTACTTCAATTATCTGAAGAACCAAAGCAAGCGAAGCAGCCGCGTCACCAACCAATACACCGGCGCCGTCTACAACTTCTACAAATATGTGTCTCGCTATTGGCACTCCATCGACATGGAGCGCGTAGACACCGTCCGCACGTTCAAATCATTTGCTTCTACAGCCAAAGGTTCATTTTTAATTGAACGCGTAAGACGAAGTCAAACTCTAAGCACAGCACCTACGGTTCAACCCGACATAGGTACGGTAAGAGATGAAGGCGAAGACCTTCGGCCGCTAACGAACCAGCAATTGAAAATGCTGCAAGACTCCCTTACTAAGCACAAATGGCGGGTGCAAGATCGTTTAATAGTTGATACCGCCCTGATGACCGGGGCTCGTAAACAGACAGTATTGACACTACGACTTAAACACCTTGCACAGTTCACTGAAGAGAACCTAAGACGCGATAACACCTATGCAGTTAAGTGCGGCCCTGGCACCGGAATCGACACTAAGCATAGCAAAGCCTTGACGATTTATATTCCGAAAGCACTCGCCTCACGATTGTCAATCTGGGCAAAAAGCCCCACCGCTTCCAAACGACAAAAAAAATTTATGGACTTGGCAGCATCCGGGCCAATTGGCTCTCAATGGAAGCGTGAAGACGTTTATTTATTTCTGTCTGAGCAAGGAAATTCCTACTACGTATCCAAAGATGACCCCAACTACCCCTTCATAAAAACGCCTGCCAAGGGCCAAGTAACCACGACAATAAAGCGAAAGATCCTGAAGTATTCAGGAAGTACATTCCCAAAGGACTTCACTTTTCATTGGTTAAGAGCGACATTCGCCTTCCAACTCTACCAATACTTACAGCCATTGGTGGATTCCGGACGTCTCGGGAGCAGTGATCAAATTTCAATTATACAGATCAGGCTCAGCCACAGTTATCGTGAGACTACGGAGCACTATCTAAAACTATTCAAGATGTTCAACGAGAATCTGGCAGCGCAAGAGGGTTGGGAAGATTGGCTTATGGGTGGCGAAGGCATGCTCCAAAACCATGACAATAAAAAGCTAGCCTAAATGCTATCCACTCGAAAAACCAATACTTACTTAGTCTCAGAGCTAACCGATGTAATTACGCATCCTGAATTAGCTAGGGTACACCTCCCAGAGGTAGTGGCAGTTCCCTTTGATATAGGCGCGCTTGCATATTCAATTAGGTACATTCCAATCTCCCGGAAAACCACAAGACCTTCTGGCGAGCCGACTCCAGTTGATCTAATGTCATTGAGACATGAACGCATCGAACTGATTGAAGCCATTTTCGACGTCATCCCTACTGCATTTAATAGCGAGTCAAGCATATACCCTTTCTTGAGCAACATAAGGACAATTATCGACTGGTGCGACACAACTAACCACCATGATATTTTTGTCAGCCCGACGCAAAGCCGGCGTGTATATTTAAACTACACGAATGAACTCAGACACAAACTTCACACAACTGAAGAACTGGGCCCGATTAGATGCTCGACTCTGCAATCAATCATGAAGCGCCTGATTGAGCTTAAGTTTGGAACTGAGCTTGCCACCTCAATAACTGCTGGAGTCATCACATTAAGATACAACAGATTTATTGAGGGCAATATACCTCAAGAGCAGATCATCCGATCTCAAGTGAGAGTTTTACTAGACTTAGCTCAAAAACTTTCCAAAGCTCTGATGGACGTAGAGCCATTTCCTTTTATACTGGAGATCGGAGGACAGCGATCTTGCTTCCTCCCTTACATAACAAGGCCAATCAGCACAGATAAGAAAAAACATGAGGTTGTGACGATTGACGATGCGACGTGCACCCTTAGAACTGTCGAAAGCTTAGTTAGCATTTATCGGCTTGAAAAAAATGACGCACTCAACCGCCTTAAGGGAGTTCGCAAAACTTTAAGTCTCGCAAACAACAACCCGTACTGCCGCGCCAGGAATCAGCTAGCATCCCTAGCCTTGCAGGCGTATGCAAATCTGTTCATCTATATTACTGCAGCCTCTGCAAAAGAATTATCTCAATTTGACTACGAAGAAGGAATTACCATCACTGAGGACACGCTCAGAAAACAGCTGAAGGCTATTAAGCTGCGGGCAAATGGTCGGGTTACGAAATATACCGTCGGACGAAAAACAGGACTAAAACTGCTTCGCGAATACCTAAAGTTCCGGGCTTGGGTTGTACGTGGCGAACAAATCAGCCAACTCTTTATTGGCCATGGCGCCGGCTTAAATAGCATAACGGGATTGTCCAAGAAATTCCAATCTACTCTATGGCCAAGGGTACGCGACCTTTATTTTGAACCGTCTACCGCCAACATCCCACCGAAGCTTGCCCGCAAAATAAAAAGTGTAGTACTTCATGAAATCGAGCATTCCCTGCCTGTAGTCTCCGAGGTACTTAACCATACTGAAGAGGTTAATATTCGACACTATTCGCATCCATCGGTCGATGGCCAACGTAGGGAATTTGGTAATTACTGGGCAGCTGTACGAAAAACAGCGGAACTCATACGAGACCGCGATGCATCTGGAACGCAGTCAATTGCCGCTGGGCATTGCGACAATATCAATCATCCAGAGCCAAAAGAACAACTTATTCCGATTCAGCCAGTATGTGAATCGCAGCTTGGCTGCCTGTACTGCATGCACTATTCCTGTCACGCCGATGAAGAGGATACGTTCAAGTTACTGAGCTTAAAGTATGTCATTGAAAGTGTGAGAGCAATCTCTGTAGCAAGTGCGCTAACCACTCGACTATTCAAAGATCTGAACATTCGCTTGTCCGAGATTATAAGTGCTATTGCGTCTAAATCAGCTCACACCATGGCAATGGTTGAAAAGGTCAAGCACCGAGTCTTTGTGCTGGGCGAGCTCACTCCGTTTTGGGAGTCAAGACTACAGCGTTACGAGCGCATGGGTATTCTATGAGGAGCGCGGACAACGACGAGCCTACCAATGCCGACTCGCTGGGCGATCAAATCCGCCCCCTAGAGGGTTATGTCGAACCCGGCGCTCGCCCATCGCCGGACTTCATTATATGCCGCGATAAGTCAGGCATACCGACAGCGGTCTATGGACAATACATTTGGGATATTAACCCACTGAGATTAAGCGCCAGATACATGTCCAAAATTAGATTTGACAAGTACTTTGGCGACGAGATGAATACCGAGCAGCGAGGAATAGTTGAAGAGGCACAGTATCTAGCATTTTGTTTCATGTATTATGCATCGACAGGTTTCGGCGGATCTATTTCGCCGTCCTCAATACTTGACTACTGTAATACACTGCGACTTATTGGTAAATTTTGTTATAAAATGAAAGGGAATGAGCTGGTCGGAACACTTAGTTTCAAAGACATATTCACTACTCCAATTTACATGGCTGCGATTCTAAAGGAGCTAAAATCCCGCCCCACACAACAACGGAATGTATTGAAAATATTAAATCGAATGGCATCGATGGGAAGCTCGAACCTTGGCTATATGGTTATCAGCTCCATTGACACCTTTGACGTACCTGCTCCGGCTAAAGCCAAGCAGCACCCAGCAATTCCGACCATGTTGTATATCAATCTCATAAATGGGCTGAGCGCAGACCTTGACAAGCTCGCACCTCTGACATCAAAACTTGAGGAGTTCATCACTGCATTTGCAGACCGTTGCTATGGGGTTGATTACCGGACTCAGCATAAAATTTCTAGAAATACTACTGTAGAATTGAAACCGGACTTTAGCGTAGCAGTAGCTTCCCATAACTTGGGAAGTCTATTCACCGACGACTATTTCTGCGACTCACGCCAACGCTTCACCGTACTCCTGACCACCATTCAGCACCTTGCCAAGTACACAATTCATCTTTACACAGGCATGCGCGATCAAGAAGTCGGACGCCTACCTTACGACTGTATTGCAAAGGAAGAGATTGAGCCTGCAACCTTCGACGACTATGGACTCTTACGAGATCCAGAATTGATCATCAATGTCATCTCAACCACAACCAAATACACAGGATATCGCCAAGAAGCAGCTTGGCTCGCGACTTCGGAGGTGGTGAGAGCAGTACGGATTGCACAGGCCGTCTGCCGAGGGCTGGCCAAAATACATGGTGTACCGCCGGAATCCTTACATCTATTCACCAGCTCTGGTGTTATCCGAAGCCTAGAATCTGCTCCGCGACCGGCGATTATTGAATACCCTTCTCAACCTGCTTTTATGAAACGGCTTACGATCTCCCAAGCCGACTTAGCAGAACTTGATCTGTCTGATCCCAGCCGAGTTTTTCTTGCACAGGATGGATTTGAGGTTGGTAAGCCCTGGCCACTTAGCACACATCAACTTCGCCGATCTCTAGCGCTGTACGGCAGCAGTAGTGGCTTCCTATCACTGCCGAGCTTATCCAAGCAATTCAAGCATTTCACGAAACAGCTCGCCAGATATTACTCAAACAACTTTGAAAGAATAAAGACCATCTTCGGTAGCTACGACCCCAAAACCGGCGAATTTATCCTACCCCACACTCACTTCCTTTACGAGTTTCAACTGGCCATTCCAATGCAAATGGCTTATGAACTGATAGCTGACGTCCTAGGGGAGATGCAATTGTACGGTGGTGGCGGTGCTCAGATTCAGGCTCAGAGGGAGCGAATCGCCTCAAACCAGATTAGCGTTATCGAGTTCCGAAAGGATACAACAAAGAGAGTCCAATCTGGAGAGTTGAGTCACCGTAGCACCTTTCTCGGATCTTGCACAAAAACTGGTGACTGTGAGACATATATGCTTGGCCAAGTTAGCACTTGTTTAACATGTGACGGCGCTGCGATCTCCTTAGATAAACTGGGGGCTGAAATTGAAAACTCCGAACGCGAGTTGCTTATTTATCATCCCGGTACTGGTGAGCATCAGATTTTAAAAGAAGAGCTAAGTAAGATGAAAATCTTTCACACGAAACACAAGAAAAAAGAAAACAAGCCTTGAACAAAGCAGCGTATAAAAATGGAGTGGAGGCTTGCCGCGCTGGCTTTGAACGTTTGAAAGCCGGAAAGCCGGAACATCCCGCGCATATAGGTCTTCCTTCGTCAAAAATAACACCAGGAACTGTGAGTGTAGAGGCTGGTTTCGACCGGGGATATCTCAAAAAATCCCGTCAAATTCACATACATCTAATTGATGAAATTAATAGCTATCGCAAGCGCCTAAAATCCGATTCCTCAACTAATCTGACACGCTTCACCCAGGTATTGAAAAAATCAGAGCAGAAAGACTTTGAAATACAATACCTTCATGACCTTACGCAAAAGATAATTGCTCAAAACCTTCAACTTGTCGAAAGAGTACGCACTCTGGAATTGGAGCTAAAAAGTTACCGTAATGTTCAAAAAATTCAGAGTGAGCCTTAGCTCTTTTCCTTTAATTAATGTCCTCTCTGGTATTGCTGCGCCCCCTCTATCTCATATCGCTGGCTCGTCAGACCGAGCGTGTGGATACCTGCCATAAATTCAGCCCCAATCCCCTCCCTGTCGTTCAAGGTCGCACCAATGGCGACGAAAAAATAATCAGATACAGCACGTAGTTACCAAGATCACTCATCACACAACTAATGAACGGGGTTTCAGTAGATAGTCCGCGCCCCTTGCAAGACAAACATGGAAAAGTACTAGACTTTGAATCGCTCGACCATATGCAATTGTTGGTCGGCTATGCCAGACAGGAGAATGATTTTGAGGAGAATCGAAACACTGAACATGACAAGCACTCATAGCGTCACTGCAGAAATTAGCACTAAGCAACTGCTATCAACGCAGGAATACTCCTGGGGCTTCTCAATCCTGTGATCGGGGCTAGTACCGTAGGTAAACAATTGGTACTTAGCCCTGATCGACAGACGCTTGCGAAAGGTTCTTGCTGTTATTTAACTTGGCCAGCTTGGAACCACTGCCAAGTTGCATCCAATGATTCCTCAAAGCATTTCAGGATGGCTTGGATGTCTTCTTCTTTGGAAATTAACGGAGGGCAAAAAGCGACAGCGTCGCCCATCGCGCGGCTGATCATGCCCAGATCCTGAGCTCGTGCCGACAGGTACCGTCCCAAGCGCCCCCCAGTTTCAAACGGCGCTTTTGTTTCCTTATCAGCAACCAACTCCACCGCAGCGATCAAGCCAACGCCACGAATCTCCCCCACCAGTGGGTGATCAGCGAACCGTTGAAGGCCATCACGCAGGATTTCTCCCATACGTGCAGCATGCCAAACCAGCTCTTCATCCTGGATGATCTTGATGTTTTCCAAAGCGACCGCAGTTGCGACCGGATGACCACTGCCAGTAAATCCGTGACCAAGAGTTCCGATCGTATGGCTTTGGTCTGCAATTCCTTGATAAACCAAGTCGTTGATCAATATGGCCGCAATCGGTTGGTAGGACGAAGACAGCTGCTTGGACAAAACCATGACGTCTGGTTTGATCCCAAACGTCTGGCAACCAAACATATTGGACTACCCCCATTCCAATAGACATTTTCCGGCCTCATAACGAGGCGCTTTCAAAGGCCTCAGGACTGACGCCGCCCAAGTGACTATGACGGCGAGTACGGTTGTAAAACACTTCGATGTAATCGAACACATCGGCCCTGGCCAAGTCACGGGTTTTGTAGATGCGCTTACGGAT
>NZ_JAAARM010000047.1 GCF_009908285.1 Pseudomonas sp. Fl4BN1
ACAGCGAGTCGGCGCCCTTGAGCTGGATGTCCTTGATCGCAAAGCAACGGCTGTCGGCCGGGGTGGTCGGCGCTGTGGGAGCGGCGCTCTTGCCGGGCAGGTCCTTGAGTTCTTCGAGACGCCGCTGTTGGTCTTCCAGCAGACGGTTCTGCCGGTCGCGGATCAACTCCTGATCACCGGGATTATTAAAAGGGGCGGCAAGGATGCTGCTTGGCACAATGCTCAAGCACAACAGGCAAGACAATACCTGACACAACCTCATCCCGAGGGTGGAGAGAGACATATTCGGTCCTTCGAAAGGGCAGCAAGGGTCAAGACAAGGCGGGCGATGTTAATGTGCCACCATACTGACGTCAAATAAACGCTGCACACCCCGAAAAACTGTCGTACCCCCAGAATCCGGGCCCTGTAGTGGGTGCCGATACTAGATTTGCTCCGGTAACCGACACATCAGACGTTTCTGAATCTTTAGGAAAGGTTTCTTGGTAGCGGACTGTTGATCGGCCAGCACCGCGATGTCAGTGCAACTGTCGCCGACGTAGAGCGCCTCTGCGCTCAAGCGAAACTCATGCACCATGCGTTCGAAAAAAGCGCTGAACACCTCAGTCCTGTCCTGTCGACGCTCAGCCACTCCGGTCACCAGGAATGGCATCTGCTGCCAATCAGGACGCAGGTTCCTGATAGGCAACAGGGCTTTCATCAGGCTGAAGCAATGATCGACATCCAGAGAAAGCCTGAGCCGCCCGGCGGCGACAAGCGCCTTCAAGTCCTCACGCAACGCCTGATCAAAATAGTCACTCATCGTCTATTTCCACTGAGCGGGTTCAAGACGTAACGCCCAACCAGTGTTCATCAGGCACAACCGGCGCGGTCTGCGGCACGCACAAGCCATAAAAAAGCCCGGAGCAAGTCCGGGCTTTTTGTTCGCATCAGGCTGCAGGCTTATTCAGCCGCCGGCGCCTCTGGCTTGCGGCGCTTGAGCGGCGCCATACCATCCTGGCTGACCAGGCTGTCGCTTTTCGGCCGGTTGGCGCTCTTGCGCTTGGTCGGTGTCTTGGCCACGGACTTTTTCTTGTCGCCCTTGGCGTCGGTCTTTTTCTTCTTCACGCCAACGGCCTTGCCGGACGCCTTGACCTTTTTCGGGCCACTGTAGGTGCCTTTGACTTCCTTGATGGTACGGCGCTCGAAGCTCTGCTTGAGGTAGCGCTCGATGCTCGACATCAGGTTCCAGTCGCCGTGGCAGATCAGCGAGATGGCCAGGCCGTCATTGCCGGCACGGCCGGTACGACCGATGCGGTGCACGTACTCATCGCCGCTGCGCGGCATGTCGAAGTTGATCACCAGGTCCAGGCCGTCAACGTCCAGGCCACGGGCGGCCACGTCGGTGGCCACGAGGATCTTCACCCCGCCCTGCTTCAGGCGGTCGATGGCCAGCTTGCGGTCCTTCTGGTCCTTTTCACCGTGCAGCACGAACGCCTTGTAGTCCTGGGCCACCAGGCGGCCGTAGATACGGTCAGCCATGGCCCGGGTGTTGGTGAAGACGATGGCCTTCTGGTAGGTCTCATTGGCCAGCAGCCAGTTGACGATCTGTTCTTTGTGCTGGTTATGGTCGGCGGTGATGATCTGCTGACGGGTAGTTTCGTTCAGCTGGCTGACGCTGTTGAGTTGCAGGTGCTCAGGGTTGTTGAGGACCTTGGCGACCATCTCGCGCAAGCCGGAGCCACCGGTGGTGGCGGAGAACAGCATGGTCTGCTGGCGATTCGGGCATTCGTCCACCAGGCGCTGCACGTCTTCGGCAAAGCCCATGTCGAGCATGCGGTCGGCTTCGTCGAGCACCAGCACTTCGACTTCCTTGAGGTCGAGGTTGCCAGCGTTGAGTTGCTCGAGCATGCGGCCCGGGGTGCCGATGAGGATGTCCGGGACCTTGCGCAGCATGGCGGCCTGGACCTTGAAGTCTTCACCGCCGGTGATCAGGCCGGACTTGATGAAAGTGAACTGCGAGAAGCGCTCGACTTCCTTCAAGGTCTGCTGGGCCAGTTCCCGGGTCGGCAGCAGGATCAGGGTCTTGATGCTGACCCGGACCTTCGCCGGGCCGATCAGACGATGGAGAATCGGCAGGATGAAGGCCGCGGTCTTGCCGCTGCCAGTCTGTGCCGTCACCCGCAGGTCACGCCCTTGTAGCGCGAGCGGAATAGCCGCTGCCTGCACCGGCGTCGGCTCGACAAATTTAAGCTCGGCCACGGCTTTGAGCAGGCGTTCGTGCAGGGCGAATTGGGAAAACACGGGTGCTACCTCGAAGATATGCAAAAAAACAGCTGCATAGGGTAACGGTTTCGAGCGCGAAGGCCGAGTTTCTTTGTGCAAACGGTCGTAAAGAATTGGTTTTTTGTTAACCGATTTGTCCTTGACCGTAACTTTGCTGGGGTTAAATGCTCTAATCCATCCCTTGTGCCATATAGAAGAATCGATTTAGCCCATGGATTTCAAACAGCTCTGGCTCAATACCCAGGATCTCTGGGGAGCACTCGATCAACACCCTCTCCTGCATGCCGGCATCGGCCTGACCCTGCTGCTGGTGGTCGCCCTGGTACTCGGACGGGTGGCACGCTACATCATCCTCCACGCCGTCAGGCTGCTGGGGCGCCAGCCGGCCCTGCACTGGCTCAATGACCTGCGCCACAACAAGGTGTTCCACCGCCTGGCGCAGATGACCCCGTCCCTGGTGATCCAGTTCGGCCTGCACCTGGTGCCGGAGTTAAGCAAGACCAGCATGCTGTTCCTCGGCAACCTGGCCATGGCCTTCACTATCCTGTTCCAGCTCCTGGCCCTGAGCGCCCTGCTCAATGCCCTGCTGGACATCTACGCGCGCACCGAGCACGCCCGCACCCGCTCGATCAAGGGCTACGTGCAACTGGCGAAAATGGTGCTGTACGTGTTTGGCGCGATCATCATTGTCGCCACCCTGATCGACCGCTCGCCGCTGTTGCTGCTGTCCGGGCTAGGCGCCATGTCGGCGGTGATCCTGTTGGTCTACAAGGACACCCTGCTGTCCTTCGTCGCCAGCGTGCAACTGACCAGCAACGACATGCTGCGGGTCGGCGACTGGATCGAGATGCCCCAGGTCGGCGCCGATGGCGACGTGGTGGACATCACCCTGCACACGGTCAAGGTGCAGAACTTCGACAAGACCATCGTCTCCATCCCCACCTGGCGCCTGATGAGCGAATCGTTCAAGAACTGGCGCGGCATGCAGCAGTCCGGCGGTCGGCGGATCAAGCGCAGCCTGTACATCGATGCCAGCGGCGTGCGTTTTCTGCATGACGACGAAGAAGTACGCCTGAGCAAGGTGCGCCTGCTGACCGACTACATCGGCCGCAAGCAGGCCGAGCTGAAAAGCTGGAACGAAGCCCAGGGCAACGTCGCGGCGCTGTCGGCCAATCGCCGGCGCATGACCAACATCGGTACCTTCCGCGCCTATGCCCTGGCGTACTTGAAGAGCCATCCGGAGATCCAGCCGAACATGACCTGCATGGTGCGCCAGATGCAGACCACGGCCCAGGGCATCCCGCTGGAGATCTACTGCTTTACCCGCACCACCGCGTGGGTGGATTACGAACGGATCCAGGGCGACATCTTCGATTACCTGCTGGCGGTGATGCCGGAGTTCGGCCTGAACCTCTACCAGCAGCCCAGCGGCACCGACCTGCGGGCTGGGATCCTGCCAGCCGTGCTCGGCGCCAGCCATATTCCGCAGGTGGAAAAGCACGCGCTCTGAGCCAGTCTTGCCATCCACACGGCCCGGCAGGGGCGCCTTGGCGCCTCGCGCCTGGTCCGTCAGCAGACGCTGACCGGATACGGACGCAGAACCCGAGGCGCTGCTGCCTCAAGTCACGCCTCTGTCACCGACGCGGCAACCGCAACCTCGGGCAGTGGGCGCGCGGCCATCAGGATGCACAGCACCGACAGCACTGCGCACAGCGCCCCCAGCATGATCGAGGCGGCGTAGCTTTGGTAAAGGTCAAACAGCAACCCGGCAATGCTCCCGCCAATCAGCGCCGCGCCCCCCACTGAAAGGTACAACGCCCCCAGGATCGCCCCCAGGTTGGCGGTGCCGAACCAATCGGCGGCCAGCGATGGGTAGAGAGAGATGCAACCGCCGTTGACCAGGCCGAAGCACAAGGCGAACAGCGCCAACGCAGCGAACCCATCGGCGCCGAGCCAAAAGAGATTGAGCAGCACCAGGACGAACGTCAGCGCCACCAGTAGACGCAGGGAACCGATGCGGTCACCCAGACTGCCGAGGAACAGGCGCCCGGCAACATTGCCGACACCAATCAACCCAATCAGCAAGTTGGCCTCGGAAACCGCAAGTCCAGCCTCCCGAGCGTAGGGATTGATGTGGACGACCGCCACAAACAGGCCGACCGAGCCGCAGAAAATCGCCACGAAGTACCACCAGAAACGTCCCGTGCACAGCGCTTGCGCCAAACCCATGCCAGTGGCGGCCGGTGGCGTTTCCTGACGACACGCCAGAGGTGCCTGCGTTTGCGCCTGCGGCTGCCCCTTGACCAGCCAGGCCCCGCCAAGACCGACGACGAATATCACCGCAGCAAAGATCTGCAGCGTGGTTTCCCAGGAAAAGTGCTCCATCAGCAGCCCCGCGGCCAAGGGTCCGATAAATGTCCCGACCCCGGTTCCGGCCAGGGCGATGCCCGAAGCCTGGCTGCGGTTCCTGACGAACCAGCGCTGCACCGCGGTCACGCTCGGCACATACACCAGTCCAACCCCGAGCCCCACCAGCACGCAAAAACTCAGCAGGAACAACCACAACGATCCGCCGGCCTGGCTACTGATGAAAAAACCCAGCGCCAACGAGAGGATGCCGGCGCCCACCACCCGCCGGGTCGATATGCGATCGGCCAGGGCACCGGCAAAGACTCCGACGGTGTAATAGATGAATGCGGTCAGTGAGAACACCGAGGCCACGGAAAAACGCCCGACCTCGAAGTTGGTCTGGATGTGGGAGAAAAACGCGCCAAAGGAGTAGGCGGCGCCAAAGATCAAGGTCAACAGGACGTGGGTCGCGAACACCACATACCAGCCTGGAAATATCTGCTTTCTCATCACCACTCGCTCTCCCTGCTGCATGAGGCTGAACCTTGAAGTCGCCTGGGCTCGCCACGGCTATCACATAGACTTGTATATACAGATGAATGCAACTTTGCGGCCAAGCATTCCCTGCCAATCGCTCCGACTTCCGGGCAGCCCCTCGACATCCTCTAACTGCTTGTTGCCAAAGCAGAAAAAAACCGCAAAAAAAAGGACTCGCCGATTGTCGAGAATCGGTGAGTCCTGGTTGATTGGCCACGCTGAGGCGTTTGGTAACGTCGTGCAGCCGCTACACGGCAATCCCGGTGAACGGTGTGTGCGGGAGTCCGCCGACCTCTACCCCAAGGCTCCCGCCGACCGCCGATCCTGGCGGCTGATCCACACCGCCCCCAGAATGACCAAGCCGCCCAGCAACAGCCGCCCCAGCGCTTCATGCTGGTTCCAGATCAGCAGGTTGATCAGCAGCCCCACCGGCACATGCAGGTTGTTCATCACTGCCAGGGTCGCGCCGCTCACCAAGCAGGCGCCCTTGTTCCACCAGTACAGACCCAAGGCCGTGGACACTAGCCCGAGAAACAGCAGTACACCCCATTGCAGGGGGGCTTGCGGAAGGAAGTTGGCCTTGCCGAACAGCAGGAACGCCGGCAATACCACCAGCAACGCCCCCAGGTAGAAGTAGCCAAAACGCCGATAATGCGGCAGGTCGCTGGGGTGCCGCGCCACCAGATGCCTGTACAGCACCTGCCCGGCGGCATAGGTGAAGTTGGCCAATTGCAGTAGCAAAAAACCCATAAAGAAGTCTGGGCTGATGCGGTCATAACGAATCACCGCCGCCCCTGCCACCGCCACCAACGCGGCCAGCAAGCCCCAGGGATTGAAACGCCGGTTCAGGGCATCTTCGATCAGGGTCACGTGCAACGGCGTGAGAATGGTGAACAGCAGCACCTCCGGCACCGTCAGCACCCGAAAGCTCAGGTACAGGCAGACGTAGGTGATACCGAACTGCAGGGCGCCGATCAGCAACATGCCGCGCATGAACGCCGGTTCCACTCGGCGCCAGCGGGTCAGCGGAATGAACACCAGCCCGGCCAACAGCACCCGCACCAATACGGCGAAGTAACTGTCGACGTGCCCGGCCAGGTATTCGCCGATCAGGCTGAAGGAAAACGCCTGGATCAGCGTGACAAAAAGTAGATAGCCCATGTTCGCCTCATCTTGAATGGCGGCGACGATAGCGGTTTTGCCCCAGGAGATGAAATCCCGGGCAAAAAAAAGCCCGATCTCGCTAGGCGTGCAATCGGGCGGGGACACTGAAGGAGCAACCAGTGCAAAGGGAGGTTCGATGCGCGAACCGGCTTGAAGGGGGTGCGCAGGCGTTACTTGAACACTGGGCGATTATCTGGAGATTAACGGCAGCGCTTGCCCGCCAGACGGTCGCCTCGCGGCTCAGGCGACCTGGGACAGCTTGGCGTTGGCCTGATTCAGGCCCTTCTCGTGAAAGTCGCCCCCCAGGTTCATGCCCTCGGCATGGATGAACTCGACGTCATGGATGCCGATAAAGCCCATCACCTGGCGCAGGTAGGGTTCCTGATGGTCCGCGGCGCTGCCAGCGTAGATGCCGCCCCGGGCAGTGAGCACGTAGGCGCGCTTGCCAGTGAGCAGGCCTTGCGGGCCCGTATCGGTGTACTTGAAGGTCACCCCGGCGCGCAGCACGTGGTCGAGCCAGGCTTTCAGGGTGCTGGGAATGGCGAAGTTGTACATCGGCGCGGCCATCACCAGCACGTCGGCGGCCAGCAGCTCTTCGGTCAGCTCGTTGGAGCGCTGCAGGGAATCCTGCTCGGCGGCGTTGCGCTGCTCGGCGGGCTTCATCCAGCCCCCCAGCAGGTTGGCGTCCAGGTGCGGCACCGGGTTGCGGGCCAGGTCACGGACGGTGATCGAGTCGCCAGGGTGAGCGGCTTGCCATTGCTGGGTAAAGGTCTGGGTCAACTGGCGGGAAACGGAATCTTGCTGACGGGCGCTGCTTTCAATGATCAGGACGCGGGACATGGGCTGAAGCCTCCATCGGGGTATGCGTAAGTCGATGGAGCGCAGATTAAACAGAGTGATATCGATGAAAAAGCGCAAATAACTGCTATAACCAATCAATAAATTCGTTTATAAGCTGAGCCAGTTCCACCGTAATACGCCGCGCCGGCCCAGCTTCGATCATTTGGCCTGGCAGCTCAACTCCAGGCGCAACCTGATGATCTTGCGATTGAACTTGGCGGTGACGTTCTTGCTCTTGCCCGCGGCGACTTCCACCTTGCGCGTGCGTGGCGCCTCGGGGCCGTTGCGAAACACTACCGAACACACCGCGTCGGTGTTGCCGAAGTTGTTCAGTTGAATGGAGCCGATATCCTCATCGGTGTCGTAGGCGGTGTAGTCGATGCTCGTGCCGTTGAGCTGTTTCTCGACATCGATGGGATAGGCCCAGGCGCTCAAGGGCAACAGAGCCAGCAACACACAACAGAACTTTCTCATTCGGCAGTCTCCAATAAGGAGCGCCAGCTTAGGACAAGAGGAGCCCCTCATGAAAGCGCCCCGCGTGACCCTGGATCAATGGCGCACCTTGCAGGCCGTGGTCGACCACGGCGGCTTCGCCCAGGCCGCTGAAGCCCTGCACCGCTCGCAATCCTCGGTCAGCTACACCGTGGCGCGCATGCAGGACCAGCTCGGCGTGCCGCTGCTGCGTATCGACGGCCGCAAGGCCGTGCTCACCGAGGCCGGCGGCGTGTTGCTGCGCCGCTCCCGGCAACTGGTCAAGCAGGCCAGCCAGCTGGAAGACCTGGCCCACCATATGGAGCAAGGCTGGGAAGCCGAAGTGCGCCTGGTAGTGGACGCCGCCTACCCCAACGCGCGCCTGGTGCGGGCCCTGACCGCTTTCATGCCGCAAAGCCGTGGCTGCCGCGTACGCCTGCGCGAAGAAGTGTTGTCCGGGGTCGAGGAAGTGCTGCTCGAAGGCGTCGCCGACCTGGCCATCAGTGGTTTCAACATTCCCGGCTACCTGGGCACCGAGATGAGTGCGGTGGAGTTCGTCGCCGTGGCTCACCCCGAACACGCCCTGCACCGCCTGCAGCGGGAACTGCATTTCCAGGACCTGGAAAGCCAGCTGCAAGTGGTGATCCGCGACTCCGGTCGCCAGCAGCCGCGCGACGTCGGCTGGCTCGGCGCCGAACAACGCTGGACCGTCGGCAGCCTGGCCACCGCCGCCAGCTTCGTCAGCAGCGGCCTGGGCTTCGCCTGGCTGCCGCGGCACCTGATCGAGCGGGAGTTGCGCGAAGGCCTGCTCAAGGTACTGCCCCTGGACCAGGGCGGCAGTCGCCACCCGACTTTCTTCCTCTATTCCAACAAGGACAAACCCCTGGGCCCGGCGACGCAGATCCTCGTGGAACTGCTGCGCACCTTCGACACCGCGCCCCTGGATGCGCCCTTTGCCGCCCCCGAGCAAGCCTGATTTCCCAACCACCAGAACAGGAGTTCTGCCATGGCGTATTTCGAGCATGAAGGTTGCACTTTGCACTACGAGGAATATGGCCGGGGGGACCCCCTGCTGCTGGTTCACGGCCTGGGCTCGAGCGCCCTGGACTGGGAGAAACAGATCCCCGAGCTGGCGCTGCGATATCGGCTGATCATCCCGGACATTCGTGGCCACGGCCGCTCCGACAAGCCCCGGGAGCGCTATAGCATCAAGGGCTTCAGCGCCGACCTGATAGCCTTGATCGAACACCTGAACCTTGGGCCCGCGCATTTTGTCGGGCTGTCCATGGGCGGCATGATCGGCTTCCAGCTGGCGGTGGATCAGCCGCAGTTGCTGAAAAGCCTGTGCATCGTCAACAGCGCGCCCGAGGTCAAGGTACGCAGTGCCAATGACTACTGGCAGTGGTTCAAGCGCTGGAGCCTGACCCGCCTGCTCAGCCTGGCCACCATTGGCAAGGCCCTGGGCGACCGGCTGTTTCCCAAGCCGGAGCAGGCAGAGCTGCGGCAGAAGATGGCCGAACGCTGGGCAAAAAACGACAAACGTGCTTATCTCGCCAGCTTCGACGCCATCGTTGGCTGGGGGGTTCAGGAACGTCTGGGCCGTATCACCTGTCCAACCCTGGTGGTCAGCGCCGACCGCGACTACACGCCAGTGGCGGTCAAAGAGGCTTACGTAAAACTGTTGCCGGACGCACGGCTGGTGGTGATCGAGGATTCCCGACACGCCACGCCACTGGACCAGCCGCAGCGCTTCAACCAAACCCTGCTCGAATTCATAACCACAGTCGACACCACCACCCAGGATCACTGACCCATGCTGAAAAAAATCGCCCTCGTCGCCGGCTCCGTGCTGTTCGCTGCCAACCTGATGGCCGCACAACCGGCCAAGGCGCCTCACGTCCTGCTGGACACCAGCTTCGGCAAGATCGAAGTGGAACTGGATCCGGTCAAGGCACCGATCTCCAGCAAGAACTTCCTCGACTACGTCGACAGCGGCTTCTACACCAACACCATCTTCCATCGGGTGATCCCGGGGTTCATGGTCCAGGGTGGTGGTTTCACCGCGCAGATGACGCAGAAGGACACCCGCGACCCGATCAAGAACGAAGCGTCCAACGGCCTGCATAACGTGCGCGGCACCCTGTCCATGGCCCGTACCTCGAACCCCAACTCGGCCACCAGCCAGTTCTTCATCAACGTCGCCGACAACGCCTTCCTCGACCCGGGCCGCGATGCCGGCTACGCGGTGTTCGCCAAGGTAGTGAGCGGCATGGACGTGGTGGACCAGATCGTCAATTCCCAGACCACCACCAAGCAAGGCATGCAGAACGTGCCGATCGACCCGGTGCTGATCAAGTCGGCCAAGCGCATCGACTGAATCCAGCGGCCTGTCCCGGCGGCGGCGCCTACCCGGCGCCCCGTCCGTTTTCTGAACAGGAGAGCCCGTACCACGGGCTGCAGCCCCCATGCTCTATCGTCGTTTTGAACAACTGATCGACATCTTCCGCGACGCCCCCAGCGCCACCCCGCCCAATCGGGTACTGCCCTTCTACCTCCACTACATCAAGCAAGTCTGGCCGAGCTTCGTCGCCTTGTTGGTGGTGGGCCTGTTCGTGGCCCTGATCGAGGTGTCGCTGTTCAGTTACCTGAGCACCATCATCGACCTGGCCCAAGGCACGCCCAACGCCCAGGTGTTCAGCGAGCACGGCCTGGAACTGGCGTGGATGGCCGTGGTGGCATTGCTGTTCCGGCCACTGATGGTGGGCCTGCACGACCTGCTGATGCACCAGACCATCAACCCCGGCATGACCAGCCTGATCCGCTGGCAGAACCACAGCTACGTGCTGCGCCAGAGCCTGAATTTCTTCCAGAACGACTTCGCCGGGCGCATCGCCCAGCGCATCATGCAGACCGGTTACTCGCTGCAGGATTCCTCGGTACAGGTGATCGACGCCCTGTGGCACGTGACCATCTACGCCATCGGCTCGCTGATCCTGTTCGCCGATGCCGACTGGCGCCTGATGATCCCCCTGCTCCTCTGGATCGCCGGCTTCATCGGCGCCATGCGCTTTTTTGTCCCGCGTATCCAGAAGCGCTCGGTGGACGCCTCCGACGCCCGTTCCAAGCTCATGGGCCGGATCGTCGACGGCTACACCAACATCACCACCCTGAAGCTCTTCGCCCACACCCATTTCGAACAGAGCTACGCCCGCGAAGCCATCGCCGAGCAGACCGAGAAAAGCCAGCTGGCAGGCCGGGTGGTCACCGCCATGGACGTGACCATCACCAGCCTCAACGGTCTGCTGATCGTCAGCACCACCGGCCTGGCCCTGTGGCTGTGGAGCCAGTCGCTGATCAGTGCCGGCGCCATCGCCCTGGCCACCGGCCTGGTGATCCGCATCGTCAACATGTCCGGCTGGATCATGTGGGTGATCAACGGCATCTTCGAAAACATCGGCATGGTCGAGGATGGCCTGAAGACCATCGCCCAGCCGCTGCAACTCACCGACCGCGAGCAAGCGCCGAAGCTTACGGTGAGCGAGGGCGGCGTGCGTTTCGAGCACGTTGAGTTCCACTATGGCCAGGCCAACAAGGTCATCAGCGACCTCAACCTGGACATCCGTCCCGGGGAGAAGATCGGCCTGATCGGCCCGTCCGGGGCCGGCAAGTCGACCCTGGTCAACCTGCTGCTGCGGCTCTATGACCTGCAGGGCGGGAAGATCCTGATCGACGGCCAGAACATCGCCGAAGTGAGCCAGGAAAGCCTGCGCGAACGCATCGGCATGATCACCCAGGACACCTCGCTGCTGCACCGCTCGATCCGTGACAACCTGCTCTACGGCCGGCCCGATGCCAGCGACGAGGAGCTCTGGGAAGCCGTGCGCAAGGCCCGCGCCGACGAGTTCATCCCGCAGTTGTCCGACGCCGAGGGCCGCACCGGCTTCGATGCCCACGTCGGCGAGCGCGGGGTCAAGCTGTCCGGTGGTCAGCGCCAGCGCATCGCCATTGCCCGGGTGCTGCTCAAGGACGCGCCGATCCTGATCATGGACGAGGCCACCTCGGCCCTGGACTCAGAAGTCGAAGCAGCGATCCAGGAAAGCCTGGAGACCCTGATGCAGGGCAAGACCGTGATTGCCATTGCCCACCGCCTCTCGACCATCGCCCGCATGGACCGCCTGGTGGTCCTTGAGCATGGTCGCATTGCCGAGACCGGCACCCACGCCGAACTGCTGGCCCATGGCGGGCTGTACGCACGACTGTGGCAGCACCAGACCGGGGGGTTCGTCGGCATCGACTGATCCGGCACCTGCCGTGCAGTTGTTGCCCAAGGCGGCGCCGGGGCCGAAAAACCCGGCGCTCCGGTCCTGCAGAGAAACCGCCAAGCGCCAGGGCAAGTCCTGCCGCCTCGATCACTGCCGGCGACAGTCACTAGCAAGCAGCGGTGCCAGCGAAATACCGCGATAAAAACGCCAGAGCTCCTGGTCCAGGGAGCCCTGGCGTTTTTTTTGCTGCCTCTGGAATTGCGCCAAAAGCCTGCTGTACTGAGCCTAGGTTCCGGGGCGGAATCTGTAGTTGACCCGAGGGATGCATAACCGCGGTATCGCGTTGATAGGTTGACCTATCAAGGACTCATCCATGTCTTTGTTCAAACGTTCTGTCACTGAGTTGCTCGGTACGTTCTGGCTGGTCTTGGGCGGTTGCGGCAGCGCCGTGCTCGCAGCGGCATTCCCCAACGTCGGCATCGGTTTGCTCGGAGTCGCCCTGGCGTTCGGCCTGACAGTGCTGACCATGGCCTTCGCCATCGGCCATATTTCCGGTTGCCACTTGAACCCCGCCGTGTCCGTGGGGCTGGTAGTGGGTGGACGCTTTCCAGCCAGGGAGCTGCCCGCCTATGTAGTCGCGCAAGTCCTCGGCGGAGTGATCGCCGCAGCCCTGCTGTACTTCATCGCCAGCGGCAAGCCCGGCTTCGAACTGGCTTCGGGGCTGGCCTCCAACGGCTATGGCGAACACTCCCCCGGCGGCTATTCGATGGCTGCGGGGTTTGTCTGTGAACTGGTGATGACCGGGATGTTCGTGGTGATCATTCTCGGCGCCACCGACAAGCGCGCCCCGGCAGGGCTGGCACCAATCGCCATCGGCCTGGCCCTGACCCTGATCCACCTGATCTCGATCCCGGTGACCAACACTTCGGTCAACCCGGCCCGCAGCACCGGCCCGGCGTTGATTGTCGGCGGCTGGGCCCTGCAGCAGCTGTGGATGTTCTGGCTGGCTCCGATCCTCGGCGCGGTGATCGGTGGCGTGGTCTATCGCTGGCTGGGCAAGGAAGACAGCTGAGAATCAGGCCTGCCGATAGGGCAAGGCGTTCTTCGCCTCTTCGGCATAGGCCTGGACGCCCGCTCGCTCCTGCTGCAGGAAATCCTTCACCGCGGCGTTCAACCCGGGGTGGCGCAGGTAGTGCCAGGACCGCGTGAGCACCGGTTCGAAGCCGCGGATCAGCTTGTGCTCGCCCTGGGCTCCTGCGTCAAAACGCTGCAGTCCCTGGGCGATCGCATACTCCATGCCCTGATAGAAGCAGGTCTCGAAATGCAGGCGGTCGAACTCCGCCAGACAGCCCCAATAACGACCATAGAAACTGTCTCCCCCCAACAGACTGAATGCCATCGCCACCGGCCGCCCGCCCTGCTTGGCCAGGACCACGCGAATCGCCTCGGGCATGCGTTCGGCCAGCAGGCTGAAGAAGGTTCGGGTCAGGTAGGGTGACTGGCGCCGCACCGCATAGGTATTGGCGTAGCAGGCGTAGACGAAATCCCACTGTGCCTCCTGCAGCTCATGGCCTTCGAACCACTGGAAATCAAAGCCCTGCCCCGCCACCTGCTCGCGCTCCTTGCGCATCTGCTTGCGCTTGCGCGAGCTCAAGGCGTCGAGGAAATCCTGAAAGTCCCGGTAGCCACGATTCTGCCAATGGAACTGGCAACCCAAGCGTTGCAACCACCCCGGTTGCTGCGCCAGGGCCTGGTCGCTGAAGTCATCGGTGAAGTTGATATGGGCGCTGGAAAGACCTTCGATTTCCAGGTAGCCAGGCAGGCTTTTCAGCAGTTCGAGCGCGTCCGCCTGAGTCGCCGCCAATACCCGCGCACCACTTACCGGACTGAAGGGCACCGCTGTCAGCAACTTGGGGTAATAGTCGATCCCGGCCCGCTCGCAAGCCTCTGCCCAACCGTGATCAAAGACATATTCGCCATAGGAGTGCCACTTGCGGTAGCTGGGCAGGGCCGCCAGCAGACGGCCATCTTCCACGTGCAACAGGTGCTCGGCCTGCCAGCCGGAGCGAGGGCCGAGGCTGCCGCTGTCTTCCAGGGCACTGAGAAAAGCGTGACGCACGAAGGGTTGCCCGTCCTTGAGCAAGCCATCCCATTGCACGGGATCGACGGCGGACAGACTGTTCAAGGATTGCAGCGGCATCGGGGTCCCCGGAATTCAGATCGAACAACCCGGCGAGTATCCCCCATCACCGGGCTCACCGAAACAGCCAGGCCCCTGCAACGCGGTCAACGCCCCAGATGCTCCGCCAGAAAGTCGATGAACACCCGCGACTTGCGTGGCAGGTGGGCAGTGTTGGGAAACAGCACATGCACCGGCTGCGTCGCCAGGCGGTACTCCGGCAGTACCCGCACCAGGCGCCCGTTGGCCAGGTCATCAAGGACCACCCATTCCGGCAGCACCGCCAGCCCCAGGCCGGCCACTGCCAGGGCGCGAATCGCCGTTGCCGAGTTCGACTCGTGCCCGGGGTTGACCCGTACCTCCACCTCGCCCCGGCGTGGATGACTGAACGTCCAGCTGGCTGGCCCCGCCAGATTGCTGTTGCCAATCCACGGCAGCTCACCGAGGTCTTCGGGCTGAGCCGGAGTACCGCCCTCGAACACCCCCGGGCTGGCCACCAGGGTGATCGCATAATCTGCCAGCTTGCGGCCCTTGAACCCCGAGTCCGGCAGATGCCCGAGGCGGATTACCAGGTCGAGTTTTTCCGCCACCAGGTCATTCAACGACGAATTGAAGTGGTAACTCAGGCGCACCTCGGGGTAACGCGCAGTGAACAACGGCAGGATCGGCAGGATGAAGGTCTCCGCATATTCCGCCGTGGAGCTGATGCGCAGCTTGCCCGTTACGCGGTTGCGCCCGTGCAGCACATTGTCAAAAGCCGTGTCGATATTGGCGACAATCCCCTTGAATTCATCATAGAGATCCTGGCCGGTTTCAGTCAGCGCGACATGCCGCGTGGTACGGATCAGCAAGGTCGTCGCCAACGCTTGCTCCAGTGCCTTGATATGCAAGCTGGCCATGGCCTTGCTGATACCCAGATACTGCGCGGCGCGGGTGTAGGAGGCAAAATCCACCACCGCGAGAAAGGTCTGAACCCGGTGCAACTGGCCGTGCAAAGCTTCGCTCACTGTCAAATATCCTTAAACAATGAGTCAAGTATAGGCGCCTCGACAGCCACACCCCAAGCTCCCTAAGCTGCGCGCAAAAAGGGGGACGGCATGACCTATAGATACAAAGTGGCGGTGGTATTCCTCCTCGGGTTCTTTATCGACTGCGTGAACATCTTCATGTCGGCTGTGGCCATGCCCAGCATTGCTGCCCAGCTGCAGGTGTCCAGCGCCGCCGTGGCCTGGGTCGCCAATGCCTACATCCTCGGCCTGACCCTGGTGATTCCCATCAGCACCTGGCTGGCGGGACGTTTCGGCAATCGGCAAATCCTCTGCGCCTCGATGCTGCTGTTCAGCCTCGCAGCCTTGCTCTGCGGACTGGCCGATGGCTTCCTGTCATTGGTGTTCTGGCGACTGGTCCAGGGCATGGCCGGCGGCCTGCTGATTCCCTTGGGACAGGCGCTGACCTTCAACCTGTTCCAGGGCGCGCAACGGGCCAGGATCTCGACCCTGGTCATGGCGGTGGCGCTGCTGGCCCCGGCCCTGTCGCCGGCCCTGGGCGGGGCGATTGTCGACCACAGTTCATGGCACTGGGTGTTCCTTGCCAGCCTGCCGCTGTCACTGCTGGCGGCATTGTTGTCCTGGTGCTGGATCAAGGCTGAACGCAACACGCCGCCGCCCCGCCCGGACCTGCGCGGCCTGCTGTTGCTGAGCGCGACCCTGGGCTCCCTGCTGCTGTGCATGTCGCTGTATGGCAGCGGTTATCCGCCGTACCAGGCCTTGCTGTGCCTGGCCACAGGCCTGTTGTTCGCCGTGCTGTACCGGCGTCACTGCCGAGGTTGCGAACAGCCCATCGTCGACCTGCAACTGCTGAAAAATCCCCGTCTCGGCCTGTCGGTCGGGATCTATTACGCGATTCCCGGGATCTTCACCGGGGTCAACCTGCTGAGCCTGTTCTTCCTCCAGGACAGCCTGCACCTGAGCGCCCAACACAGCGGCATGTTCATGCTGCTGTACGCGGCCGGCGCCCTGCTGGCGATGCTCGCCTGCGGCCGCTACTACAACCGCCTTGGCGCGGCGCGCCTGTTCGCCATCGCCCTGGTGCTGCACAGCCTGGGCATTGCCGCCTTGTGCGGGGTCGACTCGACGTCCGACCTGCCACTGATACTGCTCGCCTACACCTTGATGGGCCTGGGTGGTGGCGCCGGCGCCAATACTGCACAGACCACTGCCCTGCTGGACTTCGCAGGCACTGATACGCACAAGGCCAGCGTGATCTGGAACATCAACCGGCAGATGGCGTTCAGCCTCGGCGCGGCCTTGCTGTTGATGATCTACAACCTGCTGCTCAGATTCCTCGAAGTCATACCGGCCTATCACCTGAGCGTGCTCCTGGCCGCCCTGGCCGGACTGATGCCGCTCCTGAGCCTGAACCGACTCAACCCACCCAAGGACTCCCATGCCCCACTCGATCATTAAGCAGGCGCAGTACAGCGTGCACTGGATTCATCAACTGATTCACAGCGTCTTCACCAACCAGCAGGGGGACGGTGCGGCCTGCATCGAGCAATTGCTGCCGCTGTTCGCCGAGGATTTCCAGATGGTCACCACCGGCGGTGCGATGGTCGGCCGCGAGCAGGTCGAGCAGCTGTTTCGCAGCGCCCTGGGCAGCCGGGCCGGGTTGCAAATCCATCTCAGCGACCTGCATTGCGTGTGGCAGGAAGGCCGCAGCGCGGCCATCCGTTACAAGGAAACCCACAGCCAGGACCAGGTCGAAACCTCGCGCCTGTCCCTGGCAATCATCCGCGTGCAGGCCGACTCGGTGCAGTGGCTGTACCTGCATGAAACCGCCTGCCCCTGAAGCGCGCCAGGCCAAGCATCAGGCAAAAAAAACCCCGCCGGAGCGGGGTCAAAACAACAGGAGCTATAACGGATGAGAAAGAGCTCTAGCAGGGTTAAGCGACAGCCTTAGAACACGTACTGCACACGGGCCACGAGGGCATCGCCGCTGTCATCGCCAACGCTGTTGGTGATTTTGTCGGTGTTGACCTTGATGTAGTTGGCGGAAACCTTGATCGCCTCGTTGGCGTACCAGTTGACCCCGATGGTGTTCATGGTGGCCTTGGCATCGCCGACGTCACGGGTAGCGGTGGCGGCTACGACGTTCTTGTCATCAACCTTGATGTTGTCGTAGCGGTAGAACACTTCCCAGGCGCCGAACTGCTTGTTCGTCGGCTTGATGGTGTCGAACTTGGCGCCGTCGAGTTTGTACACCCGCGCCTCGCCGGTCAGGGTGTAGGCCAGTTGGCCGTAGAAGCCGGTGGCCTTGACGTCCTTGTAGGCGTTGCTGTCGGCCTGCAGCTTGCGGGTCAGGTATTCCGCCTGGGCCGAGAACGGGCCGGTGGCGAAGGCGAATTCACCGCCGAACACCCGGTCGTTGTCGTAGGCGCCGACTGCGGTCTGGCTCGAAGCGTTGAGGCCGGCGCCGCCGCCGAAGGTGGCACGGTTGCCGTTGGTGCCGGCATCATTGCCGCCGTTAGTGGCGATACCACGAACGCCCAGGCGTGGACGGATCCGCGAGTCGAAAGCGGTGTCGCTGACGTCACGGCTGGCGAAGTCCAGGCCGAAGTGCAGGACGTTGCCGGTTTCGTGCATCGGGGCGAACACGGCACGGGCGTTGAACTGCTTGACGCTGTCGCCGTCCTTGTCGTTGATGTCCTTGGCCGCCACGCTGCCGGACAGGTAGGCCATGTCGGCGACTACCGAGCTGACTTGCAGGCCCATGCCGTTCTCGTGGGAGTTGATCCAGTCAGCCAACTCGTAGGCGGCGTTACGCTCCATGGAGGTGACCCACTTGGAGCTGGTGGCTTTCTCCAGACCGAAGTCTTCGTCGAAGCGACCGGCGCGGATGGTCACCGGCTTGAAGCCAACGTAGGAAATCGACGCCTCGTCGAAGTAACCGTCATCGGCGGTCCCCGAGTTGTGAGAGAAGTCGTAGTTGATCTGGTATTTCCAATCCTTGTAGGCGGTACCGCCCAATTCCAGATAGGCACGGCGGAAGTAGGCGCCGTCGCCGCTGTCACCATTCTTGGTGTAGAACCCGTCGAAGCGGCCATAGTCGGCTTGCAGACGACCGCCCAGCTTGAAGCTGAACGCGGAGTCGGTGGTAGCAACCTCAAGGCCGCCCTTGGTCTTGACTACGATATCGGCGCCGTCAGTGGTGACGGTGCCAGCGAAAGCCTGGGCGGTTACTGCCAGGGCCAGGGCGCTGGCGGCAAAACCGGCGAAGTGCTTACGGATCATCGAAGAGTTCCCCTAATTGGTGGTCTGTAGCGTTGGAAAACACGCGGGGTTGGCCCGCTGGTGTTGGGTGGGAATCTTGGCGACGGGTTATTTCAGCTGGATTGCTGCCAGATAAAGATTTGATTACAGGGGAACTTTTTTACTTCGAAAAGAAATAAGGCAAAACGCCCGTATTAGAGCCATCGCAGAGGTTTTTGCAGGGGAAAACCGGGACGATCCGCAGCTGTCACCTTCGATCGGATGACATTTTCGTGGCGGCTGACAGCCTGTCCTGCAACCGCTGGCGAAGGCCGTGCGAATACCAGGACGAACACAGAATGGGCAGGTGCGGGTGGATCCGGGAGGGGTTGCCTTGCAAGGCAGATACCGAGGCGGGTTCGCTGACGGCACCCACGTTCCAGCGCAATCAGAGGTCGCGTTTTTTCTCGGCAGCCAAGCGCTCGGCCAACTCGTCAAGACCTTCCAGAGGCGGCTCGGGAAGCACGCGCAAGGTGGCCTGGAGCAGGCGCATCTGGCGAATGAAACGTCGGCAGTTGGGGCAGAACAGCAAGTGATGACGCACCATCAAGCGTTCACGAAAGCTCAGTTGGCCATCGAGATAATCGCTTGAACGTGCCACTTGTTCCTTACAGGTCAGCATTGGCCGGTTTCCTCAAAATGCTCCACGGTGGCAAAGACCTTCAAGCGCGCCCGGTGCAGCAGCACCCGAACATTGGAGAGCGTGAGCCCCAAAAGATTACAGATTTCCTCCAGCTCCAGGCCCTGACGTTCGCGCAGCAGCAACACACTGCTTTGCAGTTCCGAAAGGCTGAGCAGGGTGTGCTCCAGGCAGTCGCGCAATTCCGCCTCGGTCAGCAAGGCTTCAGGGGTGTCTTCGTGCCAGGCAAAAGGCGCCACCAGCCAATGGCCATCGCTGGATGAAAAGCGCTCGTCGCCGACCGTACCGTGGGGTGCGGGCAAATCATCGAGCAACACTTCCCGACGGTTCTGCTTGTAGCGGTTCTTGGCCGCATTGGCAGTGATGGTCAGCAACCAGGTCTTGAGACTGGAGCGCCCCTGGAAACCTGAGAGATTGCGCACCACCGAGAGCCAGGCATCCTGTACCACCTCATCGGCGTTACGGCTGCCGACAATTGCATAAGCCACCGCGCGCATGGCGCTCTGGTAGGTACTGACCAGTTCCTTGTAGGCCTTTTGTTCGCCCGCCAAAAGGCGTTCTAGCAGTTGCGTATCATCAGCAGCGGCCATTCATGCCTCGTTCATCATGCGGGTTTGAGTGGGGTGTGACGCGCCGAAAGCCCGCGACGCCACACCCCGACCAGCGTAGATCAACGCTTACGCAGAAGGACGCTGCCGATCGAATAACCCGCGCCGAAGGAGCTGAGTACTGCCAGGGCACCGCTGGCCAGGTCATCCTGGTACTTGTGGAAGGCAATCACCGAGCCCGCCGAGCTGGTATTGGCATACGTGTCGAGAATCACCGGCGCCTCCTCCACCGAGGCTTCGCGGCCCAGGAGCTTCTTGACGATCAGGTGGTTCATGCTGAGGTTGGCCTGGTGCAGCCAGAAGCGTTTCACGTCACTGACGTTGAGCTGGTTTTGTTCCAGGTGAGCGGCGATCAGTTCCGCCACCATCGGGCATACATCGCGGAAGACTTTGCGGCCCTCCTGGACGAACAGCTTGTCGGGGGCGCCGACACCCTCTTGCGCCGCGCGGTTGAGGAAGCCAAAGTTGTTGCGGATGTTGTTGGAGAATTTGGTCAGCAGCTTGGTGCTGACAATCTCGAACTGGTGCTTGGATGTGGCCAGGTCGGCACGCTCGATAATCACCGCGGTGGCCGCGTCGCCGAAAATGAAGTGGCTGTCGCGGTCACGGAAGTTCAGGTGCCCGGTGCAGACTTCCGGATTGACCATGAGGATCGCCCGGGCCTGGCCCAGTTGCACGCTGTTGCAGGCAGCCTGGATGCCGAAGGTCGCCGAGGAACAGGCCACGTTCATGTCAAAACCGAAGCCCTGGATCCCTAGGGCTTCCTGGACTTCGATGGCGATCGCCGGGTAGGCGCGCTGCAGGTTGGAGCAGGCGACGATTACCCCATCGATGTCGGCGGCGGTCTTGCCGGCCCGTTGCAGGGCCTGTTCGGCGGCGGCGACAGCCATCTGGCAGAGCACCGACCACTCGTCATTGGAGCGCTCCGGCAGGCGCGGGGCCATGCGTTGCGGATCGAGGATGCCCTCCTTGTCCATGACGAAGCGGCTTTTGATACCCGAAGCTTTCTCGATGAACGCGGCGTTGGATTCCGTCAGCGCCTGTACTTCACCACGCTCGATGGCCGCGGCATTGTCGCGGTTGAACTGGTGGACGTAGGCATTGAAAGATTCCACCAGCTCTTCGTTGGAGATGCTGTTGGCCGGGGTAAACAGGCCGGTGCCGCTGATGACGACGTTATGCACGGTCGTTCCTCTAGTGTGTTGAGGCAAAAGGTATTGGCACCCTCGTGCCAAACCGTAAAGGGACGGTCCCGCTGGTGGGACCCTCCCTGGCATCGCTTTATTCCGATCCGCCCGGGCTGCCTGTGGTGCAGATAACCGGGGCCGGCATTTATGACGGCGGAGTTTGCCATAACCTCCGAAATTTCGCCGCAACTGCAAGATCGACGGAGTTGACTTGTAGGAGCCGGCTTGCCGGCGAACCGGGCCTTGAGCCTTGCATTGCCTTTGATGGCGCCTTCGCTGGCAAGCCAGCTCCTACGGGGGTGTTGGCTCAGGCGTCGACCTGGCTCCATTGCTTGCTCAGGCGCTTGTCGGAGATCGGCACCTTGGTCCCCAGTTGCTGGGCAAACAACGACACTCGATATTCCTCCAGCCACCAGCGGTACAGCTCCAGCTGCGGATCGCGCTTGCCCTCCTGGGCATGTTTCTGGGCGCGAGCCTGGTACTGGTTCCAGAGATTTGTCAGCTCGCTGCTCCAGACCCGGTCCTTCTGCACCTGGCTACCGAGTTTTTCGAAGCGCTGCTCCACCGCCTTGAGGTAGCGCGGCAGTTCCTTGAGCCACAGGGCCGGGGTTTCGCGGACGAAGCCCGGGTACACCAGATGACTGAGCTGGGACTTGATGTCGTTGAGCGCCACCGCCTGGGCCAGGTCGATCTTGCCCTTGAAGCGCTTTTGCAGGCCGTGCCAGAGCTTGAGGATTTCCAGGGTCAAGCGCGCCAGGCGCTCGGCGTGCTCGGTCCAGGCACCGCGTTTGCGCTCGGCCAGGGAAGCCAGCCCGGCGCCGTCCCGGGGCAAGGTGGCCTCGCCTTCGAGAATGCAGCTGTCGAGGCTGGCCAGGAGAATGTCTTCCACCAGCGCATCGACCCGGCCCAATTCGCGGTACAGCAGGCCCAGTTCGGTGAGCCCCGGCAATTTGCCACGGAGGAATTTGGCCGGCTCGGCCAACTGCTGCAGCAGCAGGCGCTGCAACGCCCGGCGATGTTGGAACTCGGCTTCGGCGGCAGTCGAGAAACGCCCCTCCTTGACCGTCCCCGCCTCTTCCACCAGCGCCGGATACACCGTCATCGACAGCCCGGCGATCTTCTGCTGGGTCTTTTCTGCTACCGCAGCAAACACCTTGGCTTCCACCGGCTGCTGGCTCTTGGCGGTCTGCGGCACCGCCAGAGCAGCCTGGCTGGCTTCGGCAAAACGCGCGGTCAGCTCGGCCAGGTCACGGCCCTCGCCGAGGAACTTGCCCTGGGCGTCGACGATTTCCAGGTTCATCCGCAGATGGCTTTCCACCTGCTGCTCGGCTTCGCTCCAGGCTTCATCGCTGACCCGCGCGCCGGTCATGCGCAGCAGTTCGCGGCCCAGGGCCTGGGGCAATGAGCCCTCGGCAAAGGTCATGCGCTGCAGGGCGGCCTTGACGAAGTCCGGCACCGGTACGAAGTTCTTGCGCAAGGCCTTGGGCAGGTTGCGCACCAGGGCAATGCACTTGGCCTCGATCAGCCCCGGCACCAGCCATTCCAGGCGTTCGGCGGGCAGCGCCGGCAGCAGCGGCGCCGGCACCCGCAGGGTCACGCCGTCCCGAGGATGGTTGGGTTCGAAGTGATAACTCAGGGCCAGTTCCAGGTCGCCGATGTGCAGGGTATCCGGATACTGCTTGGCGGTGACTTCACTGGCTTCGCGGGCCAGCACGTCTTCCTCGCGCATGATCAGCAGTTGCGGGTCCTTCTGGCTGTGGACCCGGTACCAGCTGTCGAAGGTCGCCGTCTGGTGGATCTCCGCTGGCAGGCGCTCATCATAGAAGGCGAACAGGGTTTCTTCGTCCGCCAGGATATCCCGGCGCCGCGCCTTGGCTTCCAGGGCATCGAGTTGCTCCAGCAACTGCGTGTTGGCGGTCAGGCACTTGGCCTTGGACTGGATTTCGCCGCGCACCAGCGCCTCGCGGATAAACAGCTCGCGAGACACCACCGGGTCCACCGGACCGTAGTGCACCGGCCGCCGGCCGACCACGATCAGGCCGAACAGGGTGATCTGCTCGTAGGCCACCACCTGGCCGCGCTTCTTCTCCCAATGGGGTTCGAAGTGGTTCTTCTTGATCAGGTGCCCGGCCAGGGGCTCGATCCAGTCCGGCTCGATCTTGGCCACCATGCGCGCATACAGCTTGGTGGTTTCCACCAGCTCGGCGGTCATCAACCACTGCGGGCGTTTCTTGCCCAGGCCCGAGGAGGGGTGAATCCAGAAGCGCCGCTGGCGGGCGCCAAGGTAGTCGCCGTCTTCGGTCTTCTGGCCAATCTGGCTCAGCAGGCCAACCAATACCGCCTTGTGCAGTTTTGGATAGTCCGCCGGTTCCTTGTTCAGGCTCAACTGCAGGTCGCGACAGATCAGGCTCAGTTGGCGGTGGGAATCACGCCATTCGCGCAGGCGCAGGTAATTGAGGAAGTTCTTGCGGCACCAGTTGCGCAGCGGGCTGGCAGTCAGCGCCTGGCGCTGCTCTTCGAAACCGCGCCACAGATTGACCAGGCCGGCGAAATCCGAGTCCACGTCCTTCCATTGCGCGTGGGCCTGATCGGCCGCTTGCTGACGCTCTGGCGGACGCTCGCGAGGGTCCTGGATCGACATCGCACTGGCCACGATCAGCACTTCCTGGAGGCTGCCGAGTTTCGCCGCTTCCAGCAACATGCGGCCCATGCGCGGGTCCACCGGCAGTCGCGCCAGCTGCCGGCCCAACGGGGTCAGCTGGCTGTTGCGGTCCACCGCCGAGAGTTCTTGCAGCAGGTTGAAACCGTCGCTGATGGCCTTGCCATCCGGCGGTTCGATAAAAGGGAATGCGGTGATTTCACCGAGGCGCAGATGGAGCATCTGCAAGATCACCGCCGCCAGGTTGGTGCGCAGGATCTCCGGGTCGGTGAACTCCGGCCGGCCGAGGAAATCCTCCTCGCTGTACAGGCGTATGCAGATGCCCGGCTCGACCCGGCCGCAACGGCCTTTACGCTGGTTGGCACTGGCCTGGGAAATCGCTTCGATGGGCAGGCGCTGGACCTTGGCCCGATAGCTGTAGCGACTGATGCGCGCGGTGCCGCTGTCGATCACGTAGCGGATGCCCGGCACCGTCAGCGAGGTTTCCGCAACGTTGGTCGCCAGCACCACGCGCCGCCCCGGATGGGACTGGAAGATGCGCTGCTGTTCCGCTGGCGATAGCCGCGCGTACAACGGCAGGATCTCGGTGTGCTTGAGCTGGGCCTTGCGCAGCATCTCCGCGGCGTCGCGAATCTCCCGCTCGCCGGGCAGGAACACCAGCACATCCCCGGGACTGCGGCGTTCGCTGCGTTCGTAGGCGGCGATTTCATCCAGGGTGGCGAGAATCGCCTGGTCCACCGTCAGGTCATCCTCGACCCGATTGCCCTCCTCGTCCTGCTCCAGGGTCAGCGGTCGGTACCAGGTGTCCACCGGGAAGGTACGGCCCGAGACTTCGACAATCGGCGCATCGTCGAAGTGCTTGGAGAAGCGCTCCAGGTCGATGGTCGCCGAGGTGATGATGACTTTGAGATCCGGGCGCCGTGGCAGCAGGGTCTTCAGGTAGCCGAGGAGGAAATCGATGTTGAGGCTGCGCTCGTGGGCCTCGTCGACGATGATCGTGTCATAGCGTTCCAGGTAGCGGTCGTTCTGGGTTTCCGCCAACAGGATGCCGTCGGTCATCAGTTTGATCAGGGTGCTGGAATCGCTCTGATCCTCGAAGCGCACCTGATACCCCACCAAGGCCCCCAGTGGCGTGGCCAGCTCTTCGGCGACCCGGCTGGCAACGCTGCGGGCGGCGATCCGCCGCGGCTGGGTATGGCCGATCAGCCCGTGCTGGCCACGACCGATTTCCAGGCAGATCTTCGGTAGCTGGGTGGTTTTACCCGAGCCGGTTTCACCGGCGATGATCAGCACCTGATGCTTGAGCAGCGCCTCCTTGATCTCGTCGCGCTTGGCGGCAATCGGCAGGCTGTCGTCGTAGCGAATCCGCGGCACGCTGTCACGCCGTGCCGTCACCAGATTGCAGGATGCCTGCAGCCGTTCCAGCCACTGGGCGAGCTTGGCCTCGTCGGGCTTCTTACGCAGTTCGAGCAACTGCCGACGCAACCGGTGACGGTCGGCGAGCATGGCTTGATCGAGGTTTTTCAACAGCTGGTCAATTGCAGGCGATTCGGAAGTCATCAGGTACGCAAAAGTCGTCATATGTAGGCAGGGCGCGATTGTCGCAGAAAAGCGCAGGTAATACGTAAGAGCCGGCTTGCCGGCGAAAGGGCCCGTGAGGATGCCTTCGCCGGCAAGCCGGCTCCTACACTTTCATTCGTCTTCCAGGCCCTTGCGCCGGTAAGGGAAGACGTCGATCACCTTGCCGGCACGAATGGCCTCTTGCAGGCTCTTCCAATAGTCGGCGTTGTACAGCTCGCCGTGGAGCTGGTCGAACAGCCTGCGCTGCCCGGCGTCGGCAAACAGGAACGGGGGAAACTCCTCGGGGAATACGTCGTGGGGGCCAATGGAGTACCAGGGCTCGGAGGCCATTTCGTCTTCCGGGGTGCGCGGCGCCGGGATGTGACGGAAGTTGGCTTCGGTGAGAAAGCAAATCTCGTCGTAGTCGTAGAACACCACCCGCCCATGCCGGGTGACGCCAAAGTTCTTCAGCAGCATGTCACCGGGAAAGATGTTGGCCGCCGCCAGTTGCTTGATCGCCAGGCCGTAATCCTCCAGCGCCTCGCGCACCTGGGCCTCGTTGGCGTGCTCCAGATAAAGATTGAGCGGGGTCATCCGTCGCTCGGTCCAGCAGTGGCGGATCAGCACCGTTTCACCCTCCACCGACACGGTCGACGCCGCCACCTCCAGCAGCTCCTCAAGGCAGGCCGGTTCGAATTTGCTCAGGGGGAAACGGAAGTCGGCGAACTCTTGGGTGTCGGCCATGCGCCCGACCCGGTCGACGCTTTTCACCAGCCGGTACTTTTCGATCACCGTGGCTCGGTCGACGTTCTTGGACGGCGAGAACCGGTCCTTGATGATCTTGAACACAGTGTTGAAGCCCGGCAGGGTGAACACGCTCATGACCATGCCACGGACCCCGGGGGCCATGATGAAACGGTCATCGGTGCTGGCCAGGTGATTGATCAGGGCCCGGTAGAATTCCGACTTGCCGTGCTTGTAGAAACCAATGGAGGTGTACAGCTCGGCGATGTGCTTGCCCGGCAGGATGCGCTTGAGAAAGCCGATGAACTCCGCCGGCACCGGCACGTCCACCATGAAGTACGAGCGGGTGAAGGAGAAGATGATCGAAACATCCGCCTCGTCGGTGATCAGCGCATCGATCTGGATGCCCCGGCCCTCACGGTGCAGCAGCGGGATCACCAGCGGCCATTGTTCTTCATGGGTAAAGATGCGCCCCACCAGGTAGGCGCCCTTGTTGCGATAGAGCACCGAGGAAAACAGTTCCAGGGTCAGTTCCGGGTCCTTGCACACCCAGTCCGGCAGGCTTTCCCGCAGCTGCGCCTCCAGGCGTCGCAGGTCTCCCGGCAGGTCGGCGTAGTCCTCGCTGAAGCGGTAGTCGGCGAACACCTGCGCCAGCACCCCGGAAAGATCGCCCTGGGGTTTGTAAGTGCGGGTCTGCGCAGCCCGGGCACGACGCAGGCTGGGCCGGGTGGTGTGGATGAACATGCAGCCGTCGCTGATCAGGTCATGGCTGAACAGCCCACAGAAGATCGAGTTGTACCAGGTCTCGGAGAGTTCATCGTCGAAGCGCAGGTCGATCAGGCTGATGTAGGCACTTTTCACCAACGGCCACTGGCTCACGTCCATCAGCGAGTCTTCACTGAAGGCCTGATGCAGACGGGCAACGGTTTCCCCGACCTTTTCCTCATACAGGTTGATCCGCGCCGCCGAGGCCGTCTGCGCCTCTTGCCACTGCGCGCCCTCGAAACGTCGCCGGGCGCCGTCGGTGATCTGGCGAAAGTGTTCGCGGTAGTCGTCGAAGCCCTCAAGGATCATTCGAGCGATATCGGCGGCGGGCCATGACTGCGACATAAGGAGACCTCTGCGGGAATTTGCGATGCCAGAGCTTAGCCAGTGAAACGGCTTCAGGAGAAGCGTATTTTTGTGATCAGGCGCAAGCCGAAAAATGACCCGGCAGTCGCCCCGCCGGCCATCCTGTCGAGCCCAGGCCGCCTGATCCGTCTACGCGCCTGCGCCACAACCCTGCCGCCCGGCCCCCACCGGCAGTTCACTGGCCGGACAATTGAACGCAACAACCGGGGTGCAGGCTTCTTTACCTTATGCGGCAATAGCATTTGCCACATTCACCCGTGCTGGGCAAGATTCGCGCCCTTCCCCCCTGAGGATCCTTCCGTGAGACTTGTCGATCTCCTGCGCCTGCTGTCATTGGCCGCCATCTGGGGCGCGAGCTTTCTGTTCATGCGCATCATTGCCCCGGTGCTGGGTACAGTGCCCACGGCATTTTTCCGGGTGTCGATTGCCGCCACCGGGCTGCTGGTGATGCTGGTATTGATGCGCGTGAGCTGGAACTTTCATGGCAAGTTCAAGACCGTACTGCTACTGGGGGTGATCAACTCAGGCATTCCGGCCACCATGTACTCGGTGGCGGCCCAAGTGCTGCCTGCCGGCTACTCGGCAATCTTCAACGCCACCACGCCATTGATGGGGGTATTGATTGGCGGGCTGTTCTTCCATGAACGCCTGAGCCCGAGCAAGATCGCCGGAGTCTGCCTGGGGCTGTTCGGCGTCGGCATCCTCACTCGCGCGGGCCCCGTGGCCTTTGATCATGATCTGCTGCTGGGCGCCCTGTCCTGCCTGATGGCCACCACCTGCTACGGCTTTGCCGGGTTCCTCGCCCGGCGCTGGCTGGATCAGGCCGGCGGCCTGGACAGTCGCCTGTCCGCCCTGGGCAGCATGCTGGGGGCAACCTTGTTGCTGTTGCCCTTGTTCGCCTACAACGCCATCAGCCAGCCACCGGCCAGTTGGGGGGGCTGGAGCGTGTGGTTGTCGTTGCTGGGATTGGGCCTGGGCTGCACAGCGTTTGCCTATGTGCTGTATTTCCGTCTGCTCAGCGCCATCGGGCCGGTGCGTTCGATGACCGTGACCTTCATGATTCCGCCATTCGGCGTGCTGTGGGGGGCCTTGTTGCTGGATGAACCGCTGTCCATGGCGCACCTGTATGGCGGTGCGCTGATTGCCGTCGCCCTGTGGCTGGTGCTGCGGCCAACGGCGAAAACGGCGGCCTGATCATCCGGCGGCGTTGAACTCAGTCGCCAGCGATGCAGCCCTGCATGAACTCCGCGCCCAAGGAGCATGCGCTGACTCGAGGCTACATGCAGGCAACGGACTCAGGGAACGCTCAGGGTGATCAGGTAGGTACCAGAGGTCACAGTCTTCCCGGCCTGGTCGACAAACGCATAGTGCTGGTCGTAATAGCGACCCTGGGGACCGCTGTCGGCCAGGAGTTTGACCTTGACGGCGGAACGATCCAGCCCGCTGACACTGGCCACCGGGCCGACGCGTTTCACATCGATCGTTCCCCCGCGAGAGCCCTGAGGACACTTGCGCAAATTCAAGCCGGTGCTGGCGGCGCTAGAGTCGCAGTTGCCTTCTACAATGCTGCCGCTAAAACGGATGATGCCGTGTCCCACGGGAGTAGCGGCAAAGCAGTTGCTCGATATTCCCAAGAGCAACCCGAAAGCTGTTGAAGCGAACACTACGTTCATCCTGACTCTCCTTTGTATAAGGACTATGTCGTCAGTCTAGGTACCGGCTTTAATTTTTAAGAATTACCTGATGGACCATTTCGGAATACCCACAGAAAAGTCCAATCGGCTGGTTATCAAAAACACCTTGAGGGCTCACTTCAGTCGCTCTTTTGTGCTCAAGCTCAAGGGCATGAAAGCGCCATTCATTCAGCGGCCGGGTCTCTTTTCGACGATGATGCCATATGGCCACCATTGGTACTCATAGTCGACCATTCGCACCTTCAATGCAATCAATAACCGACCAGGCATTGCACCTGGTCGGTGTTGCCAGCAGCGACCTGGAGGGCCGCCGCTCTAGCCGATCAAGCGCTCTTACGGAACACGAACACCAGCCCGACAATGATCAGGCCCATGCCGATCAGGCTCAGCAGCGCCAGCCGATTACCGAAAAAGGCGTAGTCCATCAGCGCCGTCACCGCCGGCACCAGGTAGAACAGGCTGGTGACATTCACCAGATTGCCCTGGGCAATCAGCCGGTACAGCAACAACGTGGCCAGCACCGATACCACCAGCCCCATCCACAGCACCGGAATCACCAAGCCGGCACTGTGCTCGAAATGAAACGGCTGGAACGGGACGAACAGCGCACACAGCACCAGCCCCGCCAGGTATTGCACCGGCAGGGTGCCCAGTGGATTGTCGGTGATGCGCTTCTGCATGATCGAGCCGGCGGTCATGCTCACCAGCGCCAACAGGCCGCAGAGCATGCCGGAGATGGAGATTCCCGCCAGGCCGATACCCTGGTAGACCACCATGATCAGCCCGGCAAGCCCCAGGCTCAGGCCGAACACACGGCTCCAGGAACGCTGGCGCTCCATCAGTACCACCGTGAGGATCGGTTGCACGCCCATGATGGTGGCCATGACGCCAGGGGTGACTTTCAGGCCCAGGGCCAGGAGGTAGAAGATCTGATAGGCCCCCAGCAGCACCAATCCCGTGGCCACGGCAAAACCCATGGCCCGGCGGCCCTTGGGCAGCCTGAGCTTGAGCAAGGGCATCAGCAGCACCAGCCCGATCAGGGCGATGACAAAGCGCAACAGCAAAAAGGCAAAGGGCGAAGCGTGGGCCAGACCCCATTTGGAGAAGATCGCGCCGCTGCTCCAGAGCAGAACGAACAGGCTCGTGGAAGCCGCCGCCAGCGCGGATTTTTTGGAAATGAGCAACATGAAGACCACCTGTAGTCAGGCAACAAGCCAATTCAGCCAAGGCTGAAGTTCAGTAGTGTTTTTTCAGGCGGGCACAGGCAACAGCAACGGTTGCTGATCAGCCCGAGAAGCCAACGCCTGGCGGTGATACGACTGCGTACACCGGCGTGCTACTGAGAGGTGGGGGGTACTGACCGATCTGCGCAGGCTGCTGATTCCCGCACGGCACGACGCCAGCGTTGAACGCTGAAACCATTGCCGCGTTGAGAGGGGAACCTGTCATGTGCTGATCTTTACCGAGGAGAGAAAAACGCTGATTCAGGGCAATCACCGAGCGCCGAATATAACCAGCGCCCGATACCCACTGCAAGATTTATCCGAACAGCCACTTCCACAAAACCACCAGCACCACCACCGCCAGGACCGGGCGCAGGATGCGGTACAACTTGGGATTGCGGCGCTTCCACTGCTTGACCACGCCACTGAAGCTGTCGCTGAAGCGCTTGCTCCAGGCGTAGGCCTGGTTGATCCCGCCGACGCGCTCGTCATCCAGGTTCTGCGGCGCCGTGGCGCGGCCCAGTTGGGCGCTGACCCAGCGGTTGATGCGGGTCATCAGGCGACTGCTCAGCGGTCGCTCGATATCGCAGAAAAGGATTACCCGGGTGGTCTCGGTTTCGTTCTTCACCCAGTGCACGTAGGTTTCATCGAACATCACGTCTTCACCGTCGCGCCAGGCGTATTCCTCGCCGTCGACAAAGATCCGGCAGTTGTCGGAATTGGGGGTCGACAGGCCCAGGTGATAACGCAGGGAGCCGGCAAAGGGATCGCGGTGCGGGTTCAGGTGGCTGCCACCGGGCAGCAAGGCAAACATCGCGCCCTTGACGTTGGGAATCGCGCTGACCAGCTCGACGGTCTTCGGGCACAGGGCCTCGGCCGACGGCAGCGGCTTGTCGTACCACTTGAGGTAAAAGCGCTTCCAGCCCTTCTTGAAGAACGAACCAAAACCGGCGTCGTTGTTCTTCTCGGCCGCGCGGATGTACCCCTCGTCGAACAGGTGCATGGCCTCATCGCGGATCACTTCCCAGTTGTCCCGCAGCACGTCCAGTTCAGGAAACTTGCTGCGGTCCAGGTAAGGCTTGGAGGGCACCCCGGAAAACAGATACATCAACGCGTTATAGGGAGCGAACAGCGCCGAATGGTTGACGAACTGGCGCAGTACCGGCAGACGCGCCTTACCGCGCAGATGCACGTACAGGATGCTGCCGACGAACAGCGACAACACCGCGAACTTGGCGGCAAAGGAAAAGCTCATGCAACAACTCCTTGGAAATAGGCACCTGTGGGGGAGTGCTCACCCGACCTGGCAGCCGGCAATGATAAACACTCCTGGGCCCTGGAAAAACCCGCACAACCCAACATTCAGCATTAACGGCCGTGCAATAAAGGCGTTAAGTAGCATAAGCCGCAGAAAGATCGACTGATGTGGATCAGCCATTCGCCGCCAAGCCGGCTAAGGCGAATGGCCATCTTTTCCTTACTGCTGGTTTTCCTGCTCGGTGAACAGATCGCTGAACAACATGCTCGACAGGTAGCGCTCACCGGAGTCCGGCAGGATCACCACGATGGTCTTGCCCTGCATCTCCGGGGTTTCCGCCAAGCGCACTGCCACCGCCATTGCCGCGCCACAGGAAATCCCGCAGAGGATGCCCTCTTCCTGCATCAACCGCAGGGCCATGGCCTTGGACTCCTCATCGGTCACCAACTCAACCCGGTCGACCATTTCCAGGTCCAGGTTGTTGGGCACGAAACCCGCGCCGATGCCCTGGATTTTGTGGGGGCTGGGCTTGATTTCTTCGCCGGCGAGCTTCTGGGTGATCACCGGTGAAGTGCTGGGCTCCACCGCCACCGACAGGATCGGCTTGCCCTGGGTCTTCTTGATGTAGCGCGACACGCCGCTGATAGTGCCGCCGGTGCCAACCCCAGCCACCAGCACGTCCACCGCGCCGTCGGTATCGTTCCAGATTTCCGGGCCAGTGGTCTTTTCATGGATCGCCGGGTTGGCCGGGTTATCGAACTGCTGCGGCATGAAGTACTGGGCAGGGTCGCTGGCGAGAATCTCCGCGGCCTTTTCAATCGCGCCCTTCATGCCCTTGGCCGGCTCGGTCAGCACCAGCTCGGCACCGAGGGCCTTGAGCACCTTGCGCCGCTCGATGCTCATGGACGCCGGCATGGTCAGCATCAGCTTGTAGCCACGGGCCGCAGCGACGAACGCCAGGCCAATCCCGGTGTTGCCCGAGGTGGGCTCGACAATGGTCATGCCCGGCTTGAGCCGACCCGTGCTTTCAGCGTCCCAGATCATGCTCGCGCCGATCCGGCATTTCACCGAATAGCCCGGGTTGCGACCTTCGATCTTGGCCAGGATGGTCACCCCGCGCGGGGCGATGCGGTTGATCTGCACCAACGGTGTGTTTCCGATGGAATGGGCATTGTCAGCAAAAATCCGGCTCATGGCTGGGTCCTTATGCAGCAGTGAAGAAGTCCTCAAGGGTATGCCTGGCGCCCATGAGCGTCCAGTCGCACCGAACCCCGCTGACGACACGCAGTCAGTGCCTATGGCAAGTTCGACTTCCATGCCGGCCACCGCGATGTGGTGATCGAGGCCCGGGCCGAAAAGGGCCAGTTGCACGGCTACATCAAGCCGCTGCTGGGGGATGTGCAAGTCTTCAACGGGCAGCAGGACGTGGAGAACCGCAACCAGAGCATTTTCCGCTCGGTGTGGGAGCCCCGGGTGGGGGCCGGCGAACCCTGCTGAAGAACCCGGCAAGAACCAGTTCGCTACCCGGGTCGAACTCAATGGCAACCTGCACCAGCAAGATACCAGCGCGTTCTCCACGCTTTTGCAGATTTTGCGCAATGGATTCATCCAGGCCTTCAATGCCGGATATGAGCAACCCAAGCCTTCGACTGACTGAGTCACCCCGTGACGCCTCATTCAGAGACTGAATGGGGCGTCTGCGTTCACAGTCGACCGGGCGCCGCGTTATAGTCGGCCATCGCGTTTATTCATTCGACCTGCCCCGGGCAGCTCGCCGTCACCGTTTCGAGGAATTGCAGATGAAGTTCGAAGGCACCAGCGCATACGTCGCCACTGATGACCTGAAGCTGGCAGTCAATGCCGCCATCACCCTGGAGCGGCCGCTGCTGGTCAAGGGCGAACCCGGCACCGGCAAGACCATGCTCGCCGAGCAACTGGCCGAGTCCTTCGGGGTCAAGCTGATCACCTGGCACATCAAGTCCACCACCAAGGCCCACCAGGGGCTCTACGAGTACGACGCGGTCAGCCGCCTACGGGACTCGCAGCTGGGCGTGGACAAGGTCCACGACATCCGCAACTACCTGAAGAAGGGCAAGCTGTGGGAGGCCTTCGAGTCCGAGGAGCGGGTGATCCTGCTGATCGACGAGATCGACAAGGCCGACATCGAGTTCCCCAACGACTTGCTGCAGGAACTCGACAAGATGGAGTTCTACGTCTACGAGATCGACGAGACCATCAAGGCCAAGCAGCGGCCGATCATCATCATTACCTCCAACAACGAGAAAGAGCTGCCGGACGCCTTCCTGCGCCGCTGCTTCTTCCACTACATCGCCTTCCCCGACCGCACCACCCTGCAGAAGATCGTCGACGTGCACTACCCGGACATCAAGAAGGACCTGGTCAGCGAAGCCCTCGACGTGTTCTTCGATGTGCGCAAGGTGCCGGGCCTGAAGAAGAAACCGTCCACCTCCGAGCTGGTGGACTGGCTCAAGCTGCTGATGGCCGACAACATCGGCGAAGCGGTGCTGCGCGAGCGCGATCCGACCAAGGCCATCCCGCCCCTGGCCGGTGCCCTGGTGAAGAACGAGCAGGACGTACAGCTGCTCGAACGCCTGGCATTCATGAGCCGTCGCGGCAGTCGTTAAGAGGCTGATGCCATGTTGCTCAACCTGTTCAATGAAATGCGCGCGGCCAAGGTGCCGGTCTCGGTACGCGAGCTGCTGGACCTGATCAACGCGCTCAAGCAACGCGTGACCTTCGCCGACATGGACGAGTTCTACTACCTCGCCCGGGCGATCCTGGTGAAGGACGAACGGCATTTCGACAAGTTCGACCGGGCCTTCGGTGCCTACTTCAATGGCCTGGAAAAACTCGACGATCACCTGCAGGCGCTGGTCCCCGAGGATTGGCTGCGCAAGGAGTTCGAACGCTCCCTGAGCGATGAAGAGCGGGCGCAGATCCAGTCCCTGGGTGGCCTGGACAAACTCATCGAAGAGTTCAAGAAACGCCTGGAAGAACAGAAGGAACGCCACGCCGGCGGCAACAAGTGGATCGGCACCGGCGGCACCAGCCCCTTTGGCTCCGGCGGCTTCAACCCGGAAGGCATCCGCGTGGGTGACGCCGGCAAGCGCCAGGGCAAGGCGGTGAAGGTCTGGGACCAGCGCGAGTACAAGAACCTCGACGACTCGGTGGAACTGGGCACCCGCAACATCAAGGTGGCCCTGCGTCGCCTGCGCAAATTTGCCCGCCAGGGCGCGGCCGAAGAACTGGACATCGACGGCACCATCGACCACACCGCCCGGGATGCCGGGCTGTTGAACATCCAGATGCGCCCGGAACGGCGCAACAGCATCAAGCTGCTGTTGCTGTTCGACATCGGCGGCTCGATGGATGCCCACGTGAAGATCTGCGAGGAACTGTTCTCGGCCTGCAAGACCGAGTTCAAGCACCTGGAGTACTACTACTTCCACAACTTCATCTATGAGTCGGTGTGGAAGAACAATATGCGCCGCGGCTCGGAGCGCACCTCGACCCAGGATCTGCTGAACAAGTACGGCGCCGACTACAAGGTGATCTTCGTCGGTGACGCGGCCATGGCGCCCTATGAAATCACCCAGGCCGGTGGCAGCGTCGAACACTGGAATGAAGAAGCCGGTTACCTGTGGATGCAGCGCTTCATGGCGAAGTACAAGAAGCTCATCTGGATCAACCCCTATCCGAAGGACACCTGGGGCTACACCGCCTCGACCAACATTGTCCGCGACCTGGTCGAGGACCAGATGTACCCCCTGACCTTGCGTGGCCTGGAAGAAGGCATGCGATTCCTCTCCAAGTAAGCGCGTTCGCCAGCAAGCGGGCTCCGACGCAACCCTGTAGGAGCCGGCTTGCCGACGAAGCCCTTGCCCCTCACCCAAAACGCCGCAAGAACGCCACCTGCTGCCGATGGGCCGTCTCCTGCACCACCGGCGCCAATCGCACTTCATTGCCCGGCAGGCACTGCGCCAGCCGCGCCAGGGACAACGGCGTCAACGCCCCCAACCGTGGATAACCGCCAATGGTCTGGCGGTCATTGAGCAGGATGATCGGCTGGCCGTCCGGCGGCACCTGGATCGCCCCTAGAGGAATGCCCTCGGAAATCATCGACTGCCCCTGATAGTGCAACTGTGGCCCCAGCAGACGCGCCCCCATGCGATCGGCACGGCTGTCCAGGGTCCAGGTGCTGTTGAAGGCATCGAACAGGCTCAAACCGCTGAACTGGCCGATCTGCGCCCCCAGGATCACCTCCAGCGGTGCAGCGGATTGCCATTCCGTCAACTGGGCAGGCCCCAGGCTCCTGAGTGCGCCACCGGTTCCCGAGTAGCCCAGCACCCCGCCCTCGCTCAGCGCCCGGCCATAACCGTCTGGTCCGCCCAGGGCCTCGCGCAGTACGCTGGCGCAACTGCCCAGCACCTTGGGCGCATCGAAACCGCCTGGCGCCGCCAGATAGGCCCGGGCACCAAGGAATGGTTGGGTGAAACGCAGCCGCTGGCCCTTTTGCAGGATGAAACTGCGCCCCGGGCTCAAAGGCCGCTCATCCACATAAGCCCCCAGATCAGCCCCTGCCAGGGCCAGCAGGCAATAGTCCTCGGCCAGCAGGGTGAAACCGCCCAGGGTGATTTCCACCACTGCGGCATCCAGGGCATTACCCAGCAGCCAGTTGGCCCAGGACATCGAAACCCAATCCAATGCTCCACCCTGGGTCACCCCCAAGTGGCGCACGCCAAAACGCCCAGCGTCCTGCAGCAGGCACAAGGGCGTGCTGGCCTCGATCAACAGACGGCTCATGCCGACACCTCCAGCGGCGTATCGTCGCCGCCCAGGCGAATGAACTCGGCATGCTCCACCGGCGCAAAACGCACGCGGTCCCCCGGCTGCATCAGGCTGTAACCGTCACGCTCACGGTCGAAGAGTTTGCTCGGGGTGCGCCCGATCAGGTTCCAGCCTCCAGGAGACACCACCGGGTAGGCCGCCGTCTGGCGCTCGGCAATGCCGACGCTGCCGGCTGCCACGCGCTTGCGCGGGGTGTTCAGCCGAGGCGTTGCCAACAGTTCTTCCACCAACCCCATAAAGGCGAACCCAGGAGCAAACCCCAGGGCGAATACCTGATACTCACGCTGGCTGTGGTGCTGGATCACCTCGGCCACCGACAACCCGCTGCGCCGGGACAGCAGTGCCAGCTCCGGACCGACACTGGGGTCGTACCACACTGGCAATACATGCTCACGCCCGGCCTGGGCACTGCCGGGTGCCAGGCCGCTCAAGGCTGCGTCGATCCGTTCCCGAGCCTCGGCCGGGCCCAGGCCCTGCAAGTCGTAATGCACCATCAGGGTGGTGTAGGACGGCACCAGATCGATCAACTGCGGCCCAAACGCCTGGCGCAGACGCTCACCGGCAGCCAGCATCCAGGGCATGTTCTCTTCGGCGATTGCCTCGAACAAACGCACCATCAAACAATCGATGGCCACCACTTCAACCTGCGGTTTCATAGGCTCGACTGCGCGTTCAAGGCCTCGCGAATCCGCTGCACCGCCGCTACCGAACTGGCGTTGTCGCCATGCACGCACAGGGTGTCGGCACGCAGCAACAAGGCGCTGCCGTCACTGGCAGTCAAGGTCTCGCCACGGGCAATGGTCAGGGCCTGGCCAATGATCGTCGCCGAGTCGTGGTGCACCGATCCCGGCAACTGTCGCGACACCAGATGCCCGGCGCTGTCGTAGGCACGGTCGGCAAAGGCCTCGAACCACAGGGTCACGCCGAACTCATCGCCGAGCGCCTGGGCGGCGCTGTTGTCGCGGGTGGCCATGAGCATCAGTGGCAACTGCGGGTCGTAGGCCGCCACCGCCTGGATCACTGCGCGCAACTGGGACGGCTTGGCCATCATGTCGTTGTACATCGCGCCGTGGGGCTTGACGTAGCTGACGCGCGCGCCCTGGGCCCGGCAGATGCCGTCCAGCGCGCCGATCTGATAGTGCATCAGGTCCTGGATTTCCTCGGGCGAGTAGCTCATGGAGCGGCGGCCAAAGCCTGCCAGGTCCTGATACGCCGGGTGAGCACCGATGCGCACGCCATTGGCCAGGGCCAGGGCCACGGTCTTGCGCATGATGCCCGGGTCGCCAGCATGGAAACCGCAGGCGATGTTGGCGCAGTCGATAAAAGGCATGACCTCGACATCCAGGCCCAGGGTCCAGTTGCCAAAGCTTTCGCCGATGTCGCAATTCAATAGCAAGCGGCTCACGGTCAGTGCTCCTGTGGTTTTTATAAGGTTCAGCTACGGGGCAGTCAGTGGATTGCCCCGCAGATTATCAGTTAGCGGGCCTCAAGTTCCTTGCCGCGGGTTTCCGGCAGGCTCAAGGCCGCCAGCACCACCACGCCGTAGGACACCGCGGCAAACGCGCCAATGGCCACGCTCAGGGCCACGTGCTGGCTGAGCAGGCCGATCAGCAGCGGGAACAACGCCGCTAGCGCCCGACCGCTGTTGTAGCAGAAACCCTGGCCGGAACCGCGAATCCGCGTGGGGAACAATTCGGTGAGGAAAGCGCCCATGCCACTGAAGATGCCCGAAGCGAAAAAACCCAGGGGAAAACCCAGCCAGAGCATCACCGCGTTGCTTACCGGCAACTGGGTGTAGAGCAAGACGATGGTGAAAGAGCCGGCGGCGAACAGCACGAAGTTCTTCTTGCGCCCGAGAATATCGGTCAGGTAGGCGCTGATCACATAACCCACGTAAGAACCGGCAATCACCATGGCCAGATAGCCGCCAGTACTGAGCACGCTCAGGCCGCGCTCGGTCTTGAGAAACGTTGGCAGCCAGAAGGTGATGGCGTAGTAACCGCCCTGAGCACCTGCCGCCAGCAATGAAGCCCGCAGGGTGGTACTGAGAATGCCCGGGGCGAAGATCTCGTAGAAACGCGCCGGGTTGCTCGGCAGCTCACGCGCCCTGGTTTGTCGATAGACCTCGGGGTCCTTGACCAGGCGGCGGACGAAGATCACGAAAATCGCCGGCAGGATGCCCAGCAGGAATAGCCCGCGCCAGGCATCTTCCGGCGGCAACAGGGAAAACAGCAGCGCATAGAGGATCGCCGTCAGGCCCCAACCCAGGGCCCAGCCGGATTGCACCATGCCCACCGCCTTGCCACGGTTCTTGGCGCGGATCACTTCGCCGATCAGCACCGCGCCGGCAGTCCACTCGCCACCGAAACCAAACCCCATCAAGGTCCTGGCGATCAGCAATTGTTCGTAGTTCTGCGCCAGCCCGCAGAGAAAGGTGAAGACCGCGAACCACAGCACGGTCAGTTGCAGGGTGCGCACCCGGCCGATGCGGTCGGAAAGAATCCCGGCAATCCAGCCACCCAGGGCCGAGGCCAGCAAGGTACTGGTGTGGATCAGCCCGGCTTCGGCGGAGCTGATGCCCCAGAGCGCGATCAGCGTCGGGATGACGAAGCTGAGCATCTGGGTGTCCATGCCATCCAGGCCATAACCGATCTTGCAGCTCCAGAACGTCCGTCGCTCCTGCTGGTTGATGTCCCGGTACCAGTCAAACGGACCGGCGCGACGCGGGGCTTTGTCGACCGGTGTTTCAGACGCACTCATGGCGATCTCCAGGGTAGTTTTATTGGTGTTGTTCTGGGCCCCGACGACGCCTATCGTGGGTTGGCGCATTCTTCGATGCTGGCGCCGACCCCGTCCAACTAATAAAAACCGCCCCAACGCATAAGAAAAGTTGATTCCATGAATCTCAAGTTTCTCGAAACCTTTGTCTGGGTGGCGCGGCTGAAGAGCTTCAGCCTCACCGCGGAAAAACTCTTCACCACCCAGGCGGCGATCTCCAGCCGGATCGCCGTGCTGGAAGGCGAGTTGGGGGTGAAGCTGTTCCTGCGCGATTCCCGCGGCGTCAGCCTGACCCCGGAAGGGCTCAAGGTGCTGGAGCATGCCGAACAGATGCTCGACACCCTGCAGGTACTGAAACAGTCGATCGAGGCACCGTCGAGCAAGGTCGGGCGGATTCGCATCGGGGTCATGGACACGGTGATCCACACCTGGCTCAGCCCCTTGGTGGCCGAAATGATGGACCACTACCCGCAAGTGGAGATCGAGCTGGTGGCCGATACGTCGCTGAACCTGTGCGACCAGCTGCAAAAAGGCTTTCTCGACCTGGTGCTGCAAACCGACCTGCTGCGCCAGGAAAGTATCCGCAGCTTGGAACTGGCCAGCCACCCGGTGGCCTGGATCGCCGCCAGCACTTCGATCTACAACCGCGACTACGCCAATCTCGCCGAGCTGGCCCGGGAGCGGATCGTCACCTATTCGAAAAACTCCCTGCCCCACCAGCAAGTGTTGAGCCTGCTACAAGCCAACGGCGTGCTGGCGCCACGGCTCAATTGCGTCAACTCGGTGTCGGCCATCACCCGCCTGCTGCGGGACGGTTTCGGCATCGGTGCCTTGCCGCCGGTGCTGGTGAGGGAGGAACTGGCCCGGGGCGAACTGACCCTCCTGGCCATCGACCAGCGCCCGCCGAACCTGCAAGTGGTGGTGACATGGCGGGTGGGCGTGGAGTTGGTGGAAGACATTGTGCAGCTGTGCCAGCGCGTAGTGCAGCGCTATGGGCAGAAGGTCGGCGAGGATTACCTGGTGCTGATCGCCCCCCAGTAAAAACCGCCATCCCCCTTTGTAGGAGCTGGCTTGCCAGCGAAGGCGATCTTCAGCCAGGCGCAAGGCTTGCGGACCCCTTCGCCGGCAAGCCGGCTCCTACACAGAGAACCAACTCGACACGACTCCCGTAGGAGCTGGCTTGCCAGCGAAAGCGATCTTCAGCCAGGTGCAAGGCTTGCGGGCCCCTTCGCCGGCAAGCCGGCTCCTACACAGAGAACCAACTCGATACGACTCCCGTAGGAGCTGGCTTGCCAGCGAAGGCGATCTTCAGCCAGGTGCAAGGCTTGCGGGCCCCTTCGCCGGCAAGCCGGCTCCTACACAGAGAACCAACTCGACACGACTCCCGTAGGAGCTGGCTTGCCAGCGAAGGCGATCTTCAGCCAGGCGCAAGCCACGCGGCCCCCTTCGCCGGCAAGCCGGCTCCTACACAGAGAACCAACTCGATACGACTCCCGTAGGAGCTGGCTTACCAGCGAGGGCGATCTTCAGCCAGGCGCAAGCCACGCGGCCCCCTTCGCCGGCAAGCCGGCTCCTACACAGAGAACCAACTCGATACGACTCCCGTAGGAGCTGGCTTGTAGTGGTCCAGTTTTTTTGGACCATCCTGTAGGAGTATTAGGCCGCCAGCCTTTCAAAAGCAGCTGGCGGCAGGTTGTTCGAGGCAGAGTGACAACGCCGATGGTTGTAATG
>NZ_JAAARM010000048.1 GCF_009908285.1 Pseudomonas sp. Fl4BN1
ACACGGCCGCCGCCTTCGGCATCCGCGAGGTTCAATTCTCCGAAGGCGTGAGCGCCCGCGAGGACGACACCCGGGCGGCCTGGCTGGTGCAGTTCACCCTGTCCGAAAAGCTGTCGAACCCGGAGAAAGTCGAGAAGCGCCGCGCCGGCAATGGCGTCAGCGCGCAATCGGCCCCCGGGCAAGGCGTAGGAGGCGAAGGCGGCGGCGAAGCTGGCCAGGAGCTGAGCGGCTTTGAATCGGTATTGAAAAAGGTGGATGACTACCTGGGGGGCAAATCGTGAAACTGCACAAGGTGCTGACCATCGGCGGCAAGCCTTACGACCTGGTTAAGGACGAGGTACGGCTGGATGCCAAGAGCCCGGGCCGCGCCACCTTCACCGTCCAGGCCGGGGCGCCGGTCAAAGGTCTGGTGACGTTCGATATTGGTTACAACGAGCGCACGCTGCAGCGTCACTTCATCGGTTACGTGGAGCGATCGACTGCAGTCAACGGTGTGCAGCAGATCCTAGTCTGCCGCGAGCTGGCGGCGATCCTGGCCAACCCGCTGCCGCTGAACCTGCGGCACGTCGACCTGCGGGGCGTCCTGGCGGCGATCGGCAGCAAGACCGGGCTGCGCTTCCGGGTGCCGGAAAAGCCCTATGCCCAGACCAAGGCCCCGTTCTTCTACAGCCTGGCCAGCGGTTACTTGGCCATGGACAGCCTGGCTCAGGTGTTCAGCATCCCCGACTTTATCTGGCAGCAACAGGGCGACGGCGAGGTGTTCGTGGGCAGTTGGGCGGATAGCTTCTTCGGTACCCGCGCACCGCTGCAACTGCCCGTCGAGCTGTTCGACGGCTACCAGGGCAATCAGAGCGCCATGATCGCGGTTCTTCCAGGACTGCGCCCGGGCGCCACCTTCAACCAGGGCGAGCGGGTCACCAGCGTGACGCTCGCCGGCAATCAGATGGCCATCAAATGGAAGACGCAATCCGCCGCAGCGTAGAGCGGCAATTCCCAGAACTCACCGGCGGTTATCACCTGCCACGCTTCGGCCGTGTGGTCGCGGTGCCGGATGCGCCGGCGGCGCCCGGGCTCTGCGACGACTTCCGGCCGCGCTATGGCGTCGACGTCCAGGTACTGCTGCCCGATGGCGAACCGGATCCGGATCTGCCGATCCTGGCGGGCCTGCCGCTGCCGGCGCCCATGGGCGGCCAAGAGGCCGGCATGTTTGGCTTTCCCGAGGAAAACACCACGGTGGTGGTGTGCTTCGCCTATGGGTTGCCGCACAAGCCGTTTATCCAGCAGATCCTGCCGCACGGCCTGAGCCTGCCCCGGGTGCCGAAAGGTGATCAGGTGTGGCAGCACAGCGAGGCCTGCCAGCAGCGGGTCGATGCCGACGGCAACTGGCTGCGCCAGACCGATGGAAAGATCCAGGACAAGGCGATCGAGCGCGAAGTGGAAGCCCTGGACAACGCCGAGCGCTTCCAGAATCACACCAGGACGGTGGACGACCATTCGACCGAGTCAGTGGGAGGGGTCAAGAAGATCGAGGCCATGGGCGCGCTCAAGCTGCTGTCGGGCGGGTCCGCCAGCCTGGCGGCCGTGGATGATCTGCACCAGGCCACCGGCCGCGACTTGAACCTGGTGGTGGGGCAGAAGCTCAATGCCACGGTGGGCGGTGACCTGCAGGAGCAGATCCAGGGGCTGCGCAGGAGCGTGAGCGGGATCAGCCAGCGATTGCAGGCGCCCAAAACTTGGCTCGGGTCAGAATCGGTCAACGTGCTGCAGGTGCTATGCGACCTGCTCGACCTGGTCGAGCAGATGAACGCCCAGCTGGCGAGCCACACTCATGGCCCAACGCCTCCGCCAAGTAACGCGCCGGCATTCGCAGGGAATTCCGTTAAAGCGCAACAACTGTCGGGAGCACTCAAAAAAATCACACAGTAATTCGGCCTTTCATGTTTGCTGTTGACGATCAATTAGATTTTGTCCCATATCCAATTAATTGCTTTCAGCAGCGAAAAGCCAATGGTGCCAGCAATTACGCTAATAATACTAAGAGCCAACCCGGCAATTAAAAGCTCCCACGTAGTGAAAAGGTGTTGAAACTTCTCGATATATCCGCGTCGATTTCTAATATCGAAAAATAGCCACCATCGCATTCGAAGTGAATCAAAAGTGCCTGGGCGCGCCAATACGCTTTCAAATCTGTTGAATGCAAGAAATGGTGGTATGAGGGAAGCTAGCCAGTCGTATGTGAGATCATCAGAGTTGTAAGTATTCCTGTACAAAATAGGCTCCTTTCTTTTCTCCTCAAGATTGGTTACAGGGTGCTTAAAATAAACCTGTATCAATCCACCTGCTGGTGAGAAGTGAACTATTAACTCCGCTCCTGATTCAAAGTAATGAGTCTCCTCCTCGCTGCCATCCTTCTTGCGAACTAGCACGCCTTCACCAGTTTTTTCTATTCCAAATCGAAGATGCACTGACGTGGCTCCTAAGATGAAAGAGCCAATAGCACGTGGATGAGGCGACCATTCGGGTTCTGTAACATTTAAGTGAATTCCGTCTTTACTGGCTTCGTCCGAAAATGCGCGAAAGACCTCAACGGCTCGCTGAGCGTGTATAGGCCAATTCAAGATCATTCGATCTTTTCGAAGTTCGTTTGCCTTTCTCTTGCGATACTCTTTTTTCCAAATCTGCTCTAGATTCATACTTAACCACTATCCGCAAAAGTTATGTGCGAGACCATTCTGATTGATGCCCTCGGGAGGCTTCAATAGATAAAGCTCGATTATGAGAAATGTCACGGTAAGCCGTTACATACAGTTGAGCGTCATCTGTGAGCAAAAAATCTATTCGAGATAGGAAGGATGCAGTGTGCCTTCTGGCGATGTCAGCGCGATGCTCGATAGTGAAAATTCAGGACTGAGGAAAAATCTGTCCGAAAAAGCACTTATCCCCCTCCCGCCGACGGGCTTTGTGTCCGTTTTTTGTGCAAACCCCATGGGTGGTGCAATCGAGGTCCCAGCCCAGGCCCGCTAAGGGGTCTGTGGGGCGTTCGGCACTTGCACGGTGTGCAAGGTTTTGCAGAGAAATGTTATGCGCTTGCGCGGCGTGCTGCGGCGCCCTGGCCCAGGCAGCAATTCTGGAAGCCCCGGCCCGCCTGAGCGAAAAGCTGAAAAGCAGCAGAAGACTGCAATTTTCAAAATCGGAACGATTCCGAATGCTGTTGACCTGGTCGGATTCGCTCAGCTCATAACGAGACGCTGGAAGCTAAGCGGGCTATGGTCTGTAGCCCAATCATTGACCCCGCGAGGATTGCACAGCGCGTCATTGGGCTGCGACCAACAGCACCTGGCGCCCTATCTCGCCTGCTAGCGTCCACAAAGTGTCCACACCCGTTCAATATACCCACCTCCAATAAACTCAAATATCCCTTTAAATATTGGCCATAGCTGCAGTAAGCCAGTGATTACAGGCGCTTTATGAGGGCTCATAATCCTTTGGTCCACGGTTCAAGTCCGTGTGGGCCCACCACATTCAAAGCCGCGCATTGCGCGGCTTTTTCATGCCTTGCGATCTCTGTGATCCACGCCGAGGTATTAAACCGCCACCTTAAATCCCGCTCGCAAGTCATCGTCATATCCATGTCCAAGCAGGACAAAAGACGTAGAGACGTCTTTCGCGATGACAAAAGGATTTATCAATGGTTGAGATCACACGCCGATCACTGGTGGGGCTCGCAACAGCCCTGCCGCTGCTGTCATTGCCTGGATGGAGCCAGGCCGCCGAGCCCACCCCGCTACCAATCCTGCCTTCCTCCGACGATGCCCTGATCAACTTCAACGAAAGCCCCTGGGGGCCCTCTCGAAACGCCCACCATGCGATGCAACAAGGCATCGCCCTCAGTGGCCGCTATCCCTACAAGACTCAGTACCGCCTCAACGCGCTCTTCGCCCGGCAACAGGGCATTCCCGAAGATCACGTACAAAGTTTCTGCGGCTCCAAGGCCGCGCTGCAGCACGCGGTGATGGCTTTTACCCAGAACGGCAGCCTGGTGATGGCCAGCCCTTCCTATGAAGCGCCCAGAGAGGCCGCCGAAAGCCGGAAGGTCCAAGTGCACGAAGTCCCCCTCGACACCGATCACCGCCACAATCTGCCAGCCATGCTCGCTGTCGACCGCAGCCCCGGGCTGATCTACCTGTGCAATCCGAACAACCCCACCGGCACCCTGACGCCCCGCAAAGACATCGAGCAAGCCCTGGCACGAAAGCCCGAGGGAACGGTGCTGGTGATCGACGAGGCCTATATCGACTTCTCCGAAGCCGATACCTGCATTCCCCTGGTCAAGCAGCAGCCGGAACTGCTGGTGCTGCGGACCTTTTCCAAGATCTACGGCATGGCCGGTGCACGGCTGGGCTTCGCCGTGGGCCAACCCGCGCTGCTCAAGCGTCTGGAAATCTTCGGCGGTTACAACGTGCCGGCCGCCTCGACTCTGTTGGGGGGCATCGCCAGCCTTGAAGAGTCGGGGCTGCTTGCCGAGCGCAAACGACACAACAATCAACTGCGCGACGAAACCATCGCCTGGCTGCAAGAGCGCGGTTTCACCTGCACCGCCTCACAGGCCAATTGCTTCATGATCGACGTTCGGCGCCCCGCCCAGGAGATCGTCGATGCCCTGGCCGCGCAGCATGTGAAAATCGGTCGGGTCTGGAATGGATGGCCGAACTGGGCCAGAGTCAGCGTCGGTTCCGAACAGGACATGCAGCGTTTTCGCCAAGCCTTCGCCCAGGTCACCCAGGGCTGAAGAGCATGTCCTTCAGCAATGAAAAAGCCGCGCAGTGCGCGGCTTTTTCATGCTTGGGTGCTTCAGTGATTACCGGGGTAACGCATAGGCAATCACGTAGTCGCCACGGTCCGTCGACTGACGAGCCCCACCCGCCGTAAGCAGGATGTACTGGCGCCCGGTCTTGGGCGACACATAAGTCATGGGTCCGGACTGGCTGCCCACTGGCAAACGTGCCTTCCAGATCTCATTGCCGTTACCGGTATCAAACGCCCGCAGGTAGAAGTCCTGGGTGCCGGCGAAGAACAGCAAGCCGGATTGGGTCGCCAGGGAAGCGCCCAGCGTCGGCATGCCGATTGGAATCGGCAAGTGCATGCGGATCCCCAGCGGACCAGTGTCCTGCACCGTGCCAACCGGCACCTGCCACACCAGTTTCTTGGTCTTCAGGTCGATGGCCGACATGGTACCGAACGGCGGCTTCTGGCAAGGAATGCCGGCAGCCGAGAGGAAGCGCTGGCGCATGGCGCCGAACGGCGTGCCTTCCTGAGGCACCACACCCATTTCGATGCCACTGGCACCGGCTGCGATCTGGTCCCGAGGGATCATGTAGTTGGCCAGCCCCAGGCGCATGTCGTTGACGAACATGTAGTTGCTGGTGGGGTCCAGCGACACGCTGCCCCAGTTCATGCCACCCAGGGAACCCGGGAATTGCAACGCATGATCCAGGCCCGGCGGGGTGTACACACCCTCATGGCGCATGCCCTTGAACTGGATGCGGCACATCAGTTGGTCGAACGGCGTGGCGCCCCACATATCGGATTCGCTCAAAGTCTGGTTGCCGATCGAAGGCATCTCCACCGAGAACGGCTGGGTCGGCGAATAACGCTCACCCGGGACATTGCCCTGAGGCACCGGACGCTCCTCCACCCGCGCGATGGGTTTTCCGGTCTCGCGGTTGAGCAGGAAGATCTCACCCTGCTTGGTGACTTGCGCCAGTGCCGGTTGTACGCCGCCCTTGTCGTCCGCAATGTCGTACAGCAACGGTTGCGCTGGCAGGTCGAAATCCCAGAGATCATGGTGGGTGGTCTGGAAATGCCAGCGCACCTGACCAGTCTCCACATCGAGGGCGACGATCGAGGAGTTCCACTTGTCATCGAACTCGGTGCGCTGACCGCCAAAGAAGTCCGGAGTAGCGTTACCGGTAGGCAGGTACACCAGGCCCAGCTTGGCGTCATAGGACATCGCTGACCAGACGTTCGGGGTGCCGCGGGTATAGGTCTCACCCGCAGGAGGACGCTTGGTGGTGTTGGGGTTGCCCGGATCCCAGGCCCACATCAGTTCGCCGCTGCGCACGTCATAGGCGCGCACTACGCCCGGAGGTTCGCCAGTGGAGAAGTTGTCCGCCACACGACCGCCGACTATCACTACAGTCCCCGCCACCAGGGGGGTCGAAGTCTGCTGGTAGTAACCCGGCTTGATCTCGCCCATATCGGTTTTCAGGTCGACGGTGCCCTTTACCCCGAACTCTTCACAGGGCTTGCCGGTTTCAGCATTGATCGCGATCAGTCGCGCATCGCCGGTCGGCAAGAACAGGCGCTTGGAGCAGGCAGCCGGGGCTGCTGAAGATTCGACGACAGGGGCTGCAGAGACATCGAAATAGCCCAGGCCACGGCAACGCTGCCAGTTGGGCGCATAACCTTGTGGATCGAACTTCCAGCGCTCGGCGCCAGTGTCGGCGTCCAGGGCAAACACTTTGCCGTAGGCGGTGCAGGTGTAAACCGTGTCACCGATCTGCAACGGCGTGTTCTGGTCTTCCGCACCCGCTCCGGTGCTTTCAGGGATATCGCCGGTGCGGAAGGTCCAGGCCACCTGCAGTTTGTCGATATTGCCTTTGTTGATCTGGTCCAGCGCGGCGAAACGGTTGCCCGCGGTGGTATTGCCCCAGTGGGCCCAATCCTTTTGCTCAGTGCCCAGAGCCACCGGTTGGAGAGCCGGCACGCTAGCCGCCTTGACCACATGGGTCGGCACGAACATATAGGCCAGGGTGGCCACTACGCCGATCCCCAAAAGCCCCGCCAATCCATAAGCGCCGCGCCCCGCACGGGCGCCGGAGGCACGCACCAGAGCCGGGTAGATCAGCGCCACCACCAGGCCAATCACGGCGAAGGTCAGTACCCGGGAGACCAATGGCCAATACTCCAGGCCCGCGTCCCAAACCGCCCAGATGGCTGTCAGCACCAAGGCCACGGCATATAGCCAGGCGCCACGCGGCTTACGCCGAGCGATCAACCACCCGGAAACCAGCATCGCCAGGCCCATCAACAGGAAGTAGGCACTGCCTCCCAAGCTGACGAGGTAGCCCCCGCCGCCGGCAAGGCCCAGCCCGATCAAGGCAATCAGGCTGCCCAACCCCGCGAGCAACCATTTGCTGCCCCCGGCAGCCCCAGTGTTTTTCATCGTGAAATCTCTCCCATCTGTAAAACCAGATCGCGAGAATGTACTAACTAGTTACTTATGACAACTTGTCGCAGGCTATTTGTTTCAAAAAAATTCATCTTCGGGTAAGAGCCGTCGCCGGCTCAGCCATCACACAGGGAGCGGAAGCGATGGTCTGCGCGAGGCTGTAACATGTCCGCTCCTCGATAGCCGTGCTGGAGCCCACCTTGTCCGATAGCCGCCCTCCTGTTCTTGACGAAGTCGATCGTCAGTTGATCGCCGCGCTGCAGATCAACGCTCGCGAAAGCGTGGCAATGCTGGCCAGGCAATTGGGCATTGCCCGCACCACCGTCACCTCGCGCCTGGCGCGCCTGGAGAAGACCCGGGTCATCACCGGCTACGGTGTACGCCTGGGTCAACGGGTGGTCGATGGCGGCTTGCAGGCCTATGTAGGGATCAAGGTCCAGCCCCGCTCCGGCAAGGAAGTACTACGCCGCCTGAGTGGCATGGCCCAGGTTCAGCAACTGTGTGCGGTCAGCGGCGAATTCGACTACGTGGCCTGGCTGCGCACTGACTCGCCGGAACAACTGGACCAGTTGCTGGACCAGATCGGCAGCGTCGACGGTGTGGAGAAGACCACCACATCGATCATCCTCAGCAGCAAGATTGATCGCGGGCATGCGCTGTGAGATCACCACGCAAACAGTTCGTCGATTCGCCAAACGAATTCGTCATATTGATAAATAACAACGCATAACGACGACAGATTGCGTCTTATCTACGTGTTTCACCCTCTCTAGAATGGCTACCATCTTTTCCTATACTCAGCACTCTGCTGAGCCGCCCGCCAAGGTCAGCCATGAACAAGAACAATCGCCATCCTGCAGACGGTAAAAAGCCGATCACCATTTTCGGCCCGGACTTCCCTTTTGCCTTCGACGACTGGATCGAGCATCCCGCCGGTCTAGGCAGTATTCCCGAAGCGCAGCATGGCACCGAGGTGGCGATTGTCGGTGCCGGTATCGCCGGGCTGGTGGCGGCCTACGAGCTGATGAAGCTGGGTCTCAAGCCGGTGGTCTACGAAGCATCGAAGATGGGTGGCCGCCTGCGCTCCCAGGCCTTCGAAGGCGCCGAGGGGATCATTGCCGAGTTGGGCGGCATGCGTTTCCCAGTGTCATCCACGGCCTTCTATCACTATGTCGACAAGCTCGGCCTGCAGACCAAACCCTTTCCCAACCCGCTGACCCCGGCTTCTGGCAGCACGGTCATCGACCTCGAAGGCCAGACTCACTACGCACAGAAGCTCGCCGACCTGCCCGCCCTGTTCCAGGAAGTTGCCGACGCCTGGGCCGATGCCCTGGAGGACGGCTCGCGCTTCGGCGAGATCCAGCAGGCCATCCGTGACCGCGATGTACCGCGCCTCAAGGAACTGTGGAACACCTTGGTGCCGTTGTGGGATGACCGCACGTTCTACGACTTCGTCGCCACCTCGAAGGCCTTCGCCAAGCTCTCGTTCCATCATCGCGAAGTGTTCGGCCAGGTGGGCTTCGGCACCGGCGGCTGGGATTCCGACTTCCCCAACTCGATGCTGGAAATCTTCCGCGTAGTGATGACCAACTGCGACGACCACCAGCACCTGGTGGTGGGCGGAGTCGAGCAAGTGCCCCTGGGCATCTGGCGCCATGTGCCGGAGCGTTGCGCCCACTGGCCAGCCGGCACCAGCCTCAGCTCACTGCACCACGGCGCACCGCGCACTGGGGTCAAGCGCATTGCCCGGGCTGCCGATGGCCGCTTCAGCGTCACCGACAATTGGGGTGACACTCGGGAATACGCCGCAGTGCTGACCACTTGCCAGAGCTGGCTGTTGACCACCCAGATCGAATGCGAGGAATCGCTGTTCTCGCAGAAGATGTGGATGGCCCTGGACCGCACCCGCTACATGCAATCGTCGAAGACCTTCGTTATGGTCGACCGCCCGTTCTGGAAGGACAAGGACCCGGAAACCGGCCGCGACCTGATGAGCATGACCCTCACCGATCGCCTGACCCGCGGCACCTACCTGTTCGACAACGGCGACGACAAGCCGGGAGTGATCTGCCTGTCATACTCGTGGATGAGCGACGCCTTGAAGATGCTTCCACAGCCAGTGGAAAAGCGCGTGAAACTGGCCCTGGACGCGCTGAAGAAGATCTACCCGAAGGTGGATATCGCCAGCCGCATCATCGGCGACCCGATCACCGTATCCTGGGAGGCCGATCCGCACTTCCTCGGCGCATTCAAGGGCGCGCTGCCGGGCCACTACCGCTACAACCAGCGGATGTATGCGCACTTCATGCAAGAGCAGATGCCCGCCGAACAGCGGGGCATCTTCATCGCCGGTGACGATGTGTCCTGGACTCCAGCCTGGGTCGAGGGCGCAGTGCAGACTTCACTCAACGCCGTATGGGGAATCATGAAACATTTCGGCGGTGCCACTCACGCCGAGAACCCGGGGCCGGGGGATGTATTCCATGAGATCGGGCCGATTGCTCTGGCTGATTGAAGCCTGAAGCCGGGGCGGTGCTTGCGAACGCAGGAGGCCCCGGCGGGGCTTACAGACCGAACCCGGCCCGGGCCGGCGACATCGGCTACAGTGGTGGCCGGTTCCGCAACTGAGAGGAGTAAAGGCCATGCGTGTCGCCTTGTATCAGTGTCCGCCACTGCCGCTGGATGTGACCGGTAATCTGCAACGCTTGCATCAGGTAGCCATGGAAGCCACCGATGCTGATCTGCTGGTGCTGCCGGAGATGTTCCTCAGTGGCTACAACATCGGTGTCGAAGCGGTCGGTGCTCTGGCGCAAGCCCAGGATGGCCCTTCGGCCCAGCGCATTGCCGCCATTGCACAAGCCGCCGGCACAGCGATTCTCTACGGCTACCCGGAGCGCGGCGCCGATGGCCAGATCTACAACGCTGTGCAGTTGATCGACGCCAATGGCCAGCGCTTGTGCAACTACCGCAAGACCCACCTGTTCGGTGACCTCGACCACTCGATGTTCAGCGCCGGTGACAATGACTTCCCAGTGGTCGAACTCGACGGCTGGAAACTCGGCTTTCTGATCTGCTACGACATCGAGTTTCCGGAGAACGCCCGGCGCCTGGCACTGGCGGGGGCCGAGCTGATTCTGGTGCCGACGGCGAACATGATTCCCTATGACTTCGTCGCCGATGTGACGATTCGTGCCCGGGCTTTCGAGAACCAGTGCTACGTGGCGTACGCCAACTACTGCGGACGGGAAGAGCAGATCCGCTATTGCGGCCAAAGCAGCATCGCCGCTCCCGACGGGAGCCGAATTGCCCTGGCCGGGCTCGACGAGGCCTTGATCATCGGCACTCTGGAGCGCCCGTTGATGGCTGAATCCCGGCGGCTCAACCGCTATCTCGCCGATCGCCGCCCCGAGCTTTACGACGACCTGAGCAAGCGCTGATCCCGGGATATCCGCTAGCATGAGCGCTTCTCTGTCTTGGAAGTGCTCATGCCCGCGCTGAACCATCCTTTACCTCACTTGGAAACCCTGGCCAACGGCCTGCAGGTTTCCCTGCGTCATGCTCCCCATTTAAAGCGCTGTGCGGCTGTGCTGCGGGTAGCTGCCGGCAGCCACGATGTGCCTCTGGCCTGGCCGGGCCTGGCGCACTTTCTTGAGCATCTGCTGTTTCTCGGTACCGAACGCTTTCCCGCCGAACAGGGGTTGATGGCCTATGTGCGCACCCAGGGCGGGCAGTTGAACGCCAAGACCTGCGAGCGCAGCACCGAGTTCTTTTTCGAACTGCCGGTTGCCGCCTTTGCCGGTGGCCTGGAACGCCTGTGTGACATGCTCGCCCGTCCGCGCATGCACCTGGAGGATCAGCTCCGGGAGCGAGAAGTCCTGCACGCAGAGTTCATTGCCTGGTCCCGGGATGCCACCGCGCAACGCCAGTTCGCGCTGTTCAATGGCCTGTCCGCCGCGCACCCGTTGCGCGCCTTTCACGCCGGCAACCGCTACAGCTTGAACCTGCCCAACAGCAGCTTTCAGGAGGCACTGCAGCAGTTCTATCGTGATTTCTACCAGACCGGGCAAATGACCCTGAGCCTTGCCGGACCGCAGCCGCTGGAAGAGCTGCGCGCCCTAGCCGAACGCTACGGTGCCGACTTGCCGAGCGGCCAGCGCCTTGCACAGAACCCGCCACCCGCCCTGCTGACAACGGGCTCGCAGAGTTATCAACAGGTCGATGCACAACGCCTGGATCTGCTGCTCACCCTCGAACAGCTGCCAGAAGGTGCAGCATCGGCGCTGGACTTTCTTTGCACCTGGCTGCAATCCGCCAAGCCCGGAGGACTGCTCGCCGAGCTCCAGCAACGCCGACTGGCCCACAGCCTGAAAGCGCAACCGCTGTATCAGTTTTCCGGGCAAGCCCTGCTGCACCTGGAGTTCGGCCTGGGTAATGAGGATCTGGCAACACCGGCCCAGGTCCACACATTGCTGATGGAGTGGCTGGGGTTCTTCAGCGCCCAGGCCGATTGGCCAGAATTGCGTGAAGAATATGCCTTGCTGCAACAACGCCAGCGCCTGGTCAGCAGCGCCCTGGCACTGGCACGGCGGGACAGCCAACAGGCAGCCGATGAGCTGGATGAACAAGGACTAGCTGCTCTCAAGGCTCTGCTCAAGCAGTTGCAGCCCCGGGCTGTGGATAACTTCAGCAGTGTCTGGAGCCTGCCCTCTGCCAATCCCTTCCTGCGCAGCACGACCGAAGCGCCCAGGGCCGGACTGATTCGCGGGCAGACCAGCGCTCACCGAGGCTTGCGTAGCTTTGCCCAGGATCGCTCCCGAGGCCGCAAAGAAAACTCGGCACTGAACTTCAGCCAGGCACTGCCCGTGGACGGTTCCGCAGGGGCACTGATTTTGCGCTGGCGCCTGGCAGCGCCTGCACCGGCCGGCCTGCACAGCCGATTACTCGATAGTCTGGAGCCATTGAGTCGCGATGCTCGTCAAGCAGGTGTGGAGCTGAGTTTCTCCACCTGCAGTGAGGACTGGCTGCTGAAACTGAGCGGCCTGCATCAACCCATGCTTGCTGTGCTGCAACAGGCCCTGAAGACCTTGGGCTGCCCAGCGGAGTCATTCTGGCAGCACAGCGCAATCGCGACAGGCAAGGCATCATTGATGCCCATCCGACAGTTGCTCAAAACCTTCAGCGAACAGCCACTGGCCGCCAGCCCGGCAACTCCCGGTCCGCAGACACTGCAAGCGCTGTGGGCCAAGGCCCGCTGGGATGGGCTAGCCCTGGGGCTACCGTCCAGCACCCAAGAAACCCTCAGCCGGGCGCTGCATCACATGCCAGGTACCGCAGACGCCAGCCTCTGCCAACCGTCACCAACGGACGCCAGCTACCGCTGGCAAGCGTTGCCCGGGGAGTCCAGTGAGCAGGCCCTGCTGCTGTTCTGCCCGACAGCCACCCGCACTCTTGCAGATGAAGCAGCCTGGCGCCTGCTGGGCCAACTCTGCCAGACGCCTTTCTATCAGCGTTTGCGCGTCGAATTGCAGTTGGGTTATGCCGTGTTCAGCGCAATCCGCCAGCGTAATGGCCAGACCGGCCTGCTGCTCGGCGTACAGTCACCCAGCGCAACGCTCGCGGAAATACTTCAGCACCTTGAGGAATACCTGCAACGCCTGCCAGAACAGCTCCAGATGCTCACCGAGCACGCCTGGAACGATCAGCGACAGGCTCTGGTCCGGCAGTTTCACCCTGAGGAGCTACCCTTGGAGCAAGCGGCAGAGCTGCTGTGGCAAGCAAAGCTGGCTGGCCGGCCGTCGGATTACCTGCAACAGTTGCAAGCCTGCATCGACGCCCTTACACCTGCGGCCATGGTCCAGGCCGCCAGGGGCCTGAAAAGCGCTACAGGTGGCTGGCAGGCTCTGGCCAACGGCCCTTGCCCGGGTTCGCCATGGCAAGCGGCGGAATGATCATTACCAACGCTGCAATGAGCTTTCTTTAGAATTGCGGGCAACCTGCAGCGGGAATTTAGTAAGATAGGCCCCTAAGCATCTGAACATCTCCCGCCGGAGGTGGACTATATGTATAGGCAACACCCGTCCCACCCACCTCAAAGGAGCATTTTTATGACTTGGTCCAAACCTGCCTACACCGACCTGCGTATCGGCTTCGAAGTCACCATGTACTTCGCCAGCCGCTGATTTCTGCCTCTGGCCAGAAAACGCAGCGCAACGCCTCGGCCCGTCCGGGGCGTTTTTATTTTCAGTTCTCCACCTTTTTAAGTCGTCACCCCAGGGAGCATCCATGTTCGTCCAGATTCTAGGTTCCGCCGCCGGCGGTGGTTTTCCGCAGTGGAACTGCAACTGCGTGAACTGCGCAGGGTTTCGCGACGGCAGCCTGCGGGCCCAGGCGCGTACCCAATCGTCCATAGCGATTTCCGATGATGGCGTGAACTGGGTGTTGTGCAACGCCTCCCCGGACATCCGCGCCCAACTGCAGAGCTTCGCCCCCATGCAACCGGGCCGCGCACTGCGAGACACCGGGATCGGCGCGATCATTCTCATGGACAGCCAGATTGATCACACCACTGGCCTGCTCAGCCTGCGCGAAGGCTGCCCGCATCAGGTCTGGTGCACCGACATGGTCCATGAAGACCTGAGCACCGGGTTCCCACTGTTCAAGATGCTCAGCCACTGGAACGGCGGCCTGAACTGGAACCGCATCGAACTCGACCAGAGCTTCAGCGTTCCTGCCTGCCCCAATCTGCGCTTCACTCCACTGCCCCTGCGCAGTGCCGCACCGCCCTATTCGCCCCATCGCTTCGACCCACATCCGGGGGACAATATCGGCCTGATCGTCGAGGACCTGCGCAGCGGCGGTAAGCTCTTCTACGCACCAGGACTGGGCAAGGTAGACGCGGCCTTGCTGGAAATCATGGCCGCCAGCGACTGCCTGCTGCTGGATGGCACCTTGTGGGAAGACGATGAAATGCAGCGCCGTGGCGTCGGCACTCGCACTGGCCGGGAAATGGGCCACCTGGCCCAGAACGGAGCGGGTGGCATGCTTGAAGTGCTGGAGCAGCTACCTCGCCAGCGCAAGGTGCTGATCCACATCAACAACACCAACCCGATCCTCGATGAAGACTCCGCCGAACGTGCCGAACTGGTACGCCGAAAGGTGGAAGTGGCTTACGACGGAATGAGTATTGAGCTGTAGGCCGGATCGCCCACAAGCTCGACCGCAGAATCTTGGGGCCATTTGCGTAGGAGCGGGCTTGCCCGCAAAGAGGCCCAAGCACCCGGAGAATCAACATGACTGATATCCCCCTGTCCCCCGCCGAATTCGAGCAGGCACTGCGCGCCAAAGGCGCCTACTACCACATCCATCACCCCTATCACGTGGCGATGTATGAAGGCAGGGCGACCCGCGAACAGATCCAGGGCTGGGTCGCCAACCGCTTCTACTATCAGGTGAATATCCCCATGAAGGACGCGGCGATCCTCGCCAACTGTCCGGACCGGGAAGTTCGTCGCGAGTGGATTCAGCGCCTGCTGGATCATGATGGCGCCCCGGGCGAAGACGGCGGCATCGAAGCCTGGCTGCGCCTGGGCCAGGCCGTGGGCCTGGACCCGGACCAGCTGCGCTCCCAGGAACTGGTGCTGCCCGGCGTGCGCTTTGCCGTGGACGCCTACGTCAACTTCGCCCGCCGGGCCAGTTGGCAGGAGGCCGCCAGCAGTTCCTTGACCGAACTGTTCGCCCCTCAGATCCACCAGTCGCGCCTGGACAGCTGGCCCCAGCACTACCCCTGGATCGACCCGACCGGCTACGAGTACTTCCGCACCCGTCTGGGCCAGGCCCGTCGCGATGTGGAGCACGGCCTGGCCATCACCCTGCAGCACTACACCACCCGTGCGGGCCAGGAACGCATGCTGGAAATTCTCCAGTTCAAACTGGACATCCTTTGGAGCATGCTCGACGCCATGAGCATGGCCTATGAATTGAACCGCCCGCCCTATCACAGCGTCACCGATCAGCGGGTTTGGCATAAGGGAATCACCCTATGAGTTTCGACCGCAGCAAAACACCACGCTGGCGTCCCGGCTACCGCTTCCAGTACGAACCGGCGCAGAAAGGCCACGTGCTGCTGTACCCGGAAGGCATGATCAAACTCAATGACAGCGCCGCGCTGATTGGCGGCCTGATCGATGGCGAGCGCAACGTGGCAGCAGTCATCGCTGAGCTGGAGCTCCAGTTCCCGGGGGTGCCCGAGCTCGGTGACGATATCGAGCAGTTCATGGAGGTCGCCCGTGCTCAACACTGGATCGAACTCGGCTGAGTCGGCGCCAGTACCGAGCAAGCCGGAAGTCGGCCTGCCGCTGTGGTTGCTGGCCGAGCTGACCTATCGTTGTCCGCTGCAATGCCCGTATTGCTCCAATCCCCTGGATTTCGCCGAGCAGGGCAAGGAGCTGAGCACCGAACAGTGGATCAAGGTGTTCCGCGAAGCGCGGGAGATGGGCGCGGCGCAACTGGGCTTCTCCGGCGGCGAGCCACTGGTGCGCCAGGACCTTGCCGAACTGATCGGCGAGGCACGCCAGCTGGGGTTCTATACCAACCTGATCACCTCGGGCATCGGCCTGACCGAGCAGAAAATCAGCGACTTCAAGAAAGCCGGCCTGGACCACATCCAGATCAGCTTCCAGGCCAGCGACGAACAGGTGAACAACCTGCTGGCCGGCTCGAAAAAAGCCTTCGCCCAGAAGCTGGAGATGGCCCGCGCAGTCAAGGCCCACGGCTATCCGATGGTGCTGAACTTCGTCACCCATCGGCACAACATCGACAAGATCGACCGCATCATCGAGCTGTGCATTGCCCTGGAAGCCGACTTCGTCGAACTCGCCACCTGCCAGTTCTATGGCTGGGCCCAGCTCAATCGCCTCGGTCTGTTGCCGACCAAGGAACAACTGGTCCGCGCTGAACGGATCACCAACGAGTACCGCGCCAAGCTGGAAGCCCAAGGGCATCCGTGCAAGCTGATTTTCGTCACCCCGGACTACTACGAAGAACGCCCCAAAGCCTGCATGAACGGCTGGGGCAGCATCTTCCTCACCGTGACCCCGGACGGCACCGCCCTGCCCTGCCACGGCGCGCGGCAGATGCCGGTGCAATTTCCCAATGTGCGCGACCACAGCATGCAGCACATCTGGTACGACTCCTTCGGCTTCAACCGCTTTCGCGGGTACGACTGGATGCCGGAGCCTTGCCGCTCCTGCGACGAAAAGGAAAAGGACTTCGGTGGCTGTCGCTGCCAGGCCTTCATGCTCACCGGGGATGCCAGCAACGCCGACCCGGTGTGCAGTAAATCGGAACACCACGGGATGGTTCTCAAGGCCCGTGAAGAATCCGAAACCGCCACCCAAACCATTGAACAACTGGCCTTCCGCAATGAACGAAACTCACGCCTCATCGCCAAGGGCTGAGCCCTTCAGCGCCAGCCAAGCCACAGCATCCGGGGTCGATTTTGCCGAGCTGCAACTGACGGCCAATGGCGTGTTCTGGAATGAATACCGCCCCACAGATGCCAGTTGCCGAATCTGGCATTGGCAGGAAGGCCAGGCCCAATGCCTGACGCCGTCGGGTTTCAGCGTGCGCAGCCGGGTTTACGAATACGGTGGCGGCGCCTTTTGCCTCAGCAATGACATGCTGCTGTTCGTCAACGAAGCGGACCAGCAACTGTATCGGCAGCCCCTGGCAGGCGGCGCTCCTGTGGCCCTGACCCAAGGCGACTGCCGCTACGGGGATCTGCACTATCACGCCGGCCAGGTCTTGGCCGTCGAAGAATGCGCCAGCGAACATCGCCTGGTGGCCATCGACATAGAAACCGGGCGCCGCAATCTACTCGCCGCCGGGGCCGACTTCTATGCAGCCCCAACCCTGAGCCCCGATGGCCAACGCCTGGCCTGGATCGAATGGGACCGCCCCCATCAACCCTGGACCAGCACCCGCCTGATGCTCGCCGAACGCCTGACCAATGGCTCCTGGGGCGACCCTCGTTGCCTGGCGGGAGAAGGCCAGGAAGAGTCGCTGCAACAGCCGCGCTTCGATCATCACAATCGGCTCTACTGCCTCAGCGATCGCCAGGGTTTCTGGCAACCATGGGCCGAGTCAGATAGCGGTTTACGACCACTGCCCTGCGCTGCTGCGGATCATGCGCCGGCGCCCTGGCAACTGGGCGGCTGCACTTGGATGCCCCTGGGTGGCGACGCCTGGTTGGCCAGTTGGAGCGAGGAAGGTTTTGGCCGCCTCGGACTGCGCAATGACGATGGTTCACTGCAGGACTTCACCGGTAGCTACAGCCGCTTTCGCAGCCTGGCGCTGGATCAGCGCTACCTGTATTGCATCGCGGCCTCCCCTGTCAGTCCCTCGGCAGTCATCGCCATCGAACGCAAAACACAGCAGGTTCACGTGCTGGCGGGTGGCATCGCGCCGTTACCGGCGGAACGCATCAGTCGTCCGCAAACCCTGCGCTATCCCAGCGGCGGAGGACAGGCCCACGGATTCTTCTATCCGGCCATGAACGGTGTCAACAGACCACCACTGGTGGTGTTCATCCACGGCGGTCCGACGTCTGCCTGCTACCCGATGCTCGACCCGCGTATCCAGTTCTGGACCCAACGCGGCTTTGCCGTCGCCGATCTGAACTACCGGGGCAGCAGTGGTTATGGCCGGGCTTATCGGCAAGCACTGCACCTGCGCTGGGGTGAAGTGGACGTGGAAGATGCCTGCGCGGTGGTGGCTTACCTTGACGAACAGGGGTTGGTCGACCCACAGCAGGCGTTCATCCGAGGTGGCAGCGCGGGGGGCTACACCACCCTTTGCGCCCTGGCCTTCGCCAAGGTCTTTTGTGCCGGCGCCAGCCTCTATGGGGTCAGCGATCCCATTGCCCTGGCGCGGGCCACCCACAAGTTCGAGGGTGATTACCTGGACTGGCTGATCGGCGATCCTCAGCAAGACAGAGAGCGCTACCATGCTCGTACACCGCTGCTGCATGCCGGAAATATCAGCGTGCCCGTGGTGTTTTTCCAGGGCGAACTGGACGCGGTGGTGGTGCCCGAGCAAACCCGCGACATGCTCAAGGCGCTGCAAGACCAGGGCATCGCCGCCGAGGCCCATTACTATCCGGATGAGCGTCATGGCTTTCGCAAGGCCAGCAACCAGGCCCACGCGTTGGAGCAGGAATGGCGGTTTTATCAAAAGGTACTGCAAGCCCAGCGCTGACCCATGCCATGCCCGCTCCGCTGGAGCGGGCAGCTTCAGGATCAGCGTTTAGCGTTTAGCGTTTAGCGATGATGTACACCGCATGCACAATGCCAGGGATGTACCCGCACAGAGTCAGGAGGATGTTGAGCCAGAAGGCACCGCCGAAGCCTACTTGCAGAAAGACGCCCAAGGGCGGCAAGAGAATGGCGAAGATAATACGGATCAAGTCCATGGTGCAGCTCCTGATAGCAGTCGGCTCGGGTGAGCCTTACTTGCAATCGACCCTGGGCCCACGCCAGGGTTCAGAGCAATCACTGCCTGCCCCAGGCAAGCGCCTCAATGCCGTGTTTCTGCTCAAGGACGCAGACAAAAAAACGCCCCATGCGAAAAATCGGACACAGGGCGATGCGTTATACCGCGAGACGGTTCAGGAATTCAGTCAACGTAAAGTCGGATGTGGCCCTGACAAGTAATCCAGGACACGGAACAGGGTTGGTGCCAGGCCACTGCAATGGGGGATCCCGGCGAGAATCGCTTGCGGGTCTTCAACACTATCGGGTTTTGCACTGTGCTCAGCGTTCAACCAGCCTTGAGGACGAGTCTGCAAAAGCGCCTCGATGCTCTGCAGGTCGCTCTGCAATAGGCACTGCAGGGCAATGGCCCGCTCCTGCCAGATAAATCCCTGATGAACACAGGCTGCCGAGCGATAAAGCGGCAATGCGCCCTTGGGCAAGTCGAAGCTTTCGCCATGCCAATGAAAAGCCATCAAGCGCTCCGGCAGTGCCAGCCCGAGAGGCGAGTCTTGGGCATTCGGGTACTTTTCCACCGGCCACCAACCGATCTCGCGGGTGGCGCTGGGACGGACTTGCGCCCCCAGTACCTGCGCCAGGAGCTGGCCTCCCAGGCCAATGCCCAGCACTCGCTTACCCGCAGACAAGGCCTTGCGCAGCAGACGTTTTTCCGCCACCAGCCAGGGAGTCTGTGCCTCGTCATGCACACTCATCGGGCCGCCCAGAGCGATCAGCAGGTCAAAGCTGTCAAGCCGAGGCAGGCGGGCCTGTGCATACAGGTGACAGATGTGCACGGCACTCGCCCGTTCCAGCAACCACTGGTTGATCCGGCCCGGGCCTGCAGCGGACGAATGCTGCAGGATCAGCACGCGCATCAGACGGCCACTCCCTTGCGACATTGCAATTGAGCGGTACGCACCCGGGAGAAGGCCCGAGCCAAGCGCAGGAGCATCTCGTCAATATTGCCCTTGCTGACACTCAGTGCCGGAGTGAAGCGCAGGCAGTCCGGTTGCGGGGCATTGAGCAACAACCCCTCATGCAAGGCCGCCTTGAGCACCGCCGCTGCCGAGTCGTCCGCCAGGGTCATGCCCCAGAGCAGGCCGTGACCACGGACCTGGCCCTGTGCATAGCGGCTCGCCAGGCGAGTCAGTTCCTGACCCAGGTACTGCCCATTGGTGCGTACCTGCCGCAGAAAACCGTGCTCCTGCAGACTGTCCAGCACCGCCAGGCCGGCCGAGGTCATCAAGGCGTTGCCGTGGTGCGTACCGTCCAACTCGCCATGTTCGAAACAACAGGCCTTGCCCCGTGCCAGCAGCGCCGCCAATGGCACGCCGCCGCCAAGCCCCTTGCCCAAGGCAATGATATCGGCGCGTACGCCATACAACTGCTCAGCCAGCAGGGTGCCACAACGGCCTGCACCGGTCTGGACCTCATCAAGGATCAACAGAATGCCCAGCTCCCGGCACAGGCGCTCGACCCCTTTGAGATAGTGCTCAGTCGCCGGAATGACCCCTGCTTCGCCCTGGATCGGTTCCAGCATGATCGCCACCGTTTGCGCATCTACCGCCGCATGCAAAGCCGGCAGATCGTTGAACGGCACTTGGCTGAAGCCAGGCAACTGAGGTTCGAAACGGTTACCCGGGGCGCCGTCGCCGGCCGCTGACAGCGCCGCAAAGCCGCGACCATGGCAACTGCGGCTGGCAGTGATGATCCCTGCCGCGCCACCGCGGTGCAGTTGGCCCCATTTGCGCGCCAGCTTGATCGCCGCCTCGCAGGCTTCGCTGCCGCTGCTCAACAGATAAGCCTGGTCGCTGCCAGTGTTGCGGCACAACCGATCGGCGAGCTTGAGCATTCCACGGTTATAGAAACCCGAACCGGGGTTGATCAGCGACTGGGCCTGGGCGGTGATGGCACTGACCAGAACCGAAGGACTGTGACCAAGGCTGTTAGCGGCCCCGGCCTGAGTGAAGTCCAGGTAGGTACGGTCATCACTGTCCCACAGCCAGGAGCCCTGACCACGCACGAACACCGGCTGGGGACGCTGCACACTGAGCATCAGACGCTCACTGGAGAAAGGGACATCCGAGATGGTCGCATAAGGCTCGACAGCCAAATCATCCAGGCTCGGCGGGGAGCGGCGCGAACTGAACAGATTCATGCTCGCCGGGTCTCCAGACACACCTGCTCTTTACCCAGACCGTGGGTCGAGAGATTTTCTCCTGCAGCCGGCCCGCAGCGTCCGAACTGTGGATCATTTTTGCGCAAGTAGGCGGAGTGTTCGTCGCGATAGTGCTGCAGTGCTCGTTCAAGGGCAGTGTGAAAGCGTGGATCACGACGTTCGCCGCCACCCAGGCCTTGAGCACATAACCAGAGACGGTTTGCAACCAGGGGGTTGTCGGTTTCACAGACCAAACCTTGGCCAACATTTATTGCCTTGCCTATGTAAACGCCATCGACATTACCGCTATTCATCGCGCTTCCCGGCCCTGTAAGCCTTGTGAATAGGCGGTAGACTAGGCGTCCTGCGGGCTTCAAGCCATTTCGATTTTTAAGCTTTTTCGATAAGAAATACTTATGGATTTTAAGCAACTGCGTTATTTCGTCGCGGTGTATGAAGAAGGCCATGTGGGCCGCGCCGCAGAGCGCCTCTCAATCTCACAACCGGCGCTCTCCCAGCAGATCCGCCAGTTGGAGCAGAACCTCGACGTCAGCCTGTTTGAACGCAGCAGCAAGCGCCTGCTGCCAACCCTCGCCGCCCATACGCTGTACAACCACGCCCTGCCTCTGCTCGACGGTTTGCAACAGGCCCGTGAGGCCCTGGGCAACTTCAAGGGCCAGGCATTACGGACTCTAGCCATTGGTGTGCTGCAAACGGTGCACTCCGGCCTGGTGCCGCAAATGCTCGAGCGTGTGCGCAAGGCCCAACCACACCTGGTGGTGCAGATCTATGAGCTGACCGGGCTGGAAATCGAACGACGCTTACTCAATGGTTCACTGGACATCGGCATCAGCTACCTGCCGCCTCGCCAGCCGGGACTACATGGCGTACCGCTGTACGAAGACGAACTGACCTTGGTCATTCCCGAACAACATCCGCTACGCGAATTCAAGAAAGTGTCCATGAGCCAGGCGGCGGAGTTACCGATGCTGCTGTTGGGCGAGGAGTTTCAGATCCGTCAGATCTGGCAGGCACAACTGGCCAGTCTGGGACGACGCCCGCAGGTGCAGGCGGAATTGAACAATATGGCCGGTATTCTCGACAGCCTGCCCCACACGCGGCTGGCAACCGTACTCCCCGGCCGCTCACAACAGCAGCACAGCAACAAGGAGTTGCTGTGGAAACCATTGAGTGAGCCCAGGGTGCCGCTGAAAGTCGGGTTGGTCTGTCGAGATCTGCAGCGTCAGCACGGGACGCTGGAATTACTGCGAACTTTATTGGAGGACTCGATGAATACCCAGGATGGGCGCCTGGGTGGCACTGCAGTGCCGGAAACACTGGGTTGAAGTCGCTGAAATAAAAAGTCCGGAAAAAAGAAAACCCCGCCGAAGCGGGGTTTTGCAGACTGTTTCCCTGACATCCTTTTCACTCCGCCATCCTGGCAGAATCCTACGTGTCCGTGTTGTTGCTTTGCGCTTCCTGCGCGACGTCCATGTGAAGTAGATTAGCCTCAGCCGTCATCTACCGATATGGACGATCAGCAGCTCGTTATGTAAGAGATTACTTACAAACTCCCTTATTCATTAAAACTGCTCCGCCTGCAGCAAGAACAGCGACTCGCTACCCGCTTTTACCGAAGCCGTCAGGGAGTGAATGCGCGGCAGTAGACGAGCGAAGTAGAAACGCGCAGTCCCCAGTTTACTGGCATAAAAGTCCTCAGCCTGCTCCTTGCCCAGCGCGGCCTTGGCCATCAGCGCCCACATGTAGGCATAAGCCGTATAGCCAAAGACCTGCAGATATTCCACTGAAGCCGCGCCAATCTCGTTGGGGTTGGCAGTCGTCCTGTCCAGCAGCCAGGCCGTCAGTTCGTCCAGATTCTGCAGGGCCGCGCTCAAGGGGCGAGTGAACTCCTCTAGCTGAGCATCGGCGGTCGCGGTGAAGTGGCGAATCTCGTCGGCGAACACGGAATAGAGCGCACCGCCGCTACCAACAATCTTGCGTCCGACCAGGTCCAAGGCCTGAATGCCGTTGGTGCCTTCATAGATTTGGGTGATCCGCACGTCGCGAACCAGTTGTTCCTGACCCCACTCACGGATGTAGCCGTGGCCACCGAAAACCTGCTGGCCATGAATCGTGGTTTCCAAACCCAGGTCGGTTAGAAATGCCTTGGCCACCGGAGTCAACAAGGCCACCAGGCTTTCCGCACGTTTGCGAGTCTCAGTGTCTTCGCTGAACTTGGCAGTATCCAGTTGCATCGCCACATAAGTGGAGAAGGCTCGCCCCCCCTCGTTGGCAGCCTTCATGGTCAGCAGCATGCGCCGCACGTCCGGGTGCACGATGATCGGATCGGCGACCTTGTCCTTGGCTTTTGGTCCAGTCGGCGAACGGCTCTGCAGACGATCACGGGCGTATTCAACCGCGTTCTGATAGGAACGTTCACCCGTGGCCAGGCCCTGGATACCCACACCCAGGCGCTCGTAGTTCATCATGGTGAACATCGCCGCCAACCCTTTGTTCGGCTCCCCCACCAGGTAGCCAATGGCCTGGTCAAAGTTCATCACGCAGGTGGACGAAGCCTGGATGCCCATCTTGTGTTCGATCGAACCGCAACTCACCGGGTTGCGCTCACCCAGACTGCCATCGGCATTGACCATCAACTTGGGCACCAGGAACAGGGAGATTCCCTTTGGACCCGCCGGCGCATCCGGCAGCTTGGCCAGCACCAGGTGAATGATGTTTTCCGTAAGGTCGTGTTCGCCGCCAGTAATGAAGATCTTGGTCCCGCTGATAGCAAAGGAGCCATCCGCCTGAGGCTCGGCCTTGGTACGGATGATCCCCAGATCAGTACCGGCATGGGGTTCGGTCAGGCACATGGAGCCGGCCCAGACACCGGTGTACATGTTCGGCAGGTAGGTGGCTTTCAGTTCTTCGCTAGCGTGCGCGTTGATCGACAGGCAGGCACCGGCGGTCAGCATCGGATACAGGCCGAAAGCCAGGCTCGCCGAATTGACCATTTCCTCGACCTGAGCCGACACCGCCTTGGGCATGCCCATGCCACCGAACTCGGGATCGCCGCCCACGCCGACCCAGCCACCTTCGGCATAAGTCTGATAGGCCTGTGGAAAGCCCTCTGGGGTGGTCACCACGGTGTTGTTCCAGTGGCAACCTTCCTCGTCGGCGCTGCGGCTCAGCGGGGCGATACTTCTGGCGGTGACTTTGCCAGCCTCTTGCAGAATCGCCTCGACGGTCTCGGCATCCACTGTCTCAGCCAAAGCCGGCAACTGGGCCCAAAGCTTGGCGACCTCGAAAACTTCATTGAGGACGAAGCGCATATCGCGCAGGGGGGCTTTGTAGTCAGCCATGGCAAACCTCGCAAGATCTAAACAAGTGGGCCGAAACAGGCCCATTACGAAAAACCGAGTGTACCCGAACAACTTTTGCGACACATAGGGTCAACTAGTGACCTTTTTGTTATTTTTAGTCACAGCCAAGTTCAAGCATGGCAAAGCCCGCAAGAAGCGGGCGGTATCCAGGACATGCAGCGTACTTACAGGGCGAACAACTCTGCTGGAAGGTTCATCAGGCAATCACTGCCGGCCTCAATAGCCGCCAGATGAGCGCCCGTACGTGGAAGTAACCGCTTGAAGTAGAACTCGCAGGTGGCGAGCTTGGCCTTGGCGAAGTCACCATCGCCCAGCCCAGCTTCAAGTTGCTGCTGAGCCACCAGGGCCATGCGCAACCAAAGGTAGGCCAGGACGATGTAACCGCTGTACATCAGGTAGTCCATGGCTGCGGCGCCCACTTCGTCCGGGTTCTTCATGGCGGCCATGCCCACCTTGGTGGTCAACCCGCCCCACTGGCGGTTCAAGCCATCGAGTTGCGCGACATGGGCCTTGAGTTGCGGATGCTCGGCATTTGCCGTGCAGAACTTGTGCACAAGCCTGGTGAACCCCAGCAGCAACTGTCCTTGGCTACCCAGCACTTTGCGACCCAACAGGTCCAGGGCCTGAATTCCGTTGGTGCCCTCGTAGATCGGTGCAATACGACAATCACGTACCAACTGCTCCATGCCCCATTCACGAATGAAGCCATGGCCGCCAAAAACCTGCATCCCGTGGTTGGTCACTTCCAGGCCGGTCTCGGTCATGAAGGCCTTGCAGATCGGCGTCAGGAACGCCAGGAGGTCTTCGGCCTCCTGGCGCTGCCGGTCATCGCGACTCAAATGAGCCACATCCAGCAGCTGGGCGGTGAAATAAGCCAGGGCCCGATTGCCCTCATTGAACGCCTTCATGGTCAGCAGCATGCGCCGCACATCGGGGTGGACAATGATCGGATCGGCCACCTTGCCTGGAGCCTTGGGACCGCTCAAGGAACGCATCTGCAAGCGATCATTGGCGTATTTGATCGCTCCCTGGAAGCTCGTTTCACCCAGACACAGTCCCTGCATCCCAGTACCAAGACGTGCATGGTTCATCATGGTGAACATGCAGTTCAGGCCTTTGTTGGCCTCGCCGATCAGGAATCCCTTGGCACCATCAAAGTTCAACACGCAGGTGGCCGAAGCCTTGATCCCCATCTTGTGCTCAATGGAGCCGCAGCTCACGCCATTGCGCTCAGCGGCCTCACCCGCCGCGTCCGGCAAGAACTTGGGTACGATGAACAGCGAAATCCCCTTGGTTCCGGGCGGGGCATCCGGCAGCTTCGCCAGCACCATGTGAATGATGTTCTCACTCATGTCGTGCTCGCCGGCGGAGATGAAAATCTTGCTCCCTGACAACGCATAACTACCATCGGCCTGGGGCACGGCGCGTGTCTTGATGATGCCCAGATCGGTGCCGCAATGGGCTTCGGTCAGGCACATGGTGCCGGTCCACTGCCCGGCGGTGAGCTTGCTCAGGTACAGCTGCTTCTGGGCCTCGGTGCCATGAGCATGAATCGCCGACATAGCGCCGTGGGTCAGCCCTGGATACATGCCCCAGGAGGTATTGCTGGAACCTACCATCTCGCTGATCACCAACCCCAGCGAGTGGGGCAGCCCTTGGCCGCCATAAGCGGGATCAGCCGCCAGTCCGTGCCATCCACCCTCCACATACTGAGCGAAGGCCTGTTTGAATCCCTTGGGAGTGATCACCACGCCGTTGTCGAAATGGCAGCCTTCCTCGTCACCGGAGCGGTTCAGCGGGGCCAGGACGTTCTCACAGAACCTGGCACCCTCTTCAAGGATCGCGCTGACCATGTCCGGGCTGGCGTCAGTGGCCCCCAGCGCCGCGTAACCGGCATGAAAGTCGAAGACGTGATCGATCAGAAAACGCATGTCGCGCAAGGGCGCTTGATACTCGGGCATGGTGATTTCTCCGGTAGCAGATCGCCCCAACCTACTGCCGCCGCCCTCAGCCTGCCAATGACTGTCCAGTCGCTGAATGCGCCATCATCACTCAACCCGCAGCGGTATCCATGCGTACCGCACCACGGCGATTCTGCCCGAACGCCATGACACAGTTACGCCCGGCGCCCTTGGCACTGTAGAGCGCCTGGTCGGCGGACTTGAGCACTTCCTCGGGGGTCCGATGCTCCATCAGCCGCTCGGCGACACCGATACTGATGGTCACCGAGACACTGGACGCCGCAGCAGCTCCACGCCGCTGACGGCCTTGCTGGTCGTCCTGGGGACGGCTGTCCGAATTGCGCAACTGAATGTTGTAGTTGGCAATGACCTCGCGAATCATCTCCAGATGCGGCATGCACTCATCCAAGGTCTTGCCGGCAAACACCACAGCGAACTCTTCCCCGCCGTAACGATAGGCGCGTCCGCCACCGGTGACTTTCGACAGCTTGCTGGCCACCAAGCGCAGCACCTGGTCACCCACATCATGACCATGGGTATCGTTGAATTTCTTGAAGTGATCGACGTCGCTCATGGCCAATACATAGCTGCGCCCCAAGCGCTGCATGCGCTCATTCAAGGCCCGGCGTCCCGGCAAGCCGGTCAGCTCATCACGGAAGGCCATCTGGTAAGCCTCATGTGCCACCGCAGCAGCAATCATCAGCATTACCTGGCTGCACATGATGTTCAGGGTGAATGGCAGGATGAAGGTCTTGGGCAACATCCAGAACAGCCCCAACAGCCCCACGAGCTGCGCCGCATGCAGTGGCCGTGGATTGCGCCAGTACTGGATCGCCAGCAGCAGGAAGGAGGCGAAGAATACCGGGTACGACAACTGGATCAAACTCATCCAACTGCCGTGCAGCGCCGGCCAGCGGATCTCCGCCAGCCAGTTCAGCAGCGCCTGTGGGTAACTCTGCTCAAGGCCCAGGGCGACACTGCCAAATGCCAGCAACACGGCAAAGCGCGCCACCATGTCCTGAAACAGGTGCGTGCGCTCCTGCCAGGCGGCGAACAGGCCAAACAGCAAAGGCAGTAACAGGCAGCAAAGGTGGAACACCACCGCCGCATCTTCACGGACCGAGCCGTGATCCCGGTAGTAATCGGTCTGGGTATCCAACAGAAAGTAGGCGATGTACACCGTAACCATCAGGAACAACTCACGCTGACGCCGATACACCGCGCAATACGCACCACCGAGCAACAGCACCAGAGTCGGTAGCACGTTGAACAGTGAAGTGAAGAAGACGTTGAGGTCCTTGACGTAGGCGGCCGCCAGCCCCGCAAGCAAAAGCACTAAAGACGGTAGAAAATGACTGAAACGTACAGCGGAAGAACGCGGCAAGGGTAAAACTCCGACCCGGCTGATCAATAGGTGGCATTGTGCCTTCATTTATTGAAGTTAAGCACATGCGACGTGACAGACATCACATTGCCATCTCTTTAACGGCAGGAAATCGCTTCTGCTTAGCGATTTAGTCGGGAATTTTCATGAAGATTCTGCAGGCATAAAAAAGCCGCTCAACCCAAGGGGCGAGCGGCTTTTTCGAAGTGTTCAGTCAGGCTCAGTAAGCCAGGCCGAAGTCCTCTTCCTTCATGTCCATCAGGTTATTGGCACCCGAGAGCATGGTCGCAACGTGAGTGCGGGTACGCGGCAGAATGCGCTGGAAGTAGAAGCGCGCAGTCTGCAGCTTGGCGGTGTAGAACGCCTCTTCAGTGGTACCGGCTGCCAGCTTTTCAGCCGCCAGACGCGCCATCTCGGCCCAGAAGTAAGCCAGGCAGGCATAACCGGAATACATCAGGTAGTCCACCGAAGCCGCGCCCACTTCCTCACGGTCTTTCATCGCGGCCATGCCCACTTTCATGGTCAGCTCGCCCCACTCTTTGTTCAGTGCTGCCAGCGGTGCAACGAATTCCTTCACCGCTTCGTTGCCTTCGTTGTTCTGGCAGAACTTGTGGACGATCTTGGTGAAACCCTTGAGGGCCTCGCCTTGAGTCATCAGTACTTTACGGCCCAGCAGGTCCAGAGCCTGGATGCCGGTGGTGCCTTCGTACAACATCGAGATACGGCTGTCGCGAACGTTCTGCTCCATGCCCCACTCGGCGATGAAACCGTGGCCACCGTAGATCTGCACACCGTGGTTGGCGGATTCGAAACCGACTTCGGTCATGAACGCTTTGGCGATCGGAGTCATGAAAGCCAGCAGTGCGTCAGCTTTCTTCTTCTCTTCCTCGTCCGTGCCGTACTTGACGATGTCCACCTGCTTGGCGGTGAAGTAGACCATTGCCCGGTTGCCTTCGGCGAAGGCCTTCATGGTCAGCAGCATGCGACGCACGTCAGGGTGCACGATGATCGGGTCAGCGGCCTTGTCCGGCGCTTTCGGGCCAGTCAAAGAGCGCATTTGCAGACGATCACGAGCGTATTTCAGGCCGCCCTGGAAGCCGATCTCGGCGTGGGCCAGACCTTGCAGAGCAGTCCCCAGACGCGCGGTGTTCATAAAGGTGAACATGCAGTTCAGACCTTTGTTCGCCGGGCCGATGAGGAAACCGGTAGCCGCGTCGAAGTTCATCACGCAGGTGGCGTTACCGTGGATGCCCATCTTGTGTTCCAGGGAACCACAGCTCACGGCGTTGCGCTGGCCGACGCTGCCATCAGCGTTAGGCAGGAACTTGGGTACGATGAACAGCGAAATGCCCTTGGTGCCAGCTGGCGCATCCGGCAGGCGAGCCAGAACGATGTGGACGATGTTGTCGGCCATATCGTGCTCACCAGCGGAGATGAAGATCTTGGTGCCGGTAACTTTGTAGGAACCATCAGCCTGAGGTTCGGCCTTGGTGCGCAGCATGCCCAGGTCGGTGCCACAGTGCGGCTCGGTCAGGCACATGGTGCCGGTCCATTCGCCGGACACCAGCTTGGTCAAGTAGGCCTCTTGCTGCTCGGGAGTGCCGTGCTCGGAAATGGTGTTCATCGCGCCATGGGACAGGCCTGGGTACATGCCCCACGACCAGTTGGCCTCGCCGACCATTTCGCTGACCGCCAGGCCCAGGGATTCAGGCAGGCCCTGACCACCGTGCTCAACGTCGTGAGCCAGGCTTGGCCAGCCGCCTTCGACGAATTGCTTGTAGGCTTCTTTGAAACCAGTCGGAGTCTTAACGCCAGATTCACTCCAGGTGCAACCTTCCAGATCGCCCACACGGTTCAGCGGAGCCAACACCTGCTCACAAAACTTGGCACCTTCCTCGAGAATGGCGTCAACCATGTCCGGAGTGGCGTCCTGGCAAGCCGGGAGGCTCTGATAGTGCGCCTCATAGCCGAGCAGCTCGTCACGAACGAAGCGAATATCACGCAAGGGGGCCTTGTAGTCAGGCATAGCGATAAACCTCTGCTGATGTAACCGGGAATGAACAACCGCGTTGAATTTTTATAGCGGTCAAACAGTTGTTTGAAACATACGTTTACGCCTAAATCTTGTCAAGCGTCGCGCCAATGCCTTTCGTCACCGGCACAAAATCAACGCCCAGGCGAACACCCACAGCACCGGCCGTGAAATTGTAGGAGCCGGCTTGCCGGCGATCAGCTAGGGAGAGGAATAAAGGATATTTAAGAAAGCAAAGGCATGAGAAAAAGCCCGCCTTCCATGGGAAGCGGGCTTTGGCAGAGGAGCATCAAGCGTAGGTATCGATCAGCGTACCGAGGACTTCATCAGAGGCCTTGGCGACCTTCACACCCAGTTCCACCTGGATCTTGCCCATGGACATCTCGACCATGCTGCTGGCCAGATCCGACTCCTGGCTGCGGTCCACGCCACGCAGGCGATTGACCTGATTGACCGACGCCTGGCTGTCGGCAGAGCGCTCAACGGCGCTGCTGGCGATCTGGCTGGAACCTTGATCGACACGATTCTGCCCAGTCTGAATCGCGTTCAGTCCGGCGTAGAAAGCGCTGTTCCCGGAAATTTCCATAGGAGAACTCGACCTTGAAAATGAGTGACAGGCGTTATTGAAGCAGACCCGTCAAGAAAACACCCGTCAAAAACACTAATGGCAATATGCCTTGCCATAGACAAAATCTAGTCCAGCAGATCCAGCTGCAGGTGCTCGGCCACCGCTTCGGCACTGGCCGGCCGGAGTCTCGGAACGCGCCCCAGGCAAGGTGCCGGCAGGCGTTCGGCCAGGGTTGCCAGGTTCTCTTCCAGACGAGAGGTCTTCGGATCAATGATATTGGCCACCCATCCAGCCAGTTGCAGACCATCCTGAGCAATAGCCTCGGCGGTGAGCAATGCATGGTTGATACAGCCCAGGCGCACGCCAACCACGAGGATCACCGGCAATCCCAAAGCCATCGCCAGGTCCGACAGATTGTCTTGATCCGCCAGGGGCACTCGCCAGCCGCCCGCGCCTTCGATCAAGGTGAAGTCCGCACCCTTGGCCAAAATGTGGCGCATGGGCGTCAACAACGACTGCACCGTCAACGCCACCCCGGCTTCCCGCGCCGCCAGGTGGGGAGCGATGGCCGGCTCGAAGGCGATCGGATTGACCTCCTCATAGCACAATGGCAACGACGATTGCGCCAGCAATGCCAAGGCATCGGCATTACGCAAGCCCTTGGCGCTCAACTCGCAACCGGAAGCCACCGGCTTGCCCGCCGCAGTGCTCAGCCCCGCCAAACGCGCTGCATGTAGCAGGCCTGCGGCAATCGTGGTTTTACCCACATCGGTGTCGGTACCGGTGATGAAATAAGCAGGGCTCATAGCGGTTTCTCCAATACGGCATAGACCACTTGATAAGTCGCCGGCAATCCCTCTGGCTGACGAAAGCGTTCATAAGCCTCGATCAACCCGGCGATCCGTGCTCGCCCGGTCAAGCCGCCGGGGCGACCCGGATTCAGATTATGCGCACCCAGCGCTTTCAATTCATGGGTCAGGCTACGCACATCCGGATAGTGCAGGACATGAGCAACCTGCTCCAGGCTGTGGACCTGCAGACCGCTGCCATCACAGAGCTGCAGATAGCGTTCGAACTCGCGAAAGCGATTGACGTGCACCTGCCCATCGACCTGGCCCCAGCTTTCCCGCAACTCATGCAAAGTGCCAACACACAGGCTGGCGAACGCCAGCACGCCTCCGGGTTTCAACACCCGCCTGGCTTCCGCGAGTACCGCAGCAAAATCAGCGCACCACTGCACCGCCAAGCTGGAGAAAATCAGCTCGCAACTACCCGCCTGCAACGGCAGGCGCTCTGCATCCCCAGCGATGAAATACTCGGCACCGCCCAGGGGGCGTGCGTGATTGAGCATGCCCTCGGCAATATCCAGGGCCAGCCCCTGACGGCCCACAAAGCGCTCTCCCAGCACCCGACTGAAATGTCCCGTACCACAACCCAGGTCCAACCAGCGAGCCGGCGCCCAACCTTGGGGCAAACGGCCCAGCAGTTGTTGACCAACCGCACGCTGCAACTCGGCAACACTGTCGTAGCTGGCCGCAGCGCGGGAAAACGAAGCGGCTACCTGACGCTTGTCAGGCAAGCCTCCGGGCAGGACAGGAACAGACAAATCAGTCATCACCGGACTCATGCAAGAACGCCTGGATCGCCCCTGCCACTCCGTGGGGATCCTCCAGAAGAAAACCATGGCTGGCCTGTTCAATCAGACCTACCTCTACATCTGGCAACAACGCCAGCAATTCACCCGCTGCCTCGGCGGGCACCAGGCCATCCAGCCCGGCGAAAAGATGCAACTGCGGCCCACGAAATCCTTGCAGGGCTTCGCGAGAGTCCAACTGCGCCAGCAACTCCAACCCCGCCATCAGCACCGGTCCCGGGGTTGCGGGTGCACCACCCAGCAGCAGCCGCGACAAACCACGCGGATCGACAGCACCTTGGGCGCAGAGCAGAGAAAAACGCTTGAGGGTGGCTCGCGAATCGGCGGCGCAACCGGCCAGGAAGCCATCGAAGGTTTCTCCGGGCATGGCACTGGACCACTGCTCGTGGGCAACAAAACAGGGATTGCTGGCCAGAGTCAGCAAGCCGCAGCAACGCTCGCCACGTCGTGCTGCCAACTCCGAAGCCAGCATGCCCCCCAGGGACCAGCCCCCCAGCCAGGCATTGTCCGGCAGTGCATCATCGAGTTCGTCCAGCCACTCCTGCAGATCACTGGAAGTCAGCTCTGGCAGTGGCTCGATTGCTACCCGCAAATGTTCATCCAGCCCCTGCAACGCCGCCGCCAAGGGCTCCAGGGGTGACACCCCCAACCCCCAACCAGGCAACAGAATCAGTCGATCACGCATGGTTCGGCCCCGTTTGCAGTTCGCTGAAACAATCCGCCAACGCGCTTAACAATAGCTGGACCTGAGCCTCGCTGTGGGCTGCGGACAAGGTCACCCGCAGCCGCGCACTGCCGGCCGGCACAGTCGGCGGACGAATAGCAGTGACCATCATTCCCCGCGAACGGAGCATCCGTGACAACTCCACGGCCCGGGCACTGTCACCCACCATGATCGGCTGGATCGGCGTAAAGCTGTCCATCAGCTCCAGGCCGATCTGCTCGGCGCCCTGACGGAACTGACGGATCAAGTTGGCCAGGTGCTCGCGTCGCCAGTGTTCAGTGCGCAGCAACTCCAGGCTTTTCAGGGTGGCGCAGGCCAGGGCCGGTGGCTGACTGGTGGTGTAGATGTAAGGCCGGGCGAACTGGATCAGGCTTTCGATCAGATCTTCGCTGCCGGCGACAAAGGCGCCGGCGGTACCAAAGGCCTTGCCCAGGGTACCCACCAGCACCGGTACGTCATCCAGCCCCAGCCCGAAATGCTCCACCAGCCCGGCACCCTTGGCCCCCAGTGGCCCGAAGCCATGGGCGTCATCGACCATCAACCAAGCCCCCCTGGCTCTGGTTTCCCGGGCCAGGGCGGGCAGGTCGGCAACATCGCCGTCCATGCTGAACACCCCGTCGGTGACCACCAGGGTATTGCCGGTGGCCTTCTCCAGACGCTTGGCCAGGCTCGACGCATCGTTGTGCAGATAACGATTGAAACGCGCACCGGAAAGTAGCCCGGCATCCAGCAGGGAGGCGTGGTTGAGACGGTCCTCCAGCACCGTATCGCCCTGCCCGACCAGGGCCGTGACCGCGCCCAGGTTGGCCATGTAGCCGGTGGTAAACAGCAACGCCCGCGGTCGGCCAGTGAGTTCGGCCAAAGCCTCTTCCAGAGCGTGATGTGGAGCACTGTGGCCGATCACCAGATGGGAAGCGCCACCGCCCACGCCCCAGCGGCTGGCACCGGCGCGCCAGGCTTCGATCACCTGCGGGTGATTGGCCAAGCCCAGGTAGTCGTTGTTGCAGAAGGCCAGCAAGGGCTGGCCGTCGACCACCACTTGCGGCCCCTGGGGGCTCTCAAGCAGCGGACGCTGACGATAGAGGTGTTCGGCACGGCGGGCAGCAAGGCGCGCGGCGAGATCGAAAGACATGCAGGCCTCGATGTTGGCTTACAGACACATTACCTGTAGGAGCTGGCTTGCCAGCGAAGCAAGCGACGCGAAATCCCCGGAGTCCGCGGGATTTGCGGAATTCGCCGGCAAGCCGGCTCCTGCAACGAAAGGTCAGACGGCGGCGTTGTAGAACTGCTCGCTGCTCTTCTGCTCGACCAGGGCCTGCTCGATGGCTGCCTGGTGCACTTCGTCGGCATGCTCTTCCCGGGCTTCGGGCTGGATGCCCAGGCGCGCGAACAACTGCATGTCCTTGTCGGCCTGGGGGTTGGCGGTGGTCAGCAGCTTGTCGCCGTAGAAAATCGAATTGGCACCGGCGAAGAAGGCCAGGGCCTGCATCTGCTCGTTCATCGCCTCACGGCCGGCGGACAGACGCACATGGGATTGCGGCATGAGGATGCGGGCCACGGCGAGCATGCGGATAAAGTCGAACGGGTCCACTTCCTCGGCGTTTTCCAGGGGCGTACCGGCGACCTTCACCAGCATGTTGATCGGCACCGACTCCGGATGCTCCGGCAAGTTGGCCAGCTGGATCAGCAAGCCGGCGCGGTCGTCCAGGGACTCGCCCATGCCGAGAATACCGCCAGAGCAGATCTTCATCCCCGCATCACGCACATAGGCCAGGGTCTGCAAGCGCTCGCCGTAGGTGCGGGTGGTGATGATGTTGCCGTAGAACTCCGGCGAGGTATCGAGGTTGTGGTTGTAGTAGTCCAGGCCGGCACTGGCCAAGGCTTCGGTTTGGTCCTGATCGAGACGCCCCAGGGTCATGCAGGTCTCCAGGCCCATGGCTTTCACGCCTTTGACCATCTCCAGCACGTAGGGCATGTCCTTGGCGGAAGGGTGCTTCCAGGCCGCACCCATGCAGAAACGCGTGGAACCGATGGCCTTGGCCCGAGCGGCCTCCTCCAGGACTTTCTGCACCTCAAGGAGCTTTTCCTTTTCCAGGCCGGTGTTGTAGTGACCGGACTGCGGACAATATTTGCAATCTTCCGGGCAAGCGCCGGTCTTGATCGACAGCAGCGTGGAAACTTGGACCCGATTGGCGTCGAAATGCGCGCGGTGCACCGTCTGCGCCTGGAACAACAAGTCATTGAACGGTTGGACGAACAGGGCTTTGACCTCAGCCAATGTCCAATCATGACGCAGGGTGGCGGTGGTGCTGGCGCTCATGGGCGATTCCTTGATTATGCTTGGCAAGCGGCGCTGGAAAGGCAAAGTCCACAGCCGCGACACGGATGTTCGGCATATTTAAGGAAGAGCCATGCACTGTCAACCCACATACAAGGGGCGGGTTTACATCTGGTCAAAAAACAAACAATCCTGTTTGCTTTGCGACGAGCCCAGCGATTCGGCCCTGGCCCTCTGCACTCCTTGCATGGATGAACTGCCCTGGCTTAATGCCCAGTGCTCGGTCTGCGCCCTGCCATTGCCCGCCAGCGACCTGACTTGTGGCCAGTGCTTGCAGCAACCTCCTGCGTTTCACCAGGTCGTCGCCCCCTGGCACTACGACTTCCCCGTCGACAGCCTGATCAGCCGTTTCAAACACCATGCAAAATGGCCTTTTGGCCGACTAATGGCCGAGCTTCTCTGCCAACTCCTCCATTTTCGCTTCGACGAAGGCCTGCCACGACCGGACTGCCTGCTACCGGTGCCGTTGTCTCGCCAGCGCCTGCGTCAGCGAGGCTTCAACCAGGCCGGCATGCTGGCCCGCTGGCTCGGGGAACAACTGCAACTGACGGTGGAACCTCATCTGCTCCTGCGCCCCCAGGACACCCCCGCACAGCAGGGCCTGGATGCCAGGGCCCGGCACCGCAACCTGCGCCAGGCTTTCGCCCTGGCCGGCGATGCCTCGGTTGCCGGACGGCACCTGGCCCTGGTGGACGATGTCCTGACCACCGGTGCCACGGCCCAAGCCCTGGCCCGCCTGCTGATCAACGCCGGCGCTCGCCAGGTCGACGTCTATTGCCTGGCCCGAACTGCAAGGCCAGATACACCCGACTGACTTGACTCTCGACGCTCAAGCCGCACACTCCCTGTCCATCTTCAGTGCTCAAAGCGCCCCAGCCATGTCATTGCCCACTCTGTTGACCCAGCACATCGTCCGCCGCCCACAGCGCATCGCCTTGTTGCAGCACATTGCCGAACAGGGCTCCATCACCCGTGCGGCGAAAAGCGCCGGCCTGAGCTACAAGGCCGCCTGGGATGCCATCGATGAACTGAACAACCTGGCCCAGAGCCCACTGGTAGAGCGCAGCGTCGGCGGCAAAGGTGGCGGCGGTGCCAAGCTGTCCGCCGAGGGCGAACGAGTGCTGCGTCTCTACCAACGCCTGCAGGCGCTGCAGGCCCAGGTCCTGGAAGCCGCGGAAGACAGCAGCGACCTCGACCTGCTGGGGCGCCTGATGCTGCGCACCAGTGCGCGCAACCAACTGCACGGCAAGGTTCGGGGCATCGAACATCTAGGCTGCAACGACCTGATCAGTCTGGAGCTGCCCGAAGGGCTGCTCCTCAAGGCCCAGATCACCCACGACAGCACCCAGCGCCTGGAGTTGCTACCCGGCACCAACGTAGTGGCGCTGATCAAGGCCGGCTGGCTGGACGTGCACGCCGACGACGCCGAAGTAACAACTGGACACAATTGTCTGACAGGGACGATCGAGCAGATTATCGACGCCGAAGATGGCCCCTGCGAGGTCAGAATCACTCTTCCCAACGGCCAGATCCTCTGCGCTTTGGCCGAGCCACAACGGCTCAAGACTTTGGATTTGACGGAAAGCAAACCGGTCCAGGTGCAGTTCTCTCCGTCTCATGTCCTTATAGGCACCCCGCTCTAACCCGCGCCCAACGCTCTCTGCCTGCAACATTTCCGTCATCGGTGCTCATTAAGGTGGCTGCAAAAACCCGCAGGGAGCCTGATATGAGCCTGTTAGAAGAAGACCAAACCACCGATCTGGAACAAATCGTCGGCCTCAGCCGCCGGGGCTTCATCGGCGCCGGGGCCCTGTGCGGCGCAGCACTGTTTCTCGGTGGCGGCCTGCTGAGCCGCAGCGCCCTGGCCGCCGGCGTCAGCGCCGGTAACAGCCAACTGCTGGGTTTTGCCGGCATTGCCGCCGCCACCAGCGACAGCATTACCTTGCCGCCCGGCTACAAATCCTCGGTCCTGATCAGCTGGGGCCAGCCGTTGCAAAAGAACGGGCCGGCCTTTGATCCCAGTGGCAATGGCACCGCCCAGGCCCAGGAAGTCCAGTTCGGCGACAACAACGACGGCATGAGCCTATTTGCCTTCCCGGACGACAAGCATCGCGCGTTGATGGCGATCAACAACGAATACACCAACTATCGCTACCTCTACCCCCATGGCGGCCTGCCGCAGTCCGCCGAGGACGTGCGCAAGGCCCAGGCCAGCGAAGGCGTGTCGGTGATCGAGGTGCAACGCAAGAACGGCCAATGGCAGTTCGTCCAGGGCTCGCGCTATAACCGGCGCATTCATGGCAACACACCGATCCGCCTGGGTGGCCCTGCCGCTGGGCATGAGCTGCTGAGAACCGCTGCCGACCCCAAGGGCAAGAAAGTCCTCGGCACCTTCCAGAACTGCGCCAACGGCAAGACGCCCTGGGGCACCTACCTGACCTGCGAAGAGAACTTCACCGACTGCTTCGGCAGCAGCAACAGCGAGCAGAAGTTCGACACCGCACAGAAACGCTACGGTGCCGTGGTCGCCAGCAAGGAGATCAACTGGCACCCCCACGATCCACGCTTCGACCTTGCGAAGAACCCCAACGAGCTCAATCGTCACGGCTGGGTGGTGGAAATCGACCCCTTCGACCCGCAATCGACGCCCGTCAAACGCACCGCTCTCGGCCGTTTCAAACATGAAAACGCCGCACTGGCCGAAACCCGCGATGGCCGTGCCGTGGTCTACATGGGCGACGACGAGCGTGGCGAGTTCATCTACAAATTCATCAGCCGCGACAAGATCAACCACCGCAACCCCAAGGCCAACCGCGACCTGCTGGATCACGGCAGCCTGTATGTGGCGCGCTTCGACGCCGGTGACAGCAACCCGGATCGTCCCAAGGGCCAGGGCCAGTGGGTCGAGCTGAGCCACGGCAAGAACGGCATCGACGCCAGCAGTGGCTTCGCCGATCAGGCCCAGGTACTGATCCAGGCTCGATTGGCCGCCAGCGTGGTCCAGGCCACGCGCATGGACCGTCCGGAATGGATCGTGGTCAGCCCCAAGGACGGCCAGGTCTATTGCACCCTGACCAACAACTCCAAGCGCGGTGAAGACGGCCAGCCCGTGGGCGGCCCCAACCCGCGGGAGAAGAACGTCTACGGGCAGATCCTGCGCTGGCGCACCGGCGGCGACGATCATGGTGCAATGAGTTTTTCCTGGGACCTGTTCGTGGTCGCCGGCAACCCCGGCGTGCATGCCGGCCAACCCAAGGGCGGCTCGTCCAACATCACCCCGCAGAACATGTTCAACAGCCCCGACGGCCTGGGTTTCGACAAGGCCGGGCGCCTGTGGATCCTCACCGATGGTGACTACAGCAACAGCGGGGATTTCGCCGGCATGGGCAACAACCAGATGCTCTGTGCCGACCCCGACAGCGGTGAGATCCGACGCTTCATGGTCGGACCGATAGGCTGCGAAGTCACCGGGATCGCCTTCGCTCCGGACCAGAAGACCCTGTTCGTGGGCATTCAGCACCCGGGAGAAAACGGCGGCTCGAGCTTCCCCGAACACCTGCCCAACGGTAAGCCGCGCTCCTCGGTAATGGCCATCAGCCGTGAAGACGGCGGTATCATCGGCGCCTGACGCCCGCCTCGCCAACCCAGCTCCTGCTGCCCATCTGCAGGAGCTGGCTGACCAGCGCAAGGGCTAGCCACCCCTCCATAATCTCCGGCAAACCCTCCCCC
>NZ_JAAARM010000049.1 GCF_009908285.1 Pseudomonas sp. Fl4BN1
CGATTACATCGAGATGTTCTACAACGTAAAACGCCGCCATGGTTTCAACAAGCACCTGTCACCGGTAGAGTTTGAAAAGCGTTACGCAATGAGCTTGCAAGGTGTCTAGAGAATCCGGGGCGATTCAACTTTATGCAGGCATTTGTGCGACCGGCACGGGACCTCCTGCATGAGCATGGATTGAAAGGCTTTCATGAGCTGCGGGCGGCTTACGCCTGTGAACGCTATGAACAACTGACTGGCTTCTCTGCACCCGTTAATGGCGGTCGTGGTCATCGAGAGGATCGAAAGCTCGATCAACGTGCACGCGAGCAGATCAGTCATGAGTTGGGACATAACCGCATCGATGTGGTGAGTGCCTACATCGGAGGCCGGCGATGACGGCCGAGTTCGACATAGAGTTGTTCCTGCACCCCGTGCTCAAAGGTGCACATGCCACGCAGCAGCGGCACATCAGGCAAGCAGAAAGGATGCACGAGGTGATTCGTGAGCGCTGGGGTTGCGCGACGCCCTGGTCCTGGAGAGAAAAGCATTTGAGATGGTTTTTGGAGCATTACCTGCGATGCTCAGCTCCAGCTACCGTCTACTACTACGAGTTAACAGCAGGGTTGATCCGCCTTAGAAAGGCAAAAGCCGTGGTTGTCTGATAGGCCTTTAAGCGTGAGCCCCTGAGTATGGGAATGCGGAGCCTTCCCATACTCAGGGGCTTGGCCGAAGAAGCGCTGGCAAGCTCCACTACACGGATGGCATGAACTGTCGCCGTGATGTCAGCGTATCGGCACCACCTTACGGTCCCTGGTTTGATTGATGGCCGACGCTGACAGGCTGCCGGTAGCCGCTTTCTGGATATGTTCACTCCACCAGGCCATCATCGGGCGCCGACGTTCGATGTAATCCGCCCGGTTGTAGGCGCTCCGAACTTCGTCCTTGTCGACATGCGCCAGCGCGACTTCGATCAGTTCCGGATCCCATCCATGCTCGTTTAGGATTGTGCTGGCCATGGAGCGCATGCCGTGGCTAACCAAGCGGTCCTGGAAGCCCATCCGTTTCAACGCCATGTTAGCTGTTTGGCTATTCGCGTGGGTGCGCGGGTTTCTATCTGACGGAAACACATATTCCCTGTGGCCGCTATGGTGCTTGAGCATCTCCAATAACGAGAGTGCATGTTCGGTCAGCGGAATTGTATGCGGACGACGCTTTTTCATTCGCTCCGCAGGGATGGTCCAAATGCGTTTGTCGAAGTCGATGTCTGCCCATCGAGTGGTGGCCGCCTCAGCAGGGCGTGTCATGGTATGAAGTTGCCATTCGATCAGGCAGCGGGTCGTCCGCTTGATGCTGGCGTTCGCGATTTCCATCATGAGCTCCGGAAGCTCGTCAGGTGGTAGCGCGGCCATATTTTCTTTCTTGGGTTTCTTGAACACCGCTCGAATGCCACTGAGGGGGTTGGCAAAGATCATCCCGGAATTGACCCCATAGGTCATGATCTCGTTAAGGCGCTGGCTCACTCGCTTAACGGTCTCGAGGCTGCCTTTGGCCTCAATTGGGCGAAGGAGCTTAATGACCATCGGAGCATTCACTTCCGATAACGGTGTTGATTTCATGGTTGGAAATACATGCAGTGTGAGCGAGCGCCAGATGTCTTCGGCATATGCTGGCGTGACCGAGTCCTTCTTCAGTTCGAACCAGGCGGTAGCGACGTTCTCGAACGTGTGTTCCGTTTCCGCTCGTTTGGCTTCTAGCTGCTCATTGCGTTGAGCTTTGGGGTCGATGCCTTGTGCAAGCAGCTCTCTGGCTTCAACGGTTTTCTTCCTGGCTTGCGCAAGAGAAACCTCGGGATAGGATCCGAGTGCCATATTGATTCGGTTCTTGGTTACGGGATGTCGGTAGTTGAAATTCCACTGCATCGAGCGATTGACCCTGACTCGCAGCTGGAGCCCGTCGCCATCGGTGAGGACGTAATCCTTGTCTTTCGGTTTGACCGCCTTGAGTTGGCGGTCGGAGAGGCGGGTGGTTTGAGCGCACATGAGAAGTACTCCATGACACCTTTTGGTATTCCCAAGATTAGCGCCGGGTAGCCGGGAATACCATTGGGAATACCAAATCGCCTGGAACTCTAAAAACCTCGAAAGCCTCCCGCAGCCCTGAAGCCCCCGTATTCACTGGATTTCAGGCACAAAAAAAGACGTCCGTGGACGTCTTTAGATGATGAAGTGGTGGAGCCGGGGGGATTTGAACCCGCATCCAGACCTTGTAGCGCGTGGCTTTCAGCGCTCAAGCTGCCATATTGCTGTCATTCCTCTAGTGACTCGGCGAGCTGATCGAAAAGCCGTCGTACGGATAGCCGCTTCACCTCCCCGCCTTGCAGATAAATGCAGTGTCCTTTTTCGTAGTCGGCAGAATTGGGGAACGCTGACGTATCGGCAGGAATATTGATCATACCCATGAACCTGCCCAGAATACCTACGGCAACCCCCAAGCACCCAGTTCCAGGAAGAAGCAAAACGCACGAGCAGTCGACTCTCTCAGTTGCCAGCTTCAGGATTTGCAGGGTTTCCGACTGAAGTTCCTCCTCAGACGGAAACCTTGTATGCAGCCTAACGTCGGGTCGAATGTCCTCTAGTTTGTCGCAGATCACTATTTGTCGAGCTTCGCTATGTCTGACGTGAGACCTAAATAATTCGCCGTAAGCATAGAACCCCGCGGAAAGAGCGACCTTGGCAACAAACTTTATATCTACATCCAGTCGTACGGTAATGCCTTCGACTTTCAGGGTGCGTCCGGATGCCTCGGATGGAGTGAGCAGGCGCCTCTCCTTTAAGTTGTAGATTCTCAATCCAGAGGCGGCAAAAACTGCTTGTACAGGTGTGCCATCTTCGAGCGTAACGTTTTTCGCCGTTGGTTCCGGCTTGGTGCCTGAATGGCCTAAAGCATTCTTTTTGTCCCGATCGAACATCATTAAAAAATCGTTTGCCACTCCTGCGTCCACTTTGGACGCGGGGCCTTTATTGAACTTTCTATCTGCCAGGATTGTAAATTTGTCAGAGCCGCCAAGTGATAGAGGGATTATGTGTTCTTCACTTAAGTCTGAACTTAACCCGTCTAGATATATGCAGTATCCATCCATGCTCAACTCACTTATTCTTGATCAGTGGGGTAGCCCACATCAGCTCAGCTTTGCCGCCTGCAATTATGTCTTCTGACGGCATCCACCGACCATAAACTCGTGCAATCATAGTCCAGTCGCTGTGCCCCATCTGTTTGGCTACCCACATCGGGTGCTCACCCGCCGAAAGCATCATCGAGGCGTAGGTGTGCCGAGTCTGGTACGGCCGCCGGTACCGAACACCAGCCTTCTTCATCGCCGGCACCCACATCGTTTTCCTGATTGGCCCATCACCCGCCCAGCGTTCTAGCGTGCGCGGGTTCTGGAAGACTTCGGCGTCAGCCAAGAACGTGTGGGCCTTCTGAGCTTTTAGTGCTTCCATTGCGGGCCTGAGCAGCTTCACGCTGCGTCGTCCTGCGGCCGTCTTCGTTGTCTCGGCCTTCCCCTTGCTGGCTTGGGTCATTGCTCGGCTTACCATGACTTCCTCGCGAAGCCAGTCGATATCGCCCCAGTCCAGCGCAACAAGTTCACTGGTGCGTAGGCCGGTCCACAAAGCGAACTGCATCATGTTGCGAGCTTGGCCGGAGAGGGCGCCCAGCACCACCTGCTGCTCTTCAGGGCTGAACGGGTCGACATCATCCTCCCTGGGCGGGGCTTCCTTGAGCGAATATGTCCAGCCCGCCAGTGGGTTTACCTCGATCAGCTCTTCGTCAGTCGCATCGTCGAGTGCCGAGCGCAGGCAGCTCTGTATGTTGCTGAGCGTTTTATTGCCCACTTCCAGAGTGGCCAGCCAGTCGCGCACGTCCTTTCTTTTCAGGTCGACCACCATCTTGTCGCCAAGCGCAGGAATTAGCCTGAGCTCAACCAGCTTTCGGTAGCCGTCGAAGGTGCTGCTGGAAATATGCTTTCGCTTCCCTTCCAGCCACCTGGTCAAAAAACCGTTCATGGTTTCGCGGGACGTTTCTGGTGCGAACTTCGCTGCCCGCGCAGATCCTGGAAACGTCACCGAGTAGTCGAAGGTGCCGATTGAGATTGCATGTTCAATGGCCGCTTTGTGCTGCTCGGCCTTTTTCAGGTTAGTGGCGGTGGGCTTGAGCGTGATCCGCTCGCGGCACCGGACGCCCCGATACATGAACGTGATTTCGATACTCGAATCGGAGACTGCCCGAACTCCCCTCCCGCCTCTACCCATGACTCATATCCCTCTATGTCGAGAAGCGTCCGGCCATCCGGCGCCTTGATCCATATCTCGCCGAGCCGCCAGATCCCGTCACGGATCTTTGAGCGGATCGCGTCCTCTGTGTAGCCAGACTCGCTGGCAAATTTCCTGACGGTCACATAGCGCATAGCTTCACCGCACTTCGTGTCGCGACACGTTTTCGGTATCCGCGTTTTGTGTCGCGGCATCGTTGCTCTGTGCGTACGCCGGCCCAAGCAGGCTGGTCCTGCGGTAGCAATCGACCGGGAACCCATACTCGCGGCAGGGGCAGACCTCGCCGCACTCGCTTTCCCGTCGTTCGATCCGCAACAGGCCGTGCCTCACCGCAATGTCCTGAATGTCGCAACCATCGAAGCTCCCGCCTTCATAGCTGGCGCTGATCAGCTCGTTGGCGAAGGCGCGCAAGGGGGCCGGGTACTCGCTCAGCCTGGCGTTTGCATCCAGCAAGCTATGCAGTTGGTCCTGCAGAGACTTTTTCTCTGCAATGCTCAGGAAGCAGGCGTGATTTGTGATCTGCAGGTCATCCTTCAGCCGATCGATCTCGGCGAACAGGGCCAGGATTTCGGCGGGATTGCAGGCGTGGCGGAATTGGTGCAGAAGCTCAAGTTCTTCATGGATCGTGACGTAACCCAAGGGGTGCATGGCTGCCTCTGCCAGCCGAATCAGTTCGTTATTCATCACGATCACCTCCCGACTCGGCCGTCATATGCAGGTTCAGATTGAAGCGGCACTCAGTGGCCAGGTGCATCAGTTCGCCGAGCCTGGTCTGGTCATCCTGTAGCATCTGGCCCAGGCGAACCAAGCGCGATCCGAGGCAGGCTAACTCTCCAGCACGGTTGCGGCGCTTGACGATAGTTGTACCGTTGGGGATACGAGTAGTCATAGCTGAAACCTCTCATCGCCTAGGTTTGTGGTGGTGGACAATTGCTCGTTTTGGCACATGGAAGTAGCCAGAGAAGCCCGCGCTGCCTCGTTCTCGGGACTGGTGGTGGCAGCGCCCTGCCTGGGGTTGAGCGCGCTGTCCGGTAAGCAACTGATCCCGGTGTTGTTCAAGATCCAGCAGGTAACGCCGCGCTGGCTGTCGTGCTGGACGCTGATTACTTGTTCGCCTGCGATGGCCTGGTCTGCGAGCAGCGCTAAGGCGAGAATGATCATGGTCTTCATGCTTGCGGTTCCCAGTCCCAATGCAGCTTTGGATTGATCGTCGGATAGCACTCCAGGGTGCCCAGGTCGATCAGCGTGAAGTGGCGGCCCATCCAGGCCCCGGTGTCGATGTGGTAGACGTTTCCCAGCACCGCCGGCTGGCGGGTGGGTGTGTGGCCCACGATCACAGCCCGAACGCCGCTGACACCTTCGTGGTTCTCGGTGGCGATGCGGGAGCGGGACCACTGGCAGCTGGCTTCAACGTTGAGCAGGCCGGGCACATCACCGTTGAGTGCATCGCGCAGCATCGACCAGGTTGGGAGGGGGCAGTCGGCGTGCACGATGCCCACCAGGCCGGCAGCCGTTTCCACCTCGATCGCCACCGGCAGTTCGCTCAGCGCCACCGCATACTCGGCCTTCTCGTCTTGGTTCTTGGCCATCAGCCAGGCGCCGCCGTTGTGCATATACAGATCGTCACGCAGTGCCTGCTGCACAAAGCAGACGGCCATGTCTTCGTGGTTGCCCTGTACCGCGTGGAACCATGGCTTGGCCAACCACTCCAGCACCAGGGCGCTTTCTGGCCCGCGGTCGACCAAGTCGCCAACGCTGAACAACCGGTCAGTGGTAGGGTTGAAGTCCACAGCATCGAGGGCGGCCTGCAGCTTGGTGAAGTGGCCGTGAATGTCTCCCACGGCGAAGTCGCGCCCGGCGGTGTTGATCTCAAACCGTTTGAGCTTGCTCACGACTCCACCCCCTGCGCTGCCTGGTATCCGGCCAGAAAAATCAGGTAGTCGGCATGGGTGCGGTGATCAACAAAGCCGCTGCAGCCCTTCTCCAGATCGCCCGGGGCCACGCTGACGGGATTGGCGGTAATGAACAGGTCGCGGGGATCTGCCAGCTGTTTGGGTTGTCCCGTGCTAACCGAAGCTGCCAGAGCTTCCAGAAGCAGTTCCTGGCGGTTCTGGTTGTCCAGGTACTGGCGCAGGGCCTGGATGAAAACACTGTTCATGCTGCGGTCGAGCTGGTCGGCAGCTTCCTCAACGCGAGAGCGAAGGCCGTCGGGCAGACGCACCACAAACTTATCAGCGGTGCGCGAATCGTAATTGGTGGTGCTCATGGTGATCTCCAGGCTGCTGGCGCCGATCTGCTCCAGCAGCCGATACGGGTTGGTTACTTGCCGACGCCGATGAAAGGGGTTGCGCTGCCGCTGGTCATGTACACCGGCAACTTCCCGTCCCACTTCTCGATAGCGTTGAGCTCGACAACGCCCGGGTTATTGCGCAGGGCTTGGCCACGGATGTTCAGCGACTCAGCCTCGCCCTGGGCGCGCAGCACCGCGGCATCCTTCAACCCCTTGGCTTCTTCGCGGGCCTTGTCTGCCTCGGCGATCACCTGGGCCACTTCGTTCTGGCGCTGCGCCGTCTTCTGGGTGGCCTCGATCTTCAGATTCAGTGCGGCCACCACCTTCTCCGGCAACCCGATCTCGCCGTTCAGGTAAAGGCTCTCGACGATGATCCCCTTGCTGTCGAAGTGGTCACGGACCCGAGCCTCCACGTCCTTCAGGAATCGCTCCTTGTTCGGGCCATATATCTCCTCGGCCGTTAGCTTCGACGCGGTGTTGTTGAAGGCCGTACGGATCACTTGTGGCACGTTGACCTGGACAATTTCGTCCATCGACTTGCGGTAGGTCTGGAACAGCAGGGGGGCGGCTCCTGGCTTGGCGCGTAGGGTCATGCCGATGGGGGTGCTGATTTTCATGCCGTCCTTGTCCTGGAACGTCACGGCACCGATGTTGATGTTTTGGTTGAACGTCGGGAACAGGAACAGCTCCTCATTCCAGGTCAGCCATTTGTAGCCGACACTGGTCTCGGTCGGAGTAACGCCTTTCTCGCTACCCATGAGGTTCACGATCACGCCCGTGTAGCCGGCGGGCACCTTGGAACAGCCGGCCGTGATGGCGAGCAGGCACAGCATTGCGATAGCGGCGATGCGCTTCATAGGTCTTCCTCTTTGGTGGTTGCCGCAGAACTGCGGCGCTTTTTGAACAGGTGGATGGCCAGGCAGATCGAGCTGATCAACCAGAGCGCAATCAGTGAGAGCCCGAGAATCACCATCGGGGTGGAGTCGGTGCTGATCATTGCCGGAGCAATCCCACGCAGGATGGCGAGCGTCAGGGCCAGGTAGAGCAGCGCCATCAGAAGCCGCAAAAACAGCCGGCCGGGCTTAATCAATACTTCGGTCATTCACTTTCTCCTGGCCGAACGAATCCCGGCCGCGTTGTTGGCTTTCGCAAAAAATCAGGGTTGGTTAAACGGTTTGATAGCTCTCGATACGACGCACAGCCACCCGGCCATCACCTGGGCGGCGAACTCGATTGAGTTGGTTGTCGCCGATGGCGCCCTGGCCGACGAAGACCGCGCAGAGCAGGATCAGCAACGGGCTGATGATCTGGCGCTTGAATGCCTCCAGAACCAGGCCGCGCATCGTCCGAGCGCCCAGCTTGAACCGCGCCACGTCGAGGCGCTTCTCAACGCTTTTCGGAGTGATACCCATCACCTTCGCGATCTCTTTCTGAGAGAGATCGGCGGCAGCCCACAAGGTGGCTTCAAGCTCGCGAGGAGCCAGACCCATCTTGAGATTGCCCTGCCAGTTGCCGGCGGTGAGGGTGTTGGTGGTCATGTGGGAGCTCCATGCTGGGGTGCGATGGAGTGGAGGATACCAAAAGGAAAGCCATTGTAAATACCAAATGGTAAATAGCGTAAGCATAAAAAAACCCGCGACTGCGGGCTTTCACATTTCCAGGTACCTACAGGTGTGATCCGTGCCAGCAAAACACCACACGACCGTGGATCGAAATCTCCCCGTCCCTATCGTGAGGGATGAGCATTTCTCTATACAGCGTGTTGTCCGAAATTATCCGCAAGCCATCCAGCTCACGCTGTATTCGCTTGATGTGCAACTGCCCAGCCATGGAAAAAACGTAGACCCCGTCGTATGAAACTGATTCAAACCCCGTATCTACCATAAGAAGATCACCGTGCGTAAACGATGGGGACATACTGTCTCCCACACCGATTATCAGCCGGAGATTCCCCGCTTCAGATACTGTCAGATTCTGCCTGACCCAAGAGCTCTGAATGCTCATTGAGTTAACTACACGATTAGCATCCGGTGGCTCGCTGCCAGACCCCATCGACGCCGCTACGTCGAGTATAGGCACGACAAGCGTGTCTTTGTAGGAGTCTATCTTGCTGCTAAGCATTCTTGGCGGTTCGATCGAATCCGCCAAATTAGTGTTGTCACTAGATGGTTGTGATGGATAGCGCTTGAAGTCGAAGGGCATATCAAGATAGCCAGGCTCCAGTTCGCAAGCCACCTCTATCTCGCGAGCCAGCTTCTCTCCGATGTTACGACTGTGCTCTGAGTTGTCCGAAAGAACCCGGGCCACATAAGAGGACTGACGATTGATCTTTTCCGCCAGGCGCGCCATCACCCCGCCAAATCTGAGGAGGATTAGCTGCTGAAGCCTACGTTTGCGTATTTCTCTGATATCCATACCAAAACTATACCTTTTGTTTCCCTTTCGGGAAATTACCTTGTGTTGGTACGTCAACTGGGTAATCTACGTACCTATTGGAACCATTAGGTAAAGATCATGTTGCTCAGAATTTATGTGGACGAGCTCCCTCGTGGAGGTCGAAAGCTACTAGCTCTTCAGCTCGGAGTTTCGGCTTCGTATCTTGCGCGCCTTGTATCGGGTGATCGTTCAATCACCGCCGAACGAGCACTTCAAATTGAGCGCGCCACTCTTGGCATCGTCAGCCGCTACGAGTTGCGGCCTGATCTGCAGTGGGAAGCACCGAAGCGGGGGAGGTCAGTTTCCTCGGCAGACCCCGCCCCAACCCTGAACGAAACTCTACGCCCCAACCCGGCCCTGGGTCAGTCCGGTGATCCCGCTGTTCAAGCATCCAGTACCGAGGTGGCGTAATGAACAACGTCATTTCGCTTTCGTTCGAGGGCAGTCCGGTTCGCTTTAATGCTGACGGGTGGATTGATGCGGCGTCTGCCGCAAAACGCTTTGGCAAGAAGCCTGCCGCCTGGTTGCGCAGCATTGAGACACTTGAGTATTTGAGCGCGCTTGCTGAGGCTTTGTTCGATAAAGGTGTCTCCGAGACACAGTTAGGGGAATTGCGCTCTCTTGACTCGCGCAGTAAGGAGGCGAAGGCGCTAACCCTAAGGCTGGCGAAAGACTCGGGCCTGGTAATTACAAAAAATGGCCGCGGCGGGGGCACATGGCTACATCCAAAACTCGGCGTTCGGTTCGCCCAATGGCTTGAGGTCAGGTTCGCCGTTTGGTGCGACTTGCAGATTGATTCGCTTCTTCGCGGATTTCCTTCTGCGATGGGTCGGTTCAACCATGCCTGTAAGCGACTTGATGATCGTCAGTCGCGGGCGAGTGCAAGCGGTCGTGATCTCGCTGAATGGAAGCGTGAGAAACCCGGACTGATCGCCGAAGTAGAACGCGGTCGTAACAAGCTGCAGATGATCCTCGCCTTGGATAATCCAGAAAGCCACAACTTGCGGGCTTCGTCATGAAGGCCTGCTCTTTCCCGCTGACGGTGTTGCGAGCCCATGAAATCTTAAATGGAGCTGAAAGTACTTATGGCCAGCAACGCTGTAACAATGCGCGAGCCAGTGCAGATGGGACTTCCCAGTTTCTGCATGCGGAAACTTTTCCAAGCTGCCCTGGCAATTCTTTGATCGAGTTTAAAAGAAATCAAAGTGCCGCTATCAGATCATTCACTCGGTTGCAGGGTGGAATCTCAGAAATGGGGCAGTACCCGGCCACTATTACAGATAAGGGTCACTCGCCCCTCCTGAGGCCCTCGATTAGTTCGTATAGTCCGAACCTGCACGTTTTCAGTGCAAATGGAAGGCCCTCCCCAGGGCCTGGTCAGCGACTTCCAATGGTTGGCTTTTGCCTGCCCAATGAAAAGGAATACGGCATGAGCCAATACACGCCTTCCATGTTTTTGTTGTCCGGCTAAATCGCAGACAACAAAAAGGCCCCCATTCGGGAGCCTTCTTAATCAGTCCACTGCAATGGACTTCTTTGAATCTTTCGTTCTGGAGAGCGAATTCATGCACCCAAAAAATAGCACCACACCACCAGGGGCGCAACCCCCGGCGCTTACTGAGGCTATGCCGATCCATTTGCTCGATGTCGACCATCCGGATTCTGGCCTTATTCAGGTATGTGCCAGTAAGCCCGTAAGCGACGCACTTTTCCTCGCTTCAACGCTGATGGGGTCGGCGCTCGAAATCATGGCACGCCTGACCGATGGCGGCATGGGCACGAATGAAGTATTCGGCGTCCGCTTTCTGATCGAGTCGTCTGTCGCATTGGTTGATGCGTCCACGCAAAGCGTTGAGTTTGGCTCCGGTCAAGGAGGTGCAGTATGAGCGGCCCACAACTTTCCGCAGTCATGATCGCTGATGATGTGCTCGACCTGTTGAGGGTCGCTGTTGAGAACATCCGGCATATGCAAGCGCTGTTTGGCGCGATCAAGAACGACCACAAGCACGGTAACCACGCGAATACCTGGCAGCTTGCCGACCTCGGCGCCTATCTCGGTTACGACTGGGGCAATTACCACGAAAGCCAGATCTCCCGTGCACAGTCTGACTTGGCCGTTGTGGAGCGTGACGCGCAAAGCCCAAAGCAGGACCAACGCCCTATTCCTCTTGTGGAGTACGCCAATGGTCGGCAAGCCGCTGTTGGCGCTCAGCTTGGGTTGAGTCAGACCGCGATCAACAAGGCAATGCGGGGCAATCGGGCGATCTTCATCACCGAACACGCTGACGGAACACTGTCAGCAGTTGAGCACAAGGCGTTTGGCGCCATCGGCTTCTCGCTGAAAGGAGGTGCCCAATGACTCGTTCTCACGAAACGCTCGGCCACCCGTTTGCCACTCAAGGCCTGCACGACGTTCTTGAGGCCTGTGGTGGTGTTCCTGTGCATGAGTCTCTAGATGCCGCCATCGATCGCTTGGATGCGGCAGTGGATGGCATTCGCGAACTTATGCAAGAGACCTCGGTGACTTGCCAGGCAACGCTGGTCTTCTTCGCGGTCGAGAGCGCTTTGGCGTTGGTGATTGCTGCGCATGCAGGGGTAGCACCTACTGCCGGAGGTGCAGCATGACTACCGACCTCTGCGATGCGCGCGATCTCATCGCCCGCGAAGCCGTTGATCAATTGGCTGCTGCAGTGCAAACCATCCTCCAACTGGAGGAATTGCTGAAGGCCACCCGGCCTGGTCTAGACAAGCACACGGCACCAGCTCGCCTGATTGAACTCGGTATCTACGCGGCTTGTGACCAGGCCAATGGCTTCGACTGCGCGCGGGAGGATCTGCAGCAGCGGTTGCAGGCGTGCGCGCCACAAAATGCCACTGCTCCAGTTCGTGGCGCGGGGGGTGCAGCATGAGCCTGGTAACCATCAAAGACGGCGATGCCGTAACCATGACCAGTTCTGAAATCGCCGAACTGACCGGGAAGTTGCATAAAAACGTGATCCGCGACATTCGCGAAATGCTCGAGGAGCTGGAAAAGGATGGCTCAGATCTGAGCCATGTCCGCGAAGACAAGGATGCACGCGGCTACACGGAAAACTTCCACCTCGATCGCGAGCTGACCGAAACGCTGATCACCGGCTACAGCATCCCACTGCGGCACAAAGTAATTCGGCGCCTTCACGACCTGGAAGAACAGGCCGCCCGCCCGATGACCCAGGCCGAGATCACCGCAGCCAACGCGAACCACCTGGTGGCCGTCGAGCGCCAGCAGCGGGAGCAGCAGGTGGCGCTGGAGCGGATCGAGCAGAAGGTCGAGGACCTGGGCCGGTTCCACGTTTGGGACTACTGCCCGCAAAACTGCCTGTCACTGACCGGCGTCAAGGCCGCGATGAACGACCGGTTTGGGCTATCCGGGCCTGTCGTTGACTACGTCTTGAAGCTTTGGCCGCACCAACCAAACCCGGCCGGCATGGTCCGTAATGGCCACGAGGACGCCATGGGCAGCCAGTACATGGTCTGGGCCAAAACCCTGGTTACCGCAGCTTTCAAGCGTTTCGTTTCCGAATCTACGATGGTCACCGCCACCCAGGCGACCCACCCATATTTTGAGGGCCGGTTCCGCCTGGTCCAGAAGGCCAAGCCATGAAGAAGTACACCAAGAACGAACTCAAGGCCCAGATCATCGAACTGTCGATTGATCACCACCGCACACAACTTGCGGTGAGGCGGCGCCGTAACGAACTGAACGATCTGTACCAGTGCTACTTCCGTTTGCACGGTGATCCCGAGCCAAATCACCGCGGCATTCGCCTGGGCGATCCCCGTTATGCCGGGGTGATCGAATACACCAACGATGCGTGCACGGCGCTCTACAAGGCCAGGCAGAAACGCTACAGCGCCAAGCGTCGTCTCGACACCGCTGTGCGCCGGCTGATGATCCTCACTGGTGCCTCTTTCGCCGTGCCAGATGCTCCAGCAACGAAGCGTCCTGCGTTGACGTTGGTAAGGCGTTCCACGGCCAGCGGGGAGACCCTGCAATGACCAACCTCAAACCATCCGACCTGCTGGAGCTGGTCGACGTGCAGCCCGAGCCCGACCTGCCACCGAACTGGCTCAACGTGGTGGCCCGCAAGAAGCTTGGCCAGCCCCAGGAATGGCGCTGGTGCAAGTTCGAGATGATCGGCGACACCGACGACTGCGTGGTCGAGGGCGGCATTCCTCGACTGCTGCAGAGCGGCAAGCGCAAGGGGCAGCCAACCTGGCGCGATTGCGAGCTGATCAAGTGCGTTGTCACCAAGGCCGAGCATGATCAGGCCAAAACCGACTACGAGACTGAAACGGGCAAGTGCCACGAATGCGCCGGCTCTGGCCTGTGGCTGTCTGGCTGGGGTGTTGATACGGGGAACCGCTTCAAGCCGTGCGTGCGGTGTGGTGCCACTGGCAAGGCCCAGGAGGTGCGCCCATGAACATCATCCGGCCTCATGCCCCCCCCCAGGAGCGCCGTACAGCCACGGTCGTGACAGGCCCCTGGCCGACTTACAGCCAGTTCAAGGATCTGCCCGAGCGCGAGCGCTGGGTGCTCTATGGCAGCGCCAAGGCCTACCGCGAGGCGCTGGAAACCCAGGGCTTTGCCATGGCCGAGAGCTACGACGACTTCATCAGCCGTATCTGCCAGGAGCTTGAACTGTGACCAAGCCAGTTAATGTGGAAAAGGCCACGCCAACCATATTTTATGCCAAGCAGGCCCCGTACAGCTCGGTCAGCAATGACGTGGTGGCCATGATCTCCAATCCGGACGCCCTTGCCATCTGGATCTTCCTGCAAACCCGCACCAGCGATTGGAAGGTGATCGGATCGTTCCTCCAGGACAGGTTCTCGATCGGTCGCGAGCGCTACTCGAAGGCCATGGCGTGCCTCAAGGACCTGGGGCTGGTTAGCCATGAAGTCGTGCGCGAGGAGGGTACCGGCAAGGTGCTTGGCCGCCGTGTAATCGTCCACTACGAACCGAACCTACAGGTTTCCGAATATTCGGTTAACCGAAGTGTGGGTTTGCCGAACTGCGGGGAAACCGACAACTACTTAATAAAGGATTCTATTACTCAATCAATAGAGAAAGAACCAACGGTCGCTAACGCTCCCTCGGCATCGAGGAAGAAGGCTCAGAAGTTCGATCCCCTTACCGCCAAGCCGACCAACGTGAGCGAACAGGTCTGGGCCGACTGGTGCCAGCACCGCAAGGAGATCCACAAACCGCTGACCGCCAAGAGCTGTGAGCAGCAGGCCAAGGCGCTGGCCAACCATGCAGCACCAGACGCGGTGATCAACCAGTCCATCAGCAACGGCTGGACCGGCCTGTTCCCGGACAAGGTGCTGCCAGGCGCTGGCGCCAGTAGCGCCCAGCAGAGCGCCGTCCTCAGCGTTCCAACTCACACCCAGGAGATGTACCCCAATGACCTTTTCTAAATTCAGCCCGGCACCGCAGTTGATCGAAAGCCGGACTAGGGCTTGCGGCGTCCCTGGGCATAACCAGTTCCAGCAGGGTCTGGTCGAGCAGTTCGATGGATCATGGAAACCCAACACCTGTCCGGCCTGTCGTTGGCAGGCGCTGTACAACACTCCGAAGGATCGTGACGAACACCTGAGTGCCGTGGCGGACGATGCTGCTGAATACTTGAACCTTGCTCTGATCGCCACCGGCATCACGCCGCGTTTTCGTGGGTGCAGCTTCGACGGCTACACCACTGGCGACGACAAAGCCAAGCAGCGCGCACTGAGCATCTGCCGGAAGTATGCCGAGGGCTTCGAGGCGCATTCGCAGGCTGGGCGTGCGCTGATGCTCATGGGCGAGATCGGCACCGGCAAGACGCACCTGGCCTGCGCCATCCTGCAACACGTTGTTCGCCAAGGCGGGTATACGGGGCTAATCGTCACCGCGGAGTCGATCACCCAGGCAGTGACCGACAGCTTTCGCGGCAATGCAGGGCCGTCCAAGTCCGACCTGATCGCCGAGCTCGCCGCAGTTGACCTGCTGGTCATTGACGAGGTTGGTATGCATACGGCCAAGCCTGGGAAGGACTTCACCCCGGGGCTGCTGCATGAGGCAATTGATCGTCGTTACCAATTGATCAAGCCAACCATTTTGATCAGCAACCAGAAGCCAGAGATGCTGCAGGACTTCATCGGCCCTCGCGCTGCTGATCGTCTGCGCGAAAACGGTGGCCTGCTGGCCCCCTTCACCTGGGGGTCTGCCCGCTCTGGAGGTACGGCATGACGAACTATCCGGATTTTGCTGATATTCCACCGGCTTATGGCGTTGTGCCTGAGTCTGCGCTCTACAGCCATGATGCTGAATACGCTTTGATCGGCAGCATGATCCACCAGCCTGAGCTGATCGACGATGCAGGAGCCCGATTGGTAGTTGGTGACTTCCACCACCCGGCCTGTGCTGAGCTGTACGAGCTGCTTCTGGTGCTGCGCACCAAGGGTGTGGGGATTGACGTTGTGACGCTATCAGACGCTCGCAGCCACCTTGCTGACGGGCAGAGCACGCTGTCGGTGGCCTCCCATATCGCGCACAACACCCCCAGCGCAGCGAACTTCAGCGCCTACAGCAAGATCGTCAAGCAGCGATCCGTAGCCAGACGGGTTATCGCGGCTGCGCAGATCATGAGTCAGCGTCTGATCGATGGCGAGCCGCTGGACGAGGTGCTGGCTCAGGGACAGCAGGCCTGGGTGTCGCTTGAGGCTGAGGGGCTGGATTCGCGCCGCCGATATCGCTTTGTGCGCGACATCCTGCCCGAGGCTATCGATGGGATTGATCGGCGGTTCAACCGGACGGTAAGTCTTGGGTTCGACACTGGTCTGCCTTCGCTGGATGAGTTCATTCCCGGGCTTTGTCCTGGTCACATGGTGGTCATCGCCGGTGCGCCAGGTAGCGGCAAGACCACGTTGGGCTTGGGCATCTCCGAGCGTGTAGCGCTGGTCAAGAAGCTCCCGTCGCTGGTGTTCTCGATGGAGATGACCGACGTGGAACTGACGAACCGCTCTCTGGCTTCCGTCGGCGGTGTTCAGCTCAAGCACATCAGCGAAGGGCACTCGATGGGCGACGGCGATTGGCCGGGCCTGACTTCTGCGGTCAACCTGCTGAACGAGGCGCCGCTGATCTTCTGTGACGATGCATCGCTGACGCTGCGGGATATTCGGCAGATCTGCCGCACGGTTAAGCGCGAGCACGGGCTTGGCATCGTGGCGGTGGACTACATCGGGCTTATCAACGGCGAGAGCAAATCGTCGAGTCGTTACGAACAGGTCACCGATATCAGTAAGGGCCTGAAGCGCCTGGCTAAGGAGCTGGGCGTGCCCCTGGTGGTGCTGGCGCAGCTCAACCGCGGGCCGAACAGCAGGGCCAACAAGCGCCCGACCAAAAGCGACCTGCGCGACTCCGGGCAGATCGAGGCCGATGCCGACGTGGTGGTGCTGGTGCATCGAGACAGCGAGACCGATGCCGGCAAGGCCGGAGTCACCGAGTTGATCGTGGACAAGAACCGCCATGGCCCGACCGGCACCTGCCGCGTCCAGCACCAGGGCGCTTATCACCGATTTGTTGAGCTTGTGGGGAACCCGTTTCCAGCAGACGAAGAGGTTGAAATGAACCGGCCGGGCCGTAGCTTCGCCCGTACCTACAAGGGGAGAAAAGACCATGAATAGCGTAACTGCGGCACTGCCGCGCAAGAGCCTGAGCTCGGTCGAATGCAAGTTTCTGAAGGTCGGCAACCGGATGCTGCTGGAACAAACCAATGGCCGGATCGCATCGGCGGCATTGATGGACATCGTGGCCGACTGGCACGGCACTCGGGCAAACATCGGTTTCGAGCAGTTCGCCAAGAACTGGATCGCCGAGGGCAACGCCAAGAACAAACACGCCAACAAGCTGCTGCGAGAGCTGTTCGGCCTTGATCAAGATCCGACCCCGCGGAGGGCTGCATGAAGAAACGAACGTATATCGACAAGCCCCTGGGGGATACTGAGTGGCTGCTGGAGCAGTGGGGCAGTTGGCGGATGGATGGGATGGGGGTGCCTCGGTACGTTTCGCCCTCCGTCACCGGCGCTGCCGCGGGTGGTGGTTGTCAGTATTCCTTGACCGATGACGAAGCGCTGGCAATTGACTCTGCAGTGGCCAAGCTGACGAAGCGCAACCAGCAGATGGGGGACTTCGTCTGGCTCTACTTCGGCTCGAAGTGGACTATGGTCCGGGTTGGTGAGTCAGTTGGGGTTTCCGAGCGCACGGCAAGGGAAATCATCAAGGGCGGCGTCGGCTTTATCGATGGCTACTTGCACGGAATCAGCGAGGCAGCGTAAAAAATTCTTTCATGCCGGATAAACACCTGTTTTCATGGCAGCGTGTTTAGCTTTTCAAGCGCGACACCACAGAGAAAGCCCGGCCATTGCGCTGGGCTTTTTCGTTTATGCAGATGACGCGCCCAGGCAGCTGGGCTAAGTCGGTAGTGGCGTGGATCAAAGCCGTGCGCTCCCTGATCGACTACGCGATGAGAGTCTGGGGTACGTGACCCAGCGAGCCAGACCACCAAGCCGGGTATGCACCGGCCCTCTGCACCCATTCGAGCCTCGGCATCCGCTGGGGCTTTTTCATTTCTGGAGCACGGCAATGCAGAGTTCGGACTTCGTTAAGGGTGTATCAGGCTGGCGTATCACCGATGGCCGCATTGAGCTGTATGGCGGACTGGCTCCGATCATCCTGGAGAAGACGCCAGAGCCTGAGCAACCCTTCGTTGTTGTCGATGGCGTCGCCTACATCAGCGAGGCCTCCATCAAGGATGGCTCTATCGGCAAGACCCGGATCACCAACAGCGTGTCGGTGAGGTTCGGGGCTGGCGGCAGCAGTTCCTCGCAGTTCTTGCTGGACGCTGACAAGTTCCAGGTGAATGAGCGCATTGATTCTGTGAAGGAGGAAGTTGAGCGCTTGAAGCTTGAGCAGCACGCAGATGTCGTCAATCTCGATATGGCGCAGCGGCTCCTTTCTGAGCGATTGGATAGCCTAGCGAAGAAGTTGAACGAGCTGCATACCCTGCTGGGTGAGACCAAAGACCGTGTCAAGCGCGAGATTGCTGAGACAGTTCTGCAAGATCTGGAGCGCGACAAGTCTGGCGTCGTACTCGGCACCTTCAGGGCAGCCTTCCCTTCGGCGGACCCCCAGGTGCTGGGCTGACCAAATCCTAACCCCTCACTCCCTAACCGGGAGGATATCGAGATGAACATGCCAGACAAACCAGACACTTGGGCGGGTGCGCTTGCGTGGTTGAGTCAGCATTCGCCAGTGCTGGGTGCCGCGCTCCTATCCGCGACCATGGCGGTCCTGCGGATAATCTACGGCGGCGGCACCAGGCGCCAGATGCTGGTGGAGGGCGCCATCTGCGGCGGACTGACCCTGACCATCATCAGCGGCCTGGAGTTCTTCGGCTTGCCTCAGACCTTGTCCACGTTCGTCGGTGGTTGGGTTGGCTTCCTCGGCGTCGAGAAGATCCGCACCATCGCTGACCGGTTCACCGACTTCAAGCTGCCCAGTCGTAAGGCCGATTAATCCGCGCCACGTTTTCGAATGCGCCCAATCGTGGCGCCGAATGAGGAACACACCATGAGCACCATCAGTGCCGAGTACTACCAAATCAAGGGCATGGTCGGTGATATGACGCCCGAGGAGCAGGCCGAGGTCGCCCGGATTGAAGCCCTGGTGATTGAGTTGGCCAAGTCGTCCCAGTCTGCGGCCCTGGGCGTGATCCTGGCTTCGATCAAACTTTCACTGGAAGGGTGAGCGCCATGCTCATCGAGTTCGAATGCTCCAGGTGTCACTGGGTAAGGATTGAGCCCATGCCGTACCACTCCAGCACGACCATGTGCGAGGCGTGCCGGCGCTCTGTTTTGGGTGGTGGAAAGTTGCCGCCGCCTCCACCCATGCGCGTGCCTATGGCGCCGCTGGTGCCAAGCCTTGGCTCGATGCTGGTGGCGGTCGTGTTCCTGGTTGGGGTGGCGATAGGCGCCAAGATGGCAGGGGGCTGGTGATGCGGTATCGAGACCTGGTGGGCAAGACGGCAAGCGAACTGAAGGCCTGCACCAAGGACGGCGCGCCTGAATGGCTGGTTGGATATGCCAAGGCATCGATGGCCAAGGCCGACTACTACCACGGTGGGCGTCGAAGCATAACCTGCCCACTTCGCGCTAGGGCAATGAATGAACTGCTGCAGCTCGGCGACGTGCTGCGGTACTGGAAGCGGTGGGCCTGATGGCTTGCAGCGGATGCGCCGCCCGGCGCGAATGGATCAACAAAATGGGAAGGCTGGCTTATGAGCGGGCAAGTGAACTCTTTACTGGTCGAGATGCTGGCCGAGCAGAAGAAGCAGACGGCGATCCTCGAAAGGATGGCAGAGCAGCAAGGCCTGCTGATCCAGGCTCTGGCCGAGGAGCAGGTCGATCAAGACCCTGATGCCCGACCTCTGACCTATATGGACGGTACGCCATGCCGGTGAGGCCGAAGCGCTACGCACCAGCAGCAGCCAAGACTATTCAGCATCAACCGGCCGATCAGCAGCGTGGCACCAGCACCCAGCGTGGGTATGGGTACCGGTGGCAGCAGGCTAGGGCTGGCTACCTGCGTAAGCATCCTCTGTGTGTTGAGTGCGAGAAGCTCGGCAGGGTAGAGCCTGCTACTGACCTGGATCACATTACTCCTCACCGAGGCGATAACGACCTGTTCTGGGACCGCTCTAACTGGCAGCCCCTCTGTCACCCGTGTCATAGCCGCAAAACAGCAACCGAGGATGGTGGCTGGGGCAATGCACGGCGCTAAAGCGCAAAAAAGGCACGAAAACAGGGCGGAAACGCCTGTAATGAGATGAATTCTTATTATTGGCAGGGGGAGGGTAAAAAGTTGAGGGACTTTTGCTTCTAGACCGCGCCCAAACGTTTTTTTCGCGCCGTCACTTGAGCAAAACCGTTTTTCAGCACACGTACACACCGCCGAAAGGCTGCATTTACCGAGTATTCACCATGGCAAACCCGCGAAAGCCTGCGCAGCTCAAGGCCGTCGCCGGCACTTCGCGGAAAGATCGTGACGTCCCGGTCGAAGTCGAGCTGCCTCTTGTCGATGAGGCGCCGGCCGTTCCTGACTGGATGCCCAACGCTCACGCCATCAAAGAATGGAACCGGCTTGTGCCGATCCTGATGGCTAACAAACTGTTAACCGATGCCGCGCTCAGTCCGCTTGCTCACATGTGTGCGCTGCACGGAAAGATCGTGCAGCTATACGCCGCTGGTGAAGCGCCGACCGCGAGTATGTCCGGCACGCTGCGCAACTTGCAGAACGATTTCGGCCTTACGCCGGTCGCCCAGGGCAAGGTCAAATCCTCCGGAGCTGATGACAACAAAGGCAACGCCTTCGCCGGGAACGGTCGTAAGCGGGTGACCAAATAATCGAATGATCTGGCTGTCCAGTCTGGAGTAGGGATGCGTGATTTCGTCAAGATCGCGACCGACTACGCCAGGGCTGCGGTGGCCGACAAGAAACGGAAGAAGCACGGGCGCCTGATCCGTGAGGCATCGAAGCGGTTCCTTGATGACTTGAAACGGGCCAAGAAGAAAGACTGCCCGTTCATCTTTGATGAATGGCACGCCAACGATCCCTGCGACTTCATTGAGAAGTTGCACCACGTTGAGGGTAAGTGGGAAACGCCGACGATTGTCATGCACCCGTCGCACATCTTTTTCGTAGTGCAGCTGTTCGGTTTCCGCAAGCGCGAAGCGGTATACACCGAAGGATGGGGCGACGATGGGATGTTTCATCCTCGACGCTTCACCTCGGCTCTGTTTGCCGTGGCACGGAAGAACGCTAAGAGCACATTGTCCTCGGCAATTCTTTTGTACTGCGAGTGCTGCGAGCCGGAAGAGGGTGCTCAGATCGTCAGTGCGGCCACCACCTTCGGTCAGGCGGCGATCATCTTTAACGCTGCAAAACGCATGGTCGAAAAGAACGCCGACCTGCGTGAGTACTTCGGCCTTGAGGTTTGGGCCAAGTCGATCAGCCGCATGGAAACCGGTGCGAGTTTCAAGCCTATCCATGCCAAGGCATCGACACAGGACGGTCTGAACCCATCGCACGTCGGTCTCGATGAGATCCACGCACACAAGACCGCCGACTTGCTGAACGTACTGACGTCAGCAGCCGGCGCGCGGGGTAACCCTCTCTGGCTGTACACGACTACCGAGGGTTACACGAACCCCGGGCCGTGGGCCGAGATCCGGATGTTCGCCAAAAAGCTGTTGTCTGGGCTATTCGGCCACACGGCTGATCACTTTTTGGTGGTGTTCTACGCCGTCGATGACGAAGACAAAACGCTGGGCATCAAGGCTGACAGTGAGTTCGACGAAACCTGCTGGATCAAAGCCAACCCGCTAATGGATGTGAACCCGCATCTATTGGCGGCGATCCGGAAAGAGGCGGTGGAAGCGAAGCAGATGCCGTCGAAGATGGCAGAGTTTCGAATCAAGCGTCTGAATCGTCCTGCTTCAACGGCTGATGGCTGGGTTGATCTCAATAAGTGGCAGCGCTGCGGTGGCGAGGTCGATCTTGAGTGGCTTTCACAGTACCCGTGCTGGGGCGGCCTCGACCTGGCTTCGACGACTGACCTCACATCGTTTCGGCTGGTCTGGAACGTTGATGGCGTGATCTACACCTATGGCTGGCGCTGGGCCCCAGAGAGCGCGGTAGCGTTCCGCACTGAGCGGGGGACTGTGCCGTATGCCTCCTGGGTTGAGTCTGGCCTGCTGAAGCAGACCGAGGGCGACGTCACTGACTACGCCGTGATCGAGGCAGACGTTAAAGCGGTCTGTGAGCGCTTCAATGTCCAGGCGATCGCCTACGACAAGTGGAACGCCCAGGATCTGGTAAACCGCCTGGTAGCAGCGGAGCTTCCAATGGTGGAGTTCATCCAGGGGCCGAAGTCCTACCACCCAGCCATGCAGGCGCTGGAGCTGGCTTACATCGCGGGAACCCTGGCGCACGGTGGTGACATGCTTCTCAACTGGTGCGCATCGAACCTGATAGCCAGACGTGACGACAACATGAATATGGCGCCCGACAAGAAGCGCTCCGCAGACAAGATCGATGACATGGCCGCGCTGCTCATGGCTATTGGTGTGTCTGGTGCGAAAGCAGAGAAAACGCTCTCTGACCACATCATGAAATACGGAATCAGAACCCTATGACCAATGAAAGCGAAGCGCCGAAGCTTGAGGCTCTGAAAGAGGTGTTGCCGGATCTGATCGGCGTGCTTGGTTTGGGCCTGCTGACCCGTGGCCTTTGGGCCTGGATGGGCGAGCCATTGGCGTTGACCGTCTGTGGCTCGCTCCTGATTGTCTTGTCTGTTGCTTCCGTACTGCGGGGGGACCGGTAATGCTTCGTTCTCTTCTGGGGAGAAAGAGCGGCCCTCAATCTATCGACACGTCAGAGAAGCTTGCCCAGGCCTTGGGGGCCGGGTACGAAAGCAACTCAGGACAGCGAGTGACTACAGCAAGTGCCATGCAGCAACTGGTGGTGTTCAACTGCGTCCGGGTGCTGGCTGAGTCGATCGGCATGCTGCCTTGTCGGCTGCTTAAACAGACTGACCGTGACCGTCTCCCGGCAACGGGCCATCGGCTTTATCCGCTGCTGACCATGGCTCCGAATGGGTACATGACCGCCCAGGAGTTCTGGGAGTTGCTGGTGGCCTGCCTGTGTCTGCGCGGCAACTTCTTCGCGTACAAGGTTTGGGTGCTCGGTAGTGTCGTTGAGCTGCTGCCGCTGAATCCGGACATCGTTACGCCAAAGCTCAAGAATGACTGGACTGTCGAGTACACGGTCAACTTCAAGTCGGGCACCCGTGTGCTGACACAGGATGAGATCTGGCACGTTCGGCTGTTCACCCTGGACGGTTTGAACGGGTTGAACCCAATCGCGTATGCCCGGCAGGCGCTGGGCCTTGGTCAGGCGATGGATGCTCATGCTGCCAAGCTTTTCACCAACGGCGCAGTTACCAGCGGTGTGCTGCGCACCGAGGAGACGCTTACACCTGAAGCGTTCAACCGAATCAAGGAGGAGTTCCAGGGGCAGCACATGGGCGCAGCAAATGCCTATAAGCCGATGATTTTGGAGCAGGGCCTGGACTGGAAGCCCATCAGCCTCAGCGCCCAGGACACCCAGTTCATCGAGTCAAAGAAACTCACCGAGGCACAGATCTGTGGCCTGTTCCGTGTTCCACCGCACCTGGTGGCCAGCATGGAAAAAATGACACTCAACAACATCGAGCACATGGGTATGAGCTTCGTGAACTACTCGCTGGTTCCGATCATGACCCGGATCGAGCACCGCATACAGGTCGGCCTGCTCAGTGAGAAAGACCGCTTGACCCATTACGCAAAGTTCAATGCCGGCGCCCTGATGCGTGGTGACCTCAAGGGCCGCTACGAATCCTACGGAAAGGGCATTCAGTGGGGGATCTTGAGCCCCAACGACTGCCGCGAACTGGAAGACGAGAACCCCCGCGAGGGCGGCGACATTTACCTGACCCCGATGAACATGACCACCAAACCAGAGGCTGCCGACGATGCAGACAAAACAGCGTCTTGACGTGCCGCTGACCCTTAAGTCGGTCAGCGACAACGGCGAGTTCGAAGGCTACGGCTCCGTGTTCGGTGTCGAGGACAGCTACGGCGACGTAGTGATTCGCGGTGCATTCGCGGCCAGCCTGGCCAAGTGGAAAGAGAAGGGTCGACTGCCGGCCATGCTCTGGCAGCACCAGATGAGCGAGCCGATCGGCGTCTACACCGAAATGCGCGAAGACGACGTCGGTCTGTACGTCAAAGGTCGGCTGCTGATCGATGACGACCCGCTGGCCAAACGTGCGCACGGGCACATGAAGGCCGGAAGCCTGACCGGCCTTTCCATTGGCTACATGCTCGACGACTACGAGTACGACAAGGAAAAGGGCGTCTGGATCTTGAAGGCCATCGACCTGTGGGAAGTCTCCCCGGTCACCTTCCCGGCCAACGACGAAGCCCGGATTACCGATGTGAAATCTCTGCTGGCCCGCGGCGAAACACCGCCGCCCAGCAAAGTGGAGCGAGCCCTTCGAGAGGTTGGGTTCTCTGGCTCCCAGGCCAAGGCCTTTATGGCCAAAGGCTACGGCGCAGTTTCACCGCGAGAGGCGGGTGCCGACGAAGCGCTGCAATTCCTCAAAACCCTATCTGATCGAATGTAAGGAGCCTCTCATGGCTGTTGAAATCAAAGACGTACAAGACGTTGCTGAAGCGTTGGGCAAGAAGTTCGACGAGTTCAAAGAGAAGAACGACAAGCGCATTGATGGCCTGGAAGCCGAAAAGGGCAAGCTGTCCGGACAGGTCGATACCCTCAACGAAAAGTTGAGCGAGCTGGACGAGCTGAAGAGCAACTTGGAAAAGGAACTGATCGCGCTCAAGCGCCCCGACGGCACCGGCACCAAGGCTGCCAGCGAGCACAAGGCCGCGTTCATGCAGTTTGTCCGTAAGGGTATCGATACCGGTCTGGGTGATCTGCAGGCGAAGGCGTTGCAGATCGGTAACGAGGCCGATGGCGGTTACGCGGTGCCGGAAGAACTGGACCGAAGCATCATTGAATTGCTGAAAGACACTTCACCGATGCGCCAGGTGTGCAACCAGATCACTGTAGGCTCCCCAGACTACAAGCGCCTGGTAAGCCTGGGCGGCGCCGGCTCTGGCTGGGTCGGCGAAACTGACGCCCGTCCGGCGACCGGGACCCCGACCCTGGGGCAGATCTCGGCTTTCATGGGTGAGCTTTATGCCAATCCGCAAGCCACTCAGACCAGCCTCGACGATATCTTCTTCAATGCCGAGGGCTGGCTCGGCGACGAGGTTTCCCGAGAGTTTTCTGAGAAGGAAGGTAGTGCCTTCACCAGCGGCAATGGTGTCAACAAGCCGAAGGGTTACCTTGCGTACGAGCTGACTACCGAAGTCGACAAGGTTCGAGCGTTCGGCAAACTGCAGAAGCTGATTTCGGGCGCGGCCGGAGGGCTGACCGCTGACAACCTGATCGACCTGATCCATTCCTTGAAGGCTGGCTATCGCGCGAACGCCCGCTTCATGATGTCGAACCTCACCGTTGCCTATGTGCGCAAGCTGAAGGACGAGCGCGGCGACTACATCTGGCAGCCAGGCTTGCAGCTTGGTCAGCCATCCACGCTTCTGAGCTACGGCGTTACCGAAAACGAGGATATGCCTGACCGCGCTGCTGATGCGAACGCGGTTTCTTTCGGCGACTTCAAGCGCGGTTACACCATCGTTGACCGCATTGGCACACGGGTGCTGCGCGACCCCTACACCAACAAGCCTAACGTTGGCTTCTACACCACCAAGCGCGTCGGCGGCATGCTCGTCGACTCCCAGGCGATCAAGGTTCTGACCCTGAGCGCTGCCTGACTGAGAGGCGCCTTCGGGCGCCAACTCTGTGGAGGATTTATGCCGATTATTCTCGTGAAGAAGCCTTTTCCGTTCGCGGTGGATGGCAATCAAGTGATTGAAATTCCTGCCGGCGAGCAGGATGTCTCGGAGCGTTGCGCGCTGGTGGCGGTCGAGCACCTGGGCGTGGCGTCCTACCCCAGTCAACTGGACACCAACGGTCTGAGGCTGGATGGTCCGACCATTGCTGAGTTTGTAGCAGCAGGCTACCTGGCGGCGAGTTACCCGCCTGAGGGTTACGCATCGCGCAGCTCGCAGGAAGAAGTCGACATGGCTATCGAGGCGCAGAAAGAAACCGACCCGCTCAAGATGAAGGTTCCCGATCTGAAGGCCTGGCTCGCTGGCAAAGGGATCGAGTTCGATCCGACCGCCAACAAAGAGGCACTTCAGGCGCTGGTGCCGAAGGGTGATTGATCTTCCCATCGTCAAGGCTCATTTGCGGGTCGACCATGACGACGATGATGCGCTGATTCAGGGCTACACGGATGCAGCCCTCAGTGCTTTCGAGACCTGGACCAATCGGACGCTGGTGGCGCCGGAAGAGGCTCTGCCTGATCCGGTTGGAAATGCGCTGGTCATGAGCAAGGCGATTATGCAGGGAGCGCTTTTGCTGATCGGCACCTGGTACGACAGCCGCGAATCTGTGGTTGTTGGAACTATCACCGCTGAGCTGCCAATGGCGACCAACGCCCTATGGAAGCCTCACCGCTGGGTGAATCTATGAGAGCTGGAGATCTGCGACACCGAATTACCTTTCAGCAACTGCTCCCCGGAGTCGATCCAGAAACCCAGGAGCCAACGGATGGCGTTTGGGTCGACGTAGCCACCGTACAGGCTGCCATAACTCCACTGAGTGGCCGCGAGTTCATTGCTGCTAAGGCGGTGAACTCCGAAGTCGTGGGGCGGATCGTGATCAGGTATCGAGCTGATATCAAAGCCAGCATGCGTGGCTTGAGTCGTGGCCTGATTTACAACATCCAGGGCGTCTTGCCTGATCCGAAGTCGGGGCGGGAGTACCTGACCCTTCCTTACTCCGAAGGGGTGAACGATGGCTGACGACATCCAGTTCAGCCTGGTCGGCATCGATAGCCTGCTTGGAAAGCTAGACACGGTGAACGATGAGGTCAGGCGCAAGACCGGGCGCACCGCGCTTCGACGCGCTGCTGAGATGGTGGCCAACAACTTCCGAGAGGGCGCTCGCCGCTGGGATGACCCTGACACCGGGCGCTCCATTGCTGACAACATCGTCCTTCGCTGGAACGGGCGCTTGTTTCGCCGCACTGGAGACCTGGGCTTTCGCGTTGGCGTTCTGCATGGCGCGGTGCTGATCAAGAACGGTAGTACAGAGACGAGTGCCCCGACGCCGCACTGGCGCTTGCTGGAGTTCGGTACTGAGCATATCGCGGCAGATCCTGTTGCGCGTTCAGCCTTGAAAGATCACATCAGCGAAGTGACCAACGAGTTCGCCACCCAGTTCGAGAAGGGCATCGACCGAGCAATACGCCGCGCCGAGAAGGCCAGGAGCAACTGATGTTTGCACCGATCAACGCCGTGTGCACCATGGACGCTGGAGTGGTTGCGCTGTTGGGATCAACCCCGCAGCGCCTTTATCCGTTTGGTGATGCCGCGCAGAACGTACCCAAGCCCTACGCGGTCTGGCAGACCATCGGCGGCGATCCTGAGAACTACCTTGCAGGCCGCCCTGACATCGACGGCTACACGCTGCAGGTCGATGTGTACGCAGAGACGGGCAAGGATGCTCGTACTGTTGCCAAGGCCCTGCGCGATGCCATCGAACCTCACGCCTACATCATCCGCTGGGGGGGGGATGGTCGAGACCCGGCGACGAAGAACTACCGGTACAGCTTCGACGTGAGTTGGATTGTGCCCCGCCGATAGGCAGCGGGGCATCTTTCTTAATGCTTCTTGTACATCTCTTCAAAGTCCTTCATTGCATCCATCAGGTCATTGAACTTCTCTTGCTGGAGTTCTTCTTTTGACTTGATGGCCGGCCGCCCAAGCAGCCTGCGGACAATCTGTTTCAAGTAGCTCATTTGTGTTTCCTCGAGTTTGCCGAATTGGCCAATGCATCCTAATGCATAAAATTCGAGTGATTTTCGAGGGGTTTGCATCTTCTGTGCCCGCACCGTGCGGGTATTTTTTTGCCCGACGTTTGGAGAACACCATGTCGATTCTTTCCCAAGGAACCCAGGTATACGCCCTGGTCCCGCCGCTCACCGGCACCGGACCTATGACAGTCATGGAGGTTGAGTGCGCCACCAGCTTTGACCCGGGCGGCTCACCGGCCGAACAGATCGAGGATACCTGCCTCAGTGACCAGGAGCGAACCTACAAGAAAGGCTTGCGCACCCCAGGCCAGGCCTCGCTGGGGTTGAACGCTGACCCGAACAACGCGAGCCATATTCGCCTGCATCAGCTGTCCGAGACCGACGGTGACACCACTATCAAGTGGGTAGTGGGCTGGTCGGACGGAAAGGGTATTGAGCCGACCGTCTCCAAGGAGGGTGATGACTTCGTCTTGGCCAAGACCCGCACCTGGTTCACCTTCGAGGGCTACGTCGCCGACTTCCCGTTCACTTTCGCGCAGAACGCCGTGGTTGCTTCGACAGTGTCGATCCAGCGCTCGGGCGGCTCCGCCTGGATTCGCAAGGTATCCGCATAATGGAACTGAGCATCGCAAACCTGAAAAAATCGAAAGCTTTCACGGCGCGCCCAGTGGAAAAGCAGATCGAGTGGGAGGGCTCCAAGTTCACTTGCTTTGTCCGGCCGCTGTCGTACCAGACGGCGGTGGGAGATATCGCTGCCCACCGCGGCGCTGACCCGTTGGCCTGTCGCATCGCTTCCAGCATCTGCGATGCCGAGGGCAAGGCCGTGTTCACCGTCGACGACATCACCGGCGAGGCGGATCCGGAGAAGGGCGCGCTCGACCCAGACCTGACCAACCTACTGCTGATCGCCATCGGCGAGGTGCAGAACGCGGGAAAGAAGAAGCGCTAGAGCCAACCGACGAACTATGGTGCGAGCTGGTCATGAACGGAATAGGCGGCCGCACCATCGCCGAAGCGCAGGAGAACATGACCTATTCCGAGTTCGTGGTCTGGATGAAGTTTCGCGCCAGGCGCGGATCGCTGCACCAGGGCATGCGCGTCGAGATGGCCCTGGCCCAGCTCCAGGCGCTCTACGTCAATTCGAAAACCGGCAAGGATGCACCGAGGCTTTACCAGCAAGACTTCGCACCACATATGGACCCGCGTGTCGAAACCTTGGATGAAGCGATAGCTGGATGGGAGTAGATTGGCTTCTTTTTAAAAGGAGAATGGTATGAATAGGGAACGTCTGGACTTCTGCGTTTTTGTTGCAAAGGTGATGGCGGCTTTGGCAGTGCTGTCTGCACTAATTGTTTTGTACAACTTTGGACGGGTTGAGGTTTTGGTTAGAACTGATCATATCGGCGTCGGTCAGATGATTATGAATTGGCCGGTAATTTTCGGGGCAATCGGAAGTGCAGTTTATGCGCTGCTATTCGCCGCGATGATGAGCGCTGTCAGATACGCTTGTTACTTCGCGCAAGATGCTAGCGAGGGGCGATCAGTGGAAACATAACAATCAGATTGTTGAAGTAGATAAACCCGCCAAGTGCGGGTTTTTTATCACTGGAGGAAAGTATGGCTGCATCACTTGGCACTCTGACCCTTGACCTGATTGCCAAGATCGGCGGGTTCACTGGCCCCATGGACCAGGCAGGCAGAGCGGCGAAAAAATCATCCAGGGAAATGACCGACGCAGCAAAGCAGGCCTCTGCCGCTTGGAGTGCTTTGGGCAAGGTAGCCGCTGGCGCCGTTGCTGGATTTTCAGTCGCCAGCATTTTCGGGCGGTTTGTCACCGAGACAAAGAACGCAGAAAAGGAGCAGGCGCAACTTGGCGCGGTGCTGCGTTCTACCGGGGAGTCTGCGGGCTTCAACCGTGATCAACTCAACTCCATGGCCGGCGCCCTGGAGAAAGCCACGACCTTCTCCAGTGGAGACATCAACCAGGCGCAGACAACGCTTCTTGCGTTCACTGGCATAGTCGGCAATCAGTACAATCGCGCCCTTCAATCAGCCGCCGATATGGCAACCCGTACCGGCGTTTCGGTATCTGCTGCTGCAGAAACAATTGGTCGCTCGCTCGATGTTCCATCAAGGGGGCTGACCGCTCTCAGCAAGCAAGGGTTCCGGTTCACCGAAGAGCAAAAGAAGATGGCCCTGGCGATGGAGTCGACGGGCGATGTTGCTGGCGCGCAAGGGATCATCCTCAAGGCTTTGGAGGAGACTTATGGCGGTGCTGCCGCTGCTGCGCGAGATACGTTCGGTGGTTCGCTGGAGGCATTGCAGAACACGATATCCCTCCTGCTCATTGGGGAAGGCAGTCTTGATTCTGCGAAGAGCGCTGTAAATGCCCTGAATGATGCGCTGTCCGCCCCAGGCACCAAGGACGCCGTAGACAACTTGGCGAAGGCGGCAGGCGTGCTTGCCTTGATTCTATCCGCCCGGCTGGCCAGCGCCGCAGCAGCTTCGGCTTTTTCATTTGCGGCAGCCCAGGTTGAGGCCGTTCGCTATCAGTTGACCCTCGCGAGAATGGCCGGCGTTTCGGCTTCAGCCGCCGCGGGGCTGATCAGTGTTGGAGTTGCAGCCCGCGCTGCTTCTGCGGCAATGGCCCTGCTCGGTGGGCCGGTTGGTGCAGCTTTGCTCGCTGGAAGTGCGCTTATCTATTTCTCTACTAGAGCGACGGAAGCGGAGCGTGAATCTGAAGCGCTACAGAGTCGGATTAATGCACTTGGTGGAGCGTTTGATACGCTTGGGCAAAAGCAATCGGCAGCTGCTCTAATAGATTATAAAGCAGCTCTTGATGGTGCGAAGTTTGCGGCCTCGACAGCAGAGGCAAAAGTATTTTCGTTAAGCAAACGACTAAAAGAGTTCCCCAATAGCCCCGCGGTCGACGGGCTTCGAGTTGATCTGGTTAAAGCCGAAGGCGCAGCCGAAAAGGCAAACGAGAAAGTTCGAGAGCTGTCGGCGAGTATCGAGCAGCTAAACGCACGCGCCAACGGTGCCAATGTGAGCGGCGCGATATCCGAAGCTTCAAAAGTCTATACGGAGATGTCGAAGAGGATCGACGAGCAGATATTGCTTGTTGGCAAAAAGACCAATGCCGACAAGCTCGCTGCGCGCATCAGTGCCGGGCTCGTCGAGGGGTTGAAGGCTGGCGAGGGTGATCTTCTCATTGCGGCCCAGAGGCGCGCTGACACCGCCGAGGCAGCTGCAGCGGCCACCGAAAAAGCAGACGCTGCTGCAAAGGCATCTGCCAAGTCGGCGGCTGAGGCCCTGGCAAAGCGTGGGATCGATGCCGAGGAAAGCTATCAGCGGCAAATTGCGCTCATCGATGAGACTTCCGGCAAGCAGAACAAGGCCAGCGAGGTGGCAAAGCTCGCGTTTGAGATGGAGTCAGGGAAGCTAAAGGGCATCAGCGCCGGCCGCCAGCAGGTGCTGCAGGGCTTAGCTGCTGAGCTGGATTCTAAGATCAAGCTCAAGAAGCAGAACGAGGAAGATCTGAAGCTGGCCACCCTGGCGGCAAACCTCAAGGACAGTAATACCATCGTCCGCCAGGGCTTTGAGATGGAGCTGGCGGGCGCCGGCTCTGGCGAAAAGCTCAGGGCTCGACTGAAGGAAGATCTGGCAATTCAGCAGGACTATGCCAAGCAGCGCGCCGAGATGTACAAACAGTACAAAGAGGCCGATCTGCTGGGCGACCCTGATGCAAAGAGCCGCTACGACAAGGAAACGGCGCTGCTTGAGGAGGCGCTGGCCGAGCGCATGGTTATTCAGCAGGACTACTATAACCAGCTGGATGAGGCACAGAACAACTGGATGGATGGCGTCAGTGATGCCTGGCAGAACTATGTCGATGCTGCGACCGACTACTCAGCCATGGCGGCCGATGCCACGGCTTCTGTATTGGATAGCGCAAGGGGTGGCCTGAGCAATTTTCTCTCTGATGTGATCAGTGGCGCAGAAGATGCTGGCGATGCGCTGGGAGATCTTGTTGCCAACTTCGCCAAGTCGACACTGCAGGCGCTGACGGACATGGCCGCTCAGTGGCTGGTTTATCAGGCGGTCCAGCTGGTGGTGGGCAAGGCCACTCAGTCCGCTGCTATGGCAGGCATGGTGGGCAATGCGCAGGCGGCGTCCTTTCAGGCACAGTTGAATGCGTATGCGTCTACCGCCGCGGTTCCTATCGTAGGGCCTGCTCTTGCTCCAGCTGCAGCGCTTGCAGCGGCTGCTGCAACGGCACCTATGGTTGCCGGTGTCGCCAGCGCAGCACTGGCCGGCATGGCGCACGACGGTATCGACGCGGTGCCGGAGACGGGCACCTGGCTTCTGCAAAAGGGAGAGCGGGTAACCACGGCAGAGACAAGCGCCAAGCTGGATAGGACGCTTGACCAGTTGCGAGAGAACTCTGGCGCCGGGGGTGGTGGGATCACGTACAGCCCCCAGATAACAGTTCAGGCCCAGCCAGGCATGAGTGATCAGGATGCGCGGCGCCAGGGTGAGATGTTGCAAGCGGGCCAGGAGGCTCAGTTCAGGAGATTCCTTCAACGTGAAATGGGGCAGGGCGGCCTGCTCTCGAGGAGGGTCTGATGGCAGAAACATTCAACTACTGCACCCCGCTGACCAGCTCTGGCGATGTTGGCCAACTGACCTGGGAGAATGACTTTGGTGATGGGTACACCCAGGCCGGAGGCATTGGCATCAACACCAAGAGCCAGAAGTGGGATCTCACTTTCAATGGCCCATTCAGTGATGGCTCAACCCTTGAGGGGGTTCGAGACTTCCTTGACCGGCATGAAGGGTACAAGTCGTTTCGCTGGACGCCACCGCTTGGCGTTGAGGGATGGTACCGGGCCACCGGTTATCAGCCTCGCCCGTTGGGCGCCGGCCTTTACAGCCTGTCTGTCACGTTCAAGCAGGTCTACATGCCCTGATCACTTCCCAATCATGACCCCGCCAAGTGCGGGGTTTGTTGTTTCTGGAGCCCCATGAATTACAACACCGACATTCAAAAGCTCGAGCCGGGCAACCAGATCCGGCTTTATGAGCTCGACGCTACACGCCTGGGCGGCCTGCTCTGGCGCTTCCACGGGCACGCCCAGGAGGGCGACATCATCTGGCAGGGGCAGCTCTATTCCCCGCTGCAGATCGACGCCAAGGGTTTTGACATCCGTGGCGATGGCAGGCCAGGAACGCCAACGCTGCAGGTGGCCAACGAGCTTGCCGGTGTGCGTGGCGCTATCACAGCGCTGTGCTTGCAGTTCCGCGACTTGGCTGGCGCCAAGGTGCGAGTCATTGAGACCTTTCGCCACTTTCTGGACGCAGCGAATTTCCCCGAGGGCAACCCGGAAGCCAGCGATCAGAGCAAGGTAAACCTCTGGTACATCGAGCAGAAGACCGAGGAGTCTTTCGACTCGGTCACCTTCTCGCTTTCCAGTCCAACGGACATGGAGGGCCAGATGCTGCCCACCCAGCAGATCACCAAGCTCTGCCGGTGGGCCTGCCGTGGCGGGTACCGAGGCGAGGCCTGTGCCTATACCGGTACCGCCATGTTCAACAAGAAGAACGAGCCCACGGATAACCCGGCTTTGGACCGCTGCGGCGGGTGGTGGAGTAGCTGCAAGCTCCGAGGAAATACCCGGCGATTCGGTGGATCAATGGGCGCCAGTCTGATCGTCAGTTCGAGGTAACCCATGCGTATCAACAAACAGTTGCAGGCCGCGATCCGGGCCCATGCGGAACAGGCCTACCCAGCGGAAGCGTGCGGCGTGCTGATCAGTGCCGTCGGTGGTCGCCAGTACGTGCCGTGTACCAATCGTGCGGCCAGTGAGCGCGAGAACTTCCAGATCTGCGAGCGTGACCTGGCCGCGGCCGAGGACCTGGGGAACGTGCTGGCGATCATTCATAGCCACCCGGACAAGGCGCCCGTGCCCAGCATGGCCGACAGGGTGAGCTGTGAGCTGCATGAACTGCCATGGGGCATCGTCGGTTGGCCCGGTGGTGATATCGCCTGGTTCGAGCCTTCAGGCTTCCAGGCCCCGCTGCTGGGGCGGGACTTCTCCCATGGCCTGCTGGATTGCTGGGCGGCCTGCCGGGACTGGTACGCACGGGAGGCCGGCCTGCAGCTGCCGAACTTCGAGCGCCGCGATCTGTGGTGGGAAGACGAGCGCGGGCCCAGCCTGTACGAGGAAAACTTCAAGGCCACCGGCTTCTACCAGGTCGAGTCAGCTCAGCGCGGCGACATGCTTGTGCTGCAGATCCCAACGCCGGGCCGCCCATGCTTTCACCCAAACCATGCAGCGATTTACTTGGGCGATGAGCCGGCGCTGACCAGTGAGGCGGCGCCGGCCCTGGGTGGGGCTGGCCCGTTCATCTATCACCACATGCCGGGCCGTCTGGCCAGTCGTGAAGTCTATGGCTGGTCCCAGGCCAATCGGGTGCGGTTGATTCTTCGGCACAAGGACTACCGGCCATGACTATGCGGACAATTAAGCTCGGCGGGGTGCTGGGTAAGCGCTTCGGCAAACAGTACCGCATGGACCTGCACAGCGTGCGGGATGCGACGAATGCACTGTGCATCATGAAGCCAGGCTTTGAGCAGTTCCTGCGCACTGCCGAAGAGCGCGGCCTTGTGTTCGCGGTCTTTGTTGATGACCGGAACATTGGCGCCGAGGAGCTGGATCTGCGCTCTAGTGGTGCCGGCGACATCCGGATCATGCCGATCATCCAGGGCAGCAAGCAGGCTGGCCTGTTTCAAACAATTCTGGGCGTGGTGCTGATCGCAGTCGGCTTCATATCCGGTGGCACCACCTCATACGCTGGTATGGCGCTGCTTGCGGCCGGTGCGGCGGTTGGCCTTGGAGGCATAGTGCAGATGCTTTCCCCCACGACTAAGTCTGGCTCCATGGACAAGAACGAGGACGGCAACAACCCAAGCTATGGGTTTGGCGGGGCCGTCACCACAGTTGCCCAGGGCAACCCCTACCCGCTGCTGTATGGCGAACGAGAGATCGGTGGGGCCGTCGAGTCTGGTGGCATCTACACCCAAGACAACATCTGACCGACCAGACCAAACAACCCGCTTCGGCGGGTTTTTGCATTCAGGAGGGCGCATGGGCGCAGTAACAAAGAAGGCGCGCCGAGGCGCTGTTGCCGGCAGCAAAGGCGGTAAAGCGCCGAAGCAGAAGCAGCCCAGCATTGCTTCCAATAGCGTCCCGTCTATCGCAACGGCTCGCATTGTCTACCTGTGGAGCTGGGGGCCAATCGTGGGGCCTGTGGACGGCCTGAAGTCGGTGAAGCTGGACGGAACCCCTATCCAGGCCCAGGACGGCAGCTACAACTTCCCAGGCGTGAAGTGGCAGTTTCGTTCGGGCGAGCTGAATCAGGACCGCCTTGAGGGGATCTCCGAGTCGAGCAACGAAATTTCTGTGAGGCAGGAACTGCTGAGCTCCACTCCCTGGCTCCACAGCATCGCGAACCCTGCAGTTGACGCTGTGCGCGTGCGTCTGTCCTGGCCACAGTTGCGCCGGCAGGACATGGCCGGCAACGTGGACGGCGTCCGGATCGAGTACCGGATCGATGTCTCGACCGACAATGGGCCTTTCATTGAGGTTTTAAGCTCGGCTGTTGATCGCAAGAACGTGACCAAGTACGAGCGGTCTCACCGTATCGAGCTGCCCACTGGTGGCCGCTGGACGATTCGCGTTCGCCGAGTCACCCCCAACGCGAACAGCGACCTGATCGTTGACAACATGTACATCGAAGCGATTGCAGAGGTGATCGACAGCGATCAGGAGTACCCGCTGACCGCTGTGGGCTGCCTGGAGTACGACGCCCAGCAGTTCGGCGGAGATATCGCCAAGGTCGCGGTTCTGATGCGCGGGCGCATTGTGCGGGTGCCTGCAAACTACGATCCGGAGACTCGGACTTATTCCACTTCAGGCGCCGGTACCAGTGGCGGGATCTGGGATGGGACGTTCAAGGAGGCCTACACCAACAACCCTGCCTGGGTCTTCTATGACCTTGTGCTGCACCCTTACTACGGCCTCGGTGAGCGCATCGATGCAACCATGGTTGACCGGTGGTCTCTGTACCGGATTGCTCAGTACTGCGATCAGATGGTCCCTGATGGCAAAGGCGGCACAGAACCTCGATTCACCTGCAACCTCTATTTCCAGAAGCAGGCCGAGGCCTACGCCGTGCTGCAGGACCTGGCTTCGATCTTTCGCGGGCTGGCCTTCTGGGATGGCAGCCAGATCGTTGTCAATGCCGATATGCCCGGCGATCCGGTGTTCAGTTACAGCCCTTCGCAGATCCTCAATAGTGGCGCCATCAAGTATGAGGGCACTCGCTTGCGTGATCGTCACACAGCTGCGATGGTTTCCTGGGATAACCCGGACCAGGGTTTCGAGACCGACAAGGAGCCGGTGTTCGACGACGAGGCGCTGGCCGAGTATGGCTCTGTGCGCGAGCTGAAGGTCGATGCGTTCGGCTGCACGTCGCTTGGCCAGGCACAGCGTGCTGGCCAGTGGGCTCTGATGACTGAGCAGTTGCAGACCCGGGGCGCAGTCTTTCGTGTAGGCCTGGACGGGCAGATCCCCAAGCCTGGGCAAGTAATATCTGTTGCCGACCCTATGCTGACTGGTCGGGATAACGGCGGGCGAATTTCGGCAGTTGCCGGCCGGGCAATCACGCTGGATCGTGACATTGAGATCCCGACCGGCGCCCGCTTGTGGATCAACCTGCCCAGTGGAAAGTCTGAGGGCCGGGTGATCAAGTCGTTCGCCGGCCGCGCCGTCACTGTCATGGCCGACTACAGCGAGACGCCCGCCCCCGAGTTTGGCTGGGCGCTCGACTTCGACGACTTGAAGCTGATGCAATTCTACGTGCGTAACGTCACGCGGCCAGAGTGGCATCAGTTCCAGCTTGAGGTGATCCAGTACGAGCCCAGCAAGTTCGATGTGATTGACCATGGTGCTGTTGTTGACCAGCGGCCGGTGAGCGTTTTGCCGGTAGGCACGCAGGAGGCGCCCGCGCAGGTACTGCTTAGCCAGCACGTTGTGATTGAGCAGGGGATTGCTGTCACGGTTATGTCCATCGCCTGGGATGCCGCTCCCGGTGCCGTGGCCTATGAGGTTGAATGGCGTTGGGGCGCCCGGGAATGGATCAAGGTCCCACGAACTGGCGAGCTTATGGCCGATGTCCGCGGGATCTACTCCGGCCAGTACCTGGCCCGCGTGAGAGCCGTTAGTGCAATGAACGTCTCATCGATCCCGACTACCTCGGTACTGACCAACCTGGAAGGCAAGACCGGTTTGCCCCCGGCGGTTTCGCACCTGGTCACCACTAGCGAACTGTTCGGCATCGGCTTGAAGTGGGGCTTCCCACCTGGCGCAGAGGATACCCAGCGGACCGAGATCTGGTATGGCCCGGGCAACAGCCTTGAGGCCGCCACGAAGCTGACAGACCTGGCCTATCCGCAGTCCGACTACAGCATGCAGAACTTGGCCGCGGG
>NZ_JAAARM010000004.1 GCF_009908285.1 Pseudomonas sp. Fl4BN1
TTGTGTAGCCATTGGTAGAACCCGGCACGAGCGATCCGCAATACCCTGCACATCGTGGTAATTGCATACTGATGACGATGCTCGTTCATGAAGCGGTACTTCACTCGGGCTCTCTGGCAAAGTACCGTGCGGCTTTTTTTAAGATATCCCGCTCTTCTTCAAGGCGGCGCATTTGGGCCCGTAGCCGCAGGATCTCACTCTTGGCTTCGAGCAATTCGCTGGCCTGCTTTTCTGATTTATCAGGGGTGACGGCGCTCACCCATTTATAGAGGCTGTGAGTCGAGACGCCGAGGCGTGCGGCAATCTCCGCGACTGAATAGCCGCGTTCAACCACCTGCCTGACGGCTTCCGCCTTGAATTCCGTACTCATAGACTTCCTCCTACGCTCAAAGCATAGGCCGGGGATGTCTACCTTTCCGGGGGCAGTCCAAATGAGCTTGCAAGGTGTCTAGAGAATCCGGGGCGATTCATAGCACGGCAAGAAACCCTGGCAAAATAACGGTTGTTGTCTCGTAGCAAAAATCCCCTAGCGCGCTGGTTATACCAGCCCCTACCACAGTTCGGTTAAGCCAGCCGTGAGGCTTTGACGGCTCACTTTCACTGGTTTCATGAGGCTCATCGGTATCCTCAACCAGCTTGTTCATCTCGGTTCTCTCTATGAGGTAATTGGAAAAAATCACTGGCCTAAAGCCGTTTGGCTATAGCAAAGACGAGGCTATGTAACGATTGGAAGCAGCAATGTGAATCGACTTCCGCCATTCGAAGCAGGGTCATGCTGGATCCACCACCCAAGGTGATCTACTACGCGTTTGACGATGGATAGGCCCAAGTCCGAACCGCCTGCGAAATCATCATCGCCTCGAACAAACCGATCAAAGAGGCGGGCTTGCACCGCATCGGGTAACCCTGTACCGCTAGCTGCTGCCGATTCCGCATAAGAAATCACCAGGATCCAAGTCTTGCAGCACCTTGCTGCAAGGCTTGGAGTTGCCGACACAGCCAAGGATGATTCAGTCTTACTTCAACTTTTTAATGGAAATAATCGTAGCTTTCGCGCCCTCGACTTGAAACTCGAACGCTACTTGATCTCCAGCCTTCAGGCCTGCCAGTTGTTTGGTTGTTGCATTGAATGCCATAGTCATGGCGGGCCACTGCACAGCCGGCACGGCGCCATGGGCGATGGTCACCGTCTGTTTCGTGGTATCGACAGCCTTGATCGTGCCCTCGGCTTTGGCCACAGGAACCTGCTGGGTCTCCTGCTTCATCTGCATGCCTTCCATGGGAGTAGCGTCCATCTTCATACCCGGCATGTCCTCTGCCTGAGCGGAAAGAGACAGAGCCACAACGGTGCTTGCAACGGCAATCAGGGTCAGTTTCATACGACTTTTCCTTGAAGGTTGGTGGGTACAACGGGGAGGTGCCGACGGCGCATCAAACGGTAGGCCGCCGGAATAACGAACAGGGACAACAATGGTGCCGTGACCATGCCACCGACCATGGGAGCTGCGATGCGACTCATGACCTCGCTACCGGTACCACTCCCCAAGAGGATGGGTAACAGGCCGGCGATGATGACCGCCACCGTCATGGCCTTGGGTCGAACGCGTTGTACTGCGCCTTCGCGAATCGCAGCGACGAGCCCACGCTCAGTGTTGTCGCCAAGGTCTTCACGTTCGGCCCAGGCGTTCTTCAGGTAGAGCAGCATGATCACGCCAAACTCAGCAGACACACCGGCCAGCGCGATAAAGCCAACGCCCGTGGCCACAGAGAGATTAAAACCGAGTAAATAGATGAACCATGCCCCACCACTGAGAGCAAAGGGCAAGGTCGCCATGATCAACACGGCTTCATCGAATCGGGCGAAGGTTAGGTAGAGCAAGACGAAAATGATCAGCAACGTGGCCGGCACCACCAGCTTGAGCCGGGCATTGGCCCTTTCGAGAAACTCGAACTGCCCCGAGTAGCTCAAACTCATGCCTGGCTGCAACTTGACCTGCTCACTGACAGCCCGGCGCAAGTCGGCGACCACGGAGGCGATATCCCGCCCGCGTACATCGATGTACACCCAACCTGAAGGTCGAGCATTTTCGCTCTTGAGCATCGGTGGGCCGTCGCTGACCTTGATCTTCGCCACCGTGCCGAGAGTGATCTGGCTCCCCAGTGGGGTGTAGATCGGCAACTGCTCCAGAGCACCCAGCGAGTCACGCCACTCCCGGGGATAACGGACGTTGATTGGGAAGCGGGCGAGCCCTTCAATGGTCTCCCCGATGTTTTCACCGCCGATAGCCCCCGCCACAATGGACTGCACATCGGCGATATTCAGTCCGTAGCGGGCGGCTGCCTTGCGGTCGATATCCACGTCGATGTAGCGGCCACCAGTCAACCGTTCGGCGAGCGCAGAACTTACGCCGGGCACGTCCTTGGCCACATGCTCGACGGCCTGAGTCGCCGCATCGATTTCTGTCAGGTTGGTACCGGCAATTTTTACTCCTATCGGGCTCTTGATCCCAGTAGCGAGCATGTCGATGCGGTTACGAATCGGCGGTATCCAGATGTTGGTCAGCCCTGGGACGCGCACCACTCGATCAAGCGCTTCCACCAGTTTTTCCTGGGTCATTCCGGGACGCCATTGGTCACGCGGCTTGAACTGGATGGTGGTTTCGAACATCTCCAGCGGCGCCGGGTCTGTGGCGGTTTCAGCACGACCCGCTTTACCAAAGACGTGTTCGACCTCAGGGACGGTCTTAATCAGACGGTCAGTCTGCTGCAACAGCTGTGCTGCTTTCTGTGCTGATAACCCCGGCAGCGCCGAAGGCATGTAGAGCAGATCGCCTTCGTCCAGCGGTGGAAGGAACTCGCCACCCAACCGAGACATAGGCCATAGCGCGCTGAGAAACACCAGTACCGCGATAAGCATGGTGATTTTTGGCCGACGCAGCACCGCATCCAAGGCCGGTTGATAGATATTGATCAACCAACGGTTCAACGGGTTCTGTTCCTCATTGGGAATCCGTCCGCGAATCCAGTAACCCATCAGCACGGGCACCAGGGTCACCGATAATCCGGCCGCCGCCGCCATGGCGTAGGTTTTGGTGAAAGCCAAAGGGCCGAACAGCCGCCCCTCTTGCGCCTCCAGGGTGAACACTGGAATGAATGACAGGGTGATGATCAACAGGCAGAAGAACAACGCCGGCCCGACTTCGGCCGCCGCCTCGGTCATCACATGCCAGTGATGTTCGCCCTTCAGTTCTTCCCCTGGATGGGCCTTGTGCCAGGCTTCAACTTTCTTGTGGGCGTTTTCGATCATGACCACGGCGGCATCGACCATAGCGCCGATGGCAATGGCAATCCCGCCCAAGGACATGATGTTGGCGTTGATCCCTTGATGGCGCATGACAATGAAGGCAATCAGCACTCCCACCGGCAGCGAGATAATGGCCACCAGGGATGAGCGCAGGTGCCAGAGGAAGATCCCGCAGACCAGCGCGACGACGACGAACTCTTCAATCAACTTGTGACTGAGGTTTTCAACGGCGCGGTCGATTAGCTTACTGCGGTCGTAGGTGGTGACGATTTCCACTCCGGCCGGCAGGCTGCTTTTCAGTTCGTCGAGCTTGCCTTTCACCGCCGCGATGGTCTCGCGAGCGTTCTTGCCGCTGCGCAGGAGCACCACCCCACCAACAGTTTCACCTTCGCCGTCGAGTTCGCTGATGCCGCGACGCAGCTCCGGCCCCAGTTGGATCGTGGCCACATCGCCAAGAGTCACTGGCACGCCACCAGCCCCGAGTTTGAGCGGGATCGCGCGAAAATCATTCAAGGTCTTCAGATAGCCGGAAGCGCGCACCATGAACTCGGTCTCCGCCATCTCCAGCACAGCGCCACCGGTTTCTAGATTGGCCTTGCCAATCGCCTCGGTGACCTGCACCTGAGTGATCCCCAGGCTGGCCAGTTTGAGTGGATCGAGCTGCACCTGGTACTGCTTGACCATGCCGCCAACGGTGGCCACTTCCGCCACATTGGGCAGGGTCTTCAGTTCGAACTTGAGAAACCAGTCCTGCAGCGCGCGCAACTGCGCCAAGTCGTGTCCACCACTGCGATCCACCAGGGCGTACTGATAGATCCAGCCTACCCCGGTGGCATCTGGCCCCAACGCTGGCTTGGCGCTGGCCGGCAAGCGGCTTTGTATCTGGCTCAGGTACTCCAGCACCCGCGAGCGAGCCCAATACATATCGGTACCATCTTCGAACAGCACATACACGAAGCTGTCGCCGAAAAAGGAATACCCGCGCACAGTTTTCGCTCCCGGTACCGAGAGCATGGTGGTGGCCAATGGGTAGGTCACTTGGTTCTCAACAATCTGTGGCGCTTGTCCCGGATAAGGTGTACGGATGATCACCTGAACGTCGGAGAGGTCTGGCAGTGCATCGATGGGCGTGCTCTGAACCGACCAGACGCCCCAGGCGGTGACGAAGATCGTGGCTAGCAGCACAAGGAAACGGTTGGCCACTGACCAGCGGATCAAGGCCGCGATCATGGCTGGCCCCCTAGTTTTTCCAGGCGCTCAACGCGCAAACCACCATCGGTTTGGCTCACAGCGATCCGAACCTTGTCACCCGATTTGAGCCCTTGCACGAGTGCCGGGTTCGCCAATGGGAAGGTCATGGTCATGCCTGGCATACCCAACGTTTTGAAGGGGCCATGGGCGAGCGTTACGTCTTTGCTATTGATCTCTAGAACTTGCCCCTCCGACTCATGAAAAGCAGTAGCAGTGGTTAGAGGTGCTGGCATGTCCAGCGCGCTGGCGACGATGCCCTTCAGGCTAGCCTCGGAGTCGAGAAGAAACTGTCCGGAGCTGACCACCTGTTGCCCCTCTTGCAGGCCTTGCAATACTGCCGTCCTGCCGTCGTTTTCCTGCCCGAGTCGCACCTCTACCGGCCGATAGCGACCCGCGTCTTCGGCGAGCATCACCAGCGTGCGCCGGCCAGTACGGATGACTGCCTCGCTCGGTACCCACAACACACTTTGCTCGGTCGCCTGGTTGAGGCGCACCTGCGCCGACAATCCGGGTCTAAGTCGCCCGTCAGGGTTGGGCAGCTCGACGCGTACGCGAACGGTGCGGCTGTCCATATTCGTTTCAGGCAGAATCGCACTGACCGTACCGTTGAGCACCGCCTCTGGGAAGGCTGGAAGGCGTGCTTCTACCGTCTGGCCGACGACGATCGATCCGGTCTCCGACTCTGGAACCGCCACCGCCAGCCAGACGCTGCTCAAGCCATTGACGCGAGCCAGTGTCTCGCCGGCCGCCACAGTCATGCCCGTACGAACATCCAGTTCCTGCAGCACACCGCCGATAGGGCTGGTGAGCGTCAGGTTCGGCTGAGTCTTGCCACTACGCTCTACCTGGGTAATCAGCGCTGCCGGCATCCCCGTGAGGTGCAGCCGTTGGCGGGCCGCTGCCAGCAAGTCGGCATCGCCATTACGTTTAAGTGCGAGGAATTCTTCCTGGGCGGCGGCCCATTCGGGTACCAGGATATCCGCCAATGGCGCATTGGCCTTGAGTACGTCACCGGGTGCATGGGCATAAACTCGCTCGATAAAGCCAGCGGTACGCGCCTGGATCACCGCGACATCCCGCTCATTGAACGCCAGCACGCCGACCACGTCCAGGCTGGAAGCGAGGACTCCACGGGTGACAGTGGCCAGACGCAGGCCGAGATTCTGGGTCAGACCGGGGTCGATGCTGATGGCCGCACTGTTCGTTGCCGCGTCGGCGTATTGCGGTACCAACTGCATGTCCATGAAGGGCGACTTGCCCGGTTTGTCGAACTTCTGCTGCGGGTACATCGGATCGTACCAATACAGGGCCTTGCGTTCGTCTTGCGTCTTGGGACTCTGCTCGGCGAGTGCACCAGGTATTCCGTTCATGCGTTGCTGAGCGATCCAGTAACCGCCAGCTCCACCTAGGGCGATCGACAGGCCAGCCACCAATACTACTTTCCAAATTCGAGTACTCATTGGCTGGTTTCCCCATAGCTGAAATACAAGCGCGCGTTGGTCAGCGCTCGCTGTTCTTCGACATCGATCTGTTTGAGGCGGGCCTCGATGAGTTCACGTCGGGCAGCGATGACTTGCGCCAGGTCACCTTTACCGGCACGGTAGCTGGCCATGGTCAGTCCGACCTTTTCCTTGGCCAAAGGCACCAGACTTTCCTGACTGCGGCGCACCGCACGATTCAAGCGTTCGTACTCGGCCAGATCTTCCTCCAATTGCTGGGTATGCTCACGCACCATGGCTTCACGCTCAGCTTCCAGCTGGTTCAGCTCCGCGTGTTTGGCGGCGATCTTCGGGTTTTGTCGGGAACCGGGAAACAATGGCAGGTCGAACGAGAACTGCACGCTGACCATGTCACCGAACTGACGGTCACGGTGTTGGTAGTCGAGCTCCCAGCTCCAGTCGGACTGCTTTTCTGCTTCAGCTTCACGGACTTTGGCCTCCGCTTCGCGCGTCATCGGGACGAAGGCTACCAGTGCGGGGTGATGTTGCAGTTTATGGGAGTAGCCCGAGGTCTCGACGGGCCATTGCGGCAAGCTGCCTGTGGGTGGGTCATTGGCGGCCGGGCCAATCCAGCGCTTGAGTGCAGCTCGAGCCTGCGCACGCATTCGGATCAGGTCGTCCTGTTGATCCGCCAGTTGCGCCGCCTCTTGCTTAGGTGTCACCGCGTCGGCTGGTTGTGCACGGCCCCCGGCGATCTGTGCCCGCACGGTATCGGTCAGCAGACGATTTTCTTTGTAAAAGTCCTGGAACAGCGCCTCTTTACGTTCGACGGAGTAGCTGCTGATCCAGGCCAATGCCGTGGCCTGACGGACGTTCAGTCGCTCAACACGGCCTTCAGCCGCAGCTCGGTCAACGGCCGCATCGGCCACTTCAATGCGTGCTTTGCGCTTGTCGCGGTTGGGCACTTCCTGCATGAGCCCAACCATCTGCATGGTCATGGAGTCCTGATTAATGCTCCAGCGTTCAGGCCCGCCAATGGGATAATTCTGTACGCCGAGTTTTAACTTCGGGTCAGGTAATTCACCGGCTGGAATGGCAGCACTGCTGGCAGCTTGCAGTTTGGCCGCTTGGGCGGTCAGTGACGGGGCATTGTTTTCGGCCAACCGCAAGGCTTCATCGAGCGTCAGGGGGGCGGCTAGGCTCGGCAATGCCAGCACGCTTGCCGCCAAGGCGGCCACGACGGGCCAGCCTGTGCAATAGCGTATGGAGTTCATGCTCACGATTCCTGTGATGTTCCACTGCGCGCCTCTTAGACATGCACGCAGAAATGCCATCCCGCCAAGGCAGGATGAGACTCAGTGTGGTACAGGAATCAGGCGCGGGGCGGTCGCCATACCCCGGACGGGGTTTGGTCAGGCAGGAAGTCGCTGGAGAAGGAAGGCGCTACGGGGCTGGAGAAGGTAACAGGAGGCTTAATGACTGAGACTTGCAGAATGCCGCCAGTCTTGCATTCCTGGCCTGGCTTGCAGGGTTTGCCGTGCTCGGATGGACTTTTCATATCGTTACAGCAGTCCATGCCCATGTCGTCCATCATCGCCATGCCCGCCATTTTCATTGGGCAGGGTTCTGTCGGTGCCTGAATGCCCGCCATCCCGCTGAGGGGAAGCGCCAGGCTAATCAGGAAAATGAGGCAGCACCGCAGGTAGCGTTTCATGCGGGGGAGTCTAGTCGTTGGTAACGAACCGGACAATTACAAATGTGTCAGCAAGAGCCCAGTGGCTGGAGCTTGAGGGTCAATACTCTCCCCTCGGGTACAAAGACTCGCTGAACAACCAAGTTCGACGCCCTGAGCATGGCCTCATCGACTCGTACACGATCAATGACTTCACGGCCGTATTGGCCACGACATGAAACAGGTCATAGACCACACGTGCTTGCGGACAATGCTGGCGCACCTCAATGTTAAAGGCAGTATTCATGTCCATCGCCACGGCCTCGATTTGCGAACAGCCTTCAGGCCCCAATTCCTCGAAGAACGGTCTGATTGCCGCTCGGCTACGTCATTCACCGATCCACAGTATTCGGCAGGTATCGGCATCCAAGACAACGCTGGTATAGCGATGCCCTTTGAACAGGGCAAATTCGTCCATGACCAATCTACGCGGACGGATGACAGGCCGCTTATCCAGTTCTGCTTGTAGCGCCCGTCGCTCCAGTAATCGCACGCTGTCCCAGTGCAATCCGAACAGCTGAGCCACATGCAGGGTCGGCAGTCGCCGGCAAGTCTGGATGACGGCTTCAGCCAAGCGACGCGTCATCCGGGAGTAACGATCACGCCAGCTGACAGCTTCCATTCGTTTGCCGCAAGCACCGCATCCAACTCGCCTGAGTTCGACGTTTAACCGCACCGGATGGCCAAGAATAGGCAGGTCGCGGACGAGCCGCTGACAGTACTCATGGGTGGTTGTGCTGGGCTTGTTGCAACCGCTACAAGTAGGAAACCGGGTGGCCTGAGGGATGAGATCGATCTGCAGTGCGTAACCATCAGGCTTGATAGAGACGACAGAAAAGCCCTCCCAAAACGGAAGGAAATTATTAATATCGCGCATAAGAACGCCGGCTTTTTAGATGTGTTTGCTCGCACGAATATCATCCATCAAATCGGCGTTCTTGCTTCTGTGTTTCCCGGGACTCCGTGAATAACCCAAAAGAAGGGGGCATGAGATCACAGGCTTATCGCGAGGTTAAACCAAACCCATATGCAATATAATCACATCATATCACTAACCGTGATCTCACCCAGGGGGGTTTTCCCATGATGACACCAATGTTGCACGTTAGTTTACAATTTACATAAATTCACCAACTGGGAAATTAAGGTTAATGGTCATATTAGATGGCAAAGGCATTAGGGAGGTTGCTTTTTTTGAAAAAAGACGCATCAACACGGCGCAATCTAACGAAGTGCTAGTTAGCGCACCTGCTTCTAAACTACCTACCACTATAACATTTGGTGCTACTTTCCACCCACTGGCACGACTATAAAATGGAACCAATGATGGCTTGCATGTAAACATTCCAAAGTCAATTTGCGGTTGCTTTTCTAGCCAAATAGTAGCTTGTTTTACTAGCTCAGTTCCAATCCCTCTTCCACAATAGTTTGGAGAGGTGGCAACACAGGTAGGCCCAGCAACATGAAACTCTTCATCACCAATTTTTATGGTTGTTTGTATAATCGCAGCATAGCCCACTAGCTTTTTATCCATATAGCAATAAAAAGAGCGCGCATTTAGCTCTTTCCTATGCGTTTCTGAAGTTTCGGCTTGCTCATTTTCAGAAGATGGGAAAGCATCATCTAGCAAGGATGTAATTTCTTTTTGCAAGCCTTTATCCACAAAAGCATAGTCTTGCGACTCTATGAGAAATGAACTCATATAATATAGCAACTCCTTTTAGATTAGTTCTAGATTTATATTTTATTGCTTTTTCACTATTATATCAAACCCCCTTATTCCCAGATCGAACTGAATTTACCGGGTGAGAGTGTGACCACTCTGTTAACTGACAGTCAATTTCTGGATGCCTGCAGTGAGGACAACTTCCAAATATTCGCTGCTCATTCCTGCTATTTTTTGCTTCTGACGGATACTCGCTTTGCATGAACCCTCAGCCCTGAGCATGTTCAGCGCCATATGTCTGATGCAAGAAGTGCGATCCATAAACCCCACCTGCCCAACACTTGGGTAGCGGGTTACGGTTGCATCTCTGGCGAGTAGTTCCACGATAGCAGCGCTTCTTAATCCGCTACCGACGAGGCGTGCGGCAGTCGCTCAAGTACGTGGCGCAGCCACGTATAGGGCTCCTGACCGTTGACCTTGGCGGTCTCGACCTAGCTGTAGATCTGTGCACTGGCAGTGGCGCCCTTGGGCGTGCCGCTGAACAGCCGCGCTTTGCGCCCGATGACAAACGGCTTTATCGCACGCTCCGCCAGGTTGCTGTGTACGCCCTGACAAGGCGTACACAACAACGCCGCCGAGCGGGCGCTGCGCGGTGTCGCTTTGGTGCGCAAAAATGGCTCCGATGCCGGCGGCGAACGGGCGGCTGTAATTTACAGCCTGGTGGGTTCGGCCAAGCTCAACGGCCTGAACCCGCAAGCCTATTTGACCTATGTTCTGGAGCGCATCGCCGAACATCCGGTCAATCGAGTCAATGAACTGCTGCCTCGAACGTTTCTCTAACACCTACAGAAATTTACGAGGCTGCCTGACCCATGGCCAAAAATGTCCATTTGCTAAAACCCGAGCCTGATTTGCTGCTGTTGCACACTGAGTTGAAGCGGGTCGAACCCACTGTCTGGCACCGCGTAGGGATGCCTGAAAACATCACGCTGGGCACATTTGACAGATATCTCTACCCGGCCCTTGAGTTGGCTATGCTATCGGCCGCACTCAACGTTGACTGAATGCACGCCAACGCTGTTTGAAAATCCAGCCGCTCCATTGCTGCGTCCAACTCCTTAGCTAGATCGTGACCAAGCTTTAGTAGAAACGACGACCGCAAAGCGTTGTAGAGCTCACAGGCATCCAAGCTCTGTTGCTGAAGCAGTAGGTGAAATTCAGTTATTTGGGATGGATCCCAGTTCTCAGAAGTATCTTCATTTGTTTCAGATACTTCCTGTTGTGCAATCCATTGTTTAGCAGCCGTCAGCGTTTCCTCCAGATCCAGCGTGATCACATCAAACAATTCGTCGGCACGCGCCCTATCGTTACCGTTAATGGCCAATTCGATTTGTAGAGATTTTTCTGCAAAACGCCTGGCGCCTAACGTACCGAGGGTTCCTCGCAGTGTGTGGAACAGGCTCGCCGCATCCCGGCTCCGCCCTTCTTGCCATGCGATACGCGCCTTAGTGATCGGAGCGACGCCATCCTCTACAGCCCTTTGGATCAATGTAATGAGGGTGTCAAAATAGGCTTTGTCGTTCTTGGCGAGGGCGAGTAACGGCCCAACATCGAACGCCAGAAGGTCATCAACCGAAGGTGTTGAAGTCATTGCTGTTGGCGTTGTTGATGCATGTGTGATGGTTGGCACATGTTGGCGGATCGTGCTTAGCATCTGCTTGACGTCAATGGGTTTGGCGATAAAACCATCCATACCAGCGGTTACACACTGCTCACGCTCCGACTCAAATACCCCCGCAGTCATGGCCAATATCGGCAATGCCAATTGCAACTCATTGCGGATAACTCGGGTGGCGGAGAAACCATCCATGACGGGCATTTGCACATCCATTAGCACTACTTGATAACGCTGCGGATCGGCACGCAATCTATCGACAGCCTGCTGACCATCGCTGGCGACCTCCACAATCGCGCCAGCTTGCTCCAGTATGTTCGTTGCCACAAACTGATTCAGGGAGTTGTCTTCCACCAGCAGTAGGAGAACGCCATCCAATGGCAAACTTGAAGATAAGTTCTCGCTTTTGAATTGGATGGACACCTGGGGATCTATTCGCGCTGTCAGAGCTTCATGCAGCGTATCGAACAGATTCGAACTGGTGACTGGTTTGATCAAGACGGAATCGATCTCTGCCGATGCTGGCTCTTGCATGAGTTTGCCCTGATCAAAGGCATTGACCATGATGATAATCGGCTGCGTATACGTAGGCAGTATCCTTCGGATCTCCCTCATGGTTTCTAGCCCATTCAAGCCAGGCATCTGCCAGTCGACTATCACCGCGTCATAGTGCTCACCATGCAGTTCAAGCGAGCTCACTTGCTCTGCAGCCTGCTCGCCTGATTCCACTCCATCAGCTTGCCAGTTCCAACCAAAAATCGTTTTGCACAAATACTCACGGCTGGTCGCGTTGTCATCGACAACCAAAATGCGCAAGTCACCCAAGGCACTTTGTGGTTGTTGGATGTGTTCAATGGAGCTGTTTTGTCGAAGCGGAATAGTTACTTGGAACTCACTTCCGACGCCAACAGAACTCTCCATCGTGATGGTTCCCGACATTAAGGAAACCAAACGCTTCGAAATAGCCAGCCCAAGGCCAGTACCGCCAAAGCGACGGGTGATAGAGGTATCAGCTTGGGAAAACGGTGAAAACAAACGTGCTTGTTGTTCATTCGTCATACCAATGCCGGTATCACGCACCCGGAAACATACGTTGACGATGCCCTCTTCGCTCCCCACCTGCTGCACGAGAACAACAACCTCTCCATGTTCAGTGAACTTAATAGCGTTACCCACCAGGTTGACCAGCACTTGCTGTATCCGCAGTGCATCCCCAATAAAAGCCTGCGGTACATCTGGCTCGACGCCGATAACCAACTCCAAATCCTTGTTGACGGCATTGATGGACATAATGGTTGCCAGTGCGTTAAGAACATCACACAACAGGAACGGAACGGGGACAATCTCTAAGTGCCCGGCCTCAATTTTGGAAAAGTCCAGAATGTCATTCAAAATTTCAAGCAATGACTCCCCAGCACCTCGCAGCATTTGTAGGTATTTATTTTGGTCGGTGGATAAAGGCGTATTGGCCAGAAGATGCGTTATACCCAACACGGCATTCATCGGCGTGCGAATTTCATGACTCATATTGGCAACAAACTCACTCTTCGCTTGACTGGCGACCTCAGCACGCTCCTTGGCGATCAGTAACTGGGTAGTACGCTCGGCGACCTGCTGTTCTAGATTGGCGTTCAGCGAGAGAATCCGAGATTCGTTGGCCTTTTCCTGGCTGATATCACGAATTGTTTGCGCCACGACGGTCACTTTACCGTCAGCCTCTCGGACGGGAGAAATAGCGATAGAGACGTCCACGGACGTGCCATCGCGTCGGCGTCGTGTTGTAGCAAAATGGGGGACTGCTTCTCCATGCTCAATGGCCGCCGTCAGGCGCATCTGTTCCGCTAAAAGCTCCGGCGAGCCAATCAACTCGGCTAAGGAGCGGCCCACTGCTTCATCTTCACCGTAGCCAAACATGCTCTCTGAGGCCTCGTTCCAGCTGAGCACAAAGCCTTGCGGCGTTGTACCAACGATGGCATCGCTAGAGCTGGCGACAATGGCAGCAAGGCGTCTCTGCTCCATCATTACTTGTAACTGACGTCGCGTACTGAGCCCATACAGGTAAAGAAAGCCGGCAGCGATGCCGGAAATGACCAGCATCGTAAACAGGGTTATCTGCCTCGAACTGGTCACACTTTCGATGACCGCTGTATTGCTGACAGTAGTAAATACTGTCAGGTGGCGTTCCGCCCCCTCACGGCCTAGCACCTCATCATGCTGCACCACATGCAGCAAGCTTCCCACTTGGCTTATCCAATTTTGGACGGAGCCTTCCTCGCCAGGAGCAGACTGGCTCACAGCCTTAAATTCATCCTCCCATCGATAGCGTTTACCCAGATCAAAACCGAAGGCGCGAGCTGAGTCAGGGTGCAGCAGAAAGTCCCCTTCCTGATTGACGATGTAAGCAGAATAGTTATCAGGTAACCGCTCTCCCACCTGGGGCAATATAGCGTTGCTGTCGATATTGAGTACCACGATACCGAATAGGCTGCCGTCGTTGGCATAGATGGGGGTTGCTACCCGTACTGTTGGTACGATGGGTAGTTCCAGCTTGCCAAGCTCACGATTGAGGTTGAACTCGGAGGTATAAACCTGTCCCTGACGCAGTTTACTGCTGGCTTGGAAATAATCGCGGTCGCCCTTGAACTGCAACTGGTCGGCAGGGGTCACCAACACAGTTCCAGCTTTGTGCTCAACACGCACCAACTCTTTGCCATTATTCGCTACGCCAATCAACCTTGCCTGCAAGTAGTGCGGGTTGGTTTCGAGGTATGCGCTGTAGAGTTGTTCGAGCTGGTGTTTCCACGCTTCATAGCTGTCGCTTTCTTTAGCGTCAACACCTCCGGCAAGGGAAGTACGGGCCATTCCCGACACCGCAGGAACCTTGGACAGAAACAAAACATTGTTGTGTAAGTCGGCCATCCGTTGTTGCAATTGCCCAAAGCGCACTTTGGCAATTCTGACCAGTTCTGCATCAAGTTCCGAGGTGGCTTTTTGCCGAGTCCGATAGTCAGCGATCAGTACCACTAATGTGGTGGTCAGGCATAACACAAGCAAAAGGCAAGGCCATACAAACCAAACGTTTGCAAAAAAATTGGATGCTTTCTTCTCGGTCTGCAAGCTGCTGCTCCTTGGTTAACCATCAAGCAAGGCACTCTCTAGGTGTGTCTCTACACCCTCTCACTGGGTGCTCAAGAGGCCTAAGCCTGCCCCGTAGATATAGCTCAGTCAGGCACGAAGCTATTGCCGCTAACGGCTACCCGCCAGCGTTTTCGAATCGCTTCGGTGTACTCACTACCGCACGATTTCTCCCAGCTGACTTTGCTTGGTATAGCGCCTGGTCAGCTGCTGCAATCAGTTGCTGCATAGAATCACTCTGATTAGGCACAATGGAGGCTAAACCGGCACTGATCGTAACGCTGCTGGCGGTTACTGAAGACTGATGTTCGAGGTTTAAATTACGAACCTGCTTACAGAGCCACTCCCCGTGCTTTTGTAAGTCATCTGTTCCCGTGTGCGGCAGGATGACCACAAACTCTTCACCACCATAGCGTGCGACGGCTTCACCCGGTCGTCTCGTGGTAGCGCCAATGGCAGCCGCCACGCGCTTCAAACACTCATCACCCCCCTGGTGACCATAATGATCGTTGTAAGCCTTGAAGTGATCGATATCGATAAGTATTAGGCCTAAAGGCATTTTCTGCCGTCGGTGCCGCTCGAACTCCAATGCGAGTGCTTCATCAAAAAAACGTCGATTATATAGTCCTGTCAGACCATCCCGATTCGCCAGTTGAAGCAACAATTGATTGTGCTGTTGCAGTCGAAGGTGCGTCTGAACGCGTGCGCGCACGACCGGAGGATTGAACGGTTTAGTAATGTAATCCACTGCACCAGAAGCCAACGCTGCGACTTCACTATCCACCCCCGTATGTGCCGTAATAACAATGACAGCACAGCCAGAGGTGCTTGGGTCTTCTTTCAGCGCCGCGCAGACTTCATAGCCGCTCATACCTGGCATTTCCACATCGAGCAGGATCAGTTGCGGTTTTCGCTCTTGGGCCAGGCGCATCCCAGTTTCGCCGTTGGTGGCAAACAATATCCGGCCTTGATCTTTGAGCATGCCGCTCAATAGACGAATCGTATCGACGCTGTCATCAACAATGAGTATCAGGTTCTGGTCGGCAAAAAGATCTGACATCGATTCATCCCTATCGCAATCATCGTTTGCCGTAATGGCGCCACGAGCCCGTCATCACGTAGGCACACTGAGTGCCATTGCCATCAACACGTCTTCCGCCGACGGCGGCGTATGGAGTCACTGCAAGGCTATCGTTAAAAAGTAGCGCTTCAACGAGTCTACTGATACTGGGGTAAGCCTTCGATGTCGCAGAAGAGCTCGGTTGTACTGATATGCAGCAGTTCATCTCCTTGCCCAAAAATTTATTAGCCTAATCTGCTGCACTAGCCTAGTACAAAAAACACGCTTACTCGGAATCTACGTTCAGACGCAGGTTTGAACAGGTATTGGCCACCCATCGCAAGGAAGAATCTGCTTGCGACGAAGCTGCTTATTGGCATAAATCGCGGTATCGGCACCAACGAGCAGTTCACCCAGAGGCGTCAGCTCCTTTGGCCATCAACGAACAGCGCCGACGCTTAAGCCGATAGGCTAGCCGTTCCACGGCATCTGTCATGTAGAGGGTGTTCCACAGCACAATGATGTTCACCGCCAGGCCCAAGGCGTCGAATTTATCCTCCTGACCTTCGTGGCAGCGCTAGCGAAGCTCATCGCGTTTGCCATGAAATACGGCGCGGGCCAGGCTGTGTCGACCTTCACCCCGATTCAACTGGGTCAGGGTGGCGCGACGCTTGGATTCATCATTGATGTTCGTCAGTGTGTGCAAGGTTTTCTCGACCCGCCCGAACTCTGCCAGCGCCTGAGCCAGACGAGTTGGACGATCCCCTGTTTGCAGCGTACGCATAATGCCGGTTGCCGGTACTCGACCGAGTTTGAGTGAACCTGCCAGACGCTGGAGCGTCATTCCAGTGTTCGGCGATCAGGTCGAGCTTGGCCGTCGAGAACAACGGCAAGTTCGTGCGTGGCAAAAAGCGGGCAAAGGAGAACATCGAGCGTTACGGCCTGGAACCCTATGGCATGAGCCACTGGAATCGGGTAACTACGCGCTGAGCATTCCTTCCGCCAATGATGAGGCACTCGATAAGTGCGGTACATGACCTGCTGGCCGAGATGCGCACTTGTTTTGTTCAGATGGACGCTTGAGAAGAAGGCACGGAGCGGCGCTGGTAGGGCTTACGTTGATTTTTGGTTCCATTGCGCCCCAAACCCCGTAATGGACGTGCGAGCCTGCGGGTGTTTCTGTGCCTATCAGCCTATCACAGGGGCGGCACCATTTCACTTCGCGAGTGGTGCAGGATAGTCGTGTTCTTTGTTCGCCAATCATCTATGGCTTGGCTCAACTGCTAGTAAATTCGTCTGGCTTCACCATGCGCCCGCTCCTGACCACTTGGCTTGGGAATGACATTCTGCTGGCATGGGTGCCCGCTTTAAAAAGATAAAAATGATGCCCACTCAATTTAGGTGGACACCATCACCTCAAACGGCGGGCGTCAGGAAGATATGTTGGTAGGATGATATGGCTCAAGGTAGAAGACATACGGCTGTGGCTAATCTCGGTAGTCCACTCACAAATCAATGGCCACGACTATCTATTGCATGATGGCGTTTTTCATATTCTCAAGGCGAGCAGCAACTATTTGCATCTTTGACCTCAAGCTCTACCGTTTTAAAAACCAATGGATTCCGAAGTGGTAGTACAGAATGCGTCAACACCATATCTTTGAATCCATCCCATGGAAATTGAATGCCCGGATCATCTCTACGTGTAGGGTCTAGTTTTGTGTGAGAGATCACGTGCCTGAGGTTGGGATACTTGGCCCAAGCGTAAAGCACAATCCTGGCCGCCATAGTGACTTGCCAAGTTGAGAATGGATCTTGATAGTTTTTCAACATCTTGAGTGTTCACTATTTCGACACCTAAACTCCTGTTGTTGACATTCGGCCCTTCGCCCAGAACTGTCTCCTTGAAAACAATAGCGTCTCGAACGTGATATGCGGATTTTGCCTCTGCGACAGCTCCCCAAACGAAGTGACCATGCTGGGGCTCTCTCTCGTCTGGAATGATCCAATGAGCACTTGCAACCCTTTGATGCCAGTTTTCAACCGCATGGGCCGTCGCGTATCCAGCTGTTGCATGAATAACGACAGTGTCAATGGCTTCGAATACGTCTTTCCCTCGCGAGCGAGCTCGGTTTTGGGTAAGCCATGCGAAGTCTGGATGGAGTTCTTCCTGTAGAGGGGAATAGCTTGGGCGTGCTTCAGGCGGCAAGTAGAAATAATAGTCTACGGGCTTAGTCATTTCTATAGTGGTCAACTAATCCCGGACACGACGTTAAGTTTTTTCTCTGCCTGAGCTGGGGCCACCCCATCGTTGAACTGGTGCGGTCGAATCCAGTTGTAGCGATGCATTAGGTACCAAACGGTCACTTCACGCTCGCAGCGTAGACGCGCAAGATGGTCTGTCCGTGCCCGAAAAGGATGCGGAGTAGTAGGATAGGGATCATCGCAACCATAGTGGAGAGCTTATGAACGAGCCAGTGCATACGACGGTGCAGTGCCATGCCAGTGGAGACGGCACAGGTGATGTCATCGTCGAACTACCTGCAGAGGTTCTGGATGCGGTGGGGGTCACTGTTGGCGACCTACTCAGTATCGAATTGATTGATGGTGAGATCGTGCTTAAGCCGCTACGTGAAGCTGACCCGAGCTAGTGTGGGTATGATCGTTTGCTTTAGAATGCGATGGTGTCTGCTGTAGGGCTGGATTTACGCAAGGTGAGTTGGCCGGACACTTACTCAGGTATACCCTAATCGATAGTCAGAAAGTGTAACCTTGCACAGTCAAAATCGGTGAAATATGGAAAAGACTCTCTTCGATCGCCATGGGGGGGCCATGACTCAGGCGGATGAGATCAAGCGCGGTGACTTTCAGCCATCGCGTGAACTTCACGCAGGAGCAGCCCAGAATTATGTGCCTCTGTGCCCAAACCGACTGATTATCGCTGTCGAAGCCGTGCGAGGCTCAGGCTTCGCGCTTGAGCTGCTGCGAGAACACCTACACCTTAGGGCTTCAGCAAGGGTCGTATTCTCTTCGTACAGCGACTGCTATTTTCTGCAGTTAGATGACTTCGATCGCTTTCAAAACCGAAAGGTTGGATTGCTGGAGGCGGTTTCAATAATGCCTTTCCGGTCGAGCGAAATCTTCAGGCAGGAGATCGCGACCTGGAGACCCTCGGATCTCGCTCGAGTGGTGGACGGCGATGGAATGAAGGCGCTGGCTGAGCTTGGGCTGATTGTCGGGCGTTGAGTCAGCACACAAACCCGTGTTCGATTCTGTTCAAGATCTCCTTTGCACGCAGATAGGTGGCCTCGTCCTGGACAAACTCCAGCGCACTGAGCACATCGAAGTAAGACCGTGGACACCTCAGCCACACCGCCCCGCTGGTTTGGTCACCAAAGACACGCTCAGCTTGATCCCGAAGCTGCTCTAAAAATTCCATCGTTACCGCCTTCTAATCGCTCAATAGCGCATACCTAGCGCCGTTGCTGTTAGGCGTGCGCACAAGCTATCGGCTAGCGCACAACAATACCATGGGCCGCAAGATCACTTACCAATGTTTTTCTGCGTAACATCCCCGGGATCTTAAACACGCCTCGATATGCGTAATAAAGTGCACCTGGAATGAACAACAGACCCAAGCCATAGGTTGCAGTACCAATAATCACTCCCGCAGGAACTGCCCCCAATGCCATTAAAAACTCTTTCACCACACTAGACCTTACAACTTTTCGCATATTATCAAGATCGCATTCCACTTTACCATTGCCTTTCTCAACAGCAATCAGAACGATTGACTTCTTGGCAAGATAATTATAATACCAAGTACAAGGACTATCAGTAACAAGTGCGCCATACCTTCTCAAATAGTCAACCATCGCAACTTCCTTGAAATGGAAAGTGTTACCATTAATATTCTCACACCTAACCCGATCATAAAGCGCATCAAAATCGCTACTCATTCTTAGGTTGAAGTTTTTTATAGCAAGTGTCATTTTTTGAGATAAGACATACCTTTCCTTAAGTATTGAAACTTATTCTTAATAGCCGTAGGAGACTAATGAGCAGGCGTAGTGCCTCACTAGGGACAAGTAAGTGGTTCAATCATCAAGATGAGCAGGGTCACAAGCAGTGCGGCAGATCATGGTGCGACGGCGGCATCATGCCTCGCATATGGCGCCGGGCAGTTCAGACACAATCACGTAATGGTCTAGACCGGTCAGGCTCCGCACCAGTGTGAATCCGCTGACCTGACGAACAGCCCGAACCTCAGGGGTCACGACGGTCATACCGTCGCTACTCACGCGTGACAGGTCGCCGTAGACCAAGGCTGTGAGCCGATCACCGACTCGCGCGGCATCAAGCAGGTACGCGTCAATCGTGACGTCCCAATCAATCTTGGCTGCCTGGACGACCTGCAATGGAAGTTCGATCAATTCACACGCACTCAAGCTACTCACCATTCCTCACACAATTTCAATAGTTCTTCCGGGGTCGATCGGCAGCTTCTGCCGGATGTCCGCGCAGATTCGAAAGCAACCGACACCCACACACCGTGTCGTCGCCGAATTAGTGAGAGCACCCGAACGCCCAGTAATTTGCCTGCTCGACAAGCCATACCTACGCTGGTGATACACCGCGCCGAAATGCACATCGCACCCAGCCTCGGCGAGCTCATCCAGCGGTGAATTGTGCTAACCCTACACTGAATTCCACATCAAAGCTCAATCTCAAAGAATAGGTCAAAATCAGTATATTCACCGGGATAGCCCCGCGGGTTGGAGATCACCCTGCACCCTGCCAGCTCAACATCAATGCACTGATGCGTATGGCCGAACACCCACACATCGGCCTTCTCAATTAGCGTCGACCACTCATTGGTGTAGGCAGCGTTAAGGTGCCTCTCATCCTTCACCCCGGCCACGAATGACGTTGGAGCATGGCGGGTAACGACGATCGTTTTGCCTTCAAATTGTTGGTCAAGCTGGTCGGCTAACCATGCTCTAGCCGCACGGTTGCGGGCAATGAGGTCATCGGCCCTTAAACGTCTGTAGTTTTCCGTCCGGATGTATTTGAAGTCGCTCATCCACTCCCCGGCCATATTGCTGGCCGCGACCTGGTCGCCAGTGCTCGTGAAGTCCGTCCATGCGGTCGTACCAAGGAATCTGATGCCGTTGAGGATCAGTTTCTCGTTTTCCAAAACATGAACGTGACTTAAGGCCGCGTCCTTCATCTTCTGAAGCGTGCGATCGATATGACCGTCGTAAAATTCGTGGTTGCCATTGATGTAGGCGACGGAGCAGCTAAATGTATCGTTTGCCCATTTGATACCCCGGGCTTTTTTGTCGATGTCACCAGCCAAAATCACGAGGTCGGTGTCTGAGCAGTCTGGAGCGTCCCAGGCTTCGAACTCGTTGTGCAGGTCACAGTAAATTCGAACTCTCAAACACTGGCCTCCTTTGGCGGGCAAACATTTGACCAAGCGATAGATTGCGATGCGATTTAGCGATTAATTGAATGTCAGCAGCCAGTTCAACCCCTTCGAGGACTGAGGATGGGGCTAGCTCTACCTCATGAGAACTGACTCATCCTTTCCCCCCTCCTTGCCAGCAGCCTTAACTAATGCGCACTGTTCAGAAGATCGGTCGAGCAGTTTTATACACCATATGACGTGTAACTGTACACGACAACGTGGCTACATCCTCGCTTTTTGAGGGCATAGTCTTGTTGAAGCCAGCGCTGGCGGCAGTCGTTCGAGCAGTTCGAGGGAATCTGGGCTTCACTCAGGAAAACCTGGCCCATGCAGCATCTCGCACATACTTGAGCAAAATCGAGAATGCCGAGAGCAGCCCCACTATTGATAAATTCGTAGAGCTCGCCGAGGCTCTCGGTATGAGCCCTCTGGCTTTCATGGCACTGGTTCTCTCGACGCGCGACAAGACTCCCTCCTCCACTTTGCTCGCAAAAGCCGCCGAGGAACTGGAGGCGCTACAAGAACGCGTCAGCGACGATGATATCGCCGCGCATCTTGCTGGATTTGATCTAGTGAAGCGGCCTGCTGCGCGACCAGTAAACCTGGTCAAGCTGAAAAAAGTGCTGGAGTGCAAGGAGATTGGCTTGAGCAAAGCAGAGACCGCGAGGCGACTCGGGATAAGTCGATCAACCGTGGGGTTTCTTTGGGAGCGGTCGGTGCCAGCTGAAGGCTGACTGACTCAGAGAGAAGCTTGCAGCATGCCAGGCCAGACCAAGCCTCAAGGTAAGTCAACTGCCCTTACAAGCCTCAAGAACCGCCCATAGCTCGATGGCTTTAGGTAATCAAATTTTCCGCTCGCGCCTTGACGGTGCACCCAGCCAAAACGAAAAATGGCAATTTGCCTGCCACAAGATAGGGAATTCATGTTGCTGAAACAACCTCACCCAAGAGCCAATACCCCTCGTGTGTCGCTTGTTGAGATCGCCGGTGAGAACGCGCTTGCGAGAGTCGAAATCGTACCGATGACTTCAAAGCACACTACGTGGTGGCAAAAGGAAGTACAGCCAATCATTGAGAATAATTACCGCGACCTAGCTGATACGAAAAGCACTAAAAAAGTCCGTGCTGATCGTGGATGGAAATGGCCGCGCATCCGCCGCCTTTTATATGTTCACAATATCGGTCACGTTGGAACCTGGATAGGCGCACATGCAATTGGCCTAACCATGGTAGCCATCAACAAAGAAGATGAGCGGATTCCCGTGGGACTACTTACCTTCGTGCCCAGTTACCTCTGCAGAGCCGATAAATTCGGGCGCAAGACCTACATGTGGTTTGTATCAGCAGCGCCGAAAGAAATTTATAGCAAGCATCTCGATGGCGATACCCTGGAAGGCGTGGCCAAGGCGCTTTTCGATGCAGCCATCCTCGAATCCTACAAATGCAAACTAGACGGTTCGCTTCTATTACACGCCTCTCCTGACGGAGGCATCAAACTCGTCGACATCTACGAGGACATGGGCTTTCGGCGCCTGAGGCCAGTTTTGGGCCCGCTCACCTTTTACAGATGGCGCAAAAGAAGCCAGTACATGACGCTGAACTCTACAGGCGCCTTGAATCTGAGCAAAGAAAACGACGTCTATCGGAGTAATCTTGGCCCCTCTGGCAAACCGAGCACGTAACACTTTTGAGAGGCCAGCCATGGCGTCACGCCGAGTATTAGACAGGGCTTTACAGCCGCTGATACGCCCGTGCTAGTCTGATTCATATATGGAGGTAATCATGGATCACGTAGAAGAGAACAAGCATCTGGGACTGCTGGCGCAAGCTGCCAAAATGGCCCTAGGGAAAAACTTTGATCTGCGCAGCGCCGAAGGGCTTGAGGCTCTTCGCGACTTTGCCAAAGAAATCGCAGCGACCCCGGACTCGGATGAGTCCGAGCGGATCCTGGATTTAATGGAAAGCCTGGATCCTGAAGAGCCGGAACTCATTCATATAACTCCAAAAATTGGAGTTCAGCGAGTTGAGTGTTTCATCCCTCAGAACCAGCGAGTACTCAAAAAAGGCCGAAGCTATAGTTCAGCGAGCCAACGTGGTTTCGACCCCAAATCTTAATGCTGCTGCCGGCGCTTCGTGACTCAGGGCAAGGCTTATCCGCCCTATTGTCTCAACGCTGCTGGCGATAGCTCCTGAGCAACCTGGCAGTTCACTCCAAAGGCAGGCCCGTGTAGGTAGGTTGCGACATATCCAACAGCCCAGCAGCGCCGCCCGATGCTATCTGGCATACCGCCTTTCATCCCCCTCTGCGGAAAAAAGCTCACCTTTAATACTGCCAGAATACGAATAGTGCAATATCTTCGGATCTCATTGAAAGGTAGAACGCGGCTCAGTTACAGAATAACGACGCGCAACCGTTAATAAATGTCTTAAAAGCAGCAGTGAAGTCACCAAGGATGAAGTCAGCCCTCAGCTCGACACCTCGGCCCCAGAGAAGCCGGGCAACGCTGCAAATGGATCGCGCTGAGCTACAGTGCCTAACTGTGAGTTCGTGAAAAAAACCACCTTTCGAGGTGTTTTTTGGCTTGCCGTGGACTACCCCAAGTACCGCTGACATCTTCAGCCTATAGGTTTGGATGCAGATGTTTAAGCCAACGCTTGGCTCACGTTATCTAGACGGCTATCAAACGTCACCCTGGTCAGTCCTCCAGCTGATGGGCATCCTGCCCAGCTTCTGTGAGTTCCGAACGTCCTACCCAGCATGCAGCTTCTGCATACACCTCCAGCAATGCAGGCCGCTCCATTCAGCCCTTTGTTCTCCCTTCAACACGCTGCTCGTAGCCTTTCAACATAATGATCTGATAACCCACCTCATCATCCAGATATCTCAAGCCGAGCCTGCTGGCCGCAATCCGCAGTGCCCAGTATGCTCATCCTCACAATAGCCATTGGCCATATAGATAGGCTTAGGGTCATACGCTCGATTCACGCTGGACTCTGCTCCCCGCGCTGGATCGCCACGATGAATCTGATACGGACATTACCCGATGTTGCTCTTTGACCTGATCAAACTCTGGGAGCCTGCTTTCACTCCGGGCCATACCAAGGTTCATCTAGCCCGATTTAACGGCGAAGAACGCCCGCTAGACGTATTCCTGGAAGGCCGTTTTGATAAATGGCAATCATGGCAATCCCAGAGGAATTTCGAGAAGGAGTATGTCGTTTCACTGATCCAGGCCGAGCGCACTACTCGCTGGCTTTTTGCAGGTCTATTTCGCAGGAAGGGTTGTCTCGATTACACCACGCCGCGAAATCACCACATCTACGAGCTGGAACGTATCGAAGGTGCCGAAGAATGGGTCGGTCGCCTCTATCTCAAGAGCACGTACAAGCAGCGCAATTCATACCCACTAGGAACCACGCTAGTGAATGACCTTGTCGTCTCGGAGCTGCTTCCCAAACGCCTCACCATAGGTGATTTCCCAGGGTTCAAGTCAGTCAACTTGACCAAGGAGCATCTGGATATCGTCGTACGTCAGAACATTCCAACCTGGCGCGCAGCATTGTCGAATGTTAAGGGCGTCTATCTAATCACTGACAGTGAGACCGGCAAACTGTATGTCGGCAAGGCCGACGGCGAATGCGGCATTTGGGGACGCTGGTGCACATACGCGGCGACCGCACACGGTGGCAACGTTGCCCTGAAAAAGGAGTTTGGCATCGACGCCCTTCCCGGGCGACAGCAGCACCTTAGATTCTCAATTCTGGAGATCGCTGATATACACGCCATGCCAGGAGAGATCGATACGCGAGAAAGCCACTGGAAGCAGATTCTGCTAAGCCGAGAATTTGGCTACAACCTGAACTGAGGAGCACTGCAGGCAACGTGTCCAGAATTGGTTGCCAGCGGCTAACGCAAGCACATGCGTCATGAGCGAAGGGCTCATGACGGCCAAACACTAGGAGTATTACCCATGGTCATCTGCGAAGGTCAATTGCGCGGCGCATTCAAAGGCTTCAAAAATACGGACACCGTGTTTGAATTCTACGGCGGCAGGAAGTGGAAACAAGCGGTCTATCAGTACGAATATTTCTATGCCTACATGCCGCAAGCAAAGGTCATTCAGGAGGGGGGTGGATACGTACTCAAGGTGCAAGGCATGAGCAGCAGCGTTGCTGTCAGACCAGTCTGAAGCATCTTCGATTGGATTTCGGGGGGCTATGCTGAGCGCCCCTGAAGTCAGACATGAGGTCACTTGCTTGGACACATGTTAAGACTTGTGTAACGCGCACTATGGAGTAAGCAGTACAGTTTCCTCAAGTTCTAGATACAGCGCGAAGCGTGCGCCGATTGTGGCCGCCACCTAGCGATGTAACTCAGTGGATCGATGAAAATGAATTTCTGTTTGGTAGGCGGGCCATTGACCTGCCTGACGAATCAGATAGACCAACTCGGCTTCCACGGTTTCGATGTCAAGACAATCACCATCGACAGCGTCGACCTGGCACCAGATGTCCATCGTCGCAGCAGAAAAATGACGACGCCAGGCATAACCGTGGTATCCGTTCTTGCCGTTGGCCGCCCACCCGATCCGAAGACGATTGCTCATCGATTGCTTGGTGATTCCGACGTAGACGGGGTATGAATGCCCCTCAACGCTGATCACGTAAAGCTTCGGAAGTCGAGATGTCGCCAGCCCGGAAAACCTCGACTTGTTCTCTGGGCACTTGATGGCAAAGGTCAGGGCATCAAACGTAAGCGCGTAACGTCCTACGTAGGTCATTTCCATAGAAGCTCCTCATGAGAGCGACTGCATGCCAGATGGCGATACTGAGGAAACCAATGCCCCCCTTACCCACCAGATGCCAACCCATTACAGGCTGGCTGGCTCAGTTACGCACGCATGACCTTGTTCCAATCAATCTCATGGCCAGCAGCTTCCAATTCTCGCCCCAGTGCTTGCTTCCAGCCATCCTTATCCATCGACTCCCAAACCACACCAGCAAAGTCACTTGGAATTTCCACAGCTCCTCGCTTCAGAGCGCACACTTTGGCACGGCCTAGGCGGCCTAGGAAATAACCCAATTCCAGCAACACATTTTGGCGAGCGCGAGGTTCTGACATCCCACCTTTCACACATCCTTCATCGTCCGGGGTGAGCAGTACTACAGCAAACCCGACATCACCATGTGCCTCGACCTTTTCCATAACTGTCCGGCCCTGATTCGCTTGCTCGTGCAAGATGATGGACTGAAAACCAAGTCGTTCAAGGAAACGAGCCACTGTTTCGCGGGCCGCATCATCATGGCCGTGCACGATGAACACCTTGCGAGAAAGCTCTTGCGAGCCCTTCGACGTATCATTCGCGGTATGGGTTACCGGGGCTTGTTCATGGTCGGACAGGTCTTCCCTGAGCGTCCGCTGCGCCTCACCCAGCAGAGAGATGGACTGGGCAATGCTATCCTTCGTCCCTTGGACGTAATCGTGTCTGCGGGGATAGTCCTCAGAGAAAACACCTGGGGAGAAATGCAACTGGGCTGCAGATGAAAAACGATAGTAGATTGCTGTGTTTAGGCCGAAGCACCTATCCAAAGTATCCTCAATTGACGTAGACAACGCTACGAGTCTTGGCGAGTCCCCATCATCGTTGAGTTGGGATACATCAAATTCTTGGAGGTCATTGATGCGCTCCTGCAGGCGTTCAATTCCCCTCTCCATCTGAGCGGGAGACAGCAGAAACTTCGGAGCGACGTTGTTGGCGCCAGATTGGGATTTGCTACGTGCCATCAAACAATTCCTATGCGTGAATATGTAAGCAAAACGAGTGAGCGCACTCAGTGCGCTGCGTCTCGAACTATTTCACCAATGCCAATGGTGCTGCGGGTACCTTCAGCATGAAGCGATCCACGACCAAAGCATCTGTGAGCCCAGAGTCCTTCAGGATTGTTCTCCAGCTCGAATGATCAAGCAGATCTACCGCCCTTTGTACCAAGGTGGGCGCTTCCATCTCGATCTGATCGTCGAGTTCTTCCCGCTTGGTGAAGCCGTTGCGACTGAGGTAGGTGAAGCCTGACCGGGCTTGATCCTGGGTGATCAGGTTGAGAGTCTGCGCACGGTAGATGATCGCCTTGAAGCTGACTTTCCATCGCAGCTTGAGCGCCCCTAATGCCGCCCAGTTCAGATACTGCCCGCGCATGGATGGGAACTCACCGCCAAAGCTTGCACGTGGCATGAGCAGCGCGCTAGCAAACTGATTTGCCTGAGCTTCGGTCGTTCGGCAACCCGTTTCAATACCCTGGTGCATCACAAGGTGGCCAAGCTCATGGGCAATGTCGAATCGATGCCGGCACGGATTTTCTTTGGCGGTGTTGCGCACGATCAGAGGACGCTTGTTGAACAATGAAAACGCATCGATACGATCATCAGCATCAGCAAGATTCACCACCAAAACGCCCGCCTTCTCTGCCAGCCGGGTGACATTGGCGATGGGGCCGATGCCTATCGAAAGTTCACGCCGAAACCCCTCTGCCGCCTTCTCAATGACGTCATCACTGGTCAGCGGCAATTCAAAAGGGTTGAAACCAACAGGAGGAAAATCAACCTCTTGTTCAAGCTCGTTGACCAACAACTCAAAGAGCTCTACTTGGGATGCAATGCTCTTTTTGATAGTCTGCGTCGACGATCGCAGACTGCGAAAATGGCACTGTTCCAGCTCTACAGAACCTCGGCGCGGGCTCGACAGAAAGTCTTCCGTTACCCCTAGGGCTTTGGTCAGCACCTGGATCTGGGCGCGGTTCGGAATGGAATTGATTTCTAGCTTGTGAGCGTACTGTCGGCTCACCCCGAGCAGATCACCCAGCTCAGCAAGCGACAAGCCAGCAGCGCACCGAGCCAATCTCAGTTTGTCAGGTGAAAACTCAGCTTCAAAAGCAAGCTGTTGTGTTCTGTCATCCATCTACGGATTCGTCATCGTCAGTGGTCTTTCTATCAATGTCTTTGCGCTTACGCTGCAATTCGGCCTCAGGCACGTCCACCGCAGCGTGCTGCTCAGTCGCCCTGACCGACAACATCGATCGCTCGTCATGCTTCCATAGGCAGATCACATTGTGATTCACGTCAAAGCCGACGATCGCCACTTCAACCTTCGGAAATTCAGGATCGTTGTTGCTGGAGACGTAGACTCGCCAGGTGCAAATCTCCGGCGACTTTTCAAACAGAGATAGCTGATGCTGCTCAAGGGGGTTAGGCTTGATTCGGTAAGCTTTTTTGATGTCGAGCGGGTTATCGGTGACGATCTGCAGCAGCACATTGTTCAATGAGACGGTGAAATCCAGCGTCGCGTTACGCAACTGCAACCATGGCATCGACTTGTCGGCTGCCAGCACCTGGCAAAGTCCTTGCTGCCTCCCGAAGAGCATCGTGCCTCGTGTGTAGTTGGTGTCGTAAGGACTGCTGGAATCTTCCAGGGCGCTGTATGCAACATAAGCGACTTCCTGACAGAAGCGATCTACATACTCAGGCAGCAGCCTGGGCTCGAAATGACTCGGATGTTGTGTCACATGCATCAGACCGCCCCTTTCAAAAGTCTGCAAATCAAGAAAATTGTCAACTTGAATTCTATGCAGATTTGAAGGTATGTCAACCGACTACGAGACTGTGGAAGTACAGACACGGAGGACAGTGTATGGCTGGATATGGAAGATGGGGGCAGTCCACGTGAGCTTGCGAGGTGTCTAGAGAGTCCGAGGGGATTCATTTTTCTCGATAGTTGCGACATTACCCGATGGGCGCAAAGGACGCTGGCGCTCAACTTCGCGATACATCATCAGGCCAACGAGAGCTTCGCATCAGCAGCTTCAGGTGACTTGCGGAGTTGATTTGCCCTATGGCGCTCATCAAAGATCACCACGATCCCCGGAAAATACCGATGCCCATCGACGTAGTTTGGGCTTCCCACCTTGGGGAAGATGTAGGCGAATTGTGTGGGTTTCAGTGACCACCCCGCAAAATAGGGTTCATCTGTAAGCCAACGATTCAGCGAGGCCTTGACCTTGTCAGGACAGATCTGAACCCGCTTGCCCGTCCCGATCCGAACTTCGCTCAGGGGGATTGTTGGCACAACGAATGTTACTGCGAATCGACGATTGGCCTCCCAATGGCCAAGGTCACCTGAATCGTCCCATGCCGCTTTCAGCGCTTTGTTCATGTAGCTTTCGCCATCCGCCCTGGCGCCTATCCGCTGAACGGCCTGCTTGGCCTCGATGGCGAAGCTTTCTTCTGGGTTGCGGATGAACAGGTCACAGCGACCATGGCGTAGATGTCCCTCATCTACGCCCGGTGTGAGTGTCCGCATACGCTTGATGGTGCTGAACTCCTCAAGCGCGAACCAGTCCTTCAGCGTCCAGGCCGCCCCTGCCAGAACACTCAGCGAGGCGCGCTCGTTGTACCACCACGGATTATCTTGAAATGCCTTGGTGTAACGCTCCACCGCCTTGATCCAAGCAAACAGAAGCTTGCGGACAGATTCGTCATCGTCATGGGTATGCACACACTTGAGGGTCTTCAGTTGCTGCACCGCGCGCTCCTTGCGAAAAAAGCGCGACGCTACCACATGACAGAGGAAGCTTGTGCAAAGTTGAGACAGACATCCCAACCTAAGTCGACTCTGCAACTCTTCATGCCTCATAGCACGCAAGCGCTAGCAATCACTGCCCTCACAATCGACCTACTGGTCACCCGACCATGAGATCAGTAAGCTCCCGCCAAGGTAGCTAATTGCCATAGTATTTAGGGATGATCGAATGCAAGATACGCGCCGCATGATGCCCGCCGTTCTGGATCGCCACATTCAAAGCGAAGACCAGGACGCCTTCGGACACCGCCACTACGCCCAGGCGCTGCGCTGCCTGATCGAGGATGAAGGGCATCAGCCCCCGTTCAGCATCGGTTTACTGGGTGGTTGGGGTACCGGCAAGAGCTCGGTGAAGGAGCTCTATACACGGGCACTGGCAGACGACACATCGACTTCTGGTGGGCAGCGGCCAAGAAGACAACGTTTCAAGAGCATCACTTTCAACGCCTGGCGGTTCGGTGGAAAAGAGCAGGACATTAAGCGAGCGCTGCTACGTCACGTGTTCCTTGAGTTGGGCGGTGATGAGAGCAAGCTGCAGGACGACCTGTACCGAAACGTCACTCACACCACGTCAGTGCCCAAGAAGATAAAGGAGCTTATCAAGGAGCACCTTTTCAGCTGGGCAGCGCCGGCACCTGCGTTCGCGATCGCCTTCGTTGTCTATGTCATGCTGGTGATCGCCGGCCTGCTGTGGCTACCCTTGGATGGCGGCATAGCCCAAGGGTTCTTTGTGACCGCTGTCAGCGCGGTATATACCTACCTGGTTAGCGTCATGAAACCCTCAGTTGTTAACCCGTTTAACACCATCACCCGGGTGCATATGCCTAGCGTAAGTGCGGAGCAATATGAGGAGTTGCTGCTGCAACAACTGCGTAAATTCAAGCCTGCCCGCGACAACTCGGTACCCTACGAGCGGCTCGTCATTTTCGTGGATGATCTTGACCGTCTTTCCGCTGAAGAGATGGTCTTGGGTTTGGACGCTGTTCGCACGTTCATGGAGATTCCCACAGACAAACTGCCAGACAACCTGGGGCTCGTTTTTGTGATCTCTTGCGACGAGGGTAAGGTTGCAGACGCCCTCTTCCGTCGCCGGAGTAACCCTGAGCAACCAGGCTCGATTTTCAGTTCCGCCGACGCACGCCGATATCTCGACCGCATTTTCCAGTTCAGGCTTGAAATTCCACCACCGCCACGAAATGACATGCGTCAGTTCGCACTTTCTAAACTCAAGAGTTTTCCCGAGCTCGTGACGGATATTGCGGCCAAAGGCGCATCGGTGGAGCAGATCGTGGATCGTATGATTCACATTAATGTCACTGACCCACGCAATGCCCTTCAGATCGTCAACGCCTTTATGCAGACATGGTGGCTAGCCAAGACGCGCGAATTCGACGCCATTGGAAGTGCACGCCCCGGTGGTCTGCATGAAGGGGCAGTAACGAAGCACCCGGTTGCCCTTGGGGCGATAAGCGCAGCACGCGTAAGTTTCCCGGGCTTCTACCGTGATCTCCAAGATGACCCGCAACTCCTGCTACGTCTGACCAACCTGATGGTCAGGCAGACCTCACTCAATGACGAACCGCTGGAGGCACACCACGTCCTGAAGCGATATGTCACACAAGATGGAAATGACAAACCTAAACTCGTTGAGGGTTGCCGCGATCTGCGTCAGTTCTTGGCGAGCCTGGTCGGCATCAAATGGCCCGAATCTCTGCAGAGCCTTCTATTGCTCTCAGAAGACACCGCCACACGCCAATATGGCGCCCATGCGTCGAGGATCTACAACCAGTTGGTATCAGGTGATACTCAAGGCTTCCTGGAAACCCTTTCTCCACGCACGAATGGTCTGCTGAGCGATGTAGAAGGGCAGTTGTTGCACAACATGCTCAGTGAGCTACACCGCACTGAGCAGGCTCTGAAATTCAACGCCATGCGCGTTGTGGCAGACATTATCGATCGTCTGCCAGACCGTACCCGGGAAATGGTACTCGGCATACTTTGTAACGACCTCGTTACCTCTTCGGAGCTGAGGACAACTCTGGGCGTCGAGAAGATCGACCGCATCGTTAAAGTCGCCAATCCAGTAGACCAGCAGCACGTAGCTGCTGTAATCATCGATGACCTGCTCAATCTGGAGAAGCCAGGCACCATAGACCTTCCTACAGGCCAAGCGCCAAATATGGAAGAGGCAATAAGCATGGCCAAGTGCGCCGCAGGCACAGTGCTACAAGTGCTGGATACACAGGGCCTACCTGCCCAAGCCAAGCTAACGTTGATGAACTGGCTTACAGAACGAACCGTCACCACGGCCAAAGACTCCTTCAAGCTTCCCTTCCTCGACTTCCACATATGGATGGACAGCTTCGAGTCGACGCTCCTTCCGGAGATTGGGCCTGCGTATGTCGATCAGCTCACTGCTGCCCTGTACAGGCACGAAATGGAAGAAATTGACGCCGGGGAAGTACTGGATACGCTGAGAGCTGCAGTCACCGTTTCTCGGATTGATCACGTGTGGCGCCAAATGGCCTTGGAAGGTGAAGACAGCCGGAACCAGATGTGGGCACAGATTAGGGTTGCATGCCACCTGCATGCGCCCGAACCGATCAATTGTGTCTTGAATGCACTAGAGCGGTACCAGACCTCAGCCGACGATGAGCAAGTATTGGAATGCCTGAGACTTTTGTGCATACGAGTCGGCGAGGTCATGCAGGCGCCACTGGATTACCAACGGGCGTTCCACCTTCTGCTCGACATCGGCGCTTCGCGGCTCTCAGGATTCAAAACCAAGCATCATCAGGCATATGCCGGGCTATGCATGAGATTGAGCGAAATCGAAGGTTACGAACACGACGCTGCCACAGTGCTGAAGAAATTCGTAATACAAAACGATGAAGCACTCTACGAGATCGTCGATCATTGGATCACAACGCCGCTGGAAGATGTCCCTAGCGAATGCCGCAATGTTGTGTTTGAGGCCTATGAGCACCTGTCCGAAGGAAACCAGGAGGCTCTCGCAACGCACCTCACTCAGCTGACAGAACTCTCGGCTCTTGATGGACGGGGTGAGAGCCTCTACACCGACGCAGCCACCCACATTCCTCTAAGCCATTGGGGCAGTTCAGTGCTGCAAGCGCATCTTGACAAGGTTCTACCGACCTTGCAGAGCAAAGTAGATGAGTGGGATACCTACCTCAAGTTCCTGCTTCCAGGAGTGGGCCGCATCATTTTGCAAACCAGCCCGATCTATCTAGGCCCTGCTCTGCAAAATCTGGTGAGTAATGCCAAGGACTATCCATATGTTTATGAGGAGCTCCACCGCATGATGGTCGACCGGTGGCCGTCAGAGAATGTCCTCACCAATGGCTACAGTCCACAGGCGATGTTCAGTGATGCGCGTCTCGCCGTCACAAAATCCCCTAACTACGTTGGACGCCATGCATTGGCTTCGTTGAACAGTATGCTTGCGAACAAAATCGTACCTGCCTCGCTCGCTACGACGCTCGTGGAAACGTCTCGCTTCATTTGGGAGCAAAACCCAGAAGAAGCAGTTGAATTCCTAAGCACCAGTGGCCTTGAGCTCTCCGTCGAGCAGATGGCGAACCTGCCTGACCCGATCGACTTCGGCAAGCCTGCTGAAGTGGCATTACTAGAGCGTGTATGGAAGGCATTGACACCTAACTTGTCGATGAAGGAAGACCTCGATACCACCAAAGCTGTACTGCTCAAAGGTATGCAGGGCAACACACAAGATCTAGATCTGGCGTTGTCATTATGGTGTCGGGCCCTGGCAGCAGAGGCCCATGGCAATCTCAAAAAGCTTCTGCTCGACGCGAATACGACCGATGAACACCGCGCTCGGCTGTTCAAGCAAATCGTGCGAGCAGAAGGTGGCCAGGATCACAAAGAGTCGCAGGAGGTGCTCGCCCTCGCAATCGCAATCTTCAAAATGCCCGACAGTCCATTGAGCTGGTCTGCCGTCAATGCGCTACGTACTGATATCAACGCACGACTAGTAACGCATGAGGATCGGATCGACTTCGCCAAACAGCTACTGAACGAACTCCGCAGTGCAGCCTCTGATACAGCCAAAGGGCATATGGCGACCTGGGCCAAATCGTTGGGCAGCGACGCAGTACTCAAGGATGTGAGGCCAGCAGGACTTCGCGAAGAAGACCTGGGCATCATCAACAAGTTTTTTGGTGACAGTCGGACAATGAAGGGCTTGGTGACTCGTTGGAACAACCGTAAGTAAAAGCCCGATCACAGGCTATCCTGGTAGGGTAGCCTGGTGACAAGACGGTCTGATCTTCACCGATTGCCACGCTCACGAAGGCAGCGCAGTAGTCATCGCTACCAGCGTCATCCACCATTGGCAAACCTCATGGATGGCATGTGCCCAGCCTCGCCATTGGGTTAGCCCCATTGCTACGCCCATTGTTATGGCCGTTCCGACAAGAAATGAAGCCGCACGCCTCAGCACCCATAGGCGCTTCCAAAGACTAAACTGCCGCGCGAAGTCTGGCTCGTGTTTTCGGTAATCTGTCCCAACCACGCATACACGCAGGAACACCCCAGCCGCCAGGACTGCAGCTATCCATTGTGGCATCGAAAATTTGAGCAGGAATGAAAGGAGCATTCCCGGCAACACCAGTTTTTCAGCGTACCGCTTGGCTGAGGTTTCGCTCTCAGTCGTGAAGTGCGGGCTGTACTTCCGGAACATAAACATCACTCAATCCTCACGCCAGGGCCGATCACTGCAGAATAGCAACAAGCTATCAAACTCAAAGCATGACTGATATCCCCACCCTTCAAGGCAGAAAATCCCAAGGCTCCGGTTGTAATGGTCAACTAATCCTGGACACAGAGATGAGTTTTTCTTCCAAAGCAGTCAGAGATACGAAACCGGTGTGCTGATACAGCCCTGTCCAGTTGTGCCGTTGCATGAGATAGCGGCCTATGCATGCTCGGCCAACGTCGTCGTCATGTAACCCACCGCTGGCACGGCAAGCTCATCCGAGATGAGGTGCATAATCTTCATCTTAAGAGTGGTGACCGAACAACGCTGCGGGCCGCCGCTAGGATCTATTTTCAGAATTCTATATACGACCAATTGCTCTGGGTTTTCTCCTCTACGTTGGCCCGCCCCGGATACCAACATCACTCGCAAGATTGACCTGCAGAAAGCCCCCTCTTAGAGTTAGTCGTTTGGCAAGTAAGGACGTGATCACTCGTCTGCAGCCGCAGGCTGCCAGAGCCATTCGATACCCCACAGCGGTCGACCGTCTTGGATTCATTTCACCACCTCAATGTGTGCGTCATACGCTGGCTTATCGAATGTCGTCCAGCAGTTTCCGTTTTTGAGGGCTTTTTTAAAGTTCTGCTGAAACCTCGACTGGGTGGCCCTGACCGGCAGAAATCGCCCCATTACAGAGGTGTGCTAAAGGGCATTTTCGGCCAAGACGAGACAATCGCACGCCGATAATGCTGCAATATTGGAAAAACACTCAGCAAATTGTTTTTTGATAGGCCCCATGCATGAAACCTAAGGAATAAAATGAGCAATAACTCCCGCATGCACAACATTGAGATTCGACGCCTTCAAGCAGACGATGTCGAAGACTTTCGGAGCATAAGACTTTCCTCATTGAAAAAAGCACCCGAAATGTTCGGAACTGTCTATTGTGATGAGGCAAAGAAGCCAGTACAGGCATTCCTTAGGCGACTGATCGATGCCGTTGCGTTTGGTGCTTATGTTGATGACAAGATCGTTGGATCTGATGGTACTCAAGCAGGAAAATGGAATAAAAGACGCTCACAAATCATACCTATCAGGTGTGTTCGTTGAGCCCGAACTACGAAATCGAGGTATTGCAAATTCGCTTCTAGATAAAGTCATAGAATATGCTGCAGAACATGTAGAACAGATCATGCTTACCGTTGTAGAGGGTAACAACGCGGCTATCTGCCTTTACAAAAAATACGGTTTCGTACCCTATGGGGTGGAGCCTCGCGCCATGAAAACAGAACAAGGCTATCTCAACGAAGTGCTTATGGCGCTCGTTCTCCATTAAACGAATGCGGGCCAGCGCGCAATCACGAAGCCACACCTTACATCACCGAAGCTCTTGGAAGGCCTAGCAATAGTTACTCATATAGTCAAATTTATAAAATATAAGGCAACATCTAGCCCAACAAACATAAACACTGGATATTGGTTCAACCTATTACGTGATGGAGGACTTACACAAGCGCTGGGAAGTTCTCAAAGCCTAGGTCATAGTCAACTTACCACCACGCCACCCTATTTCGAGGCAGTGCCTTTCTTCACATAATCCTCGCACGCGACCAAAGCGATCAATCCTTGATCGCCGTCACCGGTGATTCCGATAAGCCATCTTTCCAACCTGATGTAATGACAGGTGGCGAACGGAAGACGACCGGGAATTTCTTCGCTATGAAGTCCCTGGCATCGTACCGTCGATCTCCGTCTGCCTTCAGGTATTCCGCCACTTTGCTTGAGCAGAACGGAACGATCACCGTCAGATTCGAAGCCTTGGTGGCAGCCTCAATGAAGATCTCCAAGTCGCTCCACACCGACCGAAGGCTTTCTTTTGGCAAGCGATCTAGGTTGTCCAGGATGATAACGAAACGCTTGCCCTCAACCACCTTCAGCTGTTCGAGAAGCGTCTGTTTGAGATCAAGAGGCGTGACCTCCTTGCCCACCTCGATCTTCTCCGCAATATGGTCATCACTGGAGCCTTTAAACAGCCTCAGAAGGCTCCACTTTTGGCCACCGACTTGCACCTTCCTATGACAGAATTTGGCGGCAACAAGGATCAATGCAGGGCTGAAAAATTAGGCAAGGTGCACTGCAATAAGCCACCAAAACGGGTCTTGCAGCGTGTTCGTGATCGCGGCGGCTTCGGGCGATGTCCCTGTGATGGCAGCATGAGAACTACGCGAAAGTGCAAAAAGCTCCCGGAATGAGGTGGCGGCGAAAAACAGGCTGGCCACAAGTGCCAATGCCCAAGCACTGACGCGACTCGTTGTTCTTTTGTTGTACTCGAACAAGCGTCCACGCATCCGGCAAACACTCCGATATCTCCGTGGGCCCAGCAAAGATCCCTTGGCCAAAGCTCGAAGAGTGGCCTCTTATTTTTCTTAGGGCTTCGCCGGGGTTGTTTGTTCTGGCACCAGTTTGGGCTGGGGGGGTGGCTCACTGGTTGGTGGCTGCGGGCTTCCAGGGGCTGCCGCTGGAGTAGGGAGCAATGCAGGGGCTACCGGTATTGCCGCAGGTGGAGTGGTGTAAACGAAAGCGAAGACTGCAATACCCAGCGCTGCAGCGCCGAGCATCGTCAGACCTTGGCAACTGATCCTGTAAAAGAAGCTTTCGGCCTGTTCAATAGGATCGCCTACCATTTTTTTGTATTCGGATTCCGAAAGGAAGCGATACAACTTCGACTGCCAATCCCGGCGCAACTGCCGCTGAATGTTTATGAATTTACGACCCGACATCACGTTCAACGTCGTGTAGCCGAATGCAACCGCCATCACGAGTGAAATGAGGTACGGGTTGATCTGCAGCGTTAGCCGCGCCGCAATCAATCCCATACCCACGGTCAGCGCTGTCGAGATCGCTGCAATCGCCTGGCGAGTCGCATCTGTCGCTTTAGAAGTTTCTTCAGTGACGGCCTTGCGAAGGTCTCCTAGGGATTTGAGGGTATCCTTGGTGATCTCCGAGACCGCCATCTGATAGGCGATCTTTCCGCAATCCAGCGCCGCAGCAAGGTTCTCTCTGAAGTACTGAAGTGCCTCTCCATCCGCCCTACCCGATCGAGCGATCTCAGCGGACAGCAGGATATGCTTCACTTCGGCTTCACGTGCATTGTCGAACACCCAAACTGCGGCATCCTGTACGACCTTGAAGTCATTCAGCGTGATCTGCACGGCGCAATTGACCGCTTCCGCGAGCGTGAGATTAAGCTTGGGCGGCCCTTTGAAACTGAGCTTGCTCCCGGTCACGTCGATCTCGTTCGCGAAACAACGGCTCAGGGCGTCAAAGGCCAGGGTCGCCCAAACAATGTGCAGCGGGTCAGCCTCATTGAGCTCATGGCCATCAGCGAGCAACCATTGGCGAACGTCCTCGGGCACAGTGCGGACGTCAGCTGACTCTTTCACCAAAAGCCGGGGCGACTTCGTCGCTTGAGATTCGACGTAGGGCTCTTCTATACCCCAGTCGGAATACGCGCAAGCACGAGTATTGAAGGGCTTCAGCAGGCCCAGGACGTGCCATCGTGATGCGGAATGACCGTTGTCGAGGAAGGCTTTAAAGCCAGCCTCTGTTGCCACGTACAAGACCGCAGTCTGATCATGCTCCTCCGGAAGCGGTTTCACGAGCTCAGCGCGAAATGGCCCGAAAGCCTCATCCCCCTCCTCGACCTCGGCTTCGCCACCAGCGCTGTCATACATGGTGATCGACCAGGCGGCAGCGGAGGCGGCTTGAGCGATTGACCGAGCAGCATCAGCAGGTAGGTCAGACACAATGAGAGTGGCATTCCCCTCAGTGATCAACGCCTGACGCTTACGTGACAGATCGTTAAGTAGGTTGGCCAGGCTTTGGTGTGACAACGCTGTCCTCCGTGACTCTGTCTGTATCCACGATGATTTGCACCTTGCCCCCTTCCAGCTCCACGACCTTTACGTTCGGGTTTTCAGACCTGTCGGGGAATAGGATGGTGACGCCTTCGGTCGTAACGATCTTGCGCATGTATGGCTGCCGGAGGATCTTGCGATCAGGCTTGAAGCTGAGCTCATGCAGCTTGCTTTTTCTAACGCGCGTGCGAGTCTCTTTCTCAAGGCGACCAGCTATCTTGTCATCCTCTGGATGACCAGCAGCCAGCATCACCGCCTCCACGATCGCATCTTCATCGATCAGAGCCCGAGTCCCAAGGTTGGCTTGTGCTTTCTTCAGGGCCTTGGCCACATTTTTGCCAGGAAGGTGCTCGATACAGGCTTGAAGCGCCCCTTTGAGCACCTTACGGGTAAGCTCGCTCAACTCAGTGTCAGATACATCCCTAGTCACCGACAGAAAGTCGGTGAAGTAATCTGCTAGGTCTACGCCATGCTTCGTACGATCAGTGGCCGAAACATTCTTATCAGCAACACCATTAACCACACGGACGAGCGCCGTCTTCTGGATAGCTTTCTTTTCGTCTACCAAGGCGTTCACGATTCGGCGCAGCTTATTGCCTGGAGCACCGTCGTTCTGCTCAAGAGCCAGCTTGTAGTCGTACTTGATCAGGCTATAGATCTTCACACTGGGGTCTTTGACCGACAGCTCAAACATCAACAAAACTCCGTCAGCGCTGCCGACGACATGCGCCCGGTTGAAGCTAGCAGCCAGGCTCTGAGCACCGATGACAAACGGCGTGGCCTCGGTTGCAATCGCTTCAATTTCATTCCGCGTAGTAGAGACAGCCTTGAACATGAACACTGGCGCAGCAGCCATATCCACAATTTTACCGATAAAGAATGCTTCCTCCTCCAGCGCGCGCTCCGGTAGTGCCTCGAAGTTCTTGGTACCCACCACATGCAGGATCATCCGAGTGATCTTGAGGGAATCTATTTCTTCGTCCGAAAAATAACTCATGCAATCTCCATGTCGTAGCTCCCTACTGCACGGTAGGAGGGGTGGCTCGCCTCGGTGGGTATAAAGGCGGCAATGACGCATCCGTTACAGCCTTGCAGAGGCCGATGCCATTCCCGTAATCGCGGGATCGGGCGTGATGCAGTGGTCGGAGCATATACGGAAAGACTGGCAAGCAGCCAGTACGTCGGCCACGGGTCAATGAGGATCGGATAACGAGGAAATGTACATGCGCAGGGCATCCTCGGCGCAAGGGAGCGCATCCGAGAGGTGCAACGGCACTGGAAGCCCGCTATCGATTAAAGCTCCTCGGTGTACTCGCGAACGAACATTTCGCTCATTATCAGAACACCCGTTTAATCGTGGTGGGTCAGATGAGCATAGCCAGAGCCCCCCCTATCAAAATTACTGCAAAGCTCTCCAGTAGAAGTAAGAGCACCAAAGCCTTGTGGGTTTTGACACCAAACAAGGGCTAGGCTAGAAAATATCAGCAAGCATGCAACCGACTGCATGCTTGTCTAGACAATGAAGGGTTCCCTGGGGCCGTGCTCATCGAACTGCCTTTCGACGAGCACTTCATGACCTTGAGATGGCCCGCCATTAATCTGAAAGGCTACGCCCGTTTCATCCGCGAACTGCTCCAGTGATCCGCATCGAAGCCATCTGGCGCGTCACCGAGGCATCCTGGTAGTTCAAGTACCTGAGACTGACGCCCGGTACTTCATGGAGACGCTTGATGGAGGGGTTCTCTTGAAACAGATCAGAGCCAACAGCGAGCCGCTTGCCCGCCAGGAGATCGAACAAATCGTGGAGCGCACCGTAGATGCCTTCCTGCGATCGCTCCGGCACTGAGATCCTGCAGGCCAGGCAGAAGATCGCTCCCTGCCTGCTGGACAAGCACCATGCCACGAGCGTTAAAACGACCATGTCGGATCTGATGGCCCCTCTAGGGACGGCGTGAGAGGGCTCCTCCTAGAGCCCCGCCCCCGCATCTGCCAACTAAAACCAAAGGCCAAAGGTCAACTCACCCCTTAGGCGGATGCGGATCATTGCCGTACGAATCCCGCTCCCTGATCTTGTTATCCCTTCCATGAATCAGCACTTCGCTCTTTTGGTTCTGAGCGATCGCCCGCGCCGCATCGGCGGCTTCCTGTTGAGTCCGATGGTGAGATGTATCCTTGGAGTTGCCTTCGCCCCGGACTGCCCAGCCATCGTCGCGCTTCACCACGTGTTGGTTTTTGCCTTTGCCTGCCATGAGACACCTCGCTCAATAAGGGGTATCTGAAAAGTTAGCAGCTCGATTAAAAAACACAACATGTAGCGCTTAATGACCCGAGAGACACACCACATAGGACAAAAACCAAAAAAATCGTTCAGAAATCCTCATCCACCAGCAGCCCTTCCCTGCTCACGGGCATTGGATGTGCGCCTTTCAGTGGCGACCGCTTTTTCTCTGGCAACTCCTGGTCATCAGTGTCGTACTTCACCTGCCGAATCCCGTGGTAGACGAGGCTGTCACTGACATACTCGATGCAAGGCCCATCGGACTCCTTGGGGCCTCTGAGCATATAGCCGTTCTGAATCCTTCCAATCAAAGCGGTGGCAGCGCAGGCAACGTGCGAGAACAAGACGATATTGCTACCGTCGCTCTCCTGCACCGACTTGAAGATCACGCCGTCAATTCGGGGCTTGCAGTGGGTCGCCAGGTACTCAGCGATGACTTGAGTGGTCAGATAGTCGCGCTCTGCTCCAGGGAGCACCGGCACCGTGATCGCGTCATGCAGGTACCTCAGGAAATCCCGTCGCCCCACCTTTGAATGGTATTTGGAGTCAAAGAAGCTAGGCATGGGCCCGAGGTCTGCTTTTTCGAAGCGTCCGAAATCCAACACCTTGACCTCCCTGACCAATCTGAACTCGCCACTCACGACGGTGCCGCCGACTGGGGGACGGAGCTCAGCGACGCAGGTTTTGCGCTCGAAGGCTCCGTAGAAAGCCGGAACACCTGCGGGGTTCATCCTGCCCTCCCCAGCCCGCTCCTTCGGAGGAGCCCCAAGATTACGCGCAGGATTGGCTGTGATCTCAGAGACGCTTTCGGAGCTCATGCAGGTTCGAGCGCGGTAGATCGATGGCGAACCTTCAGGTGTGAGCAATCGCACCACAGCATGCTCATCAGATGAGGCTGAGTACTTGTCCAAATCTTTGAAGATCCAGTCCAGGAACGCCTTGGCGCTGTCGTTGAAGAAGCGGATTCCATGCTTCATGCCTTCCTGGAACTCGCACCATTGGTGGCCGATGTCATCCAAGCTGAAACGTTGCCTAGTATACTGAATGTCGTCACTGTATGACGTCAGGCGCCGGCACACTGCATCCACGATCGGCTCGATGTTGTCGCAGCCGAAGATTTCGCTGACCCAAATTTCGATGCTCTCGCCTTCTTGGTGGTCAATCCGACCACCGTTCCAACGCCAAACGTGATCACCTTCTGTGATGTAAGCACCAAGGATTTCCGTGACACGAGAGACGATCTCAGCGAGTGGCACGCACTTGCGTTTCGAGTCGCAAAGGCTGCACTGCGAGGAAGCCCCACTGCGCTGAATCTGCCGCCCTAGGAAGGGGTCGTGCACGCACTGATAACACACCATCTTGATAGCCTTGCCGTCCTTCACACTTTCCTTTCGCATGGTGCTGGCAGTACCTGAGCCTGTTCAAAAAGACGGGCATAATGGCTGAAGTACCTCGATTGGAATACCATCCAATATGGCTCAAGGCCCAAATTGCTCAGGAATAACCGCTGCCCTCCACAGCGGACAGGGTGCCCTCTAATGCGCTGTCAGATACCCGATCCGGACGCTGCCATATCCCGGATACTGAGCCCACTCAAGGAATCGACATGCTGATCGAGTTCGACCTGAACCATAATGACGCGCAAGCGCTGTTGCACCACTGCACTGAGCACCAGCCAAGCTCTGAGGATTTTCGAGAAGATGCTCGCCTGAGGGAGGCTCTGGAAACGCTCGCAGAGGCGATCAATGACGCGATGAGTCCAAGTGAGGAAAGCCCCAAGTCGTCGGAAACGATTGACCCACGGGTGCTTGATGCAGCCATGGCTATCTTCGGCGACAAGAAAAGTGCGGTGGACTGGCTATCGAAACCCCAACGAGCGTTGGGCGCGAAACGCCCGAGGGATGTCTCCATCGAGCACGCCCTGACGCTACTTGCGCGTATTGAGCATGGGTTTGGTGCCTGAAAAGCCTTACGAGGTTTGCAGATCCAACCCGCAGGCCGATTAAGTCATTCATGGAGGTTGCACAGTATGGCCAAGAAACCGAAGTTCTATGCTGTCGTCCATGGACGGAAACCCGGGATTTTCAATAGCTGGGAAGGTGGGGCCCGCTTGTCCATTGACCGCTTTCCGGAAGCGAAACACCAGTCGTTCGCCACGCTGGAGCTCGCTGAGGAGTGGTACCGCCAGAACACCCCCACGCCAGGCTCGAACCACTCACCGGTTCTCCACTTCAGCACGCAAGCGCCCGCTCAACAGCCAACGGCTACCCCTCAACAGCCGACCCTGGACGGCGTGGTTGCCAAGGACTATGTCGTCTATCTGATCATTGATCCCGTGACGGAGGAGCCCTTCTACGTAGGGCAGACAGGCGACTTCGAAGGCCGGCAGCGAGGCCATCTTGGGAAAGCCAACCACGACTGCAAGCGCGCGGCAGCCAAGATCGCCCAGATACTCGATGACGGGATGACTCCAGCGTTCAAAGTCGTGGAAACCTGCGAGTCTAAAGAAGCCTCATTGGAGGCCGAGACACGCTGGATCGAGCACTGTACCGCCAGGGGTATCACGGTTTGGAACCGCACGAGGGAGCATCGCCAAATCCAGGCATTACGCATGAAGCCCAAAATCGAGTTTGATCGAATCATCGGGGACGGCCCCCTCACCCTCGGCCCCTATCCATACGACTCCAGGTTTGAGCTGAAGAGCAAGCTCAATGCCTTCCTGGTCAAGTCTACCCAAGGTGCGATACAGCTGCACATGGCCACCGAGAAGCTCAGGTTGATCTGGAAACTGACCCGCCAGGCAGGGGAAGTGAGCGAATTTCGCATCGTCAAGAACGCATCCAAGCATCAGATCGAAGCAGTCCTCGTGTCCGGATCAACCGTGAACTTTGACTACGGCGCCGCGATCGACCGCCTCCCCTAACCCAGAACAGTTTCCGCCGTTGAACGCCCCTATACGATGACTTCCATCAGGGCAGCCAACAAATCCGCCTCATAGGCAAGCCTGTCCAGCTGGCAAGCTACAGTGTTGATCAGCACCAGGAGCGATACTACCGTACTGACCACGGTCTTCCTGGATCGAGCGGTCGGCATGTAAAGCCTTTGCGCCTCAGGTGTTTCTCCCCTTCTTTCGCACGCACTTCGACAATTGCCAGCGGGCAGCCGACACCGTGACATTGGAGAATTGCCATGCGCGTTCCGGTCTATCCCGAAGATCTGCTGCCCCAAGCCGCCTTCAAAAAACTCGCCAAAAGCATCCAGAAACTATGGCTAGGCCATTCACCCGTCCAGCTCTCTCTTGCCCAAGAGACCCTGTCCAGGGGGCTAGGGTATGCCAATCACCACGACCTCATTAAAGAGTCCGTCATCTGGCCTCGGGATGCAGAAACACCTGCCCTGAACGCCGTGCACACCCAGATCGCGGCTGCGACTTCTTCGGTACTGGCCTTGTCCAACGACACCTCAGTACCGCGCAGCGTGCTTCACCCTTTTGTCGAGACGCTCCCGTTGAAAGCGCTCAGCACGTTCAAGGGGGATGCCTCACGAGGCGTGGAAGTGACCAAGAGCCCAATGCCTGATTTCAACCAGACTGAAATCTGTCCTGTAAACACCACCGCACCAGAGTCCGAAGTCCCGTGCTACACGTGTCCACCAATAACGCACAAGCCATCGCGACTCCACGCCATTCCGTTGGGACTGGATGTCTTCACTCACAGTGATGCAATCAAGCAGACCGTCGAAAACTCAGGAAGCCTTCGCGACCGGAGCCTCTTTACACTGCTGGAGAGTGGGTTTCGGGGGCGCGTCATCCTTGGTGCCAAGGTTTCCCAGGTTGTCAGCTTCGAAACCTACATACTGAACTGATTCTGAATCATTTGCTGGCGCCAATCGCGATAGAATTTTTCATATTTCTGACCGGAGTCTTTTATATAGAATTCAAACCCTTTTTTATCTGTGCTACTTCTTAGCTGTTCAAGGGCGTTATAATCCTGCATTAGGAGTTTAGTTGTTGCTTGGGCCGTCACCTGCGCTCCATCTAAAAACCGAGTTCTTTCTGCTGCATCATTTTGATATTTTTGCAGAACCGCTGTGCCCAGCAGCGTCAATCCTGTGGTGATCACCGCGCCGGTGATCGTTTGGAGCAATGCATTATCTTTCATAAACCCTGCAGACAAGTCCCAATTATGCGAAACCCATACTATTTCTAAACTGAACGATCTCCACGCAACTGACTTAGCGCACGAATATGCCAACGTCCGTCTGTCTAACAATAACCATTAGAGCCGGCAGTCCTTCGGCACTCATCTTCCAGTGCAAGGTATCGAGGAGCTTTTCGTCATTATTGCTAGGCCAAGCAGGACATCCATCAGGATGGAAGTGCCATTCTCCCACGTAGTCCACGGCCCGGGCAGTATGCTTGTGTACCTCTTCCAGCGCTTGCGCCTGGCCTTCCTGGCCCCAAATGAAATGGCTCGGACTAAAATCACTATCAGGTGGCGTCGGGAGCAAGTCGACTATCACAATGTTTTTTGTTTTCAAATCCGTCACGCCCAAGATGGCACTACCGGTTTCTTTTGGGAGGGCACAACATCGAGACATTCGTAACTTCTCAACGAGCGCCACGTCATACTTGACCGTCCAGCCCGCCGATTCCGTGAAATACACCTCAGCCAATTCGACTTCGTGAGCAGTAACTGCCCCAGATTTATCATCTGACTTCCACACACAAATCCTCGCATGGGGTTGAGCAACTGACTGTCGAAGCTGGCGAGAGAGAATCCCTGCATGCGTGTGAATGCATTCATTGGACATCCGAACAGAAATATCTCGGCACCCACCACCTACCCAGCAATCTCCCAGGTGCTCGGCCAGATATTCCTGACCCCAACCGTTTTCCAGAATTGCTCGGTAATATTGCCCTACCAAACCATCGATACGCTGACTCCTTTCGGAATCCTCAAGAATCATCACACTAAAAGGCCCGATGGTGTGACGAACAGGCTCGCTGTACGCGGGGAATCACTCCTCCTGGCTAACTCGCGCGGCGCTTCCAAGGTCGTTGTTACATCCACCACAAGCCCTGCAGAACTCATGGCCGAAGCAATCTCCTCACCCCCTGCAAGAACGCTTGTCGCAATCGCTTTGGGCGGATCCCAGTCAGGGAAAACGGCAGCGGCGGTGTCCCGCACAATGTTTACTTTGGGCTGTCCCACGAAAGCGTCAAAGCCCTTATGGCGAATCAGGTTGTGAGGCAAGAAGCGATCTGGATCCACGAACGTCCAGTGCCCCCCCTGTAGAACCCACAAGTCTCCCAGTACGCTGCCCAGTACACCCACTCCCGCTAAGATGCCGGACGTACCCGACATATCGCAAGCGGCTTTCTGGGTTAAACCAGACCGGATCTCAACGGGCATCCGCCCGATCACCAGCACGACTGCAGGCGCTGTTAGTTACCTGTTTCTAAAGGCGGGCCTGCTAGTACTGGAGTCCAGCTCGAATCAGGGAGCCAGCGAAATTGGTTTCTTCGCATTGGCATTTATCGTCGGTTTCAATGTTGATAAATCTGTGGCCAAGATTGAGGAAGTGGCTAAGGCTGTGTGGGGAATCGAGAAGTCCAGAAACCCTCAGAACCGTGCGAGAGAGGAAGAATCCGCTGCCCGACCAGACTCATCACAGTCCACACCACCATTGCCCAACGTGGAAAACACTTGAGGAAGGAGCCTTGTTCGGTAGTAAAGGCTACGGAGAGTCGGGGCAAGAGTGAGCTCCCTCGCGACGCCAAAGCCTCTGAATAGCCTCGACTCGTATCGCTCTTCAGTTCTGAGTATCAATCTAGTCAAAGAGGTCAATCAGCCCGAGCTCGCGAAGTTTATAATATGCGAGCTCGGACGATTACATCAGACCTTGAGAGTTGCCATATCGATTACAAATCGATATTTAACGTCACCAGAAATTACACGACTAAAAGCCTCGTTGATGTCTTTTATATCAAGCATCTCAATGTCACAGCTAATGCCGTGTTCGGCGCAAAAATCCAACACCTCTTGTGTTTCGGCAATACCGCCGATCAGCGAGCCGGCTAGCATCCGGCGCTTCATGACCAAGTTAGCGGCATGTATCGGCGGATCGACCGGCTCGATTAGTCCCACCAAGATGTGCACGCCATCAAATCGCAAGGTTTCCAAGTAGGGATTTAAGTCGTGCTGTACAGGAATGGTGTCCAGCAAAAAATCGAAATTACCAGCAACGGCCTTCATATGTTCGGTATTGGTGGACACAATCACGTGATCAGCACCCTGACGGCGGGCTTCTTCAACCTTACCCGCCGAGCGAGTAAAAAGTGTGACTTCGGCACCCATTGCCTTGGCAAACTTGATGCCCATGTGGCCCAGACCACCCATGCCCAGCACACCTACTTTGTCGCCTGCCTTAACGCCATAATACTTGAGCGGCGAGTAGGTGGTGATGCCGGCACAGAGAATTGGCGCGGCACTGGCCAGATCTAGCTTCTCAGGGATGCGCACCACGAAATGCTCGCTGACCACGATGCTGCTGGAATAGCCTCCCATAGTATTGCTTCCATCGAAGCGATCCGGGGTTGCATAAGTCATAGTCGGGCCCTCAGAGCAATATTGCTCCAGATCCGATTTGCAAGCAGCACAATGACGGCAAGAATCGACCATACAGCCGACGCCAACAACATCGCCAACCTTGTACTTAACTACGCCACCGCCCACGCTTATAACTTTGCCTACAATTTCATGCCCGGGCATTAGGGGGTAGACTGCAATTCCCCACTCGTTTCGTGCCTGATGAATATCGCTATGACATACTCCACTAAATAAAATATTAATAACCACATCGTCCACCCTTGGGCTACGACGCTCGAACTTAATTGGAGTGAGTGGGGATGTAGCAGACTGAGCAGCATAACCAATAGCGGTATACATAAAAACCTTTTAGAAAGTGCAAGGGATGCTCCAATTTTCTTGTAATTAAGGACTATTGGCGATACCAAATCCTCCGCCCTCCATGCCTGTTTCACCGATTTTCTGAGCGTCGAGACTATCGAAATTGAAACATGTACAACGCTAAGTCCAAGCTGGCACCACCGATTTTATATCGGGGTATCTGAACATTCATGGAGATTTATCACCATATCCTAGAAGCGTCTGCGTGAACTCAAGGCATTCAGGCTTCGTCAAAAGGCACGTCGATTTCGGGGGACGTTAGGCCCTGAATAGGCAACGCTGCAGGGCGTTCAGAGGTGTCAATCAGTGGAAATGAATAAAATAATCGCCCAATTTTTGTCAATCCCAGCGTGGCCTAGGGCAAGATTTGTCAATCTTGGGTTGAAGGATCAGGTTGTCAATGTATAAGCCCATAGAACCGCTTTAACCCTTTATTTACATGGCGTTAGATGAATGTCAATCCAGCGCCTTCAAAACTGCTGTTTGTCACTCCGACATCCACCAGGCCCGCAACGAATGGGGCATCGCCGTATACCCGCTGATGCCCGGCCACGAGATCGTCGGCAAGGTCACCGCTGTCGGCGCCAACGTCAGTCGGCACAAGGTCGGCGACCTGGTGGGCGTCGGCTGCATGGTGGACTCCTGCCGCCACTGCGAGGCCTGCGCTGCAGATCTGGAACAGTACTGCCTGGAAGGTCCGACCATGACCTATGCCACCCCGGACCGGGTCGATGGCAGCAACACCATGGGCGGCTACTCCGACAGCATCGTGGTCAGCGAGCACTTTGTCGTACGTATCCCAGAGAAGCTCGACCTGGCCAGCGCCGCACCGATTCTCTGTGCCGGCATCACCACCTACTCGCCACTCAAGCATTACGGAGTCAAGGCCGGGGACAAGGTGGGCATTCTCGGCATGGGCGGCCTGGGCCACATGGGCATCAAGTTCGCCAAGGCCCTGGGAGCCGAAGTGACCCTGTTCACCCGCTCGGCGGGCAAGGCCGAAGAAGCCCGGCGCCAGGGCGCCGATCATGTGATCGTGTCCACCGACCCGGCGCAGATGCAGTCAGTGGCCGGGCATTTCAACTTCCTCCTGGACACCATTCCGGTGCCCCACGATCTCAACCCTTACCTCGACACCCTGCGCTTTGACGGCGTGCATATCCTGGTGGGCCTGATCGAACCGGTGGACCCGGCACTCCACGCCGGCAAGCTGGTCATGAGCCGTCGCGTACTGGCCGGCTCGCTGATCGGCGGCATTGCCGAGACCCAGGAGGTGTTGGATTTCTGCGCCGAACATGGCATCACCTGCGACATCGAAATGCTCGACATCCGCCAGATCAACGAGGCCTACGAGCGCATGATCAAGGGCGATGTGAAGTATCGCTTCGTGATCGACATGGCGACCTTGAAAGCCTGAGCCACGGTTTTTGCAAGCATGGCTTGCCAGCGAAATGCGCATTTGTAGCCTGGGCCAGGCTGTCGTGCACTGGCGCTGGCACTCCAGAACCTGCGCCGGGGAACTTCAACCGCGGGCGAAAGCCCGCAGCACTTCACCGTCCATGCGGTACTTGACCCATTCTTCCTGAGGCTGCGCGCCAAGGGACTTGTAGAACTGGATCGCCGGTTCATTCCACTCCAGCACGCTCCATTCGAAGCGCCCGCAGTCGTTATCACAAGCAATCTGCGCCAAGTGCCGCAGCAGTTGCTTGCCCGCTCCGCCCCCCCGCTGTTCCGGGGTAATGTAGAGATCTTCCAGGTACAGGCTGTTGCTGCCCAGCCAGGTCGAATAACTGAAGAAAAACACCGCAAAGCCGATCGGCAGACCCTCGCGCAGGCAGATCAGCCCATGGGCCGTTGCTCCTTCGCTGAACAGACTGCGCTCGATGTCGGCGACGCTGGCGATCACTTCATGGCGAGCGCGCTCGTAATCGGCGAGTTCGGTGATGAAGGCAAGAATCTGCGGGGCATCACTGGGCAGCGCAGGACGGATTTCGACGGTCATCGACGGTTCTCATGGCGGAATCAGGCGGCCATATTAGAACGACAGGAGAAAAACATGCACGGGCATTTATGCACCTGGGCGAACCTCTGAACCCGACCGGTGCTGCCAAAGGCTGCGATCAGCCTGGGCGGCACCGCGACGTAACAGGCGTTGCTCTTGAGCACCTCGGAACACCTGCGGACCTGATCATCCGAACGCGGCCCGAGCCTGCGGCAACTGCTACAGTGACGCCGAACTGGCTATCGCGGAACGCCGAATGACCTTCGCCCCCCTGCAAACCCTGGCAGCAACCCTGCTGCCTCACGCCCTCGCCCCCGTCGATGACGGCGCCCATGACCTGTCTCATCTGCAACGGGTCTGGACCAACGTAAAACGCATTGCTGAAGAGGAAGGCGGCGACCTCAAGGTGTTGCTGGCCGCAACCCTGCTCCACGATTGTGTGGCCGTGGAAAAAAGCTCGCCGCTGCGCTCCCAGGCTTCACGGCTGTCGGCGGACAAGTCCCGCGAAATTCTCGAAGAGCTCGACTGGTCGAGCCCAGAGATCGACGCCGTGGCCCACGCCATCGCCGCCCACAGTTTTTCCGCCGCCATTGCTCCCACGACTCTGGAAGCCAGGATCCTTCAGGACGCCGATCGGCTGGACTCCCTCGGGGCCCTCGGCGTGGCGCGCACCTTCTATGTCGCTGGGCGACTGGGCCGAGTCCTTTACGACCCAGCGGATCCCTGTGCCAGCCAGCGCGATCTGGATGACTCGCGTTTCACCCTGGATCACTTCGAGACCAAGCTGCTGCACCTTGCCGCAGGTTTTCAAACCCCGACCGGTACCCGCCTGGCGCAGATCCGCCATGAGCGCCTGCAACACTTCAGGCAAGCGTTGCTGGAGGAAATCGGCCAGTAAGGCCAGTCCTTACTCCGCTGCCAACTAACCCTGAGACCAGCAGGAACACAACAAACACCTGGCATCGCCATGTTAGAAAGCCCGGCATAACTCCAAGGATAAAGAGGCGCTTTCATGTCCGCGCGTGCTACGCAGGAATCCCAGGGGGCGGGCCCCCTGTTCGGGCTGTTCTGCCTGGGCAGCTATCTGCTGTCACTGTCTTACGGTTCGACCTTTCTCTTGTCGCTGCTGATCAGCACCCGCGGCGGCAATGAGCACGACGCCGGCAGCGTGATTTCCGCAGCGATGCTCAGCACCTTTGTCGCAGTGATCGGCTCCGGGCACCTCTCGGACTGGCTTGGCGCCGCCCGCTCGGTAGCCCTGTTCGGCTGCCTGCTGGCGCTGGCCAGCCTGGGCTTCGCCCTGACCCCGGGGGTCGGCCACGCCTTGCTGTTCTTCGGTCTGACCCTGGGCCTGGGCTGGGGGGTGTTCTACACCCTGGGACCGATCATCGTGGCGATGCTGGTGGAGCCCGCACAACGGGCACGCTACTTCGCCCTGCTGTCCGGCAGCATGATGAGCGGGATTGGTTCCGGGCCCCTGCTGGGTCGCCTGGGCAGCGCCTTGGGCTTTCCATTGACCAGCGCCTTTTTCATCGCGGCGGTGGCCAGCCTGCTGGGGGTGCTGATCTTCTGGAAGCTGGATGCCCGCTTGCGCCAACGGACCAATCACCTGGGCGCCTCAGCCGCGAGAATCACCTGGGTCGGCATGGCTCGGGTACTGTCCTCCAAGGCGCTGTTGCCGATCCTCATGGTGGGCCTGGGAGGCTGCGTATTTGGCGGCCTGTCGAGCTTCCAGACCAGCTACGGGCCTTCCCGCGGCGTGGACTACTCACTGTTCTTTCTCGGCTTCATGAGCGCCGCCATCGCCAGCCGGATGCTGATCGCCGGCATCGTGGTCAAGCGCGATCCTTACCGTGCCTCCTGCCTGCTGTCAGGATTGATGGTGGTGTCGATCCTGCTGTTCCTGTTTGCCGTGGACAGCAGCGCCAGCTACCTGCTGGCTGCGGTGGTACTGGGAGTCGGCTACGGCCTGACCTATTCGGTGATCAATGGCCTGGCAGCCAACGAAGCACCGGCCGGCAGCACCTCACAAGCGTTGCTACTGTTCAGCCTGTCCTACTTTATCGGGGTATTCGGGTTTCCCTTGCTGGCGGGGAGGATCATTGTCGATGCCGGCATGCAGACACTGCTGTTCACCGTGCTTGGCATTGCCTTGCTGAACTGGCTGATAACCCTCGGGCGCCTGGGCTGGCGCCGCATGTACCATCCACGGACTGCACGCAGCACCTGACACCGCTCGTCGATCCTCAGGCACCAAGCGCAACCCGGCACCGACCGACATCAGGTAACGACTCTAACCCATGGAGGCGACACCATGATCAAGGTCCAATTCTCTGCCCTTGCCCTGGCCGGACTGCTTCCACCGCAGCACTGGCCGACGCCAGCGGACCTACCGCCCCCGTGGAAGGTCCGAGATACCCCGCCCCCCAGGGCACGCCGAAGATCAACAACAACCCGCCAGCTATGGACGAAGGCTCGTTGCCACCGGCCACCGGCAGCGAGCTCCCTCGCGGCAATCACTGGGCGTCGAGCAGCGCATCCACTTCGGCACTGCCCGGTGCCGTGGCCGGCCCACGGCGGGTAACCGCAATGGCCGCGGCCGCGTTGGCACGACGGGCCGCCGCCAGAGGCTCATGGCCGGCCGCGAGCGCGGCGATAAAGACCCCGGCATGGGCGTCACCGGCGCCATTGCTGTCCACGGCCTCGACCTTGAATCCCGGGACCTGAACTTGATGTCCGTACTGACTGATCCAGCAGCCCTGAGGGCCGTCCCGCACCACCAGCAAGGTGCTAGGTGACAACCATGCTCCAAGTCGCGGCAACGCCTCGGCAATCGTCGAGGTAGCAGTGAAATGCAGCGCTTCGATCCGGTTACTGCTCCAAATATCGATCCGCGGCAACAACGCCGCCATCAGCGGCGAGTCCGCCGAATCCACCAGGGGGCCTGGGTCGAACATCAGCGGCACCGAACGCGGCAACCCCAGCAACCAGTCGATCAGGGCCTGGGCCTTGCTCGCCTGCAGCAGGCTGTAGCCGCTGACGTAGAGATAATCCCCAGCGGTCACGGCGACCTGTGCCAAGTCCTGCGCCGACAACTCGCCCTCGGCGCCGATATGGGAAATGAAGGTGCGCTCGGCGGACGCTTCAGTCACCGCCACGCACAAACCGGTGTCAGCGCCAAGGCTGCGCGCAAGGCTCACCTGAATGCCTTCGGCCTGCATGGCCTCCCGCGCCAGGTCGCCAAAACGCCCCTGACCGTGACGGCCGAGATAGACCACCGGCAAGCCGTTGCGCGCAGCTGCGGCCATGACGTTGAAGCCGCCACCGGCCTCGAAGCACGCCGACTCGGCCAGCACATCACCACCGGAGGCCGGCAGACGGTCTACGGCCATCACCAGATCGACGATCACCTGGCCACTGTGGAGCAACCTAGGCATTGGCATTCTCGACAAAGCCGCTACGCCGGTCCCGGGCTCCGCCGAGCAAGCCATAACCGCCGCCGGCCACCAGGAAGGTGACGATCCAGCCCAGGCCGTTATGGCCCAGCCAGGAGTCGGCCAGCGGCCCGTTGAACCAGACGTCTTCAGCGGTGGTGCCAATGCTGGTGAAACAGAACCCCAGGACGATGGCCAGCACCCAGGCGCCAAAGGCGCGCCACTCGATACCACCCTGGTACCAATAGGCACTGCCGGGGCCGACATTCAGCAAGTCCTCGGCGCTGTAGTAGTGACGGTGGATCAGGTCCACCACGAAGATCCCCACCCAGGCGGTGATCGGTACCGCCAGCAACGAGATGAAGCTGATGAAAGGACCGTAGAAACTGTCGGCGATCAGCATGAAGTAGATCGAGCCGATGAAGATCGCCACGATGTCCACCAGCACTGCATAGACCCGCTTGACCTTGAGGCCCAGGGTCAATGCGGTGAGGCCGGCGGAATACACCGAAAGGTTGTTGGACAGCAGCAAGCCACCGAAGGCGGCGATCAGATAAGGCACGGCCATCCAGGTCGGCAGCATGCCGCGGATCGCGATGATCGGGTCGACTGCCGAGGCCAGTTGGTCATTGCCCACCGACAGCAGCCCTCCCAGGGTAATCAGCAGCACCAACGGGATACCTGCACCAAAAGCCGCCGAGGCGACCAACCGCCCGGCGCTGACCGAACGCTGCTGATAGCGCGACATGTCTGCCCCGGAGCTGGCCCAGCCAATCCCGGTGCCGGCAGCCATGGTGCCGATACCGATGATCATCGCGCTCAGGGGCGCAGGGGATGCATTGAACACTGCGGCCCAGTCGATGGTGGCGCAGAGAAAACCGCCCACCAGTACGTTCAACGCGCCGAAGCCGTAGGTGGCCCACTTCTGGATCACCAGCAGGGTGGCGTGACCCAGGCCGGAGACACTCAAGGTCATCAACACGAAGATGCCGATGAACAGCAGGGTCAACAGTGGCGCATCCTTGGCGGATGCCGGGGTGTGGAACAGGATCGAACTCAGGGACAGCAGGACAAAGGCCGCAGTGGTGGTATTTACCGTCTCCCAGCCGACCCGCGAAAGCATCGACACCAGGGTCGGGCCGATGTTGCCGCGCACGCCGAAGATCGCCCGGGACAGGGTCAGGCTTGGTGCCCGCCCACGGCGGCCAGCCACCGAGATCAACCCGACCACGGCGAACGAGCCCACCGAACCAAGGATCGCCACCAGCAGTACCTGCCAGATCGACAGGCCGCGGAACGCCACCAGGGTCGCCCCCAGGGGCAAACCGAGGATGCTGATATTGGCCGCGAACCAGACCCAGAACAGCTGCAGTGGATGCCCGTTGCACTCCGCCTCGGGAACCGGCTCGATACCGCGGGTCTCTAGTTGCCCGGCGCCTGGCCCGGCGGTCGATGAACTCATGAAGAAGGCTCCTGTTGCCGTTGTTATGGTTTTAGGCAATTTCGGAAGTCACTGAACATCCCGGCATTCCTGGCCGTAATCAAGCTTTCCATAGCGTTCGGCGCCAGCCAACTCAGCGCAGGGCCAACAACTCTTTTACCAGCGGCTGCAGATCCAGTTGATTGACCTGCTGAACCTGGCCAATCAACGCTGCGGGCCATACATCCAACCCCAGGCACGCACCGAGCATCGCCCCGAGAATCGCCGCGATAGTGTCAGTGTCTCCGCCCAGGCTGGCGGCCATGCACAGCGCCTCGAAGGCCTGCAACTGCCCAAGGGCGACTTGCCTGGCCAGGGCAAAACAGACCACCACCGATTCCTGGGACGCCACCGAAGTACCGACCAGCTCATACAGCATCCGCGCGAACCGCTCCTTGTCGCGGTCAACCGTCAGGGTGCTCGCCCACTCCAGGCGGGCAGCGATGCTCGCGCCTGCCACCCAGTGGCCATGAGTTTCTGCCTGGCGGGCAATCTGTATACCAAGAGGTAAGGCCTCGCTCAGGGCAGCGCCGTTGATCCCGGCGGAAACCACCGCCGCCACTGCCGCCGCACTGGCAATCCCCAGGCTGGTGTTATGAGTCACCTGGCACGCCTGAACCACTGCCAGGATAAAGTCCTCGGGCACCGCCACGTTGGCAGCGATCCCCACTGGCGTGATGCGCATGGCCGCGCCATTAGTGGTGCCGTAGCGGCCAGCCTCTTCCACCGAGTGGCCGGCAAGAATCATTTCGATGGCGCGCTTGGTGGACGGACCGAGCAGATCCTGGGATCCCTTGGCCTGCATCATCGCCTCCCACTCGATCAGAGTCCGAGCCAAGGTCGCTGGGGCGATCCGCCCCTTGCCCTGCACCAGCAGACGGCCCACCAGGATCGCCTGCTCGGTGTCGTCGGTGATCGAGCCTCCGGGCATGTTGGCAGCAATCGGCTGATCGGGACCGGCGTCTTCCAGGGTGCGGATGGCGCCGAAGCGCTGCAGGATCTGTTCGCGGCTCAAGGACTGGGTCGGCATGCCCAACGCGTCGCCCAAGGCCAGTCCGTAGAAGGCCCCGAGCCCGCGCAGGAGCTGGCTCATCGCGACTTTCCAAATTGCAGGTGCATACGAAAATGCTGCGGGTCCAGCAAACTCTCGACCTGCTCCATGAAGCGTCCCTGGCGGTCATAGGTGGTGCACAGAGCCTTGAGAAACACCTCACCCGGTGCGCGCCCCAGCAATTGGGCATCTTCGGCGCTCAACGGCTCGGCGCTGACCCACTGGTCGCCGCGCTCGCCAATATAGCCGTAGGCGGCCAGGGTAATGGTCAAGGAGTCATCGATCAGACCGACCCGAGGCAAGCCTTCCAACTCGCCGGAGGCCGGGATCAGAGAACGCTCGAGGGACAACACTCGGCCATCAGTACTGCGCCGGCGGCGATCAAGGGCAATGAACTGGTCGGTGCCCAGGCGATGCTTGAGATCCGGCCGCAGGATTGGCTCCAGGCGCAACACCTCGGTATTGACCAGCGTACCGCTGTCGGCCAGGGCCTGGGCCCAGCCGTGATGCTGGTCCAAGGCCACGCCGTCAAAGGTGACGATCGAGCCGACGCCGCTTTGCGTGGCAATGTAGTTACGACGCTTGAGCTCAGCCAGGGCCTCACGCAAGGTACCGCGGCTGACACCGAACTCCTGAGCCAACTGGTGCTCACCCGGTAGCTGAAAACCGTCTTCCAGCAGACCGCTTTCAATGCGCCGGATCAGTTCGTCGACCACGCGTGTTTTCTTATCAAATCGAACATGTCTAATCATGTCCGGCTTGATACATGAAACGTCGGATCCAGATCAAGAAATATCTTTTGCAGAGACCGAAGCCTCTATCTAGGGCTCAAGATCAATTGGGAAGAACTTCCCGCCGCTCCACACACCAAGCCAGCGTTGGCCATCAACGACACGAATCTGCGCCAGATCCACCAGTTGATAAAAGACATTGCGATGGATCAGCGCTTCAAGATTGTGTCGAACCAGGAGGTAAGGCGCCGGCTCCTGAGTCACAGGATCGATCATCACCCGCAACGGGTGCTCGCCACCGGCAACCACTTGCTCATCGACGTTGGTGGTAAAGCGCAGCACCTGGTTTTCGCCCTGCCCTTCGACCTCCAGAGTCACGGCGACGAAGGGTGCGTCATCGACCTTTATACCGACCTTCTCCACCGGCGTGATGAGGAAATAGTCGTCGCCATCGCGGCGGATAATAGTGGAGAACAGCTTGACCATGGGTTTCCGCCCAATGGGCGTCCCCTGGTAATACCAAGTGCCGTCGCGGGCGATACGCATGTCGATATCACCGCAGAAGTCAGGGTTCCACAGGTGGACCGGCGGCAGCCCCTTCTCGGCCTTGGGAATCTGCGCCAACAGATCATTGGCCTTGCCTGGACCACTCATGCCTACCTCCTTAATCTCTCACTCAGTCGCTCAGGCCCAACAAACCCCGAGCGTATTGCTGCAAGGGCGGGCCTAGCAGGTCCTGTGGCTTGTTGTCATGGAACGTCAGTAAACCGCCACGACTGCGAATCCGCGCCGAATCGATCAGATACTGGGTGCTGGTTTCAATCAGCATGATCTGGATGGTACTGGTATCGATACCCAGACGGTCCAACGCTTCTTGATCCAGCCACTCATCAGAGTTGCCAATACGGTCATCAGCCTTGGCAAACCGGGCGTAGAGCAAATAGTGCGCCCCGACTTCACGGGCTTCGGCCATGGCTTCGTTCAGGCCTTCAGGTGCCCGGGCCCGACGCACCATGGGGAAATATTCGACAAAGCCATTGAAGGCTTCTTCAGCCACCACGTTGGGCCGTGGATAGGCACCACCAGGCGGTACGAAATGCCCTTGGGCAATGAAAATGAACGAATCCGGCTGAATGCGAAATGAGCTGGTACGGCGAGTGTCACTGTGATCAAGCACTCCCGCATCACTCAGGTGGTAACGGACACCTTCGCCCATATCACTGACATTCATGCAGCCGCCGAGCGCCAAAAAGGCCAGCAGCAAAACCAGGCTACGCATCCTACCCTCCAAAATCCGGTGACGGAAAACCGCCGAATGGCCACAAGATGCAGCTTCCGCGCCAGCTCCGAAGCTGAAGGGAATTACGCAGGAACAGAATTAACCGCCGATGATCTTCATCACCGTGGCGCCACCGGAAAAGGCCACATCCTGCTTGTCCCCCAGGGCTTTGACCAACAGGCGCTGCAAGGCTGGCAATGCTTGATGCCGCGGCTTGTCCAGAAGATCGCCAACATAGTGACGATTGCTCGATGACAGGCAGCCATGCAACCAACCGGTGGAGGACAACCGCAAGCGTGAGCAGGTCCGGCAAAATGGCACGCTTTCATTGGCGATCACCCCAAAATGGCCAAGCCCGGGAATCTCGTAGCGCACGGCGGTAGCGTCCACCGGTGCATCGGCCTGAAGGTACTCATAACGTTCGCCGATCAGCTCCAGCAGTTGCTGCAGGCTGACAAACTGTTGCAGGAAGGCGTTGCCGTCACTGGCCAGGTGCCCCATGCGCATCAACTCGATGAAGCGCAGCTCATAGCCTTGCTGCAGGCAGTAATCGAGCAGCGGCATGACCTGATCCAGGTTCTGCCCGCGCAACGGCACCATGTTGACCTTGATCTTCAGGCCCGCGGCCCGGGCCTGCTGCATGCCGTCGAGCACCGTGGCCAGATCGCCGCCACGGGCGATGCTGCGAAAAGCCGCAGCGTCCAGCGTATCGAGGGAAACGTTGATCCGTCGGATCCCGGCGTCCACCAGCAATGGCAGCTTGCGCGCCAGGAGCTGGCCATTAGTGGTCAAGCTGATGTCCTCCAGGCCCATCTGCCCCACCGCCCCCATGAAAGCCTCCAACTTGGGACTGACCAGAGGCTCGCCACCGGTGATGCGCAAGCGCTCGATGCCCGCTGCTTCCATCAGGTACGCCACGCCCCGGGCCATCGCCTGGGCCGACAACTCGTCCTGGGCAGCCACCAGCCGCTTGCCGTTGGGCACGCAGTAGGTACAGGCATAGTTGCAGGCAGACGTCAGACTGATCCGCAAGTTGCGAAAGCGCCTGCCTTGACGATCGACGATCATGGATGACTCCGGCGTAGGAAGGAGGAACCGGGCAAAACCTGACTTATAAATCAGGTTTTAGCAAGTCCCATGCCTGAGTATATTCCCCGGACACTGCGCCATACAGTTTCCCGATAGCGCCATACAACGGCTGAATGCCTCAGCCGTTGGAGGTGTCGGGGTCGCGCTTGCGCTTGTTGCCCATGCGCACGCCGATGTCCATCAGGAACTGGAAGAAACCTTCCTGGTCCTCCAGCACATTGCTCCAGAACGGCGAGTGGTACAGCGCCACCGCTCCATGCACCAGCGCCCAGGAAGCGCAGTAGTGGAAGTACGGCGGCACGTCTTCAAGCTTGCCTTCGCTGATACGGCCCTTGATCAACAGGGTCAGGCGTTCGAAGTTGGAAGCGCGGATCTTGTGCAACTCCTCGACCATCTCCGGCACCTGGTTGCCCTTGACCACCTTCTCTTCCAGGCGATCGAACAACCGGTAGCGCTGCGGATCACGCATGCGAAATTCGAAGTAGGCCCGGGACAGGGCTTCCTTGTCCTTGTCGACGTCGGCAGAGTGCAGCAGCTCGTTCAGGTCACGCTCGTAATCGAGCATCAGGCGCAGATAGATCTCTGCCTTGGACTTGAAATGCTTGTAGATGGTCCCTTTGCCGATACCCACGGCATCCGCAATCATCTCGACGGTGACACTGTCTTCACCTTGTTCGAGGAACAGCTTGAGCGCGGTATCGAGAATTTCTTGCTCGCGGCGACGAAACTCACGGACCTTACGAGGTTCTTTCTGCATAAGAAAAGGTCTGTTCGGGGTCAAAATCGAAGCCGCGTATTATGCCTAACTTGCGCAAAAATGCACGGATCATCCATCGTGGCTGCTGTTTCTGACGAAAAAACCGACCTGCCGAAACGGCTGGCACCGGCCTCAAAAACCCGGAAAAACCAGTGAATACTGGGCTGGCAAGCGGTCAAAACAGGAAACACCGCGTGATGCAAAGCCTAAGTTCAGACCATAAAGTCTTGGCCTTCCCGCAATAGGCGCCATATACCACCTCAAGCCCCACACTCGACGAAAACAGCTCAACGAGTCGTAATTCCACCACTATCCAATAGCCCGTAGCCTGCCCCTGGCGTGAAAAAGCGCCTGAATAGCTTCGGAAAAAAACGCCAACAATGGGTGATCACTCTGAAAGTATCGATGATATTGATGAAGATCCGCCTCTCAGGAAATTTAATCTGCAACGGCTTATGTACGAAACAAACGGGTAAAATCGCTTATTCCCAGCAAAAATCGCCTTAATTCAGTAAATATCCATGATTTTTCGCGGAATACTCATCTATACACGGCAAATGAGAACCCAACCGAAGCGCGTGTATTCCAAATTTGTTTAAAAAACGAGCAGGGGTAACTGGACTGAACGTAATAGTGATCAATACTTGAACTGTCGGCGGGACATCTCCCCCAAGTGGAACGCCGATGAAGGTACCGAAGGACCGCGTGCCTTAGTTTTACTCCTAATGGTCTTAACCCGGATTCACCCCCCAGAACCCGGGTTTTTTTTTGCCTGGGATTTACCTTCCCGACTTGCAACTCAAGCGCCGCTCTTGACCCGAGCCAGGGGAAACAGGCGCTTGAAGTTTGCCGTGGTCTGTTCGGCGAAGGCTTCATAGGCTTCGCCCCGCAGCATCGCCAGGAACTCCGCCACTTCACGCACATACTGCGGCAGGTTGGGCTTGCCGCGATAGGGTATCGGCGCCAGGTAAGGCGCATCGGTTTCCACCAGCAGCCGATCGGCCGGCACCTGGCGCGCCACGTCCCGCAAGGCGTCGGCATTACGGAAGGTGACAATCCCTGACAGGGAAATATAGAACCCCAGGTCCAGGGCCGCCTTGGCCATATCCCAGTCCTCAGTGAAGCAGTGCAGCACGCCGGCATTGGGCAGCGCCGCTTCACGCAGCAACGCCAGGGTATCTGCACGAGCGCCGCGGGTGTGCACCACCACCGGCTTGCCGGTTTGCTGCGCGGCCTGCAGATGCAGGCGGAAGGACTGCTGCTGCAGTTCAGCGGCCTCGGGCTCGTAGTGATAGTCCAGACCGGTCTCGCCGATGGCCACCACTCGCGGATGGTTCAGCTCGTCCAGCAACCAGTCCAGCGCTGGCGCCGCACCCGGCTGCACATCCAGCGGGTGCACCCCCACCGAACAATCGACATCGTCATAGCGATCGGCCAGGGCCTTGACGTCTGCCGCGTTGTCCGCGCTGACGCCAATGCACAGGAAATGGCCGACACCGCGCTGGCGAGCCGCCGCAAGCGCAGCATCCAGAGAGCCATCGTGGGCAGCAAGGTCGAGACGATCAAGGTGGCAATGGGAATCTACGAGCATAGGAGGCTACAACTACATCCGATAAATGAAAGAGCCGGACTTCACCGTCCGGCCGGATACAAGCTTGATTCTAGGCGCCGCACATCAGTTCTGGGCAGGCAGTGCCGCCCATTGCACCAGCAGTGCTTCCAACAGCAGTACACGATTGAGGTTGGCCTTGCTCAGGACCTTTTGGCGCTGTGCCAGGATCCAGTCCTGAATGCTCAGCACCTTGGGCTGGCTGGACTTTTGCGCGAGGTACTGCACCACCTTGCGCATATCCTGCAGCCCCAGCCCTTGCTCATCCTGGGTCAATTGATAACGAAGGACCAGGCTCGACCAGTCGCAAAACCAGTCGAACAGCAACAGCAAGGGAATGCTATTCCAGGACTCGGCCAACTGAGTCGGCGACTGCTGCTGCTTGAGCAACTTCTTCACCCCTTCCACCACCAGCGCCCGCTGTTCGCGAACGCCCTGGGCCTGCAAGCTGACCGCAGCCAACGGCGAGCCGGCGGCCAGGGTCAACAGCTCTCCTCGCTCCTCCTCGGTACACTCGGGCAAGGCATGGGACAGCCACTGCAGGCTCACCGCCTGGCTGGGCAATGGGCACGCCTGCTGCACGCAACGGCTCTTGATGGTGGGCAACAGCCGGCTCGGCTGGTGACTCACCAACAACAGCACGGTATTCCCGGAAGGCTCTTCAAGGCTCTTCAACAACGCGTTGGCGGCGTTGATATTCATCGACTCCACCGGCTCGATCAGCACCACCTTGCGGCCGCCCAACTGCGCGGTCTGGACCACGAAGCTCACCAGATCACGAACCTGGTCGACCTTGATCGCCTTGTCCGCCTCCTCAGGCTCCAGCACGTAGTTGTCCGGGTGGCTTCCTGCCTGCAATAGCAGGCAGGACTTGCACTGTCCACAGGCATCCAGCCCATCCGGACGCTGGCACAGCAGCCGGGCCATGAGGCGCTCGGCCAGCGCCCGCTTGCCGATACCCGCCGGGCCATGCAGCAGGTAGGCATGAGCATGCTGCGCGCGCCCCGCCAGTTGCTGCCAGAGGGCATCCTGCCAGGGAAAGACCTCAGCCACGGGCGCGCTCCAGCAATTGCGGAAGCAAAGCATCCAGGGACTGCTGGACCTGAACCAGGGGCTGCGCCGCATCTACCAGAAAATAACGCTGCGGGGCAGCTTCAGCGCGCTTCAGGAAAGCCTCACGGACCTTCTGGAAAAAAGCCTGGCCTTCCTGCTCGAAACGGTCCAGTCGACCCCGGGCGCTGGCCCGCGCCAGGCCGACCTCCACCGGCAAGTCGAAGACCAGGGTCAGGTCCGGGCGCAATGCGCCCTGGACGAAATCCTCCAGGGCAGCGATACGCTCAAGGCTCAGACCGCGACCGGCACCCTGATAGGCATAGGTCGAATCGGTGAAACGGTCGCACAGCACCACCGCCCCGCGAGCCAACGCCGGGCGAATCACCGCTGCCAGGTGCTGGGCTCGGGCCGCAAATACCAGCAGCAGTTCGGTATCGGCATTCATGACCTCCTCACCCGGGGTCAGCAACACCTCGCGAATACGTTCGGCCAAGGGCGTGCCACCAGGCTCACGGGTCAACAACACTTCGATACCCGCATCGCGCAGACGCTCGGCGAGGTACTCGCGGTTGGTACTTTTGCCGGCGCCTTCCGGGCCTTCCAGAGTAATAAACAAGCCAGTCACAGGCAGTCCTTAATCAAAGTCATTGCGGGCTTTTCGGCACAGGCTCGAGCTCGCTGGGCGCAGGAGTCACGACCGGCACTGACGGTGCATCCGGCATGCTGGGCGGAGCAACTTCCGGCGTGACCGCCGGTGCTGGACTCGTAGCCTCGGGAGCCACCGGGCTGGTTGCAGGCGCAGGGCTGGAGCGATAGTCGGCACGACGCTTGAGCTGGAACTCGCGCACAGCGCTGTTATGAGCATCCAGATCGTCGGAGAACACATGACTGCCATCACCCCGGGCAACAAAATACAGGCTCTTGCCCGGCACCGGATTGAGCGCCGCATGAATCGCTTCGCGCCCGACCATGGCAATCGGTGTCGGCGGTAACCCAGCAATCACGTAGGTGTTGTAAGGCGTGGCCTCCTTGAGATGCGCCCGGGTCAGCTTGCCGGTGTAACGCTCCCCCAGGCCATAGATGACGGTCGGATCGGTCTGCAGCAGCATGCCGATCTGCATGCGCCGCACGAACACTCCGGCGATCTGCCCGCGCTCCTGAGGTACGCCGGTTTCCTTTTCCACCAGCGACGCCATGATCAGCGCCTGATAGGGGTCGTTATAGGGCGCATTATCCGCACGCTTGCTCCACTCCTTGGCCAGCACATCATCCAGGCGGTCGTAGGCTTTTTCCAGAAGCTCGGCATCCGTCATGCCTCGCACGAAACGATAGGTATCGGGAAAGAAACGCCCCTCGGGAAACACTCCGGCATGCCCGAGTTTTTCCATCACCTGGCTGTCACTGAGGCCGACCAGGGTCTGTTGCAACTTGTCACTTTTGGCCAACGCGTTGCGCACCTGGCGAAAGTTCCACCCCTCCACCAGAGTCAGGCTGTATTGCACCACTTCGCCACGCTGCCAGAGGCCGATCAGCCCTTCGGCAGTCATGCCGGGGGTCATGCGGTACTCACCGCTGTGCAGAGGCTGGCCCGGCAGATTGAAGCGCCAATACAGGCGCAGCCACAACGCATCCTTGATCACTCCGTCGGCTTGCAGACGATTGAAGGTGCCAGTGGGGGTAGATCCAGCAGGAACATCGAGCAATTGTTCCTGGCTCAGGTTCAGCGGTTGGTCCAGGGCCGAGTACAGTTTCCAGGCACTCGCGCCCAACAGCAGCCCTGCCAGGACCAGTCCGGTTTCCAGCAGGAGCAGTAATTTACGTCTCACGAATCAAGCATCCAGTAGTGCACGGGTAATGACCTGCAGTTTACGGGTGAGCGGTCCTGCCGACCAGCTCATCCCGGCGCAGGCACGTACCGGCCAGATGCCATAGACGCTGTTGCAGACGAACACTTCATCCGCCTGCTCCAGCTGAACAAGACTGATATCGGCGACTTGTGTAGGGATGCCCTGTGACTCGGCCTGAAACAATATTTCAGCCCGCATCACCCCGGCTACGCCACAGCGGCTCAGATCCGCCGTCAGCAAACGCCCCTGACTGATCAGGAACAGGTTACTGAACACACCCTCGACCACCCTCTCGGCGGCATCCAGCATCAAGCCTTCGGCATGCTCGGCGTCGCGCCATTCAGCACGGGCCAAAACCTGCTCCAGGCGATTGAGGTGCTTGAGACCCGCCAATAGCGGCTGCTCGGACAGACGCGTAGCACAGGGAAACAAACGAACCCCCTCCTCGGCATGGGCCGGCGGATAGGTCGGGAATGCGCTGCCCAGGAGAATCCGCCGCGCGGTAGCCGCTGGATCGGCGGCATACCCTCGCAGGCTGTCGCCCCGAGTGAGGATCAGCTTGAGTACGCCATCCCCCAGAGCCGCCGCATAGGCCAGCACTTCACTGCGGATCAGTGACTGATCCGCAGTGAGCGCCAGACGCCGGCAACCTTCAGCCAGGCGCTGCAGATGCCGCTCCAACAGTTGCGGCCGTCCCGATTTGACCGCGATGGTCTCGAACAGACCATCACCGTAGGCCAGGCCGCGGTCCCTGAGCGACGATGTGTCAGCCGGCTGACCGTCGACCCAGCTGTGCATTACTCGGAGAACCGGCGGAACACCAGGGAGCCGTTGGTGCCACCAAAGCCGAAGGAGTTGGATAGCACCACATCGATGTCCATGCTGCGCGCAGTGTGCGGCACGAAATCAAGGTCACAACCCTCATCCGGCTCATCCAGGTTGATGGTCGGCGGCGCCACCTGGCTGTTGATCGCCAGCACGCTGAAGATTGCCTCGATGGCCCCGGCGGCACCCAGAAGGTGACCGGTCATGGACTTGGTGGAGCTGATCGCGAGCTTGTAGGCATGATCGCCGAACACGCTCTTGATCGCCGCGGACTCCGCCAGATCGCCGGCAGGCGTCGAAGTGCCATGGGCGTTGATGTACTGCACCTGGTCGACATTGAGCTTGGCGTCGCGCAAGGCGTTGGCGATACAGCGAGCGGCACCGGCGCCATCGGCTGGCGGCGAGGTCATGTGATAGGCATCACCGCTCATGCCGAAGCCGATCAGTTCGGCGTAGATCGTGGCACCACGGGCCTTGGCATGCTCCAGCTCCTCCAGGACCAACGCACCGGCACCATCGGACAGCACGAAGCCGTCACGCCCCTTGTCCCACGGCCGACTGGCACGAGTCGGCTCGTCATTGCGGGTCGACAATGCACGGGACGCGCCGAAGCCGCCCATACCCAGACCACAGGCAGCCATTTCAGCGCCGCCGGCAATCATCACGTCGGCTTCGCCGTAGGCAATGTTGCGTGCGGCCATGCCAATGCAATGAGTACCAGTGGTACAGGCCGTGGAAATTGCGTAGTTCGGCCCCTGGGCACCCAGATGGATGGACAGGAAACCGGAAATCATATTGATGATCGAGCCAGGCACGAAGAACGGAGAAATCCGTCGCGGGCCGGAATCATGCAGAGTGCGACTGGTTTCTTCGATATTGGTCAAACCACCAATACCCGACCCCATGGCCACGCCGATGCGCTCACGATTGGCATCAGTGACTTCCAGGCCGGAATTGCGCACCGCCTGAAACCCGGCCGCCAGACCGTATTGAATGAACAGGTCGAGTTTGCGAGCCTCTTTGGCCGACAAGTACTCCTCGACATTGAAGCCCTTTACCGAGCCGCCAAAACGGGTGGAATAGGCAGAAAGGTCGGTGTGCTCGATCAGACCGATGCCACTTTGGCCAGCCAGAATGCCCTGCCAGCTACTCGGTACATCCGTACCCAATGGCGACAACATACCCATACCGGTGACTACGACGCGTCTACGCGACACAGCACTCTCCTTTTTCTAATGACGACACTTTGTATCAGGCCTAAAGAAAAAACCGCACGCCGTAACGGCAGTGCGGTTTTTCCATGACAGCAAAAGACGACTACAAACGATTAAGCCTGGTGGCTAGTAACGTAGTCGATAGCTGCTTGAACGGTAGTGATTTTTTCAGCTTCTTCGTCAGGGATTTCGGTCTCGAATTCCTCTTCCAGAGCCATCACCAGCTCAACGGTGTCAAGGGAGTCGGCACCCAGGTCTTCAACGAAGGAAGCGGTGTTCACAACTTCTTCTTCTTTAACGCCCAGTTGCTCAGCAACGATTTTCTTGACGCGCTCTTCGATGGTGCTCATACCTTGTTTTCACTCCTAATGGACAAATTCAGGCAGCTGGCCAGTGGGTAAGTGTATAGAAAGACTTTTCAGCTTTTCAACTGAAAGCTTTGCTCCTCAAACCCTTTGGCCATCTGCCTATAAATAGATTGCAGCTTTATAACGGATTTTAGACAGCTCGTATGACATTTTTTTGAAGCAATCCGTCACATTTGACTTACATATACATCCCGCCGTTGACCGGGATTGTAGCCCCGGTAACGTAGGCCGCACCGTCCGACGCCAGAAAAGCGACCACTTGCGCGATCTCTTGAGCCTGACCCAGACGACCCAGCGGAATTTGTGTCAGCAGGGCTTCACGCTGCGCTTCCGGCAGCTCACGGGTCATATCGGTATCGATAAAACCTGGAGCCACCGAATTCACAGTGATCGACCGCGAACCGACTTCACGCGCCAGAGCACGGCTGAAACCTTCCAGACCGGCCTTGGCGGCGGCGTAGTTTACTTGGCCAGCGTTGCCCATGGCACCCACTACCGAGCCAATACTGATAATTCGACCCCAACGAGCCTTGGTCATGCCGCGCAGAACGCCCTTGGACAGGCGAAACAGACTATTGAGGTTGGTATCGACTACGTCGTACCACTCGTCATCTTTCATGCGCATCATCAGGTTGTCGCGGGTGATACCGGCGTTGTTCACCAGGATCGTCGGCGCACCGAACTGCTCGCTGATGCTGGCCAGGACTGCAGCCACGGACTCATCGCTGGTGACGTTGAGTTCAAGGCCAGTGCCTTGAATGCCGTTTTCCTTGAGGGTGGCAGCAATGCGCTCGGCCCCCGAGGCGGAAGTGGCAGTACCTACCACGATGGCACCCATACGCCCCAACTCAAGCGCGATGGCCTGGCCGATACCGCGGCTGGCGCCGGTCACCAGTGCAACTTTACCTTGCAGACTCATGCAAGCTTCTCCTAGTTCAGGCCAACGCTGCACGGGCGGCAGCGAAAGCATCTGGGGTATTCAGGTTAGAGGTCGACACGCCTTCGGCGCAGCGCTTGTTGAGGCCGGCCAGGACTTTACCCGGGCCACACTCGACCAACAGAGTGGCGCCATTGGCCGCCAGGGCCTGCACCGACTCGACCCAGCGCACTGGCTTGTACAACTGCTCCAGCAAGTCGCGCTTGAGGGTATCCAGATCAGCCGCTACCGCAGCGCTGACGTTCTGTACCAATGCAATCTGCGGCGCCTGCCAGTTGATCGCCGCGATCGACTCGGCGAAACGCTCAGCTGCCGGGCGCATCAGCTCGCAATGGGACGGCACGCTGACTGGCAGCGGCATGGCGCGCTTGGCGCCACGAGCCTTGCAGCCTTCAATAGCCCGCTCCACCGCCGCCTTGGCACCGGCGATCACCACCTGGCCCGGGGAGTTATAGTTCACCGCACTGACTACTTCACCCTGAGCCGCTTCGACGCAGGCCGCCACCACATCAGCGTCGTCCAGGCCGAGAATCGCCGCCATACCGCCCTGCCCCGCAGGCACAGCTTCTTGCATCAACTGGCCACGACGCTCCACCAACTTGACCGCTTCGGCCAAAGTCAGACTGCCTGCGGCCACCAGGGCGCTGTACTCGCCCAGACTATGACCGGCAACAAAGGCCGGGCGCGCGCCCCCCTCAGCCAGCCACACACGCCACAAGGCAATGGAAGCGGTAAGGATCGCAGGCTGGGTTTTATCGGTTTGATTGAGCAGCTCTTCAGGACCTTGCTGGGTCAACGCCCAGAGGTCGTAGCCCAGAGCATCGGAGGCTTCTTTGAAGGTTTCGAGGACCAACGGGTACTGCGCGCCCAACTCGGCCAACATGCCGAGGGACTGCGAGCCCTGCCCTGGAAAGACGAATGCGAGGGATGCAGACATGTAACAAGCCCCTAATGATCTTGTCGTCGGAGAATTGACGTCACACCGCGGTGGACGCAAGAAACTGACAGTTGGATGGCGAATTGAACTGAGCGGTCACATTTAAGCACTCCACAGGAAAAACGCCTAAAGCAACAAGTCTTCAAGACGCCCATGCAGACGTCTCGGCAAGTCTTCCTGAATCTCGATCAGCGCCCGCTGAATGGCACTTTGAAACCCCTGCACTCCTGCCGAACCGTGGCTTTTCACCACAATCCCCTGCAACCCGAGAAAACTTGCACCGTTATGCCGGGCCGGCGCCAGATCCGCCTGCAACCGACGCATCAGCGGCATCGCCAACGCGCCCACGACCCGCGACAACAGATTCTGCCTGAACAGCGCCTCGATACGAGCAGCAATCATGGTGGCTAGACCCTCGCTGGACTTGAGCAGGATATTGCCAACAAACCCGTCGCACACCACCACGTCGGCCTCACCGCGATACAGCCCATCACCCTCGACAAAGCCGATGTAGTTCAAACCGCGGGCTTGCTGCAGCAGACTCGCCGCCAGCTTGACCTGCTGGTTGCCCTTGATGTCTTCGGTACCGATATTCAGCAATGCCACTCGCGGTCGCACAATGCCCAGGGTTTCCGCCGCCACTGAGCCCATGATTGCAAACTGCAACAAGTGCTCGGCACTGCAGTCGACGTTGGCCCCCAGATCGAGCAATTGGCAGTAACCACGCTGAGTCGGAATGGCCGCCACCATCGCCGGACGATCGATACCGGGCAGGGTTTTCAACACGTAACGCGACAGCGCCATCAGCGCCCCGGTATTGCCGGCACTGACACAGGCCTGGACCTTGTCATCGCGCAGCAGCTCAAGCGCCACCCGCATCGAAGAGTCTGGCTTGCCACGCAGGGCCTGGGCTGGCTTTTCGTCCATGGTGATCACTTCGCTTGCCGGGGTAATTGACAGGCGCGAGCGGTCCACAGCCGATTGGCCGGAAATCAGTTCTTCAAGGAGAGAGGGTTGACCCACCAGGGTCAGATGCAGCGAGGGGGTAGCAGACAGGCAAGCAATACTGGCCTGAACAATGCTGCGGGGACCGAAGTCCCCGCCCATTGCGTCAATCGCGATGACTTGAGCGGACAAGGATTACTCGTCAGCGCCCTTGTCGATCACTTTACGACCACGGTATACGCCTTCTGGCGATACGTGGTGACGCAGGTGAACTTCACCAGTGGTCTTTTCTACGGACAGGGTGCTAGCCTCGAGGGCGTCGTGGGAACGACGCATGTCACGGGCAGAGCGGGATTTTTTGTTCTGCTGAACAGCCATAATTGATTAACTCCTAAACGTTTGGGTCACGCTTTAACTGCGCCAATACACTGAACGGGTTGGACCGCGTTACCTCGTCCTCGCTCGGTTCGGGCTCTTCGAGCCCTCCCGGCTGCTGGCATTCTTCCGGATGATGAGCAGGCACGATTGGCAAGGCAAGCAAAAGCTCTTCCTCGACCAATGCCTGCAGATCCAAAGGATCTTCGCCCAGTTCCAGCACGTCATAACCTTTCGGCAACGACTGGGTATTCGCACCCTCCTTCACCACAGCGTAACTGCACTCACTGTGGATCGGCAGGGTGACCAGCTCAAGACAACGCTGGCAAACCATTTTGACTTCGACGTCGATGCAGCTGTGAATAACCACAGCTTTACGCTCGTCACGCTCGAAAACGAATTTAGCCTGCACCGTACCGACATTGTCGGAAAGCGGGTCGCAGAGTCTCTCCAAATCGGCCAGCAGCAGTTCACCTTGAAGGGTGGTGCCACGATCAGCCAATTTGCGCGGGTCAACGTGAGGTGGAATCGGGTCATTCAACATAGGCGCAGCATTATAGGGATGCCCCCAGCCATGTCAAAGGAAATTCAAGCCTGTCCGTCACTTGCAAGCCCCGCTAGAATTCCGACCCTGCCTCAGGAGATGCGCATGCTGCCTTTATTACTCGCTTCAAGCTCGGTCTATCGCCGGGAATTACTGTCCCGCCTGCAACTACCCTTCACCTGCAGCTCTCCTGATATCGACGAAAGCCACCGCCCAGGCGAGACCGCCATAGCACTGGTGAAACGCCTGGCCGAGGCAAAGGCCCGCGCCCTTGCCGACACACATCCGGCGCACCTGATCATCGGCTCGGACCAGGTCGCGGTGCTGGGGTCGCAAATCATCGGCAAGCCCCATACCTTCGACAAGGCTCGCCAACAACTGCTGGACGCCAGCGGCGCCAGCGTGACCTTTCTCACTGGCCTAGCACTGCTCAACAGCCAGACCGGCCGATACCAGGTCGACTGCATCCCCTTTACGGTCAACATGCGCACCCTTGATAGCACCCGCATCGAGCGCTATCTACACGCAGAACAACCCTTTGACTGCGCTGGCAGCTTCAAAGCGGAAGGCCTAGGGGTCAGCCTATTCCAGAGCACCGAAGGCAGTGACGCCACCAGCCTGGTCGGCCTGCCACTGATCCGCCTGGTGGACATGCTGCTCGCCGAAGGCGTGGAGATCCCATGAGCGAACATAAAAAAGCCGGCACTCAGGCCGGCTCTTTTTGTTCAATACCGCCCGATCAGCGCAAGGTCGGCCCCTGAAACCCCATCCACATTGCGATCTGCTCAGCCACACTAGCACCGAGCTTCTTCGAGAAGCGATCGAACGGTGACTCCTGAACAGTGAAGTCCACCACTTCCTTCTCGCCAATCACGTCTCGCGCCACCGAACTGGTATTGCCCAGACCGTCGATCAACCCCAATTGCAGCGCCTGCTCGCCTGACCACACCAACCCCGAGAACAGCTCAGGGTGATCCTTGTCCCTGAGGCGGTCACCACGCCCTTGCTTGACGCTGGCAATGAACTGACGGTGGGTAGTGTCCAGCACACTCTGCCAAAACTGAGTCTCTTCGGGCTTCTGTGGCTGGAACGGATCAAGGAACGACTTGTGCTCACCCGAGGTATAGGTTCGGCGCTCGACCCCCAGCTTTTCCATGGCCCCAACAAAACCGTAACCAGCAGCCGTCACACCAATAGAGCCCACCAGACTCGCCTTGTCAGCGTAGATCTGGTCAGCCGCACTGGCGATATAATAGGCGCCGGACGCCCCCAGATCGGAAATAACCGCGTAGACCAGAGTGTCCTTGTGCAATGCCCGCAACCGACGAATTTCATCATATACGTAGCCAGACTGCACCGGACTGCCACCAGGACTATTGATGCGCAGGACAATACCCTTGACCTTGGGATCGTCGAAAGCAGTACGCAAACTACCAACAATATTGTCGGCACTGGCAGACTCCTTGTCGGCAATCACTCCAGTGACATCGATTACAGCGGTGTAGCTACCACCACGAGTGGCATTCTTTTCCATGGTCATCAGCGGCGTGAACAGCGCCAGCGCCACAAACAGATAGACAAAGGTCAACAGCTTGAAAAAGATCCCCCAGCGACGCGAGCGACGCTGCTCCTGAACACCGGCCAGCAGAGTCTTTTCCAACAGCTTCCAGCTTTTATCATCAGCACCTTCAGCGCCCGACTTGCTTGGCGCTTTCCATTCGTCGGTCATGCCTGCTACCCCAGCAAAAACTTAATCGGCACCCTGGCTAAGCCAGGCATGCAGTTCAGGAAAATGATCAATGGACAATCGCGGCTCGAATGCCTGCAAGGCCTCAATGGATTGAGCGCCGTAGCTCACGGCAACCGAATCCATGCCAGCGTTGCGCGCCATCAACAGATCAAAGGACGAATCCCCGACCATCAATGCCTGCCGAGGCTCGACACCGCAATGAGCAAGAATTTCCTCCAGCATCAACGGATGAGGCTTGCTGGCGGTTTCATCGGCGGCCCGGGTAATATCGAAATACCCCTCCCAACCATGAGCCTTCAACACTCTATCCAGCCCCCGCCGCGCCTTGCCGGTGGCGACCGCAAGATGATAACCCTCACCCCTGAACGCTTCGAGAGACCGCGCCACCCCGGCAAACAAGGGCGAAGGCTCGGCATCAAGCGCCATGTAGTGATCGGCGTAGCGCTGACGAAAGGCAATCACTTGCTCGTCATCAATTTCTGGATACAAGGTCCGAATCGCCTCCGGCAAGCCGAGGCCAATGATGCCTTTGACGGAAAAGTCATCCCGACGCGGAAAACCGGAGCGATCGGCAGACACATGCATCGACTCGACAATCCGACCAATGGAATCTGCCAGAGTGCCGTCCCAGTCAAAGATCAGCAGCTTGTAATCAGGGTGCACTCAGGCGCTCCACGGTTTTGGCCCACATCTCATCCACCGGAGCCTGCAACTTCAACTCACCACCATCCGGCAGCGGCACCGTCAACATATAGGCATGGAGAAACAGACGCTTACCGCCCAGATCGCGAATCTCGCGAGTAAAGTCATCATCGCCGTACTTGCTGTCACCGGCGATGCAATGTCCGGCATGCAAGGTGTGCACACGAATCTGGTGAGTCCGCCCAGTAACCGGCTTGGCCTCAACCATGGTGGCGAAATCACCGAAGCGGCGCAGTACCTTGAACATCGTCAAGGCCTCCTTACCCTCCTCATTGACCTCCACCATGCGCTCACCGGAACGCAGGTTGCTCTTGAGCAGCGGCGCGCGCACCTGCTTCACCGCAGTCGTCCAGTGGCCACGGACCAAAGCCATATAACGCTTGTCCACACCATCACCACGCAACGCAGCGTGCAGATGGCGCAACATGCTGCGTTTTTTCGCAATCATCAGCAGACCGGAAGTATCACGGTCAAGGCGATGCACCAGCTCCAGCTCCTTGGTATCCGGGCGCAACTGCCGAAAGGCCTCGATCACCCCGAAGTTCAAGCCGCTGCCGCCATGCACGGCAATGCCGGCCGGCTTGTTGATCACAATCAGAGCCTTATCTTCGAAGACAATCGAGGCTTCCAGGCGCTGCAACAACCCTTGGGCCAAAGGCACCGGCTCATCGCGCTCAGGCACGCGCACCGGCGGCACGCGCACCACATCACCGGCCTGCAGCTTGTACTCAGGCTTGATCCGACCCTTGTTCACTCGCACTTCGCCTTTGCGCAAAATGCGATAAATCAAGGTCTTGGGCACACCTTTGAGCCGAGCAAGAAGGAAGTTATCAATACGTTGGCCGGCATATTCCGGCGAGACCTCAAGCAATTGAACGCCAGGGGTCGAGGGGGCAGTAGTCGTCATACCGCGAATGATAACAATTTTTTATGGATTTGAAGCACTTAATGATTGCTGCTATAGTCGCGAACGCCGCCAAAAGCGGCTGGACAGCGGAACAGCGGCAACTAGCCGGCCCTGACCAACGCAATTCATAAGGGCGCAAGGCCGTCCTACGCAGCTCTCGCTACATACCGGAAGAGTTTGACGTTGTAACAAGCGCAGGTGACATGAGGCCTGAAACCCGTAGAAAGCAGAGTGATCACTCGCCTTTTACGCAGCGATTAACGGCCAGTTCACAAAGTGCAGTCAGCGACTAACAACCCCAAGCGAAGGTTGTGGAAACAATGCCTTTAGCCATGATGCGTGACCTCCCCTTTCGGAGTTCACGGTAAATGCCAACCCGCTGCGGATTCTGCGCGCGGCAGCACCCGAATTATCAGGGATACGTGTAGGGTGGAGATGCACAACCGTCGGACTGTGTAGCATTAGGCTTTATCAAGACGCTTCATCTCGTCCACAGTTGCCGGTTGATTCCTCCTCCTGACAGACTTTTGCTTAAGCGGTGCCTTAGTCACCACAGCAAGCAGGACGCGTGAGTCGCGACTTCGTCCTTGTTACTTGGATGATTCTCGCCAGACACTCGAGTGGACAACCACTCCTGACGCACCTGACACCGACCGTGAGAAGTCGTGTGTGCCGAACGCCGTTTCCGGCAGCCCGGAAACCGACGGTACTACATGAAAAGAATGCTGATTAACGCAACTCAACCCGAAGAGTTGCGTGTTGCTCTGGTAGACGGCCAGCGCCTCTACGATCTGGACATCGAGTCCGGTGCACGCGAGCAGAAAAAGGCCAACATCTATAAAGGCCGAATCACTCGTATCGAACCTAGCCTCGAGGCTGCCTTTGTCGATTTCGGCTCTGAGCGCCACGGCTTCCTGCCCCTTAAAGAAATCTCCCGCGAATACTTCAAGAAAGCCCCCGAAGGCCGCGTCAACATTAAAGACGTCCTGAGCGAAGGCCAGGAAGTCATCGTTCAGGTCGAGAAAGAAGAGCGTGGCAACAAGGGTGCAGCCCTGACCACCTTCATCAGCCTGGCAGGTCGTTACCTGGTACTGATGCCGAACAACCCGCGTGCCGGCGGCATCTCCCGTCGCATCGAAGGCGAAGAACGCAACGAACTGCGTGAAGCCCTGAACGGCCTGGTAGCACCTGCCGACATGGGTCTGATCGTGCGCACTGCCGGCCTGGGCCGCAGCAGCGAAGAAATGCAGTGGGACCTCGACTACCTGCTGCAACTCTGGACCGCCATCAAGGAAGCGTCCCTGGATCGCTCCGCGCCATTCCTGATCTACCAGGAAAGCAACGTGATCATCCGCGCGATCCGCGACTACCTGCGCCAGGACATCGGCGAAGTGCTGATCGACAGCGTTGAAGCCCAGGACGAAGCCCTGACCTTCATCCGCCAGGTGATGCCGCAGTACGCCAGCAAGATCAAGCTCTACGAAGACAGCGTTCCGCTGTTCAACCGTTTCCAGATCGAAAGCCAGATCGAGACCGCTTTCCAGCGTGTGGTCGAACTGCCTTCCGGCGGCTCCATCGTCATCGACCCGACCGAAGCCCTGGTGTCCATCGACATCAACTCGGCGCGCGCCACCAAAGGCAGCGACATCGAGGAAACCGCTCTGCAGACCAACCTGGAAGCAGCGGAAGAAATCGCTCGCCAACTGCGTCTGCGGGACATCGGTGGCCTGATCGTCATCGACTTCATCGACATGACCCCAGCCAAGAACCAGCGCGCCGTGGAAGAGAAAGTCCGCGAATGCCTGGAAGCCGACCGCGCTCGCGTGCAGATCGGCCGCATTTCGCGCTTCGGCTTGCTGGAAATGTCTCGTCAGCGCCTGCGTCCGTCCCTGGGCGAAAGCAGCGGCATCGTCTGCCCTCGCTGCAACGGCACCGGCATCATCCGGGACGTCGAGTCGCTGTCCCTGGCGATCCTGCGCCTGATCGAAGAAGAAGCCCTGAAAGACCGCACCGCCGAAGTCCGCGCCCAAGTTCCGATTCCGGTTGCAGCCTTCCTGCTTAACGAAAAACGCAACTCGATCACCAAGATCGAACTGCGTACCCGTGCTCGCATCGTCATTCTGCCGAACGACCACCTCGAAACTCCGCACTTCGAAGTTCAGCGTCTGCGCGATGACAGCCCGGAAGCCAGCACCAACCAGTCCAGCTACGAAATCGCTGCTGCCGCTGCCGAGACCGAGGAAGTTCAGCCTGTCGCCGCTACCCGCACCCTGGTTCGCCAGGAAGCGGCAGTGAAGACCGCACCGGCCCGCGCCAATGCACCAGTACCAACCGAAGCGCCTGCTCCAGTAGCCGCCCCAGCTCCGGTTATTGCTGAGCCAAGCCTGTTCAAAGGCCTGGTGAAGTCCCTGGTCAGCCTGTTCGCCACCAAGGAAGAGCCAGCGGCTCCAGTTGTGGTCGAAAAGCCAGTGACCGAGCGCGCACCTCGCAGCAATGAAGAACAACGTCGCAATGGCCGCCAACAGAGCCGCAACCGTAACGGTCGCCGCGATGAAGAGCGTAAGCCACGCGAAGAACGTGCTCCGCGTGAAGAACGCGCACCACGGGAAGAGCGCCAGCCACGTGAAGCTCGCGAAGCCCGTGAAGAAGTTCAAAGCGTAGCCCGCGAAGAGCGTGCACCACGTGCACCGCGTGAAGAACGTCAACCACGTGCCCCTCGTGAAGATCGCAAGCCACGCGGTGAGCGTGAAGAGCGCGTTCGCGAACTGCGTGAGCCTCTGGATGCCGCTCCAGCTGCAGCCGCCGCTACCGCAGCAGTTGCTGTTGCCGAAGAACGTCCGGCTCGCCAGCCTCGTGAAGAGCGCCAGCCGCGTCCGCCACGTGAAGAGCGTCAACCACGTGCCGAGCAGGCTCAAGCCGCAGACATCAGCGAAGAAGAAGCTCTGCCGAACGAAGAGCAATTGCAGGAAGATGGCCAGGACAACGCCGAAGGCGAACGTCCACGTCGTCGCTCCCGCGGCCAGCGTCGTCGCAGCAACCGTCGCGAGCGTCAGCGTGATGCCAACGGCAATGAGATCGAAGGCTCGGAAGAAAACGCCGAAGAGCCAAGCAGCGCCGATCTGGCCACAGGCCTGGCGGCTACCACTAGCGTTGCCAGCATCGCCAACACTGCAGCCGAAGCGCACCAGCAAGCCGAACGCGCTACCGCTACCGCTGCAGAGCAGGCTCCAGAAGCGCCTGCAGTCGAAGCTACAACACCGGTGGAAGCAGCTGCTGCCCCGGCAATCGAGGTCGCTCCAGTTGTTGAAGAGCCCGCCCAGGTTGAAGCTGCTGCCGAACCAGCGGTAGTTGTCGAAGCTCAGCCAGTGGTTGCCGAACAGCCTGCAGAACCTGCGGTTCAAGCACCAGTCGCTGAAGAAAAAACCAGCGCGCCGACTCAGGAAGCTCCAGCCCCTGCTGCTGAGCCTGTAGCAGTCGAGCAACCTGTGGTTGCCCAGCAGCCAGCTCAGGTTGAAGAACCTGCTCCGGTTGTAGCCCCTGTAGTTGCCGAAGCTCCAGCTCCGGTGGTCGAGGCGGCTCCGGCCAGTGCCCTGACCAGCAACGGCCGTGCACCTAACGACCCACGTGAAGTGCGTCGTCGCAAGCGTGAAGCCGAGCGCCTGCAGAAGGAAGCCGAACTAGCTGCCGCTGCCGCCCCGGTGGCCGCTGTGGTCGCTGCCGAGCCCGCTCCGGTAGAAGCACCAGTGGTCGTCGAGGCCGCTCCTGCTCCTGTCGAAGTGGCTGAAGCTGCACCAACCGCAGAGCCTGTGGCAGAGCAACCGGCCCCAGTGGTCGAGGCTCCACACGCTGTCGAGCACGCAGTTGAGCACGCAGTACACACCGAGGAAGAACAGCACGAGCCTAAACCTCTCGCCTGATTCCATCGGCCAATGAAAAAGCCCCGCCCGGGTAACCGGGCGGGGCTTTTTTTATCTCTGTACGATTCAACGATCCCGATAGATCAATGCCTGGGGCAGGTCCACATCCCATACCACGCCCGGATCCGTCACCGGCACCTCGATCACGCTCCCCGAAGCGAACAGGAGCCTGGCACCGCGATCACCGGACAAGCCTTGCAACGCTGCACCATAGGCCCGGCCGAACCCCACCGGATGCCCCAGATCAGCACCCAGCCGTGGCACGCTGATACCGTCCTCGGTTAGCGCCTCGATCACCTGCCTCACCGTAGAGGGCAAGATAAAGGGCATATCTCCCAGCAACACCAGCCAGCCATCGGCATCGGCACAAGCAGCGACCGCCGCCGCCAGGCTATGCCCCATCCCGGCAGAATCCAGCAACAACACCTGGCAGCCGTAGGCCCGCGCCAGATCCGCCACCTGCGGTCGATCCGCAGTGGTTACCAGCACTCGCCGAAGCACTTGCGCAGGCAGATTGACCAGCACCTGTTCCAATACAGAACGCACCACGCCATCACGCCCTCGACAAGGTGCCAGCAACTTGTCCTGATCAGCCCCCGCCGCCTGGCGATAACGACGGCCCTGCCCTGCCGCCAGAATGACTGCACTTGGCGCTGGGCTCACGTCGTAGCCTCGCCGACTCGCAGCAGCGACTTCTTTTGCAAGAGCTCAACGCCATTCTTGATCGCTACGATTTCTGCCATCAGCGACAACGCGATCTCCGCCGGCGTATGACTGCCGATATGCAGGCCAACCGGCCCGTGCAAACGCTCAATGGCTTGCTCCGACAAACCTAGCAGAGCCAGATGGCCTCGGCGCTTGCGAGTGTTGGCCCGAGACCCCAGGGCTCCGACATAAAACGCCCGGGAATCGAGCGCCGTCAGCAGGGCCATGTCATCCAGACGCGGATCATGGGTCAAGGCGACCACAGCAGTACGCTCGTCAGGCTCGATACTCAACACCGCATCGTCAGGCATGCCGGCAACAAATCGGCCATCCCGGTCGTCCCAGCCGTGAACAAACTCCTGTCGCGGGTCGCAGACCAATACCTCGAAATCCAGCAAGCGAGCCATTTGCGCCACATACCGGGACAACTGCCCCGCGCCGATCAGCAGCAGACGCCAGCGCGGCCCGTAAATCGCCCGCAAGGTAAGTCCGTCAAACGCCAGTTCATCGGTCTTGCTTGCCGCCTTGAGCTGTACCTCACCACTGCTCAGGCTTAACTCCCGAGCCACGATCTGATGCGCCTCGCAACGCTCCAGCAACTCAGCAACCCAACCCGGATCGCCGACCGGCTCTTCAGTCAGGCGCAAAGTACCACCGCATGGCAGACCGAAACGCGCCGCCTCCTCCAGGGTCACGCCATAGGTCACCAACTGCACTGGTGGCCCAGCCCCGAGCAAGCGCTCACGTCCCTGGCGCGTAATCAGGTCGTCCTCGATACAACCGCCAGACACCGAGCCGATCACCACCCCATCATCGCGCAAGGCCAGCATGGCTCCCGGTGGGCGGGGTGCACTGCCCCAAGTCTGAACCACGGTATAAAGCACCACCGCCCGCCCGGCACGGCGCCATTCCAGGACACTGCGCAGGACATTCAGGTCGACGCTGTCCATCAGGCGCTCCCCTGCCGCCAGCCCTGCAGCTGGTAGCGCACCGGCAGGTTGCGAATACGCTTGCCGGTAGCCGCGAAGATCGCGTTGCACAGCGCCGGCGCAATGGGCGGCACGCCAGGCTCACCGACACCGCCCAACGGCACATCCCCTGGTGGCGTGACCAGATGCACCTGCACCTGTTTCGGCGCCAGGGACATGCGCGCCACTTCATACATATGGAAGTTGTCCTGCTGGACCTTGCCGTCCTTGAAGCTGATTTCCCCCAGCACCGCATTGCCCAAGCCCATGACGCAGGCACCCTCGAACTGCGAGCGGATACGTTCGGGGTTGATCTGCGGACCACAATCCACGGCGATATCGGCCTGGTGCACGATCAACGTGCCATCTTCCTTGACCTCCACCTCGATCACCGCCGCTACATAGGTCACGAAACTGTAATGCACCGCCAGCCCCAGACCTCGCCCCTTGGCCAGAGAGCGCCCCCAACCGGCAGCCTTGGCCGCGGTTTCGAGCACCGCGCGCAGACGCCCGGTATCGATGGGATAGCGCTCGGGGGATTCACCGTAGTTCCACTCTTCGCTCAAGGTTCGCGGATCAATCTGACGATCCGCCCCCAACAACTTGAGCTGGTACTGCAACGAGTCCTGGCCGGCTTTATGAGCCAGTTCATCGACAAAGCTCTGGATGGCGAAGCCATGGGGAATGTTCGACACCGAACGGTACCAACCGACCCGGGTATGAGCGACGGCCTCAGGATTCTCCAGGCGCACGTTGGGAATCGCATAGGCCATGTTGGTGAAGCCCATCCCCAGTTCGAAGGCGCCCTCATGGTTCATCCCCGGGGCGAACAACGCGGTGATACTCGGCGCCACGGTGCGATGCAGCCACGCCACTGGCATGCCGTCCTTGTTCAGCCCGGCCTTGAGGTACTCCGCCGACACCGTATGAAAGTAGGAGTTGTGGATATCGTCTTCCCGGGTCCATTGCACCCGCACCGCCTTGCCGGGAAACGCCTTGGCCAGGATCGCCGCCTCAAGAATGAAGTCCGGCTTGGATTTGCGACCAAAGCCACCACCCAACAAGGTGACATTCACAGTGACCTGCTCAAAGCCTATTCCCAGCCTCTCGGCAATCCGCTCACGGGTAACCTGAGGCGCCTGACTCGGCGCCCAGACCTCACATCGCCCCCCCTCGAAGCGGGCCACGGCGACCATCGGCTCCATCGGTGCCTGGGCCAGGTGCGGCAGGTAATAGGTCGCCTCCAGGCTGCTCTCAGCACTCCCCAGAGCCTCATCGAGACTTCCGGTGCTGCGCACCACCTTGCCCGGTTTTTGCGCCGCCGCCTCCAGCGCCTTGCGGTACTCAATGGAGTTGTAACCGGCATTGACCCCGTCGTCCCACTCGATCAGCAACGCATCGCGGCCCTTGATCGCCGCCCAGGTATTGCTCGCCACCACGGCCACGCCGCCCAGGGGCTGGAACTCGGAAGGCAGAGGACGACTGTCAATGGGCATGACCTTGATCACCCCCGGAACCTTCAGCGCCGCACTGTCATCGACGGACTTGACCGTGCCGCCATAAACCCGGGGACGGGCCACTGCCGCGAACAGCATGCCGTCAAAATGCACATCCGCGCCGTACACCGCGCGCCCATTGACGATGTCCTGCCCATCAATCGCGCGGGCGGCCTCCTTGCCGATATAGCGAAACTCCGCAGGCTGCTTCAGTCGCAAGCTGTCTTGCGCCGGGACTGCCAAAGCCCCTGCTGCAACGGCCAGGGCGCCATAACCCAGCTCACGCCCCGTGGGCTGGTGAACAACCTTGTGCAACTGCGCCCGGCATTCCGCCAGCGGTACCTGCCACTGTTCGGCGGCCGCCTGCTCCAACATCGCCCGCGCCGCAGCACCGCAACGGCGCATGGGTTCATACCAGTGGCGCATGCTGCGGGAGCCGTCGGTGTCCTGGTTGCCAAAACGCACCTCGTCCCCCGGTGCCTGGCTGACCTTGACCAGCGCCCAGTCAGCGTCCAGTTCGTCGGCCACCACCATGCTCAGGCTGGTGCGCACGCCCTGGCCCATTTCCGAGCGATTGCAGACCACAGTCACGCTGCCGTCAGCGGCGATGCTCACATAAACCTTGGGATCATCGACCCAACCATGGGGCATGCCATCGGCACCGAACTTCTTGTCCTCGGCGAATGCGTCCTGCCACCCCCAACTGGCCGCCAGCACCAGGGCCCCGGTGGCGCCCACGCCTTTGAGAAAGCCCCGACGACTCAGGTTGCCGAGGGCAAAATCACTCGGTAAACGGTTCATGCCTTGGCCTCCTGCAGATGGCTGGACGCCCGGCGGATCGCAGTCTTGATCCGGTTGTAGGTACCGCAGCGACAGATATTGCCAAGCATCGCTTCTTCGATCTGCTCGTCGCTGGGATTGGGGTGAGTCTTGAGCAAGGCAGTGGCGGACATGATCTGCCCGCCCTGGCAGTAACCGCACTGGGCCACCGCCGTATCGAGCCACGCCTGTTGCACCACCTGCCCCACCGGATCGGTGTGCAGGTTGTCGATGGTGCTGACGTTCTTGCCCTGCACCGAGCCGATCGGGGTGATGCAGCTGCGTGCCGGGGAACCGTCGATGTGGATTGTGCAGGCACCGCACAGGCCCATGCCGCAGCCGAACTTGGTGCCGTTGTAGCCCGCCACGTCGCGGATTACCCACAACAGCGGCATGTCCTCGGTAACGTCCAGTGGATGATCTTGACCGTTGAGCTTCAGGGTAATCATGGGCACGCCCGCATTCTGTGAGGTGATGGGGTCAAGCCATCTGCCGCGCAATACCGCGGCTGCGGTGCACGCAGATCGGCTCAGGCTAATCAGGCTCTCTTATGAAGGCTGGGCTTCACTGGGCCTTTGAGAAGAACAAACATTGCATTCTTGGCTTGCTAAGTTAAGCCGCAATTAACAAAAAAGCCTTGCCCGAACGTCAGCCGGGCAAGGCTCTTGATGATTCCTGAAAGCGCTATCAGCGGACCATGCCTAATAAAGGTTGGGCTCCATCTCCAGCTCGACGCCGAACCGCTCGGCGATATCCCGCTGAATCCGCCGTGCCAGTTCAAGCAGTTGCAAACCAGTGGCCGTGCCGTAGTTGACCAGCACCAAGGATTGCAGGCGATGGACCCCGGCATCCGCGTCACGGAAACCCTTCCAGCCTGCCTGCTCGATCAACCAGCCGGCAGCCAGCTTCACTCGTCCGTCGGCTTGGGGATAACCCACCAGCCCCGGGTGCGACTGCTTGATCTGCGCTGCCAACACTGCCGATACCACCGGATTCTTGAAGAAACTGCCGGCATTGCCGAGCACCGCTGGGTCCGGCAGTTTTTCGCTGCGGATACCACAGATCGCCCGACTGACGTCGCTGGCGGTAGGTCGCTCGATGCCCTGCTCGCTCAGGCGCTGACGCACCGGACCGTATTCAAGGCGCAGGTGATCGACACGGTTCAGGGCAAAACGTACCCGCAGGATCAGCCAGCGACCTGCCTGGTGCTTGAACAGGCTGTCACGGTAAGCGAACTGGCACTGCGCCAGATCGAAGTCCCGCAATTCACCGGTCTGCCGGTCAAGGGCGGTCAAGCCAGCGAACACGTCCTTGATCTCGACCCCATAGGCACCGATGTTCTGCATCGGCGCAGCGCCGACCGTACCGGGGATCAAGCTGAGGTTCTCCAACCCGGACAAGCCCTGCTCGAGGGTCCACTGGACAAAGGGATGCCAGGTCTCACCGGCCTCGGCCTCCACCACCACCCGCTGCCCGTCATCACTGAGCAGGCGAATGCCACGGCTGGCCATGCGCAACACCAGGGCCTGGATATCCGCCGTCAGCAGCAGGTTGCTGCCACCGCCGATCACCAGCAGCGGCAACTGCTGCTCGGCACAATAGGCCAGCGCCTCACGCACGTCGTCATCGTTGTGAGCCTGAGCGAACAACCGAGCTCTGACCTCGACCCCGAAGCTGTTGAACGGCTTGAGGGACACATCGGACTGAAGGTGCAGGGTCATAACCGCCCCTTCAATTCGATCACCAGCCGATCACAGGCGCTCTCGATCAAATCCAGTACCTGCTCGAAGCCCTGCTCACCGTCGTAATAGGGATCCGGGACCTCGTCCAACGGCGCCTCGTAGCGGCGCAGGAACAGATCCAGTTCGGCCTTGCCCCGGGCTGGCTGCAAGGCCTTGAGATTACGCAGGTTGCTCTGGTCCATGGCGAAGATCAGGTCATAGCGCGCAAAATCGGCACTGCTGACCTGCTGCGCCCGTTGCGCCGAGAGGTCGTAACCACGCTGCAACGCCGCATGCTGGCTGCGCGTATCCGGCGCCTTGCCGACATGCCAGTCGCTGGTGCCGGCAGACGCCACCTGGACCTGGTCAGCAAGGCCAGCATCACGCAACTTGCGGCGTAGCACGCCTTCAGCGGTGGGTGAACGACAGATATTGCCCAGGCAGACGAACAGAACCTGCATCAGGCCTCCAGCAAGCGCCGAACGCGCTCAAGGTCTTCGGCGGTATCAACGCCCGTGGGCGGTGCTTCCAGGGCATCGGCAACGTGAATCCGCACGCCGTGCCACAAGGCACGCAACTGCTCCAGAGACTCGGTGTTTTCCAGCCAGCACGGGCCCCAACTGACGAAGTCATGGAGAAAGCCGGCGCGGTAGGCGTAGATGCCGATATGACGGCGATAAGGCACGCCTTGCGGCAGCTCGTCACGACGCTTGGCAAAGGCATCCCGTGCCCAGGGCAAGGTGGCGCGACTAAAGGTCAGCGCCAGGCCGTTGAGATCACTGACCACCTTGACCACGTTCGGATTGAACAGGGTCTCTACATCCTCGATCGGCTCGGCCAGGGTGGCCATGCGCGCCTCGGTGTGCGCCGCCAGGTTGGCCGCCACCTGATCGATCACAGCCGGCGGGATCAACGGTTCGTCGCCCTGGACATTGACCACGATTGCATCCGCGGCCAGGCCGAGCTTGCCGGCGACTTCCGCCAAGCGGTCGGTACCGGAGTTGTGATCTTCCCGGGTCAGTACTGCCTCAGCACCAAAACCCTGGCAAGCCTCGACGATGCGCTGGTCATCGGTGGCCACCACTACCCGCTCGGCGCTGCTCTTGCAGGCCTGCTCCCAGACCCACTGGATCATCGGCTTGCCGGCGATCAGCTGCAGGGGCTTGCCCGGCAGGCGGGTAGAGGCAAAACGCGCCGGGATGACCACGGTAAAGGCGTTGCTCATTTGTCCAGACGCTCTTCGGTGGTCAGGGTGCGGGCCTCGGTTTCCAGCATCACCGGGATGCCATCACGAATCGGATAGGCCAGGCCGGCGCCCTTGCTGATCAGCTCGGTCTTGTCGGCGCTGAGTTTGAGGGGACCTTTGCAGATCGGGCAAGCAAGGATGTCGAGCAGTTTGGTGTCCATGAGGATTCCCTGAATAGAAGCGTATTAAGGCAATAGACGATCAGGCAGCAGGCGCATCAACTGGGTATCGAACCAGGCGATGAAGGCCGGTGACGGCACCGCGTCGACCGCCAGGTACCACCAGTCGGCCGCCGCGAAAGCACGGCACTTGACCGCATCTTTCTCGGTCATGACCAACGGCAATGACGGGGTGAAAGCCAAGGCCTGCGCACTGTATTGGGCGTGATCGGCAAATGCATGGGGGACAGGCCGCCAGTGTAGCGTTTCGAGGGTATTGAAGAAACGCTGAGGGTTGCCGATACCGGCCACCGCATGCAGCGCCTGCCCTGGAGCAAAGTGTTGCACCGGGTAGCGCTCGCCGGTCTGTAGATTGACCAGCGCCGAAGGCTTGAGGTGAAAGGCGAAACCGTCGGCGCGATCATCGGCGGCGCCGTTGTACAGCAGCGCATCGACGCTTTGCAGGCGCTCCACCGGCTCACGCAGGGGACCGGCAGGCAGGCAGCGACGATTGCCCAGACCGCGGGCGGCATCGATCAGCACCAGCTCCAGGTCACGGGCCAGGCGGTAATGCTGCAGACCATCGTCAGAGAGAATCAGGTCCAGCCGCTCGGCAGCCAACAGGGCCTGCACTGCGCGACTGCGATCCGGGTCGATCATCAAGGGCACACCGCAGCGCTGGACAATCAGCAGCGGCTCGTCGCCGGCCACCTCGGCAGCGTCTTCGGCGCCAACCCGCCAAGGCAGCTGTGGCGGCTTGGCACCGTAGCCCCGACTGACCACCCCGACCCGCAGGCCAAGGCGCTGGCAGTGCTCTACCAGCCACAGGATCAACGGCGTCTTGCCGGTGCCACCGACAGTGATATTGCCCACAACAATCAATGGCACCGGTGGTTGATAGATCTCCCCTTCGCCGGCCAGGAAACGTTGGCGCTTGCCCACCACTACGCGGCGGTACAGCCATTCCAGGGGCTGCAGCAATTTCAGCGCGGGATGGCCGTTGTACCAGGCGGCGAGCAGACGATCGGAAAGTGCCATCAGGGTGCCGCAGCCGCCTCGACGGTGGTCATGCGCAGGTGGCTGAAGCCGAGCTTGCCGGCCGCATCCATGGCAGTGATCACCGCTTGATGTTGAGTCTTGCCATCGGCACTGATGGACAGCGGCAGGTTGGTGTCGCCTGCGGACTCCTTCTGTAGCGCATCGATCAGGGTTGTCAGATCGTTCTTGGGCAGCACCTGATTGTTCACCGAGAACACCCCGTCGGCGCTGATGGCGATGTCCAGTTGCTTGACCTGCTGGTCTTCGGCCGGCGAGCCACTGACCGCTTCCGGCAGGTCGACACGCAACTCGGTCTCCCGGGTGAAGGTGGTGGTCACGACAAAAAACAGCAGCAGGATAAACACCACGTCAATCAGTGACGCAAGGTTGATGTCCACGGTTTCCCGGGGTTTGCGCCGAAATTTCACGCTTTGCCCTCAGCCAGGTCGACATCACGGTCGCCCTGGATCACTTCCACCAGCTTGATCGCTTCCTGCTCCATGCCCACCACCAGCTCATCGACCCGACGCTGCAGGAAGCGATGGAAGAACACCGAAGGAATCCCCACCATCAGGCCCGCAGCGGTGGTGATCAAAGCCTTGGAAATACCACCGGCCAGCACATGGGCGTTAGTGGTCATGCCCGAGCCCATGAACGAGCTGAAGATATCGATCATGCCCAACACGGTGCCCAGCAGGCCCAACAAAGGAGCCATGGCGGCGATGGTGCCGAGGGCGTTGAGGTAGCGCTCCAGTTCGTGAATGACTCGGGCCGCGGCCTCTTCGATGCATTCCTTCATGATCTCGCGACCATGCTTGGAGTTGGCCAGCCCTGCCGCCAGGATCTCACCCAAGGGCGAGTCGGCGCGCAGAGCCTTGAGCTTTTCCTTGTCGAGCTGCTTGTCCTTGATCCAGCGCCAGACCTGGCCCAGCAGATGGGGCGGGGTGACACGGCTGGCCCGCAAGGTCCACAAACGCTCAGCAATGATGCCTACAGCCGCGATGGAACTCAGAATGATCGGCAACATCATCCAGCCGCCAGATTTGACCAATTCCCACACAGTGACAGTCCCCTCGAAAAAGTGCGCCACTCTAACATAGGGGCTGGACGCACCGAAGACCGTGATGTCGCATGTTCACGGGGTTTAATAACTCTCGGTTATTTAAGGTATTGCTGGTGACTCGCGCCAGAAACGCCGCTGCGCCCGCAGGCTTTCAGGTGGAGCGAAAGTGCCCAGTTGCAGCTTCAGTGCGCCGTGCTCGGCGCTGTCATAAATCGCTACACCCAGCCGTTGGTAGCGTGCCAACACTTGGGCATGAGGGTGGCCAAAGGCGTTGCCCTGCCCCCGGGAGATCAGTACCGCCGCCGGCATCAGGCGCTGGAGCAAGGCCACGGATGACGAGGTGCGACTGCCATGATGGGGCGCCTGCAACCAGTGAGTGTGAAGCGCCAGCGGGCTATCGAGCAAAGCCCGCTCGGCACGGGCATCGATATCGCCGGTGAGCAACAGGCGTTCACCGCCCGCCTCGACCTGCAATACACAGGAGGCCTGGTTGCCGTCCGTGGCGGCCGACCATTGCCATTGGGTGAAGTTAACGCCGTTCCATCGCCAGCTCAGGCCGGACTCGCAAGCAACCGACTGCAGGGAGACGGGCAACCCCTCGGGCTCGCCGCTGCGCACCTGGGCCACCGGCATGCCCCGCTGGACCGCCAGCGCACCACCGGCGTGATCATTATCAGCATGGCTGAGCAACATCAGGTCCAAACGCTTGATTCCGAGCCGATGCAGGGTCGGTAGCACCACCCGCTCCCCCAGGTCGAAATCGGCGACCCGTGCACCGACGTCATACAGCATCGCGTGATCACGGGTACGCAGGATGAACGACAGCCCCTGCCCCACATCCAGCTGCCAGACCTCCACCTCGCCGTGGGGCACCCGGTGCTGCGGCGGCCAGACCGCCAGCAACAACAGCGGCCAGCCCAGGACCCGCAGCGGTATCCCTTTGGGCAGTAGCAACAACAACGCGCCCAAGGTACTGAGGCCCCATAACCAAAGGGGAATCAGCGGCGCCACCCAGGCCGGCCACAACCCGGCGATCCACCCCAACAAGCGGAACAACAGATCCAGCAGCCCACCGGCCAGCCATAACAACCCTTCACCTACATAAGGTACAGGCAGCAACAAACAGCCCAGCAAAGCCGGCGGCAGGACCAGCAGACTGATCCAGGGCACAGCCAGCAGGTTGGCCAGCGGCCCACTGAGGCTGATAGGCAAGCCAAGGGCCAGCAGCGGCGGCAACAGGCCAATGGCAATCAGCCATTGGGCTCGGGTCCAGCTCTGCCACCAGCGCCAGGTACCCAGGCGACCGGCGAAGGTGAAAATCAGGATCGCCACGGCCGCAAAGGACAGCCAGAACCCGGGCTGCAAGCTGGCTAGGGGCTCGAACAGCAGCACTGCGTTCAGCGCCAGCAACCAGGGCCACCATGCCCCCAGATGACGGAAGCGTAAACGCCAGAACAGTACCAGGGCGACCATCATGCAGGCACGTTGCACCGGCACCTCAAACCCCGCCAACAGGCCATAACCCAGCGCCCCGAGAAAGGCCAGGGCACAGGCCCAGGGCAGCCACGGCCAGCGCTGGGGCCAGGCACCATAACGGGCCAGCCCGGCCACCCCGAGGTAGATCACGCCGGCCAACAGGCTGATGTGTTGCCCGGAAATCACCATCAGATGGACAGTGCCGGTGTCCTGCAACAACTGCCATTCTTCCCGCGTCAGCCCTGAACCATCGCCCATCACCAGCGCCGCCAGACCACCGGCCCGACCGTGGGCCTCTACCCCGAGCACTCGCTGACGCAACCCGTCGCGCCAGGCCTGAGCAGCCGGCGCCAACAATTGCCCATCCTTGACCGTACCGGTAGCACCGATGCGCCGGGCCAGTAGCCAGGCCTGGTAATCAAAGCCGTGAATATTCAACAGTCCCGCCGGGCGCCGGAGCTTGACTGCCAACCGCCAGCGCTCACCGCTGCTGACTGCCGGGCCGCCGTGCCAGGCCAGACGAATCAGCCGCGGCAGACGCTCGCGCCGGGACTGGGAATCTTGCAGCTCGAAACGCACCACACCCGTTCCCCGCTCCGGCAAGCCGCTGACCCGCCCCTCCAGCCAGCGGGTTTGCGCGTCCAGGCGCACAGGTAAACGATCGTCCAGTGCCCATTGCGCGGACACACAAGCCCAAGTGAAACCGAAGAGAAAAAATGCCACTGGATGTGTACGAAACGGCAGCAGCATCAGTGCCAGTATCGCCATCAGCAGCAACAGCCAGCCCGGCGGCAATACCGGCAGAAAACCCAGTGCCAGCAGCCCCGCAGCCAGCGCCAGCATTCCTGTACGCATCAGCCAGCCCATCCTTGGCAGTCCCTACTCTTGGCTTAGCCGAGAATGCGCGGGGCGGCTTTATCATTTGTCACAATGTCTGAATTTTCGCCGACTAGAATCCGGTCATAATCGCGGCCTGACCCGACCGAGAAGCCTTATGCCCCGGCGCTTATTCAAACGCTACATGCCAGATCCGACCAGCATCCGGGAACACAAGTCCTTACGCTTTCTCGGCACTCTGCTGCATGACGCCAACCTCTGGCACCTCAATCGGCATTCGGTGGCCCGAGCCATGGCCATAGGCCTGTTCGCCGCCTTTATCCCGATCCCGATGCAGATGCTGCTGGCGGCAGTTCTGGCCATCTGGCTGCGCGGCAATATGCCCATCAGCGTCAGCCTGGTCTGGCTGACCAACCCTATCACCATGCCGCCGGTGTTCTTCTGCACCTATCAACTGGGCGCCTGGATGATGAATGTACCGCCACGCAGCCTGCCCGACGAGCTGACCTGGGAATGGATCAGCAGCCAGCTCAGCACCCTGTGGCAGCCCTTCCTCCTCGGCTCGGTAGTGGCTGGACTGGTGCTGGGGGCCATCGCCTATTGCCTGACCATGCTGTATTGGCGCTGGTGGGTAGGACGCCAATGGCACAGACGCAAGCAAAAGCGCCAGTAACCAACGAAAACGGCCTCCCAAGGGAGGCCGTTTTCATCACTCGGCGAAACGGTTTACTGACGCATGCCACGCCCGCTGACCAACAGCCGGGCACATCCGAGATACAGCACGACAGTGGCCACCAGCATGAAGGTAATGGCCACGCTGATCTTGATGTCCGAGACCCCCAGGATGCCGAAACGGAAGGCGTTGACCATGTGTAGCACCGGGTTGGCCAGGGACACCGTCTGCCAGAACGGCGGCAGCAGGGTGATCGAGTAGAACACCCCGCCCAGGTACGTCAGAGGCGTCAGCACGAAGGTCGGGATGATCGAGATATCGTCGAAGTTGCGCGCAAACACCGCGTTGATAAACCCCAGCAGCGAGAAGATCGTCGCCGTCAGCACCACCACCAGTACAGTCACGCCCAGGTGATGCACCTGCAGCGAAGTGAAGAACAGCGACAGCAGGGTCACGATGACCCCCACCATCAGACCCCGCAGGACCCCGCCCAGGGTGTAGCCGACAAGAATGGTGTGAGGCGACACCGGCGATACCATCAACTCCTCGATGGAGCGCTGGAACTTGCTGCCAAAAAAACTCGATACCACGTTGCCGTAGGAGTTGGTGATCACCGACATCATGATCAAGCCCGGCACGATGTACTCCATATAGGTGAAACCACCCATATCGCCGATCTGCCGACCGATCAGGTTACCGAAGATGACGAAGTACAGGACCATGGTGATAGCCGGAGGCAGCAGGGTCTGCGGCCAGATCCGGGTAAAACGTCGGACCTCGCGATAAACGATCGTGTTCAAGGCCACCAGGTTGGGTTGCAGCTCGGAACTCATACCGCCACCTTCGACAGATTCTTCTCCACCAGGGACACGAACAGCTCCTCAAGTCGGTTGGTTTTGTTACGCAGGCTCAAGACCTCGATGTTCAGCAAGGCCAGCTGGCCGAACAGCGCGGTAATACCCACGGCTTTGTCCACCTGGACTTCCAGGGTGTGGCTGTCCACCAGTCGATTCGGGTAGCCCACCAGTTGTGGCGCCACGCTCATGTCGTGCTTGAGGTCGAGAAGGAAGGTCTCCACATGCAGCTGGCTCAGCAACTGGCGCATGCTGGTGTTCTCGACAATGGTGCCGTGATCGATGATGCCGATGTTGCGGCACAGTTGCTCAGCCTCTTCCAGATAGTGGGTGGTGAGGATGATGGTGATGCCTTTCTGGTTGAGCTCGGTGAGGAAGGTCCACATCGAACGACGCAGCTCGATGTCGACCCCGGCGGTGGGCTCGTCGAGGATCAGCAGACGCGGCTCGTGAACCAGCGCGCGGGCAATCATCAGTCGGCGCTTCATCCCGCCGGACAGGGAGCGCGACGGCACATCGCGCTTGTCCCACAGGCCGAGCTGGGTCAGGTACTGCTCGGCCCGCTCCTTGGCGATTTTCGCCGGAATGCCGTAGTAGCCGGCCTGGGTCACGACGATGTCGAAGGTTTTCTCAAACTGGTTGAAGTTGAACTCCTGCGGCACCACGCCGATACAGCGCTTGAGCGCCGCCGGCTGACGATCCAGGTCGTGGCCGAAGATATTCACGCTGCCGCTGGTCTTGTTCACCAGGGTCGAGAGAATGCCGATGGTGGTGGATTTACCCGCCCCGTTAGGGCCGAGCAAGGCGAAGAAGTCACCTTCGGCGACGTCCAGATCGATACCACTCAGGGCCTGGAAACCGTTGCCGTAGGTTTTGGTTAGCTGCCGGATGGACAGAGCGGAACTCATATCGGATTTACGCACCAAGAAGGGGGAGTTTTATAAGTAAGGGCAGCCCGGCTGGATTGCAACGACGCTGGACGCACGCCATGTTGCGTGCCGACGCCGTGCAAGTACAGTCACGCGTGTTGATAGTGGGTATTAAGTCAACGCGGTCATCACCGCCTGGCGATAGGCCGGACGTTGTTTCAGACGCAGGTACCAAGCCTCCAGATGCGGCAGCGACGGTCGCTCGATGGGCATCTCGAACCAAGCGTAGATGAAACTGCCCAAGGGAATATCACCGACACCGATTTCCGTTCCCGACAGATAAGGTTGCTCGGCCAGCGCCTGATCAACCCGAGACAGCAGGTCGCTGCAAATGGCTTTGGCGGCGTTGATCTGCTCCCAGTCCTGCTGCGGCGCCGGGGTGCGCAACACGCCCCAGAACAGTTGCCGGAAAGGTTCGGCGAATGTCGAGGTGGTCCAGTCCATCCACTTCTCGGCACTGGCCCGAACCTGCACATCGGCGGGATACCAGTGAGTGTTCGCGGCATGCCGGGCTGCCAGGTAACGCACGATGGTGTTGGATTCCCAGAGGACGAAACCTTCGTCTTCAATCAGCGGGATACGCCCGTTGGGGTTCAGCGCCCGGTACTCCGGGGTATCCACCACACCGAAGGCACCACCGGCGTCCAGGGACTGGTAGACCAGCCCCAGCTCCTCAGCGCACCAGAGTGCCTTCCTGACATTCGACGAGTTCTTGCGACCCCAGATCTTCAGCATGACCATCCCTCAGTAATGAATGCCGGGGCAGTCTACGCCTGATCAGCCACGACTCAAATCGCCGTGCATATCCCCCAATGAGCCAGTCAACGGCTCGCCGAACAGGTGCGGATAGCATTTTTCCAGGTGGGCAAAGAAGAAGTTTTCCGGCACATCGGCGAACTGCCCGTGGTCCACCAGATACTCCATCGATTGCTCACCCTGGCGGTTGAAGGGATGAAAAACGCTGTCCTGCACGCCATCAAAATCCAACGGCGCCACATCGAACAACTCGCACAGGCTCTGATTGAACGCCGGAGTGGCCTTGACCCAGCGTCCTTGCAAGAACATCTCGGTATAGCCGTGCATGGCGAACACATCACTGCGCAGCAATTCCAGCAGACGTGGCGTCGACAGATGATTGCGTACGTCTGCCAGGCCGATGCGCGCCGGAATCCCGCAGTGCCGGGCACAGCCGGCCAGCAATGTGGCCTTGGGCACGCAATAGCTTTCGCCGCTGGCCAGAGCATGGCTGCCCCGCAGGGTCTCGGGATCGCGATTGAAGGAGTAGAAGTTGTAGCGCACGGCTTCGCGCACTGCGTAATAGAGACTCACCGCTTGCTGCACCGGGTCACGGTCCGCACCGCGATGAGATTCGGCGAACTCCACCACCGCCGGGTGGTCACTATCGATGAAGCGGCTGGGACGCAGATACTCGAGCATGGGCATAACCTCCGAGTGAAGCCTGGAGTCTAGCGAGGCACCCGGCCCAGAGATAACGACGTTTCGGCCAAAGATCATGGCCTGCTTGATCAAACGAACCGGGCTTGAAACGCCTGGCCCACCCACAAAGGCTAGCGCTGCACCCACAGCGCCCTGATCACCCGCTTTGTCGGAGGCCGACTAAGCTCTGAGGTGATTTGGACCCCTGGCTTCATGGAGGATTGAATATGCTGTTGTTGTGGATACTGGTTCTGCTGGTTGGCGTTGCCTATCTGGCGCACCGTCGCATCTCTCCCCTGCCCGCCATGGGCGCAGTCGCTGTGTACCTGCTGGCCATGGGCGCGTTCAACCATGCTCCCGGCTGGCTGCTACTGGTTTTCTGGGTACTGCTGGCAGCGGTTGTCGCCCCTCTGCTGCTGCCCGACCTGCGGCGTAAATACTTCAGCGCACCGTTGTTCAGCTGGTTTCAAAAGGTCTTGCCGCCAATGTCGCAAACCGAGCGCGATGCCATCGATGCCGGCACGGTCTGGTGGGACGGCGAACTGTTCAGCGGTCGTCCGGACTGGAACACCTTGCTGGCCTACCCCAAGGCTCAGTTGACTGCAGAAGAGCAGGCCTTTATCGACGGCCCCGCCGAAGAACTCTGCGCCATGGTCAGCGACTGGCAGATCGGCCAGCACATGGACCTGCCAGCCCAAGCCTGGGCGCACATCAAGGAACATGGCTTCTTTGCCCTGATCATTCCCAAGGAATTCGGCGGCAAGGGTTTCTCCGCCTACGCCCACTCTCAGGTGGCGATGAAACTGGCCACCCGCAGCGGCGACCTGGCGTCCACCGTGATGGTGCCCAACTCTCTCGGCCCGGCAGAACTGCTGTTGCATTACGGCACCGATGAGCAGCGCAATCACTACCTGCCGCGCCTGGCCCGAGGTGACGACATCCCCTGTTTTGCCCTCACCGGCCCACTGGCCGGCTCCGATGCCGGGGCCATGCCCGACACCGGGATCATCTGCAAAGGCCAATGGCAGGGTGAAGAAACCATCGGCCTGCGCCTGAACTGGGAAAAGCGCTACATCACCCTGGGGCCGGTAGCGACCTTGCTCGGCCTGGCCTTCAAGGCTCACGATCCGGACCATCTGCTGGGCGATCAGGAAGACCTGGGCATCAGTCTGGCACTGATTCCCACCGATACTCCCGGGGTGGAAATCGGCCGTCGCCACCTGCCCCTGGGCGCCGCCTTCATGAACGGCCCGAACTCCGGCAAGGACGTGTTCATTCCCCTGGACTTCCTTATCGGTGGCCAGGAGATGCTCGGCAAGGGCTGGATGATGCTGATGAACTGCCTGTCGGTGGGCCGCTCGATCTCGCTGCCCGCCGTGGGTACCGGCGCCGCCAAGTTCACCAGCCTGGTGACCGGCCAATACGCTCAGGTACGGGAACAGTTCAATGTGCCACTGGCCGCCTTCGAAGGAATCCAGGAAGCTCTGGCCCGCATCGGCGGCAACGCCTGGCTGATGGACAGTGCGCGCATGCTCACCGCCAATGCCGTGGACCTGGGGGAAAAACCCTCGGTGCTGTCGGCGATCCTCAAATACCACCTCACCGAGCGTGGCCGCGAATGCATCAACCACGCCATGGACGTGCACGGCGGCAAGGGCATCATCATGGGGCCCAACAACTATCTGGGCCGCAGTTGGCAGGGAGCGCCGATCTTCATCACCGTGGAAGGCGCCAACATTCTCTCGCGCAACCTGATGATTTTCGGCCAGGGGGCGATCCGCTGCCATCCGTTCGTACTCAAGGAAATGGCCCTGGCCGGACGCGAAGACCATGCGCAGGCACTGCAAGAGTTCGACTCCCTGCTGCTCAAGCACATCGGTTTTGCCGTGAGCAATGCCGCCAGCACCCTGGTGCTGAACCTCGGTCTCGGCCACTTCGAACACGCCCCTGGCGACAAGATCAGCCAGGGTTATTTCCGTGCGCTGAACCGTCAGGCGGCGGCCTTCGCCCTATTGGCCGATCTGTCCATGATGCTCCTGGGAGGCGAACTGAAACGTCGCGAACGCCTGTCCGCACGCCTGGGCGACGTGCTCAGCCACCTGTACCTGGCCTCGGCGGCACTCAAGCGCTATCACGATCTCGACTCCCCGGAATACCTGCATCCCCTGCTGGCCTGGGCCATGGAAGAAAGCCTCGGCCATTCCGAGCGCGCCCTGGATGAATTGCTCAACAACTTCCCCAATCGCGTCTTCGGCTGCCTGCTGCGAGTGCTGGTGTTCCCCTTCGGCCGTCGCCATACAGGCCCCTCGGACCAGTTGGATGCCGAAGTGGCGGCGATCATCGGTCGCGCCCAGGGCGATCCGGCGCTGGAAGCGGTACTTGCCGGTTGCTACCGCCCACAATCCACAGACGACCCGGTGGGCGCCCTGCAACACGCCTGCAACCTGCTGAGTGCAGCCCAGCCACAGCAGAAGAAACTCCACGAAGCGCTGAAAAGTGGCCAGGTCAAACCAGCTGCTGGCGAATCGGCCATCGACGCAGCACTGGAGGCCGGTGTGCTGCAGGCGGCCGAGGCACAAACCTTGCGCGAAGCCGAAGCGGCGCGGCGCAAAGTCATCGATGTGGATGACTTCGCCAAGGAACAACTGACCTTGAGCGAGGGCAAGACCCGCTAGGCGGGCGCCCTCGCGGCAGGTCGATTATGAAACCGGGCGCGGGAGCTATATACTCCCGCGCCCGTTTTGCTCTTGAGGACCCTGTCATGTCCAACGTCGTCGCCGATCACCTCGTCCTCCTGGACCACCTGCGCAGCATCCTGGTAGCCGTGGGAGAAGCCGAACAGGTTCCCGAAGAAAGCCACGCCCTGTTCCTGGAACGTTTCGATGAACTGCGTGCGTCGCTGCCGATCGACCCGATCGAAAGCCAGTACCTGGGCCAGGACCTGCTGTGCCAGATCATCCAGCGCTATCCGCAGATCGCTCACCTGGTGCCTCGCGACCTGTTGTGGTACTTCGCCGGTGACTGCCTGCACTACATGCCCGATGATGAGATCGACCTGTACCAAGCCCTGGAAGAGCGTCGCTTCGAAGCCGAGCAGAACGACGAACCCTTTGACTGGAACCAGGAAAAGCAGCTGCTGGCACTCTCCGCCCAAGACAGCAAGCACTGATAGCTGCGCCTGCCGCAGCCAAGGCCCGTCCGGTTTGACCGACGGGCCTTTTTTTGTGCCGGGCTTTCGCTGGCAAGCCTGCGCCTACGGAGCGCGCTCCGCTTTGCCCGGCCGATTCAGGGTTGGCTCCCTGGCCAGGCATTCCACCAGGTAGTCGATGAACACCCGTAGTTTCGGCGGCAGGTAGCGGGTCGGCGAATGCAATAACCAGGCGCCGCCGTGGTAGGACGCCAGGAAGGTCCACTCCGGCAGCACCTGCTCGATCAACCCCTGCTCCAAGGCATGACGTGCGGTGAAATACGGCAGGCTGCCAATGCCCAGATGCTGCAGCACCGCATCCAGGCGCACCCCGGTGTGGTTGGCGGCATAACGCCCGCGCACACCGACCGTCACCGCCTTGCTGCCCTGGGTGAATTTCCAGCGCGCATCGCTGGAGGTTTCCCCCAGGTAGATGCAACTGTGCTGGCGCAGATCCTGAGGGTGAACGGGCGTGCCATGCTCCGCCAGGTACTGCGGCGTGGCGCAAAGCAGGTGATCGATGCGCAACAACTGACGACCGATCAACCCCGGCGGCGGACGATCGGTGATGCGAATCGCCAGGTCGACATTGTCATCAATCAGGTCGACATCGCGGTCCTCATGCAGCAACTCCACATCCACCTTCGGGTAGCGCCGAAGAAACTCCGGCATGTGCGGGTGCACCACGAAACGCCCCACCGCCTTGGGTACACTGACCCGTACCACGCCTTCGGCCTCATGGGTGAACTGGCCACTGATCTCCATCACCGAACGGGCGGCGCTGACCATCTCGCTGCAGCGCTTGAAAACCTCCTCGCCGCCATCGCTCAAACGCAGCTTGCGGGTGGTGCGCTGCAGCAGACGCGTGGCCAGGGCCTTCTCCAGGCGCGAGATGCTGCGACTCACCGCCGACGGTGACGAGCCCAACTGGCGCGCAGCCTCGGAGAAGCTGCCGGTCTCCACGACCCTGACGAAGATCGCCATTTCCGCCAGCAAAGGCAGGGATAGATTTATGCTCATGACGCAATAGTCCATTGAGTTTCGAACGGATTATCACGCAATTATCCAACCCGCATAATAAAAAAACACTTCGCTCCAGGGTTTGAGAAATGACGCTTCGCCTGTATTACCAACATGACCAATTGACCGCCCAGGTAGAAGTACTGAGTTGCACGCCCCACGACGACCTGTTCGCCACGACACTGGACGCCACACCCTTTCATCCCCAGGGCGGCGGCCAACCCAGCGACACCGGCTGGATCGGTGCAGCTCAAGTGCAGCGCGTAATGCAGGAAGGCGAGCAGATCGTGCATTACCTAGACCAACCCCTGAAGCCAGGGGTCTTTGAGGCGCTGGTGAATGAGACGCAGCGCCTGTTCAATAGTCGCATGCATTCCGCCGGACACCTGATCGGCCACTTCGTGCAGAGCCAGGGCTGGACACCAATCAAGGCCCATCACTGGCCGGGAGAGGGACGGGTGTCGTTCAAGCCGAGAGAACAGCCCGAGGAAATTGATGGTGCCAGCGTGCAGAGCGCCATCGAGCAGTGGGTCAACGCAGATTTAGAGCGCCACATCCTGATGGAGAGCGGATCGCGCCAGATCAGTTTTGGCCCATTGCCGGCTTATGGCTGCGGCGGCACTCACGTACGCCACCTGCAAGCACTGGGACAGGTAACCATCAGCTCGATCTCGGAGAAGAAAGGCATCCTCTCGGTCTGCTACAGCCTCGACTGAAAAACCTCGCACTCACCTACCTAGCTACCAGCCTTGCGGAGTCAGCATGCTGTCCAATTATCTCGGCGAGTTTCTCGCCCTGGCTGTCGTTCACTTTCTCGCCGTGGTCGCACCCGGACCGGACTTTGCCGTCACCATCCGCCAGAGCGTGCGCTTCGGTCGCATGACCGGAGTCTGTACGGCCCTGGGGATCGGCGCAGGAATTTCCGTGCACGTGCTCTACACCCTGCTGGGGGTCGGCGCACTGATGCACGCCACGCCCTGGTTGCTGAGCGCCGCCAAACTGCTCGGTGGTGCCTACATTCTTTACTTGGGCGTCAGCTTGCTGCGCAGCAAGGCCAAGACCACAGTTCCAGGCGATAGCGCGCAGGACGAGCCACGGCAAACCTTGCTGCGCGCATTTGCCACCGGCTTTCTGACCAACGCCACCAACCCCAAGGCGACACTGTTCTTCCTGGCAATCTTCACCACGCTGGTCAGCGCCACCACCCCATTGAGCATCCAGGCTTTGTATGGCGCCTGGATGTGCCTGGTGAACGCCCTGTGGTTCGTCACCGTTGCGCTGTTCTTTTCCAGCGCCCGGGTACGCCTGCAGTTCATGCGCCTGGGCCACTGGTTCGAGCGTTGCATGGGGCTGATCCTGGTGTTGTTTGCCGGGCGCCTGCTGTTATCGCTGTAAGCGCCACAACGACGAAGGCCCGCACAGCCAGGCTGGCGGGCTTTTTTATTGCGCAACAGCGCGAAAAGCTGAATCGCAGACAAACAAAAACGCCACTCAATGAGCGGCGTTTTTGTGAAATTGGAGCGGGAAACGAGACTCGAACTCGCGACCCCGACCTTGGCAAGGTCGTGCTCTACCAACTGAGCTATTCCCGCAAATGGCGTCCCCTAGGGGACTCGAACCCCTGTTACCGCCGTGAAAGGGCGGTGTCCTAGGCCACTAGACGAAGGGGACACGCTACCCGGAACACATGGTGTGTGTTTCGGTGTCCAGCCCCGCATCCGAAGACTTGGTTCTGGTTTCACTCAGCCCTGCCCGAGAGCAGTGCTGTTTAAAATTGGAGCGGGAAACGAGACTCGAACTCGCGACCCCGACCTTGGCAAGGTCGTGCTCTACCAACTGAGCTATTCCCGCAAATGGCGTCCCCTAGGGGACTCGAACCCCTGTTACCGCCGTGAAAGGGCGGTGTCCTAGGCCACTAGACGAAGGGGACACGCTACCCGGAACACATGGTGTGTGTTTCGGTGTCCAGCCCCGCATCCGAAGATTTGGTTCTGGTTTCACTCAGCCCTGCCCGAGAGCAGTGCTGTTTAAAATTGGAGCGGGAAACGAGACTCGAACTCGCGACCCCGACCTTGGCAAGGTCGTGCTCTACCAACTGAGCTATTCCCGCATTGGCGTCCCCTAGGGGACTCGAACCCCTGTTACCGCCGTGAAAGGGCGGTGTCCTAGGCCACTAGACGAAGGGGACACGCTAAAACATTCACTTCCTTCAACGTTTCGCTATTTGCTTTCCATTGAAAGTGGCGCGCATTCTATGGATGCTTTGGGGGGCCGTCAAGCCCCAGATATATTTTTATTTAAATCAATGACTTCGGGGTAGTTTGAGGCCCGCTTCGGGCTTTTCTGCCGTCCGTGCTTTGACGCCTATATTCTGGCACTCGACAAGGCGTTATAGTCCTCCGCAGTCGATGATGGCAATTTGAACCCAGGGAGCTCCTGGTCGTTTGCCACCTAATATAAGCAGCGCTATTGATGCTCTGCTCGTCGAGCGACGCTATGCGTCTAAATGCCAAGCCACTACACTCGCACGCGAATCCTATAACGAGGTTTTAACGGTGACACCACTCATGATCACCCTGCTGGTAATAGCCGGGATCGCACTATTGATCGCCATTGGCTACATGAACCATGTGGTGGAAAACAACAAACTGGAAAAAGCCCGTACCAAGGTCGAACTCAATGATCGCCTGCGTCGCTGTGGCGAAATCACCGAAACCTTTCCCGGCCAATTCATGTCGCCAGCTCTCAAGCTGCTACTGACACGCCTGGAACTCAATGTTGTGCAGCGCATGCTCAACCTCGACAAGACAGATACAGCCCTCAAGGCGCGTCAGGCCGAGCTCAATACGCTGATCGGCCAGGGTGAGTCGATCCCGGTGAACAATCCGCCGGCGCCAATCCAGACCGAAGCCAAGGCCAAGGATGTACGTTTCCTGCTGGAAGCCATGCACGGCCAGGTGACCCGTGCCGCCCATGACGGTTTCCTGCAGCCCAACGAAGCCAAGCGCTGGATCAAGGAAATCCGCCATATCCTGGTGCTGCTGCATATCGAGTTCTTCAACAACCTGGGCCAATACGCCCTGCAGCAGAACCAGCCGGGCCAGGCGCGCCTGGCCTTCGAACGCGGCGTGCAATACCTGCGTAAACAGCCGGACCCGGCGACCTACAAGGAACAGCTGGAGTACCTGGATAAACTCCTGGCACGGGCCAACTCCATGGTGCTGTCCACCCTTGAGCCGGCGCAAGATGAGGTCAATGAACTGACCCAGGGCCTGAAGACCGTGGAAGCCGACGCCGACTGGAAGAAGAAAGCCATCTACGACTGAGATGAAAAACCCTTGCCCGACGCGTCAATCGCCGGGCAAGGGTTCGATAGCGCAGCGCCCTCCCCACCGCTACAAGCGGAAATGCCCCACCATCCCTTTCAACTCGACGCCCAACTGCGCCAGCTCAATGCTCGACGCAGCGTTGCCCTGCATGGCCAGGGAAGACTGATCGGCACTGGCACGAATGCTGGTGACGCTGCGATTGATCTCTTCGGCCACCGAACTCTGCTGCTCGGCAGCGGCGGCGATCTGCTGGTTCATCTGTTGGATCAGTGACACCGCTGCAGCAATGCTGCCTAGGGCGCTTTCAGTTTGCAGGGCATCGCTGACCGCCAGCTTCACCAGTTCACCACTGCTCTGGATCTGCTGCACCGAAGAGTCGGCAGCCACGTGCAAGGCGCTCACCAGGCGCGCGATCTCCTCGGTGGACTGCTGGGTGCGCTTAGCCAAGGCCCGCACTTCATCGGCGACCACTGCAAAACCCCGGCCCTGCTCTCCTGCCCTGGCGGCTTCGATAGCGGCGTTGAGGGCCAGCAGGTTGGTCTGCTCGGCAACACTCTTGATCACATCCAGCACACTGCCGATGTTGTCGATTTCCGTACTCAGGCTCTCTATACCGCTGCTGGCACGGGTCGCGGAATCTGCCAACTGTTCGATCCGCTGCATGCTCTGGCGCACCACCCGCTGGCCGCTTTCCACCTTGTCATCCGCCGCCTGCGCGGCCTGGGCCGCTTCCTCAGCATTGCGCGCCACGTCGTGCACCGTGGCAGTCATTTGATTCATGGCAGTGGCCACTTGCTCGGTTTCTTCTTTCTGGGTGCTGACTTCAAGGTTGGTCTGCTCGGTCACCGTGGACAGCGACTGGGCCGAATTCGCCAGTTGCTCGATCCCGGCCTGCAGGCCACTGACGATACCGCTCAGGCCACTGCCCATCTGCTGCATTGCCTGCATCAACTGGCCGATCTCGTCACGCCGGGTCACCACCACGCTGGTAGTCAGGTCCCCCGCGGCAATCTGCTGGGCCACATGCATCACGCTGCGCAGCGGACGAACAATCAGGCGGGTGATGCTCAACGCCGCCAACAAGCCCACCAGCAGGGCCAGGGCCGAGGAGCCGATAATCAGCCAGGAGTTCTTCTCCAGCTCCCCTTGCATCGACTGGTCTTCAGCCAGATAAGCCTGATCAACCCGCGCCATCACCCGGGCCGCGCGCTCATGCAACTGTTGATAGACCTGCTTCTCCTGGGCCAGCAGGCCGGTGTATTCGTTGAGTTTCTCGCTGAAGTTGCCGATGTGCCCCGACACTTCATTGAGCACGGTCTGATAACCCGCATCCTTGACCGCCGCCTTCAACTGTTCGGCCTGGGCCAGGGCCTGCTCGGCCTGTTCGATCTTGCCTTGCTCGGCACTATCCTGGTCACCGCCCTTGCGATTCTGATCCAGGCGCACCCGGGCTTCGTTCATAGCCTGCAGCATCAGGCGCGAGACCTGGCTGATCTGATTGGCTTGCTCGATGAGTTCGGCGCCTTCCTTGCCCTGGGAATCCTTCAGCGCATAGGCGCCGTCATCCGCCAGCCCGGCCTGCAGCACGTCGAGGTTGTTGGCCACGCTGGACACCGACCAACTGGCCATTTCCAGGGCCAGGTCCTTGGCCTGGGTCAGTTCGACGAACTCATCAAAGGCCTTGCGATAATCCGCCAGGGCCAACTCGACATCAGCCATGGCCACTTGGTTGGCCGGGGATTGCCCCTTGAGCTGCAGGGCCAGGGCCAACAGAGCCGCAAGGCTTTCATGCAGGCTGTCGACGGTCTTGGCGTCGCCATGCAAAGCATAATCCTGCTCCAGCAGGCGCACCTTGAGCACGCCACTGTTGAGCTGCGACATCTGCTTGAGGCCATCAAAACGCTGGCTGATGGTTTGCAGGGACCAGACGCCAATGCCGGCCACCAGGGCCGTCAGGAGCAATACCAGGGCAAACCCGATGCCCAGTTTCTTGGCCATGCCCAAGTTGGCAAAACGTCCACTCGCGGTCGAAGTCATGCTGTGCAGCCCCCTTCCAGTCCCCAATGGCAATAGGGCCATTTTGTCTAAGTGAAGGGTCGCAACGGTGCGTACCGACGCACAAGTCTCTGACATCGGAATAATGGCAAAAAGCTACGTCAAGGTCGTTTTCAGGACACTGGAGGTCGATTCCACAAGGCACCCGGCGGCCCGCGCCGCCCAGAACCCGCCCCTCCACTCAGATTGCGGTGGCACCACCGTCGACGGCCAACGCATGGCCGGTGGTAAAGGCGGCGCCATCGCTGCACAGATAGAGCACGGCACTGGCGATTTCCTCGACCGTACCGATGCGGCCCACCGGATGCATCGCCGCGGCGAATTCGGCCTTCTTCGGGTCTGCCTCATAGGCACGACGGAACATATCGGTGTCGATCACCGCCGGACATACGGCATTCACCCGAATTTTCTTCTTCGCGTACTCGATGGCCGCCGACTTGGTCAGGCCGATCACCGCATGCTTGGAGGCCGCATAGATGCTCATTTTCGGTGCCGCGCCCAAACCCGCCACCGAGGCCGTATTGACGATCGCACCACCGCCCTGGGCGAGCAGCAGCGGCAACTGGTACTTCATGCACAACCACACCCCTTTGACATTGACCCCCATGATGGCGTCGAACTCGTCCAGGGAGCCCTCGGCCAGCCGGCCCTTCTCGATCTCGATCCCGGCATTGTTGAAGGCATAGTCCAGGCGGCCATAGGCTTCGACGGTACAGGCCATGAGGTTTTGTACATCAGCCTCCAGTGTGACGTTGCAACGCACGAACGACGCCTCGCCACCCGCCGCTCGAATCAGCGCAACAGTGCCTTCGCCTCCGGCCACATCCAGGTCCGCCACCACCATCTTCAGACCTTCTGCAGCGAACGCCAGAGCCGTCGCCCGGCCGATACCATTGGCCGCGCCAGTCACCAGGGCCACCTGGCCGGAAAACCTCATGCTCATTGCTCAGCTCCTCGATCAATTACGGGTCAACCACCCGAGCCAATCTAGCCACAGCCAGCCTTGCTCGCGTCAGCACTATCAAAAGGCCGGTTGGGTCCTTATGCGTCCGGGTGATGAAAGTGCCTGGGCCTTCATCACGGCATTGGATTGGCCCCCATTCGGCGGGCCGGCAAACCTTGCGGCATCGGCTTCGAGGGTCTATCAACTAGTGTTTCGTTCCCCCCTTTGAGTGCCTGCCATGACCAGCCTGACCAACCGCCAGTTCCTGCTCGCCAAACGTCCCGTCGGCGCGGCCACCCGCGAAACCTTCACCTACCAGCAGGTTGCAGTAGGCGAACCTGCCGCGGGGCAGATCCTGGTGCAGAACCAATACCTGTCCCTGGATCCGGCCATGCGTGGCTGGATGAATGAAGGCAAGTCCTATATTCCGCCGGTGGGCATTGGTGAGGTGATGCGCGCGCTCGGGGTGGGCCAGGTGATTGCCTCGAACAATCCGGGGTTCGCGGTTGGCGATTACGTCAATGGTGCCCTGGGCGTGCAGGACTACTTCCTCGGCGAGCCTCGGGGCTTCTACAAGGTCGACCCCAAGCTTGCACCGCTGCCGCGCTACCTATCGGCCCTGGGCATGACCGGCATGACCGCCTACTTCGCCCTGCTGGATGTTGGCGCACCGAAGGCCGGTGACACCGTGGTGCTGTCCGGCGCCGCCGGCGCGGTGGGCAGCATTGCCGGGCAGATTGCCAAGATCAAGGGCTGCCGTGTGGTGGGCATCGCCGGCGGCCAGGACAAATGCCAATTCCTCATCGACGAACTGGGTTTTGACGGCGCCATCGACTACAAGAACGAAGATGTCCATGCCGGGCTCAAGCGCGAGTGTCCAAAAGGCGTCGACGTGTTTTTCGACAACGTCGGTGGCGACACCCTCGATGCAGTGCTCAGCCGCCTGAACCTCAAGGCGCGGGTGGTGATCTGCGGCGCCATCAGCCAGTACAACAACGACGCGGTCAAGGGTCCGGCCAACTACTTGTCGCTGCTGGTCAACCGCGCGCGCATGGAGGGCTTCGTGGTGATGGACTATGCCGCTCAGTACGCCGCCGCCGGGCAGGAAATGGCCGGCTGGATGGCCACGGGGCAGCTCAAGAGCAAGGAAGACATTGTCGAGGGACTGGAGACGTTCCCGGAAACGCTGATGAAGCTGTTCAGCGGGGAAAACTTCGGCAAACTGGTGCTGAAGGTCTGAAAACAAGCCAGCCCCGGAATCGGGGCTGGCTCAGGTGCCGGACCTGGATTGCCGGCGTCGGCACCACCGGATCGCAGCGAGCCGGTTGTTACAGGGCCAGTTCGGCCACGACATCGGCCAAGGCCTTGGCCGGGTCAGCCGACTGGCTGATGGGGCGGCCGATCACCAGGTAATCGGAACCGGCATCCAGGGCCTGGCGCGGAGTCAGAATCCGCCGCTGGTCGTCCAGGGCGCTGCCCGCCGGACGAATCCCCGGGGTCACCAGTTGCAGGGACGGGTGAGCACTCTTCAAGGCCTGGGCCTCCAGGGCCGAGCACACCAGGCCGTCCATGCCGGCCTTTTGCGCCAGCGCGGCAAGGCGCAAAACCTGCTCCTGGGGCTCGATGTCCAGGCCGATGCCAGCCAAGTCCTCACGCTCCATGCTGGTCAGCACGGTGACACCGATCAGCAGGGGCTTGGGGCCGCTGCGCTGGTCGAGCACATCGCGGCAGGCGGCCATCATGCGCAGGCCGCCGGAGCAGTGCACATTGACCATCCATACGCCCATTTCCGCAGCGGCCTTGACCGCCATCGCAGTGGTGTTCGGAATGTCGTGGAACTTCAGGTCCAGGAACACTTCGAAGCCCTTGTCCCGCAGGGTCCCGACAATTTCGGCGGCGCAGCTGGTGAACAGCTCCTTGCCGACCTTGACCCGGCACAGTTTCGGGTCCAGTTGATCGGCCAGTTTCAGCGCGGCGTCACGGGTGGGGAAATCCAGGGCGACGATGATAGGAGTCTGGCAGATGGACATGAAGGGGCTCTCAGGCAAGTCGAAATCGGCGCGGATTGTAGCGCAAGCCGCGCCGATCCGGGACCCGACGAGCGCTATTTCATCCTCAACGGCAGCCCACACCGACGATCCGCCCGGTAAATAGCCCTGGCTGCCGGGTATTTGTATCAACCCGGATACACTGAAGACACGCCAGCAACAATCCGCAGCGCTACCCTCGCCAGCCGCAATACCCTCGAACAGCACTTCCAGCCCTCGGGCCGGACGCCTATGCTGAAGCCACAACCTCGTCGCCACCCTCTGGTGGCCGGCAGCCTACCTGGCAGATGACCGCACCTATGCATACCACTCCAGCCCCTCTGTACGACGACTCCAAAGCCCCGGTCAATGGCGACGACAAGCGCTGGAATACCCGAGCCCTGATCGTCGACGACGACGTACCGATCCGCGAGCTGCTGATCGACTACCTGGCGCGTTTCAATATCCACGCCAGTGGCGTCACCGACGGTGCCGCGATGCGCCAGGCCCTGCAGGCCGAACACTTCGACGTGGTGGTGCTCGACCTGATGCTGCCCGGTGAAGACGGCCTGTCCCTGTGCCGCTGGTTGCGTACCGAGTCGGACATTCCGATCCTCATGCTCACCGCCCGTTGCGAACCCACCGACCGTATCATCGGCCTGGAACTGGGGGCCGACGACTACATGGCCAAGCCTTTCGAGCCTCGGGAGCTGGTGGCACGGATCCAGACCATTCTGCGCCGGGTCCGTGATGATCGCAGCGAACAACGAGCCAATATCCGCTTCGACAACTGGCGCTTGAACAGCGTCCTGCGCCAGCTGATCTCTGCCGATGGCCTGGTGGTACCTCTTTCCAACGCCGAGTTTCGGCTGCTCTGGGTGTTCATCGAGCGCCCGCGTCGGGTGCTGAGCCGTGAACAACTGCTGGATGCGGCTCGCGGCCGCTCCATCGAGGCCTTTGATCGCAGCATCGACCTGCTGGTGTCGCGCCTGCGGCAGAAGCTCGGGGATGATCCGAAATCACCGCAGTTGATCAAGACTGTACGCGGTGAAGGCTATCTGTTTGATGCCCGAGACATCGGCTGATGCGTGGGCGCTTCGATACGCTGTTCGGCCGCCTGTTCGGTGTCCTGCTGATCGCGATCGTGCTCGCCCACCTGCTGGCGTTCTTCTGGTTTCACCACTACGGGCCTCCGCCCCCGCCACCGCCCATGTCCGCGAGCTTGAGCAACGGCCAGCCACCCGGCCAGCCCCCAGCCTATCCAAGACGGCCACCACGGCCCTGGTTCGGCGGCCCGCTGGTGCCGCTGACGTTCCAGTTCATTTCCTTGATCATCGCTGCCTGGTACGGCGCCAAGCTGCTGTCACGACCCATCCAGCGCCTCAGCGAAGCTGCTGAACGCTTGAGTGAAAACCTCGACAGCCCGCCCCTGGAAGAAGTCGGCCCCCGTGAGGCACGGCAAGCGGCCAATACCTTCAACCAGATGCAAAAGCGCATACGCGAACAGGTGCAGCAACGCGGGCGCATGCTCGGCGCCGTGTCCCATGACCTGCGCACCCCGCTTTCACGGCTGAAATTGCGCCTGGAACAGATCGAGGACAGCAAGCTGCAAGGGCAGATGCGCCAGGACCTGGACGACATGATCAAAATGCTCGATGCCACCCTCAGCTACCTGCATGAACAGCGCACCAGCGAGGCCGAGCAATGGATGGACGTGCAGGCACTGGTGGAGTCGCTGTGCGAGAACGCTCAGGATCAGGGCGCCAAGGTCCAGGCACAGGGCCATTGCGCGCCGCTGCTGGTGCAGCCCATGGCTCTGCAATCATGCATCAACAACCTGCTGGACAACGCCTTGCGATATGCCGGCCAGGCCACCCTGGCCCTGGAAGACAACCGTGAACACCTGCTGATCAAGGTCATCGACCACGGGCCGGGCATCGCAGCCGACAAGCGCGAGGCCGTGTTCGAGCCGTTCTTCCGCCTCGAAGGCTCGCGCAACCGCAACTCCGGCGGCGTCGGCCTGGGCATGACCATCGCCCGCGAGGCGGCGGGACGCATGGGCGGCCAGTTGCTTCTCGACGAAACCCCCGGCGGCGGCCTGACCGCGGTATTGCGTCTGCCCCGGCCCTGAGCGCCTTGTGTACCCATAGGTACAAAACGCCAATACCCAGGATAACTACCCCCCTGAGCCTGCATGAGCCGGAGCCCCCACCGGCTCTATTCATCCGCAGGGAGTGAGTCCAATGATCGGTAGCGTCAGCAGTAACCATTCGAGCTGCTACAGCTCCAGCAGCACCTCCAGTACCAGCCGTGGCCAGCAATTGCAGAAGGAGCTGTTTGCCAAGCTCGACAGCAACGGCGATGGCGCAGTGGACCAAGACGAGCTGAAAAACGCGCTGTCACAGAAGAGCGACAATCGCATCCTGGTCAGCCTGAGCAAGAACTTCAGCGACCTGGACACTGATGGCAACGGCAGCCTGAGCAGTGACGAGATGGCCGCCATGGCACCGCCCGCGCATGACCACGCGCCCAATACCGAACTCGCGGATGCCCTGCTCAGCGCCCTGGACAGCAATGGCGACGGTGTCATCAGCAGTGATGAACTGAACAGCGGCTTGAGCAGTGCTGGCAGCAAGCAGATCTTCTCGGCTCTGGACAAGAATCAGGACGGCACTGTCAGCCTCGATGAACTGGCCGCCAGCCTGGCGCCGCCACAACCGCCACAGCAGGGCTCCGGCAACCAGCTGTTCAGCCAACTCGACAGCGACTCGGACGGCAGTATCAGTGCCACGGAACTGAGCAGCGCCTTGCAGGCCAGCGACAACGGCTCAGGCAGCAACAGCAGTTCGGCGCTGCTGAAGATCCTCGATAGCGACAGCAGCGCTGGCATCAGCAGCGAACAGCTCAAGGCCACGCTGCATGCCGGGCCCAGCCAGGACATTGACACCCAGGGCAAACAGGCCAGCGTCGCCGATGCCCTGGGCAAGATGATCGCCAACCTGAGCAAGCAGTATCAGTTGAACGCCACCAGCAGTGTCGGCGGCAGCGTCAACGTCGCCGCCTGATAGGCCCTTGCCGTTCCCTTGCGGAGCGGCAATCGAGGTTTCAGTGCGGTTCCTGGGTCCGGGCCTGGCTGGCGCTCCAGTCCAGCAGCAGGCTGTAGGCCACTGCTAGCAGGGTCGGGCCGATAAACAGACCGATGAAGCCGAAGGCAATCAGGCCGCCGAACACCCCAAGCAGCACGATCACCAGGGGCAGGTTGCCGCCGCGGCTGATCAGGTACGGCTTGAGCACGTTGTCGACGCCACTGATGATGAACGTACCCCAGATCCCCAGGAACACCGCCATACCGTACTCGCCTTTCCAGGCCAGCCAGGCGGTGGCCGGAATCCATACCAGGGGCGGGCCCATGGGAATCAGGCTGAGCAGGAAGGTGACAATCCCCAGTACCAGCGCTCCCGGTACACCGGCAATGATGAAACCGATCAGCGCCAGCAGGCCCTGGGCCGCCGCCGTACCGATCACCCCGTTGACCACACGCTGCACGGTGCCAGCGACCAGGTCGATGTAGTAACCGGCACGCTCGCCGATCAATCGCTCCAGCAATTTGTGCACGAACAGCGCCAGACGCGGACCGTCGCGGTAGAAAAAGAACACGAAAACAATGCTCAGGGTCAGCTCGAGGATGCCCCCGCCGATCTGCGCGCTACGGGCCAGCAACCAGTTGCCCACTTGCCCCAGGTACGGCTTGACCGCCAGCATCAGGGCCGCGCCCTGCTGGTCGATGCTGTTCCACCAGCCTACCGCCCGCTCCCCGATAAAAGGCAGGCTCGCCAGCCAGTCCGGCGCAGCGGGCAGGCCATCGACCTGCACATCCTTGATAAAGACCGTGGCATCGCGCACATGGTCCGCCAGGTTGAGGCCAAGCCAGACCAGGGGCGCTGCCACCAGCAGCATCCAGCCCAGGGTCAGCAGGGCTGCGGCCAGGGACTCGCGCCCGTTGAGCCAGCGGGTCAGTAAACGCATCAGCGGCCAGCTGGCAAACGCCAGGACTGCACCCCAGAACAGCGCCGACCAGAACGGTGCCATCACCCAAAAGCTGGCACCAAAGAGCACCAGGAGCAGGATCTGCACCAGCAGGCGATCGTTATTGAGCATGAAATGTCTCGCGCAAGGATAACCAGTGAAGAGTAGGCGAACCCGCAATCGCGGGTTGCCCAAAACAGCTTAACGCAGCAGTTCGAAGTGTAGGCCAGCAGTATCGGTGTTACCGGTTTCCATCCGCCTCGCCAGCACTCCTTGCCCGATCAAGGCCTGACGCCAGGCTTCGGCCTGCTTCCCGGACAGGCTGACGCGCAGGGTGGTATCCAGATTCAGCCCGCGGGACAGCAGGTTGAGCCAGGTCGGCTGGGGATCCGTCAGTTTCGGAAAGTCCAGTTTTCCGGTGTCTTTCAACTGCCGCAGCAGGGTCGCCGAGGTCGGCAACAAATCCCCCAAGGGGGCTGCGGCGTCGAACTGTTCCACATGCAGATAAGCCCGACGGTTACCTCGAGTAATGCCGTACAGGGCTACCAGAGAGTTGTCCTGGGGCGCCGCCAGCCGCAGCAACAGATAGGCCTGCTGCTCATCGGCGCCAAACAGCTTGGCATTGCCGAACACCTCGTTGGCCCACAGGCTACTCTCGCCGCAATCACGCGCCTGGCACCAGAACAGCAGCTCGGCGCCCTGCTTCTGCAAGGCCTCCCGAGCCAGGGTGAAGGCATCGTTGGAGGTGCGCTCCGCTGGCAGTTGATAGGTGATGGCGGTGAGCTTGCCTCGGGCATTGACCTGGTTGTCAAAGCGCAACTGACCGCTGATCCTGCGGATCGAGCCCAAGGGATAGATGCGCTCCTGCTCCACTTCCGGACGGTAGTCGACGATTTGGGCATCGGTCAGGCGGGGTATCAAGGGCAGGTCATGACTGCCGGGCAGATCGGCGGCAAGCGCCAGGGAGCTTAGCAAGGACAAGCCCAGAACACTGATTGAACGCATGGAAACTCTCATCGGATAAGCATGGCCTGGGCGCCTTTGACGACGTTGGCATCGTCACTGCGTTGCGGAACCTGCAAGCCGCGCTGGACTGCAGGTCGGGCTTCCAGGGCCGCCATCCAGCGTTGCAAGGCAGGCAAACCCTCCACCGAGACACCGGACCACTCATGACCGCGCACCCAGGGGAAGGTGGCGATGTCGGCAATGCTGTAGTCCCCGGCCAGGTAATCGGCCTGTTGCAGACGAGTGTCGAGCACCTCGTACAAGCGCCGGGTTTCGTGTTGATAGCGGTCGATGGCGCCCTGAAGCTTTTCCGGGAAGTAGCGGAAGAACACGTTGGCCTGGCCCTGCATGGGCCCGATGCCGCCCATCTGGAACATCAGCCATTGCATGACGATCGAGCGGCCCTTGGGATCGGCAGGCAGCAATTGACCACTGAGTTCGGCCAGGTACACCAGGATCGCGCCAGATTCGAACACTGCGAAGTCGCCATTGTCGCGGTCGACGATGGCCGGAATACGCCCATTGGGATTGATCTTCAGAAACGCCGGCGCCTTTTGCTCCCGCTTGTCGAAACTCAAGGCGTACACCGTATAGGGCAGGCCGAGTTCTTCAAGCAGGATGGAAACCTTGTGGCCATTGGGGGTCGCAGCGGTGTACAGATCTATCATGGTTGTCTCCCATTTCAACCTGCCCAGCCTCGACAGTTGCCCCCGTCAAGTCAAGGAACGGCGAAAAACCGATTGAAACAGTCTGCGACAAAGCTTGCACCGATCTCATCGTTGAGGTGCAGGTGGTGCCCGCCTGGCAGCTTTTCACGGTTGAAATTGAAGGGTAGACGCTGCAACAGGCTTTCGTGCCTGGCCAGCATGCCGTCGGCGGCCACCACCAGTTGCGTCGGGCAACTGACCCGCTGGACGAAGGACATGGCCTGCTCATCGGTCAGGCGCAGCGGCGAGGCCAGGGTCAGGCGGCTGTCGCTGCGCCAGGTATAACCACCGGCCACTGGCATCAGGCCGCGCTGGGCCAGCAGTTCAGCGGCTTCGCGACTGACCGCCACCAGCCCCTGCATGCGCGCCTCGATGGCGCGTTCCAGGGTGCTGTAGACCGGCTTGCGCTTGCCCTGCAGCTCCAGTTGCGCCTGCAGGGCCATGCCCAAGCGTTCGGCGGCCCCCTCGCCACTGCTGGTCGGCGGAACAATCCCATCGATCAAGGCCAGGTGGCTGACCCGTTCCGGCAGCGCCGCCGTCAGCACCAGAGAGACAATCGCCCCCAGGGAATGGCCCATCAGGGCAAAACGCCGCCAGCCCAGTTGTTCGGCGACTTGCAGCACGTCATACGCGTAATCCCACAGGGCGTAACCCGCGCCCAGGGGGCGATGCGCGGAATGACCGTGGCCGGCCATGTCCAGGGCAACAATGCGCAGGCCTTTGAGCTTGGGCGCCAGCCGGGCAAAGCTGTTGGCGTTGTCCAGCCAGCCATGCAGGGCGATGACCGGCAAACCGTCCTCGGGCCCGAACAGATGGGCCGCCAGTTCGATATGCGGCAGGCTCAGGCGTACTTCTTCGACGGCGTGGCTCATGCACAACTCCGTGGCTGGCGCAGTTCCCAACGAGTGAACAGGTCCTTGAGCAAGGTCGCAGTGTCCTGGGGCCGCTCAAGAGGAAACATGTGGCCGCCCGGCATGGTCAGCGACTCGCCCTGGGGCATGCGCCCCACGGCACTGGTGTGGTGACGCATCACCACCCGGCTTTGCTGCCCGCGCACCACCGCCAGGGGCACCTTGAGCTGACGAGCACTCCCCGGGCTGGTGTGGGGCACACCACGATAGATGCTGATTTCCGTGGCCGGATCGAAGCGCAGCCGCAAGCGATCACCCACTTGCTGCAGGCCGTGCTGCAAGTAGGCGTCCAGGCACTCCGGATCGAACGCACGAAACAGTGTCTTGTGCGCGAAATAGTGGCGAGCGGATTCGATATCGGCAAACTCCTCGCGGCGCCCCAGGGTACGTCCAGCCGGAGTCAGCCGGTCGATGAAACCGAAGCGCTTGGCTGCGCGGATAACCCATTGGTCGGCCCGGGTCAGCACCGGCGAGTCGAGCATCACCACCCCCCGATACAACTCCGGACAGCGCAAGGCTGCATGCAAGTGCAGTACACCACCGAGCGAGTGCCCTACCCCCCACACCGGTTGCGCCTGCTGTTGCAGGTGGTGGATCAACTCATCCACCAGGCTGCGCCAGTTGTCGTCCACCGGAAAACGCGGGTCGTGGGCATGCTGCGGCAAGTGGGTCACCTCAAACTCAGGCGCCAGGGCAGCGAACAGCTTGCCGTAAGTGCCGGAGGGAAACCCATTGGCATGAGCGAAAAACACCTGTTGCGACATACCGACTCATCCATCCACCAAACCAACGGCGATTGTCCGCAAGCCCCGCCACCAGGGCAATGACCGTAACGGACAGGAATACTGACACCCAGGTTCAGCCTATGCAGGCTGAGTTCAAGCCGCCGGCGGCGTCTGCCCCAACGGCACCACCGCCATGGTCAAGCGCGAGACACAACTGGCCTTGCCTTCGTCGCTGCTCAGGCGGATGTCCCAGACGTGAGTGGTACGGCCGATATGGATAGCCCTGGCCACCGCCGTTACCCGCCCACTGCGCAAGCCCCGCAGGTGATTGGCATTGATCTCCAGGCCCACGCAATAGAACTTGCTGGCATCGATGCACAGGTAACTGGCCATGGAGCCGACGGTTTCCGCCAGCACCACCGACGCTCCACCATGCAGCAGGCCATAAGGCTGGTGGGTGCGATGGTCAATGACCATGCTGGCCGTCAGCGACTCCTGGTCAAAGGACTCGAAGCGAATGTCCAGCACTTCGCCGATGGTGTTCTTCTGGATTGCATTCAACTGCTCGATGTTCGGAATGGTACGCCACAGACTCATCGCCGCTTCCTTCTAGGGTGGTTATTGCCAATCAATCCTGCCACAGCACGGCTTCGCTGCGCTCGCTCCAGGTTTGAAAACTCCCACCATAGGTGGCCTCGATCACATTGCGCTTGATCTTCAGGGTCGGGGTCAGGAAGCCGTTCTCCACCGCCCAGCTGCCCTTGACCACCACCAGCCGATGCAGGCGCTCATGCTTGTCGAGGCTGCCATTGACCTGGGCCAGGAGACTTTCCAGGCTGCTGTGCAGCCCTTCACGGGAACTGCCACCGGCGGCCTGCAAGCCTGCTGCCGACAGCACGCACAACCCCAGGGGAGCGCTCAACCCGTCGCCGACCACACACACCTGTTCGATATGTGAATGCACCGCCAGGCGGTTCTCGATAGGCGCCGGAGCCACATACTTGCCCTTGCTGGTCTTGAAGATTTCCTTGAGCCGGCCGGTCAGGCGCAGATTACCGGCAGCGTCCTGCTCGCCCTTGTCACCGGTGCGCAGAAAACCGTCCTCGGTGATGGTTTCGGCAGTTTTATGCGGGTCCTTGAAGTACCCCTGCATGGTGGCGCCGCTGCGTACCAGGACCTCTCCCGCCTCGTCGATACGCACCTCGACTTGTGGACACGGCCGGCCGATCCAGCCGGGAACATGCTCCCCGGGACGACCGATATGGGAATAACCGCAGTTCTCGGTCATGCCATAAACCTCCAGCACGTCCAGGCCCAGGCGGCGATACCAGAGCAACAGGGTCTGGGGCACCGGCGCCGCTCCTGACAGTGCCACCCGCAAAGCATCCAGCCCCAGCCCGGCGAGAACCTTGTGGCCGATACGCTTGCCGATAAAAGGCAGGCTCAGGAGAAAATCCAGGCGTTTGGCCGGCACCTTGCTGTAGACCCCCATCTGGAACTTGGTCCAGATCCTCGGCACCCCAAATAACGCCGTGGGCCGAGCCCGTTGCAGATCGGCCAGAAAGGTATCGAGGCTCTCGGCAAAGAACACCGTCTGCCCGGTATAGATCGCCGCCATCTCGACGAACATGCGCTCGGCCACATGGCACAACGGCAGATAGGACAGCAGCCGATCCGTGGGGCCCAGGCCGAAGAGCCGAACCCCGTGGCTGGCAGCAAAGCCCAGGTTGGCGAAACTATGCATCACACCTTTGGGCAAGCCCGTAGTACCGGAGGTGTAGATGATGGTGGCCAACTGATCCGCAGGCGGACATGGATGGTCGGCAATCGGCTGACAAAGCTGCAGGTCGTCCCAACTGAAATCGAAATGCCCATCGGGAGCCAGCGGCAGGCAGACGGTGGGCAATCCGGGCCTGACTCCCGGGGCCATGCTCGGCCAGTCATCGAGCTTGCCGATGAACACCAGGGCCGACTCGGAGTGTTCCAGTACCTGGGCCACCGAGTCGGCGCTGAGGTTGGGATACAGCGGCACCGAAACGTGTCCGGCCATCCAGATGGCCAGGTCGCTGATGACCCAATGCGCGGAGTTCTTGCCGATGATCGCAATGTGGCTGCCTGGGGGCAGTTGCCGCTCCCGTAGCCATTGGGCGGCGCGCCGGGCCTGCTGGCCGACCTCGGACCAGTTCAGCTCCTGCACCTGCCCTCCGGCACTGGGCTGAACCAGGAAACGTTGCTGGGGATGACCAGCCTCGCGCTCGTAGAACACTTGCAGCGGCAAACGAAAAGCAGCAGACATGACTCGCTCCTTTGTTTTTATTCTGTTCGTGAGACCAGCCAACCAAGCACTTGCTCGGTCGACTATTCCACGCACAAAGGAGCGCTGCAAGTTAAGAAATGTAGCGGATCGCAACCGGCTGCCGGTCCCGCCCCGGAGATCAGGGGCGGCCTGGACATGCCCGGCCGCCGGGGGCGTTATGGATGGGTGACGCCGTTGAGGCTCATCAACCCGGCCAGCGGCCAATCGCCTTCCAGCTCAGCCAGGCTGGCGGTATTCATCGACAGAGGATCACGCAGATGACCGTGCTGCAGCAAGCCGATCAGGCTGCCCACCAGGGGTTGATGGCTGACCAACAGCAGATTGTCCGCACTGTCCAGCTGTTCCAGCACCTGCAACGGATTGGCGTCTGGCGTCAGCCAGGGCACTGTGCGGATCTCCCCTTCGAAACCCAGTGCTTCGCACACCAGTTGGGCGGTCTGCTGGGCCCGCACATATGGACTGGCAATGATCGCGCTGATGGGCTGGCCAATCAGTTGGGCGGCACTGCGCAGCACCTCCTCGCGGCCATGGGCCGTGAGGTTGCGCTCGGCATCGGTGGCCGCGTGGGACTCGGCTTGACCGTGCCGCAGGATCCACAGCTTCACAGCTTGGGCTCCTCGTCACGGGCAGGATGGGGCGCTGGTGGCACGCTGTGGGGGGCCTCCCCTTCAGGCGCCCGCGGGGCCGGCCAATCGGCAAACGGCCAGGGTTTCTGCTCACTATGGAAGCTGCCAAAACGGCCGATCTGCGCGAGGAACTGGCTCAGGCTGTCGCCAAAGTTCATCAGGCTGGCATTCGGCGCGCCGTAGATCAGCCGGTAGATCAGCTGCACCAGGACCAAGGCACCGAGAAGAAACTGCGCCACCTGCCACACCAGCACGAACACCAGCATCCACAACACCCGCAGGAGGATGGACTGGTATTTGGCTTCGGAATTCGTATCGTTCATGTCTGGCTCCTGTACTGCTCAGTTGAATCCGCTGGTGGAGATAAAGTCGACGTCGGTTTTCGGCTCGCCACGCATCAGCAACTCGATCACCTGATTCAGCGTACGCCCTTCGAACAGAATCGCGTGCAGCCCGGCCACCAGCGGCATATAGACTCCCAGCTCCTGGGCCTTGACCTTGAGCACCTTGAGGGTATTGACGCCTTCCGCCACTTCGCCCAGGCGGGCCACCGCATCCTCCAGGCTCAGCCCCTGGCCCAGGGCAAAGCCTACCTGGTAGTTGCGGCTCTTGGACGAGGAGCAGGTGACGATCAGGTCGCCAACGCCGGCCAGGCCAAGGAAGGTCATGGGGTTGGCCCCTTGGCTGACGGCGAAACGGGTCATCTCCGCCAGGGCGCGGGTGATCAGCATGCTCTTGGTGTTCTCCCCCATGCCCAGGGCCACTGCCATCCCGGCGATGATTGCGTAAACGTTCTTCAAGGCCCCGCCCAGTTCCACACCGAAACGGTCGGCACTGGCGTAGACCCGGAAAGTCCGGCCGTGCAGCGCAGCCTGGACCCGCTGGCACAACTCTTCATCTTCACTGGCGACCACGGTAGCAGTCAGCGCGTGCTCCGCCACTTCCCGAGCCAGGTTGGGCCCGGAGAGCACCCCGATCCGTGCCTGTGGCGCGATGTCCTCGAGGATCTCGCTCATCAGCTTGAAGGTCTGGGCTTCGATGCCCTTGGTCAAGCTGACCAGCATCTTGCCGCTCAACAGCTGCGCATGAGGCGCGAGCACCGAGCGCAGGGCGCTGGAAGGCAGCGCGACAAAACACAGGTCGCTGTCATTCAGGGTGGCCAGCAGGTCGGTGACCGGCTCCACCGCCGGATGAATCTTGATGCCCTTGAGGTAACGCGGATTCTCGCGATTGACCCGAATGGCCTCGGCCTGCTCGGGGTCACGCATCCACTGCCGCACCGGGTGACCGTTCTCGGCTAGCAGGTTGGCCACGGCGGTACCAAAACTTCCGCCTCCCAGGACCGCAATAGGGCGCTGTTGTGTCATATGCAATCCGTTTATCCATAGCAGTGGCGATGGCGGCATTATACGGGGCGGTTTTCTCATCACCAGCCCCAGCGGCCATTGAAAAAAAATGTTGAGAACAAGTGCCGTCACTCGGGGAATGTCGGGGTTCCTGAATGGAAAAATCGACCGTCTCGGTTAACATGCGCGCCATCCATCAAGATTCAAGGCTGTGTCGTGTTCGTTGGTCCCTCACCTCTTCGTCTGTCACTGTTGCTGGGCATGCTGTTCGGCCACTCGGTGCTGGCCGACGATCTGTTTGTCGACGGCTCCGCCCTGCCGCAAGTGCTGACCGCCACCCGCCTGAAACAATCTCCCGCAGCGGTCCCCGGCAGCATGACCGTGCTCGACAACGAACTGATCAAGGCCAGTGGCGCCCGCGACATCAGCGAGCTGCTGCGCCTGGTGCCGGGGATGATGGTCGGCGCCATCAGCGGCAACCAGGCCACGGTCAACTACCACGGCACCAACGCCAGCGAAGCGCGGCGCATGCAGGTGCTGATCGACGGACGCTCGGTGTACCGCGCGGGCCTGGCGACGGTGGACTGGAGCGATATTCCGGTGGCCATGGAAGACATCGAGCGCATCGAGGTGTTTCGCGGCCCCAACACCGTCAGCTATGGCGCCAATGCGCTGATGGCGGTGGTCAACATCATCACCCGCGCCCCGGCCAACAGCCATGGCACGCGGGTCAAGCTGACCCGGGGCCAGCGCGGCATCAGCGACTGGTACGCCAGCCAGGGCGCCGGCTGGGAAACCGGCGACCTGCGGCTGTCGCTGTCAGGGCAGGAGGATGATGGCTTCGACGAGAATCGCCTGGGCGCCGACTACCGCGACAGCAAACGCTTGAACCGCTTCAGTCTCTCCGTGAGCCAGATGCTCAACGAACAGCAGAGCATCGACTGGCAGTTGAACGCCAAGGAAGGCACCAATCAGCGGCCCTATACCTATCAGCCGGTGTTCCATGGCGTATCCCAGCAGGGCAACAACTCCGATGTGGTGGCCAAGGACTACGCCGGATCGCTGCGCTGGAACCTGGAGCTCAACCCCCAGCACAGCCTCTATATCCAGGGCTCGGCCCAGCACTGGGACCGCCAGCAGACCTGGCGTGCCTGCGATGCGGCGATTTCCTTCAGCCCCGAGCTGACGCGCCTGTGGCAAGTCAATCCGAACTACGCCGAGCGCCTGGCGCGCCACATGCCCGATTATTTAAGCGCAGCGCCCAGCGGAACCCCAACGGAACAGGCATTGGCCACTCAAGTCATCGACCAATGGAAAAACGGCGGTGGCAAGAACACCGTCTGCGGCAACATCGACCAGAGCGCCCGGGAAACCCGCTACGACCTGGAACTGCAAGACACCCTGAGCCTCAGCGATAACCTGCGACTGGTCAGCGGCATGAACTATCGTTACGACCGGGCCGACTCCGAAACCTACTTCAACGGCACCCTCGACGACACCACCTGGCGCCTGTTCGGCCAGCTGGAATGGCGGGCCAGCGAGCATTGGCTGATCCAGGGCGGGGCTATGTACGAAGACACCCAGCTGACCGGCAACTCCCTGACTCCACGGCTCGCGGTCAACTACCTGATCAACCCGCGCCACGGCTTGCGCGCGGTCTACTCGGAAGCCATCCGCTCCCCGGACATGTTCGAGAACAACGTCAATTGGAGCTATCGGGTCACCGGCCTGAGCAGCCCGATCAACGGCCAGAGCAGCGCCCAGTACTTCGTCAAGACCCGCGGCCCCGGCAACCTCGACCAGGAACACATGCGCTCCCGGGAGCTGGGCTACAACGGCTACTTCATCGACCAGGCGCTGAACCTCGACATCAAGCTGTTCTATGACGAAATCAGCGGGATGATCAGCGAACCGCTGCGCAACAACCAGTACATCGCCAGCAACAGCAACTCGTCACGCTTCTCCGGCACCGAGACCCAGCTGGACTGGCAACTGAGCCGCGCCGACCGGCTACGCCTGACCTACGCCTACGTCCATGCCGACGCCAGCAATCGCCTGGACCAGCGCCTGACCGCCAGCAACAGCGGCTCCGCCGGCTGGCTGCGCAATTGGGGCCAGGGCTGGTCCAGCGCGCTCTTCTACTATGGCGACAACGCCCTCAACGGCTACCGCTTCGAACGGGTCGATACCCGTATTGCCAAACGCCTGGCCCTGGGCAAGGCAAACCTGGAACTGGCCGGCACACTGCAGCAACGGCTCGACCATGAGCCCACCACCTTCGCCGACAACCGCTACGATTCGCGACACGTGGTCTATTTCAGCGCAGAGCTCGAGTTCTAGCATGGCCCGCTACCGGCCCCGGGGGGGCTTGCGCATACCACGTCGACTCGGCTGGATCCTGCTCCTCCTGGGGCTGCTGCTGTGCACACCGCTGCGCGCCGCCGAGGTCCTGCTGACGGCCAGCGAAGACAACGAAGGCGTACGCACCTTTACCCAGGAACTGGCCGCCCAGCGCCCCCAGGACCGGGTACGCTTCGTGCCGCTGGCACAGTTGCCGACGCCAAGCCAGTTGCCCAGCGCCACGCGCCTGATCCTGCTGGACCCGCAAAGCCTCGACTGGCGCCTGCAAGACCCTCAAGGCCCGGCCACCCTGGTGCTGCGCATCAGCCGCCTGCAGGCCGAACAACGCCTGCCGCAGGTGCCTCACCCTAAACTCAGCTTGCTCTGGAGCGACCCACCCCTGAGCCGCCAGCTGCACCTGATCCACGCGGTCCTGCCTCAGGTGCGTCGGGTGGGAGTGCTGTACAGCGAAGAAAGCCGCTTCCTGCTGAAAGAACTGCGCACAGCGGCGCAATCCCTGGATATGGAAATCGTCGCAACCCTCTGGGACAGCACCAGTGACAGCCGTCCGCTGCAAGAAGTACTGCGCAACAGCGACGTCCTCCTGGGCCTGGATGACCCCAGGCTGTACAACCCCAAGACTGTAAAAAACCTGTTGCTCAGCAGCTACGCCAGGCACCAGGCCTTGATCGGCCCCAATGCCGGCTTCGTCAGGGCCGGCAGCCTGGCCAGCACCTACAGCGACCAGCAAGACTGGTTGCGTACCCTGGACCAACTGCTTGACCAACCACCAACACGCTGGCCCCGCGCGCTGTACCCGGCGGCCTTCAAAGTACTGAGCAACCCACAGGTGGCACGCTCCCTGGGCATCGAGGAAATCGACCCCGAGGCCGTCGCACGCCAGTTGAGTGAAGGAGAGAAACGCCCATGACATTGCGTCGACGTTGGGACATCCATACCCGCACTCAGCTCATCAGCCTTGGTCCGGCCCTGCTCCTGACGTTGCTGCTGATCAGCTTCTTTACCTTTGTGCGCATCCAGGATCTGCGCCAGGAGCTGAACCATACGGGCCAACTGATTGCCAACCAACTGGCACCGGCCACCGAATATGGGGTGATCTCCGGTAACAACGAGGGCCTGGAAAGCCTGTTGCAAGCCACATTGGCCACGCCGCACGTGCATTTCCTGGAAGTCCAGGACAGCGCCAACAACATTCTGGTGTATGTCGAGCAGCCATCTGCCAGTCACAACCACGCGCAACAGATCAAAGTGTTCCAGGCGCCGATACGCCTGCAGCGCATCCAGGTGCACAACGACTTCCTGCAGAATGATCCCACCAGCCAGGCCAACCAGAGCGACGGCTATCTGGGGCGAGTGATCGTCGGCATGTCCAACGATGCCTTCAATCAGCGCCAGCAGGAGATCCTCCTCAAGGCTGGCGTCCTCGCGCTGTTCGCCCTGCTCTTTACCTATCTGCTGGCACGACGCCTGGCGGCAGGCCTGGCGCAGCCCATCAGCGCCATGGGCCACGCGGTGAAAGCGATCCAGGAAGGCGACTTCAAGACCCCGCTGCCGATCGTCGATGACGGTGAACTGGGCAACCTGGCGCGGCATATCAACAACCTCGCCACCGGCCTGGAGCTGGCCAGCCGCGAACAGCAGCAAGCCATGTCCCAGCTGATTCAGACCCGGGAAGAAGCGGAACGGGCAAACAAGGCCAAATCGGACTTCCTGGCCATGATGAGCCACGAGCTGCGCACCCCGATGAATGGCGTACTGGGCATGCTGCAGTTGCTGGAAACCACCGAGATGACCCAGGAGCAGAGCGAATACGCGGCGCTGGCCTCCGAATCCACCGAGCACTTGCTGAAAGTGATCAACGACATCCTCGACTTCTCGCGCATCGAGCGCTCGGCGCTGGAACTGGAACACATCCCGTTCAACCTCGCCGAGTTGATCAGCAGCTCGGCCCAGGCGTTCCAGCACAGCGCCTTGCAACGGGGCCTGGACCTGCAACTGCGGCTACCGCCGGGCATGGAGTCGCTGCAGGTCAAGGGCGACCCGACGCGAATCCGCCAGATCCTGGTCAACCTGATCGGCAATGCGTTGAAGTTCACCGAGCAAGGCAGTGTCACCATCGAACCGCAGTGGCAGGCCCTGGATCATGAGCTCCTGTGGTTCACCTGCTCGGTGCGCGACAGTGGGATCGGCATCAGCCCGGCCAGCCTGGAGCTGATGTTCGATGCTTTCCAGCAGGCCGACAGCTCGATCTCCCGACGCTATGGCGGTACCGGCCTGGGCTTGCCTATCGCCCGGACCCTGGCCGAGCACATGGGCGGCACCCTAAGGGCCCAGAGCGAGGAAGGTCGCGGCTCGGTGTTCACCCTGGAAATCCCTCTGGCGCTGTTTCAGCAGAGCTTGCCGGTGCTGGCCCCGCGGGTGAACACCACAGCGCATCAGGGTGAAGGGCGCAACGTGCTGCTGGTGGAGGACAACCCGGTGAACCAGACAGTGATCCAGGCCATGCTGCGCAGCCTGGGCTTCACCGTGAGCATCGTCACGGACGGCGCCCAAGCGGTGCGCAGTGCCGAAAGCCTGATTTTCGAGGCGATCCTGATGGATTGCCGATTGCCGCTGGTCGACGGCTATGAAGCCACCCGGCAGATCCGCCAACTGCCCGGCTGTGCCGATTTACCGATCATCGCCCTGACTGCCAACGCCTTGCAGGGCGACCGTGAAGCCTGTCTCTCGGCGGGCATGAACGACTACCTGGCCAAGCCGTTCAAGCGCGCGGATCTGCAGCAAATTCTCCAACGTTGGGTGCAGTAACAGGCTATTTTCAAACATCTGCGACTGGCGTCATGGGCGAAAGTGCGGCAGTCTTAGGCACCCGACGGGGCCCCGAAAAGGCCCTCAAAAAAAATTTCAGTGCACAAGTGTACATTCATGCCCTTTGCGCTGTGACTTTCACTACAACGCAATAGTCTATGAGTAGGCTGCCGGCTCGAGGCATGAACGCTTCGATCGGCCGGGAAGATTGCCCAACCCTGCCGCACGGGACTATTGAGGAGCTCGCATGACCAAACAAAACGCCTTTACTCGGGAAGACCTGCTGCGCTGCAGTCGCGGTGAGCTGTTCGGCCCAGGTAACGCGCAACTGCCCGCCCCCAACATGCTGATGGTGGATCGTATCGCCCATATCAGCGAAGAGGGTGGCAAGTACGGTAAAGGTGAATTGGTCGCTGAGCTGGATATCACTCCAGACCTGTGGTTCTTCGCTTGCCACTTCGAAGGCGACCCGGTAATGCCAGGCTGCCTGGGCCTGGATGCCATGTGGCAGCTGGTCGGTTTCTTCCTCGGCTGGCAAGGCCTGCCGGGCCGTGGCCGCGCCCTGGGTTCGGGGGAAGTGAAATTCTTCGGCCAGGTACTGCCAACCGCGAAAAAAGTCACCTATAACATTCACATCAAGCGCGTGCTCAAGGGCAAGCTGAACATGGCCATCGCCGATGGTTCGGTCAGCGTTGACGGCCGCGAAATCTATACCGCCGAAGGCCTTCGGGTCGGCGTGTTTACCTCAACTGACAACTTCTAAGGGTTATCCGCATGCGCCGCGTCGTTATCACAGGTCTTGGCATCGTTTCGTGCCTGGGCAATGACAAAGAGACCGTCTCCGCTAACCTGCGTGCAAGTCGCCCGGGCATCCGCTTCAACCCGGAATATGCCGAAATGGGTCTGCGTAGCCAGGTTTCCGGCTCCATTGACCTGAACCTCGAAGAGCTGATCGATCGCAAGATCTATCGTTTCGTCGGCCATGCGGCGGCTTACGCCTACCTGGCCATGAAAGACGCCATTGCCGACTCCGGCCTGAGCGAAGAACAAGTCTCCAACCCGCGTACCGGCCTGATCGCCGGTTCCGGTGGTGCCTCGACCCTGAACCAGATGGAAGCGCTGGACATCCTGCGCGAGAAAGGCGTCAAGCGCGTTGGCCCGTACCGCGTCACGCGGACCATGAGCAGCACGGTCTCCGCCTGCCTGGCCACGCCATTCAAGATCAAGGGCCTGAACTACTCGATCGCTTCTGCCTGCGCTACCAGTGCCCACTGCATCGGTACCGCCATGGAACAGATCCAGATGGGCAAGCAGGACATCGTCTTCGCCGGCGGCGGTGAAGAAGAGCATTGGAGCCAGTCGTTCCTGTTCGACGCCATGGGCGCCCTGTCCAGCCAGTACAACGACACTCCGGAAAAAGCCTCCCGCGCCTACGACGCCAAGCGTGACGGTTTCGTCATTGCCGGTGGTGGCGGCATGGTGGTGGTCGAGGAGCTGGAACACGCTCTGGCCCGTGGTGCCAAGATCTACGCGGAAATCGTCGGTTACGGCGCCACTTCCGACGGCTACGACATGGTCGCTCCAAGCGGCGAAGGCGCAATCCGCTGCATGCAGATGGCGATGTCCACCGTCGACACACCGATCGACTACCTGAACACCCACGGCACCTCGACTCCGGTCGGCGACGTCGCGGAAATGAAAGGCGTGCGTGAAGTGTTCGCCGGCAAGGCTCCAGCCATCAGCTCCACCAAGAGCCTGTCGGGTCACTCCCTGGGCGCCGCCGGCGTTCACGAAGCGATCTACTGCATGCTGATGATGGAAGGCAACTTCATGGCCGGCTCGGCCAACATCGACGAACTGGATCCGGAAGTGGCCGATATGCCGATCCTGACCAAGACTCGCGAAGACGCCACCATCAACACCGTGATGAGCAACAGCTTCGGCTTCGGCGGCACCAACGCTACCCTGGTGCTCAAGCGCTGGCAGGGCAAGTAAGCCCCGCTGCTTGATTGAACAAGAAGCCCCGACTGGTTCGGGGCTTTTTTTCGCCTGCCATTCGCCGGCAAGCCGGCTGCCACGGGCAAATCCGGCTTACACCGAGAATCGCGCCACCATGGTGTTCAGGTCCACCGCCAACCGCGACAGCTCCTGGCTGGCGGCGCTGGTCTGATTGGCCCCAGCAGACGTCTGCTGGGCCAGGTCGCGGATGTTCATCAGATTACGGTCCACCTCACGCGCTACCGCCGCTTGCTGCTCCGAAGCACTGGCAATCACGATATTGCGCTCATTGATCAGGGTGAAGGCCGAAGCGATCTCCTCCAGCGCCTGCCCCGCCGCCTTGGCCACTTCCAGGGTCGAGCGGGCGCGGCTGTTGCTCTGCTGCATGGAACTGACCGCCTGATCGGTGCCCTGCTGGATACCGCCGATCATCTGTTCGATTTCCTGGGTCGACTGCTGGGTTCGATAGGCCAGGGCCCGCACCTCGTCGGCCACCACGGCAAATCCGCGCCCGGCATCCCCAGCCCGCGCCGCCTCGATGGCCGCGTTCAGCGCCAGCAAATTGGTCTGATCGGCGATGGAACGGATCACCTCCAGCACCTTGCTGATGCCATAGACCTTCTGCGCCAGGTCTTCCACCTGGCTGGCATTGGCTGTCACATCCTCGGCCAGCGACTCGATGGACAGCACGGTCTGACGCACCTGCTCACGCCCCTGCTGGGCGATCCGGTCGGACTCCCGGGAGGCCTCGGACGTGGCCACCGCGTTGCTGGCCACCTCTTCCACTGCCGCGGTCATCTGATTCACCGCGGTGGCGGCCTGTTCGATCTCCAGGCTCTGCTGATGCAAGCCACGGGTCGCATCCTCGGTGACGCAACTGAGCTCCTCCGAGGCCGAGGCCAACTGGCTGGAAGAGTCGGAGATGCGCCGGATGGTTTCCCTCAGGCTCTGCTGCATGGCCTTGAGCGCCTGCAACAGCCGCGCCGGCTCGTCCTTGCCGCTCACCGTGATATCACCGGTCAGGTCACCGCCGGCCACCACCTCAGCCACATTCAACGACTGCGCCAGCGGCAGGACGATGCTCCGGGTCAACAACAGCGCCAAGCCAATGGTCACCAGCGCCGCCAGCACAATCATCGCCACCACCCAGACCCGCGATTTGCTGAACACCGCCTGGGCCAGATCGGTGGCGCGGGTCGCACTCTGCTTGTTCAACTCGATCAGCTCGTGCAGGGTCGCAGCCATTTCATCGGCCAACTGGTTCATCTCACCGTTGACCACCTTGACCGCCTCCTCCAGCTGATTCTGCCCGGAGAACGCCATGACCTGGGCCTGACGTTGCAGGTACTGTTTTTCTATGGCTTTAAAACGATCGAACAGGACTCGCTCCTGGGGCAGCACAATCAGCGACTCATAGCGCCCCTGAGCGACGCCCAGGCCATTCTTGATGTCGTTGATCTTGCTTTCGTTCTGGGCAATCGCCTGCGGGTCGCGATTGATCAGCAGACGCAGGGTCAGGGCGCGAATGCGCAGCAGGTCCTGGTTCATGTCACCGACGGACATGACGCTGGGCAGCCAATTGCTTTCCACCTCATCGGATTGCTCGCGCATGTTGGCCATCTGCATCAGGGCGAATATCCCCAGGGCAAACACCATCAGCGCCAGCAAACCGAAACCCAGGCTTGCGCGAGGCGCAATATTGAGACTTCTGAGACTCATTCCTCTGGCTCCTTCCTAGAGCGCTGCAAAGCCTTGCAGCAGGTTGCTCTTAGACGGTATCGGGCCGGCGGAAATTTGCGTAAGACAAAAACGTGATATCAAAACGCCCTAGCACTTCGATACCAGGGCATGAAACGATTCAGCGCACAGAAAATCGCTGTTGTGCCAACAAACGGTCACCTTGGAAGACCATGAAATGCCACTCGCCGGGAACCACTTCATGGTTTTCGGTGAACTCGTAGGCCATCACATCCTGAGGCGCATTGGGCACCAGCTTCTGGGTGATCTCGAACTTGTCGTGACGCACACCGTCCGGCGTACGGATGCCCGGAGTCAGGTAAAGCAGAGTCAGGGGCTGATCTCCGGCGACCTTGCCCAGCAGTTGGTAACGCATGCCGAACTTGGTCCCGAGCCGGGCCGGAATCACCTCTGTCTGCTGGATCGTCTCATTGCTGCGACGCAACACCCGCTCCCCCGATTGCAGCTCGGCCTTGGGCCCTTCGAACACGCCATGTTCCACAGGGCCTTCGAGACGAACCTCGGCACTGGCCAAACCACTGAAGATCATCAGCGCTACCAGTGCGCTTGAACGAGTGAAGTGCATATCACGCTCCTTGATTGAGATGGCGCGAGCTTATGAAGCAGGCGTGACAGGCTGATGACAGTCTGTCGCGCCCAATGATTCGGGAGCCACCAGAAGCATCAGTCGGCGAGCCGGCGGCTCCACATCGATGCTGGATAGAACGCAGCACCACGCCGCAGGCACGGAAAAAAGAGCAACGCACGCGCCTGGAGATGCTCTATAACTCCAGCACCTTCAACGCCTGATCCCAGTTTCTTCACTGCCTGAGGTTTGCCATGACTATTACCGTCAATACCGAGTCCAGCGACAGCTACCGCCACAGCATCCAGGTCGACGACCATCAATTGTTCGCCGATCTGCCTACGTCCGCTGGCGGCGAAGGTACCGCGCCCGAACCCCATGATTACTTCGACGCCGCCCTGGGTGCCTGCAAGGCCCTGACCCTGAAGCTCTACGCGCAGAAGAAAAACATCCCGCTCACCGGGGTCACGGTGGAGATCAAGCACGACAACAGTGAAGAGCAGAAAGGCAAGTACGCCCTGCACGTGAAGCTGACCCTCAAGGGCGTGCTCAGCGACGCCCAGCGCGATGAACTGCATCGCGTGGCTGACCGCTGCCCGATCCACAAACTGATGACCACCAGCGAAGTCAGCATCGAAACCCATCTCAGCGAAGGCACCTTCAGCCAGTAGCGGCAAGGGCTGCGCAAGCGGGTTATGCTCCCGGGCATAACCCGATCAGCCTGGAATCCGCCATGAACTCTCCCCTCGTGATCCGTCCCCGCATCGAGGACGTTGAAGGCCAGCCCATCCTGCGCCCCTTGCCGTCGGCCCAATGCCGCAGCGTCGGACCTTTCGTATTCTTCGACCATATGCTGGAAACCGCCTACCCGGCGGGCAAGGGCATGAACATTCGCCAGCATCCGCATATCGGCCTGTCCACCCTCACCTACCTGTTCAATGGGCAGATCCAGCATAAGGACAGCCTTGGCTCGGACCAGATCGTGCAAGCCGGGGATGTCAGCTGGATGACCGCCGGCAGCGCCATCGCCCACGTCGAACGCACACCCGAGGCGTTGCTGGCCGAGGACTTCGAGATGCATGGACTCCAGGTCTGGCTGGCGTCGCCCAAGGAGCATGAACAGGGGCCTGGGCACTACAGTCATCACCCCGCCGCCACACTGCCAGTGAGCGACAACCTCGGGGTGGCAATCCGCATGATTGCAGGCACGGGATTTTGCCTGGAGTCTCCGGTGCCGGTGCTCTCCCCGACCCTGTACGCCGAGTTGCGATTACAGACCGCCACCAGCCTGCTGATTCCTACCGAACATCAGCAGCGCGCGCTGTATGTACTCGACGGCGAAGCACAGCTGGACGGCGAGCCATTGCCCCTGCACTCGCTGGTGGTGTTGCCGGAGGGAGAAAACGCCACGCTGTTCGCCGAGAGCGATTGCCATGCGGTACTGATCGGCGGTGCGCCCCTGGACGGGCCGCGACGGATCAACTGGAACTTTGTTGCCAGCGACCCGCTGTTGATCAATGAAGCACGCAGGCGCTGGGAGGCCGGGGACTGGCCGCAGGTGCCGGGAGAAAACGAGCGCATCGAACTGCCCCCTTCCCGCCACTGATCCGTAGGAGCCGGCTTGCCGGCGAACAGGCCCGTGAGTCTGGTGTTGCTCTCACTGACGCCTTCGCTGGCAAGCCAGCTCCTACAGGGCCAGGGGTTGCGGTCAGTCCTGGAATACTTCGTCCAGCAGGTAGTGCATGGTGGCGAAGGCCCGGGCAGACGTCTTGGCGTCGTACATCATCTTGCCCGGGACATTGGCATGGGGGTCGGTGAAGGAATGCACCGCACCGCCGTAGCTGACCAACTGCCAGTCAACCCCCGCCGCATCCATTTCCGCCTCAAAGGCCGGTAGTTGCTCCTTGGCCACCAGAGGATCGGCGGCACCATGCAGCACCAGCACCGAGCCGTTGATGTTCTGCGCATCAGCCGGATTGGGAGTATCCAGGGTTCCATGGAAGGACACCGCAGCCTTGACCGGCGCGCCATCGCGAGCCAGCTCCAGGGCACAGCAGCCGCCGAAGCAGAAACCGAAGGTGGCCAGCTTTGAGGTGTCCACAGCCGCTTCAACCTGGCTTTGCAAGGCCGCAAACGCCGCCTGCATGCGCTTGCGCAACAGCGCCCGGTCATTCTTCAGCGGCATCATCGCGGCACCCGCCTGATTGGCATCGCTGGGACGATTCGACTGGCCGTACAGGTCGGCAATCAACACCACATATCCCTTGGCCGCCACCGACTCGGCGATTTTCTCCGCGCCGGCGCTGATACCCATCCAGTTCGGCGCCATCAGCAACCCCGGGCGCGCGCCCTGATGTGCGGCATCGAATGCCAGGCGCCCCTCATAAGGCTCGCCATCAATCTGATAGACCACGGAACGTACAGTGATTTGACTCATGGTTCAGCTTCTCCAGTAGGGGGACACCAGAATGAAAAAACCCGCCGAAGCGGGTTTTTCTTGCAACGCGGTTAAACCGACAGTTCAACCAGCAGCTTGTTCAGCCGGCGCACATAGGCCGCCGGATCCTTCAAGCTGTCGCCGGCCGCCAGGGCCGCCTGATCGAAGAGGATGTGCGACAGGTCGCCAAACCGCTCTTCGCTCTGCTCGCTGTCGAGTTTCTCGATCAGCGGGTGGCTCGGGTTGAATTCGAAGATCGGCTTGGAATCCGGAACCTTCTGCCCGCTGGCTTCGAGGATCTGGCGCATTTGCAGCCCCAGGTCCTGCTCGCCAATGGCGAGGATCGCCGGCGAGTCGGTCAGACGGTGGGAAACCCGCACTTCGCTGACGCTCTCGCCCAGGGCAGTCTTGATCCGCTCCACCAGGCCTTCCTTGGTCTTGGCGACTTCCTCGGCAGCCTTTTTGTCCTCTTCCGAGTCCAGGTTGCCCAGGTCCAGGTCACCACGAGCCACGTCGACAAAGTTCTTGCCGTCGAACTCGCTGAGGTAGCTCATCAGCCACTCGTCGATGCGGTCGGTGAGCAGCAGCACTTCGATGCCTTTCTTGCGGAAGACTTCCAGGTGCGGGCTGTTCTTGACCTGCGCGTAGGTTTCGCCGGTCAGGTAGTAGATCTTGTCCTGACCTTCCTTGGCGCGAGCCAGGTAGTCGGCCAGGGACACCGCTTGCTCACCGTCATCACCCTGCGTGGAGGCGAAGCGCAGCAGGCCGGCGATTTTTTCCTTGTTGGAGAAATCTTCTGCCGGGCCTTCTTTCATCACCTGACCGAAGTTTTTCCAGAAACCCTTGTATTGCTCAGGCTCGTTCTTCGCCAGTTTTTCCAGCATGTCGAGGACGCGCTTGGTCAGCGCCGACTTCATCGAATCAATGATCGGGTCTTTCTGCAGGATTTCCCGCGACACGTTCAGCGACAGGTCGTTGGAATCCACCACGCCCTTGATGAAGCGCAGGTACAACGGCAGGAAGGACTCGGCCTGATCCATGACGAACACGCGCTGCACATAGAGCTTCAGGCCTTTCGGCGCTTCACGCTGGTACAGGTCGAACGGTGCGCGGGCCGGCACGTAGAGCAACGAGCTGTATTCCAGCTTGCCTTCGACCTTGTTGTGGCTCCAGCTCAGCGGGTTCTCGAAGTCATGGGCAATATGCTTGTAGAACTCCTGGTATTCCTCGTCCTTGATCTCGGTACGCGGACGGGTCCACAGAGCACTGGCGCGGTTGACGGTCTCCCATTCCAGCGCAGGCTGCTCTTCGCCTTCAGCGGCAGCAGCCTCTTTCGGCAGCTCGATCGGCAGGGCAATGTGGTCGGAGTACTTCTTGATGATGTTGCGCAGGCGCCAGCCATCAGCGAACTCTTCTTCGCCGGATTTCAGGTGCAGGACGATGCGCGTACCGCGTTCGGCTTTCTCGACGGTGGCGACTTCAAAGTCGCCCTCGCCCTTGGACGACCAGTGCACGCCTTCGCTGGCAGGCTGGCCGGCACGGCGGCTGAACACTTCAACCTGGTCGGCGACAATGAATGCCGAGTAGAAGCCGACACCGAACTGACCGATCAGGTGCGAGTCCTTTTTCTGGTCGCCGCTGAGGTTTTTCATGAAATCGGCGGTGCCGGACTTGGCGATGGTCCCCAGGTGGGTGATCACATCTTCACGGCTCATGCCGATGCCGTTGTCTTCGAGGGTGACGGTTTTCGCGTCCTTGTCGAAGCTCACACGGATTTTCAGCTCCGCACCACCTTCCAGCAACTCAGGCTTGGACAGGGCTTCGAAGCGCAATTTGTCTACGGCGTCAGAGGCGTTCGAGATCAATTCGCGAAGGAAGATTTCCTTGTTGGAATACAGCGAATGGATCATGAGGTGCAACAGCTGCTTCACCTCGGTCTGGAAGCCCAGGGTTTCCTTTTGAGTTTCCACACTCATGGTCATCAAACTCCGATCAGATGGCAGTGGCCGCATTCCGGAAGCGGAGGGCGGCGGGATGACATGAAAGTGGGGGTCACTTGCAGGATTTCAAGGGCTGGGGCTTTCTTCAATCTTGAAATGTGCGCGAGCGGTAGCTATCGGCTCATCCGCATTGCTCTGCCAGGCAGTGATCGCAACGTTGGCCACGCGCCGCCCCTGACGGCACACCTGGCAGCGAGCGAAGGTATCGCGAAACTGACCGGCACGCAGGTAATCCAGGGAGAAGTCGATAATCTTCGGCACCCCCGGCGAGCCGGTGAAGATCAGCAGATGCAGGGCCGCCGCTAGCTCCATGAAGCCGGCGATCACGCCGCCATGCAGCGCCGGCAACAACGGGTTGCCAATGTTGTCCTTGTTGGCAGGCAGACGAAACAGCAACTCATCACCCTGCCGCGAACACTCGATACCGATCAACGCGGCATAGGGAATTTTCCCCAGCAACGGCCCGTAGTCACCCTGCTGGTGCGCCTAGTCCAGCAACGCCTTGAGATCTTCGCTCATGGACGGCCTCCTTTGAGCGTATTGGCGAAACCCGGGCTGCCTTTGAGGCCTTTACCCATGCGCATGAAGGTGCCGACCACGTGCGCCACCGGGCGCTCCGGATCATCCTGATAAGCAAAGCCGCGGGTGAAGATCACATCCGTGGTGACGCGGTAGCACTGGGCGAAGCCATGCACATCACGATGGGGCATCGCCGGGTGCATATAGTCGATACGCAGATCCAGAGTCGGGCACACCTCGAACTCCGGCAATACACAGAGCGTGGCCATGCCACAAGCGGTGTCCATCAGCGAGGTCAAGGCACCGCCGTGGATGATTCCACTTTGCGGATCACCCACGATCTGTGGGTTGTAGGGCAGGGTCAGGGTCATGCCCTCTGTAGAGGCGCTGTGCACCATGATGCCCAGTACCTGACAGTGGCGCAGCGCTGAAAGAAAGCGTGTAGCACGCTCAAAGATAGGGTTTTGCGCCATGGCTTATGTCTCTTGTTATTGTCAGGAGTGTGCATTGAATGAAGCAGGTAAAAGTTCCGCGAAACCAACACTTAATATATCTGCGAGCCTCAAGGAACTTAAATCACAAGGCCATGATCGAAAGGCCAGTAAATATCTTCACTAAGGAGAAACACCCCATGCGTAAGACTTTAGCTATTGCCCTGATGCTGACTGCCTCCCTTGGTCTGGCTGCCTGCGACAAAAAATCCGAGGACAAAGCTCAAGATGCCAACCAACATGCTGAGCAAGCGCAACAGAAAATGAACGAAGCTCAGGATAAAGTGAACGACGCAGCCAAGGAAAATGCCGAAGCTGCCAAAGATCAGGCTGAATCCAACAAAGCGGCGGCCGAAGAAAGCGCCAAGGAAGCAGCTCCTAAAACCAACTAATTCGGTTTTAGTGCAACAAAAGATAAAGCCCGCCAAGTGCGGGCTTTATCTTGCCTGGAAGAAACTCTTACATCAGCAGCTAGCGAAAAGTTGGACTAAGCATCAGCAATAAGGAACACAAGAGCCCAATTGCCCAGACCAGACTTCGCTGCCAGGTCAGGTCCGCCAGGTAGCACAGCAGAAAGACGATTCGCGCCACCACGAAAGTAATGGCCAAGGTGTCGATCAACCAGCCTTGAGTCTGGGTGGTATGCGCGATCAATACACCGACGGCAAACAGGATGAAGGCTTCGAAACTGTTCTGGTGCGCCGCCAGCGCTCGTGCACCGAGCCCCGTGAGCTGCGCCTGCTGCTGGCGAGGCAAATGGTTGTTATAACCGCCCTGCTCTTTCATGGCCTTTGCCACCGGCATGCGCGCAATGAAAATCAGCAACGCGCTGATAAACACGCACCAGAACGGAATACTCATCAGCCTATCTCCTTGCTCACATCAGGCAATGGCGCCTCTGTAGGGGTATAGACCATGACATCCAGCACGTCGGAATGAAACTCACGACGATAGAGCACCAGCACTACACCGGTGCTCATCAACATAAACAGCCATGGACTGACGAACCAGGCCAGCATGCTCATGCCGAAGTAATAGGAACGCAAACCGAAGTTGAATTGGTTGGCGGCCAGGGAGATGACCCGCGCCGCTCGTGAGGCAAAAGCTTTACGCTCCTGCTCGGACACCTGCCGCTCACCGATCATCGGTGCCGAGCCCACCAGGATCGCGGCGAAATTGTATTGGCGCATGCACCAACTGAAGGTGAAGAAGGCGTAGACAAACACCAGCGCCAGGCATAGCAACTTGATTTCCGACATGCCCTGGGATGCTTGCTGGACCATGGGAATATCTGCCAGCAGCGACACTGCGCGCTCGGAGGCGCCGAGCACCGTAAGAATACCGGCCAGGATAATCAGAGTGCTGGAAGCAAAGAACGAAGCGTTGCGCTCCAGGTTACCAATCACGCTGGCGTCGGCGATGCGGTTGTCCCGCAGCAGCATGCGGCGCATCCAATCCTCGCGATATAGATGCAGAACGCTGGCCAGACAGGCCGTATCGCGGCCCTTCCAGGTCGCATAGCGGGTGTAACCGCCCCAGCAGATGACAAACCACAGGGCGGCCAGGAGGTGGATCTGGTTGGCTTGGACAAACGACATGCAAATTCCTGTCAGGCGTTGGCGGAGGACAAAAGCAAAGGGCACCTCTTCGACGCACAGACGAGGAAAAAGGCACCGCCAAAGGCCCATAAAAAATGCCCCGCATCGATGGATACGGGGCATTTTTTAGTCCTCGGGCCGCTTGTGGCGGTCACCAAGCATCAGTGACTGATCAAGCCAGGGCTTCGCTGCGCTTGCCCAGTACGCGGTCGCAGACTACCGCTACCACCAGAATGATCACCGAAGGCACCAACCAGGCCAGACCCTGCTCGCTCAGCGGCAGGTGGGACAGTTGGGTCGGCATCCAGTCAGCCAGACCCGCGCCCTTGAATGCATCGATCAGGCCGAACACGAAGGACACCAGCATCACTGGACCGACGATGCGACGCTGATCCTGCCAGAAGTCCTTGCAGAAGCTCAGTGCCACCAGGGCGATGCAAGGCGGATAGATCGCCGTCAGCACCGGAATCGAGAAAGCGATCAACTTGGTCAGGCCCAGGTTCGATACCAGCAGCGAGAACGCTGCGAGGATCACCACCAGGGTCTTGTAGGACAGTGGCAGAACGCGGCTGAAGTACTCGGCACAGGCGCAGGTCAGGCCTACCGCGGTCACCAAGCAAGCCAGGGAGATCAGCACCGCGAGGAAGCCGCTGCCCAGGGAGCCGAAGGTGTGCTGCACATAGGCATGCAACACTGCCGCACCATTGGTGGCACCGGCGGCCACTTCATGACTGCCCGCCCCCAGGCGGAACAGACTGATGTACACCAGTGCCAGGCCGACACCGGCGATCAGGCCGGCGATGACTGCGTAACGGGTGATCAGTTGAGGCGACTCGACCCCACGAGAACGGATCGCGTTGACGATGACAATACCGAACACCAGAGCGCCCAAGGTATCCATGGTCAGGTAACCATTGATGAATCCCTGGGAAAACGGTGCCGCCATGTACTCGGGAGTGGCGGTGCCAACTTCCCCTCCAGGCAAAGCGAAGGCGGCGATACCCAGCACTGCCAGGGCGATGATCTTCAGCGGCGCCAGGAAACGCCCGACGGTGTCCAGCAAACGCCCCGGATACAGCGAGATGAAGAACACCAGCAGGAAATACGCCGAGCTGTAGAGGAACAGCGCCAGCGGGCTTTCACCGGTCAGCGGCGCGAGCCCCACTTCAAAGGACACGGTGGCGGTACGTGGCGTGGCGAACAGCGGGCCTACAGCCAGGTAGCAGACGGCAGCCAACAGGCCGCCGGCCACCTTGCCGATAGGCGTGCTCAGTGCGTCCATGGCGCCGCCGACCTTGGCCAGGGCAACCACGGTGATCACCGGCAGACCGACCGCGGTGATCAGGAAGCCTAGCGCCGCCATCCAGACATGGGGTCCGGACTGCAGGCCGACAATAGGCGGGAAGATGATGTTACCGGCCCCGACGAACAGGGCGAAAGTCATAAAGCCGAGTGCCAGAATGTCCTGGCCTTTCAACACTTTCATTAAGGAAATACCACACTACTGAATCGGAATTTAGAGAGGGATTTCCCTTATGGGTGAGGGAAATGCTGTCAGTCCGTATAAGACTGACCCGTTTAGCGCGCAGCGACCTTGTGGGCAGCAGACGCAAAAAGAGGCGGCTAGCCTACCGAATCTGCAAGACGAACGCACCGGCGCAGTGCGAATTTTCTGATATGCGACATTGGGATGTCGCATTTTCGAAATTATATTTCCACCAGACTTAATCCATCCCCTGCGCAACCACTGGCTAGCCGGGGACCGAACCTTGCGAGAAGCGGCTTATGCTGCGGATGGCCTGTGCAAGAGCGGGTTTACACAGCAGATGGCTTGTGTGGGAGATGGCTTGTGTAGGAGCTGGCTTGCCAGCGAAGGCGCCCTCAAAGGGCAAGACCTCACCCTCAGCAGTCCCTCCTACGCCAGAAAGCACAAAGGCCACCCGAAGGTGGCCTTTGCTGGTTTTGCGTCAGCTAAGCGCGAGGCTTACTTGACAGCCCAACCAGTCAGCTCGGCCAAGGCCTTGCCGATGTCTGCCAGCGAACGCACGGTTTTCACGCCTGCGTCTTGCAGAGCAGCGAATTTCTCGTCTGCAGTGCCTTTGCCGCCAGAGATGATTGCACCAGCATGGCCCATGCGCTTGCCCGCAGGGGCAGTCACACCAGCGATGTAGGAAACAACCGGCTTGGTTACGTGAGCCTTGATGTAGGCAGCCGCTTCTTCTTCAGCCGAACCACCGATCTCACCGATCATCACGATCGCTTCGGTCTTCGGGTCTTCCTGGAACAGCTTCAGGATGTCGATGAAGTTGGAGCCTGGGATCGGGTCACCACCGATGCCGACGCAGGTGGACTGACCGAAACCGGCGTCAGTGGTCTGCTTCACAGCTTCGTAGGTCAGGGTGCCGGAACGGGAAACGATACCGACCTTGCCTGGCAAGTGAATGTGACCTGGCATGATGCCGATCTTGCATTCGCCTGGGGTGATCACGCCTGGGCAGTTAGGGCCGATCAGGGTAACACCCAGCTCGTCGCACTTAACTTTAGCGTCCAGCATGTCCAGGGTAGGAATGCCTTCGGTGATGCAGACGATCAGCTTGATGCCGCCGAAAGCCGCTTCCAGGATCGAGTCCTTGCAGAAAGGAGCTGGAACGTAGATCACGCTGGCGGTGGCGCCAGTGGCTGCTACAGCGTCTTTCACGGTGTTGAACACTGGCAGACCCAGGTGCTCGGTGCCGCCTTTGCCCGGAGTTACGCCACCGACCATCTTGGTGCCGTATTCGATGGCTTGCTGGGTGTGGAAACTACCTTGCGAACCGGTAATACCCTGGCAGATAACTTTGGTGTCTTTATTGATCAGGACGCTCATTATTTGCCCTCCGCAGCTTTGACAACTTGTTGAGCAGCGTCGGTCAGGCTGGTAGCAGCGATGATGTTCAAGCCGCTTTCTGCCAGTACTTTAGCGCCCAGTTCAGCGTTGTTGCCTTCAAGGCGAACAACAACCGGGATTTTCACGCCGACTTCTTTCACGGCGCCAATGATGCCTTCGGCAATCATGTCGCAACGAACGATGCCGCCGAAGATGTTAACCAGTACTGCAGCGACGTTAGTGTCGGACAGAATGATTTTGAAGGCTTCGGTCACGCGCTCTTTGGTAGCACCACCACCTACGTCGAGGAAGTTGGCTGGCTTGCCGCCGTGCAGGTTGACGATGTCCATGGTACCCATGGCCAGGCCAGCACCGTTGACCATGCAGCCGATGTTGCCTTCCAGGGCTACGTAGTTCAGTTCGAACTTGGCAGCGTGCGCTTCGCGCGGATCGTCCTGGGACGGATCGTGGAAAGTCTTCAGCTTAGGCTGACGATACATGGCGTTGGCGTCGATGTTGATCTTCGCGTCCAGGCAATGCAGATCGCCGTCAGCCTTGATCACCAGCGGGTTCACTTCCAGCAGTGCCAGATCGTGGTCCTGGAACAGTTTGGCCAGGCCGACGAAGATCTTCGCGAACTGAGCAACTTGCTTACCTTCCAGACCCAGCTGGAATGCCAGCTCGCGACCCTGGAATGGCTGAGCGCCAACCAGTGGATCGATAGTGGCCTTGAGGATTTTCTCAGGGGTGTCGTGAGCGATTTTCTCGATGTCCACGCCACCTTCGGTGGAAGCCATGAACACGATGCGACGGCTCGAACGGTCAACGACAGCGCCCAGGTACAGCTCTTTAGCGATATCAGTGCACGATTCAACCAGGATCTTGGTGACAGGCTGGCCATTGGCGTCAGTCTGATAGGTCACCAGACGCTTGCCCAACCACTGCTGAGCGAAGGCTTTAGCGTCTTCTTTGCTGCGAACCAGCTTAACGCCGCCCGCTTTACCGCGACCACCAGCGTGAACCTGGGCTTTGACAACCCACTCGGAGCCGCCGATTTTGTCGCAAGCTTCTGCTGCTGCTTCCGGGGTGTCTACTGCGTAGCCTTGGGATACTGGCAGGCCGTATTCAGCGAACAGCTGCTTACCCTGATACTCGTGAAGATTCATGCTTTTTACCGTCTTCGTTAGGTACTGCGCATTCGGCGCTGCGCTCGTGATGAGTGCCGCGCCACCTGTGACCGCTACTCTCAAACCAGCGCCACACCCTGAACCTGGAACCTGGGCTCCGGTCCAGTGTGTGGCGCTACCCCGAGAGGTCGAGTCCAGCGGATATTCCGCGGTGAGTCTTGCGCACAAGGCTCACGACGGGCCAACCGCCGTGGTTTCTTATTATTGCTTAGCGTTTCTTGCGGTTGGCAATGTGGATGGCAGTGCCATTCACAGCCAGAGCTGCTTCGTGCAGGGCTTCGGACAGGGTCGGATGGGAGAAAACCATCATGCCCAGGTCTTCGGCGCTGGTGCCGAATTCCATGCCGATCGCACCTTGCTGAACCAGTTCCGCAGCGCTTGGGCCAATCACGTGGACGCCCAATACGCGGTCAGTCTTGGCATCGGCGATGACTTTGACGAAACCGCCGGTGTCGTTGGCTGCCATGGCACGGCCGCTGGCGGCAAACGGGAAGGTGCCGACGTTAACTTCAACGCCTTCAGCTTTCAAGGCCTGCTCGGTTTTACCGACCCATGCAATTTCCGGGTGAGTGTAGATAACCGAAGGGATCAGGTCGTAGTTCATCTGGGCTTTGTGGCCCTTGATGCGCTCGGCAACCATGATGCCCTCTTCCGAGGCTTTGTGAGCCAGCATCATGCCGCGCACCACGTCACCGATGGCGTAAACACCCGGTACGGTAGTCGCGCAGTGATCGTCAACGTGCACGAAACCGCGCTCGTCGAGGGTCACGCCGCAATCAGCAGCCAGCAGATCAGTGGTCACTGGACGGCGACCAACGGCTACGATCAGCTTGTCGAAAGTGATGGTCTGCTCGCCCTTGGCGTCGGTGTAGGTCACCACGACTTCTTCGCCATTGACCTTGGAGCCGGTCACGCGAGCGCCCAGCTTGATGTCCAGGCCCTGTTTGGTCAGGGTTTTCAGCGCTTCCTTGGAAACAGCAGCGTCAGCCGCCATCAGGAAGGTGTCCAAAGCCTCCAGGACAGTCACTTGCGCGCCCAGGCGCGACCAGACCGAACCCAGTTCCAGGCCGATGACGCCAGCGCCAATCACGCCCAGACGTTTTGGCACGGCTTGGAATTCCAGGGCGCCGGTGGAGTCGACGATCACGTTCTGATCAACCGGTGCAGGTGGAATGTCGATTGGACGCGAACCTGGAGCCAGGATCACGTTCTCGGCTTCGATCACTTCAACCGAACCGTCAGCCTTGGTGACTTCGACTTTCTTGCCGGCCAGCAGTTTGCCGTGGCCCTGGATCGAGGTCACGCCGTTAGCTTTGAACAGGGTGGCAACACCGCTGGTCAGGCCTTTGACGATGTTGGCCTTGCGGCCGACCATGGCCGGTACGTCCATGGTCACGCCAGCGTGGTTGATGCCGTGGATGGCAAAACCGTCCTGGGCTTCATGGAATTTCCAGGAGCTGTCCAGCAGCGCCTTGGAAGGAATGCAACCGACGTTCAGGCAAGTACCGCCGAGGGCCAGCTTGCCCTCTTTGTCGGTGTACTTCTCGATGCAAGCAGTAGTGAAACCGAGCTGTGCGGCCTTGATTGCGGCTACATAGCCGCCAGGGCCCGCACCGATCACTACCACGTCGAATTTCTGAGTCATAAAAGGTTCCTTTTAGCGGCAAGCTAGAAGCCGCAGACCGCAAGCTTGAAGCTCCTTCGCCCGAATCGGGCCTGGAGCTTGTCGCCTGCAGCCGGCGGCTGCTTTTTAGATGTCCAGGAGCAGACGCGCTGGATCTTCCAGCAGGTTCTTGATGGTCACCAGGAACGTCACGGCTTCTTTACCGTCGATCAGGCGGTGGTCGTAGGACAGCGCCAGGTACATCATCGGACGGATTACCACCTGACCGTTGATCGCCATAGGACGCTGCAGGATATTGTGCATGCCCAGGATCGCTGCTTGTGGCGGGTTGACGATCGGGGTCGACATCATCGAACCGAAAGTACCACCGTTGGTGATGGTGAAAGTACCACCAGTCATCTCTTCCATCGATAGCTTGCCGTCACGGGCCTTCTTGCCGAAGGTGGCAATGCCGCCTTCGATTTCAGCCAGGCTCATCAGTTCGGCGTTACGCAGAACCGGAACCACCAGGCCACGGTCGCTGGAAACCGCAACACCAACGTCGGCGTAGCCGTGGTAAACGATGTCGGCACCGTCGATCGAAGCGTTGACAGCCGGGAAGCGCTTCAGCGCTTCTGTAGCGGCCTTGACGAAGAACGACATGAAGCCCAGGCGTACGCCATTGTGGGACTTCTCGAACAGATCCTTGTACTTCGAACGCAGGGCCATGACTTCAGTCATGTCGACTTCGTTGAAGGTGGTCAGCATCGCCATGTTCGACTGGGCTTCAACCAGACGCTCGGCAACCTTGGCGCGCAGACGGGTCATTGGCACACGCTTTTCAACGCGGTCGCCGGCAGCGAATACCGGAGCAGCAGCGGCAGGAGCCGGAGCCTTGGCAGGCGCGGCAGCTGGAGCGGCTTTCTTCGCGGCAACAGCAGCCACCACGTCTTCCTTGGTCACGCGACCGCCTTTGCCGGTACCGGCAACGGACGCAATGTTGATGCCATTCTCTTCAGCCAGCTTGCGCGCAGCAGGCGCAGCGATTGGATCGTCTTCGCCTTCGGCAGCAGTTGGGGCAGCAGCGGCAGCGGCCGGAGCAGCAGGAGCCGCGGCAGCAGCAGCGCCTTCAACGATGGAGCCCAGGACTTCGTCGGACAGAACGGTGTCGCCTTCGTTCTTGACGATAGCGCCCAGCACGCCGTCAGCAGTGGCCAGCACTTCCAGCACAACCTTGTCGGTCTCGATGTCAACAATCAGGTCGTCGCGCTTGACGGCGTCGCCTGGTTGTTTGTGCCAGGTGGCAACGGTGCCATCGGCAACCGATTCCGGGAAAGTGGGGGCTTTGATCTCGATAGCCATTATCTGTGGTTCCTTAAATTCGGTTTCAGGTGCGCGAAGGCGTTAAACAGTAAAGGCATCTTGCAGCAGTTTTTCCTGCTGCTCAGCGTGCATCGATGCGTAACCACAAGCAGGGGCAGCAGAAGCGTCACGGCCCGCGTACTCGAGTACGAGCGACTTGTTGTGACCGCTGATGATGCGACGCATGTGATGCTGGCTGCAGTACCAGGCACCCTGGTTCATCGGCTCTTCCTGACACCAAACGATGTGTTTGAGGTTGGTGTAGGGAGCCAGGACTTCAATCAAGTCGTCCTCAGGGAATGGGTACAGCTGCTCAAGACGCACGATGGCGATATCGTCACGACCTTCGGCACGGCGTTTTTCCAGCAGGTCGTAGTAGACCTTGCCGCTCGCCAGCACGATACGACCGACCTTTTTCGGGTCCTGGGCATCGATTTCCGGAATAACGGTCTGGAATGAACCTTCGGCCAGATCTTCCAGGGTCGAGATGGCCAATTTATGACGCAGCAGCGACTTCGGTGTCAGGACGATCAACGGCTTGCGCAGCGGGCGAATCACCTGACGACGCAGCAAGTGGTAGATCTGCGCCGGCGTGGTCGGTACGGCTACCTGAATGTTGTGCTCAGCGCACAGCTGCAGATAACGCTCCAGGCGAGCCGAAGAGTGCTCCGGCCCCTGACCTTCATAACCGTGCGGCAGCAGCATGGTCAGACCGCAGAGACGGCCCCACTTGTGCTCGCCACTGGTGATGAACTGGTCGATAACCACCTGGGCACCGTTGGCGAAGTCGCCGAACTGGGCTTCCCAGATCACCAACGCGTCAGGCGTGGTGGTCGAGTAACCGTATTCGAACGCCAGTACGGCTTCTTCGGACAGGAACGAATCGTACAGGTCGAAACGTGGCTGGCCTTGGTACAGGTGCTGCAGCGGGATGTAGGTACCCGCGTCTTTCTGGTTGTGCAAGACCGCGTGACGGTGCGAGAACGTACCGCGACCGATGTCCTGGCCAGTCATGCGAATCGGGTGACCTTCGAACGCCAGGGTCGCGTACGCCATGGTTTCAGCGTAACCCCAGTTGATCGGCAGGCCGCCGGCTTGCATCTTTTGACGGTCTTCGTAGATCTTCGCCACTTGGCGCTGCACCACGAAGCCTTCCGGGATTTCCAGCAGCTTGGCGGACAGCTCTTGCAGGGTCTTGAGATCGAACCGGGTGTCATGACGCGCAGTCCAAGCGTGACCCAGATACGGACGCCAGTCGACGAACAACTCTTTGTTCGGCTCTTTGACCAAGCTTTTTACCACGTGCAGACCATTGTCCAGCGCGTTGCGGTATTCATCGATCTTCGCTTGAACACGCGCATCATCGACCACACCGGCCTGGGTCAGGCGTTCGGCGTACAGCTCACGGGTGGTGCGCTGCTTGGTGATTTGCTGGTACATCAACGGCTGGGTGCCGCTCGGCTCATCCGCTTCGTTGTGGCCACGACGACGGTAGCAGACCAGATCGATCACCACGTCGCGCTTGTACTGCATGCGGTAGTCGATCGCCAGCTGGGTCACGAACAATACGGCTTCCGGATCATCACCATTCACATGGAGGATCGGCGCCTGGATCATCTTCGCGACGTCGGTGGCGTACTCGGTGGAACGCGAGTCCAGCGGGTTGCTGATGGTGAAACCGACCTGGTTGTTGATCACGATGTGCACAGTACCGCCGGTCTTGAAACCGCGGGTCTGGGACATCTGGAAGGTTTCCATGACCACGCCTTGACCGGCGAATGCCGCGTCACCGTGGATGGAGATCGGCAGAACCTTCTCGCCGGTTGGGTCGTTACGACGATCCTGACGGGCGCGTACCGAACCTTCGACCACTGGAGATACGATTTCCAGGTGGGACGGGTTGAACGCCATCGCCAAGTGGACTTCGCCACCGGTAGTCATCACGTTGGACGAGAAGCCCTGGTGATACTTGACGTCACCGGAACCCAGCTCGACCTTCTTCTTGCCTTCGAACTCGTCGAACAGCTCGCGCGGGTTCTTGCCGAAGGTGTTGACCAGCACGTTCAGACGGCCACGGTGGGCCATACCGATGACGATTTCCTTGGTGCCGTAGGAACCGGAACGCTGGATCAGCTCGTCGAGCATCGGGATCAGGCTTTCGCCGCCTTCCAGACCGAAACGCTTGGTGCCCGGGTATTTGGTGCCCAGGTATTTTTCCAGGCCTTCACCGGCAGTCACACGCTCGAGCAGGTGGCTCTTGATGTCAGCAGAGTACGTCGGACGACCACGCACGCTTTCCAGACGCTGCTGGAACCACTGGCGCTGCTCGGAATCGGTGATATGCGTGAATTCAGCGCCGATGGTGCGGCAATATGTCTGCTGCAACGCTTCGTGAATTTCGCGTAGGCTCGCTTCCTCTTTGCCGATGAACAGGTCGCCGGCACGGAAGGTCGTATCAAGATCGGCATTGGTCAAGCCGTAATGATTGATCGACAGGTCTGCAGGTGCAGGACGCTGCCACAGCCCCAGCGGGTCCAGCTGGGCTGCCTGGTGGCCACGCATCCGATAGGCCTGGATCAATCGCAGCACTTCAACTTGCTTCTTTTCGTGCTCACTGCTCACGCTGCCGGCGGATACCGGTTGGGCGCGGCGCTGGTTCTTTGCCAGCAAGACGAAATGATCGCGGATTGTCGAGTGCGAAACATCGATGGCAGTGCTGCCGTCGGTAGGCAACTTCTGAAAGTAAGTGCGCCACTCTTCTGGCACAGCGTTAGGGTCGTGCAGGTAGAGCTCGTAGAGCTCTTCCACATAGGCAGCGTTACTACCGGATAGGTAGGCGCTGTTCCACATGCGCTGCATCACGCTTTCTTGCATGCTTGGTCACCCTCGGTTAGGGGAACACCACCGGCGACGACACCGAGCAAGCTTGCAGAAGTCCGAATGCAGCGACCAAAACAAGCCACTTAGGATCACGCTGATAGTCCGGGTACCAGCCCGGATGCCCCTGCTTGTCTCATTTCTTCAAAAATAAGAGCAGCCACTTTGTGAGCTGCTGCTCAGGTTAGAGCCATGACGCGGGTTGAAGCCCGCGCCGTGGCTTTTACGGGTACAGCGGTCCTACGGGTACAGCAGCTGAATCACACGCCACTTTGCAGCAACATGTTACGGATGTGACCGATGGCCTTAGTCGGGTTCAGGCCTTTCGGACAAACGTTGACGCAGTTCATGATCCCCCGGCAGCGGAATACGCTGAACGGGTCATCCAGTGAAGCCAGACGCTCGGACGTCTTGGTGTCACGGCTGTCTGCCAGGAAGCGATAGGCTTGCAGCAGCGCAGCTGGACCCAGGAACTTGTCCGGGTTCCACCAGAAGGACGGGCAAGAGGTCGAGCAGCAAGCGCACAGGATGCACTCGTACAGACCGTCGAGCTTCTCGCGCTCTTCCGGGGACTGCAGACGCTCGATGGCCGGAGCCGGCGTATCGTTCTGCAGGAATGGCTTCACCTTCTCGTATTGCTTGTAGAAGATGCTCATATCGACGACCAGGTCACGGATAACCGGCAAACCTGGCAGCGGACGAACAACCAGCTTGTTCTTCTTGACCACGGCGGACAGCGGCGTGATGCACGCCAGGCCGTTCTTGCCGTTGATGTTCATGCCGTCGGAACCGCAGACGCCTTCACGGCAGGAGCGACGATAGGAGAAACCTTCGTCCTGCTCTTTGATCAGCGCCAGCACGTCCAGCACCATCAGGTCTTTACCACCGGTATCGACCGAGAATTCCTGCATGAACGGCGCAGCGTCCTGATCAGGGTTGTAGCGATACACACTGACTTGCAACATAGTGGCCACCCTTAGTAAGTCCGAATCTTAGGTTCAAAAGTCGGAACAGTCTTCGGCGAGAAGTTCACGGCACGTTTGGCAACGCGTTTCTCACCCGGGAAGTACAGGGTGTGGCACAGCCAGTTTTCGTCATCGCGGTCTTCGAAGTCTTCACGGGCGTGAGCACCGCGGGACTCTTTACGCACTTCGGCAGCGATGGCCGTGGCTTCGGCCACTTCCAGCAGGTTCTGCAGCTCAAGTGCTTCGATACGCGCAGTGTTGAAAGCTTGAGACTTGTCGTTGATCTTGACGTTGGCGATACGCTCACGCAGGTCAGCCAACTGGGCAATACCCTTCTGCATGTATTCGCCAGTGCGGAATACACCGAAGTAGTTCTGCATGCAGTTCTGCAGTTCACGACGCAGGGTCGCAACGTCTTCACCGGTGGTGCGCTCGTTGAGCTTGGCCAGGCGGTTCAGGGCAACTTCTACGTTGGTGTCGCTGGCGTCGCGGTATTCGATACCGTCGGTCAGCGCTTTTTCCAGGTGCAGACCGGCCGCACGACCGAATACCACCAGGTCCAGCAGCGAGTTGCCGCCCAGACGGTTGGCACCGTGCACCGATACGCAAGCCACTTCACCCACTGCGAACAAGCCAGGGATGATGGTGTCTTCGCCATCAGTGTTCTGAGTGATCGCCTGACCGTGAATGTTGGTGGCAACGCCGCCCATCATGTAGTGGCAGGTTGGAACAACCGGAACCGGAGCAACTACCGGGTCAACGTGGGCGAAGGTCTTGGACAGCTCGCAGATACCTGGCAGGCGGCTGTGCAGCACTTCCTCACCCAGGTGGTCGAGCTTGAGCATCACGTGGTCGCCATTCGGGCCACAACCGTTGCCGGCGATGATCTCTTTGACCATGGAACGTGCCACAACATCGCGACCCGCCAAGTCTTTGGCGTTCGGAGCATAACGCTCCATGAAACGCTCGCCGTGCTTGTTGATCAGGTAACCGCCTTCACCGCGGCAGCCTTCAGTCACCAGGACACCAGCGCCGGCGATGCCGGTCGGGTGGAACTGCCACATCTCGATGTCTTGCACCGGAACGCCAGCACGCAGCGCCATGCCGACACCGTCACCGGTGTTGATCAGGGCGTTGGTGGTGGAGGCGTAGATACGGCCCGCACCGCCAGTTGCCAGAACGGTAGCCTTGGCGCGGATGTAGGTGGTTTCACCGGTTTCGATGCAGATGGCGATCACGCCGACAAAGGCGCCGTCTTCGTTCTTCACCAGATCGACCGCGTACCACTCATTAAGGAAGGTGGTGCCGGCTTTCAGGTTGCCCTGGTAAAGGGTGTGCAGCAGTGCGTGACCGGTACGGTCGGAAGCCGCGCAAGTACGGGCAGCCTGACCGCCCTTGCCGTAGTCCTTGGACTGACCGCCGAAAGGACGCTGGTAGATACGACCGGTTTCGGTACGGGAGAACGGCAGACCCATGTGGTCCAGTTCGAAGACCGCAGCCGGGCCTTCCTGACACATGTATTCGATAGCGTCCTGGTCACCGATGTAGTCGGAACCCTTGACGGTATCGTACATATGCCAGCGCCAGTCATCGTTCGGGTCCGCCGAGGCGATCGCACAGGTGATGCCGCCTTGGGCAGACACAGTGTGCGAACGGGTCGGGAACACCTTGGTGATCACTGCAGTCTTGTGGCCGCCCTGGGCCAGCTGCAGTGCGGCACGCATGCCGGCGCCGCCGCCGCCAATGATGATGGCGTCGAAAGAAATGGTTGGAATGTTAGCCATGAATCAGATACCCCAGAGAATCTGCACACCCCAGACGAAGTAAGCGAACATCGCGACGCCGCATACTGCCTGGAAAAGGAAACGCACTGCTGTCGCCGACTTGCCCAGCGCCATCGGCGTCAGGTAGTCAGTCGAGATGGTCCACATGCCGACCCAGGCGTGAGCGCCCAGGGCCACCATGGCCAGCAGACTGAAGATACGCATCCAGTTGTTTGCGAACAGGCCATGCCACTGTGCGTAGTCAATGCCCGGATTCGCTACGAGGTACCCGATCAGGAAGATGAAATAAGCCGCGAGAACGACCGCAGACACACGCTGTGCCATCCAGTCATAAAGGCCCGAACGCGACAGGTTCGTAACGCTGGTTACCATATCCAAACTCCCGCCAGAACGATAATCACCACGGATACGGCGATAACGATTTTCGAGCCCAGCTTGCCGCCTTCCAGCGTTTCACCGATGCCCATGTCCATAATCAGATGGCGCACACCGGCCACCAAGTGATACAGCAAGGCGGACAGGAGGCCCCATGCAACGAATTTGGCCAGCGGACTGGTCAAGCACGCCTTCACCTCGGCATAACCTTCCTCAGAGCCCAGGGACTTGCTCAATGCGTAAAGCATGATGCCGATGCCCAGGAAGAGGATGATGCCGGAAACACGGTGGAGAAACGACGTAACGCCGGTGATGGGGAGTTTGATGGTCCTTAGGTCTAGGTTTACAGGTCGTTGGCTATTCACGGCTTTTTTCACACTGAAGAGCCCCTAACAATCAGGGCAAAGTTGTTGGGGAGTGCACTGGTCAGGCAACCACTACCCAGGGAGTGCGACCCCCAGCAAAGCGGGCCCAGAAGCCTACGGAGGTCGGTGGCCGAGTATAGACAGTTAGGCTACTAATGACAACGCAAAGACCTTCCCCTAATAGCTCATTGCGTTAGCCTAATAAAAGGCGTAAATGGCAGTGAATTTCGCGCAAAAAACCCTCCCAAAGCCTTCTGGGACAAGACTTTAGGCAAATTGACATTCGGATTTATCTCACTATAGTGGTGCGGGCCCTGCGTGGGGGGTCTGTCTGATGATTTCAAGCATAAATAGGAGGCCACATGGCTGACAAAAAAGCGCAGTTGATCATCGAGGGCGCAGCCCCCGTCGAGCTGCCCATTTTAACCGGCACCGTTGGTCCTGATGTAATCGATGTTCGGGGCCTGACGGCCACGGGCCGCTTCACTTTTGACCCAGGCTTCATGTCGACCGCTTCCTGCGAGTCGAAGATCACCTACATCGACGGCGACAACGGCATCCTGCTGCACCGCGGCTACCCGATCGAACAGCTGGCTGAAAAGTCGGACTACCTGGAAACCTGCTACCTGCTGCTCAACGGCGAACTGCCGACCGCAGAACAGAAGGCCCAGTTCGTCAGCACCGTGAAGAACCACACCATGGTTCACGAACAGTTGAAGAGTTTCTTCAACGGTTTCCGTCGCGACGCCCACCCAATGGCGGTGATGTGCGGCGTAGTCGGCGCACTGTCGGCGTTCTACCACGACTCCCTGGACATCAATAACCCGCAGCACCGCGAGATTTCCGCCGTGCGCCTGGTGGCCAAGATGCCAACCCTGGCAGCGATGGTTTACAAGTACTCCATGGGCCAGCCGATGATGTACCCGCGCAACGACCTGTCGTACGCGGAAAACTTCCTGCACATGATGTTCAACACCCCGTGCGAGATCAAACCGATCAGCCCGGTACTGGCCAAGGCAATGGACCGGATCTTCATCCTCCACGCCGACCACGAACAGAACGCCTCGACTTCCACCGTGCGCCTGGCAGGCTCCTCGGGTGCCAACCCGTTCGCCTGTATCGCTGCCGGCATTGCGGCACTCTGGGGCCCGGCTCACGGCGGCGCCAACGAAGCCGTGCTGACCATGCTCGACGAAATTGGCGATGTCTCGAACATCGACAAGTTCATCGCCAAGGCCAAGGACAAGAACGATCCGTTCAAACTCATGGGCTTCGGTCACCGTGTGTACAAGAACCGCGATCCACGCGCCACGGTAATGAAGCAGACCTGCGACGAAGTTCTGAAAGAGCTGGGCATCAACAACGATCCACAACTCGAACTGGCCATGCGCCTGGAAGAGATCGCCCTGACCGATCCGTACTTCATCGAGCGCTCGCTGTACCCGAACGTCGACTTCTACTCGGGGATCATCCTCAAGGCCATCGGCATTCCAACCAGCATGTTCACCGTGATCTTCGCCCTGGCGCGGACCGTCGGCTGGATCTCCCACTGGAAGGAAATGCTCTCCAGCCCTTACAAGATCGGCCGTCCACGCCAGCTGTACACCGGCTACGAGTCGCGTGACATCACTAAACTGGAAGACCGCAAATAAGACCTGTCTTGCGATCAAGTCTTAGCTGCAGCGGATACGGCCTCTCTTAGAGGTCGTATTTGTTTTCGCCCTCCCCTGACACGGCACTCACAGCCCTCTGTAGCCGCGAAGGCTGCGGATAGTGACAACCTGCCCCCCTCCCCCCAGCAGGTGCTCAGCCGCCGTATTTGCAGCGCCTTCCCGCATCCGCGGCCATAAGCGCCCGATCGCACTTCACGCCAACCACCGACCATCAGCCCCGCTATCGCTACGCCGCGCTGCCGCTCAGCCTGCTCGAGCAGTGACAAGAGCTACGCACCAGCACAACACCATTCAGCACTACAGATACCTCCACTTAATCCGCCCCCATAAAAAAGTGCCCCGATCTCGCGATCAGGGCACTTAGCTACTACTCGGCTTATTAATAGAAGCCGATGCACATCACTCTTTTAGTGCGATACCGCCCCACTTGCACCCAGGCCGGTCTGCGAACGTACGAACTGCGGGAAGAACAGCGCCCGTTCGTTGGCCGCCGAGGTCGACTTGTCAGTGATGGAGAAGAACCAGATACCGATGAAGGCAATCATCATCGAGAACAGCGCTGGGTACTCGTACGGGAAGATCGCCTTCTCGTGATGCAGGATCTGCACCCAGATGGTCGGCCCGAGGACCATCAGGCCAACGGCACTGACCAGGCCCATCCAGCCGCCGATCATCGCGCCACGGGTCGTGAGCTTCTTCCAGTACATGGAAAGCAGCAGTACCGGGAAGTTGCAGCTGGCAGCGATGGAGAACGCCAGACCCACCATGAACGCAATGTTCTGGCTCTCGAAGAGAATGCCCAGGCCGATCGCCAGCACGCCCAAGGCCACGGTGGTGATCTTGGAAACGCGGATCTCGTCCTTCTCGTTGGCCTTGCCCTTCTTGATCACGCTGGCATACAGGTCGTGGGACACCGCCGAGGCGCCGGCCAGGGTCAGGCCCGCCACGACTGCCAGGATGGTGGCGAAGGCCACTGCCGAGATGAAGCCGAGGAACACGCTGCCGCCCACCGCATTGGCCAGGTGCACCGCCGCCATGTTGTTACCGCCCAGCAAGGCGCCTGCGGCATCCTTGAAGTCCGGGTTGGTGCTCACCAGCAGGATCGCGCCAAAGCCGATGATGAAGGTCAGGATGTAGAAGTAGCCGATGAAGCCTGTGGCGTAGAGCACGCTCTTGCGGGCTTCCTTGGCGTCGCTCACGGTGAAGAAGCGCATCAGGATATGAGGCAAGCCAGCAGTACCGAACATCAGCGCAAGCCCCAGCGAGAACGCCGAGATTGGATCCTTCACCAGACCGCCAGGACTCATGATCGCCTCACCTTTGGGGTGGACCTTGATCGCCTCGGAGAACAGCGTGTTGAAGTCAAAGTTGACGTGTTTCATCACCATCAGCGCCATGAAGGACGCACCGGAGAGCAGCAGCACCGCCTTGATGATCTGTACCCAGGTAGTGGCCAGCATGCCGCCGAACAGCACATACAGGCACATCAGGATACCTACCAGGATCACCGCCACGTGGTAGTCGAGACCGAACAGCAGCTGGATCAGCTTGCCGGCACCGACCATCTGCGCGATCAGGTAGAACGCCACCACCACCAGCGAACCACAGGCCGACAGGGTACGGATCTGGGTCTGCCCGAGGCGGTAGGACGCCACGTCGGCAAAGGTGTACTTGCCCAGGTTACGCAGGCGCTCGGCGATCAGGAACAGAATGATCGGCCAGCCCACCAGGAAGCCGATGGAATAGATCAGGCCGTCATAACCGGACGTGAACACCAGGGCGGAAATCCCCAGGAAGGACGCCGCCGACATGTAGTCACCGGCAATCGCCAGACCGTTCTGGAAACCGGTGATCTTGCCACCCGCCGCATAGTAGTCAGCGGCCGACTTGTTGCGCTTGGAGGCCCAGTAGGTGATGCACAGGGTGGCACCGACAAAGACCACGAACATCAGGATCGCCGATACGTTGAGGGGTTGCTTGTGGACTTCACCCGTCAAAGCGTCTGCGGCCCAGAGGGCAGGAGCGAAAGCGGCAAGTCCGAGTGCTGCGAATAGACGTCGGATCATTGCTGAGCCTCCTTCAGAATCGCGTTGTTCAGGTCATCGAACTCACCGTTGGCGCGGCGCACATAGATAGCCGTCAGGACGAAGGCCGAGAGAATCAAGCCAACACCGATGGGAATGCCCCAGGTGATGGATGAGGTTGGACTGATTTTGGCCCCCAGGATCTGGGGCCCATAGGCGATCAACAGGATGAAAGCCGAGTAAAGCCCAAGCATGATCGCCGAGAGAATCCAGGCGAACCGCTCTCGCTTGCTGACCAGCTCCTTGAAGCGCGGGCTGTTTTGAATCGAGAGGTAAATGCTGTCGTTCATTGTTTTTATCCTCGCAGCACAGATTTTAGGTAGAACCTAATCCACTCTATGCGGCTGCAGAACAGGTTCCAGACGACCTTAGTATTAGAACGACATTAGCGGCCGCGCCAACTTTCCTCCTCGAAAAGACAAGGCCATCCACGGACTTTCCGTGGATGGCCTCAAGACCCTTGTTCTAGACGCTTTTCGACTACTTGGCAGTCCACTCGGCAACGCGTTCCGGGTGCTTGCTGACCCAGTCCTTGGCCGCCACATCGGGTTTTGCGCCGTCTTGAATGGCCAGCATGACTTCGCCGATTTCGTCCTTCGACGCCCACTGGAATTTCTTCAGGAACGCCGCCACTTCCGGAGCCTTCTTCTCCAGGCCCTTGCTGCCGATGCTGTTGACGGTTTCAGCAGCGCCATACACGCCTTTTGGATCATCGAGGAAACGCAGCTTCCACTTGGCGAACATCCAGTGCGGCACCCAGCCGGTCACGGCGATGGAATCCTGCTTCTCTTCGGCACGAGTCAACTCGGCGATCATCGCCGCCCCGGAACTGGCCTGCAGCTTGTAGTCCAGGCCGTAGTCCTTGATCGCCTGGTCGGTCTTGAGCATCACCCCTGAACCGGCGTCGATGCCAACGATCTTGTTCTTGAACGTGGTGTCGATCTTCAGATCCTCAATGGACTTGGCCTTGACGTACTCCGGCACGATCAGGCCGATCTTGGCATCCTTGAAGTTTGGGCCGTAGTCGACCACCTTGTCCTTGTTCTTGGCCCAGTACTCGCCGTGGGTCACCGGCAGCCACGCCGAGAGCATGGCATCGAGCTTGCCGGTGGCCACGCCCTGCCACATGATCCCGGTCGCCACCGCCTGCAGCTTGACGTCATAACCGAGCTTCTGCTTGATCACCTCCGCCGCCACATGAGTCGTCGCCACACTGTCGGACCAGCCATCGACGTAGCCGATGCTCAGGGTCTTGCTATCGGCACTGGCCAGAGTGGAGCTGATGGCAAGTACCAGTGCGGCACCTGCGCCTAAGAGTCGTCGCATCTTCATCGTTACTTCCCCGAAAAGTGCAGTGCCGGGCGAGTGCCGGGCACGTCAACGTATGGTTATGGTGCGCTGCGCCTCCATCACGCCTCACCGCGAACGCGTTCGATCATCAGCGGAGTGCTGATGCCCTGATCATCAACCCGCCACTGTCCGCGACCTGCTCTGTCTGCGACCTCAAGGCAACAAGCAACGACATCAGATAGCCAGCAACCAGCCGCCTCCACAGCCCGGACAGCGGGCCCGCCCGAACTTTGCATGTCAAAATCATGCAGGCCACCAAGCCGCGAACAAATGCAGGTAAGATGCCCGGCTTTGTTCCACGACGGCCTGACCATGCCCGCCACTGCACGCTTCCCCGCCCTTGCTTATCTATCGTCCTGTCTGCTTGGCCTGCTGGCCCTCTGCGGTTACTGGTACGGCCTCGGCCAGCCGGTGCATCTACCGGACGTCGCCAGCGCCAGCCACAAACTGCAGTGCGCCTCCTACACCCCGTTCGACAAGGACCAGTCGCCCTTCGACCAACCGTTCAAGTTGCGCCCCGAGCGCATGGACGCCGACCTGGCACTGCTGGCCACCCGCTTCGAGTGCATCCGCACCTACTCCATGACCGGCCTTGAGGCCCTGCCCGAGCTAGCCCGCAAGCACGGTCTGAAGCTGATGATCGGCGCCTGGGTCAACAGCAACCCGGTGGACACCGAGAAAGAAGTGGACCTGCTGATCGCCTCGGCCAACGCCAACCCGGATGTGGTCAGCGCGGTGATCGTCGGCAACGAAGCCCTGTTGCGCAAGGAAGTCACCGGCCCGCAGCTGGCGCGATTGATCCTCAAGGTCAAGGCCGGGGTCAAACAGCCAGTAACCTATGCCGACGTCTGGGAGTTCTGGCTCAAGCACCCGGAAATCGCCCCGGCGGTGGACTTCCTCACCATCCACCTGCTGCCGTACTGGGAAGATGATCCGTCGAACATCGACGCCGCCCTCAACCACGTGGCCGAGGTGCGCCAGGTGTTTGGCAACCGCTTCGCGCCCAAAGACGTAATGATCGGTGAAACCGGCTGGCCCAGCGAAGGCCGCCAGCGAGAAACCGCACTGCCGAGCCGGGTCAACGAGGCCAAGTTCATTCGCGGTTTCGTTGCGCTGGCAGAACACAATGGCTGGCATTACAACCTGATCGAAGCCTTCGACCAGCCATGGAAACGCGCCAGCGAAGGTGCGGTGGGCGGGTACTGGGGGCTGTTCGACGCAGATCGCCAGGACAAGGGTATTCTTGCCGGCCCCGTGTCCAACCTACCTTATTGGCCGCTATGGCTAGGGGTAGGCGCCGTGATCTTCTTCGGCACCTTGATCCTCGGCGGCCGGGTTCGCAGTCGACGTGCGGCGCTGCTCTTGCCGCTGCTGGGGGCATTGGCCGCCAGCACGATCGGTACCTGGGGGGAGCTGGCCCGCGTCACCAGCCGCTTCACCGGCGAATGGTGCTGGGCCGCGCTGCTGCTCGGCCTGAACCTGCTGGTCCTGGCCCATGCCGCGCTGACCTTGAGTGCTCGCGAAGGCTGGCGCCTGCGAGCCTTCAATGCTCTGGAGAAGCGTGCAGGCTGGTTGCTGGCGACAACAGGGTTCGCCGCGGCAGTAATGATGCTGGAGTTGGTGTTCGACCCACGCTATCGCAGCTTCCCCAGCGCCGCCCTGCTGCTGCCGGCGGTGGTCTACCTGTGCCGCCCGGTGCGGGTGCCGCGCCGCGAGATTGCCCTGCTGACCTTTATCGTCGGCGCCGGTATCGCTCCCCAGCTGTACCAGGAAGGCCTGGCCAACCAGCAGGCCTGGGGCTGGGCCCTGGTCAGCCTGTTGATGGTGGCGGCAATGTGGCGCAGCCTGCGGGCGCGTATCGCCTGATCCATCGCAACCTGTAGCCGACTGCCACGGCAGTCGCTACAGCGAGCCCAGTCCTTACTTGGCGCGCACCAGGCGCAGGGCCGCGATCACCACCGCAAACACCGCCAGGGTGGTGTTGTACAGAGCCAAGGCGGGAATGCCGGCCAACACGGCCAGCACCGCCAACCCCCAGCCGGCACGCCCGGGAACGACAAACGCCAGCAGTGCCGCGCCCAAGGCACTCCAGCCCAGCACCTTGAAGTGGATCATCCAGCCCAGGTTCGAGCGCAACGAACATTCCCAACGGCTGGCCTCATCGACACAGACGCCCACCCATCGAGCATCCTCCATGAAGCCGTAGCGCAGGCCATAACTGGCGGCCAACCACAGCGGCAGGACAACAAGCAGCAGAATCAAGGGCAAGCGGCGAGACATGAAACACTCCGAACAATCAAAACGGCGCCCAGCATAATCGTCCATGGACGCTTGGCAAGCTCGATGCATAGATAACTGTTAAGCAAATAGCGGCAAAGTGTATCGCCCGGCTACTATCACCCCCCTGATGTGCCTGCCACAGGCGTTATTTGCATCCAACCATGGCACTTCGGCAGCAGCGCGGTGGTCATAGCCTGCGAACCTCATTCGGCACCTTCCTTCTAGGGATATAGTCATGCTTCGTTTCTTGCGCTTCGCCGCCCTGTTCGGCGGCCTTATCCTGAGTGCGTCCGCACTGGCGGTCGACGTTGACGCGGCCAGTTATGGCTATCCGTTGACCAACCCCTTCGAAGCCACCATTGCCACCACGCCACCGGAGTTGCGCCCGGAACTGCCCTCCAATGACGATATCCGTCAGTCGGACCACAGCCTGACCCTGCGCCCGGAGCGCGAGTTCATCCTCCCGGACAATTTCTGGGCGGTGAAGAAGCTCACCTACCGCATCGCCACCCAGGACCACGCTGCGCCGCTGATCTTCCTGATTGCCGGTACCGGCGCGCGCTACGACAGCAGCCTCAACGAGTACCTGAAGAAGCTCTACTACAAGGCCGGCTACCACGTGGTGCAACTGTCCTCGCCCACCAGTTTCGACTTCATCAGCGCCGCCTCGCGCTTCGCCACGCCCGGCGTGACCCAGGAAGATGCCGAAGACATGTACCGGGTGATGCAGGCCGTGCGGGCGCAAAATCCCAAGCTGCCGATCACCGAGTTCTATCTCACCGGCTACAGCCTGGGGGCCCTGGATGCGGCGTTCGTCAGCAAGCTGGATGAAACCCGGCGCAGCTTCAACTTCAAGAAAGTCCTGCTGCTCAACCCGCCGGTCAACCTCTACACCTCGATCACCAACCTCGACAAGCTGGTACAGACCGAGGTCAAGGGCATCAACAACAGCACCACCTTCTACGAATTGGTACTGGGCAAGCTGACCCGCTACTTCCAGCAGAAGGGCTACATCGATCTCAACGACGCCCTGCTCTACGATTTCCAACAGTCCAAGCAACACCTGACCAACGAACAGATGGCGATGCTGATCGGCACCTCGTTCCGCTTCTCCGCGGCGGACATCGCCTTCACCTCGGACCTGATCAACCGTCGCGGCCTGATCACCCCGCCCAAGTACCCGATCCGCGAAGGCACCAGCCTCACGCCGTTTCTCAAGCGCGCCCTGCAATGCGACTTCGACTGCTACCTGACCGAACAGGTGATCCCGATGTGGCGTGCCCGTACCGACGGCGGCAGCCTGTTGCAACTGATCGACCAGGTGAGCCTCTACGCCCTGCAGGACTACCTCAAGAACAGCACCAAGATCGCCGTGATGCACAACGCCGACGACGTGATCCTCGGCCCCGGCGACCTGGGCTTCCTGCGTAAAACCTTTGGCGACCGCCTGACCGTCTACCCCCATGGCGGCCACTGCGGCAACCTCAACTACCGCGTCAACAGCGACGCCATGCTGGAGTTCTTCCGTGGCTAAACATCTCCTGCTTATCGCTGCGTTGCTCTGCACCGGCTATGCCCAAGCTGACAACAGCAAGGCCAACACCCCCACCGTGCCGGATGCCGACGGTTTCACCGAGCCGCTGAAGAAACTCAAGTTCAACCCCGGGCTGGACCAGCGTGAGTTCGAACGCTCGACCCTCAACGCCTTGAACATCTACGACCCGCTGGAGTCCTGGAACCGCCGGGTCTACCACTTCAACTACCGCTTCGACCAGTGGGTATTCCTGCCGGTGGTGGACGGTTACCGCTATGTGACGCCAAGCTTCCTGCGCACCGGGGTCAGCAACTTCTTCAACAACCTCGGCGACGTGCCCAACCTGGTCAACAGCCTGTTGCAGTTCAAGGGCAAGCGCTCCATGGACACCACGGCGCGGCTGCTGCTCAACACCACCATCGGCGTAGCCGGCCTGTGGGACCCGGCCACCAAGATGGGCCTGCCACGCCAGAGCGAAGACTTCGGCCAGACCCTGGGTTTCTATGGCGTACCCGGTGGCGCCTACCTGGTGCTGCCAATCCTCGGCCCTTCGAACCTGCGCGATACCGCGGGGCTGGCGGTGGACTACACCGCAGAGTCGGCGATCAACTTTCTCAATGTCTCGGAAGTCAGCAGCAACCACCCGGAGATCTGGGCACTGCGTGGCGTCGACAAGCGCTACCAGACCAGCTTCCGCTATGGCCAGTTGAACTCGCCGTTCGAGTACGAGAAAGTGCGCTACGTGTATAGCGAATCGCGCAAGTTGCAGATCGCCGAGTAACCCCTACCCCGACAGTCCCGCCCATCCGGCGGGGCGACACTCCTCGGGCGGTCCGCCTGCAGCCGTTACAACCCCACAACGAGAGCGAAAAGCCGATTGGCATCTCTCGGGGAAATAGATACGATGCTAATCATTAGCTAGCTATCTATGTGTCTGAAGCATGAGATTCCCCACCCTTCACATCGCCGATGTCTGGCAAGCACTCTTCGCCCCCGCGCCTTCGGACCTGTTGTTCGCCGCCAGGAACCTGATTGCCGGCGGACTGGCCCTGTACCTGGCGCTGCGCCTGAATTTCGAACAGCCGCAATGGGCCCTGACCACCGTGTTCATCGTCAGCCAGCCCAGCAGCGGCATGGTGCTGGCTAAAGGTGCCTACCGCTTGCTGGGGACGTTTACCGGGGCCGTGGTTTCGATCCTGCTGATCGCCGTGCTGGGCCAGGCACCGCTGCTTTTCCTGCTGGCCATGGCCCTGTGGCTGGCCTTCTGCACCACCGGTGCCTCACTGCTGCGCAATCACGCCGCCTATGGCTTCGTACTGGCCGGCTACACCACCGCAATCATTGCCCTGCCCGCCACCGCGGCGCCATTGCAGGTATTCGACCAGGCCGTGGCACGCTGCTCGGAGATCGGCCTGGGAATCATCTGCGCCGCGGTGGCGAGCATCGTTCTATGGCCACGCCGGATTGAACAGACACTGGCCATTCAGGGCCGGGCCGCCTGGCTGGCGGGGCGGCGTGCGGCCGCCTCGGAACTGCTGGGGGAAGACCAGCGCAAGGGGCTCCTGGAAGCCCTGGGGCGCATCGTCGCGGTGGACGCCCAACGTGACCATGCCTGGTTCGAAGGCCCCCTGGGACGCCGCCGCTCCCAGGCGCTGCGAGTCCTCAGCCGAGACCTGCTGGGGTTGCTGCGAGCCGCCCGGGGCGTGGCACGACAACGGCAGATGCTCGACCTGGAAAACGCCCAGCGCCTGGAGCCATTGATTCAGCAGACGATCCAGACCCTCGAAGCCGAGCATGAGCCAATCCTCGCGCCCCTGGCCCAGAGCCTGGAGCAGGCCCTGGAAGATCGCTCGCTATCAGCCGAAAACCACCTGTGCCTGGTCCAGTTGACCCAGGTATTGAACCTGGTGGAACAGAGCGCCAGCAGCATCAGCGCCGTGGAACAGGGCCGGGTACCCGCCGGCGCTCCCGGCGCCCTGTCATGGCACCGGGACATTCAGCAAGGGCTGCTGGGCGGGCTGCGCAGTGCCCTGGCCTTTCTCGCTGTGGCCGGTTTCTGGCTGCTGTCCGCCTGGCCTTCGGGACTGGGTGCCGTGTCCATCTGCGGGGTGGTATTGAGCCTGTTTGCCGGGCGCGAGAACCCCGCGGCCGCCTGCCTGAACTTCCTCAAGGGCATAGCCCTGTCGATCCCCGTGGCGGCGGTGGTCAGCCTCGGCCTGTTGCCCGGCTGGGACGGTTTCCCGCTGCTGTGCCTGGGCCTGGGAGTGCCGTTGTTTTTTGCTTCGCTGTGCATGAGTCGGCCAAAGATCGCGCCGATCGCCTCGGCCTTCTGCATCTTCTTCGTCAACAATGTCGGCCCGAGCAATCTGATGACCTATGACCTGGGGGCCTTTCTGAACAAGGCCATGGCCACCCTGATCGGGGTCGGCATTGCCGTGGTGGTGCTGCGGCTGATCAGCCTCAACCCGGGCGAGCATCACTACCGGCGAATGTTCAAGGCGTCACTGTTCGACCTGGCACAACTCACTGCGCGCCCTGCGGAACAGGCCGAGAGCTGGTTCGGCGGGCGCATGGCCGACCGCCTGATCCGGTTATCGAGGTATTGGCAGATGCAACCCGAGAACCGTCGCGTTCACTGGGACAACGGCCTGCTGGGGCTGGACCTGGGCGATGAGTTGCTGCAATTGCGCAGTTGCCTGGACCCGGCGCAGGGAGCCCTGGCTGCCGAGCGCGACCGCTATCTGTTGCACTTGGCAGCACTGCTCAAGCATGGCGGCCCGACTGTGGCACGCGGCGATCAGTTGGACGCGGCCTCGGTGGCTCTGCTCAAGGCCCTGGAGAAAGACCGAGGCCTGGCCGTTCAGCCTCAAGAGATGGCCCGGGCGGCGATCCTGCAGTTGCAGTTCACCTGGCGTCGCTGGTGCCGGCAGCAGCCATCCGGCGCATTACCGGCCAGGCTGACAGCCGCCGGCTGAACAGGGATCAGCCGCGTACCGCGCGCCAACCCCTGCCCACCAGCGTCACAGCCAACAGCACCAGCCCCCCGGCAATGATCCCGGCCACGGCATTGAGCAGGGTCGGCATGATCACCGAGACCACGCCGATCAGCGCCGCGCTGCGCTCGGCCAGGCCTTCAATCAGATGATGCACTGCAGGAACGCCGTGGGTGAGGATGCCGCCGCCGACCATGAACATGGCCGCCGTGCCGATCACCGACAGACTCTTCATCATCAGTGGCGCCGCCCGCAAGATCGCCCCGCCAATGCGCTTGGCCAGGGCACCCGGCTTCCGCGCCAGCCACAGTCCCAGGTCATCCAGCTTGACGATGCCACCCACCAGGCCATAGACACCGACCGTCATGACAATCGCGATCCCCGAAAGCACCACCACCTGCTGCGTCAGCGAAGCCCCCGCCACGATCCCCAGGGTGATGGCGATGATTTCTGCGGAGAGAATGAAGTCGGTGCGGATTGCCCCTTTGATTTTCTCCCGCTCAAAAGCCACCAGGTCCACCTGGGGATCGGCCAGCGCCTGCAGGGTCGACTCGTGCCCAGTCACCTCCTCGGCCTGGTGCAGGTACTTGTGCGCCAGCTTCTCGAACCCCTCAAAACACAAGTAGGCGCCGCCGAGCATCAGCAATGGCGTGACCAACCAGGGCGCCAGGGCACTGATGGCCAGCGCCGCGGGCACCAGGATCAGCTTGTTGCGAAACGACCCCTTGGCCACGGCCCAGACCACCGGAATTTCCCGCTCCGCGCGCACCCCGGAAACCTGTTGGGCGTTGAGCGCCAGATCGTCGCCCAGTACCCCTGCGGTTTTCTTCGCCGCCATCTTGCTCATCAAGGCCACGTCATCCAGTACCGCGGCGATGTCGTCGAGCAAAACCAGCAAACTGCTTCCAGCCATGGGCCAGGCTTCCCTGCGTGAAATAAGACCCGAAGCATACCGCGCCGCAGGCCGGGCAGGCGAGATGCCGGAAGCTGGAAAACCACGGCCAACGGGCATTCTTGAGCCCCTCGCGACGCCGGTGCTACCATGCGCAACCGCCCGAACAGGCAAGGAATCCCCCGGTTTATGAGCACCATCCGCGAGCGCAATAAAGAACTGATCCTGCGGGCCGCCAGTGAAGAGTTTGCCGACAAGGGCTTTGCAGCGACCAAGACCAGCGACATCGCCGCCAAGGCCGGGTTGCCCAAGCCCAACGTCTACTACTACTTCAAGTCCAAGGAAAACCTCTACCGCGAGGTGCTGGAAAGCATCATCGAGCCGATTCTCCAGGCTTCCACTCCGTTCAACGCCGACGGCGTGCCCAGTGAAGTGCTCAGTGGCTACATCCGTTCGAAGATCCGCATCTCCCGCGACCTGCCCTTTGCTTCCAAAGTGTTTGCCAGCGAGATCATGCATGGCGCCCCGCACCTGAGCCCGGACCAGGTGGAACAGCTCAACGTCCAGGCCAAGCACAACATCGAATGCATCCAGACCTGGATTGACCGTGGCCAGATCGCCCCGCTCGATCCCAACCACCTGATGTTCAGCATCTGGGCCGCGACCCAGACCTACGCTGACTTCGACTGGCAGATCTCGGTGGTCACCGGCAAGGCCAAGCTTACCGAAGAAGACTACGAGGCGGCGGCGCAGACCATCATCCGCCTGGTACTCAAGGGCTGCGAACCGGACCGCTGAGATCCAGCCCGCTCATCCCCCTTCGCTCGCCACTGGCGCAAGCTGCGCACCTCAATAGCAGTCACGGCAAGCATCCTGACCCGGAAACACCTTCGGGCCGGGTTGCCCGATCAGACCCCGAGCCCGCGACAGCGGCTTGGGGTCAGGCCGCTACGCCGCCGTCCGCCTTCAGGCCCTGGGCCTCGATGGCGCTGATGGCACACTGCTCGTCAATGTCCGAGGTATCGCCACTGATGCCGATCGCGCCAATCACCGCACCGGCCTGATCCCGGATCAATACCCCACCCGGCGCCGGCACCACACTGCCCTGTCCCAGCCCATTCAATGCACCGATGAACGCGGGGCGCTGCTGTGCGTCCAGGGCCAGCAGGCGCGAGCCCTTGCCCAGGGCCACTGCCCCCCAGGCCTTGCCGATGGCGATCTGCGGCCGCAGCAGGCTGGCGCCATCCTCGCGTTGCAGGGTCACCAGGTGCCCGCCGGCATCCAGCACGGCGATGGTCAACGGGGCCGCGCTGATCTTGCGCCCCGCACTGATGGCCTGGTTGGCCAGGTTGACTGCGACTTTCAAGGTTAAAGCGCTCATGGGTGCCGTCCTTATCTTGTTATTGAGAAAGCCAGAGGAAGCTTCTTGTAGGAGAAGTCCGATACAACAAATAGAACACAATGAATTTATTTTTTGTATACAATAATTCGCGAAACACCTCTCCTGCGACAAAAGGACGCCGGTTTATCGGGGTCTTGCTGAAAGCCACTGTAGCCCAAGAAAATGGATTGACCTGCGTAGCCCGCCGTGAATACACTTTGCGGAAAAGCCACTTGTATACAATTACAAAACGTAAGAGGCACAAAACCATGAGCAAAATGAGAGCAATCGAAGCCGCCGTTCTGGTGATGCGCCGTGAAGGGGTCGATACCGCTTTTGGCATCCCGGGTGCCGCCATCAACCCGTTGTATTCCGCGCTGCAGAAAGTCGGTGGCATCGATCACGTACTCGCTCGCCACGTTGAAGGCGCCTCGCACATGGCCGAGGGCTACACCCGCACCAAGGCCGGCAACATCGGCGTGTGCATCGGCACTTCGGGCCCCGCGGGTACCGACATGGTCACCGGCCTGTACAGCGCCTCTGCCGACTCGATCCCGATTCTCTGCATCACCGGCCAGGCACCGCGGGCACGCCTGCACAAGGAAGACTTCCAGGCCGTGGACATCACCAGCATCGTCAAGCCGGTGACCAAGTGGGCCACCACTGTGCTGGAACCCGGCCAGGTGCCTTACGCCTTCCAGAAAGCCTTCTATGAAATGCGCTCCGGCCGTCCTGGCCCAGTGCTGATCGACCTGCCATTCGATGTACAGATGGCAGAAATCGAATTCGATATCGACGCCTACCAGCCCCTGCCGCTGGCCAAGCCTGCGGCGAGCCGGATCCAGGCGGAAAAGGCCCTGGCCATGCTGGACCAGGCCGAGCGTCCGCTGCTGGTGGCCGGTGGTGGCGTGATCAACGCCGACGCCAGCGAACTGTTGGTGGAGTTCGCCGAACTGACCGGCATTCCGGTGATCCCGACCCTGATGGGCTGGGGCACTATCCCCGACGATCACCCGCAGATGGTGGGCATGGTCGGCCTGCAGACCTCCCACCGCTACGGCAACGCCACGATGCTCAAGTCGGACGTGGTGCTGGGCATAGGCAACCGCTGGGCCAACCGCCACACCGGTTCGGTGGACGTCTACACCGAAGGCCGCAAGTTCATTCACGTGGACATCGAGCCTACCCAGATCGGCCGGGTATTCACCCCGGACCTGGGCATCGTCTCGGACGCCGGCAGTGCCCTGACCGTGCTGCTGGAAGTGGCTCGCGAATGGCAGACCGCCGGCAAGCTGAAAGATCGCAGCGCCTGGTTGCATGACTGCCAGCAGCGCAAGGCCAGCCTGCACCGCAAGACCCACTTCGACAACGTTCCGGTCAAGCCGCAACGGGTCTACGAAGAGATGAACCAGGTGTTCGGCAAGGACACCTGTTACGTCAGCACCATCGGCCTGTCGCAGATTGCCGGTGCACAGTTTCTCCACGTCTACAAACCACGCCACTGGATCAACTGCGGCCAGGCCGGCCCGCTGGGCTGGACCATTCCCGCCGCCCTGGGCGTGGTCAAGGCTGACCCGAGCCGCAAGGTGGTGGCACTGTCCGGCGATTACGACTTCCAGTTCATGATCGAGGAGCTGGCAGTGGGTGCGCAGTTCAAGCTGCCGTACATCCACGTGGTGGTGAACAACTCCTACCTGGGGCTGATCCGCCAGGCCCAGCGCGGCTTCGAGATGGACTACTGCGTGCAGCTGTCCTTCGACAACCTCAACGCCCCCGAGCTCAATGGCTATGGTGTCGATCACGTCGCCGTGGTCGAGGGGCTGGGTTGCAAGGCACTGCGGGTGTTCGAGCCGAGTGAAATCCAACCGGCACTGCGCAAGGCCCAGGAAATGGCCGAGGAGTTCAAGGTACCGGTCATGGTGGAAATCATCCTCGAGCGGGTGACCAACATCTCCATGGGCACCGAGATCAACGCGGTCAACGAATTCGAAGACCTGGCGCTGGTCGGCAACGACGCCCCTACTGCGATTTCCCTGCTCGACTAACCCCCCGAAGCCACTGCCACAGGCTCGGTCCGCGTTTGGCCGAGCGGGTTCGCCGAACCTTGCGGCGGTCTGCCCAGTGCGGCCTCTTCCGAGAGGTCGCACGCAGATCGAACGCAGCCTTCGCAGCGGCCACAGGCTTAACCGCTTTACAGGAGACCACCATGCCGCGTTTCGCTGCCAACCTGTCCATGCTGTTCACCGAACAGGACTTCCTCGCCCGCTTCAAGGCTGCTGCCAATGCCGGTTTCAGCGGTGTCGAATACCTGTTCCCCTACGAATTCAGCTCTGCGGAGATCAAGGCTCAACTTGATGCCCATGGCTTGACCCAGGTCCTGTTCAACCTGCCGGCCGGCGACTGGGGCAAGGGTGAGCGGGGTATCGCCTGCCTGCCCGATCGGGTCGAGGAGTTCCGCGCCGGTGTCGACCTGGCCATCGCCTACGCCCAGGTCCTGGGCAACACCCAGATCAACTGCCTGGCCGGCATCCGCCCTCAGGGCGCAGACGCGGCCCTGCTGGAAAAAACCTTCGTCGCCAACCTCAAGTACGCCGCCGAGAAACTCCAGGCGGTCGGCATCAAGCTGGTGATGGAAGCCATCAATACCCGCGACATCCCCGGCTTCTACCTCAACACCACCGCCCAGGCACTGTCGATCCGCGAGCAGGTAGGCAGCGCCAACCTGTTCCTGCAGTACGACATCTACCACATGCAAATCATGGAAGGTGACCTCGCGCGGACCATGACCAGCCACCTGGGCCAGATCAACCACATCCAGCTGGCGGACAATCCCGGGCGCAACGAGCCGGGCACCGGCGAGATCAACTATCGCTTCCTCCTCGAGCACCTGGACAGCATCGGCTACCAGGGCTGGGTCGGTTGCGAGTACAAGCCGCTGACCACCACCGAGGCCGGCCTTGGCTGGCTGAAAACCCACAACGCAATCTGAACCCGCCCCCGTAGGAGCCGGCTCGCCGGCGAACAGGCCCGAAGCCTTGCAGCGCCCTTGCGGCCGCCTTCGCCGGCAAGCCGGCTCCTACCAGGTCTGTCTGAATAGAGGATTTTTATCATGGCTAAAATCGGATTTATCGGCACCGGCATCATGGGCCACCCAATGGCCGCCAACCTGCAAAAGGCCGGTCACAGCCTGCTGCTCTCCGAACACCACGGCAAGGCACCGACCGACCTGATCGCCGCTGGCGCCGTGGCCCTGGCCTCGCCCAAGGAAGTGGCCCAGGAAGCCGAGTTCGTCATCATCATGGTCCCCGATACCCCTCAGGTCGAAGACGTGCTGCTGCGTGCCGACGGCATCGCCGCCGGGATCGGCAAGGGCAAGATCGTCATCGACATGAGCTCGATCTCTCCCACCGCCACCAAGGCCTTCGCCGCCAAGATCAACGAAAAAGGCGCGCAATACCTCGACGCCCCGGTATCCGGAGGCGAAGTCGGCGCCAAGGCCGCGACCTTGAGCATCATGGTCGGTGGCGACAGCCAGGCTTTCGAACGCGCCCTGCCGCTGTTCCAGAGCATGGGCAAGAACATCACCCTGGTAGGTGGCAACGGTGACGGCCAGACCGCCAAGGTGGCCAACCAGATCATCGTCGCCCTGAACATCCAGGCCGTGGCCGAAGCCCTGCTGTTCGCCGCGAAGAACGGTGCCGACCCGGCCAAGGTGCGTGAAGCGCTGATGGGCGGCTTCGCTTCTTCGAAGATCCTCGAAGTGCACGGCGAGCGCATGATCAAGGGCACCTTCGATCCGGGCTTCCGCATCAACCTGCACCAGAAGGACCTGAACCTGGCCCTGAGCGGTGCTCGCGAACTGGGCATCAACCTGCCCAACACCGCCAACACCCAGCAAGTGTTCAGCACCTGCACCGCCATCGGTGGCGGCAACTGGGACCACTCGGCGCTGATCAAGGGCCTGGAGCACATGGCCAACTTCTCGATTCGCGACAAGCAATAAGCAATAAGCAATAAGCACCATCTGTAGCCGCTGCCACAGGCTGCGAAAGGGTCCGCAGGAAACGCTTTTCAGCGGGCCAGGGACAGGCCCTGCGGATCCTGGCGCCGCCCTCGGCGGCGGCTACACCCTGTTTCAAGCCCCCCATAACAAGAAATCCGGGAGCCCGCCATGTCGGTCGATCCGCAACAATTCCTGCGTGAGCTGTTCGCTACAGCCATCGACGCCGCCCATCCGCAACACGTTCTCGAAGCCCATTTGCCCAGCGACCGCAGCGCTCGGGTGATCGTCATCGGCGCCGGCAAGGCCGCCGCCGCCATGGCCCAGGTGGTCGAACGCAACTGGCAGGGCGAGGTCTGCGGCCTGGTGGTCACCCGCTACGGCCACGGCGCCCCCTGCAGCAAGATCGAAGTGGTCGAAGCCGCCCACCCAGTGCCCGATGCCGCCGGCCTGGCCGTGGCCAAACGCGTGCTGGCCCTGGTCAGTGACCTGTCGGAACAGGACCGGGTGATCTTCCTGCTTTCCGGCGGCGGCTCGGCGCTGCTGGCCCTGCCTGCCGCCGGCATCACCCTGGCCGACAAGCAGGCAATCAACAAAGCCCTGCTGAAATCCGGCGCGACCATCGGCGAGATGAATTGCGTACGCAAACACCTCTCGGCGATCAAGGGCGGTCGCCTGGCCAAGGCCTGCTGGCCGGCCACGGTCTACACCTACGCGATATCCGATGTCCCCGGCGATCTGGCCACGGTCATCGCCTCCGGCCCCACCGTGGGCGACCCGAGCACCTCGAGCGAAGCCCTGGCGATTCTCAAGCGCTACGCGATCGAAGTACCGGCAGCGGTACGCAGCTGGTTGCAGAGCCCCGAGTCGGAAACCGTCAAGCCCGGCGACCCGTGCCTGGCCCGCAGCCACTTCCAATTGATCGCCCGGCCCCAGCAATCCCTCGAGGCGGCAGCGGTGAAAGCCCGCCAGGCCGGTTACAGCCCGCTGATCCTCGGCGACCTGGAAGGCGAATCCCGTGAGGTGGCCAAGGTCCACGCCGGCATTGCCCGCCAGGTGGCCCTGCATGGCCAGCCCCTGGCGGCGCCCTGCGTGATTCTCTCCGGTGGCGAGACCACGGTTACCGTGCGTGGCAATGGCCGCGGCGGACGCAATGCCGAGTTCCTCCTGAGCCTCACCGACAGCCTCAAGGGTTATCCCGGGATCTATGCCCTGGCTGGCGACACCGATGGCATCGATGGTTCCGAAGACAATGCCGGGGCAATCATGACCCCGGACAGCTACGCCCGCGCCGCCGCCCTCGGACTGAGCGCCAGCGACGAGCTGGATAACAACAACGGCTATGGTTACTTCGCGGCCCTGGACGACTTGATCGTCACCGAGCCGACCCGGACCAACGTCAACGACTTCCGCGCCATCCTGATTCTCGAGACCCCTAAACATGACGCCTGACAAGAAGGTCAAAATCCTCGCCACCCTGGGCCCAGCCACTGACGGCATCGAGGACATCCGTGAGCTGGTAAAAGCCGGGGTGAACATCTTTCGGCTCAATTTCAGCCATGGCAGCCACGCCGATCATGCCCAGCGCTATGAGTGGATCCGCCAGATCGAACGCGAGCTGAACTATCCACTGGGCATCCTCATGGACCTGCAGGGGCCAAAACTGCGGGTCGGCTGCTTCGCCGAGGGCAAGGTCCAACTGGTGCGCGGACAAGCCCTGCGCCTGGACCTCGACCCGACACCCGGAGACACCCTGCGGGTCAACCTGCCGCATCCGGAAATCATCGCCGCGCTGGAACCCGGCATGGACCTGCTGCTGGACGACGGCAAGCTGCGCCTGCGGGTCATCGCCAAACATGCTGACGCCATCGATACCACCGTACTCAATGGCGGCGAGCTGTCGGATCGCAAGGGCGTCAACGTGCCCCAGGCGGTGCTCGACCTCAGTCCGCTGACCGCCAAAGACCGTCGCGACCTGAGCTTCGGCCTGGAACTGGGCGTGGACTGGGTGGCGCTGTCCTTTGTGCAACGTCCGGAAGACATCCGCGAAGCCCGCACGCTGATTGGCGACAAGGCCTACCTGATGGCCAAGATCGAAAAACCTTCAGCAGTCACCCAACTGCGGGAAATAGCCGAACTGAGCGATGCGATCATGGTGGCCAGGGGCGACCTGGGGGTGGAAGTACCGGCGGAAAGCGTGCCGCAGATCCAGAAGAACATCATCAGCACCTGCCGCCAGCTGGGCAAACCGGTGGTGGTGGCCACGCAGATGCTCGAGTCCATGCGTTTCTCCCCGGCACCGACCCGGGCCGAGGTGACCGACGTCGCCAACGCCGTGGCCGAAGGCGCCGATGCGGTGATGCTGTCGGCGGAAACCGCTTCCGGCGAATACCCACTGGAAGCCGTGCAGATGATGAGCAAGATCATCCGCCAGGTGGAAACCGGCCCCGACTACCAGACCCAACTGGACGTCAGCCGGCCCCAGGCCGATGCCACCGTGTCCGATGCCATCAGCTGCGCGATCCGCCGGATATGCAGCATCCTGCCGGTGGCGGTGCTGGTGAACTACAGCGAATCCGGCAGCTCGACCCTGCGCGCCGCCCGGGAACGCCCTTCGGTGCCGATCCTCAACCTGACGCCAAACCTTACGACCGCACGCCGCCTGACCATTGCCTGGGGCGTGCACTCGGTGGTCAATGACCGCCTGCGCCAGGTTGACGAGGTCTGTGCCACGGCACTGGAAATCGCCCAGGCCCAAGGCCTGGCCAGGCGCGGCGACACCGTGGTGATCACCACCGGCGTACCGTTCGGCCAGCCGGGAACCACCAACTCTCTGCGCGTCGAAACCCTTCTCTGACCGATAACCACCACCGCAGGCTGCGATGAGCCCGGGCTACACGGGTCGCAGGTCTCAGGGGCATTCCCTGCCCCGAGATCGCTCGCAGTCTCCACCAACAACCACAACCACCGACTGCCACCATGCCAGTACCCTCCTTCAACGCTTTCTGTCCTGACTGGGCCACTGCCCTGCTCAACGGTTTCAGTCAGATCTTCCTCCAGCGCCATCCCCTGTGCGGCCTGCTGTGCCTGCTGGCAATCCTGATCAGTGCCCCCACCCTGCTCGGCGGCGCCCTGCTGGGGGCCCTGGCCGGACTGCTCACCGCCCAACGACGGGGTTACGCCAAGGCCGACCGACAAGCCGGACTCTTCAGCTACAACGGCGTGCTGCTGGGCCTGCTGCTGAGCCTGTACCTGCCCTGGTCGGTGCTGTTGCCACCGCTGATCATTGCCGCCGCAGGCCTCAGCGCGATCATTACCCAGCAATGGCTGAAGCGCGCGCGCAACCCCGGCAGCCTGCCGGCCTATACCGCGCCCTTCGTCGGCCTCGGCTGGCTGCTGTTGAGCCTGATGGAGCCCACCCAATCCATGCCCCAGGCAGTGCCCCCCCTGAACCTGTGGAGCCTGCTCGGCGGCCTGGTCCAGGGCTTGGGCCAGATCATGTTCCTTGGCCAGCCACTGGCCGGGGTGCTGATCCTCATCGGCCTGCTGCTGGCCAACCGCCGCGCCGCGGCCTGGGCCCTGATCGGCTCAGCCACCGGCCTGGCCTGGGCCCTGCTGCACCAGCAGCACAGCCAGGCCCTGTTGGGCCTGGCCGGCTACAACTGCGCACTGGCGGCCCTGGCCCTGGGCCAACAGGCCCGGCGCCCATGGCGGCCGCTGCTGGGCATGCTCCTGGCACTGCTGATCACCCCGGGGCTGGTCACCCTGGGCCTCGCCCCTCTGACCGCGCCCTTCGTCCTCGCCTGCTGGCTGGTACACGCCAGCACCCGCGTCCTCGGCCGAACGCCAGCGGACAACGCACCTTGCGCTCCCCCGGCAACTCCCCCTAGGCTTCGCTGACTTTCGATTCAGGCGACTTCCATGGGCAACAGCAACAACTGGCGGCAACGCCTCTACGTGATGATCTTCCAGACCGATACCGTGGCTGGAAGACGCTTCGACACCACCCTGCTGCTGATCATCCTCGCCAGCCTGGTGATCGTGATCCTCGACAGCATCGACCAGGTGCACCGCGACTACGCCAATGTCCTGGCCTATATCGAATGGGGCTTCACCCTGATCTTCGCCATCGAGTACGGCCTGCGGCTGTATTGCTCACCCAAGCCACTGCGCTATGCCTTCAGCTTCTATGGCCTGGTGGACCTCTTGGCCATCGTCCCCGGGATCCTTGCCCTGTACTACAGCGACGCCCAGTACCTGTTGATCATCCGCATCATCCGCATGCTGCGGATTTTCCGCGTGCTCAAGCTCGCGCCCTACCTGAAACAGGCCCACTACCTGCTGGACGCCTTGCGCGGCAGCAAGCAGAAGATCCTGGTGTTCCTGCTCTGCGTCTGCACCCTGGTCACAGTGTTCGGCACTCTGATGTACGTGGTCGAAGGCCCGGAACACGGCTTCACCAGCATTCCCAAGGGCATCTACTGGGCCATCGTCACCCTGACCACCGTGGGTTATGGCGACATCGTGCCCAAGACCGTGATCGGCCAGATGATTTCCTCCATGGTAATGATCACCGGCTACTCGATCATCGCCGTGCCCACCGGGATCTTCACCGCAGAACTGGCCAGCGCCATGCGCGGCGAACAGCTCAAGCACGACTGCCCCGTGTGCCAGAAAAATAGCCATGAATCGGCAGCGGCCTTCTGCTCGCGCTGTGGCAATGCACTATTCAAAAAACTGGAATAAGCAAAGATCTTTTTAATCTTTAAAGAGATATAGCGACGCAGCTATAGTCGGCGGCAAATTGCCTTCACTCTCGAACAAAAGGAATGTGCAGTGAAAAAACTCTTCAGCGCCTCGCTACTGGCCGCCGGCCTGGCCCTGGGCAGTGTGGCCCAGGCCGCACCGACCCTGCTCAACGTGTCCTACGACGTGATGCGCGACTTCTACAAGGACTACAACGCCGCCTTCCAGAAACACTGGAAAGCCGAGCACAACGAGAACATCACCCTGCAGATGTCCTTCGGTGGCTCCAGCAAACAGGCGCGCTCGGTGATCGACGGCCTGCCGGCAGATGTCATCACCATGAACATGGCCACCGACATCAACGCCCTGGCCGACAACGGCAAACTGGTGCCGGAGAATTGGGTAACCCGCCTGCCGGACAACAGCGCGCCCTTCACTTCGGCCACGGTGTTCATCGTCCGCAAGGGCAACCCCAAGGCTCTGAAAGACTGGCCGGACCTGCTCAAGGATGGCGTACAGGTGATTGTGCCCAACCCGAAGACCTCGGGTAATGGCCGCTACACCTACCTGTCGGCCTGGGGTTATGTACTGAAGAACGGTGGCGACGAAAACAAGGCCAAGGACTTCGTCGGCAAGCTGTTCAAGCAGGCACCGGTGCTGGACACCGGTGGCCGTGCCGCCACGACCACGTTCATGACCAACCAGATCGGCGATGTGCTGGTGACCTTCGAGAACGAAGCGGAAATGATCGCCCGTGAATTCGGTCGTGATCAATTCGAAGTGATCTACCCGAGTGTCTCCGCGCAAGCCGAGCCACCGGTGTCGGTGGTGGACAAGGTGGTGGACAAGAAAGGCACCCGCGCCGCGGCCGAGGAATACCTGAAGTACCTGTGGTCGCCGGAAGGCCAGGAAATCGCTGCCAACAACTACCTGCGCCCACGGGACCCGAAGGTGCTGGCCAAGTACACCGACCGCTTCCCGAAAGTCGACTTCCTCTCGGTGGAGAAAACCTTCGGCGACTGGCGCAGCGTGCAAAAGACCCACTTCAATGACGGCGGGATCTTCGACCAGATCTACACCAACGCCAAATGACCCCACTGGGGTGAATGAAAAAAGCGACCTGTGCGGTCGCTTTTTTTATGCCCGGGCTCAGCGTTCAGAGAGCCCGCACCGGGTTGAACAACGCTGCTTCGGCGACCTGGTGGCGCTCCTCCAGCACCGCCTCTGCCTCGACCTCGATCAGCCACTCCGGCAGCGACAGCCCGCTGACGATGATCCACGAGGACGCCGGTGGCTGGTAGGCAAAGCGCTCCAGCAACACCGCGCTGATGTGCTCTTGCTGGTCCCGGGCCGCTTCGGCGATGTAGATCCGCAGCATCACCACATCCGCCAGCCTGCCACCGGCCTCGGCCAGGACCCTGGCGATATTGTCGAAGGCCTGCTCGGTCTGCTCCCGCAGGCCTGGGCCCACGGTACGCTCCTGCTCATCCACCCCCACCTGGCCGGAGAGCAGCAGGCGTCGGCCACCGCGGACCTCCACCGCCTGGCTGAAACCGTACTGCAGGGAATTGAACACACTGGCTGGGTTGAACGTCGACTTTTCCATACGGCACTCTCGGCGCATTGAACGACCGGGAACCGTAAACCAAGCGTTTCCCAACTTCCACCGCAACCCGCGTGCTGCAACACTTGGCAATGCAAGCCCTGCCTGCGCCACCAGCGCCCCCGTGTAGCAGCGGCCTACATCGGCGGCGCAACCCCGTCCTTGCCGGCGGAAATCGACTGCGCGGTGAGTTTGCCGTCGGCGCTCTGGGTGACGAACATCACCACCTTGACCCCAGCCTTGAGCAGGCTGCGATCCCCGGGAGCGAGGTTGACGATGGGAACGTCGTCCGGCACCAGGATCTTCTGCTGGCCCCCCTTGTAGTTGACGGTCAGGGTGCGGCCATTGCTCACCACCAGGTCACCGACACTGCCATTGGTCATGCTGCTGCCCTTGGCCAGGTCGAAGGGCCGATGGCCATCGCCGGTGCCGGCCATCTGCGGTGGGAATACATGCACTTCCATGGCCTTGAGGGTGCCGTCGGCCATGGGCATGGCCGCCGAGCCGATATAGCTGCCGGGCTTGATGTCTTCGATATTGGCCAGGGTCACGGCGCGCACCTGGGTCTGCGGCGTGAGATCGACACTGACATTCTCGCCGCTGTTGACATGCACCCGTACCACATCACCGCTGATCCCGGTGATTTCCCCGCGCACGCCAATGCGCATGCCCGGAGCATCCTGGGCCAGGGCCGCAGTGCTGCCCAGCATGAATGCCAGGGCGATGCATTGAACGTTGCACAACAGACCAAGCAAAGACCGATTCATGAAATGCATTTCCTCTACTGAAAGGGTGCACAGGGCCACGCAGCCAACGCCTGGACCCTGGAAGGCATGAGCATGCTATCGAGCAGGATGTAAGTAAATGTATCATTGCGCCTCGGCAGCGGTACGCCCTCGACAATACCCGGATCGCCGGCAATCGGTCATTTATTCCCCATTGGAATAATCCTGTTACCCGCCCCTCCCCGCTGCATCACTGCGCTGTCGCTCCATCTCGCTCCATCCTATCGCTGCCAGAGAACCGTGATGACTTCCACCCCCCAGGCGCTGCCTGCCAGCAGCCCGACAATGACCCGAGGCATGGTGTTGCTGTTCGCCTTCTGCTGCGGTGCCATCGTCGCCAACATCTACTACGCACAGCCGATCATCGAATTGATCGCACCGGACCTGGGCCTGTCCAACTCCATGGCCAGCCTGATCGTGTCCCTGACCCAGATCGGCTATGCCCTGGGCCTGTTCTTCCTGGTACCACTGGGGGACCTGCTGGAAAACCGTCGGCTGATGATCATCACCACCCTGGTGGCTATCGCCAGCTTACTGGGCGCCGCCTTTACCCAGCAGCCCAATGCCTTTCTCCTGGTGTCGCTGCTGATCGGCTTCAGCTCGGTGTCGGTGCAGATCCTCATTCCCCTGGCTGCGCACCTGGCACCCGAGGAATCCCGGGGCCGGGTGGTAGGGGGAATCATGGGCGGTCTGCTGCTGGGGATTCTCCTGGCCCGCCCAGTGTCCAGCGTGGTGGCCGACCACTTCGGCTGGCGCTCGATGTTCATCGCCGCCGCAGTGCTGATGGCCGCTATCAGCCTGGTGCTGATGCTGACCATCCCCAAGCGCCAGCCGGCCCACAGTGCGACCTACGGCCAGTTGCTGCACTCCCTGGGAAGCCTGCTGCGCCAGCAACCGGTCCTGCGTCAGCGAGCCTTCTACCAGGGTTGCATGTTCGCCACCTTCAGCCTGTTCTGGACCGCAGCGCCCCTGGAACTGGCCCGGCATCACGGCCTGTCGCAGAGCCAGATCGCGCTCTTCGCCCTGGTAGGTGCCATCGGCGCCATAGCCGCGCCCATCAGCGGACGCCTGGCGGATGCCGGGCATACCCGTATCGCCTCGCTGCTGGCCATGCTGCTGGCGGCCCTGAGCTTCGTGCCGAGCCTGATCCATCCGGCCTACAGCGTCATCGGCCTGGCGGTAACCGGAGTAGTCCTGGATTTCTGCGTGCAGATGAACATGGTGCTTGGACAGCGCGCGGTGTACGCCCTCGACGCCCACAGCCGCAGCCGCCTGAATGCGCTCTACATGACCAGTATCTTTATCGGCGGTGCCTTCGGCTCATCGATTGCCAGCGCGGTCTACGAACATTCCGGCTGGCTGGGAATCGTGCTGGTGGGCAGCGCGTTTCCGCTACTGGCGCTGCTGCGATTCCTGCTGGTGAAGGAAAACCACAGCCCGGTCCACGCCTAGCCTTGCGTGTCGGCGGCCTTGCCGATTCAGCGCAAGAATCGGCGAGCGCCAAAACCGGGCGTTAGAGGATTACCTGGAGCAGTTGCTGGCGTGTCTCAAATACGCTCGCGCACCAGCACTTCGATATTCACCGCTTCACCCCAGCGCCGTAGCCGGTCGATCAGGCCCGGATCGGTTTCTCCCACCAGGTACAGGATGTCGATGGTCTGGGTCGCCGCCCACTCGACAAACTCGCTGCTGTCGAACTCGGCAAGGGTCGTGAGGCGGAACTCGTTCTCGTAAAAGCCCGGCGTCACCGGGACCGGAGAGTCCTGGGGGCTGGCCCCGGCAATGAATTCACAGGACAGGTGCACCACGCCCCATTGCGCCACACGCCAGTTCCTCAGCGCCTCGTCCAGCCGGGCACGGGCGCCACGGACAAATCCCAGGCCATCGATCACCACACGCTGGTTGACGATCAGCCACAGCTTGCGCCGCCGTGGCGCCTTGAGCAGCACCTCGCCAGTGACCTTGGAAGCTCGCAGGGCCAAGGCGATCACCAGCAGCAACGGCACGCAGTAGCCATAGAGCTTCTCGGCCTGGCTGACCTCGGTCAGCCCTTGCAACCGGTGGACATCGGCCCGCTGACGCTCGATCTCGCCGAAGGTCTCGCTCAGGCGCTCAAGCCATTGGCTGACCAGCGGCGCTGAATACTCGCTACGAAGATCCCCCAGGGCCTGCTGCACCTTGATCACCGCCAACGCCGACAAGCGCCCGTCGGCCGAGCGCTCCAGAGCGGCAAAGCGCTCGCACAGCCGACTGACCTGGGCTGCATCCTGGGGTTCAGGCAGATCCTTGGCGGCCTTGCAATGTTCACTGCCGAGCATGTCGTCGATTTCGGCCGCGATACGCTTGTGCAGGCGACTCTCGGCACTTTGTGCCAACTGGTAATCAGTCTGGAACCAATCCACCCGCACTGCCTGAGTGGCACTGATCAAGGCCAGGGACGCCAGCAGCAGCCAACCATAATCCACGCGCTTCCAGCCGACTTCCCCCAGCCGGAACACCGAGATCAAACTCCAGCAGAAGAAGTAGTACATGAAGGCGAACGCCACCAACAGGTACACCGGCGCCAGGGACAGATAGATCAATTCCGGCACATCGGCCGACCCCTGGCCATACACCAGCAACAAGACACCGACCACAGCCAGCCAAAACACCATGGGCGCAAAATAGGGTTTATTCAGGTCTTTCTTCATTGGATGCTCAACGACAACGACTCAGGAACACCCCGCTGTATCGGCCAGCCTTCCCGGGGCTTAAATAATCCGCCAGCCGTGGCAAGGCTTGCGCCGGCTCGGGCCTGCGCGGGTGCAGTCAGGCAGCGAGGCCTGGGGTTTACTGGTATTGGCGCCCCAACCCGGCCGGAACCCCATGAATATCGGTGTCTTCCCAAGGTCCATCCGGGCTGATGGAGCGGCTCCAGCCGTTGTTCCAACGGTAGTAGGTACGCTGGCGATAGAAGGTATCGCTCTGGTTCTCCAGCACATACACCCCAAGTCGCGCGTCCCAGTGGCTGTGGCCGCCCGGTGGCGGGGCAAAGCTCGCCGAAGTACGTGGCAGGGGCTTGGCAGCGGGGATCGGCGCGCCGGGCGTACTCGGCGCCGGGCGGGTGCTCGGCCGCGCAGGCGGAATCGGCTCGGAGCTGGTGGGCTGAGGCCGCGAGACCGTACAAGCGCTCAACCCCAGGACCAGTGCTAACAGGGTGATACGAGCGATGACGGTCATGGCGGTTTCTCTGATTATTGATCCGGGCTGTCGATGGTCAACTGCTGGGCGGCAGTCGTGCTGCTGGCCAAGGGCTGGCTGCGCCCGACCCACTCGCCGGCCGTTGGCTGGCCGGCGCGGGATACGCGCGCAACCAGTTGGACTTCAGGGAAGTTCGACAGTTTCAACTGCGGCATCATTGCGTCGGCATCGCCCAACTCGACGGTTACCGGCAGATCGGCCACGGTCACACGCTTGGCCGCCAGTGGCGCGGGCGGGCCCTGGGTGGCGCGAGCGAAGATGAACACGCTGTCATCCGGCTGGACCTTGGCCTTGAGCTCGGCCGCCAGGTCAACCCGGACCTTGAGCAAAGCGCCATTGGGCTTGGTCGCAGGCTCAGTCGCGACCTTGCCGCCGCTGGCCACCAGCTTCTCGCTGGCGCGATCGATACCGCCCTGCAGTGCTGCACGCGAGTTGTCGTCCGGTGGCAGTTGCGCCTGCAGGCGCTTCCAGTAATCGATGGCTTCCTGGAATCTCCCGCCTTCAAAGGCTGCAATCCCCAGTAGCCCGAGGCTGGTGACTTCGTTGGGATCGGCTTTCAGCGCTTCGTCGGTCAAGCCCCGGACCTTGTCCGACCATTGCTTGTTGTCTGCGAAGTACTGGGCCTGGGCCCACTGCCCGAGCAGCTCCGGCTGGCGCCCGGCCAGGGCCACGGTGCGCTCGAAGATCTTCGCCGCGTCCGCAGGACGGTCCTGGGCCATGTAGGTGCGTCCGAGGAAATACAGGCCCTCGGCGGAATCCGGCTGCGCTGCTACCGCACGTTCCAGGCGCCGAGTCATTTCGTCCATGGACTGTGGCGCTTGGGCGAACTCCCGGGTCAGTTCAACCTTGTCGCTGGCACCGAAGTGCAGGTACAGGCCCAGCCCCAGGATCGGCACCAGCAACGCCGCCAGCAACGGCAACGGCTTGCCCAGGCGCGAGGTGCGCACCGGGCCGTTGCCTTCGGTGTCCGCCAGCAGTTCGCGGGCAGCTTCGGCGCGACCGCTGTCCATCTGTTCGGCACTGAGCACGCCTTCCTGCTGCTGGCTGTGCAGCTCGGCCACGCGCTCTTCATAAAGCGCCACGTTCAGCGCGGTACGATCCTCTTCACGCTGAGCACGACGCTCACGCAACACCGGGATCAACAGGAAACTCAGGGCAATCAGGAGCAGCAGGCCTGCCGCAAGCCAGAAATCAATCATGGGTGGTTTTTATCCAGCAGTTGGTCGAGGCGCTGACGCTCTTCGACGGAAAGCGTGTTCGGGCTGTCGCTGCGCTCGGCACGACGACGCCGGACAATCACGGCAATGAGCACCAGGCCACCCAGCAACAGTGCGGCAGGGCCGAACCAGAGCAGCGCGGTCTTGCCGGTCAAAGCCGGCCGGTAGCGGACGAAGTCACCGTAGCGATCGACCATGAAGTCGATGATCTGCTGATTGTCCTTGCCCTCGCCGAGCATGCGGAAAATCTCTTTGCGCAGGTCCGCGGCGATGGGTGCGTTGGAGTCGGCGATGTCCTGGTTCTGGCACTTGGGGCAGCGCAGTTCCTTGGTCAGCTCGTGATAGCGTTCGCGCTCGGCGTCGTTGGCGAACTGATAGGTGTCGATGGCGGCGTGGGCCACGCCAGCGATGCTCAGGCCCAGGATGGCAGCGGCTAACCAGCGCTTCATGGCTTGGCCTCATCCACCAGCGCCTGGTACTTGGCGGCCAGCTGTTCGCGCCATACCACTTCGTCGATCACCCCGACGAACTTGTCGCGGATGATGCCCTTGGCATCGATGAAGAAGGTTTCCGGCGCACCGTAGACGCCAAGGTTCAAGCCCAGGGAGCCGTCCTCGTCACGCACGTCCAGCTGATAGGGGTTGTGGAACTCCGCCAGCCACTTCAGGGCGTCGGCATTGACGTCCTTGTAGTTGACGCCGTAGATCACCACGCCTTGCTGGGCCAGCTTGTTCAGCACCGGGTGCTCGACCCGGCAGGAGATACACCAGGTGGCCCAGACGTTGACCAGCGCCGGCTTGCCCAGCAGGTCGGCTCGGGTCAGGGTCTTGTCGCCCTGCACCGCCGGCAGGGAAAACTCCGGGAACGGCTTGCCGATCATCGCCGACGGCAACTCGGCCGGGTCCAGGTACAACCCGCGGTACAGGAACACCGCGACCACCAGGAACAGGGCCAGGGGCAACATCATCATCCAGCGTCTCATGCGGTGGCTCCTGTCATGCCCAGTGCTTCGCGCACGCGGGTTTTAACCTTGACCCGATAACGTCGGTCCATCGCTGCCAGCAAGCCACCAAAACCGGTGAGCAGGCCGCCGAACCAGATCCAGCGCACGAATGGCTTGACGTGCACCCGCACGGCCCAGGCACCCTCTTCCAGGGGCTCGCCCAGGGCGACATACAGGTCACGGGTGAACCCGGCGTCGATCCCGGCCTCAGTCATCATTGAGCTCTGCACGGTGTACAGGCGTTTTTCCGGATGCAGTAGCGCCACTTCCTTGCCGTTGCGCACGACCCGCACAGTGCCTTTGTCGGAGGTGAAGTTCGGCCCTTCGAAGTGCTTGGCCCCCTCGAAGATGAAGTGGTAACCGGCCAGCTCCATGGACTCGCCAGGCGCCAGACGCAGATCGCGCTCGGCACTGTTCTGGCTCGACAGCACGACACCCAGGGCACAGACCGCGATCCCCAGGTGCGCCAGCTGCATGCCCCAGTAGCTTCGAGTCAGGCTGGACAAGCCCTTGATCAAGCCTTTGTGGCGGGTCTTGTCGAAAATGTCGCGTACACCCGCCAACAGCACCCAGGCCGACAGCAGGAAAGTCGCCAGCACCGCCCAGTTGAAGTCGCCATAGGCAATGCCTGCAACCACGGCCAGGGCCACGCTGCCCAACAGTACCGGAGCGAGCATGCCCGCCAACCACTTCACCGGAGTGTCTTTCCAGCGCACCAGCACGCCCACCGCCATCACCACCATCAGCAGCGCCATCAGCGGTATGAACAGAGCGTTGAAGTACGGCGGGCCCACCGACATCTTGGCCCCGCTCAGGGCGTCGAGCACCAGTGGGTACAGGGTGCCCAGGAGAATCATCGAGGCCGCCACCACCAGCACCAGGTTGTTACCCAGCAGCAGGGTTTCCCGGGACCACAGGTTGAAGCCCACCTGGCTCTTGACCACCGGTGCGCGCAGGGCGAACAGGGTCAGGGAGCCACCCACCACGAACAGCAGGAAAATCAGGATGAACACGCCGCGCTCGGGGTCCGAGGCGAAGGCATGCACCGACGTCAGCACCCCGGAACGCACCAGGAAGGTTCCCAGCAGGCTCAGTGAGAAAGCGGCGATGGCCAGCAGCACGGTCCAGCTTTTGAACACACCGCGCTTTTCCGTGACCGCCAGGGAGTGGATCAGCGCCGTGCCGACCAGCCAAGGCATGAAGGAGGCGTTTTCCACCGGGTCCCAGAACCACCAGCCACCCCAGCCGAGTTCGTAGTAGGCCCACCAGGAGCCCAGGGTGATACCGATGCCGAGGAAAGCCCAGGCGACGATGGTCCAGGGCCGCGACCAGCGGGCCCAGGCAGCGTCCAAGCGACCGCCCAGCAGCGCGGCGATGGCGAAGGCGAAGGCCACCGAGAAACCGACATAACCCATGTAGAGCATTGGCGGGTGGACGATCAGGCCGATGTCCTGCAGCAGCGGGTTGAGGTCACGGCCGTCCGCGGGTACCTGAGGCAGAATTCGCGAAAACGGGTTGGAGGTCATGATCAGGAACAGCAGGAAGCCAGTACTGATCATGCCCATCACTGCCAGCACCCGGGCCAGCATCACTTGCGGCAACTGGCGCGAGAACACCGACACGGCGAAGGTCCAGCCACCGAGGATCAGTGCCCACAACAGCAACGAGCCCTCGTGGGCGCCCCACACGGCGCTGAACTTGTAGTACCAGGGCAAGGCGCTGTTGGAGTTGCTGGCGACATAGGCTACCGAGAAGTCATCGCTCATGAAGGCGTAGGTCAGGCAACCGAAGGCGAACACCAGGAACGCGAACTGGCCCCAGGCCGCCGGCTGGGCCAGGCTCATCCACAGGCGATCGCCACGCCAGGCGCCCAGCAGCGGAACCACCGCCTGGACCAGGGCGAAGCACAAGGCGAGGATCATCGCCAGATGGCCGAGTTCGGGAACGAACAGTGCGGAGCTCATGGCTTAACCCTCTTTGGCTGGCGTCGGTGCCGACTGGCCGCTGTCTTTCAGCGCCTTGGTAACTTCCGGCGGCATGTATTTTTCGTCGTGCTTGGCCAGCACTTCATCGGCCACCACCACGCCATCGGCGTTGAGCTTGCCCAGGGCGACAATGCCCTGCCCCTCGCGGAACAGGTCCGGAAGGATGCCGCGATAGGTGATGGTCACCGACTTGTTGAAGTCGGTGACCACGAATTTCACGTCCAGAGAGTCACCGGAACGCTGCAGGGAGCCGGCCTCGACCATGCCGCCGGCACGAATGCGCGTGTCCAGGGGCGCTTCGCCATTGGCGATCTGGGTCGGGGTGTAGAAGAGATTGATGTTTTCCTTCAGCGCACTGAGGGCCAGACCGACGGCAATGCCGACGCCGACGAGAATCGCCAGGATGATCAAAAGACGCTTTTTACGCAGCGGATTCACTTACCGTTCTCCCGGCGCAGACGACGCGCCTCTTGTTGCAGATAACGCTTGCGGGCCAGGATCGGCACCGCCACGTTGAGGGCCAGGACCGCCAGGCAGATGCCATAGGACGACCAGACATACAGGCCGTGATGGCCCATGGCGATAAAGTCGCTGAAGGATGCAAAACTCATCGAGTGGTCTCCAGGCAGCCCTGCACTTCGGCCTTGACCCAACTGGCCCGGGCTTCACGCTTGAGCACTTCCAGGCGCATGCGCAGCAGCAGCACGGCGCCAAAGAAACAGTAGAAGCCCAGCGCCGTGAGCAGCAGCGGCAGCCACATCTCCACCGGCATCGCCGGTTTTTCCGTGAGGGTGAAGGTCGCCCCCTGATGCAGGGTGTTCCACCACTCCACCGAGTACTTGATGATCGGGATATTCACCACGCCGACAATCGCCAGCACCGCACAGGCCTTCGCGGCGCTGTCACGATTACTGATGGCGTTGCCCAAGGCAATCAGACCGAAGTACAGAAACAGCAGGATCAACATGGACGTCAGTCGCGCATCCCAGACCCACCACGAACCCCAGGTCGGCTTGCCCCAGATAGCCCCGGTCACCAGCGCCACGGCCGTCATCCAGGCACCGATCGGCGCAGCACATTGCAGTGCCACGTCCGCCAGCTTCATCTTCCACACCAGGCCGACCACGCCGCAGACCGCCAGCATCACGTAGCAGGACTGCGCCAGCATGGCCGCAGGCACGTGGATATAGATGATGCGAAAGCTGTTGCCCTGCTGGTAGTCCGGTGGCGCAAAGGCCAGGCCCCAGACCACGCCGACAGCGATCAGCAACACCGCGGCGATGCTGAGCCAGGGCAGCATCTTGCCGCTGATGCCATAGAACCATTTAGGCGAGCCGAGCTTATGAAACCAAGTCCAGTTCATTCACTGTTTCCATCACGGGTGCTTTTCGTGGTCGAAAAGCCAGGGTCTTTTCTTAAACAGAAATGATCAAAAAATGATCAGACCTCATTATTATTCGCCGACGCTGATCTTCAGGCCAGCCGCTATTGCAAAGGGTGTCAGGGTTACTGCCAGGGCGGTCAGGCTCCCAAGCCACAGCAGGTAACCGGTGGCCGGCATGCCCTGCAATGCCGCCTGCAAGGCGCCACTGCCGAGAATCAATACCGGGATGTACAACGGCAGGATCAACAGCGCCAGCAACAGGCCGCCGCGCTTGAGTCCCACCGTCAATGCCGCGCCCACCGCGCCCAGCAAGCTAAGCACCGGTGTACCCAGCAACAAGGACAGCAACAACACTGGCAGACAGGCGGCAGGCAGCCCCAGCATCAGCGCCAACAATGGCGCGAGCAAGACCAGTGCCAATCCGGAAAACACCCAGTGTGCCAGCACCTTGGCCAGAACCAGAAGAGCCAGGGGGTGCGACGAAAGGACCCACTGCTCCAGGGATCCGTCCTCAAAATCACTGCGAAAGAGCCCGTCCAGCGAGAGCAGGACGGACAATAAGGCCGCTACCCAGACCAGCCCCGGAGACAAGGTTTGCAACAATTGCGTCTCAGGTCCCACGGCCAACGGGAACAGTGCGACAACGATTGCGAAAAATACCAGGGGGTTGGCCAACTCCGCCGGACGACGACAAAGCAACCGCGCTTCGCGGGCTACCAACAGGGCAAAGACACTCATGCGGCCCACCGCCCCAAGTCCATGTCTCGGTAACCCGAGGGCATCCGGGTCAAGCTGTGGTGGGTCGTCAGGACCACCGCGCCACCACGCTCGCAATGGGCGGCCAGGTGTTCTTCGAGCTGGGCCACGCCCTGCTTGTCGAGGGCGGTGAAAGGCTCATCGAGAATCCACAGCGGTGGGCTGTCCAGGTACAACCGGGCCAGAGCCACGCGGCGCTGCTGGCCGGCGGAGAGGGTATGACAGGGCACATCTTCGAAGCCCCGCAGGCCGACCGCGGCCAGGGCCTGCCAGATCGCCTCGCGCCGGGCGGGCTGGTGCAGGGCGCAAAGCCAGCTGAGGTTCTCTTCGGCGGTGAGTAAATCCTTGATGCCGGCGGCATGACCGATCCACAACAGGTTGTGTGCCAGCTCCGTGCGCTGAGCATGCAACGGCAAGCCATTGAGCAGCACCTCGCCGCTGGTGGGCTGCATCAGGCCGGCGAGCAAACGCAACAGGCTGGTCTTGCCGCTACCATTTGGGCCACTGATCTGCAGCATGTCTCCGCCAGTCAGGCGCAACTCGAGGTGTTCAAACAGCATCCGCCAATCACGCTCACAGGCGAGTGCTACGGCTTCGAGAAGAGGGCTGGTCAAGGGATAGAGGGCCTTTACGGGTTCAAGTCGGCAATGGAGCGGCCGTTAAAGGGATGCAGGATAAATGCATCGACGACCGGTTCTAGAGAGCTGCGTCAAACATTTGCAATGTTTTCACCACTCCCCCAAAGACGGGCGGCATTATACATGCGAAGCCCTACTCTCAAGAGGGCTAATTTCCACAGGTTGTGTCCGAATGACAGGCGAAATCAACATCCTCCCGCTGCCCCAGACAACTGCGCCCGGCGCCTCGCGCCCGCAAGCGATCAGCGGTGAACTGCTCAAGCTGGTGCAACCTCTGGAAGGCCTGATTGCCGCCGGCCAGAGCGCCAAGGCCGAAGTGCTGTCACTCAAGCAGACCGACCAGACCTTCCAGCTGCTGCTCAAAGTGACCCTGGACAACGGCCGGCAAACCACCCTGCAGGCCACCAGCAACCAGCCCCTGCCGCAAGGCACCAGCCTGACGATCACTCAGCCTTCGGCGAGCAACCTGGCGATCACCGTGCAACAGGCCATCGCCTCCAATGTCGCCGCGCTGACCCGACTGGACACCACACAACTGCCTCCCGGGACCCTGCTCCAAGGCAAGGTACTGACGACCCAGATGCTGCCCCAGGGCAGCAACCAGCCGGCGATCTACCGCTCGCTGGTGAGCCTGCTCAATACCGCCCAGAGCGGGACCACCCTGAGCATCGACAGCCCGCAGCCACTGCGCATCGGCAGCCTGCTCAGCGCCCTGGTCTCGGACTCGCAAACCCTGAACTTCGTGCCCCTGAGCAACCGCCAGGAACAATTGGCCATTGCCGCACAACTGGCCAGCCAGCAAAGCCGCCAGGGCTCCTTGAGCGGACTGATCAATGCCCTGCAGAACCTGCCCGCCGACAGCGACCCGACGACGACTTCCACCGACCTGCGGGCCGCCGTCGAACGCCTGCTGGCTGGCCTGCCTGATCCACAACAGTTGAGCACTCCCCGTGGGCTGGCACAGGCCCTGCTGGGCAGCGGCCTGTTCCTGGAAGCCAAGCTGCTGGCCGGGGCCAACCCGGGGCAGGCTCCGGACATGAAGGCCGACCTGTTGCGGCTGATCGCCCAACTGACTCCCGGCCTGCCCTCCTCCAGCAGCTTCAATGCGATCATCGCCGCCAATACCCTGGCCCAATCGCTGCCGAGTTTCGTTCGCAGCGCCCTGGGCACCCTCGGCCAAGTCAGCGCCAAGAGCCCGCCCAGTGGCTTTCCACTGCCCGAGCGGCTGCTGCAGAGCCTGGAAGGTGAAGGTGATCTGCAACAGCTATTGCGCCTGGCGGCTGCCGCGGTATCACGCTTGCAGAGCCACCAGCTGGCAAGCCTGGAACAAAGCGGCCTGACCGACGATGGACGGCAACTGACCACCTGGCAGCTGGAAATCCCCATGCGCAACCTGCAGGACATCGTGCCCTTGCAGGTCAAGCTGCAACGCGAAGAGGCGCCAGAACCGGAGCCGCAACAGAAACGCGAAGAGCGCGAGCCCAAGCAGGCCCTGTGGCGGGTCGACCTGGCCTTCGATCTGGAGCCGCTGGGACCGCTGCAGGTCCAGGCGCAACTGATTCAAGGCCGGCTGTCCAGCCAGCTCTGGGCTGAACGCCCCTACACTGCGAGCCTGATCGAAAGCCATTTGGGCAACCTGCGTGAACGCCTGCTGGCTTCAGGACTGAATGTCGGCGACCTGGATTGCCACCTCGGCAGCCCGCCCCAAGGCCCGCAAACTCGACTGGAACAACGCTGGGTGGACGAAACCGCATGAAGCACTCTGCCCCACCCCGCCAGGCCATTGCCCTCAAATACGATGGCCAGCAAGCCCCGACGCTCACCGCCAAGGGCGACGACGAACTGGCAGAAGCCATCCTCAAGATCGCCCGGGATTATGAGGTACCGATCTACGAGAACGCCGAGTTGGTGAAACTGTTGGCGCGACTGGAATTGGGCGAGAGCATTCCCCCGGAGCTGTACCGGACCATCGCCGAAATCATTGCCTTCGCCTGGAATCTCAAGGGCAAGTTTCCGGCTGGGCATGATCCGCAGCAGGGAGAATTAGAGAGGGACATCACCGAACGCGGTGACGATTACTGACGCTAGCCACCGCCGCACAAGGCCCGAAGATCCTTTCGAAGCCCCAAGGGCGGCGCCTGCTTCGGCGCCGACCGCAGCTTGCGACAGCAGCTATATCAGTTTTTGTGCATCTTGCTGACCAGCTCCGCCTCGGCCTGGGTCAGGCCACAAGACTGGGTCAGCTCGTCAACACTGGCGCCCATGCCTACCAAGCGTGCGGCCTGGGCGAAGGACAGACTGGAGGGGTCACGCTGTTCCAGCTGGGCCAGCTTGTCCGGCAAAGGCGCCACCACCGCACGTAACTCGTGCAGATCCTCACCCATGCGCACCGTACCATTCTGATAATGGTCGACGCGCTTGGACAGTTCCTTGATCCGCTGGTCACGTACAGCATCGCCCTCGGCCTGCTGCGCAGCAATCTGCCGCTGGTTGCGGGTGTAAGACAGGAAAAACGCCACAGTGGCGACCCAGAGGATCGCCAGGACAATTACCGCTACCTCGAGGATCAATCAGATACTCTCCAGTTCCGACCATTCCTCTTCGCTCATCATCTTGTCCAGCTCAACCAGAATCAGCAGTTCGCCGTTCTTGTTGCAGACACCCTGGATGAACTTCGCCGACTCTTCGTTACCGACATTCGGCGCGGTCTCGACTTCAGACTGACGCAGATAAACCACTTCCGCCACACTGTCGACCATGATCCCGACCACTTGCTTGTCGGCTTCGATGATGACGATCCGGGTGTTGTCGTTGACTTCGGTAGGCACCAGGCCAAAGCGCTGGCGGGTGTCGATCACAGTGACCACGTTGCCGCGCAGGTTGATGATCCCCAGCACGTAGCTCGGAGCACCCGGCACCGGGGCAATCTCGGTGTAGCGCAGGACTTCCTGGACGCGCATCACGTTGATGCCGTAGGACTCGTTATCCAGCTTGAAGGTGACCCATTGCAGGATCGGATCTTCGGAACCCTGTGCAGACGACGACTTATTCATACCCTGACCCCTCAAAAAACCGTTGAAAACGGCGTGTGTTCTGTGTGGCCACGCCCGACGGACATGGCCTGTTGTTGGTTTACTTCGGCTTGTGGGCCGCTTGACTGATAGCCATCTGCTTGGCGCCACCGGTGGCGATCAACTCGGCCAGTTCGGCAACGTCGAGCAAAGCACACATGTGTTCAATCACTGTGCCGGCCAGCCACGGGCGCTGGCCACGATGACTGCGCCATTTGATTTCATTGGGGTCCAGACGCAGCGAGCGGCTGACTTGATGCACCGCCAGCCCCCACTCATACCCCTGGACCGAGATCACGTACTGCAGGCCCTGGCGGAAATCGTCGCGGTAGCGGTCCGGCATGACCCAACGCGCGGTATCCAGGACTTTCAGGTTACCCGCCTGGCTCGGCAAGATGCCGAGGAACCACTCCGGCTGACCGAACAGTGGCGTCAGCTCCAGCCCCGCCAGGGAATAGATCGAACCCAGGCATACTAGCGGCACCGCCAGGGTCAACCCGGCGACATCGAACAACAGGCATTCGAAAGGCTCGGCCGCCCACTCGGGACGGTCATTACCCGTCACCGGAGGCGGTGTATTGCTCGGAGGCAAGTGCACGTCGACAACCGGCGGCACCAGAGCCTGGAGCATCGGCACCACCGGCGAGATCGAAGCTGGCAAGGACACCGGCGCTTCCAGCACCGGAGCCACTACTGCGGCAGGCGCTTCGACTCGGACAGCAGGCAGCACCTGATGCTGAACCCTGGCGTCTCGTGCCTGCTCTTCCAGCACCGCGGCCTGGAAGTCGTCCAGCGCTTCGCTGGCGGCCTCCAGGATTACTGGTGGGGCAATCGGGGCCGGTGGTTCTGGCGGCAACAGTTCTTCAGTGGCGTCCTGCAACAACGCATCCAGGTAGGACTGCAGCGCCAGCTGCGGCCGGCTCTTTATATCCAGGGGACGGCTCATGAGGATGCCCACGCAAAAACCCCGACACAGTGATGTGTAGGGGTTATCGGCCGGGCTGCCGAGTGACTTGAATAACGCTTCACGTCAAGCCACCTGCGCCACAAGTTGCTGGGTCAGCAGGTGCTTGAGCAAGGCTTTATAGGCCAGTACGCCGCGGCTCTTGCCGTCAAACTGCGAGGGCGTGACTCCGGCCCGGCTGGCATCCCGCAGGCGGGTATCCACCGGAATGTAGCCTTGCCAGATGTCCTCGGGAAACTTGTCGCGCAAAATACGCAAGGTGCCCAGGGAAGCCTGGGTCCGACGGTCGAACAGGGTCGGCACGATGGTGAACGGTAGCGGCTGCTTGCGCGAGCGGTTGACCATCGCCAGGGTATTGACCATGCGTTCCAGCCCCTTGACCGCCAGATGCTCGGTCTGCACCGGAATCACCAACTGCTGGCTGGCCGCCAGGGCATTGACCATCAGCACCCCGAGCAACGGCGGGCTGTCGATCACCGCATAGTCGAAATCCTGCCAGAGTTGCGCCAGGCTCTTGGCAATCACCAGGCCCAGGCCACTCTGCCCCGGAGACTGGCGCTCGAGGGTAGCCAGGGCAGTGCTCGAGGGTAATAGCGAAATACGCTCATGACTGGTGCCCAGCAACAGCTGGCCCGGCAAGTCCTCGGGCACGCTGCCCTTGTGCAGGAACAGGTCGTAGCTGCTGTGTTCCAGGGTATCCGGGTCATAGCCGAAGTAACTGGTCATGGAACCGTGGGGGTCGAGATCGACCACGACCACGCGCTTGCCCGCCTCGGCCAGCAAGCCGGCTAAAGCGATGGAACTGGTGGTTTTACCGACACCACCCTTTTGATTGGCAACTGCCCAGACTCTCATTCGGTTTGTTCCTCCCGCCCGGCCACAGCGGGGCGAGACATAGCGCTAAGTTATAAAGCGGGTGACGGAGAATTGACGGCGCTTCCCTGTACCGGCGTTTTCACCGGGGTCGGTGCAGTTTGTGTGCCAGCACGCTTGAGTGCCGCATCCGGTGTCGCATTGGCGGTTCCGGTGCCGGTCAGGCTGCGACGCACATCCAGGTTGCGCGACACCACCAGCACCACCCGGCGGTTGCGCGCCCGGCCATCGGCAGTGGCGTTGTTGGCCACCGGCTGGAACTCGCCATAACCCACCGAGGCCATGCGCGCCGGGTTCACCCCCTGCATCGCCAGCATCCGCACGATGCTCGCCGAGCGCGCCGAGGACAGCTCCCAGTTGGTCGGGTATTGCGCGGTCTGGATCGGCAGGTTGTCGGTGAAACCTTCGACATGGATCGGATTGTCGAAAGGTTTGAGGATCTTCGCCACCTTGTCGATGATGGTGAACGCCTGGTCGCTGGGCATGGCATCACCACTGCCGAACAACAGGCTGGAGTTGAGCTCGATCTCTACCCACAGTTCGTTGCCACGCACGGTCATCTGATTGGAGCTGATCAGGTCACCAAAGGCTGCGCTGATGTCATCGGCGATGCTTTTCAGCGGATCACTGGCACCGGAGATGCCCGCGTCGACCTGGTCGCTGTCCTTGACCAGCGGCTTGGCTGGGGTCACCGTCTTCGGCCGCTCATCGCCGATGGGAATCGGCTTGAGGCTGCGATCGGAGTCACTGAAGACCCCGATCAAGGCTTCGGAAATCACCTTGTACTTGCCCTCGTTGATCGAGGAAATCGAGTACATGACCACGAAAAAAGCGAACAAAAGGGTGATGAAGTCGGCATAGGAAACCAACCAGCGTTCGTGGTTTACATGTTCTTCTTGCTGGCGACGACGAGCCATAATCAGTCCATGAAGCCTTGCAGCTTCAACTCGATGGAACGGGGGTTCTCGCCTTCGGCAATCGACAGGATGCCTTCCAGCAACATTTCCCGGTAACGCGACTGGCGCAGGGCGATGGCTTTCAGCTTGGCGGCAACCGGCAGCAGCACCAGGTTGGCACTCGCCACCCCGTAGATGGTCGCAACGAAGGCCACGGCGATGCCGCTGCCCAGTTGCGACGGATCGGCCAGGTTGCCCATCACATGAATCAAGCCCATTACCGCGCCGATGATGCCAATGGTCGGCGCATAGCCGCCCATGCTTTCGAAGACCTTGGCGGCTTCGATATCCCGGCTTTCCTGAGTGTAGAAGTCCACCTCAAGAATGCTCCGGATAGCTTCTGGCTCGGCGCCGTCCACCAGCAATTGCAGGCCTTTGCGCGAATAGGTATCCGGCTCGGCATCCGCCACGCCTTCCAGGCCCAGCAGGCCTTCCTTGCGTGCGGTCAGGCTCCAGTTGACCACCCGGTCGATGCCACCCGGCAGATCGACCCGCGGTGGAAACAGGATCCACACCAGGATCTGCATGGCCCGTTTGAAGGCACTCAACGGCGACTGCAGCAAGGCTGCCCCGATGGTGCCGCCAAGCACAATCAGTGCCGCCGGGCCGTTGGCCAGCGCCGACAGATGACCGCCTTCCAGGTAGTTGCCGCCGATGATGGCGACAAACGCCATGATGATCCCGATAAGGCTGAGCACATCCATCAGAGACAGGCCTCGACCAGGTGCCGGCCGATGTCATCCAGGCTGTACACCGCATCCGCCAGGTTGGCTTTGACGATGGCCATGGGCATGCCGTAGATCACGCAACTGGCCTCATCCTGGGCCCACACCGCACTACCACCTTGCTTGAGCAGGCGTGCGCCCTCACGACCGTCAGCGCCCATGCCGGTAAGCACCACCGCCAGAACTTTGTCGTTATAGGACTTGGCCGCAGAACCGAAGGTGATATCCACACACGGCTTGTAGTTCAGGCGCTCATCACCAGGAAGAATCTTCACCGCACCGCGCCCGTCGATCATCATCTGCTTGCCACCGGGAGCCAACAACGCCAGGCCCGGACGCAGGATGTCACCATCCTCGGCTTCCTTGACGCTGATGCGGCAGAGCTTGTCCAGTCGCTCGGCAAAGGCCTTGGTGAAGGCCGCCGGCATATGCTGGATCAGGACGATGGGGGCCGGGAAGTTGGCCGGCAACTGGGTCAGGACCCGCTGCAGCGCCACTGGGCCACCGGTGGAAGTACCGATCGCCACCAGCTTGTAGGCCTTGCGCTTGGGCGCAGGCGATGCCGGACCAGCCGCTGGAGCACGGGCAGGTGCCGGTGCTGGCGCCGGGCGCGCAGTGCTGCTGAAGCTGGAAGCACTCGGTGCAGGGGCGGCCGCCGGCTGCGGCGCCGGAGCGCTGTAGCTGCTGAAACGCCGATTGCTGCGCGAGATGCTGTGAACCTTCTCGCACAGCATCTGCTTGACCTTCTCGGGATTGCGCGAGATGTCTTCGAAATTCTTCGGCAGGAAATCCACAGCCCCGGCATCCAGCGCATCGAGGGTCACTCGGGCGCCTTCATGGGTCAGGGACGAGAACATCAGGACCGGCGTCGGGCAGCGCTGCATGATATGCCGCACTGCAGTGATGCCATCCATCATCGGCATCTCGTAGTCCATGGTGATCACGTCCGGCTTGAGCGCCAGGGCCTGATCGATCGCCTCTTTACCGTTGGTCGCCGTACCGACGACCTGGATATTCGAATCTGCTGAAAGAATTTCCGAGACGCGGCGGCGGAAAAAACCCGAATCGTCCACCACCAGGACTTTGACTGCCATAAACACTCCGTTAGGTGGGGCGAGGCCAACCGCCCCTCCCCGCCGAATCAAATACGCCGTGCGGCGTAACGCTTGAGCATGCTAGGAACATCGAGAATCAGAGCGATGCGGCCGTCACCGGTAATGGTGGCGCCGGACATGCCCGGGGTTCCCTGAAGCATTTTGCCCAAGGGCTTGATGACCACTTCTTCCTGGCCCACAAGCTGATCGACGACAAAGCCGATCCGCTGAGTGCCCACCGAAAGGATCACTACATGGCCTTCACGCTGCTCTTCATGAGCGGCGGAACTGACCAGCCAGCGCTTGAGGTAGAACAGGGGTAATGCCTTGTCGCGCACGATCACCACTTCCTGACCGTCCACTACGTTGGTGCGCGACAGGTCGAGATGGAAGATCTCGTTGACGTTGACCAACGGGAAAGCAAACGCCTGGTTGCCGAGCATCACCATCAACGTCGGCATGATCGCCAGGGTCAACGGCACCTTGATGACGATCTTCGAACCCTGGCCCTTGGTCGAGTAGATGTTGATCGAACCGTTGAGCTGGGAAATCTTGGTTTTCACCACGTCCATGCCCACGCCACGACCGGAGACATCGGAGATCTCGGTCTTGGTAGAGAAACCCGGGGCAAAGATCAGGTTGTAGCACTCGCTGTCGCTCAGGCGGTCGGCGGCGTCCTTGTCCATCACGCCACGCTTGACGGCAATCGCCCGCAGGACGTTCGGGTCCATGCCCTTGCCGTCGTCGGAGATCGACAGGAGGATGTGGTCACCCTCCTGTTCCGCCGCCAGCACCACCTTGCCGCCACGGGACTTGCCCGAGGCTTCGCGCTCTTCCGGCGATTCGATACCGTGGTCCACCGCGTTGCGCACCAAGTGCACCAGCGGGTCGGCCAGGGCCTCCACCAGGTTCTTGTCGAGGTCGGTTTCTTCCCCTACCAGTTCCAGGTTGATCTCTTTCTTCAGCTGCCGTGCCAGGTCGCGAACCAGGCGCGGGAAGCGCCCGAAGACCTTCTTGATCGGCTGCATGCGGGTCTTCATGACCGCGGTTTGCAAGTCGGCGGTGACCACGTCGAGGTTCGACACCGCCTTGGACATGGCTTCGTCGCCGCTGTTGAGGCCCAGGCGCACCAGACGGTTACGCACCAGCACCAACTCGCCGACCATGTTCATGATTTCGTCCAGGCGCGCGGTATCTACCCGCACCGTGGTTTCCGCTTCGCTGGTGGGTTTTTCCGCCGGCGGGGCAGCAGCAGCGCGAGCCGGGGCAGCAGCAGGAGCAGGAGCAGCGGCAGGCTTCGGCGCTTCGGCCTTGACCTCAGGCTTCTTCGCCACTGGCTTGGCGACTGCCGCGGTAGCCGCAGCAACCGGCGCAGCCGTTGTCGCAGCTGCAGGTTTCGCCGCACCCGGAGTTTCAGAGAACTTGCCCTTGCCGTGTAACTCATCCAGCAGGGATTCGAATTCGTGATCGCTGATCAGGTCGCCACCCGCTGCGGCGGCGCTAGGCACCACTGCTGCAGGTACCGCGGCCACTGCCGACTCCAGAGCATCGACAGCAAAGCTGCCCTTGCCATGCAGTTGGTCCAGCAAGGCTTCGAATTCGTCATCGGTGATTTCATCACCACCGGCGGCCGCACCACTGGCGGCCTGGGCCGCTGCAGGTACTACCGCATCAGGTGCGAACTGACCCTTGCCGTGCAACTGGTCCAGCAGCGACTCGAACTCGGCATCGGTGATTTCATCGCCGGCCGGCTCACCTTGCGCCACTGCTGCGGCGGGCACTGACTCGGCGTCGGCCTTGGCGGCATTCAGCGAATCGAGCAGGAGTTCGAATTCGTTGTCGGTGATATCACCCTCTGAGCTTTGGGCCTCAGGCTCGACAACGGCTGGAGCCACCTCCTCCACAGCTGGCGCTGCAGGTTCGGCGCCGGCGGGCTCTGCCAGGCGCGCCAAGGCGGCCAGCAGTTCCGGGGTCGCAGCGGTAATTGCGGTGCGCTCACGGACCTGGCTGAACATACCGTTCACCGCATCCAGAGCCTCAAGCACCACGTCCATCAATTCCGAATCGACACGCCTCTCACCCTTGCGCAGGATGTCGAAGACGTTCTCGGCGATGTGGCAGCACTCCACCAGCTCATTGAGCTGGAGGAAGCCGGCGCCCCCTTTAACAGTGTGAAAACCGCGAAAAATTGCATTGAGCAAGTCCGCATCATCTGGCCGGCTTTCCAGCTCGACCAGTTGTTCGGACAATAGCTCTAGAATCTCGCCGGCCTCAACCAGGAAATCCTGAAGGATCTCTTCATCGGCGCCGAAGCTCATTAATGGGTGCTCCTAGAATCCAAGGCTGGAAAGCAAATCGTCTACATCGTCCTGACCGGACATAACGTCTTCCCGTTTATCGGCATGAATCTGTGGACCTTCACCCTTGGCGAGATGTTTTTGCGGATCTTTTTCAGCGAGGATCGATTCGCGGTCATGTTCGATACCGGCAAAACGATCGACCTGGCTGGCCATCAACACCAGTTTGAGCAGATTACTTTCGACTTCCGTGACCAACTGGGTCACACGCTTGATTACCTGGCCGGTCAGGTCCTGGTAATCCTGCGCCAACAGAATGTCGTTGAGGTGGCCCGAGACGGTGCGATTTTCCTGCTCGCTGCGAGTCAGAAAAGCGTCGACCCGACGCGCCAGCTCACGGAACTCTTCAGCCCCGACCTCGCGCCGCATGAAGCGTCCCCAGTCCGCGCTCAAGGCCTGTGCTTCAGTGCTCAGGCCGTTGACCAGCGGGGTGCTGCTCTCTACCAGGTCCATAGTGCGGTTGGCAGCGGCTTCCGTCAGCCGAACCACATAGGACAGGCGCTCGGTGGCATCCGTGATCTGTGAAACTTCCTCGGCTTGCGGCATGTGCGGGTCAATCTGAAAATTGACGATCGCGCTATGCAGCTCGCGGGTGAGCTTGCCCACTTCCTGGTACAGGCCACGGTCACGGGTCTGATTAAGCTCATGGATCAATTGCACTGCGTCGCCGAATCTGCCCTTTTCAAGGCTCTCGACCAGTTCCAGGGCGTGCTTTTTCAGGGTCGACTCAAAGTCGTCCAGTGAAGATTCGTTATGCTCCATAGCTCCCCCGTGGCGGAATGGCTACGCACATCAACCGATGCGCTCGAAGATCTTTTCGATCTTCTCTTTCAACGCCTGGGCCGTGAATGGTTTGACCACATAGCCGTTCACCCCGGCCTGGGCAGCTTCGATGATCTGCTCGCGCTTGGCTTCGGCAGTTACCATCAACACCGGCAGGTGCTTGAGCTTTTCATCGGCACGCACGTGGCGCAGCAGGTCGATACCGGTCATGCCGGGCATGTTCCAGTCCGTTACCAGAAAGTCGATGCTTCCGCTGTTGAGTACCGGAATGGCGGTGGTGCCATCGTCGGCCTCGACCGTGTTGGTGAAACCCAGATCACGCAACAGGTTTTTTATGATCCGCCGCATCGTTGAAAAGTCATCAACGATGAGGATTTTCATGTTCTTGTCCAATTCGACCTCCAAGCAGTCTTAAACGCGTCCAGCACCTGAACGCGCCATTCAATCAATTCGGCATAACACACAACGACTGCATGAAGCACATACTGCAAAACCGGTGCTGCGCCTGGCCCCACCGGTCTTGATCGCAGTGTCCCCACACTGCCTGTCAGCGCGCTCGCCACTCCCCCAAACGCCCCCGCAAGCGGGCTGCGCACTGGCTGTGTAACTGGCTGACCCGCGATTCGCTGACCCCCAGGACCTCACCGATTTCCTTGAGGTTCAGCTCTTCGTCGTAGTACAGCGCCAACACCAGTCGCTCGCGCTCCGGCAAATTGGCAATCGCATCCGCCAACGCGGCCTGGAAGCGTTCATCCTCCAGGTCTCGTGACGGCTCGAGATGAGCACTGGCGCCATCCTCGTGCAGCCCTTCATGCTCGCCGTCCTGCAACAGATCGTCGAAACTGAACAGGCGACTGCCCAAGGTGTCGTTCAAAATCCCGTAATAATCGTCGAGACTCAATTGAAGTTCGGCCGCAACTTCGTGATCTTTAGCGTCACGACCGGTTTTAGCTTCAATTGCGCGAATTGCATCACTGACCATGCGCGTATTACGGTGCACCGAACGGGGTGCCCAGTCGCCTTTACGGACCTCATCGAGCATCGCCCCACGAATCCGGATACCGGCGTAGGTTTCAAAGCTCGCGCCCTTGCTCGCATCGTATTTGGTCGACACTTCGAGCAAACCGATCATCCCGGCCTGAATCAGGTCTTCCACCTGAACACTGGCCGGCAACCGCGCCAGCAGGTGATAGGCGATACGCTTGACCAGAGGCGCATAGCGCTCGATCAATTCGTACTGGCTATCACGCGCCGACTTCTTGTAAAGGTTGTAGCCACTGGCAGTCATAGCACCGGTCCCGCTGTTTGATGCACTAGCCGCTCGACAAAAAATTCCAGATGCCCGCGAGGGTTCGCCGGCAACGGCCAGGTATCGACTTTTTGCGCGATGGCCTTGAACGCCAATGCACACTTCGAACGAGGAAAGGCTTCATAGACCGCACGCTGCTTTTGCACGGCCTTGCGTACGCTTTCGTCGTAGGGAACTGCGCCGACGTATTGTAAAGCCACGTCCAGGAAGCGATCCGTGACCTTGGTCAATTTTGCAAACAAGTTGCGCCCTTCTTGAGGGCTCTGTGCCATGTTGGCCAGGACCCGGAAACGATTCATGCCGTAGTCGCGATTGAGCAGCTTGATCAGCGCATAGGCATCGGTGATCGAGGTCGGCTCGTCACAGACCACCAGCAATACTTCCTGGGCCGCGCGAACAAAACTGACTACCGAGTCACCAATACCCGCAGCGGTGTCAATCACCAGCACATCGAGATTGTCGCCAATGTCACTGAAGGCCTGGATCAGGCCCGCGTGCTGGGCGGGGCTCAGGTGCACCATGCTCTGGGTACCCGAGGCGGCCGGGACAATGCGGATGCCGCCAGGCCCCTGGAGCAGCACATCGCGCAGCTCGCAGCGACCCTCGATGACATCGGCGAGGGTGTGTTTGGGAGTCAGCCCCAGCAGGACATCGACGTTGGCCAGACCCAGGTCGGCGTCCAGCAGCAACACCCGCCGACCCAGCTCAGCCAGAGCCAGGGACAAGTTTACTGACACGTTAGTCTTGCCGACGCCACCTTTGCCGCCGGTCACCGCAATCACCTGTACGGGATGCATGCTGCCCATGTTCTTTCTTTACCTTGTCTTACTTAGACGGGGCCACATAACTGGCTGCGCGTTCACCATTGGAACAATGCATGGCAGACCATCGATGTAGATACAGTGCAATCTATTCATGCTTACCTCAGCCAACCCGCTTGGTCGAGCTGTGGTAAAGGTCAGCGAACATGTCGGCCATGGCTTCTTCGCTGGGTTCTTCCTGCATCTGCACACTCACTGCGCGACTCACCAGTTGGTGTCGGCGTGGCAGGTGCAAGTCGTCAGGAATCCGCGGCCCATCGGTCAGATAGGCAACCGGCAGTTCATGACTGATGGCCAGGCTCAAGACCTCGCCAAGACTGGCTGTTTCATCCAGTTTAGTCAGGATGCAACCGGCCAGGCCGCAACGCTTGTAGCTGTGGTAGGCGGCGGTCAACACCTGTTTCTGGCTGGTGGTTGCCAGCACCAGATAATTCTTCGCCCTGATCCCGCGACCAGCCAAGCTTTCCAGCTGCATGCGTAACGCCGGATCGCTGGCCTGCAGACCGGCGGTGTCGATCAGTACCACGCGCTTGCGCAGCAGCGGATCCAGGGCCTGGGCCAGGGATTGGCCAGGGTCGACATGGGTCACCGAGACATTGAGGATCCGGCCCAGGGTCTTGAGCTGCTCCTGAGCGCCGATACGGTAACTGTCCATGCTTACCAGCGCGATGTTCTGCGCGCCGTACTTGAGCACGTAGCGCGCCGCCAGCTTGGCCAGGGTCGTGGTCTTGCCCATGCCGGCAGGACCGACCATGGCGATCACGCCACCCTCTTCCAGCGGCTCGATTTCCGGGGTCAGGATCATCCGCGCCAGGTGCGCCAGAAGCATGCGCCAGGCCTGCCGGGGCTCGTCGATTTCCACAGTCAACGCCAACAGGTCGCGGGCCAGTGGACCGGACAAGCCGATACGCTGCAGGCGGCGCCAAAGATTGGCCTGCTCCGGACGACTGCCTTGCAGCTGACTCCAGGCCAGGGAGCCCAGCTGCACTTCCAGCAGCTCGCGCAGGCCATTGAGTTCGAAGCGCATCGAATCCAGGGCCCGGTTATCGGCAACCGGTGCCGCAGGGGCCGGTGCCGGGCGCGGGCGCTCGGTCAGGGTCGGCTCGATCAGCGGCTCGGCAGCTGTCAGCGGCAGGCCGGCGAACAGCTGGCGATTGGTGATCGCGGTACTGTCGCCCTCGCCCCGCAGGCTCAATTCGGCCTGGGCGGTGACGATCCGCGACTGGGTCTTGCGCAGTTCATCCTCAAGTTCCATGTTCGGGACCCGGGGCGACAACGCCGACAACTTGTAATCCAGCGCAGCCGTCAACTCGACGCCCCCGGCAATCCGCCGATTGCCGATGATGGCGGCTTCAGCGCCCAGCTCATCACGAACCAGCTTCATGGCCTGACGCATATCGGCGGCAAAAAAACGCTTAACTTGCATAACCCACTACCTCAGCCGTTGGGCCCTACTGTCGCAACGATGGTCACTTGCTTGTTGTCAGGAATTTCCTGGTACGCCAGCACATGCAAACCCGGGACGGCGAGACGGCCGAACCGCGAGAGCATGGCGCGGACCGGACCCGCCACCAACAGAATCACCGGTTGACCTTGCATCTCTTGACGCTGCGCCGCTTCGATCAGCGAGCGCTGCAGTTTCTCAGCCATGCTTGGCTCCAGCAGAACGCCTTCTTCCTGGCCTTGTCCTGCCTTCTGCAGACTGCTGAGCAAAATTTGTTCCAACCTTGGCTCCAAGGTGATCACAGGCAGCTCAGACTCAGTGCCTACAATGCTTTGGACGATGGCGCGAGACAATCCGACGCGTACCGCAGCAACCAAAGCGGCAGTATCTTGACTCTTGGCGGCATTGTTGGCGATGGCCTCGGCAATGCTGCGAATATCGCGTACTGGTACCTGCTCGGCCAAAAGCGCCTGCAATACCTTGAGCAACTGTGACAGCGACAGCACGCCCGGTACCAACTCCTCGGCCAGCTTCGGCGAGCTCTTGGCCAGCAACTGCATCAGTTGCTGCACCTCTTCATGACCGATCAGTTCACTGGAGTGCTTGTACAGAATCTGGTTCAGGTGAGTCGCGACCACCGTGCTGGCGTCCACCACGGTGTAACCCAGGGACTGCGCCTGGGGACGCTGGCTGATCTCGATCCACACTGCTTCCAGGCCAAAGGCCGGGTCCCGGGCGGAGATACCGTTGAGTGTGCCGTAGACCTGCCCCGGGTTGATCGCCAGCTCGCGATCCGGATAAATTTCCGCCTCTGCCAGGATCACTCCCATCAGGGTCAGGCGATAGGCGCTGGGGGCCAGATCCAGGTTGTCACGGATATGCACCGTGGGCATGAGGAAGCCCAGGTCCTGGGAGAGCTTCTTGCGCACCCCCTTGATCCGCGCCAGCAACTGCCCACCCTGGTTGCGGTCCACCAGGGGAATCAGGCGGTAACCGACTTCCAGGCCGATCATGTCGATCGGGGTCACATCGTCCCAACCCAGCTCCTTGGTTTCCATGGCACGAGCCGGGGATGGCAGCAGGTCCTGCTGGCGCTGGACTTCTTCCAGGGCCTGGACCTTGACCGCGTTTTGCTTTCTCCACAACAGGTAGGCCGCGCCGCCGGCTACCGCCGCCAGGCTGAGGAAGGAGAAATGCGGCATGCCCGGCACAATGCCCATGACCGCCATCAGGCCCGCAGAGACCGCCAGGGCCCGGGGCGAGGCGAACATCTGCCGGTTGATCTGCTTGCCCATGTCCTCGGAGCCCGAAGCCCGAGTAACCATGATGGCCGCCGCGGTGGAGAGCAGCAGCGATGGCAGTTGCGCCACCAAACCGTCACCGATGGTCAACAGGGCATAGACCCGGCCGGCATCGCCGAACGACATGTTGTGCTGGAAGATACCGACGGCCATGCCGCCGATCAGGTTGATGAACAGAATCAACAGGCCGGCGATGGCGTCACCGCGGACGAACTTGCTGGCACCGTCCATGGAACCGTAAAACTCGGCTTCCTGGGCCACTTCCAGGCGACGCAGCTTGGCCTGGTTCTGGTCGATCAGGCCGGCGTTCAAGTCGGCGTCGATGGCCATCTGCTTGCCGGGCATGGCGTCCAGGGTGAAACGCGCACTCACCTCGGAGATACGTCCGGCACCCTTGGTCACCACCACGAAGTTGATGATCATGAGGATCGCGAAGACCACGATACCAACCACGTAGTTACCGCCGATCACCACTTCACCGAAGGCCTGGATCACCTTGCCCGCGGCGGCGTGACCGTCCTGGCCGTGAAGCATTACCACCCGGGTCGAGGCCACGTTGAGCGCCAGCCGCAGCAGTGTAGCCACCAGCAGGATGGTCGGGAATACGGCGAAGTCCAACGGTCGCAGGGCATACACGCAGACCAGCAGGACCACGATCGACAGGGCAATGTTGAAGGTGAAGAATACGTCCAGCAGGAACGGTGGCACTGGCAGCATCATCATGGCCAGCATGACCAACAGCAGCACCGGCACACCCAGGTTGCCCTGACCGAGGCCGGCCAGGCTACTGCGAGCTGTGTTGATTAACTGAGAGCGATCCACCGATTTACCCCGTTCCGTAAAGCAAACTTTTGACGCCTGAAGCGGCATGGGGCGGCTACTGCAAGAAGCCTTCCAACTTTGCCGCAGCAGCGCAATCCCCCCGCCCCACAGGAATCGGCTTGCCGGCGAACACGATCACGGGGGCGCCCTTACCTGCAAGCGAACCCCGCACGGCCGGCTTCTACAGATCGGGTTAGACAAGGCGAGATAGTGGCAATTAGCCATTTTTCTGACAAAAATCGGAGGCATTCGCTGGCAAGCCAGCCCCTACAGGCCGCGACTACAGCGGATCGATGGGGCCACCAGAAGACTGCTTGCCGGAGGTGTCGCGCCGCAGGTCCGCCGGGATCGGCAGGTCCTTGAGCGGGTCCGGACGCTTGCCCTTGCCCGCGCGATGCTGGCGGATCTGGTAGACGTAGGCCAGGACCTGAGCCACCGCCAGATAGAGCCCGGCCGGAATCTCTTCCTCAAGCTCGGTGGAGTAGTAGATCGAACGCGCCAGGGCCGCCGACTCCAGCAACATCACTTCATGGGCCACGGCAATTTCACGAATCTGCAGCGCCAGGAAGTCGCTGCCCTTGGCCAGCAGCACCGGCGCCCCGCCTTTCTCCGAGTCGTACTTGAGGGCCACGGCGAAGTGCGTCGGGTTGGTGATGACCACGTCGGCATCCGGGATCGCCGCCATCATCCGCCGCTGGGACATCTCGCGCTGCAACTGACGAATCCGCTGCTTGACCTCCGGACGCCCCTCCTGATCCTTGTGCTCGTCGCGCACTTCCTGCTTGGTCATCAACAGCTTCTTGTGGGACTGATACAACTGCACCGGCACATCCACTGCAGCAATCAGGATCAACCCGCAGGCCATCCACAACGTACTCCAACCCACCACCTGCACGCTGTGGATGATGGCCAGTTCAAGGGGCTCGTGGGCGATCCGCAGCAGATCATCGATATCAGAAGACAGCACCGACAGCGCCACGAACAGCACCAGGCCGAACTTGGCCAGTGCCTTGAGCAACTCGATCAGCGCCGTGGCAGAGAACATCCGCTTGAGGCCATTGGCCGGATTCATCCGACTGAACTTGGGCGCCAGGCTCTTGCCGGCAAACAACCAGCCCCCCAGGGAAATCGGGCCGATGACGGCCGCCAGCAACAGGGTCAGCAGCACCGGCTGCACCGCCAGGATGGCGATCTTGCCCGAGTGCAGCAGGTACAGCCCCATGGCCCCGGGACTGAGCAGCACCTCACGGGGCAGGGAGAAATTCAGGCGCATGATCTCCAGCAGGTCCAGGGCCAGGCCGCCGCCATAGATCAGCAGCGCACCTGCCCCGGCAAGCATGATCGCCAGGGTATTGAGCTCCTTGGAGCGGGCGATCTCGCCCTTTTCCCGGGAGTCCTTCTTGCGCTTCTCCGTGGGGTCTTCTGTCTTGTCCTGACCGCTCTCGCTCTCTGCCATGGCTCAGCGCGCCTGTGCCAGTTCGCGCAAGAACTGCAGGGCTTCGGAGGCCAGCGGCTGATACTGATTGAGGATGTCGGCCAGGCTGATCCAGACAATGCCCATGCCAAGCACCAGGGTCAGGGGGAAACCAATGGAGAAAATGTTCAACTGCGGCGCCGCGCGCGTCATCACGCCAAAGGCGATGTTGACCACCAGCAAGGCTGTGATCGCCGGCAACACCAGCAGCAGCGCTGCCCCCAGGACCCAGCCAAGTTTACCGGCCAACTCCCAGTAGTGATTAACCATCAACCCGCCACCCACCGGCAGCGTGGTGAAGCTTTCAGTGAGCACCTCGAACACCACCAGGTGACCGTTCATGGCCAGGAACAGCAGGCTCACCAACATGGTGAAGAACTGTCCGATGACCGCCACCGACACGCCATTGGTAGGATCGACCATGGAGGCGAACCCCATGCCCATCTGGATCGCCACGATCTGCCCGGCGACGACAAAGGACTGGAAGAACAGCTGCAGGGAAAAGCCCAGCACCGCACCAATCAGAATCTGCTCGGCAACCAGCAGCAAGCCACTGAGATCCAGGGCATGCACCGCGGGCATGGGCGGCAGTCCCGGGGCTATCACCACCGTGATTGCCAGGGCGAAATACAGGCGCACCCGTCGAGGTACCAGGGTCGTGCCGAAGATCGGCATCACCATCAGCAGCGAAGTCACCCGGAACAGCGGCAACATGAAGCTCGCCACCCAGGTACTGATCTGCGTGTCGGTCAGCGCCAGCAAAGACATCGGCTCAGCCAATCAACTGCGGAATACTGCCGTACAACTGACGGATGTATTCCATGAAGGTTTGCACCAGCCAGGGACCGGCGACAATCAGGGTCACCAGCATCACCAGGAGGCGCGGCAGGAAGCTCAGGGTCTGTTCGTTGATCTGGGTGGCCGCCTGGAACATGGCCACCATCAAGCCCACCAGCAGGCTGGGCACCACCAGCACCGCCACCATCATGGTGGTCAGCCAGAGGGCTTCGCGAAACAGGTCTACCGCGACTTCTGGAGTCATTGTCGAGCACCCGCAAACAAGGTTTTAAACACCACCGAAACTGCCCGCCAAGGTGCCAATGATCAATGCCCAGCCATCCACCAGGACGAACAGCATGATCTTGAACGGCAGGGAGATGATCAGCGGTGACAACATCATCATGCCCATGGCCATCAACACACTGGCCACTACCAGGTCGATAATCAGGAACGGGATAAAGATCATGAAGCCGATCTGGAACGCCGTCTTCAGCTCCGAGGTGACGAAGGCCGGCACCAGGATGGTCAGCGGCGCCTGGTCGGGGCTGGCAATATCGGTGCGCTTGGACAGGCGCATGAACAGCTCCAGGTCACTGCTGCGGGTTTGCGCCAGCATGAAATCCTTGATCGGCACCTGGGCCTTGGCCACTGCATCCTGGGCCGTGAGCTTTTCCGCCAGGTAAGGCTGCAGCGCATCCTGGTTCACCCGGTCGAACACCGGCGCCATGATGAACATGGTGAGGAACAACGCCATGCCGGTCAGGATCTGGTTTGACGGCGTCTGCTGCAGGCCAAGGGCCTGACGCAGGATCGAGAAGACGATGATGATCCGAGTGAAACTGGTCATCAGCATGACGAACGCCGGAATGAAGCTCAGCGCGGTCATGATCAGCAGGATCTGCAGGCTGACCGAGTATTCCTGCTGGCCGCTGGCGTTGGTGCCAAGCGTGATCGCCGGGATCGACAACGGGTCGGCCGCCAGCGCCAGCGGCGCTACCAACATCAGCGCCAACGTCAAGATGATGCGCAACGGCATTACTTCTTATCCTTCTGGTCCTTGCCCAACAGCTCCATCAGGCGCTGGGCGAACTCGGGCGTCGCCTGCTCGGCACTGGGCACCTGCACCGGCTCTTTGAGTACATGCAGCGGCGTGATAGTGCCCGGAGTCAGACCCAGCAGAATCTGCTCGCCGCCCACCTGCACCAGCACCAGGCGATCCCGTGGCCCCAGGGCTCGGGAGCCGATCAGCTCGATCACCTGACCCTTGCCCGCCGGCCCGGCCTGCTGCACCCGGCGCAACAGCCAGGCGAGGAAGAAGATCAGCCCGATCACCAGCAGCAGGCCCAGCACCAACTGGGTCAACTGCCCACTGACACTGCCCACCGCAGGCACTGCAGCGGCAGTCACGGCAGTCGCCACCGGCTCCGCAGCCAGGGCACTCAGCGGCAAGCCGAGCAGCACTAAGCCAAGCAGCTTGTTCACTTAGCGCAGCTTCTTGATGCGTTCGCTGGGACTGATCACGTCCGTCAGGCGAATACCGAACTTCTCGTTGACCACCACCACCTCGCCATGGGCGATCAGGGTGCCGTTGACCAACACGTCCAGCGGTTCGCCGGCCAGGCGATCAAGCTCGATCACCGAGCCCTGGTTGAGCTGCAACAGGTTGCGGATGTTGATATCGGTGCTGCCCACTTCCATGGAGATCGACACCGGGATGTCGAGGATCACATCGAGATTGGGACCATCGAGCGTGACCGGGTCGAGATTCTTCGGCACGCTGCCGAACTCTTCCATCTGCAAACGCCCGGAGCCTGACGCGGCACCTGCATCGGCCGCCAGCAAAGCGTCGATATCGGCCTGACCGGCATCACCGGTTTCTTCCAGCGCAGCAGCCCATTCGTCGGCCAGCGCCTGGTCGTCCTGGGAGTTAATTTCGTCAGCCATCATGGGTCCTCGACGGGCAAAAATTCATTGAACAGCAAACAGGTTGGAGCGCCGCTTAACGGCGCCCGATCGGTTCGATCACTTGCAGCGCCAGGTTGCCCTTGTGGGAACCCAGCTTGACCTTGAACGAGGGCACGCCATTGGCGCGCATGATCATGTCTTCCGGCAGTTCCACCGGGATCACGTCGCCAGGCTGCATGTGCAGGATGTCTCTTAGGCGCAACTGACGACGGGCCACTGTGGCGCTTAGCGGCACTGCCACATCCAGCAGGTCCTCGCGCAGGGCCTTGCTCCAGCGTTCGTCCTGGTCATCCAGGTCGGACTGGAAGCCGGCGTCGAGCATCTCGCGGATCGGCTCGATCATCGAATACGGCATGGTTACGTGCAGGTCGCCACCGCCGCCATCGAGCTCGATGTGAAAGGTCGACACCACAACGGCTTCGCTGGGGCCGACGATGTTGGCCATGGCCGGGTTCACTTCCGAGTTTATGTACTCGAAATTGACCGGCATGATCGCCTGCCAGGCCTCCTTCAGATCGACGAACGCCTGCTCCAGCACCATGCGCACTACCCGCAGTTCGGTCGGGGTAAATTCACGCCCTTCGATCTTCGCATGACGGCCATCGCCGCCGAAGAAGTTGTCCACCAGCTTGAACACCAGCTTGGCGTCGAGAATGAACAACGCCGTACCGCGCAGCGGCTTGATCTTTACCAGGTTGAGGCTGGTGGGCACGTACAGCGAGTGCACGTATTCACCGAACTTCATGACCTGTACGCCGCCTACCGCCACGTCAGCCGAACGCCGCAGCATGTTGAACATACTGATCCGGGTATAGCGGGCGAAACGCTCGTTGATCATTTCCAGGGTCGGCATGCGTCCACGGACGATGCGATCCTGGCTGGTCAGGTCGTAGCTTTTGACACTGCCGGGCTCGGCAGCGTGTTCGGTCTGTACCAGACCGTCGTCGACGCCATGCAACAGCGCATCGATCTCATCCTGGGACAGCAGGTCCTGCACGGCCATGTCGTGTTCCTACTGCAGTACGAAGTTAGTAAAGAGCAACTGCTCGACCACCACTTTGCCCACCTCTTTCTGCGCCACTTCCTGGACGCTGGCGGTGGCCTTCTGGCGGAGCATTTCCTGACCGACCGGAGTCGCCAGGGTGTCGAAATTCTGCCCGGAGAAGAGCATCACCAGATTGTTGCGGATCATCGGTATGTGCACTTTCAAGGCGTCCAGGTCAGCCTGGTTACGCGCCAGCAGGGTAATACTCACCTGCATGTAGCGCTGACGACCATTCTGCGTGTAGTTGGCCACGAAGGCTGGGGCCATGGGCTCGTAGATCGCCGCCGACTTGACGTTAGTGGCGGTCTCCGCAGCCGGGGCAGGCTTGCTCTGAGCACTGTGCATGAAGTACCAGGTGGCGCCGACCGAAAGGCCGATGGCCAGAAACAACGCCAGGACAATCAAGAGGATAAGCTTGAGTTTGCTTTTCCCTGCGGTGGGTTTTTCTGCTGCTTCGCTCTTCGCCATGCCAATAATCCGTCACTATTCGGGGGTTCACAGTCGCACGGCAAGGCAAGAGCAAGTGTTATGCCAGATTTGTCTGGAGCGGGGGGATGAACCGAATGCGGGGGTGGTGCGAGAGGAAACCTGCGGGATAACGGCTTGAGGTTAGGCCACAGGCATCGGCATTGCGAAGGGCCGGGGCAAGCGCCGCGCAGTGGAGCGGGAGCAAGCTCCCTGACCCCACAGCCAGCCCCCGACTACAAGTCAGGCATAGTAATCGACGGCGCTGGAACCGATCACTGTCTGCACCGGAGCGGCCACTTCAGCCACGGCATGAGGCTGCTCGTCGTCGACTCCGTCCAGACGTCCACCACTGGTACTGGAACCACTGCCACGATTTTGCCCCTGCTGAGCCTGCTCCTGGCCCTGCCAGCCACGGGACTGATCGGAGACGTTGACGTCGACCTGCCCCAGGCCTTGCTGGCTGAACATGTCGCGCATGCGGTGCATCTGCCCCTCCAGGGCTTCGCGAACACCGGCATGGGCACTCATGAAGGTCACCTGGGTCTGCTGATCGGGGATCATGTGCACACGAATATCCAGACGCCCCAGTTCGGCTGGCTGCAACTGGATGTCCGCCGACTTGAGGTTGCTACTGGACAGGTACATGACCCGGTTGACCACCTCGTCGGTCCAGCCACTCTGATGCATGGCCAGAGGCTGGTTGACCGGCGTCGCGTTGGCGGTCTTGGGTGTCGCAGCCTGGGTCAGGGCCGCCAGACGATTGGCGAAATCATCCACACGAGTGTCGCTGGATGCCCCCTTGAGGTCTTTCAGGCCTTCGGCAACCAGTCCCGTGAAAGCCTTCTCTCCACCCTGCTCGGTACTGTTCTTGCTGGTTTGCTGCTCGAGCATGCTCGCCATGCCATTGGCGAAGTTCTGCACCGACGCCAGTTGGCCGTCACTATTGGCGCTCGCCGGAGCGGCCTTGGGCTGTGCCTGACTGGAAGCCGAGACATGTCCGCCCTGCTCCATGGCCAGGCGCACGGCTGGCATGGCATCCAATGGATCGGCCTCTGGGTCGAATTCTGCCTTGGCCGGATCGGCAACCGGCGCCACCACCGCAGCAGCGACCGGCGGCGGCACCACCGCCGGAGCCGCTTCAACCTGAGGCGCCAGCGGCGTGGCGGGAGGCGCTTCGGTCGCCACTACAGGCGGCGGCGGCACTACTGACACCAGGCTTGAATCCAGCGGCGGCACGCTTGGTGGCGTATCGACTTGAGCGGTATCGACCGGCTTACTGTCATCACTGGCGGCGGCCTTGCTGTCGTTGCCCGAGGTTTTGCTGTCGCTGCTGGCGGGCTTGTCGGCAGGCAAGGTCTTGCCGCTATCGGCAACCACCGACTGCGGCGCGGCAGACTGATCGCTGCCGACATCCTTCTTCGAGCTGTAGTCGGCACTCTTGTCACGCCCCGGCTTGGGCGAATTGTCAGCGACGACCAGAGGCTTGCTCTGTGGTTTGTTCTGGGATTCTTTGGCGTAGAGCTGCGCAAAGCTGGAGGCCTTGTCATCAGGCTGGGCAGCGTTTGCCAGAGGGCTGACAGGGGCCGCTTGAGGCTTGGCCTGAACAGTGGCCTGAGCGGCGGCCTGAAGAAGCGAATTGGGGGTAACAGCCATGGGACAGTCTCCGCTGCACTGGAATCATAGGTACAGTTGCGAGACTTGAATGCAAGGGTTGAGCCAGTTTCATCACACTGCGGATAAAAAGTTATTTCTCAGCAGTGAAAACGCTGCAGCTCTTGCTGACATAGACGCCGGACAATGGCGAACTCGCCATCGATCTCACCCACCAACTGACGGACTCCGGTAGCGGCCGACTGCCCAGCCCGCAACTCCAGTTGATGACAGAGCTCAGCCAGGCGAATAGCGCCCATGTTGCTGCTACTGCCCTTGAGGCTATGAGCAGTGGCCACCAACTGGATCGCATCTTCGGACTTGCGCAACAGTTGCACTCGCTCCTCGGAATCGCAGACAAAGGTGTCCAGCAGGAGGGGGTACTCATCCTCCATAACTTCCTGCAGCGCATTGAGCACAGTGTGGTCCAGATGAATCTCAGCCACTTGTTCACTCCTTGATCAAGAACAGACTAATTATGCCATTGCCTCCCAAGAAAACTCCACGCAGACACTGCGCCCGTCGTCCGCCCACACCGCCTGCTGGCTCATTTGACGAATCAGGCTGACGCCGCGCCCCGACAAACGCCCCGCATCGTTGGGCCTTGCCAGGACTGCAGCGATGTCGAAACCCTCACCACTGTCCTCAACCCGAACCACCAGGCGCCCTCCGGCCTCCCGGGGCAGCACCTGCAGGTGGACCCGGACAAAACCTTCCTGAAGCTCCGCGAGCCTGGCGCTGCGCTCGCGATAATAGCGGGTGAAGCCCTCAGCATCGCGCTTGAGCCGCGAGTCCAACTTGAGCACACCGTGCTCCAGCGCATTGGAATAAAGCTCGGCCAGCACACTGTAAAGCGCCCCGCTCTGAGACCTCAGGCCGTGCACCTCAAGCAGCAACTGCAACAGGTAGGGCAAGGGATTGAAGCGCTTGAGGGTCGCCGCACGAAACTCGAAGCTCACCGACCAGTCCAGCGGGCAGGATTGTCCGCTATCGGAATACACCAGGGTGGGCGGCGCCAGCCTCGGGAGCTCCGGCAACCCAACCTCGACCATGCTCACATCGTCCCGGGCACTGCCCCCAAAGTCCTTCAGGGCCTGCTGAACCTCCTCGAACAGGAGCCCTTGCTGGCGATTGGCGGCAAACACCTGCTGCAACCGCTGCACGCCAAACAGTTCATCCTCGACGTTACAGGTGTCGATCACTCCATCAGAGAGCAGGAACACCCGATCCCCCAAAGCCATGGGAAACACTTCGGTAGCATCCTCGAAAGCCTCGGCACTCAAGACCCCGAGAGGCAAGTGGCGAGCCACCAATGGCGTTCTCGCAACACTGACCTGGCTGTACAAATAGCCCTCGGGCATCCCGCCATTCCACACCTCCACCGCCCGCCGCTGATGACTCAGGCACAACAGCGTGGCGCAGCAGAACATGTCCACCGGCAGGATGCGCTTGAGCTTGGCATTCATCTCCCGGAGGATTTCCGGCAACCCATAACCCTTGGCGGTCATGGCGTAGAACACCTCGGCCAGGGGCATGGCGCCGACCGCGGCGGGCAGACCATGGCCGGTGAAGTCCCCCAGCAAGACATGCATGTCCCCTGCGGGGGTGTAGGCCGCCAGCAACAGATCACCATTGAACAGCGCGTAGGGCGATTGCAAATAGCGAATATTCGGCGCATTCAGGCAGCCGGAATGGGCAATTTTGTCGAATACAGCCTTGGCCACTCGCTGCTCATTGAGCAGATAGTCGTGGTGGCGAGTGATCTGGTCACGCTGGTGCAGAACAGTTTCCTGCAGACGCCGCAGACGATCCATGGCATTGATCTTGGCGGCCAGGATCACCGGGTTGTAGGGCTTGGCCAGGAAATCGTCACCACCCGCCTCAAGACAGCGAGCCAGCGCCTCGCCCTCGCTCAGGGAGGTAAGGAAAATGATCGGTATCAGGGCTTCGCCCGCCAGCGCCTTGATTCGCCGTGCCGCCTCAAACCCGTCCATCACCGGCATCATCGCGTCCAGCAGCACAATGTGCGGACGCTGTTGCTGAAACAGTTCCAGCGCCTGCGCCCCATTGCTCGCCGCCAGCACCTGATGCCCCTGGCGCCGGATGATACTGGACAGCAGCAGGCGATCCGCCGCGCCATCTTCGGCAATCAGTACACACAGGGGCTCGGCCATCGAGCGCGCACCACTCAACTGATGTCGAAAAGCTTGTCGAAATTGGAGATGGCGAGAATCTTGCGCACATCCGAATTGCTGTTGATCACCCGCACATCGGCACTGTCGCCTCCGGCGTGGTCACGCAACAAGAGCAACATGCCCAGGGCCGAACTGTCGAGGTAGGTGGCCTCCTTGAGGTCCACCACGATGGACTCCGGCGTCCTGTTGAGTCGCTCATAGGATTCACGAAATTCCTGGTGGCGTCCGAAATCAAAACGCCCCCTGATCGAGATCGTGAGTTTCTGTCCATCAGGGGATATTTCTGTAACGACCGACATGAGACTGCTTCCTTGTCATAGACGACGTCTAGAAGGTTTAGCACCCACTCGCCAGGCGGACAACCTGCAGCACAAAAATGAGCAGGGTCAATAAGGATCTTGACGGGGCAAACGCTGGGAAAGCTCATCCAGCAGCTTCTGCTCGCGCTTATCTTCTAACGCCCGAGCCTCATCGATATAACGCTGCACCAGCTTGCGCAATCCGCCCACCCGCGCATACGCCTGCTGCCAAGCCTCCCGCGCGCGATCGAGGTTGTTCTGGTGCCAGGCCAGGCTTTGCCGCTGCTGGGCCACCGCGGTGTCTAGCTGGCTGAGGAAGTACTGGTAGTTCATCAGCCAATGGCCGCTGACGCCGAGCTTGCCGCGCTCGACCCATTGCTCCTGGTAGTCGCCGCGAAAACGCTCCAGGTCGCCCAGCTTGCTCTCGGCCACGCGCACTTGACCATGGAAGTACTCCAGGCGCTGGGCGGCAGTGCGCTCGGCATTTTCAGCCATGTCCACCACTGGCGCCAGACGCGCCGCACGGCTGTCGGCCATTGCCCGTTACCCGCCCGTTGCCGGAGCGAAGAGCATCTCCAGATGGGTCTGGCTATGGCCAAGACTGACGTTGTCATTCAGCCCCTGACGCAGGTAGGCCACCATCGCCGGCTGCAAGGAGATCGCGGTGTCGGTATCGCGGTCGCCCCCAGGCACGTAGGCACCGACGCTGATCAGGTCGCGAGCTTGCTGATAACGCGACCACAGCTGCTTGAAGTACTGGGCGCGAGCCATGTTGTCGGGGCTGATCACCGCCGGCATGACCCGACTGATGGAGGCCTCGATGTCGATCGCCGGGTAGTGCCCCTCTTCCGCCAGACGCCGGGACAGTACGATGTGTCCGTCGAGCACGCCTCGGGCAGAGTCGGCAATCGGATCCTGCTGGTCATCGCCCTCGGAGAGCACGGTATAGAACGCCGTGATCGAACCACCGCCAGCCTCGGCATTACCGGCGCGCTCCACCAGCTTGGGCAGCTTGGCGAACACTGAAGGCGGATAACCCTTAGTGGCCGGCGGCTCGCCGATGGCCAGGGCGATTTCCCGCTGGGCCTGGGCGAAACGGGTCAGAGAATCCATCAGCAACAGGACGTTCTTGCCCTTGTCGCGAAAATATTCAGCGATGCGCGTGCAGTACATGGCCGCGCGCAAACGCATCAGCGGCGCATCATCCGCTGGCGAAGCCACCACTACCGAACGCTTAAGGCCTTCTTCACCCAGGATGTGCTCGATGAACTCCTTGACCTCACGACCCCGCTCGCCGATAAGGCCGACCACGATGATGTCGGCCTCGGTGAAGCGGGTCATCATGCCCAGGAGCACACTCTTACCCACGCCGGTACCGGCGAACAGGCCCAACCGCTGGCCGCGACCCACCGTCAATAAACCGTTGATGCTGCGGATTCCCACATCCAGCGGCTGGCTGATCGGGTCACGCTTGAGAGGGTTGATGGTGGGGCCGTCCATCGGCACCCAGTCCTCGGCGCGCATGCCGCCCTTGCCATCCAGCGCCCGTCCGGCGCCGTCCAGCACTCGCCCGAGCATGCTCATGCCCATGGGCAAGCGCCCGGTGTCGGCCAGAGGTACCACACGGGCACCCGGAGCGATCCCGGCGACGCTGCCCACCGGCATCAGGAATACCTTGCCGCCGGAGAAGCCCATGACCTCCGCTTCAACCTTGACCGGGTGATAACTGTCATCGTTGATCACCAGGCAACGGGTGCCCATGGCCGCACGCAAGCCCTCGGCTTCCAGGGTCAGGCCAACCATGCGCAGCAAGCGCCCTTCAAGAATCGGCTGACCCGGCAGCTTGATCGCTTCGGCGTAACCGCCGAGGCGCTTGCCGAAGCTGGTGCGTTCAAGGCGCATCGAAGTGATCCACAGGCGCGTGCGTTGCAGCCTCCTCGATGGCGTTGGTGCTGGCGTCATCCGGCGCCGGCACTATCGGCGTCCGCGGGCCGAGGTCCAGGCTCAAGTCTGTGGCGGCCGGGTGCAGCGACTGCTCGTGCATCTGGTCGAACAGTTGGTCCATGGCCTGGGTGATCCGGGTTTCAACACTGGCATCAATCCGGCTGTGCTCGGTCTCGACCCGGCAACCACCGGGCAGCAGCGCCTCGTCCTCGACGATACGCCAGCTTTCCTCATGCCGGTCACGCAGGCTTTTGACCTGCTCGAAATCCTGCGGATTGACGTACAGACGCACATTGCCGACGCCCAAGGGCAACAGCTTGAGCGCTTCACGCATGACGTGCTCGATCTGGCTAGAGTCCATGGCCAGCTCACGCTGGATCACTTCGCGAGCGATGTGCTTCACCAACTCCACCAGAGACTTTTCAATCTGTGTGTCTTGCTCGGCGATAGGCTCGAACAGGTTGCTCATCAGCAACTCAAGCGTCTGCAGCTTGGCCCTCAGGGCAACCTCGGCTTCCTGACGGACCTTGAGCGTGGCGCTGTGGAAGCCTTCCTTCTCACCGGTGGCGAAACCTTCGTTATAGGCTTCCTGGCGAATGCTCTCGAGCTCTTCAAGGGTCAGTGGCTGGACTTCGTCCAGCGGCACTTCCTCGATTTCTTCCGGCACCTCTTCAGGTTCCGGCTCGGGCTCGGGCGGCTCGGGATCGAAACTGGGCAGAGCCCAGACGTCAAAATCCTCGACGTCCCGAGCGCGAATCACTTCGCTTTGGGACTCATCACTGCTGGACGACATAAAGCGACCTTAGATCATTTCTTCGCCGCCCTTCCCGCCGAGAACGATTTCTCCGGCTTCGGCCATACGGCGGGCAATAGTGAGGATTTCCTTCTGCGCGGTCTCCACGTCGCTGACGCGAACCGGGCCCTTGGCTTCCAGGTCGTCGCGCAGCAGCTCTGCCGCACGCTTGGACATGTTCTTGAAGATCTTTTCCTTGACCCCTTCGTCCGAACCCTTGAGGGCCAGCACCAGCACATCGGAAGACACTTCGCGCAGCAACGCCTGGATGCCGCGGTCGTCGACATCGGCCAGGTTGTTGAAGACGAACATCAGGTCTTCGATCTGACCGGACAGGTCTTCGTCGACCTCGCGGATCGAATCCATCAACTGGCCTTCGATCGAGCTGTCGAGGAAGTTCATGATGTCGGCTGCGCGCTTGATGCCGCCCAGAGTGGTACGTGAAGCGTTGGAGTTGCCGGAGAACTGCTTCTCGAGAATCTGGTTCAGCTCTTTCAAGGCTGCCGGCTGCACGGTATTGAGCGAGGAAACCCGCAGAATGATGTCCAGGCGCGCCTTGTGGTCGAAGTTACCCAGCACTTCGCCCGCTTGATCCGGGTCGAGGTAAGCCACCACGATAGCCTGGATCTGCGGGTGCTCGTAACGGATCACGTCGGCCACGGCCCGCGGTTCCATCCACTTAAGGCTGTCCAGGCCGCTGGTGTTGCCACCCAAGAGAATGCGGTCAATCAGGCCGTTGGCCTTGTCTTCGCCCAGGGCCTGGGTGAGCATTTTGCGTACATAGTCGTCAGAACCGACGCCGAGGCTGGTCTGATCACCGACGATGTCGACGAACTCACTCATCACCTGCTCGACCTGCTCACGGTGCACGTTGCCCATCTGCGCCATGGCCACACCCACACGCTGGACCTCTTTGGGCCCCATGTGGCGCAGCACTTGCGCGGCATCGGTGGACCCCAGGGACAGCAGCAGGATCGCTGCTTTGTCGACCCGGGTCAGTTTGGCGGTAGCGGCTCGGTTATCACTCATCTGCGTTAATCCACTCTTTCACGACCTGAGCCACACGACCCGGGTCTTCAGCCACCAGACTCTTGATTGCGTTCAATTGAGCGTCATAACCCTCGCTCGGGCTTGGCAGCAGAATGCTTTGCGGGCCACCGAGACTGACTCGATCGTTGGACAGCTCACCATCCAGCCCACCCATGCCACCCAACTCGACATCACTGCCCAGGCCGGCCAATTGCTTGTCCTTGCCACCGCCAGTGATGTTGTTGAGCACCGGACGCAGCACGCCGAATACCAGCACCAGGATAAACAACACCCCGAGAACCTGCTTGACGATGTCCCAGAACCAAGGCTGCGAGTAGAACGGAATATCGGCGACCACTTCTCCACGCTCGGCAGAGAATGGCACGTTGATCACACTGACGCTGTCGCCGCGGCTGGCATCAAAGCCCACGGCGTCCTGCACCAGACGGGTGAAGCGCGCCAATTCGTCGGCACTCCAGGGAGCACGACTGGTTTCGCCGTTGGCCGGGTTGACCTTGACCTGATCGTCGACCACCACGGCTACCGACAGGCGATTCACACGCCCCTGTTGCTGCCGGGTATGGCTGATGGAGCGATCAAGCTCGAAGTTCTTGGTGGATTGCTGACGCTTGTCCGCCGGGTATGGCGCCAACATCGGCTGACCGGTGGCCGGATCCATGATCTGTTGACCGTTGGCATCCAGCAGTGGCTGCCCCGGTTGCACCATGCCGGCGGCGGCAGTAGCACCACCCGTGGTTTGCGGCGCGGACGCCGGCGACGGCGGCTGGTTGCTCAGAGCACCCGGCACGCCTTGCGGGCCGTTGCTGCTGGAGCGCTGTTCGTTGACCGACTGCTCGCTACGTAAGGCAGGCTGATCAGGGTTGAACTGCTCAGAGGTGGACTCCACCGCACTGAAATCGACATCTGCCGAGACTTCAGCCTTGTAGCGGTCGTTGCCCAGCACCGGCTGCAGGATATTGTGCACCCGCTGGGTCAGCATGCCTTCCAGGCGACGGCTGTAGTCGAACTGCTTGCCGGCCATGGTCAAGGCAGAGTTCTCTGCCTGATCGGAAAGCAAGTTGCCTTTCTGGTCGACTACGGTCACCTGGGACTTGCTCAGCTCAGGAACGCTGGTAGCCACCAGATTGATGATAGCCATGACCTGCCCCGGTTCCAGGGAGCGACCGGAGTACAGTTCCACCAGCACCGAAGCGCTGGGCTTGCGTTCGTCACGGACGAACACCGAGCTTTTCGGAATTGCCAGGTGCACCCGGGCACCCTTGACGTTGTTCAGGCTGGAAATAGTCCGTGCCAGTTCGCCTTCCAGGCCGCGACGGTAACGGGTCGCCTCCATGAACTGGCTGGTGCCCAGGCCTTGTTCTTTATCAAGAATCTCGAAACCGACGTTGCCGTCACCCGGCGCTACACCGGCGGCCGCCAGCTTCAGGCGGGCACGGGACACATCATCGGCCTTGACCAGCAAGGCACCGGAGTTGGGCTCGACGGTGTAAGGAATGTCGGCAGCGGCCAGAGTTTCCATGACCTGCTTGGCATCCATCCCGGCCAGGCTGCCGTACAGCGGCCGGTAGTCGGGCTGCTGGGACCACAGCACCACGGCAAAGCCAATCGCCACGCTGGCGGCCAGCCCCACCAACAGGCCGACCTGACGCAGCATGGTCATCTGGGACAGGTTTTCCAGGAAGGACAAACCGAATAGCGGCGGTTTACCGTCTATCGGGGTGGCCTTGGCCGGTACGTTATCGGCGACTGCTTCTGCCATGACTCAATCTCGTCCTTAAACCGGCATCTGCATGATGTCTTGATACGCTTGAACCAGCTTGTTGCGCACCTGGGTCAAGGCTTGAAAAGACACGCTGGCCTTTTGCGAGGAAATCATCACGTCCGTCAGGTCGACACCGCTCTTGCCAATCTCGAAGGCACTGGACAGCTGATTGGACGCCTGCTGAGTATCGCTAACCTTGTTCACGGCCTGGCCAAGCATGTCAGCGAAGCTGCTGCCGCTGACTTCTGCCACTGCGGCGGTTTTAGGCTGCGACATGGCGTCCATTTGCATGGCCCGCATATCCAGCATCAACCGATTAAATTCAACACCTTGGCTCATGGTCTACTCTCTCTGACGACCCGCAATTTTTTGACACTCACCGTGCGGTTAGTGAGGTGTTAGCAACAACGGTGCCAGCTCCATGGCCCAACCCGACAAAAGCCCGTTCCGGGCTTCCGAGATCATTCCTCAAGTAGCAAACAGATAGGCCTCGACGTCCATTCCGGCATCACGCATCTGTGCCAGTTTGTAGCGCAGGGTCCTCGGGCTGATCCCCAGGCGCTCCGCTGCCTCCTTGCGGCGCCCGCGCTCGGAACGCAAGGTATCGATGATCATCTGGAACTCTCGACGTCGCAGATCGTCGCCCAACCCCCCCGATTCCCGGGGTCCGCCCTCGATATCGCCTAGCGCACCGCGAAGTGCCGGCTGATTGGCGGGAGCTAGCGCTGGCAGCGGCGCACAGGCCACCGGCCCGGCGAGACAGAAGTCTTCCGGCTGAATCAAGCCGCCCTGTTGCAGGATCAATGCTCGCTGCAACGCATTGTCCAACTCACGCACGTTACCCGGCCAGGGATACGCCAACAGACAAGCCTGAGCCTCAGCCGACAGCCTGGCGGCGGCATGCTTCATTTTATTGACGTGTTTGGCCAGCAAGCGCTCGGCCAGCGGCAGGATATCGGCGGTGCGCTCGCGCAGCGGACGCCAGGCCAGAGGAAATACCGACAGACGGTAATACAAGTCCTCGCGAAAACGCCCCGCCGCGACTTCTCCTGCCAGATCACGGTTGGTCGTGGCCACCACCCGAATGTCCAGGCTAATCGGCTTGCGTGCGCCCACCCGCTCGACCTCGCGCTCCTGCAAGACCCGCAGCAGCTTGGCCTGCAGGCCGAGAGGCATTTCAGAAATCTCGTCCAACAAAATGGTGCCGCCGTCGGCCTGCTCGAACTTGCCGGGCTGGGCAGCAATAGCCCCCGTAAAAGAACCCTTCTCGTGCCCGAACAAGGTGGCCTCGAGCATGTTGTCGGGAATCGCCGCACAGTTGATGGCGATGAAGGGCTGATGAGCCCGATGGGAATGCTGGTGGATATAACGCGCCAGGACTTCCTTGCCAGTACCTGACTCGCCGGAAATCAACACCGTGGAATCACTGCGAGCCACCCGCGCCGCCAGCTCCAGCAACTGCGCACTGGCCGGCTCAAAAGCCACCGGCCCTTCATCCTCGCCAGCCCCCAGAGACCCCAAGGCATGGCGTGCCACCAAGTCGAGCAAGGCTCGAGGCTCGAAGGGTTTGACCAGGTAATCGGCAGCACCCTGGCGCATGGCATCCACTGCGCGCTCGACGGCACCGTGAGCGGTCATCAGCAATACTGGCAACTGTGGCTGGCGCGTGCGCAGCAGGCCCAGCAACTGATGACCATCCATGCCCGGCATATTGACGTCGCTGACCACCAGGCTGAACGACTCGGCCGCCACTGCCTCCAGCGCGTCTTCCGCACTGCCGACCGCTTTGTAGTCATGACCGGCCAACAGCAGAGTGTCTGCGAGGGCCTCGCGCAGCGCGCGATCGTCTTCAACCAGTAAAACCTTGATTGCCATTACCTTCACTCCACTCCATGAGCACTGGAGAACAGGGGCAAGGTCACCAGCGCACAAGTACCGCGCCCAGGACGCGAACGCAGCGACAATTCTCCCTGATGGGCACGTGCCACTGCCTTGACCACCGTCAGGCCGAGCCCAGTTCCATTAGCCTTGGTAGTAAAAAATGGCTCCCCCAGACGTTCCAGCACCGCAGCATCGATACCGCTGCCACTGTCGCTGACGCACAGCCGCAGGGTATCGCCCCGGCTATACAGGTGCACCTTGAGACGCGCCGCGCCAGCACTGGCCTGAACGGCGTTCTCGATCAGATTGAGCAAGGCCCCCACCAGCGTGTCGCGATTGCACAGCAACTCGCCATGATGACTGTCGCACTGCCAGCGCACGGCAACGTCCTGGACATGAGTCAGGGCCGCGGCCTGCAACGACTGCAACAGCGCCCTGGGAGTCAGGCGATCGGTCAGGGGCAACTCACCACGAGCGAATACCAGCATGTCGCGGACCTGATGCTCAAGCTCATGCAGACGCTCCTTGAGCCGCCCGGCAAAACGTTGGTGAGTGGCCACCGGCAGCTCCTGCTCAGTCAGATGACTGGCATACAGCAAGGCTGCCGACAACGGAGTGCGAATCTGGTGAGCCAGGGAAGCAACCATCTTGCCCAAGGAAGACAACCGCTCATGACGGGCCAATTGATCTTGCAGATGACGGGTTTCAGTCAGGTCATTGAGCAGCACCAACTGCCCCGGCTCAGCATCCAGCGAGCGAGTAGAGATCGACAGGCGTCGACCGTCGCGCAGGGAGATTTCATGACCGTCGTCTTCACGCGGAGCAAAACTGCGGGCAATGATGTTGCGCCATAGCTCTCCGGCCAACGGCAACCCCAACAGCTCGCATGCAGCCGGGTTAGCTTCGCTGACAATGCCCTGACCATCAATGACGATCACCCCGCCCGGCAGCAGATCGAGAAGGTTCTGCAGCCGGTTGGCCAGACGCTCCTTCTCCGCCAGCTCTTGCATGCGCTGGGCACTGACCACCGCCAATTCACCCTTGAGTTCGGTAACCCGGGCTTCAAGCATGCTGTAGGAGTCAGTAAGTTGGCTCGACATCTGGTTGAACAAGGCAAAGGCCTGCTCAAGGCCCAGCCGGCTTGCCTGCTCTACGGACGACGATTGCCCCTGAGCATCAGGGACAGGAGACATCTGGGCGGCTTGGGGCATCGTGCTCTCTCGCTTGGCTGACCGTCAGTTAAACGGAACGTTGCAAGAGACGTAGCAATACCCGTGCCTAAAAAAAACCAACCAGATTTCAACGACTTGAAAAACAGGCGTCAATCATCTGCCTGTTCATCACCCTCACGGCGGCTCATGCCGTACTTACGCATCTTCTCCACCAGGGTGGTGCGACGGATGCGCAGCCGCTCGGCGGCTCGTGCCACGATGCCATTGGCATCATCCAGCGCCTGCTGGATCAAACCCTGCTCCAGACTGCCAAGGTAGTCCTTCAGGTCCAGGCCTTCCGGCGGCAGCATGGCAGTGGCGGCAAAGTCCGGCGCATGGCCGTTGATTGCCACCCGCTCTTCCAGATCGCTGCGCAGACTGTCCACCAACTGCTCATCTTCGTCATCGACATAGCGGAACTTCTTCGGCAGCTCGACCACACCGATCACCCCGTACGGATGCATGATCGCCATGCGCTCCACCAGGTTGGCCAGTTCGCGGACGTTGCCCGGCCAGCCATGCCGGCACAGGGACATGATCGCGGCAGAATTGAAACGGATCGATCCGCGCTTCTCGTGCTCCATGCGTGAAATCAGCTCGTTCATCAGCAGCGGAATGTCTTCCACTCGCTCACGCAACGGCGCCATCTCGATCGGGAACACGTTGAGGCGGTAGTACAGATCCTCACGGAAACTGCCCACTTCGATCATGCTTTCAAGGTTCTTGTGGGTGGCGGCGATGATTCGCACATCAACACCCTGGGTCTTGTTGCTGCCCACCCGCTCGAAGGTGCGCTCCTGCAGTACGCGCAGCAGCTTGACCTGCATCGGCAGCGGCATATCGCCGATTTCGTCGAGAAACAGGGTTCCGCCGTTGGCCAACTCGAAGCGTCCGGCACGGCTAGTGATAGCCCCGGTGAACGCCCCCTTTTCATGACCGAACAGCTCGCTCTCCAGCAATTCAGCCGGAATAGCTCCGCAATTGACGGGAACGAAAGGCGCGTCACGGCGCTTGGAGTGATAGTGCAGATTACGCGCAACCACTTCCTTGCCAGTACCCGACTCACCAAGGATCAGCACGCTGGCGTCGGTATCCGCCACCTGCTGCATCATCTGCCGCACATGCTGGATCGCGCGACTGGTACCCACCAGACTGCGGAACAGATTGGGTTCGCGATGCCGACCGCGCTCGCGGGCCTGATCGTACATTTCACGATAGACCTGAGCCCTATGCAGGGAGTCGAGCAACTTGCTGTAGCTGGGGGGCATTTCCAGGGTAGAAAGCACTCTCCGGCGCTGGTCTTCAGGCAGTTCAACGGAAGAATTTTCGCCCATTAACAAAACCGGAAGGAACTCATCCCAGGTTGAGAGTGTCTTTAGCAAGCCCAGAAGTGCACCAGGAGCATTTACAGTCCCGATGAGGACGCAAATTACTTCGCGACTTGACGACAAAGAGCCGACGGCCTGCTGCCAGTCATGGCTGCCGCAGGGGAAATTTTCCTCGCCGAGAAAATTTAAAATCACCGCCAGGTCGCGGCGGCGCACGCTATCGTCATCGATCAGCAGAATTTTGGTTTCACGCCACATGCAATAGCAACTTCCCTAGTCAACTCAATGCCCAGAATGAGGGGCAAGCTAGACGCGCTTGTCGGCATTTTCTGCCTTATAGACGCCTGAAATCTGAAAACAGCCACTAGTTAAGTCAAAAATGCGTGCACAGTCAAATTTATGGCGCGCAACGTTCGGATTAACTCAACATCAACCGAACAAATGGTAAACCTTTGCCGCGTTCTGTGCTTGCTGGATCTGCGACATCTCGTCGACTATTGCCTGGCGCTCACCCGTTGCCACCTCAAGCAGTTGCCGGTAAACCCCCAACAACTCCTCCAGATTGTCCCGCAAGGCGACTTCGTCGACCTGAGCTTCACTGAGCACGTCCTCCATGCATGAACGGCAGGCCAGGTCCAACTCACCAATGGCTTGCCAATTGCGCTCGGCCAAAGCACCAACCAGGGCCTCGCGAGTTTCTTCAATGCGTTGCAGGACAGCACTCATGGTGTTTCTCCTTAAAACTGCGGACCTGGAGCTGCAATAGCGTCCCAGCCCTCTTTGACCGTGCGCAGCAGATCAGTGACTTCATCGAGGATCTTCGGATCGGTCTTGATATTGGCTTCGGTCAGACGCTTCATCATGTAGGTGTAGAGACCGTCCAGGTCACCCAGGGTTTCCGGGGAGTTTTCCAGGTCCAGGCCCTCACGCAAGCCACCGATAATGCCAATGGCCTTGCCGATGAACACGCCTTTGTTGGCAATATCCTTGCGCTCCATCGCGCCCTTGGCCTGAGCGATACGATCCAGGCCGCCTTCCATCAGCATTTGTACCAGACGATGAGGACTGGCTTCGGAGGTCTGCGCCTGCGCACCGATCTTCTGGTACTGCCGAAGGGCTAACATCGGATTCATGTGATACCTCTTCAAAACTCAAGGGTTCGTATAAGCAATATATCGACGCAACGTCAAAAAACTTTAGGTCACATACAAAAGCCCGGAGCGCTGGAAAACGCTGCCGGGCTTTTGGCGCTGAGTGAATATCAGCCTTTTTGCTGTGCGGTCAAGGCCTGGAACATCGACGTGATGTTGCTGGAGGTAGCCTTCAGCTTGCCTACCAGGGTATCCATGTCGTTGTACTTTTTGGTCAGCACCGCGGTCAGAGTCGCCACTCGACGATCAAGGGCATCCTGCTGATCGCTGAGTTTTTTCTTGGTCATATCCAGGGTCTTGGTCCGAGTGGTCAAAATCCCCTCGGTCATGGTGCCTACGCCCTGAGTGAAAGGCTTGATGGCATTGGTCATGCGATCCAGCAATCCCAGGTTGGTGCCATCGCCACTGAACAGTTTTTGCACCTCACCACCCAGCTTTTTATCCGTCATGGCGACAGTGAACTTTTTGTCATCAAAGTCCAGCGCACCAGTCTTCTGGTTGGTGGTAATACCCAGCTGCGCCAGCACGGTCAGCTTGTCACCCGCCCCGGTTTCCGATAGTGGTGCACGAATAGCCGCCAGAATTGAGCGAGGCAGTGAATCACCGGTCAACTGCGCTGGAATTGTCGGTTTGCCGCTGTCATCCAGAGAAGGCTTGGTCAGGGTAGTAATACCGTTGGCCACGGCGTTGTAGGCATCGACAAATTTCTGGATCGAGGTTTTCAGGCCTTCAGTGTTGGTAGCAACCGTCACCGTGATAGGAGTGTTAGCGGCGGTCGGAGCGACCAGGTTGAGCTTCAGACCGGAAACCGCCTGAGTGACGGCATTGGTTTTGCTGGTCAACTGCATACCATCGATACTGAAGACCGCATCAACGGCCAAGCCACCGACGGAACCGGACGAGGTAGCCGTGGTGGGATCCTGAGCAGTGCCTTTAGGCATGACCTTGCTGCCATCGATCTCCAACCCAGCGATACCACTGACAGAAAAGTCAGTGCCTGCACCAGTCTTGCTGGAACCGATCACCAGTCGCGAACCGAAGGAGTCAGTCACGATGTTGGCGCTGATCCCTGACATGTTCATCTTGGAATCGGCGTTGATCGAGTCACGCACCGACTGTAACGTCGCATTCGCACCGATGGTCAACGGATAGCTAGTGCCATTTTGAGTGATGTTCAGTGTACCACTCGGAATGGCACTGGTATTTCCTCCGGCAAAAGCCGCACTGGCCACTTTTGACGAAGTTGCAATATTCGTGACGGTAACGGAGTACTTGCCGGCAACCGCATAGTTGTCTGCCGTGGCATCCACAAACTTGCTGTCGCTGGAGGTAGCCGCAAAGCCGGCAAAGGAAGGATTGATAGAACTTCCCAACCCCGTGACCGACAGGGTGCTCTGGAAGGTCGACAACAACGACTGCAAGGTTCCGATACCGGAGATGCTGGCACTGTTGGTGGTAGTTGCACGGTCGATCTGACCTTGCTTGGCCGATTTGTCAGCCGCTACCAACGCCTTGACGATAGCACCAGTGTCGAGGCCGGAACCCAGACCGGTACCCGGTAGAATTGGACTTGCCATATGTCTCTCCCTTCAATGTGCCGCCAGTCTTTTGACCACTACAGCGCCCAAAAGTACAGAGCAACAATTTTCATGCCAGCTGTCAGACCTTGGCGCTGAACAGCAAGCTGCTAGCGTCATTCAAGCTGTTGGCCAATTTCAGCACTTCTTCGTTGGGGATCTGACGAACCACCTCACCCGAATCACTGGCAATAACCTTGACCACGACCTGCCCGGAGGGCTCGTCAATCGAGAACTCCAGGTTACGCTTGACCGACTGGACGAACTTCTCGATTTCCTGCACGGCCATCTTCAACTTTTCCTGCTCGGCCTGCGCATCTTTTTTACCGTCCTGCTTGGCGCTTGCCGAAACAGCAGGAACGTCCTCTCGAGGCTTCTCCACAGGCTTGTCAGCAACAGGCGTCACCGGCTTGGCCGCAGGATAAGACAAGTTCAGCTTCACGCTCATATCCATGTCCATCACCTCTTAAAGTAAAAAAGCGGGAGAGCACGACCAGCGCACTCCCCCGCCAAAGCTTAGCCGGCTATTACTGAAGCAGCTTCAGTACAGCGGATGGCAGTTGGTTGGCCTGGGCCAGAACTGCGGTCGAAGCCTGTTGCAGAGTCTGCTGCTTGGTCAGCTGGGCAGTTTCAGACGCGAAGTCGGTATCTTGTACGCGACCCAGTGCAGCACTGGCGTTTTCGTTGATGTTCTGCAGGTTGGAGATGGTGCTGGTCAGACGGTTTTGTGCAGCACCGAGGTCAGCACGGCTGGAGTTGATGGTCTGCAGAGCCTTGTCGATGGCGTCCATTGCAGCCTTGGTGCTGGCTTCTGCAGTGGCGCTGTCGGTACCGGTGATAGCGATGGCAGCAGAGTCAACGCTCAGGGTTGCAGCGTCGAAGCCGCTGGCCAGAGTGATGGTGATCTGGTTGGTAGCACCAGTGTTGGAACCGACCTGGAAGGTCATGGTGCCAGCAGTACCGTCGATCAGGTTCTTGCCGTTCAGGTTGGTCGACTTGGCGATACGAGTCAGCTCGTCCGACATCTGACCGAATTCTTTGTTCAGAGCAACGCGGTCTTGAGTACCGTTGGAGTCGTTTCGCGACTGAACAGCCAGTTCACGCATACGCTGCAGAATGTTGGTGGATTCTTGCATCGCGCCTTCAGCGGTCTGGGCGATGGAGATACCGTCGTTGGCGTTTTTGATTGCCATGGTCTGGCCACGGATCTGCGAGGTCATACGGGTAGCGATCTGCAGGCCGGCGGCGTCGTCTTTTGCACTGTTGATTTTCAGGCCGGAAGACAGGCGAGTCATCGAAGTCGACAGAGCGTCGGAAGCGCGGTTCAGGTTTTTCTGAACGTTCAGCGACGTGACGTTAGTGTTTACTGTTAAAGCCATGACGAATTCCTCGTTGGTTGGGTACTGCGGCTTCCGGCCCTGGCAACCGCCGGGTAATGGCCTAGAGAACCTTCGTAATAGTTATCGTCGGCAATGCAAGTTGCTTTAGGGCTTTTTCAAAAATATTTGCCATCACCCGGCCACCTCTTGAGAAACAAGGGCTTAAACCCATCACCAAACGAAAAAATGACGCCAGAAAATTCCCAACCAAAACCGAGTTAGCCCACACCGGGGCACCCCCTCTAATCCGCGAATGCTACCTGCAACCAGTCCACCAACTCATACTCGAGATAATCGGCCAGACCCAGCCAGTCCTGCGCCTCCTGGCACTTGAGCATCAATCCCAGTAGCGCGGCCCAATCCTGCTGCGCCGACGACGGCGCACCATCAACCAGCCCTTGTACCGGGTCGAACAGCTCGATCATCGCCACAGCCGCCTCGACATCCCGCCCCAGACGGAACAGGTCGGCAACGTCCCGGGCATTGTCAAACAAAGGCTCATGTCGACTCATCGGACAAAATCCCCATGGAAGGTCGTACCGGCAATCATCGCGCCGCTGCGACTGGTATTGAAAAATGCAACCTCGGGCTGGCCCTCGATGTAACGCTCCAGCTCACACAGATAGCTACGGAAATTGAGCTGGGTCTTGACTCGCTGCCCGTGACCGTCCAGTACCCAATGCTTGGCGGCATTGAGCTGTGGCCCCAGATCACCGTCCTGCCAGCCGGCGTGAGTGCGATTCATCGGAAACGCGAAGTCCGCACCGAACAGGGTCACTCGCCGAGCGCCCATCTTCACCGCCAGGTCCACTGCCGGGTGAATCACACTGCCACCCGAGTGCAATTGAGCCCGCGGCACCCGCAGACGCATCTGTTCGAAGAGCGGGCTGGTCGAATAGGCGACGTAACGCGGCCCCTGCCAGCCCTCAAGCACCTGCGGGTCGGCCAACGGCATATAGACCAGGGTGGTGCCCTCACTGCCCTGAGACGGCAAATGCCGGGAGGAAATACGCTGATCGATGCTCACCACCAGGTCCGGCTGGATACCGTGCCTGCGCAGCGGCTGATAAGCCGTATCCACGCAGATAAACAGCGGTCGCTGCGGCTGCTCGGCCAAGGATCGCAAGGCTTCGAAGTGCGGTTCCAGACTCGGCCCGGTAGCGATGACGAAGACCTCGCGCCCGGGATCCGTGCCAAACAACTCGGCGACATCCAGGTCCGCCTGGACCCAGGACTCGACGGCAACCAGACGCGCGGCAATATCAGCCGCGTCGGCCGTGAACCGGCGATTGTTGAACGATAAATGGATTTCGCTGATCAGCCGGTCACGGATCTTCGCACTGTAGTCATCCGCCAGTACCAACTCGGCCGGCAGGGCAAAGAACGGCAATTGAATCTCTCGCAGATCTCCGGCATACAACAACTCGACCCGCGGATCAGCCAACCAGCCCTGCTGCTCAAGCAACTGCAGCGACAGCTTGAACACGGCGCCATTGAGGATGTGCACATACAGCCGCGTAAGCTCCGGGCGTGCCAGCAACGCCATCTGCAGATCCCCCAGGCCAGAGCCATACAGGTGCAGAACCGGCGCCTCAGGCAAACTGGCCGCCTGTCTGTGGGCTTCACGAGTGCGGTCATGGCGACTGGTCAGCTGGATACCGCCAATGCTCAGGGTCGAGCCCAGCCCTTCCACCAGTTCAGCCTGCAACGAGGCATCGTCTTCAGCCAGCACCCGCTCCAGCAGCACCGGCCAGCGCTCCCTCATCACCCGGGCGTTGCGTTCAAAGCTGTCGCTCATATTGCCTCGCTTATCACTCGTGCAAAAAAATAGCGCTCAAGATTACACCTTGAGCGCTATGTTTACCGCCGCAAGCAGAGGCTCAGGCGCGATAGATGATCGCCGATCCCCAGGACAACCCGACGCCAAAACCGCTCAAGGCCACGCGCTTCCAGCTGGAGTCGAACATGTGTTTTTCCAGCAGCAGCGGAATGCTCGACGACACGGTATTACCGGTTTCCACCATATCCTTGATGAACTTGTCCGGGTTCCCCTCGAAACGCCGGGCCACGGCGTCGACGATAGCCGCGCTGCCCTGGTGAATGCAGAAGGCATCGATGTCATCAGACTGCAAGCCTGACTCATCCAGCAACTCGTGCAGGTGGGCCGGAACCTTGAGCAGGGCGAAATTGAACACCTGGCGGCCATTCATGAAGAACACGCCATCGGTGACCTTCAGATGCGGAGCACCGGAACCATCAGTACCGAACTTGGCCTTGCCCAACTGCCAGGTGGCCCCCTCCCCCAACCAGGTGGCGGTTGCGGCGTCACCAAACAGCATGGTGGTGTTGCGGTCTTCCGGATCAACGATCTTCGAATAAGGATCGGCGGTGACCAACAGGCCATTCTTCAGCCCAGTGGCCTCCATGAAGCCCTTGATAGCGTAGATGCCGTAGACGTAACCGGAGCAACCCAGGGAAATATCGAACGCCGCTACGGTAGTCGGCAGGCCCAGCTTGTCCTGGACGATCGCCGCGGTATGAGGCAGGCCTTCTTCGTCACCGTTCTGGGTGACCACGATCAACACATCGATGGCTTCGCGCTTGAGCTCAGGGTTACTGGCGAACAAAGCATTGACCGCTTCGACACACAGATCGGAAGTCTCCTGCCCAGCGTCTTTGCGCGGCAGGAAAGCCGAACCGATTTTGCCCAGGATGAACTCTTCATCCTTGGCGAATTTTGCACCTTGTGCGTAATTGTCCACGCCGGCTACAGGCACGTAGCTCGCAATGCTTTTTATGCCAATCATTACGGCTTCCCAATAATAAACAGCTCAATACCCCCGCTCAGTCACTGAGCAGGGGCTGCCGAAAAAAATACAGATATACCTGCCAAACACCGCGGTATCGGGAAGAACCAAGGGCTATCACTGGACCTGTCACGCAGGGCTGGCGCCATCTTCCCGGGCAACACAATACAGTGAAGATGCGCGTTATGACTCACAGGTCACGCTATTTTGCCGAATCCGCCACACAAAGGCCTATTCGACCAATGCCCAGTCCAGCGCAGTGCCGCGCTTGAGCGGCTGACGCGCACGACGGCCAAGCAGCGTATCGTAGTGTTTGGGGGCCAGCCCCAGCCCAGGGCGGATTGCCCGCACATTGTCCGCACTGAACAGCTCTCCAGCCTGCATGTCCCGAGTGACATATAGCGACCGACGGTAAACCAGAGACTTGCTTTCAGCCTGGGTGGCGCCATAGCGTACCTGCCCCATGGCCTGCCAGGCGCGCTCGGTTTCCAGCACCAGGCAGGCCAGTTCCGCAGGCTCCAGGGAGAAGCTGGCGTCGACCCCGCCAGCGGCGCGATCCAGGGTGAAGTGTTTCTCGACCACCGTAGCACCCAGCGCCACCGCCGCCACGGACACCCCGACGCCCATGCTGTGATCGGACAACCCCACTTCACAGCCGAACAGTTCCCGCAGATGGGGAATGGTCAACAGATTGCTGTTCTCTGGCGACGCCGGGTAAGTACTGGTGCACTTGAGCAGCACCAGGTCACGGCAACCCGCTTCCCGGGCAGCACGGACACTTTCATCCAACTCGGCAATGCTGGCCATGCCGGTGGAGATGATCAGCGGCTTGCCGGTAGCGGCTACTCGGCGAATCAACGGCAGGTCGGTGTTTTCAAAGCTGGCGATCTTGTAGGCAGGAACATCCAGGCTTTCAAGAAAATCCACCGCGCTTTCATCAAACGGCGTGGAAAACACCAGCATGCCCAGTTCTCGCGCCCGGGCGAAGATCGGCTCGTGCCACTCCCAGGGCGTATGGGCACGCTGGTACAGGTCGTACAGCGATGAACCGGCCCAGAGGCTGTCCGGGTCCTTGATGAAAAACTCCCCCTGATCCAGGTCCAGGGTCATGGTGTCGGCGGTGTAGGTCTGCAACTTCAGAGCATGGGCACCGGCCCTGGCTGCGGCCTCGACAATCTGCAGGGCCACATCCAGCGACTGATTATGGTTGCCGCTCATCTCGGCGATGATCAACGGCGCATGGCCGGCGCCGACATGGCGCGAACCGATCTTGAAGCTAGTCATCCAGATGTTCCTTCAATACTCGGGTGAATTCGCAGGTGCCCTGGTGATAGCCGGCCCGGCGAAACAATGTCAGCGAAACCTGATTCTCTGCCATGACCTGGGCCCGCAAGCGCTGTGTATCAGGCCAGTGGCGCAGCAGGCAAGCCTCGCCCTGCTCCAGCAGGGCTTGCCCCCAGCCAAACCCGAAACGTCCGGCAAACAGGTAGATCGACACTTGGACGTCCCCTTGTTCCCGGTCATAGCGCAGCATTCCCAGTGGACCATCAGGCAACTCAGCGATCAGCAACAAGCGCTGCGGGTCATGCAAACAGGCCTTAAGCCACTGCACATGGCTCGACCAATCGATTACCCCAGACTGCTGGGACCAACGCCTGACCGAATCGCCATTGCGCCCCTCGAACAGCAGCTGGGCATCGTCAAGGGTTGCCGGACGCAGGCACAGTGCCGCGGTGAACAACGCTGCCGCCACCCGCTGCGCGCCCAGACCATCGACCAGTTCGCGGCCCCGGGCGGCCAGGCTGTGGCGCAACCCCGGGTTGCCCAGCAGGAGTTGCAAGGCGTGGCGCATCTGTTCGACGTCCACCCGCTCACAGGGCCCCAGGTACACGTGAGCTCCTGCTTCGGCCAGCAACCGGGCATTGGCCTCCTGATTGCCGGCCACGGTAATGCACAGGGTGGGCACGCCCAGTACCGCTCGCTCCCAACTGGTACCGCCGCCGGCACCCAGGCACAGATCGGCTTGCGCCAGCAGCCCGGCGAAATCGCTCACGTAGCTGTGCAAGTGCCAGTTCGGCCGGTCTGCGGCCAGCACCTGCATGGCCTGCCAGTGCGGATTGCCACTGCCGGCGACAAAATCCACCTGCAACTCACCCAGGTCAGCCAACGCCAACATGGCCTTGTGGGTCTGGCCGGCGGCATCGAAACCACCGAAATTCACCAGCAGGCGCTGCGCCAGTGGCCGAATCAGGATCGGCGGGCGACGAAACTCTTCACGCAGCAGGGCAAAGCGCGGCCCGAACAAGGTTCGACAACCGGGGCCATACAACCCGGCATACGCCTCGGCCGAACCGCTGAAGTTCTGGTCCAGCAACAACTCCACCGCGTGCCGGCGGTTGGCCAGATCATCGATCGCGGCGATCCGTGGCGCAAACTGGCGTGCAGCGCTCTGCCACTGATGGTCAAGGCCGTAATGATCCACCAGCACCCAATCGAAGGTCGGTTGATCAACCAGGGCCTCCCGCAGCGCGGCGATATCTGCCTGCCAGGGCAAGGGCGCCTCAATGCCCAACTGCGGGCGCTCAGCGGCGTAGCGCTCAGGCAGCTCAAAGGTCTGAAAACCATCGTCGTGCAGGGCCGCCAGACGATGGCCGGGCAAGCGTCGACAGGCAAATGCGACATCGGCACCTTGTCGGCGCAGCACCTGAGCCAGGCTCAGACAACGAGCCACGTGACCACTGCCGATAGTCGGCGAAGCGTCGGCCCGGATCAGCACCCTCACTCCAGCTCCCCTCCGGCCTTGAGCGCGGCGTACAGGTATTCAGCCCGGCGCCAATCCTCTTCGGTGTCGATATCCTGCACCAGGTGACGCGGCAGGATCACCGGCAGGCTGCCAGACGAAAACAAGGCCTCGCCATCCAGCCAGGCCCGGCTTCGGCCCCAATAGAATTGCGCCGCATCCTGATAGGCCACGGGCAAATCCTGCGAGCGAACATGACGAAACTCGGGATACAGAGCGCCCAGGGCCCCCTGCTCGTCGAGCGTCAGCGCCCGCTGCACGGGAAACCCGAAACTGCACACCGAAAAGGCGAACGACTTGTCCGGGCGCTGCTCGAGCAACTCCAGCCCCTGGCGCAGAAAACGCAGCTGCAACAAGGGCGCAGTGGCGTAGATGCAACAGGCATATTCGAATGGCTGCCCCTGCCCCTGCAAAGCTTGCAAGGCATGCTCAATGACCGCCGCGGTGCCGGCGAAATCATCCGCCAGGGCCTGTGGCCGGACAAAGGGCACTTCTGCGCCACAGGCAACCGCCAGCTCAGAAATCCCGGGGTCGTCGGTACTCACCACCACCCGCTGGAACAGCCCGGAGCTCAGCGCCTTATCGATGGAACGGGCAAGCATGGGCACGCCATCGAAGGGTTTGAGGTTCTTGCCTGGGATCCGCTTGCTGCCACCACGGGCGGGGATAATCGCGATCGCACTCATGGCCGCTACCGCCCCTGAATCCAGTGCTGCAATTGCTGGACAACGTAATCCTGCTGCGTCTCACTCAGTTCGGGATACATCGGCAAGCTGATGGCCTGTGCGTAATAGTCTTCAGCCTCGGGAAAATCACCCTCAGCGAAACCCAGCTCCCGATAGTAGGGTTGCAGGTGCACCGGAATGTAATGCAGGTTGACCCCGATACCCGCCTTGCGCAGCCCCTCGAAAACTTCACGGTGCGAGTGCTTGATGCGCTGGAGTTGCAAACGCACGACATACAGGTGCCAGGCCGACTGCGCATCAGGCTGCGCCTGGGGCAAGGTCAACGGCAGGTCCTGCAACAGCCGCTGATAGCGGGCCACCAGATAACGCCGGCGCTGCACAAAGCCTTGCAGCTTGTTCAGCTGTGAGCGTCCAAGCGCCGCCTGAAGGTCGGTCATGCGGTAGTTGAAGCCCAATTCGACCTGCTGGTAGTACCAGGGACCATGGCTGTCGCCCACCATCTGCGCCGGGTCGCGGGTCATGCCGTGGCTGCGCAGGCGACGCAAATGCTCGGCCAGTTCCGGGCGATTGGTCATGACCATCCCGCCTTCGGCACTGGTGATGATTTTCACCGGGTGAAAGCTGAACACCGTCATCGCCGCGAACTCGCCACAGCCGACCGGACGCCCGGCATAGGCAGCCCCCACCGCGTGGGAGGCATCCTCGATCAGGGTGAAGGCATAGCGCTCGGCCAGCTCCGCCAGACGTCGCATATCACAGCTCTGCCCTGAGAAAGCCACCGCAATCACTACCTTAGGCAACGTCCCGCTTGCTTCGGCCGCTTGCAGCTTGAGGGCCAGAACCTCGACATCGAGATTCCAGGTCCGCGGGTCGATGTCGACAAAATCCACATCAGCGCCACAGTAGCGACCACAGTTGGCCGACGCCAGGAACGTATTGGGCGTGGTCCATAAGCGATCGCCAGGCCCCAAGCCCGCTGCCAGACAGGCAATATGCAAGGCTGCGGTGGCGTTGCATACCGCCACGCCATGGTCCGCCTCGCAAGCGGCTGCCATTGCCTGCTCGAAAGCCTCGATCGCCGGCCCCTGGGTCAACCAGTCGGACTGCAAAACCCCCAGTACGGCATCGATATCCGCCTGGTCAAGGCTTTGTCGCCCATAAGGAATCATCGCGCTATCCCGGTATGCAGCTCAACGAGCTGCCCCACCGACAGAAAGTCTGGATTGGTATCGGAGCGATACTCGAAATCCTCGGCCACCGAAACACCCTTCTCACCCGTCCCGTCCACAGCAAAATCGACGTTCACGCTGGTAAAGCGAATCGAGGGCTGGATCGTGTAGTGATCGTCGAACTCCAAGGTCATGCGCGCATCATCCAGAGGCACCATCAATTCATGGAGCTTCTCGCCCGGACGAATGCCCACCTGCTTATGCGGTAAGTGCGCGGCCATGCCCAAGGCCAGGTCGACAATGCGGATCGACGGAATCTTCGGCACGAAAATCTCTCCGCCGTGCATCCGCGCAAAGCTGTCCAGAACAAATTGCACCCCATGATCCAGGGTGATCCAGAAGCGCGTCATGCGCTCATCGGTAATCGGCAGTTCCTGTGCCCCTTGAGCGATCAGCTGGCTGAAGAACGGCACCACCGAACCTCGGGAACCTGCAACATTGCCGTAGCGCACCACGGCAAACCGGGAGGCCTGCTCACCGGCGATGTTGTTCGCCGCCACGAACAACTTGTCCGACAGCAACTTGGTCGCGCCATACAGATTGATCGGGCTTGCAGCCTTGTCGGTGGACAAGGCGACAACTTTTTGCACCCCGTTGTCGATGGCCGCAGCAATGATGTTTTCAGCACCGTTGACGTTGGTGCGAATGCATTCCGTGGGGTTGTATTCAGCCGCCGGCACCTGCTTCAGGGCCGCGGCATGCACCACGTAGTCGATGCCGCGCATGGCCTGGCGCAAGCGCTCGGCATCGCGAACATCACCAAGGAAGTAACGCATGCAGGGCGCATTGAAGGTCTGCTGCATTTCGTATTGCTTGAGCTCGTCGCGGGAAAACACCACGACCCGCTTGGGTTGGTACTGTTCCAGCAGGCGTCGAATGAAGCTGCGGCCAAAGGAACCGGTGCCACCGGAAATGAAAATCGACTTGCCGTTGAACATGACTGAATCCTTATCCGAGCAACTGATCCCAGTTCACCGCGTCAGCAACGCCCAGGGCAAAGCCCTTGCCGCTCAACGCCAGGTTCTGGTTATAGGCAATATCCTGGGCAAAGCGCGCCGCCCACTTGTCTTGAAGGGCAGCAACTGCCTGTGGCTGCTGTGCCAAAGTCCCCGGGTGCTGCACCTGGGCCTGAGGAGTCAATACCGTAAGGTAGCCGGCATCGGCGACTTTCAGGCACAGGTCGACATCGGCGAAGGCCTGATCGAAATGCTCTTCGTCCAATCCACCCACCGCTTCGAACAGCGCCTTGGCAATCATCAGGCAGGCACCGGACACCGCTGAGTAGTTCTTCTCCACCCACAGGCTGTTCATGTAGCCCGCAGCGTCCTTGGCCTCGCCAGCGAAGGCCGCACCCAGGTGGCCGTCGAAACCCAGGATCAGTCCGGCCTGAGTGGTCACGCCCCTTTCGTTCACCAGCTTGGCGCCGACAACCCCGACCTCAGGACGTTGGGCCTGGTTGAGCAGGCTCTCGATCCAGTTGGCGTTGACCACTTCACCATCGGCCGAGAGCAGCACCAGGAACTCGCCCCGCGCCTCCCGGCACGCCATGTTGTGCAAGGCCGAAGCACTCAGACGCTGGCCGCTGCGCAACACACGGATACGCTCGCTGCGCCCTTCCAGGCTGGCCAGCCAGCTGTCGAGCTCGGCGCTCTGGCTGTGGTTCTCGGCAATCAGCACTTCATACCGCTGGTAGCGAGTACGCTGCAGCACGCTGACCAGGCAGCGTTGCAACTCGACGAAGTTGTCCTGGCTCGGCAGGATGATCGACACCAGCGGCCGCTCGGCGTGCTGATACTCGATCTGGTAGGTACCCGGCCGTGACGAACTGACCTGGGCGCGATAGCCCCGCGCCGCCAGATGGCGGGTCAGCACCTGACGCTCTTCAGCGCTGGATTCGTCTCCCGGAGCGCGGCAGATCAACAACGGCTCGGCCAGATGCGCCAGGCCGCCAAGGCCGCCTTCCTGGATCAGCTTCAACAGCACATCGAACTCCAGCGCCTGCTTGAGATCGCTGGAGAAACCACCGACCTGCAACAATGCCTCGCGCTGCAGCAACCAGTGGCGGGCCATCAGTGACGGGGCGCTTTGCAACTGGTCCAGATTGACCCCAGGCCGGAACACCGGGCTCAAGGTGAAATCACTGCGGCGCTGGACCTCATCCATGGCCACTGCGCGAATGCCTTCGGCGCCCAGCAGCTCCAGGCTTGCCCGCAGCAGACCGCTGGCGGTGAACTGATCACCTGCCTCGACCAACAACACCCAGTCGGCGCTGGACTGCGTGAGCGCTTGGTTGAGTCGTTCGCTGTAGTTGTTTTCAGTCACCTTGACGAAGTGCAGGGTGTCCTGGGCAGTGGTAGTGGCCGGCAAATCGCCAGTGGTCAACACCACCAGCTTGAAGGCCTTGAAATGGCTGGTGACCAGGCTGTCGAAGGTCGCTTGCAACTTGACCATGTCGGCGTCGAGGTCGAGCAACAGGATCTGCACCTGAGGGCCGCCGCCGTGGCGCGCCAGGTGAGCATTGATGGCATTCAACTGCGCCGGTGCCGGCGAACGCGCCTCCAGCCAGCTGAGCAGACGTCCCGACTCGGTGCCGTTGAACAGCGCACGACTGTCCGGCCCTGGCACCGAATCCAGCCGCTCGTCCCAGACCTGCAGCTTGCGCGCCTCCTCCGGCTCGTCGCTGTCCTGCATCGACTCGGCCAGGCGCTTGACCACCTGGCGGTTGAACAGGTTCAGGGTCAAGGCTTCCCACAAGCGACTGCGCACGGTCTGCACGGTGTCGTTGGGATGCACGCGCATCAGTTCTTCCTGGCGCAACAGTACGCCTTCCAGTTCATTGAGCTGGACCCGGCCCGCCGGCATGGCGTGCATGAGGAATTCGAACTGGGTCAAAAGATCGAACATCGGCTTGTTGTAGAACGGCATTTCGACAAACTGCTCGGGACCGAAGGAACGTACCGGCTCGTCCCCCACCGCGACCCAGGCCGAACGGAAAATCATCGTACCCCTGAGGGAGCGTCCGGCAAGCAGGCACTCGGCCATGGCCGCGAAACTGTCCAGGGCAATCTGCTTCACCTGCTGCGGATCCCGTCCACTGAAACCGCTGGGCAGCGCCGCGAGAAACTCGGCAAAGTCCTCACGCTGCTGCACCGACAGGGCGTCCTTGAACGTCAGCACGGTCAAGACATTGGTGTTGTGCTCGGAAGCGCCGTAATTGACCTCGCGCACGGCATAGGGAATCGGCAGAATCCGTGCCTTGGCGCAGGCCAGAAGGTAGAAGCTGTGGCCAATTTCCTGCCACTCGAAACTCACTCCTGGTGGCAACTGGTTGTACCACTGGTGCAACAGATCGGTACGCGTCACCCCATAGAACGGTGGCAGAAACTGCCCCATGAAGTTCATGACCCGATCCTGGGGATCAGCGGACGCATAATCTTCGATGACCCGGCAGTCACGGCGGTAATAGTTGGTTTCCGAAGCCCGGGCCAGGTACATCATCCCGTAGCCATGACACAGCCCGTAGTCCGGGTGGGCTTCGAGAAACTCCACCGATGCGGTGAGCGCGTCATGGATCAGGAAGTCGTCATCGGCGGCAAACGCCATGTAGGGCGTGGTGACCAGGTTCACACCGTAAGTCAGCTTGTCCTGCAGGCCCTTGTAGGTGAACTGGGGCAGATGCCGGTAGTCGACCTGGGGATAGCGCTCAGCCAGGGACTCATCCGCTTCCAGCGATGAGTCCAGGACCAGGATCGAGCAGGGGTAGGTGCTGTAGTACTGCAAGGTGCGTTGCAGAAACGCCTTGCGGTTGTGGGTCATCACCACCAGGGTGAAGCGTTCGCTCATTGGCGCTGCGTTACTGTTCATTGCTTTGTCTTCAACCCACATATGCCCTTCCCCAGCACCGGCCAACCGTCCGGAACCTGCAACCATTGATGTTTAACGAACCCGACGCAGGTAACCGTCCGGCGCTACGGTGATCAGCAGCTTGTTCTGCATCTGGTAGTCGATCTCGAAATCACGGTTCTCCTCCAGATAAGCCCAGACCGCAGTTTTCGGGTTATCGCCCGGCCCCCAGGGACGATCCGGGAAGAAGGCCGGCGGCATGTCCTCGACCACGGTGTCCATGACCACGCAGTAGCTGTCGACCGAGACCAGCGGCGCATACAGGCGCAGCTCTTCAAGCACGTGCTCGTGGGTGTGATTGGAGTCCAGGACCAGAATCACTTTCTTGCCCGCGGCCGCGGCCCGTACCTGCTCGGCGATGGCCGGATCGATGCTCGAACCTTCGATCATGCGGATGCGCTTGCTCATCGGATGCTGCTCGATGGCTTCGCGGTTGTGCGGACGGATATCCAGGTCGATACCCAGCACTTCGCCATGGCCCTGCAACTCCAGCAGCGAGGCGTAGTAGATGATCGAACCGCCGTGGGCGATACCGCATTCGATCACCAGGTCCGGCTTGACCCGCCAGATGATCTCCTGCATGGCCATCATGTCCTGGGGCAGCTGAATGATCGGCCGGCCCATCCAGGAAAAGTGATAGCTGTACTTGTGGCCAGCGGACTCGTTGAAAAACTCACGGGCCAGGCCCTTGAGTTTTTCATCCTGGCCCTGGGCACTGATCTGCGCCTGGCATTCTTCTTCAAAAGCTTGGATGACGCTTTTCTCGGTCATGTTCGATTCTCAATGACAAATTAGCTGAATGAAGCGCTATCGACGGCGTGATAGACGTAACGGCCATCGGTCATGCGCTTGATTTCTTCGAGGTAGTTGGAGTTCATCACGAACAGGTTGGCGCCCACGGGCAACGCCTCCATGGCTTCTTGCGGTGATGACACCCGCATGCCGCTCAGCGGCAAGTAACGGCCCTGCTTGGCCGGATTGATATCCACGACTTGATCCACCGCCACGCCGGCCCGTTGCAGGAACAGCGAATAGATCACGCCCTTGGAAGAAGCGCCCCAGATCCCGGCAGCGGTTTGCGGCGCCGACTGGATGATGCGTTTGGCGCACTCGATGCTAGCGGTGAAATCCGCCGGCATCTGCAGCGGCCGGACCGGTGCCGGCAACGCCGACTGCAAGCTGCCCAGGTCCGCCACCACGTACAGGTATTGACCGCCAAACAGATGCCCGGCCTCATGCACGGTGCCGAACATGCGCTGCAGGTCTTCGAGACGAAAGTAATTGACGTGCTCATAGAACACGTCGAACCAGGCGCGATGCTCGAGGATCCAGTCGAAACACGGCACTTCGATATAGATCTGCCCGCCTTGGTTGGCATCGGCGATCTCCGCCAGAAAGGCCTGCGGATCGGCGATATGCTCCAGCACATGGCGCAGTACGATAGCCTCGGCAGCCAGCCCCAGGCCGCGGGTAAAAGGCGCCTTGATCACCTCGGGGTTGGTCCCCTCGTAGGCCGGGTCGATCCCGGTGACGGCGTAGCCCTCGGTGCGCAACAGTTCGAGGAAATAGCCCTTGCCGCAACCCACCTCGATCAGCTCGCGCCCCTTGAAGTGCCGGGCAATGATGCCCTCCACATCCTTCAGGTGCCGCTGGAACTGCGCCGAGTGCGCCTGCTCGTTCTGATAGTCGCTGTCGTAGCTGAGCTTGTCGGCATCGAAGGCCTGATTGAAGATCAGCCCGCTTTGCAGGTCCTGCACCAGCACGATATCCGCAGACGCCGAAGCGCGAGCACTCTGGGCATCGGCGAAGGTGCGGTTCTGCAGCACCGGCAAGTCGGCGACCCGATACAACTCATGCGCCATGTTCGGCTCCTGTTATTTGCTCCAGGCGCTGGTTCAAGCCCCAGAAAGCCATGGGTTCGTAGTCCGGGTACGGGTAATGCCCCAGGTTCAGGCGGATCGATGCTGCGCGCTGGGCGATACGCTGTTCCACCAGGGCGCGCACGGATATCGGCTGGCCACTGGAGCAATTGACCACCCCGGAAAACCCTCGCTGACCGAGCAGCGCAGCCAGGTATCCAGCCGCCTCCTCGATGCCCAGGTAATCCCGCAGTTGTTCGCCGCCCGACATATTGAAAACTTCGTCACCGCTATCGATCGCTCGATCCAGCGCCGCCAGCAAGCTCTTGGGGTTCTGTCCCGGGCCATGCAGGTAGAACAGCCGTGCCCACTGCAAACTGAAGGGCAACTGCTGCTGCAGGGCTTGTAGAAACAGATGCAGGCTGTGCTTGGCCAATCCGTAGGGATTGCTCGGGCGAGCCTCGACCTCTTCACTCAAAGGCCCGCTCTGCATGCCGTACTCGAAGCAGGTGCCGGTGACCAGCACCTGAGTCACCCCCGCCTCGACCACGGCCTTGATCAAGCGGTAATCCGCCATCAGGTTGTGCTCAAGGTGAAATAGCGCCTGATAGTTGGGCAGCCCGGGCCAGGCCAGATGCGCCAGCGCATCGACCCCGTCCACCAGCGCCGCAACATCGAGTTGTGGGGCGTGCACATCCAGCGCCCTGAACTCCACCGCATCGAACCAAGGCATCTGCCGTGCCTTGTCGGCATCCCGGGCCACCGCGCGCACCCGGCAACCCCGAGCCAGCAAGGCCGCGACCAGATGCTGGCCGACAAAGCCGGTGGCGCCAGTGACCAGCACCTGCATGCCGTTCACAGCAGTTTCAACTCAGGCACGGCGATCACGAAACGCCCGCCCCATTGCCGAACCTGGGCCAGTTGCTCACTGACTTCGGTCAGCAGGTTCCAAGGCAGCACCAGCACATAGTCCGGGCGTTCCTGATCGATGCGCTCCGGAGCCACCACTGGAATCCGGCTGCCAGGCAAGAACTTGCCTTGCTTGTGCGGGCTGGCATCTGCGACCCAGGCCAACAGGTCGCTCTTGACCCCGGCGTAGTTGAGCAAGGTATTGCCCTTGGCCGCAGCCCCATAACCCACTACCCGCTTGCCCTCGGCCTTGGCCTTGAGCAGGAAGCGCAGCAGTTCATGCTTGATCTGCAGCGCTGCCGGAGCCAGGCTCCGGTAGTACTCGGGAGTCGTGACCCCGGCCTCCTGCTCCAACCGCAATTGACTCGCCACGCGGTCCTGCAGAGGGTGGTGCGAACCATCAATACGCTGCACGAACACCCGCAGCGAACCGCCGTGGGTCGGCAAGGTCTCGACGTCAAAGACTTGCAGGCCGTTGCGTTGGCACAAGCCCTGGACGGCGGTCAGCGACAGGTAGGAATAGTGTTCGTGGTACAGGGTGTCGAACTGCTGCCCGGCCATCAGGCTCAGCAACTGCGGAAACTCGAACGTCGCCACGCCCGTTGGCTTGAGCAAGGTGGCAAAGCCGCAAAGGAAATCGTTGATATCCGGCACATGGGCCAGCACATTGTTGGCCGCCATCAGGTCGGCGCCCCAACCCTCCTCCAGCAGTTGCTCGGCGGTATCACGACCGAAGAACGACTCGCGGATCTGCAGCCCTTTGTCACGGGCGGCCTGGGCGGTACTGCGGGTCGGCTCGACCCCCAGGCAAGGAATGCCGCGCTGGGCCACATACTGCAGCAGGTAGCCGTCGTTCGCCGCGACTTCCACCACCCGGCTCCGGGCATCGAGTTCGAAACGCTCGACCATCTGCGCCACATAGCCCTGGGCATGCTTGAGCCAGGTACTGGAGAACGAACTGAAATAGGCGTAGTCGGCGTCGAACAGATGATCGGCGCGGGTGTAGTCCTCGGTCTGCACCAGCCAGCATTGCTGGCAGACCTGGACCTTCAGTGGCACCCACTGCTCGGCCTGGTCCAGTTGCTCGGCCCGCAGGTAGGCGTTGGAGGGCGGTGAGGTGCCCAGGTCGATCAGAGGCAGGCTCAGGCAAGCGCCACAACCGCGGCAATTCATAGTTTCACTCCAGCGAATGCGGGATCGAGCAAGGGATGGCTGGCATCCCGGCTCGACAGATTATTGACAGGCAACGGCCAATCGATCGCCAGCCGCGGGTCCAGCACCGACAGCCCGGCCTCATGCTCCGGTGCATAGTCGGCGCTGTGCAGATACAGCAATTCGGCATCGTCGCTCAGGGTCTGGAAGCCATGGGCAAAACCCGCCGGCAACAACAGGCTGCGACCGTCACCGGCCCGCAGGTGTTCAGCGTGCCATTGCAGGAACGTCGACGACTCGGGACGCAGGTCCACCGCCACATCCCAGACTTCGCCGCGCAGGCAGGTGATGAGCTTGGCTTCGGGCTGCGCCGCAGTCTGGTAGTGCAAGCCGCGCACGCTGCCGCGCTCGCGGGTGCAGGAGTGATTGATCTGGCGGATATGAAAAGGTTGGCCGAACGCGCTCAGGCTACCCTCGCAGAACAGCCGGGAAAAATGCCCGCGCTGATCCTCGAAGCGTTTGTGACGAACCTCGAACAAGCCCTCCAGCGGCAGGGCCAGGACCTGGAACTCGCTCACAGCGCCCCCCGATACAGGTTCAACTGCCCCAGGGTCACGGCGCGCATGTCCGCACCGCTCTTCCAGGCCAGGTGCCAGTCGAGGGTCTGCGCCAGACATTGCTCCAGGGTCCAACGGGGTTTCCAGCCAAGCAACTGGCGGGCGCGACTGCTGTCCAGACGCAACAGGCCGGCCTCATGCAATTCACTGGGCTCGATCCGCAGGCCAGGGGCTTCAGGCCACTGCCCGGCCAACAACTCCACCACCTCACCAACGCTGCACATGTCTTGCTCGCCGGGACCGAAGTTCCAGGCACCGGCGTATTGCGGACCTTGCTGGTACAAGCCAGCGGCCAGCTGCAGGTAGCCGGCCAGGGGTTCCAGGGCGTGCTGCCAGGGGCGGACCGCCTGGGGATAACGCAAGGTCACCGGCTCGTCGTCCGACCAGGCCTTGAGCACATCGGGAATCAGCCGCTCGGGGGCGAAATCGCCGCCACCGAGGACATTGCCGGCCCGTGCCGTGGCCAGGGCCAGGCCATGTTCGGCATAACGCTCGGCAGCAAAGAAAGAGGATGCATAGGACTGCGCCAGCAGCTCGCAACAGGCTTTGCTGCTGCTATAGGGATCATGCCCGCCCAGGGGCTCGTTCTCCCGATAGGGCCACAGCCACTCCTGATTGGCGTAGACCTTGTCGGTGGTCACCAGGACGCAGGCGCGCACCCCGCCCACCTGGCGGATCGCTTCCAGCAGATTCAGGGTGCCCATGACATTGCTTGAGTAGGTCCCCAGCGGATCTCGATAGGCCTCACGCACCAACGGCTGAGCCGCCAGGTGCAAGACGATTTCCGGCTCCACCTGGGCAATCAGCTCCAGCAGGCTGCCCAGGTCGCGCAGGTCACCGCGATGGTCATTGATGCCTTCGGCCACCCGGGCCAGTTCGAACAGGCTTGGCTCGGTCCCCGGGTCCAGGGCAAAGCCACTGACCTCGGCCCCCAGGCTCTGCAACCAGAGGCTCAGCCAACTGCCCTTGAAACCGGTGTGACCGGTCAACAGCACACGCTTGCCGCTCCAGAACTCCGGACTCAGTCCCATTGCTTCCACGGGGCCTCCCCGCTTTGCCAGAGCTGCTCCAGGTGGTTCTTGTCCCGCAGGGTGTCCATCGGCTGCCAGAACCCGCTGTGCTCGTAGGAGCGCAGTTGCTGGTTCTCGGCCAGTTGTATCAGCGGTTCGGCTTCCCAGGTGGTGCTGTCGCCATCGATGTAGGACAACACCTTGGGCGAGAGCACGAAGAACCCGCCGTTGATCCAGCCACCGTCGCCACGAGGTTTTTCGGTGAACCCCAGGACCCGATCACCATCGCGCTCCAGGGCACCATAGCGGCCTGGCGGCTGCACGGCAGTTACCGTGGCCAGCTTGCCGTGGGCCTTATGGAAATCCACCAAGGCACCGATGTTCAAGTCGGATACGCCATCGCCGTAGGTAAAGCAGAACGCCTCTTCATCCTGCAGGTAGCGCCCGGCCCGGCGCAGACGCCCACCGGTCATGGTTTCCTCGCCGGTGTCGATCAGCGTCACGCTCCAGGGCTCGCTGTAATTCTGATGCACGTCCATGCGGTTGTTGCGCATGTCGAAGGTCACATCCGAGGTGTGCAGGAAGTAGTTGGCGAAGAAGTCCTTGATCGCGTAGCCCTTGTAGCCCAGGCAAATCACGAAGTCATGAATCCCGTGGGCTGAATACTGCTTCATGATGTGCCAAAGAATTGGCTTGCCACCGATCTCGATCATGGGCTTGGGCTTGAGGTGAGACTCTTCGCTGATTCGCGTCCCCAGCCCACCTGCCAGAATTACTGCCTTCATTGCGGTCCTCTTGCTCTTCGTGGGCTGAACCAGCCCTCTTGAGGCCTGGCATAACGCCAGACGCAGATCATTCATTCGCAGCCAACGGCTACCTGGCACCGCGCTGCGGTGAGGGTTTTATGGCGATATGCAGAGGACTTGCAGGAAGTGCGCCAATTACGCGAGCAGCACTTGGGGCGCAGCAGAAGACGCTGCACACAACCGCCCCGACAGGGCGGCCATGGGCAAACCCGGCTCGTGATGGGGGGCGATCACGAGCCCTGGGCCGATCAATCCGGCAACCAGCCCCACAGCCAGTGCCGCAGGTTGTCGTTGCGCAGCATGAAGTCACGACGCACCGCCTCGCGCAGCTCATCCCCCATGCGATAGCTCGCAGCCGGGTCGGACAGGTGCATGCGGATCGCCTGCAACCATTCTTCAGTGCTGTTGCTGCGGACCTTGGTGCACGGCAGGAAACCGCGATAGGCCTCGGTATCGGTGCAGATCACCGGGTAACCGCAGGCCCCATATTCCAAGAGCCGCAGGTTGCTCTTGCAGTCGTTGAAGATATGGAACTCCAGGGGCGCCAGCGCCAGATCCAGGTTCAGGCTGGCCAGCTTGAACGGATAACTCTGCAGGTTGGTCACCGAATGAAACTCATGTACGTAGGGACGCAAGGCATCGGGGCACATGCCGAAGAACACCCACTCGACCTCACTGGCCAGCTCGCGCACTACCTCGGCGATGATCTCCAAGTCTCCGGTATGGCTGGTGCCTCCGCCCCATCCCACCCTGGGCTTGCTGGAGGTGCCACGGCGACTGGTCAAGTTCGCCCAAGGCTCCAGCGCCAGCATGTTAGGCACCACGCGAATGTCACTGTGCATACTCGACAAGGCATCGGCCAGAGGCTGGGTGGTCACCACCACGCGATCACACAGGGCTATCCCCTCGCGCAGCATCTGCTCGGTGTTCACCGGCTTGTTACGGGCGTGAGTGTTTTTCTTCGGCGCACTGACGATGTAGTCATCGAGCTCGAAGACCCGCAACGCGCTGGAGTACTTTTTCATGCGCAGAATATCGGCAGCCGCACCATCGCTGTATCGGCACTGCAAGATAATGGTATCGGGGGACAGGCGCTCGATCTCTGCCGTGGACGGCGATTCGTAGGCCACTCGGGCAATCACCCGGCCGGCCTGCTCAAGCGCACTCAAGGGCCCCGTCACCCGGTAATGCCCGACCGCAGAGCTGTTGACCGGCAAGCCAAGGATCAACGGCAAGGCGCGACTGCAGAACGGATTCCAGTTGTTGCGCAGAGAGGGCTCCAGACTGAAGCTGGAGTACCCCAGGCTCAGGGCGGGGTTGTAGGCTGGATCGCGAGCGATCTTCGGCATCCACTGGCGGTAGAAACTCTCCTGCTCAGCCTCCAGCGCCTGTTGCTGGCCAAGCTTCTCGCAGACCGCTGCCGCTGGCGTCAACATCAAGGTCGCGTGAGGCGTCCAGACCACCAGATAGCCGTTACTGTCGACCCGCAGACACAAGTCGGACTCCCCCAGGTCGGCACTGGAGAAGCGCTCATCCAGACCACCGAGGCTGTCGAAAACCTCCTTGCGCACCATCAGGCAATCGCCACTGACCGAACTCCAGTTCTGCACCACCTGCAGCCGCTGCATGTAGCCGCGAGCCCCCATCGCCTCGCCGACAAAAGGCGAACCCACCGGCCCCGCCATACCCAACACCTGCCCGGCGTGAAGGATCGAACTGTCGGTAGCCAGAATCCGTGCACCAACCACCCCCACCTCCGGACGCTGGGCTTGATTGAGCAACTCGTCCAGCCAGTCAGCGGTACAGATCAACGCACGAGGATTGAGCAGCAACAGATAGTCACCACGGGCCTGCAACGCAGCGCGGTTGATGAGCACCATCTTGTTGATCAGCCCAGCACCCGGCAACACCCGCAGCATCGCCCCACCCAACTGCGCCATGGCCGCCAGCCAATCAGCCATGGCCGGATCTCGGCTGCCGGCATCCACCAGCAGAATCTCGTAGTGGTTGTAGGCCGTTTGCTCAATCAGGCTTTCAACGCAGCGTTGCAGTGCCGGCAACGAATCCCCACACGGGACAATGATCGACACCAGCGGCCGCCCCTCATGCAGGTAGTCGATACGGTTGAGCAACGGCAAATCATCGTGCCGAATCCGCTGCCCCACGCCGATGCGCTGCAGATGCGCGGCTACCAGCCCTTCGCTGGCCTCGATCACCTGTGACCGCGACAGCCACTGGGCGAAGCTGAACTCGGACTCCACCTGAATATCGGCAATATGCTCGATGGTCTGCGGGCCCGCCCCCTCCACCAGGCGCCACAGCAGATCCTGGGGAGCCAGCTCGCCTCGGGCCGGGTCGAACCCACCCTCGGCCATGAAGCGCTCGCGGGAAAAGGCCAGGACTCGACCGACATAGGGGTAGGCCCGCATCAGGTCGAGATTGAAGTCGGGCTTGAACACCGGCTCCGACGACTCCCCGTCCAGCAGCGCACCTTCATCGCTGTAGGCGCAGAGCATAAGCGGGGTATTGGCAATCCGTTCAGCGAGCACCAGCAGCGCCGACTCCGGCAGACGGTCGCCGGCCTGCAGCAGATAGAACCAGTCACAACCTTCCAACTGAGGCACCAGCTCATTGAGCTGCTGCACCCAGTCGGCTCTCAATGGCTGACGCAAGACCCGCTCCCCCGCCTCACACTCGGAGGCGGAAAGCACCAGCACTGCTGCGGGCTCATACAACTGCCCTGCAAGACTGCGCAGGGTCCGCGCAAGCGCCTCGCCATCACCCTCGAAGTCGATGACCACCGGCACGATCTGCGCCTTGGATGGCCAACTGTCGATGCGTTGCGGCATCAACCGCTGCTCCACTGCCGAGAACTTGCGTACCGACAGCCATTCCCGATAGAAGTCCTCATAACTGACGCTCTCACCGCCAACCCGCCCATCCACCACGGTACTGCGGTTGCCCAACACCCGGGTCACGCACAGCTCTTGCCAGTGACGCGGCTGCTCGGCAACCTTCGACAAGTCGACAAACCGCACCCAGCCCGAAGCCGGCGCCGCTTCGCCACTGCGTGCTGCCAGCATCTGCACCAGCCATCCCCACTCATTCCTGGCGCTCTTGAGCATTTCCGGGGTGCCACTGAGGCGCTCCGGGTAAAGGCGCTCGCAACTCAGCACCGTAGTCTGGGCCGCCAGATTGCCGCGCCGCATCAGGCAGATGAACAGGGCAAAATCCAACAGGGCAACAAAACCCGCTCCCTCCTGGATCAACGCCGGCAACAGCTCCAGCACGTCGGCACGACGCATCAGCGCCGAACTGAAGTTGCCAAGGAAGTTACGTGGCGTGCTCTCGAAGATCGCCAGCATGTCGTCGCCCTTGAGCACCACGTCACCCTGGGTAAAACGGCAGTTGTCGACCCGCGACGGCAGGATGAAATTCCCCGCATCACTGAACACTCGCAGGGCACACACCAGATTGACTTCGGGATGCTCGATCAGCAGCGGAGCCTGCGAGGCAATGCTCGGAGCAAACAGCCGATCATCGTCGCACAGCACCTTGATCAACTCGCCACGGGCCTCTTCAACACAGCGCGAGATATTCTTCTGCAGCCCCAGGCGCTGCGGATTGCGCAGGTAACGCAGCGGGTGCGCGGGTTCGGCAATGCCGTCGACGATCCGTTGGATCTCATCGCTGGCACTGTCGTCGCAAACGACGATTTCCAGGGGACGGTAGGTCTGGGCCAAGGCACTTTCCAGGGCCTGGCTGAAGAAACGCGGGTTGAAGGCAGGGATGACGATACTGACTAAAGGGGCTTGGTTCACGGCGGGGAACTCTCGAGCGGCGAGCCCCGGCCGATGCGACCAGGGCTGCAGGACCGCTTAAAAAAGACGGCTGACGGCTCGACGGTCATGGCGTTCGAGCCGGAGCTCGAACGCCATGTGCTTAGACCTTGTTGAACAGGCCGAGCTGGGTGATCTTGCTGAAGGCCAACTGCGAGGCCTGCAACATGGTCTGCTGCAGGGTCAGACGGGTCATGACTTCGGCCGGATCGGAATCACTGATGGAAGAACGGGTGGTGACGTTGGCTGCCGCCAGACTTTCGTTGATTTCGTTCTGGGTAGCCAAAGCCGAACCACGACCACCGATAGAGCTGATGCCGATGGACAGTTGATCAACACCACTGGCCAGGTTGGCCATCCCCGAAGCAAGGTCGGCCAACTGCTTCTGAGTCGCCAGGGCATTACCGTCAGTCGGTACGTTCAACGCGCTTTTCAACTGACTCACGGTGTCCAGGACGTTCTGGGTTTCGTGGGTGTTAACCGCCACGCTGAACTGGTCGTTGGCGGCCGGCGAAGGAGCGCCCGTCAGGGTGAAGCTCACGCCTGCCGCAGTGGCGACATTGCCCGGACCTACAACACCCGAAGACACCGGCTTGCTGTCTGCCGTCAGCGGCGCGGCATACAGATCGAAGTTGGTGGCGCTGGTGAACTTGAGCACTGCAGAGCCACTCGGGAACGTCGAGTTGTAGGCCACCGAATCAGTCACGCTGGCGGCTGAGACCTGAGTCATGCTCGGGTTGCCCGGAGAACGCGCAACGTTGAAGGTGTCCGGCTTCGAGGCCAAGGTGAAGCTGTGCCCCGGCAACACCGCGTTGGCGACATCGCCGGACTGAAGATTGATGTTCAGGTTCAGATCGACACCACGGAAACTCACCGTCTGATTCGGCGAAGTACCGACCACGCCGCCCTTGCTAGCCTCGGCGGTCACATCGTTGCCGCTGCCATCGAGGATCTTCAACTGGGTGCCGCTGACGAACGACACGGTATAAGGCTCGCCACCGCGGAACTGGCTGTTGTAGGTGCCGCTGTTGGTCATCTGCCCATTGGACAGGGAAACCCGTCCATCATCCACCGCCGGCGAGGTCATGGTGACCTGGCTACGACTGGTGTTGAGCGCCTGCTGGAACACATCCCAACCGGTGCTGTTGGCAGCCATCATCATGGTATCGCCCACCGGCAGCTTCAGGCTGCTCTGGTCACCGTTGTAACTGTAGGTGCCATCGGAGTTGCGACTGAACGGCGGAACGTCGTCCTTGGAACCACCAAAGAGGTACTTGCCGTTTTCGTCCTGAGAGTTCATCAGGCTCATCAGTTGCTCTTCGATCTGCCCCAGCTCAGAAGCATTGGCCTGCCGGTCGGCATCGGTGTAACCGGCGCTGCCGGCACCGGTGGCCAGTTGCTTGGCCCGGTCCAGGACGTTGTTGATGCTGGTCATCACCGACTCGGCCTGGCCCAGAGACGCCTTGATCGAGTTGCTGTTGGCCTTGTACTGATCAAGCAGGGAGGCCTGCTGGCCCAATTGCAGCAGACGGGCAGCACCCACCGGGTCGTCGGCGGCGGTCTTGACCCGGACCAGGCTGCTGGACTCTTCGCCGCTCTTGATGGCGTTGGAGAAGTTCTTCTGATAGTTGGCAGCCGAAGTCTCGTAAAACTGGGCGGTGGAAATGCGCATGGGCTACGACTCCTTAAAGGCTGTTGATCAGCGTGCTGAAGGTTTCCTGCGCAGCCTTGATGATCTGCGAAGACGCGGTGTAGTACTGCTGGAACTTGACCAGGTTGCCGGTCTCATCATCCAGGTTGACGCCGGACAGCGAGTCCCGGGCGCCCTTGGCGTTGGCCAGGATGGAACCGTTGGCAGCACTGTCGAGCTTGGCCTGGCTGGCCTTGGCGCCGACGTTCTCGATCAGCTTGCCATAGGCATCCACCAGCGTGATGCCCTTGCTCGGCGAACTGGTGTCCACGGTCTGCTTGGTCTGCAGACCCGACAGCGCCAGGCCGTTGCGGTTATCGGAAGAACCGGCGCCATTCACCGAAATGTTCATGTTGTCGCCGTCATTGGGCGAACCGGCAACGGTCATCTGCACCGTGAAGGTCTTGGTCACGGGTGGCGTGCCACCGTCAGTGATCGGGTTGCCGCTGGCATCGAGCATCTTGACCTGCAGGTTCAAGACATTGCTCTGCCCCGGCACGATAGAGCCGCTGCCCATCTTGACGCCCTTGGCGTCGAAGTAATCGTAGGTCTGGCTGCCGCCGGACGCCGCATTGAACACCACCTTGACCGGGCCGGAGTTCTTGAGCGCCGTCTGCATCTCAAGCTTGCTGGCGGCGTTGTAGTTGTCGATCGGCACCGCCAGGGAGGGTTGCGCAGAGATGCTTAGGGAGCTTTTGACCCCCGCACCGATCTCGGCTTTCAACGGTGCAGCCAAAGCCAGGCGCTTGGCGTCGGTCATTTCCGTCTGGATGGTGGCTGCGGCATTGCGGGTCGGGATGACCTTGAAGCTGTCACCAGCGGCCACCGTACCATTGAGATTCAGCGAGAAGCCGTCGATCACTGGCGCCGGGCTGGTCGTGGTGCTGAAGGTGCCCATGTCCTTGCCGTCGGAGCGCTTGACGCTGTAATCCGTGGCACTGCTGAAGGTCACGGTGTAGTCGCCGGTGCTCAGCTTGCCGGTGTCCTTGATGGTCACATCGAAGTTGCCCGAGCCCGCGCTGTTGGCGGTGCCGGCCATACTGCGCTGACCGATCATCCGCAGGCTGTTGATGTCGTTGAACAGGTTGCCGCCGAAGTCGCCGTTCTTGTCGATGCCCTGGGCCATCTGGCTGTTCATCTGGTCGGCAACCACCAAGGCCACGCGCCCCAGTTCATTCATTGCCGGGTCCAGCACTTCACTGCGATAGCGCAACAGACCACCGATCTCGCCACCGGTGGTGACGTTGGTGATGTCCACGGTGCTGGTGCCACGATTGAGCTGCAGCATGGAGCGGGTCGGGTCGTTCTTGCCCTGCACCACTTCCAGGGAGTTGGCGGAGTTGCCCATCACCAGCGGCTGGCCACTGCCCAGGTACAGGTCGAGGCTGGAACCACGCTCCGACACCTGAACGCCGATAAAGGTCGAAATCTGGCGCACGGTTTCGTTACGGGCGTCCAACAGGTCGTTGGGCATGCCGTTGCCATTGGTCGACAGCTCGGAAATCTTCTGGTTGAGCTGGGCGACGGTATTGGCCAGCTTGTTGACCTGGTCGGCCATGCTCCCCAGGTTGCCGTTGATGTTGCTGTTCTGTTCGTTGAGCTGGCTGGACACCGAGTTGAAACGGTTGCTCAAGGCCTGGGTGTCGCTGAGCAGCAACTGCCGGGAGGCCTCATCGGTAGGCTTCGCGTTGAGGTTCTGCACCGAGGCGAAGAACTTGGTCAGGGCGCCGTTCATGCCGGTACCGTTGTCCGACAGCAACTGGTCGATCGGGCTGATCTGGCCCTGGTAGGCAGCGACGTCACTGTTCAGGGACGTGGCGGTACGCAACTGGGCATCGAGGAAGCTGTTGTACACCCGGCGCACGTCAGCCAGGGTGGTACCGGTGCCGATGAAGACGTTGCCGAACTGATTCGAGGCCTTGGTGCCCTGCACGGTCTGCTGGCGCGAGTACCCGGCGGTGTCGGCGTTGGCGATGTTGTTACCCGTGGTCATCAACGACGTTTGGCTGGCGGCCAGCCCGGACATCCCGATATTGAGCAAACTCATGATTCAGACCTTATAAATTCGTGGAAACGCCCGCCGCAGCGTAGTTCTGGTAACTCTTCATCTGCTTGGCTATCTGCGAAATCTTGCTTGCGTAGTCCGGGTCGGTTGCATACCCAGCTTTTTGCAACTCGCGAACAAACTGTTCTGGTTTATCGGCCGCCTTCAACACTTCTTGATAGCGATTGTTGCTCTGCAACAAGGTCACCAGATCGTGGAAGCTGTCCTGGTAGGAATCGTAGGAACGGAACGCCGCCGTCTCCTTGACCATCTCGCCATTTCTGAACTCGCTGGTGATCGCTCGAGCCTGGGCACCCTGCCAACTGCTGCCAGCCTTGATGCCGAACAGATTGTGACTGCTGCTGCCGTCCTGCTGGCGCATCACCGATTTGCCCCAGCCGGTTTCCAGTGCGGCCTGAGCTACCAGGTAGCGCGGGTCGACGCCGATTCGCTGGGCTGCCTGCTGCGCCATCGGCAGCATGGTGGCAACAAAATCATCAGAGGAGCTGAAGGCACGCTTGGCCGGTGCCAGCGGTGGCTGAGCCATCGCCCGGCCGTAAACCCGCATCTTGCCCTGGGCTGCGGCATATCCCTGGTTGACCCGCCATTCACCACGCAACACCGCATCGGCGGCGGCCGTGGTACGCGTCGGCGCGACATTCTGGGTAGCGGCGTCAGCCACCCCGCCAGCCGAAGGCACGATACCGCTCAACAGCCGATCGGTAAGTTTGCTTGGCAACGACAAGCGTCGCTGGTTGAGCAAAGCCATGTCGTTATGCGCCACGCTAGTACGCAACGGATCCTGGGCACGGGAAGCCCACATTGGCCGCTGGCCATTGACCCGGCTCAACGGACCATTCTGGGCAGTGGTGCCGGCAGCAATCGGGGTCGGCGTGGCGACCGGTGCCGCCGCATGCGTTGCAGCACCCGGGTGAACCGGCTTGTTCTTCATCATCTGGCGCATCAGCACGTTGGCCAGGCCAATGCCGCCGCCCTCGCGCGACAGGGAAACCGCCAACTGCTGGTCGTACATGTCCTGGTATTGCTTGGTCGCCGGGGTATTGAGCGGGTTGTCCTGGCCCACCACGTCGGTGGCCTTGCGCATGGACTTGAGCATTTCGTTGAGAAACAGCGACTCGAACTCCTGCGCCACCTTGCGTACGTTGGCCTCGCCATCCTTGTCACCGACCTTGAGCTGCTGCAGGCGGTTGAGGTCGGAGTAGGACCCGGAGTCTGCGCTACCGATCAATCCGCTCTTACGTATATCCATGGCCGTCACCTCAAATCACGATCAGGTCGGCTTGCAGCGCGCCGGCCTGTTTCAAGGCTTCGAGAATCGCCATCAGGTCGCCTGGCGCAGCCCCCACCTGGTTCACCGCACGGACAATCTCATCCAGGGTGGTGCCAGGGCCGAACTTGAACATCGGCTTGGCTTCCTGCTGGGCATTGACCCGCGAGCGCGGCACCACCGCCGTCTGGCCATTGGACAGAGGGCCGGGCTGGCTGACGATCGGATCTTCGGTAATGGTCACGGTCAGGCTGCCGTGGGTCACCGCAGCGGGCGACACCTTGACGTTCTGGCCAATCACGATGGTACCGGTACGCGAATTGATAATGACCTTGGCCACCGCCTGCCCCGGATCGATTTCCAGGTTTTCCAGGATCGACAGGTAGTCCACACGCTGGCTTGGGTCCAAGGGCGCAGTCACGCGGATCGAACCGCCATCGACCGCCTGGGCCACGCCAGGGCCGAGCATGTCGTTGATCTTGTCGACAACGCGCTTGGCGGTGGTGAAGTCCGAACGGTTGAGGTTCAAGGTCAGGCTGTTGCCCTGATTGAAACCACTGGGCACGGCGCGCTCTACCGAGGCACCACCGGGAATACGGCCGGCCGACGGTACGTTAACCGTGATCTTCGAGCCGTCTCGCCCTTCGGCGTCGAAACCGCCCACCACCAGGTTGCCCTGGGCAATGGCGTAGACGTTGCCGTCGATACCTTTGAGCGGGGTCAGCAGCAAGGTGCCGCCGCGCAGGCTCTTGGAGTTGCCGATGGAGGAAACCGTGATATCCACCTGCTGGCCCGGCTTGGCAAAGGCTGGCAGGTCGGCGCTCACCGATACTGCCGCAACGTTCTTCAACTGCACATTGCCGGACCCGGCCGGAACCTTGATACCGAACTGCGACAGCATGTTGTTGAACGTCTGCAGGGTGAACGGTGTCTGGGTTGTCTGGTCGCCCGTGCCGTTAAGCCCGACCACCAGGCCATAGCCAATCAACTGGTTGGAACGCACGCCGGAAATACTGGCGATATCCTTCAACCGCTCAGCCTGTACGCCAAGGGACGTGGACAGCAACAAAGCCGCCGCCAGCAGGTGCTTGAAATTCAGCATGAGACTTTTCATCACCTAGAAAGGGAACAGCGGGCTGAGGAAGAAACGGTCGAACCAGCCAGGCTGGTTGGCATCGGCGAACGAACCGGTGCCCGAATAGGTGATGCGCGCATCCGCCACCCGAGTCGAAGAAACGGTGTTGTCAGTGGCAATATCGTCCGCCCGTACCAGGCCGGCAATGCGCACCAGCTCGTCGCCGGTGTTGAGGGTCATCCACTTCTCGCCGCGTACCGCGATGATGCCGTTGGGCAACACGTCGGCCACAGTTACGGTGATCGAACCGGTCAGGCTGTTGCTTTGGGCTGCCTTGCTGTCGCCCTTGGTGGCGCGGTTGCCGTTGTAGCCGGCATTCAGGGTCAAGTCACCGCTGCCCAGGGGGTTGTTGGTGTTGGGCACAGCACCAAACAGCGAAGTCAGGCCAACGCTATTGGAACTGGTCTTGGTCAGTGCCGAGTTGGCCCCTTTACTGGCCGCGGTCTTCTCGTTGAGGGTGATGGTGATGATGTCACCGACCCGAAACGCTTTGCGATCGCCGTACAGGTTCTGCTCGAAGCCGGCCTGATAGATCGAACCATTATTGGACGCGGAAGGCAGCGGTGTACGCGGCAACACTGGCGCGTAGTAAGGGTCATTGGGCTTCGGCGGCGGGGCGACACAGCCCACGAGCACGGCACTCCCAGTCAGCGCTAGAACACAAATAAACCGATTCATGACCCTTCCTCACGATGTTGCAGGTACGCCTCGCATCCGAAGCGACCTCAAGACTTGATTACAGCTTCTGCGTTACGAACGAGAGCATCTGGTCAGCGGTGGAGATCACCTTGGAGTTCATCTCATAGGCACGCTGAGTGGTGATCATGTTGACCATCTCCTCAACGGTGCTGACGTTGGATGCTTCCAGAGTGTTCTGCAGCGTGGTACCGAAACCGTTGAGGCCCGGGCTGCCGATTTGCGGCGCACCGCTGGAGGCGGTTTCCAGGAACAGGTTATTGCCCTGGGCCTGCAGGCCGGCCGGGTTGATGAAGTCGGCGGTTTGCAGGTTGCCGATCACCTGGGAAGCCGGGTTGCCGGCAATGGTGATGGACACGGTGCCGTCCTGGCCTACGGTAAAGGTCTGCGCGTCGTTGGGCACGACGATCGCAGGCTCCAGGGCAAAGCCGCTGGCAGTGACGATCTGACCGTTGGCGTTGAGGTGGAAGGTACCGTCACGGGTGTAGGACGTAGTGCCATCGGGCTGCAGGATCTGGAAGAAACCACGGCCATTGATCGCCAGGTCCAGAGGCTGCTCGGTCGTCTGCAGACTGCCGGCGGTGAAGTTCTTCTGGGTACCGACAATGCGCACACCGGTACCGACCTGCAAACCGGTGGGCAGCTCGCTGTCCTGGGTGGACTGAGCACCCGGCTGGCGCTTGATCTGGTACAGCAGGTCCTGGAACTCAGCACGATCACGTTTGAAACCCGTGGTCGAGACGTTCGCCAAGTTGTTGGAAATAACACTCAGGTTGGTGTCCTGAGCGGACAGACCGGTTTTGGCAACCCATAGAGCCGGAAGCATTCGATTCTCCTCTTGCGCCTGTTTTACGGCGCCAGGTACTGGTAATTAGCTGATTTGCAAGACCCGAGCCATGGCCTGGTCATCTTCTTTGGCGCTGTTCATCATCTTCACGTGCAATTCGAACTGGCGGGACAAGGCCAGCACTGCGGTCATCTCGTGCACGGCATTGACGTTGCTCGACTCGAGGAAGCCCGACACCAACTGCACATTGGCATCGGCCGGCGCCGGCTGGCCATCCTTGGTCTTGATCGAACCATCAAGCCCCTTGGTCAGGTTCTTGATGTCCGGATTGACCAGCTTGATGCGGTCAACCTCAGCCATGACCCGCGGGCCTTCGCCCATGGCACGAATGCTGATAGTGCCGTCCTGGCCGACTTCGATTTTCTGTTCCGGCGGCACGGCGATCGGACCGCCATTGCCCATCACCGGCATGCCATTACCGGCACGCAAGACACCCAGGGCGTCGACATTCAGGCTGCCGGTGCGCACATAGCTTTCACTGCCATCGGGACTCTGTACGGCAATCCAGCCATTACCGCTGACAGCCACGTCCAGGTCACGACCGGTCTCCACCAACGAGCCCGGGGAAAAATCCGTTGCCGGCCGTTCGGCCATGGCAAAAGCCCGCGCCGGAAAGCTGTCACCGAACACCGGCATCGAGCGCGCCTGCTCCAGGTCACGCTGAAAACCATTGGTGGAGATGTTCGCCAGATTGTTGGCATGAGCCTTCTGCGCCAGTGCATTCTGGCTGGCGCCGGTCATTGCCACATAAAGGTACTTGTCCACAGTCTTTCCTCTGTCTGCCGGACGTTTGCCGCCCACCGCTGTACTGCGAAGCCATAAGCAATAAGCGCACCAACTTTCCCCCAGAAGGTAGATCACCAAGCGGGGTAAGGCTTTGCCCTGTCCGAGAGCAATCCGGGGATTGGCACGAGAGACGGAAAAACGGCGGTCTTATGCCGCAAACGGCAAGTAACGGCCCGGATACACTCCGGACTGCCGCACCATCACCCTGGACCTGATGCGCAACCCAGGATGTGAACGCGGCATGTGCCTGCGGCAGTGACTACAGCTTGCCGACTTCGTATTCCCGCAATTTGTTGGCGATGGTGGTGTGGGACACCCCCAGCCGCTTGCCCAACTGGCGGCTGCTGGGGTGCTCGGCATACAGGCATTCGAGCACGGCCTTTTCAAACCGCCCGACAATCTGTTCCAGGCCGCCCTCCAGGGAAAAATCGCCAAGAGGCTGACGCGCACCATAGTCCGGCAGACGAATATGCTCGACCTTGACCGTGCCGCCATCACACAGCGATACCGCCTGGAACAACACATTTTCCAGCTGCCGGACATTGCCCGGCCAATGGTAATGACTGAGACGCTCCATCGCCGCCGGCGCCAGCCGCGGCAGCGGGCAGCCGATCTGCCGGCTGGCCTGGTCGAGGAAGTGCTCCACCAGCGGCGTCAAGCCATCGAGGCATTCGCGCAGCGGCGGAATATGCAGGGACAACACATTCAGTCGGTGGTAGAGGTCCTGGCGAAACTCGCCGCGGGCACACAGCTCGGACAGATCCACCTGGGTCGCACAGATCACCCGCACATCCAGGTACACCTCTTCATCACTGCCGACCCGGCGAAAGCAGCCGTCCTGCAGAAAGCGCAGCAACTTGACCTGCAAGCGCGGGCTCATCTCCCCTACCCCATCAAGAAACAGGGTGCCGCCGGCAGTCAACTCCAGCAGCCCGAGCTTGCCTTCCGCTCGCGCCCCTTCAAACGCCCCGGGGCCATAACCGAACAACTCGGTTTCGGCCATGGACTCTGGCAGCCCGGCGCAGTTCAGCGCCATCAGCGGCGACTGCCCGCGCGGGCTGGCCAGGTGACAGGCACGGGCCAGCAACTCTTTGCCGGTACCGGTTTCCCCCTCGATCAGCAATGGCGCATCCAGCGGCGCCATGCGCCGGGCTTCACGCACCACCGCAGCCATGACTTTCGAGCTCTGGAAGATGCTGTCGAAGCCCCGCAACTCTTGCTTGCGCACGTTGTAGATACGCTCGCCCACCCGATCCGCCCGATGCAGGGTCAGTACCGCGCCGGCCATGGCCTCGCTGTCATCGTGCTCGGATTGCAGCGGTGCGATGTCCGCCAGGAACACATCCCCCTTGACCTTGACCCGCAGCCCGTTGATCCGTGACTTGTTGGCCCGCACCAACTCCGGCAGATCGAAATCCTCGGCGTAGCGCGACAGGGGAATTCCTGGCACTTCATCCACTCGCACCCCCAGCAGTTGCGCTGCGGCACGGTTGGCGGCAACGATCGAGCCCCCCATGTCGATAGACAGCACCGGGAACTCCAGCGCACCCAGCAGCGCGTTGAGCTCCATGTGCCGGCGCTCGCTGGGCATCAATCCGACCCGCTTCACGCCAAACACCCCGGCAATCGATTCGAACTTGGGCCGCAGCGCCTGGAACTGCAGATTGATCAGGTTAGGACAATGCAGATAGATGGCATTGCCATGCTCACCGCCCACCTCACCACGGGCGACGTTGATCCCGTACTCCACCAGCAGATTGAGGATGTCCCGAAGGATGCCAATGCGGTTCTGGCAGTGAACTTTGATGCGCATAGATAGGGGCCCGAAACAGGTAATGGAGGGCATAAACGCCGACAACCGACGTTTTTGACGCCAGCCGTCGCTGATTTTCTGCGGGGTGACGCAGATAACCGTCAAGATTATGTGACGGATTCAGGCTTTTTCAAACCGAAAAACAGCCAATAGCACGGCACGCGAAGCAGATCGTAACGAATACTTTACGAATCCTTCCCCAGAGCCTCTCTAAAAACACGCCCCTGCCTGCTGCAAAACGCCGCACCTCGGGGTAACACTGCGGTCAACAGAACAAGAACGCATCCCCTTGCAGGAGAGCAGCATGAAACAGACGCAGTACGTGGCCCGCGAGCCCGACGCGCAAGGTTTTATCGACTACCCAGCCGAAGAACACGCAGTATGGAACACCCTGATCACCCGGCAGTTGAAGGTCCTCGAAGGCCGTGCCTGCCAGGAGTACCTGGACGGCATCGACAAACTCGACCTGCCCCACGACCGCATCCCGCAACTGGCGGAAATCAACAAGGTCCTGGGTGAAACCACCGGCTGGCAAGTGGCCCGGGTGCCAGCATTGATCCCCTTCCAGACCTTTTTCGAATTGCTCGCCAGCAAGCAGTTTCCAGTGGCAACCTTCATTCGTACCCGAGAAGAACTGGACTACCTGCAAGAACCGGACATCTTCCACGAGATCTTTGGCCACTGCCCGCTGCTGACCAACCCCTGGTTCGCCGAATTCACCCATACCTACGGCAAGCTTGGCCTGCAAGCCACCAAGGAAGAGCGGGTGTACCTGGCGCGCCTGTACTGGATGACCATCGAGTTCGGCCTGATGGACACTCCAGAAGGACAGCGGATTTATGGCGGCGGCATCCTCTCCTCGCCCAAGGAAACCGTGTACAGCCTGTCCGCAGAGCCGGAGCACCAAGCCTTCGACCCACTGGAAGCCATGCGCACGCCATATCGCATCGACATCCTGCAGCCGGTCTATTTCGTCCTGCCCAACCTCAAGCGCCTGTTCGACCTGGCCCATGAAGACATCATGGCCCTGGTCCACCAAGGCATGCAGCTGGGCCTGCACGCACCCAAGTTTCCGCCAAAACCCAAGGCGGCCTAAGCGGTTCGCACTCGCGAGCCGCTGCGAAAGATAGTAACTTCCAACAAGAATTGATTTCGGGAACCCACCATGACCGCTCTGAACCAAGCCCACTGCGAAGCCTGCCGCGCCGATGCCCCCCAGGTCAGCGACGAAGAACTGCCGGTATTGATCAAGCAGATTCCTGACTGGAACATCGAAGTTCGCGACGGCGTAATGCAGCTGGAAAAAGTCTTCCTGTTCAAGAACTTCAAATTTGCCTTGGCCTTCACCAATGCCATGGGCGAGATTTCCGAGGCCGAAGGCCACCACCCGGGCCTGCTCACCGAATGGGGCAAAGTCACCGTGACCTGGTGGAGCCACTCGATCAAGGGCCTGCACCGCAACGACTTCATCATGGCTGCCCGCACCGACGAAGTGGCCAAGACTGCAGAAGGACGCAAGTAATGCATTTCGACGCCATCGGCCGGGTACCCGGCGACCCGATTCTCGGCCTGATGGGGGCCTACGCCAGCGATCCCAACCCGAACAAGTTCGACCTCGGCGTGGGGGTCTACAAGGACTCCCAGGGCCTGACCCCGATTCCACAATCGGTGAAGCTGGCAGAGCAGCGCCTGGTAGACCGCCAGACCACCAAGATCTACATCGGTGGCCACGGTGACCCGGCCTTCGGCAAGGTGATCAATGAGCTGGTACTGGGCAGCGACTCGCCACTCATCGCCGCGCAACGTGCCGGCGCCACCCAGACCCCGGGCGGCACCGGCGCCCTGCGCCTGAGTGCCGACTTCATCGCCCACTGCCTGCCAGGCCGTGGCGTATGGCTGAGCGACCCGACCTGGCCGATCCACGAAACGATCTTCGCCGCAGCCGGGGTCAAGGTCAGTCACTACCCTTATGTGGGCAGCGACAACCGCCTCGACGTCGAGGCGATGCTGGCGACCCTGAACCAGGTGCCCAAGGGTGACGTGGTACTGCTGCACGCCTGCTGCCACAACCCCACCGGTTTTGACCTGAGCCACGACGACTGGCACCGGGTGCTGGAAGTGGTGCGCAGCCGCAACCTGTTGCCGCTGATCGACTTCGCCTACCAGGGCTTCGGCGACGGCCTGGAGCAGGATGCCTGGGCGGTTCGACTGTTCGCGGCGCAACTGCCGGAACTCTTGATCACCAGCTCCTGCTCGAAGAACTTCGGCCTGTACCGTGATCGCACTGGCGCCCTGATCGTCTGCACCCAGGATGCCGAGAAGCTGCTCGATGTGCGCAGCCAACTGGCCCACATTGCCCGCAACCTGTGGTCCACACCTCCGGATCACGGGGCTGCAGTGGTTGCCACCATCCTCGGTGACACCGAGCTCAAGCGCCTGTGGATCGACGAAGTGGAGGCCATGCGCCAACGCATTGCGCAACTGCGCGCCGGCCTGGTGGAAGCCCTGCAACCCCATGGCCTCGCCGAGCGCTTCGCGCATATCGGCGTGCAACGCGGAATGTTCTCCTACACCGGCCTGAGCCCAGCCCAGGTGCAGATGTTGCGTGAGCAGCACAGCGTGTACATGGTCAATTCCGGCCGGGCCAACGTGGCCGGAATCGATGCTGCGCGCCTGGACCTGCTGGCCGCGGCCATCGCCTCCGTCTGCAAAGGCTGAAGCCAACCGTTACGCATCCCCCCGGCATCTGCGTCGTCGTGCAAGTGCCGGGGTTGCTCAATAGATCACTCGCCCCTTCGCTCCCACCCTCCCCCGAAGGCACTCACGCACAGGCCTTCAAAGACTGTGCCGGATCAATTGTCCCAGCGTCTCCAACTCGCCTTGCTCAAGGTCTGAAACCAGAATAAAACGCAGGTGAGCGTGCCTCCAGGCAACCAGGTTGTAGCCACGCAGAGACAACGTCTGCGCAGATGCATCCGCCTCCGTCGTAGGCAAGATGAACAGATTGATCAGGTGCCGAGCATGACCGTAGGTCAAGGCTGCGGCGCTTTGCTGCTGCAGGTAGTCGAGGCGGCCGCCCAAAAGCGGGTAACCCTGTTCGCGGAAGTCGAAAACCGGTGGGGCAAAGTCGAGCTTGCCAGTGAACCAGGGCTTGACCGTATGCCGGTCCGAGGACGCCACATCATTCAAATGATCAACCATGAGCGAACGCACATGGCTCGACACCGCCTCGTCCAGCCACGGACGCTCACTGGAAGGCGCCGCCAGGTAAAGCACCAGGGACAAGACCAGCGCCAACGCTGAAAACACCGGCGCCAGCCAACGGGCACTGCCCCTTCCCAACAGCCCCTGCAACAACCCGCCTTGTTGCGCCACAGGTGCCGCGACACTGGCCCGTACCCGCTGGCTCAGGGCAGCTGGCGCAAGATGATAGGGCGCATGCGCCTTGACCTGAGCAATCAGGCGCCGAGCGTCAGCGCACTGCCGCGCACACTCTGCACAATGCCGCAGATGCTCCGCCACCTCGGCGGCCGCGTTCACTTCCAGCTCGTTGTCGAGGTAGCCGTGCAGCCATTCACCGCAAGACTTGCAGCCGATGTCATTCATGATGAGCAGGACTTCTGCAGTTGCAGCCGCAGCATGGCCCGGGCCCGGGCCAGGCGCGACATCACCGTCCCTAAAGGAATGTCGACGATTCTCGCAATGTCCTTGTAGGCCATGTCTTCCAACTCCTTGAGCACTATCACCTCACGAAAAGCCGGAGCCAGGGCCAGGAGCGCCTGCTGCAGCCGTTCGACCTCCTGCCCCTGGATGAGCTGCCATTCCGGCGTTCGCCCATCGGACAGCGCCGGTTCATCCTCCAGGCCCGCCTCATCGAAGACCACGGTGCCATGGCGGGACGACGCCTTGAGCCAGTTGTAGCTTTCGTTGCGGACGATGGTCAGAAACCAGGCCTTGGGGTTGCCACCGTCGAAACGATGGAGAAACTTCACCGCCCTGTAGGCGCTCTCCTGCACCACGTCCTGGGCCGCACTGTCGTTGTCGGTGAGCCAGCGCGCGAGGTTATAGGCCGCATTCAGATGCGGCAGGAACAATTCCTCGAATCGCGTCATGGTGGCTCCATTTCCTTTGCACCCTACAACGGTAAAAAACCGGGTTTTATTCCCGAAATAAAATCTGTTCTTTCGGAATAAAGCCCTTCACCGCACGGTTTTACAGATGTCAGCTCAATCACTGTAGACCGCTACCGAGGGCGCCCCCATGGATACTCACGCCACATCGCCGAGCCAACCCACCGATGGCCCGCAGAACCCTGATCGCCGCACCCTGCTCAAATGCTCGGCCTGGGCCGGTGCCGGGGTCATCTGGGCGTTGAGCGGGGGAATTCCACGGGCCTTCGCCCTGGATCAGAACGGCCAACCATCCGATCCCGCCGCACTTAACAGCAGCTTCCACTTTGTGCAGATCAGCGACTCGCACATCGGTTTCAACAAAGAGGCCAACCCCGAGCCGGCGAAAACCCTGCAGGTAGCCATCGACAAAGTGCTTGCCCTGCCCAAGCCGCCCTCGCTGATCCTGCATACGGGAGACATCACCCACCTCTCCAGACCTGCGGAGTTCGATACCGCCGCACAACTGCTCAAGGGCCTGCCCGCGACCGTGCACTATGTGCCGGGCGAGCACGACACCCTCGATGAAGGGGCCGGCCAGTTGTATCTGCAACGTTACGGCAAAGGCACCAAAGGCAACGGCTGGTACAGCTTCGACCAGCAGGGCGTGCACTTCGTCGCCCTGGTGAATGTCTTCAACTTCCAGGCCGGCCATGAAGCCAACCTGGGGGCCGAGCAGCTCGCCTGGCTGGCGGACGACTTGCGGGCAGTGACCAGCAGCACGCCCATCGTGGTGTTCACCCATATCCCCCTGTGGACCATCTACCAGCCCTGGGGCTGGGGCACCGAGGACGGCGACCAGGCCATCGCCCTGCTACGCCGCTATGGCTCGGTGACCATCCTCAACGGCCATATCCACCAGGTTATCCAGAAGGTCGAGGGCAACATCACCTTTCACACCGCCCGCGGCACCGCCTATCCGCAACCGGCGCCGGGAGCCGCGCCCAACCCCGGCCCGATGACCGTGGCCGCCGACCAGTTGCGCAACTACCTGGGCATCACCGATGTCCTGGCCACCCAGGGCGAACACCCGCTGGCCCTGCTCGATTCCACCCTGATCTGAAGGTGCCGGCCCGATGAAGATGCTCCTGCAACTCTTGCTGCTGGGCTGCCTGGCAACGCCGGCCTGGGCCCAGGAAGTGAAGATCGATATCCGCGAGTTCATGTACAACCCCAAGGATGTGCAAGTGACGGCCGGCACCCAGGTCACCTGGGTCAATGACGACCAGATACCCCACACCGTGGTGGAGACCCACAAGCTGTTCCGCTCCGCGGCACTGGACACCAACGACAGCTTTTCCTATGTGTTCGATACCCCGGGCACCTATGAATACTTTTGCGCCCTGCACCCACAGATGGTCGGCAAGATCATCGTCAACCCGCCCCAACCCTAGCCGCGACGCTCGACGCAACGCCGTTTCCAGCGTTGCGCCGAGCCACTGCTGCCGGGACCGTGAAGCAGTGTCCCCGTCGGATGCAGCACCAAGGGTTCAGACCAACGAGCATCGATCGAGGGAAATAAACATCTTTCTGTCATTTGTACTGCTGTATCCTGCCCAAGCTTTTTAAAAGCGCGGATCTACCCAGCGATTTAAAAAACAGACTTTGCGAGGAGCAACGACATGCATGAGATTCCGAATCTCCCCTTCCCAAGCCTGCACGAAACTGAGCAGACAACCCCGCCACAAGCCAGTGCTGAAAAGCCTGTAGCGAAAGAAGCCGCCGACAGCCGCAAGGCCGACAGCGAAAGCTGATAGAGCAGCAACCAGACCGTGTGGAAAGCGCTACTCAAGCGCTTTCCACACCGCCTGAAACCTCCCCCGAGCCCCACCGAACCATGACCGACTCCTTCAGCGAAACCCAAGCCAGCGTACTGATCGGCACTGCAGAGCAGATGATCGCGGTGTGGAATCGTCTCAGCGCGGAAAAACAGGCAATCCTGCTCGCCCGCTTCGGCACCCAGGAAAACGCCCTGGCCGCCTTGGTCACCACGCAACTGCTGGGTGCCAAAGACGCCTGAGCCTGCGCCAGAGCAGGTAAAGATCTGCACAACGCGCCGATTTCTCCCCCTGCATCCCGGCCCACATCGGTATCATAAGCAGCCTATCTATTCAGCTGTCGCAGTGGACCCACCCCCCATGCCAGATACCCCACTCCCTTCAGTGGTCACGATACAAGTCGTCTCCATCGTCTTGTTCACTTTTATCGGCTACCTGAATATCGGCATTCCCCTGGCAGTATTGCCGGGCTACGTCCACAGCGACCTGGGTTTCGGTGCGGTGATCGCCGGCCTGGTGATCAGCGTGCAATACCTGGCGACCTTGCTCAGCCGCCCCTATGCCGGACGCATCATCGACAACCTGGGCAGCAAGCGCGCAGTGATGTACGGCTTGGCCGGCTGCGGCCTGAGTGGAGTATTCATGCTGCTCTCGGCCTGGCTGCAGAGCGTACCGACCCTGAGCCTGATCAGCCTGCTGATTGGTCGCCTGGTACTGGGTAGCGCGGAAAGCCTGGTGGGCTCGGGCGCTATCGGCTGGGGGATTGGCCGGGTCGGAGCACCAAACACCGCCAAAGTGATCTCCTGGAACGGCATCGCCAGCTACGGCGCGCTGGCCGTCGGCGCGCCGCTGGGGGTGCTGCTGGTCAATCGCCTGGGGCTGTGGAGCATGGGCGCGAGCATCATCCTGCTGGCGCTGATCGGTCTGTTGCTGGCCTGGCCGAAACTTGCCGCGCCCATCGTTGCCGGTGAACGCCTGCCGTTCATCCACGTGCTGGGCAAGGTTTTCCCCCACGGTTGCGGCCTGGCGCTGGGCTCCATAGGGTTCGGCACCATCGCCACCTTCATCACCCTGTATTACGCCACCCAGCACTGGTCCGACGCAGTACTGTGCCTGAGCCTGTTCGGCGCCAGCTTCATCGGCGCGCGCCTGCTGTTCGGCAACCTGATCAATCGCCTTGGCGGCTTTCGCGTGGCGATCGCCTGCCTGTCGGTGGAAACCCTCGGCCTGCTGCTGCTGTGGCAGGCCCCCGATGCGCACTGGGCGCTGGCCGGTGCAGCCTTGAGCGGTTTTGGCTTCTCCCTGGTGTTCCCAGCCCTGGGCGTGGAAGCGGTGAATCTGGTGCCCGCCTCCAGCCGTGGTGCAGCAGTGGGTGCCTATTCGCTGTTCATCGACCTGTCATTGGGCATCACTGGGCCGCTGGCCGGGGCGATTGCCGCCGGCTTCGGTTTTGCCTCGATCTTCCTGTTCGCCGCCATTGCGGCCTGCAGCGGTCTGGTGCTGAGCCTGTACCTGTATCGCCAGGCCCCCACGCTGCGCAGGGACCGCGAAGCGCACTAGAAATCCACCTTGCCGCGACCGGCCTTGATGTTGCCGCGCTTGGCCTTGGTCTCCAGGCGACGCTTCTTCGAGCCTAGGGTCGGCTTGGTGGGACGGCGTTTCTTTTCCACCTTGATGGCGCTGAGAATCAGCTCGACGAGGCGCGCCAAGGCATCGGCGCGGTTCTGCTCCTGGGTGCGGTATTGCTGGGCCTTGAGGATGATCACGCCGTCACTGGTGATACGGCTGTCGCGCAGCTCCAGCAACCGCTCCTTATAGAAAGGCGGCAAGGACGAAGCCGGAATGTCGAAGCGCAGGTGCACCGCGCTAGACACTTTGTTGACGTTCTGCCCACCGGCACCCTGGGCGCGGATGGCCGTCAATTCGATCTCGGCATCCGGCAGATGCACGTTGTTGGAAACCCTCAGCATTGCACTCTCATAGCGACTCCTAAAATATCCAAGCATCCATAAAGCCCTTTATTATTAGGGCCATAGGAGTTCTTCCGTTGTTTCAGTGCTTCACTATACAACGTGACTTTTAAGGCAAAACGGGAAATAAACGGGAGAAATGGCCAAGCGCATTCGACTGACAGAAAAGGAAGCCTACAACGTCAGAGACAAGACATCCGAACCTGTCGAAACCAGTGGCAAAGGCTCCCTAACACTCGAACGCAAACAGCTGGGTTCATAAACGGCTAGTGCCGCGAGCTTGCGGCGTGAGGCAAAATTCGTCTATTCACATACCGTAACGTCCGCGTCAGCGCTGAAATCTTGATAGCCCGCCCGGCATCAGTACCGAAGTGCCTGCTCGGCGGCTGTCACATGAACGTAGTGGCATACAGCCCAAACACCACGACCGCTATGGCTACTGACCGGAAAACGCGCAGCCCTGGAGCAATTGGGGGCGCCACCTGGATGCTTTGGCAAAGGGAGATAACTCTGCCTGCAATGACGCTTGATTGACTGCAGATAAAAATCCAACGAACTGGCGTTATGTATGCCATTTCCGAACATATACCCCTATATGTACCGACGAGGAACTTTTCTGCTGGCTCAAAACAGGAGACGCAGCGAGCGAATGAGGTTATTGAATTGCTATCGTACAAGTGAGCGCCCGTTTAACTACGCAGGCATGTTCGCCTGACGCTTACACCTTGCGAACCTTGGTTTAGAACACCGAACAACCTTGCAACATTTACCGTACGACGCAGCTACCCGATTGCATTACCCTCCCCGTTTTTTATCGCAGAAGGGACAACCCTATGCCATCCCAGCATCGCTGCCTGTGCGTTGCACTCCTAATCGGTGCCGCAATGCTCTCGCCTTGGGCCATCGCCAACGCCGTGCTGGAAAACCTGCTCTGGCGCGTTGAAATCGACCCCGCGACGCTGGCAATCCAAGTAACACCGACACAGAGCCCGACCATACAAGCCTCCGCCGGGGTCAACGCACACACCGTCAACGACCTCGTTCAAACGCCCAGCCGGATCGACTGGCAATGGGACAACGGCGCCTGGGTGCTGAGCGCCAGCCTCGATCAACGCGATCTGTCGCTATCCATCACCGCCCGCGATCCCGGTGAACTAGGTTTCCTCAATCAACCTGGTAGCGCCATGGGCAAAGGCTTGATCTGGCCATTGGCCGAGGGGCATTACGTGCCGGCGGGGGATGCGTTGTGGCAAGACTTTCTGCTCGATCAAGGTGAACTCAATACCACCCAGGATCTGAGCCTTCCGCTATGGGGCGTTGATCACGGCCGCTTCACCCTGAACTGGCTGCTGACCAACCCGTACAACAATCACCTGACCTTCAGCACCGATGGTAAGGCCCTGGGGTTGGCAGCCCGTCATGAATTCACTTCGCTTGCGCCAGGCACACCGCTGACCTTCAAGTTATCGTTGGGCGATGCTAATCCGCTGTCGGGTGCCAAGCGCTATCGGCAATGGCTGAGAGACAACGGGCAATACGAATCCCTTGACGATAAATTTCTGAAAACCCCAGAGGCGAAAAAACTGCTGGGAGCCAGTCACGTGTATCTGTGGGGCAGCGACCTACTCGGACCGGATGATGTGCGCAGTTGGCCTGCGCTGTTGAAGCTGTTGCGGGGCAACGGTGCGTTGGTTAGCGAGTTGCGCGGCAGCTTTGATGCTGAAACTCGCAAGCTCCTGACCAAGGAGCAAGCAACGCTGGATCGCTATGAACAAACCACCTTGCTGCGCAACCTAAATAGCGCGCTTAACACCAAGGCGCGGAGCGGTTGGCAGATGGTCGCCGAACCGGACATGCAAAAACTCGCCGAGGGTTATGGCCGATTGCGCACGCAAGTGGCAACAGTCTTCGACAAGGCGCTGACGGCCTCCCCAGAACGCTGGGGCAGCACGTTGACGCCAAAAACGTTCGAGCAGTTGCAAACCGCGGGGTTGTCACGCTTGTGGCTAGGCCTCGGCGAGGGTTGGGAGGGCGGACTCTGGCATCCCGAAGCGGTACGCCAAGGTGTGGCGGCCGGGTATCTGGTGGCGCCTTACGACTCTTACGAAACCGCGTTGAGCGCCACTGAAAACCCGGACTGGAGCACCGCGCACCTCGGCTCACGGGCCAACACTGAGTGTGCGATTATCTTGAACGGCGGCGCGTTCAAAAGTGGTTTCCAGCAGTCCGGGCATTACACCGATCCACGTTGTGTGCGGCCATTACTTGAGGCCCGAATCAAAGCCGTGCAGGCCAAGGCCGGGTTCAATAGCTGGTTTCTCGACGCCTACGCCACAGGCATGGTATTTGACAGCTATCGTCTCAGCGCCTCCATGACCCAAGCCCAAAACGCCGAGGGCAACATCGACGCCTCGCGCTGGCTGAACGAGACGCTGCGGTTGCCTGCTGGATCCGAGGATGGCAATGCCACCACGGCCCGGGGCGTGCTGTTTGCCCATGGCATGCAGACACCGGTGATCGGCTGGGGGGATCCGGACATGAGCCAAAATCCCCAATCGCCCTATTACCTGGGGCGCTGGTTTCCCAACGAAAAACCTCAGGTGTTCTTCAAGGCCGTGCCGCTCAAGGAACCCTATCGCACCGTGCACTTTGCCCCACAGACGCGGTTGCCGCTGTATCAGGCGGTGTTCCACGGCTCGGTGATCACCACGCATCACTGGTTGTTCGACAGCCTGAAACTGAGCAACGTGCGAACCGAGAGTGAGCTGACTCAGTTGCTCTATAACGTGCCGCCGCTGTATCACCTGAGCGCCGACACATTGCAACAACGGTTACCGGCGATGGTTCGCCAGGATGGGTTTTTCCGGCCACTGCATGAGCGTCTGGCAACACAGGCAATGACGGATTTTCGGTGGTTGAGCGAAGATCGGCTGCTGCAGCAAACCACGTTTGCCGATGGGACACGGCTGGTGGCGAATTTTGATTCAGGTGAGCGTGAGGTGGAGGGACGGCGATTAGAAGGACAGAGCATCACGGCACTGGACGTTGGTGGAACTGCAGTGACTTATCAGATAAATACACAGCGCTGAATGCCTGTTTACCAGGCATGGATCAGCGTTTAGAAAGAATGAGCTTTAGCTGCTCTAGGTTAAGCCGTTGACACTCAACTTCATACACTTGATCCTTTGAGGCAGCACCACCCATGATATTAAAACAAATCTATCTCTACCCTGACCTCGTAGAGTTTCACAATCGTGCAAAAGACACTTCCATCATCAGGGATCAAACACGCCACATCTGCAACTATCTTGAACGACAACTTTCCTCATTGAAATTCAACTCTGAAAAATTCAATAAAATCTGCATCATAGGATATAGCAATCCACAAAACGAAATGTATGTAGCATCCACGAACGCTCTTGCTGTGCCGATCGGCTTTGACATAGACCACTGCCGATCAACCCCTAAAGAGCTACTTGCCAGATATTACATAGACCTACTGATTGATGGACTAAAAAAAGCCTCATCAGCGTTTGACATCCCGCTTGACCACCTACTTGAATGGCTTGACGACTTCAAAGCCGGTGGACTGCGCAACGAATGGGTATTTAAAGATAAAAATTTCCGCCACATTGGAATAAGATGCCGACTCGACTGTTCCATGACACTTGACGAATTCAAACTCAAGCTACATGCATCCAAGAAAGAAAGAACTGTATTCGAGCGTGTGATTCTCATCACACCTCCAGACGAAGTGGCCTTCCATTACAGATTTAAAGACATTCTCATTGAAGATGAAAAACTAGTCATCACAACAAGAATCAATACTGGAGGTGAGCGTATTTTATACTCGGCACCGCTATCAGAACTACAATCCATGGCTGATTAATCATCTATTCTTTGTTCCTGCCGAAAGTCTTGACGACAGGGTCACCCTCAGCGAAAAATCAGCGCGAGCGGCACAATGTAACGGTTCCACTACCACAGTTGAACCCGCCTTATCCACGCCCAATCCTGGCAAGGCCTGCGCCTGCTCCAGGAACAACACGTCGACCGTCGCAGCCTCTACATCTACGAACCCGGTAGCTAAGCCCCACAGGCCCGCGTCGAGAACAACCCTGAACACACGAAGCAGGGAGGTTCACCACGCAGGATGCATGAAGTTGATGGGTGAGGATAATCCCTATCGGCATGCGCCGAATGCGCTGGGTTGGATTGGTCGGTGGGGAGAGCTGTAGTTCTGCCTTGCAAGAAGTCTAGGTGGCGCATCAAGAGCTGTGCACAATGCTCAGCCTATTGTCATGTCTAACTCAATTGAATCCAAGACAGGGCCAGCCAAACCCCAAGAACAACGTAATAACGGAAAAACCCGTATTGCCGCGAAGCAAGGAATCGCAATGAAAGATACTTTACAGTCATTATTTGAAGACAACAGAAACAAGTATCCAGACTTTTTAAAACGAACAAAGCAAGAATCAACATCAACCCAATGGGGAACCGGAGTAATGCCAGCCTATGACTTACTCCCTTACAATGCAGAGTTACTTGGCCACAAAGCAGGAAGAATGTTAAAAAAGGAGTCAGAACCGGGGAACAACAAACAGTGTTACCACCTAGAAAAGCATGGGGAAATAATTAGCGAAACAGAATATGCAGAATACAACTCAAGAGAGGGGTACTGGCTGGTCTATCAACGGTTTTTTATTTATCAGCCAGATCACGCAATTGAATTTGCCTTTGGCAGTTCCCGAGACAGCGACACAGAAGCCAACCTGAATTTTGTGAAGTGGGCAAAGCTCGAAAATAGCACAACAACAAATTCATACCTTTTTAACCGCCGCGGCGAATACACAGAACTAGACTACAACTACCAAAACAACAAAATCACCACAATAAACCAAAGATCATGGCTAACAGATGAAATCATTGCACACCGACTCTATCAATTAAACCATGCCAGTAATGGAGTGATTATTACCGAGATCCTGCCGGACGGGAGCATACATAAAATTTTTCCAAAAAAATAACCCTGGATCAGCGCGACCTGGACCACTATTCAATTAATCACTCGTAGGGCGCGCCTCTCGGGCCCAGCTATTGACCTGCACTTTTGCCATAGGAAACCTGAGCCGTGAGCAACTTAAATTTGTCGATCGTCAGTAAAATCGAGGTGGGCAACCTGCTAGAGAATCAAGGCAAGCCTCAGGAGGCACTAGAGATATACCTATCGACTTGGAAAGACATGGACGCATTGAAATCCGAAAAATACCAAACAGAAGAAGCACGGCGGCTGATTAACTGCATTTACGAAGTGCATATTCAATTAGGCGATTATCAAACTGCAAAAAAATGGCCGGAAGATATTTTCAAATGCAACATCCCTGACGCCGGAACCTCAGAACTGATAGATCTAAGAAAAATACACTTTGAGCTTGGCGAAGAAGATAAATCTTTTGAGTTTTTTCTAAAGGCATATGAAAAAGGCAAGGATAGAGCCTTCAAGGAATACGCCCCTAAGTACCTTGCGTTTTTTGAAGCACATCAAAAATAGCTTGGAAGGCGGTCTCAGCCCCCACAAAGATTACACGCATGAAAAACCCGGCCGGAGCCGGGTCTGTCATTGCCGGGGTCGCGCTTACTTCAGCGAAGCGCTGGCCGCCTGCAGCGCATGCTGGGCACTGCGCTTGTTCTTGATGACATAGCAGACCCACATGAACACCACCCACACCGGGATCGCGTACACCGAGATCTGGATGCCCGGGATCAGCAGCATGATGCCAAGGATGAACACCACGAACGCCAGGCAGATGTAGTTGCCGTAGGGGTACCACAGGGCCTTGAACAGCGAGGTCTGGCCGGTACGGTCCATGTGCTGGCGGAACTTGAAGTGCGAGTAGCTGATCATCGCCCAGTTGATCACCAGGGTTGCCACCACCAGGGACATCAGCAGCTCCAGGGCATGCTGAGGAATCAGGTAGTTGAGCACGACGGCGATAAAAGTCACCACCGCCGAGGCAAGGATCGACATCACCGGTACACCACGCTTGTCGATCTTGGCCAGGGCTTTGGGTGCATCGCCTTGCTCGGCCATGCCCAGCAGCATGCGGCTGTTGCAGTAGGTGCCGCTGTTGTACACCGACAGCGCCGCGGTCAGGACCACGAAGTTGAGAATATGCGCCGCGGTGTTGCTGCCGAGCATCGAGAACACCTGGACGAACGGGCTGCCGCTATAGGCATCGCCGGACGCGTTCAGGGACACCAGCAGGCTGTCCCACGGGGTCAGCGACAGCAGCACCACCAGGGCACCGATGTAGAAAATCAGGATGCGGTAGATCACCTGATTGATCGCTTTGGGGATCACGGTTTTCGGCTTGTCGGCCTCAGCTGCGGTGAAACCGAGCATTTCCAGGCCACCAAACGAGAACATGATGATCGCCATCGCCATCACCAGGCCACTGACGCCATTAGGGAAAAAGCCGCCATGTTCCCAGAGGTTGCTCACTGAAGCTTGTGGGCCGCCGTTACCGCTGACCAGCAGGTAACTGCCCAGGGCAATCATGCCGACGATCGCCACCACCTTGATGATCGCGAACCAGAACTCGGCTTCGCCGAAGACCTTGACGTTGGCCAGGTTGATCGCATTGATCATCACGAAGAACACTGCAGCCGAAGCCCAGGTCGGTACTTCCGGCCACCAGTAGTGCACGTACTTGCCGACGGCAGTCAGCTCCGACATGCCCACCAGGATGTAGAGGATCCAGCAGTTCCAGCCGGAGAGGAAACCGGCAAAACCGCCCCAGTACTTGTGCGCAAAGTGGCTGAAGGAACCGGCCACGGGCTCTTCGACGATCATTTCGCCCAGTTGGCGCATGATCATGAAGGCGATGAAACCGCAGATGGCGTAACCGAGGATCATCGACGGGCCGGCGGATTTGAGCACCCCGGCCGAGCCCAGGAACAAACCGGTTCCAATCGCACCGCCCAGGGCGATCAGTTGAATATGACGATTTTTCAGGCCGCGTTTCAGCTCGCCCGAATGCGAGTTTTGTCCACTCATGAAAAGGTTCTCACGCAAGGTTTGATGATGTATGCAAGACGTTGCCGCCCGGTCAAGGCTTAAGCGGCACGGATCAAATCCCAGCGCAGGCACCAGAAGCTCAGCGTTTCTTTAACGGTCATGCGTCACCTGTTTGTTTTTATCTGTGACGAAATCGAACCCACCACGCTCGTGACGCGGCGGAGTGAACAAGGTGGATAACCTTGAGTTTATTGGCCCGGCAGAGGTGTTTTCAGCAACGCGCAGACAAGCTGAAAACGGCTGCCCTGGCGCAAAATGCGCGGGTACGCAGTTGGGTCACAGTTAAAACGCCGCGCATTGTACACCCCTGACCCCCTGCCGCCAGACACCGCTGTTTCAGCGTGCCGGTAACCGGGATCTCATGGGGCCAGCTCGATGCTCGGCATCGACGGCGGAAAGTTGGACGGGCCGCGTGCGGTCGTCAATGAAGGTGCGATGACCATCGCCCTTCGAAGGGTGTCGGTGAAAGTCGGTTACGGCGTTCATTGCGCCTCCTTCTTGTTATGCACCTGTACGCAGGCAGGTGTGCATCACACCTGCCTTGGCGCCCCGGAACAAGCGGACCAGAGCCTTGCAGGCCGAATTATCCAGCGCCTTTCGGAAGCTTTTCCTTACAGCTCGCCAAGCACTACGCATTCAGTGCCCAGAACGCCCGATTCCGTAATGATTTCTTTACAGTGCGTAACATAAAATTGCCAAAACAGATCCACTCAACGACAGACTACAAATTGACGCCGACCACTCCAATGCGAGCGCAAAGCCTTAGCTTTTTGTTTTCCGGCAATAAATTTTCCAGCATCAAAATAGAAAATAAAGTTCAGTAGAAAATAATCTAATTATTTTTTTGCACTTCAAAATGCCCTGGACTAGGTTTCCAGCCACTTGCCGGATCCAATATCCGGCAAGCCCGAGGAACGGCTGACAGCACTCGCAACCATCCCGTTCGCCGCTGTTGATCTGTTCCGCCAATGGACTGCAATGCGCAATGTCATCTAGGAGAGTCACCATGCAAACACTGGAACAAGACCTGGAAACCGAGCTGCAACTGGACGATTGGTTCGAAGTGACAACCCATGATGCCGCAGTGGAAATGATGCAGGCTGACGCGGTGGTTCCGTTCGGCACGGCGATGTGGCCGATGTAAGGCGCCCGGACCGGAGCAGGCCCAGCGCCTGCCCCGGTCATTTTTGTCCTCCAGGGAGGTTTTATGGACCAGACCCGCGCCATCCGCCATTTCCTGTACTACCTCGAACGTCACCCGGCCCTGAGCAACACCCAGCCATCGAAGGTAGTGATCGGCCATACCGCCGAGTATCAGGCCATGAGCCGCGCCATCATCGAACAATCCCGCCAGTCCACGCCACTGGCGGTCAGCGCCCTGCGCCTTGATCTGGAGCCTGCCGAGAGCCTGGCCCAGGCAATTATCGACTGTGACCTGTACATCTTTTTCTATGACTCCTCGACCCTGCCTCAGCCGCGCCCAGATGGCCCGGAATTTCTCCGACCGCTGCATGGGCTGATGGCCGAGCACTGGAAAAAATCCCTATTGTTCAAGGATTACGGCGAGTACTTCTACGATACCTTCAGCATCGAGCCGCAGCGGATCGCCGACCTCAATGCGACCCTGATCCGGCGCTTGTCCCAGGCCGGCACCCTGAGTTTCAGCGACCCTCAGGGCTCGTATTTCGAAGCACCACTCAATAGCGTGAAGAAGTGGACCGACATCAACGGCGTGGGCAATTACGACCTGGCGCCAGGTGAAATCGCCACCCACAGCGAGGCGATCAATGGCCATGTACGATTTCTCGGCACCTTCCTCAGCACCATTCCGTTTGCCCGCAAGTACGGGGTGCTGCAAACGCCACTGGAGCTGTGGATCGAGAATTCGAGCATCCGCCAGGTGGCGACCGAAGTCCCTGGACTGGCCACTGATTTCAACAAGTACCTGGATGCCAACCCGTCGAATCGGCGCATCGAGGAGCTGGGGATCGGCACCAACGAGGGCATCAAGTCCTTGTATGGACGCAACTCCGGTTTTGAAGAGCGTCACTGCGGCCTGCACCTCGGCCTGGGCGGTGGAGCCAAGGGCAGCCATCATCTGGACCTGATCTTCAGCGCCGGGGTACTGGCGGTGGACAACAAGCCAGTGTTCGACGGCCAGTTCGCCTTCTAGCCTCCGCGGTCAGAGCCGGTCGCCGGCGAAAGCAGTCCGCAGTCCTGCTGACTATTCATCGGCAAGCCGGCTCCTACGAACCACCAGGCAAAAAAAAACGCCAACCCGTGGGTTGGCGTTCTTGTGCACCGACCGGGATTTACTCCGGCTTGCGGCGACCAAAGCCAGGACGCTGGCCGCTACCGGCTGGAGCGCCGCGACGCTTGCCGGATGGCGCATCCTTGTCCAGCACCAGGCTTGGACGCTTGGACTTCGGCGCCGGCTTGGCCGGGCGCTTGGTGTCCGCCGGACGATCGGCCACTGGCGTGCCACGACCGGTTGCCGGCCGCGGTGCACGTGACCCGCGCTCGCCGTCCTGACGGGCCGCAGGCTTGCGCCCTGGGCGCTCGCCTTCGATCTGCGGCTCACGGGGGGCACGCGATGTGGTTGGGGTGCCGTTGGCCGGACGCAGGGTGCGCACACGCTCGCTCTTGCCCACTGGACGCGAAGATTTACGCTGCATGCGCTCCAGCTTGTCCTTGGACTTGGCGTTGAGTTGCGGCATCGCCACAGGAGTCAAGCCAACCTCAGCACTGAGGATGTCGACTTCGTACTGGCTCATTTCGCGCCAGCGGCCCATGGGCAGGTCGGAGTTGAGGAATACCGGGCCGAAGCGCACGCGCTTCAGGCGGCTGACCACCAGGCCCTGGGACTCCCACAGGCGACGTACTTCACGGTTACGACCTTCCATCACCACGCAGTGGTACCAGTGGTTGAAACCTTCGCCACCGGGCGCCTGCTTGATGTCGGTGAACTTGGCCGGGCCGTCTTCGAGCATGACGCCAGCCTTGAGGCGCTCAATCATCTCGTCGTCGACTTCACCACGCACGCGCACGGCGTACTCACGGTCCATTTCATAGGACGGGTGCATCAGGCGGTTGGCCAACTCACCGTCGGTGGTGAACATCAGCAAACCGGTGGTGTTGATGTCCAGGCGGCCGATATTGATCCAGCGGCCTTCTTTCGGGCGCGGCAGCTTGTCGAACACGGTCGGACGGCCTTCCGGGTCGTCACGGGTGCAGATCTCGCCGTCGGGCTTGTTGTACATGATCACGCGGCGTACCGATTCGGCAGCCTCTTCGCGCTTGATCACCTTGCCATCGATGGAAATCGCGTCATGCAGGTCGACGCGCAGGCCCAGGGTGGCCTCTTTGCCGTTGACCTTGATGCGGCCCTGGCTGATCCAGGACTCGACGTCGCGGCGCGAGCCGACGCCGATGCGGGCGAGGACTTTCTGCAGTTTCTCGCCGGCTGGACGGATTTCCTGGTCGTTCTGATCGGTATCGCTCATCTGGGCACCTCCCGGTGTGTCGCTTCAGGCTTGAGTAGCCTGAAGGGTAAAAAACAGAGTCTGTGGCGAAGGGATCGCCAAAGGGTCGCGAATCATACGCTCATGGCGGCGGTTGCGCATCACAGACTAGTCGATAAGTCGCGACCCAGGCTTTTTTCCGCCAATCTGTGGCGTCATCTGTGGCGCCAATCCCTGTAGGAGCCGGCTTGCCGGCGAAGGGGGCGAAGGGGGGCTTGAGCCTTGTGGTGAGGCGGCTGACGCCTTCGCTGGCAAGCCAGCTCCTACACAAGCTGGCCTCTTGCGGGTCAGTCGTCCAGCAGGCGGCGCTCACTCTCGATGGCCTCGGCCAGTGCCAGGGCTTCAGCCTCTTCTTCACTCAACTCGGCGGCTGCCGGCTCCAGCGCAGCCACGGCGGCCAACAACCTGGCCCGGGCCTCGGCCACCCCGAGCACATCGTCCTCAGCTTCCACCGGCGACTCATCCTCAGGCTCGATCGCAGCGTCGGCTACCTCATCCTGATCGTCTTCCGGCCACCGGCTTGCCTCGTACTCGTCCGACAGCGACGGCAAGGATAAGGCGACGCCATCATCGACCATTGCCTGGGGCTTCAGCTGCGGCTCGACAGCGAGATCATCCACCGCATCCGGCGCGCCCTCACGGTGCAGGTCGTCGAAGTCGGTCTTGATCCCCTCCTCCATCGAGTCCAGCTCCAGCAGCAAGGTGTGGAAGCTGGTTTCCTCCTTGGGCTCTTCCGGTTCGGCGCTGGCGTCGGCCAGTTGCTGCAGGTGCTCGGGCACCGGAACGTCGTCGAACTCCAGTACCGGCTCGACCTCGATCTCGCGAAGCTCGGCCAGGGGTGGCAGGTCGTCGAGGTTCTTCAGGTTGAAGTGATCGAGAAAAGCCTTGGTGGTGGCGAACATCGCCGGCTTGCCCGGCACGTCGCGATAGCCCACCACACGAATCCACTCGCGCTCCAGCAGGGTCTTGACGATGTGGCTGTTGACCGCCACGCCGCGCACATCCTCGATCTCGCCCCGAGTGATGGGCTGGCGGTAGGCGATCAGGGCCATGGTCTCCAGCATGGCGCGGGAATAACGCTGGGGCCGCTCTTCCCACAAGCGCCCCACCCAAGGGGAGAATTTCTCGCGGATCTGCAGGCGATACCCCGAAGCCACTTCCTTGAGCTCAAAGGCGCGCCCCTCGCAGGACTTGCCGAGCAGGGTCAGGGCCTTCTTGAAAACCGCCGGATCCGGCCGTTCGGCTTCTTCGAAGAGCTCGAACAGGCGTTCCAGGGACTGGGGTTTTCCCGAGGCCAACAGAAAGGCTTCGAGCAGGGACGCCAGCTCGCGGGGTTCATTCAAATTCATGATTTAAGCTCGTTATTCGGCTCGCGCCCGTACATGGATGGCCGCAAAGGGCTCATTCTGCACCAGCTCGACCAGGGATTCCTTGACCAGTTCGAGGATCGCCATGAAAGTCACCACCACACCCAGGCGCCCTTCTTCAGCGGTGAACAACTCGACAAAGGGTACGAAACCGCCCCCCTTGAGCCGCTCCAGTACATCGCTCATGCGCTCGCGAGTGGACAGGGCCTCGCGGCTGACCTGATGGCTTTCGAACATGTCGCCTCGACGCAGAACTTCGGCCATGGACATCAGCAACTCTTCCAGGGCGACATCCGGCAACAGCTTGCGCGCCCGGGCCTCTGGCGCATCAAGCTTGGGCACCACCACGTCACGGCCAACCCGACTCAGGCCGTCGATGCCTTCGGCGGCAGCCTTGAAGCGCTCGTACTCTTGCAGACGGCGGATCAGTTCAGCCCGAGGGTCATCCTCTTCCTGCTCGACCTCGGCGGAACGCGGCAAGAGCATCCGCGACTTGATCTCGGCCAGCATCGCCGCCATCACCAGGTACTCGGCGGCCAGCTCCAGGCGCACGGACTGCATCAACTCCACATAGCCCATGTACTGGCGAGTGATTTCCGCCACCGGAATGTCGAGGATGTTGATGTTCTGCTTGCGGATCAGGTACAGCAACAGGTCCAGCGGGCCTTCGAAAGCTTCGAGGAAGACTTCCAGGGCATCCGGGGGGATGTACAGGTCCAGGGGCATTTCCATCACCGCCTGGCCGTAGACCATGGCGAATGGCAACTCCTGCTGGGCGCCGGCCTGCTCGTCGACGGTTTCTACTGCGGACATCTAGGCCTCGACCATGAACGGCGCAGGATCGCCGCAACCCGCACGGATCAGCTCAGGTTCACCATCGGCAAGACTGATCACCGTGGAGGACTCGGTGCTGCCAAAGCCGCCGTCAATGATCAGGTCAACCTGATGCTCCAGCAGTTGGCGCATTTCATAGGGGTCGCTGAGGGCTTCGGTATCGCCAGGCATGATCAGACTGACACTCATCAGCGGCTCGCCGAGCTCGGCCAGCAGCGCCAGGGCGATTGGATTGCTCGGCACCCGCAGGCCGATGGTGCGGCGCTTGGGATGCAGCAGCAAACGCGGCACTTCGCGGGTGGCATTGAGGATGAAGGTGTACGGACCCGGCACATGCGCCTTGAGCAGGCGGAACGTACCGGTATCGATCTTGGCAAACAGGCCCAACTGCGAAAGGTCGCTGCAGATCAACGCGAAGTTGTGCTTGTCGTCCAACTGGCGCAAGCGCCGCACCCTCTCGATCGCACCCTTGTCGCCCATCTGGCAACCGACGGCGTATGAAGAGTCCGTGGGATAGATCACCACGCCACCGCCGCGAATAATCTCGACGGCCTGCTTGATCAGGCGCGGCTGCGGGTTTTCCGGGTGGATCTGGAAAAATTGACTCACTGTCTCTACCTGTTCAGGCGGCAATAATTGGGTCATGTTTGAACCGACACCATAGCGGCGGCAAGTCCTCCGGAACCGGGCGATATTCGCCGATCTCGGACCAGCCTCCTGGACCATGAAAGTCACTGCCGGCGCTGACCAGCAGTCCGAATTCACGAGCAAGGATAGCCAAACTGCCCACTTGCTCTGCAGGTTGGTGGCCATTGACCACTTCTATGGCATGACCACCGGCTTGAATATAGTCGGCAATCAGCCGGCGACGCTTGCTGCGGGTGAAATCGTAATGCCAGGGATGGGCCAGGCTGACCCAGGCACCCGCCTCGCGTAGCGTGGCCACGGTCTCTTCCAGGGTCGGCCAGTGCTGCTTGACGTCCCCCAGCTTGCCGGCGCCCAGCCATTTGCGGAACGCTTCGGCACGGTCCTTCACAAAACCGGCGCGCACCAGGTAGTCGGCAAAGTGCGGCCGCGCCGGTGCATTGCCGCTGTCGCCGAGTTCCTGCTGGATCGCCCGGGCACCTTCCAACGCTCCCGGCATCCCCTTGAGGGCCAACTTGCGGCTTATTTCCTCGGAGCGCAGCCAGCGTCCGTCGTGCAATTTGGCAATGGCCTGCACCAGCGCCGGGGCCTGAGTGTCGAAACCGTAGCCCAGGACATGGATGGTCGCGCCGCCCCAGGTACAGGACAACTCAACGCCGTTGACCAACTGCATGCCCAGGGCGTTCGCCGCTTGGCGGGCCTCAGCCAGGCCTTCGAGGGTGTCATGATCGGTCAGGGCCAGGACTCGCACGCCTCGCTCAAACGCCCGCGCAACCAGAACCGCGGGCGCCAGGGCGCCGTCGGAAGCCGTGCTATGGCAGTGCAAATCAACATTCACAGGACGATAAAACCTCAAGTCAGCTGGCGCTTTCGCTACCAAGGATGTTTGTTATTATGCCGCCACATCCTGCTTCTGGCTGCCACTGTGAAACAATTCATCGACTTCATCCCGCTGTTCCTGTTTTTCATCGTCTACAAAATCGATCCCCGCGTCGTCGACCTTGCCGGTCACGAAGTCACTGTGGGCGGCATCTACAGCGCCACGGCGGTGCTGATCATCAGCTCCCTGGTGGTCTATGGCGCACTGTTCATTTCCCAGCGCAGGCTGGAAAAAAGCCAGTGGCTGACCCTGATCGCCTGCCTGGTCTTCGGCAGCCTGACCCTGGCCTTCCACAGCGAAACCTTCCTCAAGTGGAAGGCCCCGGTGGTCAACTGGCTATTCGCCCTGGCCTTCATCGGCAGCCATTTCATCGGTGACCGCCTGCTGATAAAGCGCATCATGGGCCACGCCCTGACCCTGCCGGATCCGGTGTGGACCCGCCTGAACATCGCCTGGATCGCCTTCTTCCTGTTTTGCGGTGCCGCCAACCTGTTCGTTGCCTTTACCTTCCAGAGCATCTGGGTCGACTTCAAGGTCTTCGGCAGCCTGGGCATGACCGTACTGTTCCTGGTGGGCCAGGGCATCTACCTGTCGCGCCACCTGCATGACACCGATCCCACTACCCCGAAAGCCGAGGACTGACATGCTTTACGCAATCATTGCCACAGACGTCGCCAACTCCCTGGAAAACCGCCTGGCCGCGCGCCCGGCGCACCTGGAGCGCCTGCAGCAACTCCAAGCCGAGGGGCGCGTGGTATTGGCCGGCCCACACCCGGCCGTGGACAGCAATGATCCTGGCGCAGCCGGTTTCAGTGGCAGCCTGATTGTCGCCCAGTTCGACTCCCTGGGCGCTGCCCAGGCCTGGGCCGACGCCGACCCTTATGTAGCTGCCGGCGTCTACGCCAGCGTGCTGGTCAAACCGTTCAAGCAAGTCCTGCCGTAAATCCTCCGAGACGTGATGAACCTTCACCGGTCATCACGTTCTCAATCGCTCATTATTCTCGTTTGACGGCCGACAACCTGCCCAACACTCGATTGGAATCAGGAGTTTCGATGCGCCAAGGTCCGCTGTGCCTGCTGTTGGTCATGTTGTCGATCGGGGCTCCGGCCCTTGCCGAGGAAACTCAGGAATCCGGTCATTCGACGCCGCTCTCCCTGAGCGCCGGCAGTCAGATCACCGAGTTGCAGCAACGCTTGAAAGAAAGCGAGCGCCTGCGTGATGAATTGAGCAAACAATTGCAAAGTGCCGATGCCGAACGGGAAAGCGCCCAGCTGACCCGCTTGCGCCAAGACAATCAGCGCCTCAAGCTACAACTCAAAGAGACCCAGGCCAACCCGGCGCCACCTCTGATGACCGACCAGCAACAATGGTTCGTGACCGGCGGCGGAGTGGCCCTCATCGCCCTGCTCTGCGGTATCTTTGCCAGTGGCGGACACCGCAAGCGTCGACAATGGCTAAATTGAGTGATTCATGAGCGACCTGTTACTGATTGATGATGACCAGGAGCTGTGCGAGCTCCTGAGCAGTTGGCTGAGCCAGGAAGGCTTTCTGGTGCGGGCCTGTCACGATGGACTGAGCGCACGCCGGGCGCTGGCCGAGACCGCGCCGGCAGCCGTGGTACTGGACGTGATGTTGCCCGACGGCAGTGGCCTGGAACTGCTCAAGCAATTGCGCAACGACCATCCCGACCTGCCGGTGCTGATGCTTTCAGCCCGTGGCGAACCGCTGGACCGCATCCTCGGCCTGGAACTGGGCGCTGACGACTACCTGGCCAAGCCGTGCGACCCTCGCGAGCTCACCGCCCGCTTGCGTGCCGTGCTGCGCCGCAGCCACCCGGTGGCAACCTCCAGCCAGATGGAGCTGGGCGACCTGTGCTTCAGCCCGATTCGTGGCGTAGCCACCATTGATGAGCAGGACATAACCCTGACGGTCTCCGAAAGTCGCCTGCTCGAGGCCCTGCTCAAGCAACCGGGCGAACCCCTGGACAAGCAGGAGCTGGCGCAGATTGCCCTGGGCCGCAAGCTGACCCTGTATGACCGCAGCCTGGACATGCACGTCAGTAACCTGCGCAAAAAGATCGGCCCCCATCCTGACGGCCGCCCGCGGATCGTTGCCCTGCGCAGCCGCGGCTACTACTACAGCCTGTAAACAAACCCTGGGGCCTGTCTGCGTTACCGCGACGGAAATTTGTCAGGTCCAGGGATTCTTGTCTTTACCCAAGCTTTACCCTCCGCTGACCGCCGCTGACCTTGATCTGCGTAACCTGAGCTCATCCGGAACTCACCGGGAACGAGACAAGGAGACACACCATGCGCAAGACCCTGATCGCTCTGATGTTCGCCGCCGCTCTGCCGACCGTGGCCATGGCCATGGCCATGCCTGAAGGCAACGGCCCGATGGGCCCAATGGACGGCCCTCGGCACAGCGAACACATGCGCGGCAAAGGCCTCTTCAGCCAACTGGACCTGAGCCGCGAGCAGCGCCAGCAGATCGGCAAGCTGATGGGCGAGCAAATGCACGAACGCAAAGCGCTCGTAGAGAAATACCTGGAGAAACTCTCCCCGGCCGACCAGAAAGCCATGAAAGACGAACAGGCCGCCAAGCAGCAGAAAACCCAGGCCGACATCCGCGCCCTGCTCAAGCCTGACCAGCAGAAAGAGTTCGACGCCATGGTAAAGAAACAACAGGAACGTCGCGCCGAGTGGGCGCAGTTCAAAGAGTGGAAGGCGCAACAACCGCAAAAAGCGCAATAATGTTTTAGCTTTCACCCCTAGCCCAGTGGCCTCCCCCCACTGGGCTTTCTGCGTTCGAGGAGTTCCTGTGCGTTCATTGTTCTGGCGCATCCTGGCCAGCTTCTGGCTGGCCATCACCCTGGTTGCAGGGCTATCGATCCTGCTCGGGCACATGCTCAATCAGGACGCCTGGATTCTCAGTCGTCATCCAGGTCTCAACAGTCTTGCCGAAGAGTGGACGCAAACCTACGAGACCCAAGGCGAGGACGCCGCCCAGGACATCCTCCAGCAGCGCAAGCGTCAGTACCACATTGACGTGCAGGTACTCAACGAGAGCGGGGACCCGGTGGTCCGCGGGACTTTCCCACGCCGCGCCGCGGCGTTCGAGGCCCGGCAGAACAATGACGACCGGCACCTGCCCTGGCGCCGCCTGACAGCGGAATACACCAGTCCGAAAACCAGTGACACCTACCTGTTCATCTATCGCATCCCACACCCGGAACTGGATGCCTGGCATCGCGACAGCCTGACCTGGCCCCTCAGTGCCCTGGCCATTGCCCTGGTGGTGCTGACGCTGTTCAGCTTGTTGGTGACGCTGTCCATCACCCGTCCCCTGAGCCGTTTGCGCGGGGCCGTCCACGACCTGGGCCAGGCCACTTATCAGCAGAACAGCCTGGCGCGCCTGGCCAACCGCCGTGATGAGTTCGGGGTCCTGGCTCGGGACTTCAATCGCATGGGGTCACGCCTGCAGAGCCTGATCGGTAGCCAACGCCAACTGCTCCGGGATGTTTCCCACGAATTGCGTTCACCCCTGGCGCGCCTGCGCATCGCCTTGGCGCTGGCGGAGCGGGCTGCTCCCGAAGAGCGGGAAAAACTCTGGCCTCGGCTAACCCGTGAATGTGACCGCCTGGAAGCCCTGATCAGCGAAATCCTGGTACTGGCCCGCGTCGATGCGGACAATGCCAGTGCCGAAGAAGTCGACCTCAACGCCTTGCTGCTGACCCTGCAAAAAGACGCGCAACTGGCCTGCCCCGAACAGCCAGTGCAGATCGATGCCCAAGCGCAATTGAGCCTGCGCGGCTGGCCGACCATGCTCGAACGGGCCATGGACAACCTGTTGCGCAACGCTCAGCGCTTCAACCCTGTGGGACAACCCATCGAAGTCCTGGCTCAACGCCAGGGCGACAAGATCCTGATCAGCGTGCGTGATCACGGCCCAGGCGTGGATGCCGAACACCTGAACCAGTTGGGAGAACCCTTCTTCCGCGCGCCGGGACAAAACACATCAGGTCATGGACTGGGACTGGCCATCGCCCGCCGCGCAGCAGAACGCCATGGCGGCAGCCTGATACTGGCCAATCACAGTCAGAACGGTTTTATCGCGACCCTGGAACTCCCCCTGGTTCCTGGTGCCCTGGCCCCGGTATGAATGCAACATGGGCAAGCCGCCTCTGCCCCATTGAGCAGAAACGGGCTTGCCCACGGTGCAGCCCAAAACCGGGCCGGAATGATCAGGCCTTGGCGCTCCAGGCGCTGACGAACTCGGTGGTATCGACTTTCGCCGCGACCCTTGGCTCGTTCAACGGCGTCCCCAGATACAGGAAGGCGATGATCTCTTCACCTTCCGCCAACCCCAGCCCCTTGGCCACATGGGCCGAGTAGGACAACTCGCCGGTGCGCCACACCGCGCCGATGCCCTGGGCATAGGCCGCCAGCAGGATGCCATGGGCGGCGCAGCCCGCAGCCAGCAACTGCTCGGACTTGGGAACCTTGAAGTGCTCCTGCAAGCGGGCCACCACCACAACCACCAGCGGCGCGCGCAAGGGCATCGCCCGGGCCTTGTCCAACGCGGCCGGAGTCACCTCGCCAGCCTCCTGCTGTACCGCTTCTGCCAGCAACTCGCCCAACTGCTGACGGGCCTCGCCTTCGACCGTCAGAAACCGCCAGGGGCGCAATTGACCATGATCCGGCGCACGCATGGCAGCGCTGAACAACACCTCACGCTGTGCGGCGGTAGGTGCAGGCTCCACCAGACGAGGCACGGAAACACGGTTGAGCAAAGCGTCGAGAGCCTCCATCGGCCACCTCCTGAAAAAAAGTCCGCCCATTCTAACCGGCGGAGTGCCGGTTTACATGCCCTGCACCGCAGGTAGAATGAGCGCCCTTCTTTTATCACCCCGAGCGGACCCCATGGCGTTGCCGACTTTACGGATCATTGGTTTCATCATCGGCATCTTCCTCATCACCCTGGCCATCGCCATGGTCGTGCCCATGGCGACACTGGTGATCTTCGAACGCACCGGTGATCTGCCGTCGTTCCTCTGGGCCAGCATGATCACCTTCATCGCCGGCCTGGCCCTGGTGATTCCCGGGCGCCCCGAGCACATTCACTTGCGACCGCGGGACATGTACCTGCTGACAGTCTCAAGCTGGCTGGTGGTATGCATCTTTGCCGCCCTGCCGTTCCTGCTGACCCAGCACATCAGCTACACCGATTCATTCTTTGAAAGCATGTCCGGCATCACCGCCACCGGCGCCACCGTACTCAGCGGCCTGGACAGCATGTCCCCGGGCATCCTGATCTGGCGTTCGATGCTGCACTGGCTGGGGGGGATCGGCTTCATCGGCATGGCGGTGGCGATTCTGCCGCTGCTGCGCATCGGCGGCATGCGCCTGTTCCAGACCGAGTCTTCGGACCGCTCCGAGAAAGTCATGCCTCGCTCACACATGGTGGCGCGGCTGATCGTCGCCACCTATGTCGGCATTACCATCTTCGGCAGCCTGGCGTTCTGGTGGGCCGGCATGACGGTATTCGACGCCATCAACCACGCCATGTCGGCAATTTCCACCGGCGGTTTCTCCACCTCCGACGACTCTCTGGCCCACTGGAAACAACCAGCAGTGCACTGGGTGGCGATCGTGGTGATGATCCTCGGCAGCCTGCCTTTCGCCCTGTACGTGGCAACCCTGCGCGGCAACCGCCGTGCGCTGATCAAGGACCAGCAGGTTCAAGGCTTGCTCGGCCTGTTGCTAGTGACCTGGCTGGTACTCGGCACCTGGTACTGGTGGACCACCGACCTGCACTGGCTGGATGCCTTGCGCCACGTGGCACTGAACGTGACCTCGGTGGTCACCACCACCGGTTTTGCCCTGGGTGACTACAGCCTGTGGGGCAATTTCTCGCTGATGCTGTTCTTCTACCTGGGGTTCGTCGGTGGCTGTTCGGGATCGACTGCCGGCGGGATCAAGATCTTCCGTTTCCAGGTCGCCTACATCCTGCTCAAGGCCAACCTCAATCAACTGATCCACCCGCGCGCGGTGATCAAGCAGAAGTACAACGGTCATCGCCTGGATGAGGAAATCGTCCGTTCGATCCTCACCTTCTCGTTCTTCTTCGCCATCACCATCTGCATGATTGCCCTGGCCCTGTCGCTGCTGGGCCTGGACTGGATGACCGCCCTGACCGGCGCCGCCAGCACCGTGTCCGGGGTGGGCCCGGGTCTGGGAGAAACCATTGGCCCGGCCGGCAATTTCTCCACCCTGCCGGACGCTGCCAAGTGGATCCTGTCCCTGGGGATGCTGCTGGGCCGACTGGAAATCATCACGGTGTTTGTACTGTGTATTCCGGCGTTCTGGCGTCATTGATCGAGACTGGCATCTCCAGCAGCCGCGCCCGGTACTCACCGGGCGTGACATCGAACCAGCGACGGAATGCACGGAAGAAGTTGCTCGGATCGGCAAACCCCAGCAGATAGGCAATCTCCAGCAAGGTCATGTTCGGCTGCGCCAGGTACTGCTCGGCCAATTCACGGCGCGTATCGTCGAGCAGGGTCTGGAAACTGGTGCCCTCTTCCTGCAGGCGGCGTTGCAAAGTGCGCTGGGACAGGTGCAGGGTCTGCGCCACCCTCTCACGCTTGGGCTCGCCCTGGGGCAGCAAACGGCACAATACCTGCCGCGCCTTGTGAGTCACTCGGCTCTCGGAGAACCGTGCCAGGTATTCGCCGGCAAACCGATCATGCAGCAAGGCCATGGCTTCATTGGCAGTGGGCAGTGGCGCTTCCATGTCGGCGCGCAGAAAAATCAGCGCATCGTAGGGTGCGGCAAACACCAGGGGCGCATGGAACATCTCCTTGTAAGGCTGCACGTCCAATGGTTGCTCCCCTTGCAGCAACACCTTGCGGGGCTGCAATACCCGCCCCGTCAGCCAGCCACACAGGGCCAGGGCACAGGCCAGCGAGGCTTCGGCGCTTTGCCGGGTGGGCGGCAGATGATCGCCATGTACGGTAAGGATCAATGCATAACCCTCAGGTAGAAGGCGAAAGCTCAGATCAGCGCTTTCGGCAATGATCCGCTGATAGCGCACCAGCCGTTGAAAACCCTCTGCCAGCGTACGACTCGACATCAGTGCATAACCGGCCACATGAAAGGACGCGGGGCGCACCACCTTGCCCATGTTCAAACCGATCGCCGGATTGCCGGAAACCTCGACGGCCCGCTGCCAGAGCCGGGTCATCGAGTCCTGGGTAAAGCGCGCGTCCGGGTCCTCCAAGGCGCCATAGTCAAGCCCGAGTTGCTTGAACAATGCCCGACAATCAAGGCCATCCATTTCCAGGGTTTTGACGATTCCCAGGGTCCAACTTGCAGAAGTCGTACGTTCGCTCATGAGGGTTACTTACATGATGAGCCGCATGCTACGGCCAATTTCCCAAGGATACTAAAGTGGCGCCTATTGTCACTGGCCAGTACCGCCAAGGACTCTAGACTCAAATAAGCTCCCCGCAGAACATCCCGCTCGCAGAACAACAAGCACAGAGATCGCGGCCATGGAAAACACTCGACAGTTCAACAGCTTCGCCGAGTTCTACCCCTACTACTTGAGCGAACACAGCGACAGCACTTGCCGGCGCCTGCATTTCATCGGCACCAGCCTGGTGATCTTCCTCCTGGCCTTCGCCATCGGCAAAGGTGCCTGGCTGTTGCTGCTGGCCTTGCCCCTGGCCGGCTATGGTTTTGCCTGGGCCGGGCATTTCTTCTTCGAGAAAAACCGCCCTGCAACCTTTCAGCATCCGCTGTACAGCCTGCTGGGGGATTTCGTCATGTACCGCGACATGATCCTCGGCAAGGTGCCTTTCTAGGCCCGACTGGACAGCAAGCCGTCCCGCACAGCCACTGCGATGGCAAGGGCCAGGCATACACTCGAGTCCTCCAGCCCAAAACAACAAGAGGATGGCCGATGAGCACTCAAGCACGCTTCACCCATATGCAGGACGGCACCCCCGAGGACTGGGCGATCATCGCCGCGGACTTCAGTGCCTACGCCAAGCAATTACCCGCACGCATCCTGCTTCACCTGCAACTGCTGAAAGGCGATTTCGGCGGTTTCCCGGTGGATCGCCTGACCCACTCGCTGCAGACCGCCAGCCGCGCCTGGCATGATGGGCGCGACGAGGAGTACGTGGTCTGCGCCCTCCTCCACGACATCGGTGACACCCTGGGTTCCTACAATCATCCGGACATCGCCGCGGCCATTCTCAAGCCCTTTGTCAGTGCCGAGAACCTGTGGATGGTTGAGAAGCACGGCATATTCCAGGGCTACTACTTCTTTCATCACCTGGGCATGGACCGCCATCTGCGGGAGCAATTCAAGGATCACCCGCTGTACCAGCGTACCGCCGAGTTCTGCGCCAACTACGACGCAGCGGCCTTCGATCCCGCCTATGAAAGCCTGCCCCTGAGCTTCTTCGAGCCAATGCTGCAGCGCCTGTTCGCCCAACCTCGGCAATCGCTGTACAAGGCGGCCATGGAACAATCCAGCCGCGCCTGAGGCGTGATCATCGACGCGGTTCAGGCCGGCTCCGCCATCTTCACTTGCTCGGCCTTGAGCTGGGCTTCTCGGGCCTGCGCCTCGGCCAGGCGGTAGAGCTCGATAGTGCCGTCCCAGTGTTCGATCAAGGCTGTGCAGGACTCCACCCAATCACCGCAATTGAGGTAGTCCACCTCGCCGACTTTGCGGATCTCGGCATGGTGAATATGCCCGCACACCACCCCGTGCAACTCGCGCTTGACGCACTCATGGGCGATGGCCTCCTCAAAATCGCTGATAAAGCTCACGGCGGTCTTCACCTTGTGCTTGAGGTAGGCCGACAACGACCAGTAACCGTAGCCGTAGCGCGCCCGCCAGTGGTTGAGCCAGCGATTGAGGGTCAGGGTGAACTCATAGGCCGAGTCGCCGAGGAAGGCCAGCCAGCGATGATAACGGGTGATGACGTCGAACTGATCGCCATGGATCACCAGCAGATGGCGCCCGTCTGCGGTGACGTGCACCGCCTCGTCCACCAACTGGATATTGCCCAGGATAAGCTTGGAATAACGGCGCAGGAACTCATCATGGTTACCGGTGACGTAAATCACCTCGGTACCGCGCTTGCTCATGGTCAGCAAGCGGCGGATCACATTGGTATGGGCTTGAGGCCAGTACATGCCTCCGCGCAGCTTCCAGCCATCGATGATGTCGCCCACCAGGTAAATGCGATCGGCGTGATACCCCTTGAGAAACCGTGCAAGGTGCTCCGCCTGGCAATCCCGGGTGCCCAGGTGCACATCTGAAATCCATAAGGTCCGTACCCGTTGCTTGCGGCTGGGTCTGGCAAGTTCGGCATGAGTCATGGACGCTCTCCGGGATTTTTTGCGAGCTTGCGCCCCAGCGATTAATAGCCCATGACAAAAATGCGGCAGAGCGATGACAGCGCGAATCGCCCGACCGCCGGTGTAGAATGCCGGTCTGCCAAGGAGACCGTGATGGGTTCTATCCTCACCCTGCGCCACTACAGCCACGACCTGATCGCCCACAGCCATGAACACCCGCAATTGGTGTTCGGCCTCTCGGGCCAGCTCGACTTCGAAGTCGAAGGCCAGGGCAGCCAGGTGCAGCAGCAGAGCTTCGTGGTAGTGCCGGCCGGTGCCCGGCATGTCTGCGGCAGCCCCAGGGGCAGTCATTGCCTGGTGCTGGACGTGCCCGGCGAACACTGGCTGAAGCAGTCCCTGGGGGAACATGCCGAAGCCAGTCGACGCCTGCTCGACAGCCCCCTGCGCCGGGCCCTGGAGCCAAGCCAGAGCCGTCTGGTCAACTGGCTGGCAGACAGTCCCGTGGACGACCCATTGATTGCCCAACAAGGGGCCGTACTGCTGTTGGCCAGTCTCAATCATTCGGCGTGCAGCCACCCCGGCGAACGTCGACTGCCCTACGCCGCCCTGAAGGCCTATATCGATCGCCACGCCGCCCACCCATTGCAAGTGGCCGACCTGGCACGGATTGCCGATATTTCCGCTGCTCGCCTGCACGCACGGTTCATTGCCGAATACGGGCGCACACCCATGGATTATGTTCGTCACCGACGCCTGGAGATGGCCTTGGAACTCTTGCGCGGTTCAACACTGCCCATTGGCGAAGTCGCTAGCCGCGTGGGTTACAACTCTCAAAGTGCGTTTGCCGCGGCAATACTGCGTGAGTTCGGCCATTCGCCGCGCCAGCTCAGGCAGAAGGCGAACGCTAATCTCTCGACAAAAAACGCCAGGATCGCGACAGACGACGCTGCCGGCTCGCTCGTAGACTAATACCTTTACCGTCTCGAGCCATCACTGGCCGTCTTGTTGTTAAGGATAAAAATGACTCCGCGTACCGCCCTTGGCGCGCTGCATATCGGCGCCCTGATGTTCGGCCTGACTGGCGTGTTCGGTAAGCTGGCCGCCGCCTCGCCCGCCGTTATCGTGTTCGGTCGCGCCGCCTTTGCCGTACTTGCCCTGGGCTTCTTCGCCCGTCTGGCGAGCAACACGCCCTGGAAGAAACTGGCCACCGGTGACTGGCAGCGCCTGCTGCTCAGCGGCCTGCTCCTGGCCGGTCACTGGGTGAGTTTTTTCATCGCCGTGAAAGTTGCCGGAGTAGCTATCGCCACCTTGGGTTTTGCCAGCTTCCCGGCCTTCACGGTGATTCTCGAAGGGTTGATCTTCCGCGAGCGGATTCGTTTCAACGAGCTGCTACTGGTGGTCCTGGTGAGTATCGGACTGGTATTGGTCACCCCGGACTTCGATCTGGCCAGCCAGGCCACCACCGGCCTGCTGTGGGCCGTGGGCTCAGGCCTGCTGTTCGCCTTGCTGTCATTGAACAATCGCGCCAGTTCCGGACGGATTCCAGCGGTGCAGGCCGCCTTCTGCCAGAACGTCGTGGTAGCCCTGTGCCTGTTGCCAGTGGCGGCGCCAGAGCTTGGGCAGGTGCGGGCCATGGACTGGCTGTGGATCAGCCTGCTGGGGATTTTCTGCACCGGCCTGGCCCATAGCCTGTTCGTCGCCAGCCTGGCGGTGATCAAGGCACGCACCGCCGCGGTGGTCTTTGCCCTGGAACCGGTCTACGGGATTACCGTGGCCTGGCTGCTGTTCGGCGAAAATCCGACCCTGCGCATGTTGCTGGGTGGAGCGCTGATCATTGTCGCGATCGTGGTATCGAGCCGACTGTCCGTGGGCTCAGGCAACAAGACGGCCAGCGTACAGGCCGAGACTCACTGACTCCGGTCGTTGTGACCGAGGTCTCGCTCTGGGTCGATCTGGTCGCGAACCCGCTGCTTCAGGACCTTGGCCTCGGGAAAACCGCCGTCGGCCTTGCGTTCCCAGATCTGGACCCCGTTGCAGGTGATGCGAAAGGTGCCACCGGTAGCGGGCTCCAGGGATACCTTGCCAAGGTCATCGCTGAAGGTGCTCAACAGCTCCTGGGCCAACCAGGCCGCCCGCAGCAGCCACTGGCATTGAGTGCAATAGGTGATGACCACTTCGGGTTTACGTTCAGTCATGGTACATGCCGACTCCTGAGTTCAAGGGCGTCGCTATAATAGCCGGCTTTATCGCCCGCCCCGAGAACCATGATGCGCCGCCTGCTGTCCTGCCTGTTGCTCTGCCTGCTGCCTCTGATCGCTCAATCCGCAGAAACTCCACGACCGAAAATCGGCCTGGTGCTGTCGGGCGGTGCTGCCCGCGGCCTGGCGCATGTCGGTGTGCTCAAGGCCCTGGAAGAACAAGGCATCCGCATTGATGCGATTGCTGGCACCAGCATGGGCGCGGTGATTGGCGGGCTCTACGCCTCTGGCTACAGCATCGACGAGTTGGAAAAACTCGCCCTGGACATCGACTGGAGGCAGGCGCTATCCGACGCACCGCCTCGGGAAGATGTGCCCTTTCGACGCAAGCAGGATGATCGGGATTTTCTGGTCAAACAGAAGCTCAGCTTCCGTGACGATGGCAGCCTGGGCCTGCCCCTGGGGGTGATCCAGGGCCAGAACCTGGCACTGCTGCTGGAGAGCAAGCTCGCCCACGCCAGCGATACCCGGGATTTCGACAAGCTGCCGATTCCTTTTCGGGCCGTGGCCACCGACATCGCCAGCGGTGAAAAAGTAGTGTTTCGCAAGGGCCATCTGCCCCGGGTGATCCGCGCCAGCATGTCGATTCCTGCCGTATTTGCTCCGGTGGAGCTGGACGGCCGGCTGCTGGTGGATGGCGGCATGACCGACAACATTCCTCTGGACGTGGCCCGGGACATGGGCGTCGACATTGCCATCGTGGTGGATATCGGCACCCCACTGCGCTCGCGCAAACAATTGAACACCGTCGTCGACGTGCTGAATCAGTCGATCACCCTGATGACCCGGCGCAACTCAGAAGAGCAGTTGGCAGCACTGCACAAGGACGACGTGCTGGTCCAGCCGTCGCTATCGAGTTTCGGCGTCACCGACTTTGGCCGTGCCCAGGAGATAATCGATGCGGGCTATCGCGCCACACGCCTGCTCGATGCGCGCCTGGCACGCCTGCGTCCGGCCCATCCGCTGGACGCCGGACTGAGTGCCGCGCGCCAACCCAGCCAGCGCACGCCGATCATCAGCGCAATCAAGGTGGAGAACGACTCCAAGGTCAGTGATGACGTGATCCGCTACTACATTCGCCAGCGCATTGGCGAGCCCCTGGACCTCGGTCGCCTGGAAACCGACATGGGCACGCTGTACGGTCTGGATTTCTTCGAGCAGGTGCAGTATCGCGTCAGCCATAAAGGCCAGGACAACACCCTGGTAATCAGCGCACGGGGCAAACGCAGCGGCACTGACTACCTGCGCCTGGGCCTGAACCTGTCCGATGACATGCGTGGCGACAGTGCTTTCAATATCGGCGCCAGCTACCGCATGAACGGCATCAACAGCCTCGGCGCGGAGTGGCTGACGCGGATGCAGATCGGTGACCGACAGGAGCTCTACAGCGAGTTCTACCAGCCATTGGATGCCGGCTCGCGCTACTTCATCGCGCCATTTATCGCGGCCGAGGCGCAGAATGTCGAGGCGGTGCTGGATAACGATCCGATCGCCGAGTACCGCGTGGAACGCTACGGCTTCGGCCTCAACCTGGGCCGGCAGATCGGCAACAGCGGTGAAGTGCGCCTCGGCGTCGGCGAAGCCTGGGGCAAAGCCGATGTGCGTATCGGCGACCACAGCCTGCCCAGTGAGAACTTCAACGAAGGTTACTACCAGTTGCAGTACTCCTTCGACTCCCTGGACAACGTCTACTTCCCCCACTCCGGCGAAGACATCGGCCTGACCCTGCGCCAGTTCGAACCGAGCATGGGTTCGGACAAGCGCTACCGGCAGTGGGAGTTCAAGCTGGACAAGGCACTGAGCAGCGGCCCCAGCACCTTTGTCTTGGGCGGGCGTTATGGGCGGACCCTGGACAATGCCGAAGTGGTCACCTCCAGTTTCCTGCTAGGCGGCGCCCGACAACTGTCCGGTTTCCGTCAGGATGCGCTGTCCGGGCAAAACATCAGCCTGGCCCGCGCCGTGTATTTCCGTCGACTGACGCCTCGCGCCTATCTGCCGCTGGATTTCCCGCTGTATCTGGGTGGATCACTGGAACGTGGGCGGGCATGGAACAACGATAATGCCTTTGACAGCGGCTATATCAACGCGGCGAGTATTTTCCTCGGCTTCGACACGCCGCTGGGGCCGTTGAACTTCAGCTACGGCTTCAACGACGACAACCAGAAAGCCTTGTCGCTGAACCTCGGCCAGACCTTCTGATCAAAGCGCACAGCGCAATCCGCATCGGAGCCAGGGGAACGGGAGAACAGGACGAACCGGGGTCAGGCAACCCCGGCTGATGGCTTCAGGACTTTTCCAGGTTATCCAGGATGCGCCCGTGAACACGCATGCAAACCCGCAGGTCTTCTTCGTCGACGCCAATGAACAGCTCGTGGCGCAAGGCGGTGGCAATGGTCTCGATCTGCTCGATCAATGGTCGAGCGGAGGGACAGAGAACGATCTTCTTCGCCCGGCGATCTTCTAACACCGATTGGCGCTGGACCAGCCCCTGGGTTTCCAGGCTATCCAGCAAGCGGGCCAGGGTCGGGCCTTCTACACCGACGCTTTGCGCCAGCTCGCGCTGGGTCGGCGCCTCTTCGAAACGGGCCAGGTGCAGCAGCACCAGCCAGCGGGCCTGGGACAGGCCGAGTCCGGCCAGGCGGCGGTCCAGTTCGGCACGCCAGCCGCGGGACATATGCGCCAGCTGCATACCAAAACGGTGTTCATCGGTTAACGGCATAAAACACTCATGATCAGACTGAAAATAAAGAGAACCTAATTATTAGTCAGCTAAGCATGCCCCTTGCTCGGAGGCAAGGCCTGTAAGGGACTGAATCGTTACAACATTGATTCACCCCCTTACATTTCAAACTCCGACTGCAATGCCGCGCGTACGCAGTACAACACCCCTTCAGGCACCCGTCCGGCGAAGGCCTGGAGAACCTCGGCTACCGGCGGCAACTCACCCTCGCCGTCGAGGAAAGCGTCCTGGATTTCCCCCAGCAGGTCTTCCGGTAAATCCAGTGCCTGCTCCAGGGACAACTGCTGCTTGCCAATGGCCTCGGCCAGCAGGGTGTAGACGTTCTTTTCCGTGCACTGCAGTTGGCCGGCGATCTGCACCGGGGTCATTCCGGCACGGGCCAGGGTAATCAACTCGTGGCGAACATCGGCGACCACTTTCGGCGCCTCGCCACCGCCCCCCAGCACGTCGAGGAACGCCGCACCGTAACGCTCCAGCTTGCGTGCACCGACGCCACTGACCTCGGCCATCTCCGACATAGAGCAAGGCTGGCTGCGAAGCATCTCCAGCAACGTCGAATCGGGGAAAATGACATAAGGCGGTACCCCATGCTCTTCCGCCAGTTTGCGCCGCAGGGCTCGCAGCGCCTCCCACTGCTCGCGCTCCTCGCCCCGTACCAGCTGGCTGGCCTGGCTGGAGCCGCTCTTGGGAGTGCTTTGCGGCTTGAGGTCGCGGCGCAGCTCCAGGGTCACTTCCCCCTTGAGCAGCGGCCGGCAGCTGTCGCTCAGGCGTAGGCCGCCGTAGCCTTCCAGGTCGATATCCGCCAGCCCACGAGCCACCAACTGTCGGAATAGAGAGCGCCATTCACCTTCACTGCGAGCCTTGCCAACACCGAATACCGACAGGTGCTGATGGCCGAAACTGCGAACCTTCTCCGTATCCTTGCCCAGCAGTACATCCACCAGATGACCGACGCCGTAACGCTGGCCCGTGCGAAAGATCGCCGACAGTGCCTGGCGCGCCGGCTCAGTAGCGTCCCAAGTCTGCACCCCATCGACGCAGTTATCGCAGTGGCCACAAGGTTGCGGCATGTCTTCATCGAAATAGGCCAGCAGGGTCTGGCGGCGGCAGCGGGTTTCCTCGCACAGCGCCAACATTGCGTCGAGCTTGTGCTGCTCGAGACGCTTGTGGCGCTCGTCGCCCTCGGAGTTCTGCAGCATCTGCTTGAGCATCAGCACATCCTGCAGCCCATAGGCCATCCAGGCATCCGCCGGCAGGCCATCACGGCCGGCACGACCGGTTTCCTGGTAATACGCCTCCAGGGACTTGGGCAAATCCATGTGGGCGACAAAACGCACGTTGGGTTTGTCGATACCCATGCCAAAGGCGATGGTGGCCACCATGATCAGGCCCTCCTCGTTGAGGAAGCGCTTCTGGTTATGGGCCCGCAGGTCGCTGGGCAGCCCGGCGTGATAAGACAGCGCGGTGAAACCCTGCTCACACAGGAAGGCCGTGACTTCATCGACCTTCTTGCGCGACAGGCAATAGACGATCCCGGCATCGCTGCGCCGCTCGTTGAGAAAAACCTGCAACTGCTTGCGCGGCTGCTCCTTGGGCACGATGCGGTAGAAGATGTTCGGTCGGTCGAAGCTCGAGAGAAAACGCTCGGCGTCCTGCAGGTGCAGGCGATTGACGATCTCTTCGCGGGTGCGCTTGTCGGCGGTGGCAGTCAGGGCAATGCGCGGTACATTCGGGAACATTTCCGCCAGTTGCCCCAACTGCAGGTACTCGGGACGGAAGTCATGCCCCCACTGGGACACGCAGTGGGCTTCGTCAATGGCGAACAGGGCGATGTCGAGATTCTGCAGGAACGCCAACATACGTGGTTGAACCAGGCGCTCAGGCGCCAGGTAAAGCATTTTCACCTCGCCACGACGGATGCGCGCAGCCAGGTCACGCTGCTGCTCGGCGCTCAGGGTAGAGTTCAGGGCAGCGGCTGCAACCCCCAGCTCCTCCAGCGTTGCAACCTGGTCATCCATCAACGCGATCAGCGGCGACACCACCACCGCAAGACCGTCACGAAGCAAGCCCGGGACCTGGAAGCACAGCGACTTGCCGCCACCGGTGGGCATCAGTACCAAGGCATCGCCGCCACTGGCCACGCGCTCAATGATCGCACCTTGGCGGCCACGGAAACTGTCGTAGCCGAAGATGTCCTTGAGGACGCGTTGAGCCTGTTCGAGCATGAAAAACTCCAAAAATCGCTGAAATCCCTGAACGCAGACTGGCCGAAAAGCCGGCTCGTTTCACCGACATTTGCGTTAGCGGACTTGTCCGGGCTCGCCGCCATGCCTGCAGGGCATCACAAAACGCGCGAGTATACCCGAGCCCTTCCCGACACAGGGCGCCGACTATGGACCGCCGGTAACCTTTAGAACCGCTCAAATCTGCCCCGCGGCTGGCTTGAGCGCTCAAGAAAGCCTAGAATTCAGCATCGTTTATTCCCAAGGTAGCCCGTCAATGTCCTTCGCTGAGCAACTAACCCGCCTGCAAGTCTTCCTCGACGCAGATGATCTGCATGACGAGGCGCTGGACTACGTGGCCGCTCACGGCTACCTGACCGCCCTGTCGATCTGTTCGGAAAGCGTACCCGACCGTGAGTGGATCGATGCGCTGTTCGCCGAAGAGCCTCACTACCGCGACGACGCCGAGCGCGAAGTGATCGAATCGACCCTGCTGGCGCTCAAGGCGCACATCGCCCGCCAACTGGCCTCCGACGAAGAGTTCGAGCTGCCCTGCGACCTCGACTTGGGCGACGTCCCGGACGACTCCGACCTGCGCGGCTGGTGCATCGGTTTCATGGAGGGCGTGTTCCTGCGCGAAGAGGCCTGGTTCGAAACCGCCGAAGATGAAGTCAGCGAAATGCTCCTGCCGATCATGGTGGGGTCCGGCCTGTTCGATGAACAGCCAGAGTTCTCCGATATCGCCAGCGATGCCAACCTGATGGACGACATGATCGTGCAGATTCCAGAAGCACTGACCGCGTTGTACCTGCTGTGCAACGCTCCCGACGAAAAGCCGGCGCTGCTCAAGCCTCGCCACCACTGAGTCGCCGCCTATGGCCAAGCCCATAGGCCAACGCCCCCTGCTATTGCGTTACGTTCTACTGGCCTGCGGCTGGCTGAGCGTAGCGCTGGGGGTACTCGGCATCTTCCTTCCGGTATTGCCCACCACGCCTTTCCTGTTGCTGGCAGCCGCCTGCTTCGCTCGCAGTTCGCCGCGTTTCTATCACTGGCTGGTGCAGCACCCGCGCCTGGGTCCCTGGATCCGCGACTATCTCGACGGCAATGGCATTCCGCTCAAGGGCAAAGTGTATGCCATCGGCCTGATGTGGCTGAGCATCGGTTTCTCCTGCTATCTGGTACCACTGCCCTGGGCACGGGGGTTCATGCTGACCAGTGCCGTGCTGGTGACGGTGTACATCCTGCGGCAGAAAACCTTGCGGCCTGCTTGAAGACAAGGTGCGATAGCGGAAACTCATAGCCGCTGCGCACCCCATCACAGTCTGCGGCAACGGCTACAGATTGCGGGACAGGATCTGGATCAAGGCTTGAGGTGATTGCGCTGGTAAGTGTGTTCACCCATCGCCGCAATCTGCCCTTCGATCAGGGCTTCGAACGGCCGCAACAAAGGCTCGAACGACAACGGAGCTTCCAGTACCTGCAAGGCCTGGACTATGGCTTCCAGGGTGGACAAGGCTCCAGGCCCCGGAGCCTTGCGCAACCGGTAGCGCGACTCCAGCACGGTCGCCAGGGTCACTCGCGGCAAGGCCGCCAGCAGCGGATTGTGGTGCAACAATTTGCGCGCCTTGCGCCAAGTGCCGTCTGGCACCACCAACAGCAGCGGTTCATCCGACGCCGCATAAGCCTGCAACGGCTGGGCATCATCTGCCGGGAACAACAGGCGCGCCTGGTAACCCGGACGGTTGAGCAACGCGGGTAAATCCTCGAACACTTCGCCGACGACCAACTCCGCATTGCTCAGGCCCAAAGCCGCCAGCCGCGCCGTATTCAGCGCGTGGTTGACCTCACTGGGATGCTGCAACAACAGCACTCGGGTACGACTGGACAGCTCCGGGATCAACAGGCAAAGGCAGTGTTTTTCGGGGCGCAGGCAGCGCTCACAGCGAATTCTCGACATAGCGCCTCCTCAGGCCTGATTGAGCTGGGCTTTCAGCAGATCGCGAAAGGTCTGGATCAGCGGCTCACGACTGCGTCCGCGACGCACAATCATCGAGAACGGCGCTTGATAGCCGAAGGTTGCCGGCAACAATACCCGCAAGTCGCCCTTATCGGCCCAGGCCTGGGCGTAATGCTCCGGCAAGTAGCCAATGTAGGCGCCGGAAAGCACCAGAATCAGCTGTGCCTCCATGCTTTCCACCGTTGCCGCGCTGTGCTTGAAGCCATGCCGAGCCAATTCGGCCTGGCTCCAGTAGCCCCGGCCGACCATGCGCTGCTGGGTGATGACCTGCTCGGGAATGCGCCGCTCGTTGTACAGCGAATGCCGATTGCTGCAATACAGCCAGTGCTGCTCGCGGTACAGCGGCATGTACACCAGGCCGCTCATGCGCGTGGAGAAAGCGCCGATGGCCAGATCCAGGCGGTTGTCCTGCACCCCCAGTTGCAGTTCGTGGGGGCTCATCACCGACAGGTGCAAGTGTACCGCCGGATGTTCCTGGCTGTAGGCACCGATAGCTTCGGCGAACGGCAGGGCCTTGTCGCTGACGGTAGAGTCGATCACTCCGAGATTCAGGGTCCCGCGCAACTCGCCCTTGAGGGCTGCGGCGTACTGCTCGAAGCCTTCCAGCTCAGCCAACAGGCGCAGGGTTTCCTGGTGAAACAGCTCGCCCTTGCTGGTCAGGCTGAAACCGCCACGACCACGATGACAGAGCACCAGGCCCAGGGAGGCTTCCAACTGGCTCATGTAGGTGCTGATGGCCGAAGTCGAGAGATTGAGCTCGCGCTGGGCATTGGCGAATCCCTGATGTCGCACCACGCTGACGAAGATGCGTAATAGTTTCAGATCAGGTAAAGCGTTGGCCATGACAGGCTCCGGTAACAGGTGAAAAGACACCATCCCTGTGGCAAGAGCACTGGCTGCAACAGGGCAGCAATACCGTCCTGAGACACCCCAGCATTTTTCCAGCTCGAGCCCACAACCCTGATTGCGCGGGCTGCGCCACTGAGCGGGAGCACGCCCCCCGACCATAAAGGCTTTGGGGAACAGCGCGGGAGTCTAACGCGCCCACGGCCAATAGTTTAGAAAAAACTGAACTAAGTATTTGTTCGTAGCGATTCTTTCCCCGCACTACATTTCGCAGAATCAGCCCCACTCGGTTGGCCGGGCAGGACCTGCTGCGCCGTCGACCCCATAAATATAAAACAACGATGAGGCCTATCCCGTGGACAAGATTCTCCACCAACCACTGGGCGGCAATGAAATGCCGCGCTTCGGCGGCATCGCCACCATGATGCGTCTTCCCCACTTGCAATCCGCTGCCGGCCTGGACGCTGCGTTCATCGGCATTCCCCTGGACATCGGTACCTCGCTGCGCGCCGGCACCCGTTTCGGCCCGCGGGAAATCCGCGCCGAATCGGTGATGATCCGTCCTTACAACATGGCGACCGGCGCGGCACCGTTCGACTCGCTGTCGGTGGCCGACATCGGCGACGTGGCAATCAACACCTTCAACCTGTTGGACGCGGTCCGCATCATCGAAGAAGCCTACGATGGCATTCTCGAACACAACGTGATTCCCCTGACCCTGGGCGGCGACCACACCATCACCTTGCCGATCCTGCGGGCCATCCACAAGAAACACGGCAAGGTCGGGCTGGTGCACATCGATGCCCACGCCGACGTCAACGAGCACATGTTCGGCGAGAAGATCGCCCACGGCACTACCTTCCGCCGTGCCGTGGAAGAAGGCCTGCTGGACTGCGACCGCGTGGTCCAGATCGGCCTGCGTGCCCAGGGCTATACCGCCGAAGACTTCAACTGGAGCCGCAAGCAAGGTTTCCGAGTGGTCCAGGCCGAAGAATGCTGGCACAAATCCCTGGAACCGCTGATGGCCGAAGTCCGCGAGAAAGTTGGCAACGGCCCGGTGTACCTGAGCTTCGACATCGACGGCATCGACCCGGCCTGGGCCCCTGGCACCGGCACCCCGGAAATCGGTGGCCTGACCACGATTCAAGCCATCGAGATCGTCCGTGGCTGCCAGGGCCTGGACCTGGTGGGCTGCGACCTGGTGGAGGTCTCGCCGCCTTACGACACCACCGGCAACACCTCGCTGCTGGGCGCCAACCTGCTGTATGAAATGCTCTGCGTACTGCCCGGCGTGGCCCATCGCTGAGTCCCGGCCATGACCGAGCACGAGCATATGCCTCGCGCCGCCAGGCCGTTTTCGGCACTCAGTGCCGCTACCAGCTTCATCTTTACCCCGTCCTCGGTTGCTGTTGCGCAATGCCCAGAAGGCATTAGCCGGCCCGATGACGGGCTACGGATGGTTCCGAGGTGCTGTGGTGCACCTCGAACAACGCCGTCGTCCGCCCACAAGGGGACGTCGTCGGGTTGACTCATGACGCAGCCACGAAGCTGCGCATGCAAGGGGAGCAAGACTTCAGCCAGGAACGCGAGACCCTTGGGTCTTGCACAAAACAACAAGGCCTCTGGCTGGCCTGTCACAACTATTTGTCCGCTATGCCGGAAGGGCTGCCACCCCCTTAGCCAATGTGATCGGAGCAGATCATGAATAACAACAAAGAAAAAAGCCTCAGCCACATCGCAACCAGCGGGATCGGACCGATCCTCGAGCACAAGCGCGGCACCAGGCCTTGCGACCTGTTTCGCCTGACCTTCGGCCTGCCCAGCACGGCCATCGACACCCTCAAAGCGACGCACTCCAGCATCGCCAGCCGCAGGCTCAGCGGGCTGCTGGCGGGGCGCGCACTGCTGCCCGGATAACCTCCTGGAGCCGCCGGCCCCGCGATAGAGCCCTTGAGTCCTGCAGAGGATTCAACCCCGCCTCCGCTGAGTAGCCAGCCCCTGCATGAACCGTTTGTTTCACATAAAAAAGATAATCGGAGACACGCCACCATGGCTTTAGATCTATTCGTCGTACTCATCTATGCCGCCGGCATGCTCGTGCTCGGCTACTACGGCATGCGCAAGGCCAAGACCCACGAGGACTACCTGGTGGCCGGCCGCAATCTGGGCCCGACCCTGTACATGGGCACCATGGCCGCCACCGTACTGGGTGGTGCGTCCACCGTCGGCACCGTACGCCTGGGCTACGTCCACGGCATCTCCGGGTTCTGGCTCTGCGCCGCGCTGGGCGCGGGGATCATTGCCCTGAACCTGCTGCTGGCCAAGCCGCTGCTCAAGCTGCGCATCTTCACCGTCACCCAGGTCCTGGAAAAGCGCTACAACCCCATGGCTCGCCAGGCCAGTGCGGTGATCATGCTGGCCTACGCACTGATGATCGGAGTGACCTCGATCCTCGCCATCGGCACTGTGCTGCAAGTACTGTTCGGCCTGCCATTCTGGATCTCGGTGTTGCTGGGCGGCGGCGTGGTCGTGGTCTATTCGGCAATCGGCGGCATGTGGTCGCTGACCCTGACCGACATCGTCCAGTTCGTGATCAAGACCGTCGGCCTGATGTTCATCCTGCTGCCGATCTGCCTGTACCGCGTAGGTGGCTGGGATCAACTGGTAGCCAAGCTGCCGGCGTCCAACTTCAGCTTCACCACCATCGGCTGGGACACCATCATCACCTACTTCATGATCTACTTCTTCGGCATCCTGATCGGCCAGGACATCTGGCAGCGGGTGTTCACCGCCAAGACCGAGAAAGTCGCGAAGTATGCCGGCACCCTGGCGGGCGTCTACTGCATCCTCTATGGCCTGGTTTGCGCACTGATCGGCATGGCCGCCCACGTCCTGCTGCCGGACCTGGACAACGTCAACAACGCCTTCGCCGCCATCGTCAAAGCCTCGCTGCCAGACGGCATCCGTGGCCTGGTGATTGCTGCCGCCCTGGCCGCCATGATGTCCACCGCCAGCGCCGGCCTGTTGGCAGCCTCCACCACCCTGACCGAAGACCTGCTGCCAAGACTGCGCGGCGGCAAACAGTCGAGCCTGGGAATCAACCGCCTGTTCACCTTTCTCACCGGCATCGTGGTCCTGGCCATCGCCCTGGTAGTCAACGACGTGATCAGTGCCCTGACCCTGGCCTACAACCTGCTAGTGGGCGGCATGCTGATTCCGCTGATCGGCGCGATCTTCTGGAAGCGCGCCACCACCGCCGGCGCCATCACCAGCATGGGCCTGGGCTTCGTTACCGCTCTGGTGTTCATGTTCAAGGACGGCCTGGACGCCAACACGCCGATCTACTACAGCCTGGCCGTGGGCCTGGTGAGTTTTGTGGTGGTCAGCCTGCTGTCTCGGCGCCCGGCGCCTCTTGCCAATGCGATCTGACCTGAGGTCGGATGCCTGAAGCTTTTCTTCGACGGTTGCGGCGTCGGTGGCCGCAGCCGTTTTTTTTCGTCGGTAGAAAAGTCTCACGGCGCAGTTGACGGGGCCTCCAGCCCCAACCCTGCCACCCTTGAAGGGACGAATGGTCACCGCATGGGGAAAAAACCTGTGCTGTACTCTGTTTCAGCGACGACTGTTCCTGCAGGAGAACAGTACAAGGATCGCTGGCAGCCTCAATGCGCGCTATCGCTTCACCCTTGGACGGGGTCATAAAACAACAAGAACCTCTACCCTGCCCTGAGGTGTTTATGGACCGTTTCGACATCCAACAAAGCATCCGCCACGCCATCGAGGCGCAGATGGCCTTGAAATGGTCGATTCCATCCTGCCAGGCCCTCAGCAACGATACTTACTCACTGGACTTGAAGGCCCTGCTGCATAGCCTGGAATGCGAGTTCAACGTCAGGCTCGACCCCGAGCACGACTTGTACTGGATCAGCTCCATCAACGACCTCAGTCAATTCATCCTGGAAAAAACCCGCCGCCACGAGCCACACCCCTCCCGCCAGACATGACTGCCTGAGCCTGCGGGGCTGGCTGATGAAGCGCACCGAAGCGCGTCAGGCCGTGTACTCACTCATCCGCCAATGGCTGGGTGAGCGCACTTGCCTGGACGACTGCAGCCGCCTGCAAGCGCTAGGACTGGACAAGGGTGATATCGAAGAGATGCTTTGGCGCCTGGAGGACAGGTTTGATCTATGCGTCCCGGCCCTTGAAGAACAACGAGGAATCAGCACCGCGGAGAGTGTCCACGACCTGATCGAATGGCTGCTGGAAATGTCCCGGCAAAACGAGGATTGACCCGATAACCTCGGACCTATGGTCCAGCACCTCGTTGTCAGGAAAGCCAAGCGAGAGCCGGAGTCTGGACTCCGCTCTCGCGTCAGCTCAACGACGGCGTTGCCGACGGCGCCGCAGCTCTTCGTCGGTAGGAATCGGCACCGGTTGCAGCGGTGGCTCGATCAGGCCCAGTGCGACGCCAAGGTCGTGTAGCCAGCTTTGCAGTTTGTCTTTCATAGTGCCCCCTCAGGGTCGTGCCGAGCAGCGATACTGTGCCGCCTTCAGCAGATGATAGCCCTAACTTTTCCACCGCGCAGCCCTGCAATAGCAATGAACTGTTACTGGATTTAGGCAAATCGGCCATGGGTATTCAGCCCATGGCATGCAGCGGCTGCGCGCCGTTCCCGCCAGCGCCCTGCTGCAGCTCGATCCAGGCATTGAGATTGGCCCCGAGCATGCCCTTGCGCCACATCAGCCAGGTAGTGGCATGGGCGAACGGCTCGGCCAGCGCATGCACCGCTACACTCTCGCGACCCGGCAGGCTGTCGAGCATCGACTGGGCCATCAACGCCACCCCGGAGCCGGCGATCACGCAGGCCAGCATGCCCTGATAGGACTCGATCTCCATCGCCCGCCCCATGACCGCATGGTAATGGGCAAACCACGACTCCAGGCGCATGCGATAGGAACAGCCTTGGCGAAAAGTGAACACCGAGCGCCCCTCAACATCCCGGGCGGTGCGCACCGGAGGGTGATCGGCCTCGCTGATCAGCACCAGGGTTTCATCACACAAAGGCACGCCATCCAGCCCCGCCAACTGCAGCGGCCCATCCACCAGGGCCGCGTCCAGGCGACCGGTGAGCAGCCCTTCCAACAGCTCGCCACTGGGCCCGGACTGCACCTGCAGGTTCACCGCCGGATAGGCCCGGTGGTAGCGCGCCAACAGTTCCGGCAAATGAATCGCCGCGGTGCTATACATGGTCCCCAAGACAAAATCCCCCGCTGGCTGACCGCCCTGCACCGCGGCATGGGCCTCGTCGTGCAGGGCAAACAGGCGCCCGGCGTAATCCAGCAACACCTTGCCCGCCGGCGACAACTGCAGGCGCTGGCGCTCGCGCAGGAACAGCTCGACCCCCAGTTGCTCTTCGAGCTGCTTGAGCCGTGTCGAGAGATTCGACGGCACCCGATGCAGCCGCTCAGCAGCCCGGGTGATAGAGCCTTCTTCGGCTACGGCCTGGAAAATGCGCAGTTGGCTGAACTCCATACCATTCTCCAAAACTGAACAAGTTACTCAGTATTATTCATTTTTAAAGAATTTCAATCAGCCCTAGCCTGGCGGTCATTGTCCTTGCCGATGGAAAACCGAGCATGTCTCCCCTACTGCGCTTACTCGCCAGTTTCATTGCCCTGATGATGGCCATGGGTATTGGTCGTTTCGCCCTGACGCCACAACTGCCGCACTTGATCAGCGAAGGCCTGGTCGACCTGACCGCTGCCGGACTGATCGCCGCGGCCAACTACCTGGGCTACCTCATCGGGGCGCTGGACGCCATGTTCGCCCGACGCCCGACCCAGGTGCGCAAGCGCCTGCTGGGAGGCCTGTGGCTATGCGTACTGCTGACCCTGGCCTCGTTCTGGGCCCAGGGCTTCTGGGCACATCTGCTGCTGCGTTTCGGCACTGGGGTGGCCAGTGCCTGGGTGCTGGTGATGATCACTGCCCTGAGCCAGCCCCTGGCCCTGGCTGCTGGTCGGCCACGCCTGGGGGCCCTGGTGTTTGCCGGTCCGGGGCTGGGCATCATGCTCACTGGCCTGCTGGCCTTGGGGGCCAACGCGCTGGGGCAGAGCTCCGCCAACCTGTGGTTGCTGTATGCCGGTGTCGCCTTGCTGATGTTGCTGGTGATCCTGCCGATACTGCCGCAGGCCCAGACAACGCTCAGTCCCACCCGGCAAAACGCCTCACCAAATGAGCAGAGCGTGTGGCGCCTCGGGCTGGTCTATGGCCTGTATGGCGTGGGTTACATCATCCCCGCGACCTTCCTCTCGCAGATGGCCAACGTACGCTTTCAGGGCCAGTGGCAAGCCGATCTGTTCTGGCCCGCCTTCGGCCTGGCCGCTGCCCTGGGTGTCGCCCTGGTCAGCCTGCGCCGAAATACCCCAGGCAGTACCCGCCAATGGTTGATCGCAACCTTGTGGCTACAGGCCCTCGGGGTTTTCGCCTGCCTGCTGGGCAGTGGCCTGGGGCTGGTGCTGGGTGTATTGCTCTGTGGCACGCCATTTCTGGCCTGCATGCAACTGGTCATGCAGCGCTCCCGGGAACTGGCGCCACAATCAGCCCAACGCAATGCCGGCCTGCTCACTGCCTGCTTCGCCGTGGGCCAGTTGAGCGGTCCATTGCTGGCAGCCCTGAGTAGCCACATCAGCGGCAACCTGCAACTGGCCCTGATGCTGGCAGGATGTGGTTTGTTGATCAGTGGCGGATTGCTGTGGCAACAACGGCCAGTGCCGCAGCACTGCGCAGCGCTGCCATGAGTGCATCGGTCGCAGCCCCCCCGCCGAGGAGAACCGCGGCTCGCTACAACCAGCGCTGGATCCGCCGGCGCAGCCATTGCTCGGCGCTGACAAAGGTAATGCCCAACAGCACCAGCATCGCGCCAAACACAAAGTTGAGGCTCAAGGGCTCACCCAGCAATACGACGCCGAAGGTTACGCCGAACATCGGCGTCATGAAGGAAAACACCGCCAGGTTCGCCGCCAGATAACGACGCAGCAGCCAGAACCAGGTCAAGTAGCTGAAAAACGATACCACCAGGCCCTGGAACAACACACTGGCCACGGCCACCGGGGTCAGGCTGACCTGGGTCACCTGGCCGCTGAGCACAGCAATCAACAACAAGCCGACAAAGCCGACAATCAATTGATAGAACAGGGTCAGGGTTGCCGGCGCCTCGGACAATCGCGAAGCACGTACCACCACCGTGGTAGCGCCCCAGGCCAACCCCGCCAAAACCCCCAGCGCGTCGCCCAGGAGCATGCGCCGATCCAGGTTGTCCAGTGAGATCCCCCCGGCAAAAGCAATGCTGATGCCGACAAAGGCAAGGACAATCCCCAGCCACTGCAAAGGGCGCAAGCGCTCACTGGGCAGCAGCCAATTGACCCCGAGTGCGGTAAAGATCGGCGCGGTATAAAGAAACACCGACATGTGCGCCGCACTGGTCAGTTTCAGGCCCTCGGCAATGCACAAGAACTCCAGGCCGAACAGAGCGCCGGCCAACAAGCCACCGCGCCAGGTACTGGAAACCTGGGACCATCCGCCTTTCCAGCACATCAGCAGGGCCACCAGCAGCGCCGAGATCCCGGAACGGGCGGCAGCCTGCATCACCGGCGCAATATCTGCCGCCGCCCATTTGATCATCACCTGCTGCACGCCCCAAATCAGGCACAGCCCCACCATCACCTTCAGGGCAAATCCATCGACGTTGCGTCGCTCGATACTCACCGCCCCTCCTCACATTGATGCAACAACATGCTACTTACCCGATATATAAAGACAGCTCCCCGAGAACCGCCGGGGGCGAATGATGATGAAAAACCGTCAAGCAAGACCGCTTAGCCCCGTGGCCCAGAACCTGCAACGGGCGCCCAACGACCAGCACAATAGACACCGAAACTGCAGGCCAGGGCACTGACCACCAAGCCCCAGGCCATGTCCATTACGGCCAGCGACGCCGACCAGCCCTTCAAGGTCGCCCAGTTGCTCAGGTCATAAGTGCCGTAGGCCACCAGCCCGAGCAGCGCCCCCAGGCGTGCCGCACGCTGCCAGCCGCCCTGAAGCAGGGCAGGCCGCACCGCGAACAACACACAACCCGAGACGTAGAGGAGATAGAACAGCGCCGCTGGCAGCAGCCGCGGCTGTTCAAGCAGCAGTGAACCCAGTTGGGCCCGGTAGGTGGGGCCCATCATCAGCCCCAGCCACAGTGCGTCGAGCAGCAAAAAAGCCAGTAAGGTGGCGAACCAGGCAACCAGCGTGGTTTTCATGAGCGTCGACCGCAGGATGAAATGCGTTTCAGCTTAGCTCGATGCGATCTGCATGAATGACAATCTGGCCCTGTTTGTAGAGCGTGCCGATAGCCTTCTTGAAGTTACCCTTGCTGACCCCGAACAAACTGCTGATCAATGCAGGATCGCTCTTGTCACTGACCGCCAGGGTGCCATTGCTTTCCCGCAACTTGGCGAGGATCTTCGAGTTCAGGCTGGTGGCCGCCTGTTCACCCACCGGTTGCAGGCTGAGGCTGATCTTGCCATCGGTTCGTACTTCCTTGATGAAGCCCTTCTCTTGCATACCGGAACGCAGGAACTTGAACACTTCGTTCTTGTGAATCAGACCCCAGTGCTTGTTGTTGATAATCGCCTTGAAGCCCATGTCGGTGGATTCTGCCACCAACAGGTCGACTTCCTCGCCCGCCTTGTAAGTGGCCGCAGTCTTGTCCAAGTAGCGGTCCAGGCGGGCCGTGGCGGTGATACGGCGGGTGTGCTTGTCCAGGTAGACATGCACCACGCAGTACTCGCCGGCCGTCATCTGGCGCTTTTCCTCGGAGTACGGCAGCAGCAGATCCTTGGGCAGCCCCCAATCCAGGAACACCCCGATGCTGTTAACTTCGACAACTTTAAGACTGGCGAACTCGCCGACTTGAACTTTCGGCTTCTCGGTAGTTGCGATTAACTTGTCAGCACTGTCCAGATAAACAAAAACATTCAACCAGTCTTCATCTTCACTGGGAATATCCTTGGGAATATAACGATTGGGCAGCAATATTTCGCCATCCGCACCACCGTCCAGATACAAACCGAAGTTAGTGTGTTTAACCACTTGCAAACTGTTGTAGCGCCCGACTAAAGCCATTTCCAATACCCTCATTGCGTGGGCGACATTCTACCTGTTTTCCGCGCCGGCGTTGACGCTCCTGAAACGCCAATGGGGAAAATCCATGAGGAGCCTTGATTTTCTGGCCCTCTTGACGAGCCGCTACCCATTCGTCCGGCGGACAAAGGGCTATCATGCCCGTACAAACGCGTTGCAACGCGTACTCCTGGTAAAAGGTCCTTATTTAAAACAGCCACTTAGGAAGATTTCAGCGAGATAAACTTAGGGAAAAAGCATAAAAGCACGCCATCATTCCCAATAATATTTGCCAAGCAATTGTCAAGCATTTCTGATAAGATGCCTGGCCAAATTAATTTTCCCGACAGGTTAAATGGCCGCCATGCGAGTAAAAGCCTCCAACAGCAAAGCAAAACCAGCTCCCGCCGTTGAAACCAGCGAATCGATCAACGAACAAATCGCGGCCTTCCTGAAATCGGGCGGCGAAATCCAGCAAATTGACAAAGGTGTCAGTGGCCAGACTTTCGGCCCATCCAAACAGATCAGCCTCGGCAAAAAGTAACCCCCCGCACTATTCTGGTCCCTTAGCGCTTTGCCCTCAAAGCGCTAGGACTGGCACCTTCATCCCCCCTCCTATCTGTGAACAAATCGACGAACGGCCCTCATCCCCAGGCATTCGCCGGTATTCTTGCGACCTTCTAGATCAATCGTTTCAACCGACTTTCAGGTTGTCACTCCGCGCAGTCCTGGGAGTGCTGCATGCTCAAACCCTCAGTCCTGGTCGTCAGCCTGCTGCTGGCCTCCCCCCTCGCCCAAGGGCAGATTTTCCAGCGTGAACTGGGCGACTTCGACCTCAAGCTGGGCACCAGCCCAAGCCGCAGCATGGCCCAGGGACTGGTCAAACCCTCATCCAGTGGCTCCTTCCATGGCGGCCTCGACCTGAGCCACGACAGCGGCTGGTACTTTGGACAATGGTCCCCGAGCATGGGCCTGAGCCCTTCGAGCAATCTAGAAGTGGACTCCTACCTGGGCTTCAAGCAGCCCTTCGATCAGACCCTGGGCTACGAGTGGGGGATGATCCACTACAACTACCCGCAACTGCACACCCAGGACAGCCAGGAGTTCTACGGCGGCCTGAGCCTGCTGGGCAGCCGCTTCGGCGCGGCCTTCAGCAATGATCCAGACAAACGCAACAGCACCCTGTTCGCCGACCTGGGCGGCAACCCGCCGTTCGGCATAGGCGTCAGCGTCAAATACACCACTCACCAGTTGAACAATGGCGTGTCTGTAGCCAACGGCGGTTATGTCGCCGGCTTCAGCGACTGGTCGATCAAACTCTCGCGGCCCTGGCTGGGGATCGACCTGAACCTGATCTACAGTGACTCCAGCCTCAACGGTACGGACTGCTCCGCCTACTCCGGACACAACGCCGAATGCGACGGCCTGCTCACCTTCAAGGCCGAGCGGGCGTTCTATTAAGCGGCTGAACTGCCAGAGGTCTTCCGGGTTCAGATGAAAGACCCCGCACTCGCCAGGACTCGAACATGTCGCGCCGGTGGCACCTGCTTATCCCGCTCCTGATCCTCAGCCTGCTGCTCAGTGCCTGCAGCCGGGTCGGCCTGGCCTATCGCAACCTGGATGTGATCATCCCCTGGTCCCTCAACGACTACCTGGACATGCGCAGCGAACAGAAGAGCTGGTTCGACCAGCGTCTGCAGCAGCACCTGAACTGGCATTGCACCACCCAGTTGCCGGGCTACCTGGACTGGCTCGATCGCCTGCAACTGATGGTGCAAGACAACCAGGTCAATGACCAGGCGCTACAGGCCCGTACCCAGGAAGCGAAACAAGCCATCGCCGCAACCGCACGACAAATCGCTCCGTCAGCAGTGGAACTGCTGCAGGACCTGGACGACCAGCAGGTCAAGGACATGAATGCAGCCTTCGCCAAGGACCTGCAAAAGCACCAGGAGCAATACCTCAAGCCGCCCCTGCCACGACAGATCGAGCAACGCAGCCAACGCATGAGCAAGCGTCTGAATGCCTGGATGGGCCCCTTGAGTCCAAGCCAGCAGCAGCGAGTCGAGCAGTGGTCCGCGTCACTGGGGGAGCAGAACCAACAATGGATCGCCAACCGCGCGCACTGGCAGGCACAGTTCAGCGCGGCCGTGGAACAGCGCCAGAACAACGACTTCCCTCAACGCATCGAGCAGTTGCTGGTCAACCGCGAAAGCTTATGGACAGCCGACTACCGCCGGGCCTACGCCCACACCGAACAGGCCGCGCGCAGCCTGTTGGTGGACCTGATGGCCGCAAGCAGCCCGGGCCAACGCCAGCGCCTGCTGCAGAAGATCGACGGCATACGCAAGGATTTCACCGCCTTGAAATGCCTGCAGAACGCCCACCAGGGCTAGCTAGCCCTATCATCGTCTAGGCGATCTGGGCCTTGGACGCCACCTCGTCAAAGGTTTCCGGGGCCAGCCCGTCAACCTGCTCATCCAGCACCTGACGCGGGTGATCATGACCCGGAATACTGCTGTCGATCAGGCACAGCAGACTGGAGCCACGGGGCGTCAGCACGAAGTTCTCGCCATTGCCCCCTTCGACCTCCGGCCTGGCCTGAATAAAGCGCCTGTCCAGCAGCAACTTTTCGTATCCGCTGGCCATGCCTTTCAGGTCATCCAGATTGCCAGAGGGCTCCCCCGCCACCGCCTTCGCGGCGGCATGCTGCTCGGCATAGGCGCGCGGGGTGAAACTGTGGCCGGCACCGTTCTGCACCTCGTGCAGCAGTCGTTCGATCAGATCCCAGTTATACGTCGTCATCCTGATTCAACCTCCAGACAAGAGAATGAACTGCCTTTCACAGGTTGTGACCGGCAGGGCTTTGTGCCGTTCAGCAAATACCCCGCTCCGAGGTGACCCCTGATCGGAAAACCACTGGGCAGCTTGTCGACCCACGACCACGCCAAACGACTAGCGTGTGTAAGACCTATCGCCCCTGCCGTGAGGAGAGACGCCATGAGCATCACCGATCACCCCGTGGTCTCCCGGGAACAATGGCTGCAAGCGCGCAAGCAACACCTGATCCACGAAAAGGCCTTTACCCGCCAACGCGACCAACTCAGTGCCGAACGTCGGGCGCTGCCCTGGGTAAAGATCGACCAGCCCTATCGCTTTCAGGGCCCCAAGGGCCCGCTGAGCCTGGCGGAGCTGTTCGGCGGTCGCAGCCAGTTGCTGGTCTATCACTTCATGTTCGGTGCCGGCTGGGAGGATGGCTGCAAAGGCTGTTCATTCCTCGCCGACCATTTCGATGGCGCCAACCAGCACCTGGCCCATCACGACGTGGCCCTGGTGGCGGTGTCCCATGCGCCCTATGCCGAATTCCAGGCCTTCCGCCAGCGCATGGGCTGGCGCTTCGACTGGTATTCCAGTGCCGGTGACAACTTCAACCGGGACTTCGGGGTCAGCCTCAGTGCCGAGCAACTGGCCGAGGGCAGCGCGACCTACAACTATGAAAGGGCCAGTGGCGGCGAAGAGGAATTGCCGGGGCTGAGCGTGTTCTATCGCAACGACCAGGGTGAGATCTTTCATACCTACTCCACCTACGCCCGTGGCCTGGATCTGTTGGTGGGGGCCTACAACTTCCTGGACCTGACCCCCAAGGGGCGAAATGAGCAGCAGATCATGGGTTGGGTTCGCCATCACGATCGGTATGAGGAAGCATCGAAGAACAAGGGCAGCTCCGGTTGCGGCTGTGAGGATTGAGAGCGCTTTCGCCGATAAACCGGCTCCTACCCCCGTAGGAAGCGGATTGTCGGCGAATGACCAGCACAAACCTGTCGCAGACTGCGACGGCGATCCTGCCCAGCCAACTAAGCTTCAATCATGACCGCCGCCTATCACAGCCTCCACGAATACACCCTGCGCATGAGCCGTGTTCTGGAGCATATCGACCAACACCTGGACCAGCCCCTGGAGCTGGCGGATCTGGCGCGGGTGGCGCATTTCTCGCCCTACCACTTCCATCGCCTGTTCAGCGCCTGGGTCGGCGAACCGCTGGGCGCCTATCTACGGCGCCGGCGCCTGGCCTGTGGCGCCTACCTCATGGCCAGCCGCCCCGAGGCCTCGATCCTGGAAATCGCCCTGGAGGTTGGCTTCGGCTCGGGAGAGGCATTCTCCCGCGCCTTCAAACAACACTTCTCAGTCTCCCCCAGCACCTGGCGCGACACCGAACCAAAACGCTGGCACCGTCGCCTCGACGACATCCGCGAACGCCGTTTGCGGGAATTGAGCAATCCTGATCAGACCCACATCCCCGCCTTCGACGATCCTGACGCCTTCATGCACCTGAAGGACACCACCATGAACGTCACCCTGCAGCAGCTGCCCACCAGCCGCGTGGCCTACCTGCGCTACATCGGCGCCTACGGCCCGGGCATCGGCCTGTTCTGGCGCGAAACCGCCGCGCCCTGGATGCTTGCGCACAACCTGTTCAACCGCGTGCGCTACGGTATCGGTCACGATGACCCGGACGTCACCCCGGCCGACAAATGCCGCTACGACGCCTGCGTGGAAGTCCCTGAAGACTTCAATGCCCGAGCCCCCGCCGTAGTCACCACCCTGCCCGGTGGCCTGTATGCCGTGGCCTCCTACCGAGGGCTTGGCCCGGCCATCGGCGATGCCTGGATCGAACTGTGCCGCGACTGGCTGCCCAAGAGCGGCTTGCAATTCGACCCGCGCCCGGCCTTCGAGCGCTATCCGGTGGATGCCTATTACGACGTCAAGACGGGGGAGCTGGAGTGTGAGATCTGCATTCCGGTGAAGGCGCTTTAGCGCAGAACCCACCCGGAAACGACACGGGGGAGCCAATGCTCCCCCGTATTTTTTCCGCTTGAGCCCTGCGCGCCCTAGAGGCTGTCGCTGGTGGAGAAGCTTCCACCGTCGCGGGAACGGGTACTGCTCGAAGAAGTACTGAACCCAGAACTGCTCGACGAAGCCTCGGAGCCAGTGCCACTCGAGGATGTGCTAGCACCTGAAGATTTCCACGAACCGCTGGAACTGGAGCTGGTGCGACTCGATGAAACTCTTGAGTCTGAGCCTTTCAACAAATCGCTGAAAGCAGAGCTGCTGGACGCACGGCTAGCACCTGAGTCGCCCCACGAACTGCTGGATCTGGAGGGCCCGGAATTAGGGCTGTTGCCCAAAGTCGCTTCGGCTAATGCATTCGCTACCGTAAAGGCACTTTTCACCAAACTCAGCACCGCAGCCCTACCCTCGCCGGCACTGGATTCGTCGGCCTCATCAGCCTCCTCCTCTTCCTCCAGCAGGCGTTCTATCCGCTTGGCCTGCTTATATTCCTTGCGAGCCTTCTTACACTTGCGCTCTAGAAGCGGCACACGAACCTGCAGCTCATCCAGCTCGACACGCATTCCTCGGACTTGCAACACCAGCGCATCATCCTCTGGGCCTACCGTCTGCGCGGCCAGTCGCTCCAACTCCTGAATACTCATATCGTTCAATTGCTCAGCCAGCAGCTGCGACGCCCGGACCAGATGCTGATCACGCCTGAGACTGAAGACCTCCAGTTCGGCGTAGACTTCCTTGGCCTGAACCTTGGCCGCGTCCAATGCCTGCGCTCCTGCTCTGAGAGCCTGCTGCAACTTCACAAAATCAAAAGCTGCGGAAAACCGGCTATGCAAATTGGACACTTTGGCCTGCTGGGCCGCCAGCTCCCGTTCAGCCTGACGGAGAGCCGCTTCGCTGGCCTCCTGAATGGCAAGCAGGGTCTGCTCGGCCTGCCAGTTTGCAGTGAAGTTGCAAAGCTTGGCGACCCACCGATCCAAGCCCCGCCAAGGCGTCCAACGCGGGTACGTCTCGGTACCAAACTTGCGCACTTTAAGGTACAGATACAGCCGATCCACCTGAAAGCTCCGCAACTTGGTCGCGCACTCGTCACGCAACTCTCTACAGGATTCGGCCGCAGCAGCTTGCGCCGCCTCAGTGGCGTGCAAGGCATGAACCTGCTGCTGATACTCAGGGTCTTCAGCCAACTGGCGATCGAGCGCCGCACTCTGGGCCTGAACCTCTGCAGAGACCTCCAGCAACATCTGTTGATGCCGCTCCACGCCAGCCTCAGCCTTCGCCTGACGTTCAGCTACCTGGGCCTCTTCGTTTTTGCGCTGTTCCAACAAACGCGTAATCTCAAGAGACTGTTGCAAATCTCCCTTGAGTTGATAACGGGCGATCTGGGCCAACGCGTAACTGATCTCCTGCCGCAGGCTCAGCTCCCGACTATGGGCCAGGGATAACTCTTGCTGGAGAGCGCGCAGTTCACTGTCATAGCGCTGCAAATCGTCACTCATAGGCATCAGCGTATTATTTGAGCTCATCACCACTCCAGGATGTAGGCAGGCTTGGCGGTGGTCCGCCCTTTGAGGAACTTGAAGCTCAAGGAGTTGGCATCCTTGCTGCCCAGGCGCCGGTTATCCACATGGCCATCGGCAAGCTTGTCGTTCTTGACCTCCTGATAGGTGGCCTGATCGACCCGCACACCGAACATCTTGGCGTAGCGCTTCTCCCCGGTCTCGATACTGGTGATCGGCACCGGCATCACATTGCCGGCCGTGTCGGTAGCCTCGATCAGCAAATACCAGCTCTTGCCCCCGGTGGGGTCGTAGTTGCGCTCGACCATGGATTTCTCGCCGGTACGGCTCACGATATCCAGCGTCAAGGGCGTCTTGGCGAAGGCCAGCAACTGATCGATCTCCTTAAGCCCACTGGTGGTGCCGGCGACATCCAGGGCCTTGATTGCCTGATCGACCTTGGTCAGCAACGGCTGGAACTGCGCCGCATCCGCCTGGCTCAAGTTCATCTGGCGTACGCTGGCCCGAGCCGCCTCAAGGGCGGCGAGGTAGCTGGGGTTCAGGCTTTGCTGATCGGTCAGCCTGACCGCCTGGTCGACCTTGGCCATAGCTACCGCCACGCCCCTGGTATCAGCGTCATCCAAGGCCCCTTGAGCCTCTTTGGCAGCCGCCGCTACCTCGGGCACGACCTTGCTGGCCACGAGAAACTCGCGACTGGTGGTCAGGGTCTTGAGCTTCTGCGCCGCCATTAACAGACTGCCGATGTCGTCCAGTTGAGCCCGCATCGCCTCCAGCGATGTGGCGCTTTTTCTCAAGTCGCTCGTGGCATTGGAGACCATGACCCCGTCGTTGAAACTGCGCTGCTCTTCAGGCAGGGCAAATTGCGGCAACTTGATCGACGCCTGCTCACGGGCTCTCGCCAGCTGGGTCTTGGCCTTATCCAGCAAACGCCCGGCTGCCGCCACTTGGGCGCTCGCTACTTGAGGCTCCAGCTTGGCCAATTGCTCCTGTAACAAGAACACCTGCTGCGTCCGGGTGTGCGCCTCGTTCTGCAGGCTGACCAGATCGGCCTGGGTATAGCGACCTTGCTGTTTGAAGTCGCTGATCACCTGAGTCCAGGCATACAGCGAATACAGGATGATAGGCGTCCAGATCGCCACCCATTTCAACCGCTGGCCACGACGTATGAAAGTATCCGCCAGTCGTGTCTCCCACCAACGCAGCGTCGGCGCTTCGTAGGTCAGGCGCGTGGCAAAGTAATTGCGCACCCCCTGCTCCACCAGGGCGTCCTCGACCTCGACCCCCTTGGCCTTGTAGAACTCACGAATACGCTCGGCCACAGCCTTGCGATGCTGCGGCAGGTCCAGGTGCTTCTGGATCTCGGTCTGGCTGTGGCGCAACTCATCGACCAGCGCCATGGCGCCCATCTGTTCGCTGAGAGAAACCCCGCTCACCTCACACCCCCTTCTGCAGGAGCGCGGTGAAGCGACGCTTGCTGTCCTCAGTCACCGACTCGATCTCGGCGGCGGCCGATGCCGACTCCTTGCGCAACTCCTGGATCAGATTCAGGCTGCTGGCCTGGAACTCCACCACCGCATCCGCCAGGGCCTTCACCGAACTGGCCTTGAGGCTGGCACCGTAACCGGCCTTGAGCGCCGCGTTGAGCTGATCGCCACCAACACGGGCCTGCACTTCAAGGCTGGTGTTGATGCCATCGCTCATGGCATTCAGGGTCTGGGTGGTTTCCGCCAGACCGCCGGACGAGGTGAAGCCCGCCGCCAGCCCAGTGAGCACGATCTCGTTGGTGGCGAAGAAACTCACCGCCCGCTGATACAGGCGCTCCTTCACCGCGTGGTACTGATTGAGCCGGGCAAACACCAGCTCCGCCGCGCCATAGGCGGCCTTCAACTGATCGGCGATGTCGGTGATGATCTGGAAGCGCTTGTCCTCGTCCTGCAGATTGCGCAAGGCCACATCCCGCTCAAGCTCCAGCTTGGCCTGATCCGCCGCCACCAACCCCGCCACTTCCAGGGCGGCACTGGCATCGGCCAGAGCCTTGCGCCCGGCGTCCATCTGCGCCTGGGCAATCTTCTGCACTTCACAGGCATCCACCTCGGCCGACTTCATGGCCAGGCGATAATCCTGATACGCCTCAAGGATCAGGGTTTCCAGCTGGATCTGCTCATTGGCCGACTTGGCCACCGCCAGGTAATTCTCGCGGATGCTCTCGAAACGATCCGGGATCGAGCCACGACGCATGTTCAGCCACGCCAGCTGAATGCGCTCGGAGAACTGCAACTTGCCGTCGGCCATCCACTCCATCATCTGCTGGGCGTCATTGCGGATCGAATCAAAGCTGGTGGCGATATCCGCATAGCGGGTGCTGATGTCCATGCCCTGCAACTTGTCGCGCACTGCGGCGTTGAACACCGTGGACTGCTGCAGGGTGGCGGCGATATTGGTCACCCGCTCGACGTCATACACCGCCACCTTGTCCAGCAGCGCCAGTACTGGCATCTCCTGCTTGGGAAAGGTGATACCGATGGAGCGCAAGGCCGACATGGAGCGTTCGAGGTAATTCATGAGCATGGGCGTATTCCCAGGGTGGAGCCCCGCAGCCGGAGCGCCATCATCCATTGACAGGTGAATAGGCGAAGGGGGCTTCCACCCCCCACTTGAAAATTCAGTGCAGTGTTGCCAGCACCACAGAATCAGCAACCGAAGTTACCCGGCGGCCATCATCAAGCGAGGCCTTGTGCATCCGTGGCAGATAGCCAGCAACCTGGCGTGCGTGAGCATACCACCCGAGTTGAACTGAGAGAATTCATCGCCGCGCCCCCCTTCTCAACGAGAAGGAATGGCCGTGATATCGCGGACAATGAACTTCGGCAGCGTGCGAATGTAGAAACTCTCCACATCCGAATTACCGCTGTTGGTGATCGCCCCCAGCATGGTCTTCATATTGCGCAACTGGCCCATGGCCCCGGCAGGCTGCAAACCATCGCGCTCCTGAGCGAAATGCAGCACCTCGGCGCCGTCGCGCTTGACCTGGACCTTGTAGCCGAAATCGACACTGGCGAGGATCGTGTTGTCATCGACGATCATCGACACCAGCCCGCCCTTGGAATCACTGAGGCGGCGCTTGTATACCGCGTTCACATCCAGCAGGTAGTCGGCGCTTTCCTTGGTGGCAGCGTAGCGATTGGCGTTGCCCAGTTGCCGGATCAGTTCCATGCCCAACTGCTGGCGCAGCTTGTCCTGCGGCAGAAACCGCTCGCTCTCCCCTACCAACTGCAGGTTGAAAGTGTCGATCCAGTAAGTGGCGGTGGCGGGAATCTGTACCGGTTTGGGCGAGATGTAATAGTCCGGGGTTGAAGCGCAACCGGCGAGCAGAGCGAGGGTGAAGAGCAGGGACAGCAAACGCATGGAGGGTCTTCCTTGAGATGGGTTTCAACTGCTGGTTGCCACGCGGGAATGAACCGTAGCGGGCAACGAGGGGCGGCATTGTAAGCCGGGAAAGTCGCGGCGAACCGACTAGAAAAAATCCTCTCGGCAAATTAGGAACTGCCTTACGGCAGAAGCAGACGATCCAGTAGGAATGGGGCTTCAAAGACAGGGGCGATTCAGTTGCGATTGTTCTCGCTGCTGTGGTCGTTCTGCGCGGCGCGGATGTTGAGCTCGTTGCCGGCATCCAGGTCGATGTTGCGTCCGGCCTGGGCCTGGGTCCCGATCAGGCTCAGGTCGTTGCTGGCCTTGAGGTTGATGTCGCGCCCGGCATCCAGTTGGGTGACGGTGGAGAAACCCTGGCTGCTCTCGGTGTTGCGGGTTTCCTCGCTGATGCTGCCTTTGGCCACATCCAGGGTGACGTCGCGTCCTTTGACGTTGATTACGTCCCCCCATCACTGAATGCCGATTTCTATCCGTCCCGCGACAAAGACAATGACTACGCCATCGCCCGTCCCCTGCCCTAGATCAGGCTACGGGGGCTGTGGTTACGGCAGGCAGGGGTTGAGGTGAACGAGAACGTGAGAGTACGGGTGATGAAGGGGTGTTTGGTGATTACGGCGGAGTAAGAAAATCACCCCGGCGAAAGCCGGGGATTATTCCAAGCATAAAAAGTTTAAGACGATTGCTCTGCAAGAACTCAGATAAGTAAGCACTCAGATTAATGGCTCGTCTTGGATGAGAAAAAAACCCTCTCGAAACAAAGCTTTCAGCTCGGCGCGACGCCTGGAAAAAAGAGGAAAGTCATTCACAACATCTTGAATATTTTCTGTAACTCTGACCAAGTAACCACTGCCTATTTTTTCAATAGGAAAGCCTGCTGCTTTAATTCGGTCAGCTTCAACCACCTCTGCAAACTCATCACCATAAAACATTGCCCAGCCAATATTTGACACTTCAGGCTTCAATGCAGCCTTAAAAGACCCTACTTGAAAGCTATTATTTTTACTTTTAGGATCTAGCTCAACTCCATCAAATTTATGAAGCATACCAAGTTGAGGCGAAAATATTTCACACCACAATCTAAACAACGAAAACCAATTAATTTTATCGTTACAGGCTGAAGAAAAATTTACTGAGCCTGGCACCAAATTACCTTTAATATTCTGCGTTTTATGCTGAATACTCCCTACACACTTAATCTTTTTTTTCCGACGCCAGGCAAAATCATCATGAAAGTCTATTAGTGATCCATTGACGCGCATACTTCCTTTAGCAGCCCAATAAGCCTCGCATTCTTCGATACTTACAAATGGCTCTATAAACCTATCTGGATTATTGGATATTTGCTCAGGACAAATAGGTCCTTCTCCCTCGCACAGCGAACGAATCAACTCACGACCAAACTGCCAGTTAAATGTATCTAATTTAGTTCTAATTGAAATTTGTATATATGGCATAATTAGATTATCAATATTCAGTTAACAAACCTGTTTTAGGATTATACCTATAAATCCCACCACCTGTATTCTCAATCCCCCTAACAAGTGGTTGAGAAATAGCCAGTGTTCTCGGGCTAACAACAAGATTCAAAGGCTGCCCAGCATCAGTCGCAACCTTAATTTGTGCTCGCAACTGATCAGACATAGAGAGATTTTTAACATTTTTACCTCTAGCAAACCACCAACACTTTTCCCCCACATATCTGGATATTGTTGTTACCTGCTTTCAATTAGGAAGTTGAACAATTACCAAGTTTATATTTTTCGTGCCCCCCAACGTGACTGAACGCATCAACTACTTACTTTTTAAATGCAGAACCATTCTGGCGGTTAATCGTAATTTGGGGAGTATCTAGCTTTCCAGCAGCCCCACCAGTTCCTTCTGCAGCATCTAAAAATCACAAAATCACTTAATCTACTGTTACGCTTAGAGCTATAGACTTGACATTAATGTCACCTTCCACAAGCGACCATCCTCCGAAAACTCCATGCGTAGGGCATATGTTTTAAACTCATACTTCAGCCATGGCTGTATACACCCTATTAACATATCAACTTTACCTGGTGCCTCTTTGGTAGGCGGGCCTAGCTCTGCAATAATATCTTGAACACGCCATGTTTGAGCTATACGACCAAGCACATCTGTCTTATATGCCGAATACCCTTCGTGACGCTGCACAAAAAAATTAACGTGATTTAACTTCCCCGAACGAAACCCAAGCTCCAAACCGGACTTAATAAACTTATAAAACTTTGTCTTCCCTTCTGGGTCATTATAGCTATCCGGGGTCTCTGAAACGGCTGGCGGCTCTCCGACCTCTCGACACAAGTCAGTTACTATTGAGCCACCTTCATCTTGACCAAGAGCCCGAACAAAATCCGACCAAGTATTCATTACTTAATAACTCCTGCCTTGCGATTTCTTTCCACTATTTTTTGAACAGTTTCATCCACAAGCTTTGAATCATAACCTCGATTGTTCAAATTTGCTCGCAGTGCATCTGTGTCACGACAAACTGCACCGCACAGATCCGCTGCATCTTGCTGAATCTGAGCAGGCGTATTTTTTCCGCCATAGGTAGGACCTGCAATATGTACATCTCGCGGGACCTCTACAGCAGTAGAGTTTTGGTAGAGAGTCTTGGTTTCCAACTCAGTAAGGGGACGGCCCAACTCTGCTTCCTTTGCTGTGCGCAACGCAGCAAATGAAGGGATATAATCGTGCTCTAGACCATCTCCAACAACTTCTCTTGCCTTAAGATTTTTATAGGAGTCTACCTCAAGCTCTTGAACCGCCGTTTTCGAAGGCACGGTTGCTTTTGCAGCGTCACCGCCAGAACCCCCACCACGCTCATTAACTCTGCCGTCGGAAACAGAAACATGAGAGTCACCCTTCCCTCCCTTCTTACCCGGTAACGCACCAGTAAAGATGCTATAGATCAGCTCGCCACCGCCAATTATATATTGCATACCCTTGATGATTCGGATTTAACTCTGTCCCTTCAATGACCTGTGCTGCTGCTTTTCCCGCGTAGGCTTCCACCTTACCCATATTTTCAGAAAACTTTTTACCAAACTCTGTCCCCTCAATAGCCTTCATCACCAGAAACTGTGCAACACCTTTAGGCCCTTGCGCAGCAGCCATAACATAGCCTACAGCTTCCGCTTGTTCTGGATTTTCCTTAATGTATTTCTGAGCTGCCGCAAGACTGTATAAAACCCCCTGAAGTTCCAATATGCCACTGGGATTAACCGACGTTTCCTTTAGTACAAGCGAACCTTGACTAGAAACATAGTTACTGGGTTCTACGACCCTTTCAATTTCCTCCAGAACCTTCGGCTCGATACCATTTAATGAGGCGATACCAACAAGTACACCATCGATGAACTTTTGATCTCCCATCATCGCCATAGCTTCACGGCGACTCTTACCTGAAAGAATGAGTGCCTCAAGAGTGCTTTCTGCCAGGTCCTTACCTGCAACAGCTTCCGCACGGGCGTCCATTGGCCGCCCCAAGATGGTTTCTATGCGGTTAAGCGCCAGATTCAGATCAAGGGCAGCTCTGTCATAGTTATCTTTTGCGGTTCGGTGATATTTGAGCAGTAAGTTAGACCACTGCCGTAACGTTTCACCCGGTTTTAGTGCGGCGTCGATGGAAGAACTACTCGCATACAAATCCGTACGCGATTCTTCATCCTTGGTGATCTCATACGCCTTGCTCACATCCCGGTTCAGCCCGGCCGTTGAATCGGCTCCGGTCTCGGCATCCTTGCGCACCACGATCTCGCCCGCCCCGACGGTCGCGCGCACGATCTGCTCACGGTCCTTCTGATAATCCCAACCGCTGACGCTCCAGCCGGTTTCACCTTCCTTGCCTTTACCCACCTGGCTGCTGTCTTGTGTGGTGTCACTACCGGAGCTGTAGGTGCCGCCAACGTTCAGGTAATAACCGTGCTCCTTGTCCTTGCCGGCGATATCGCTGAAGCCCAGGGTGCCAGTGTCCAGCTTGAGGTTGCCGTTGTCGGCGGCGATTTTTCAACGCTGGTTCTGACCATGAGCTTTCCTCAACGCCTGGCCGCCCTGCGCAAAGAACGCGGGCTGACGCAGCAACAAATGGCCGACACCATCGGCGTGCATATTTCCCAGCTTCGCCGTTACGAGGGAAATACCACTCAGCCCACCATTGAGGTTTTTAGGCGGATCGTTCTGGCGCTTAATGTGAGCGCCGATATGCTGCTATTCGATGAAGACGAACGAGGGCCGGATGATCGGCTGAAACTCCAGTTCGAAGCTGTTTCCAAGCTTGACGACAAAGAACGCGAAGCCTTGGAAACCGTGATTGCCAGTGTGCTGCACATGCACGACGCCAAGCGCTGGACCCAGGCGGCCAGAACACCAAAGAACGAACCGGAAAAACCCGCTCAGACTAATTAATACGCAGGCACCGCCAGAACAGGCGACGAAGGAAAAGAGGTTTCGCGGTAACCCAAAAGACGCGGGCTCAAGGTGCGTCAACACCCTGAGCCCGCTAACCACAAGCAGCTAAACAGGAGCTGAATCATGGCTAAGGCCGATCATACGTCACCTAACCCCGTCACAGAACGCCGGTTGAAAATCGCCGCCGATTTCTACCCGTCCAGCGACAAGGGCAACCACTATTGCCTCGCCCGGCCCGTGCCCTGGATCAGGCTACGGGGGCTGTGGTTACGGCAGGCAGGGTTTGAGGTAAACGAGAACGTTAAAGTGCGGGTGATGAAGGGGTGTTTGGTGATTACTGCGGAATAACGAAAGCCCCCGGCGAAAGCCGGGGGACATGGAATATAAAATAATTAGCGCAACCAGAATGGGAGATCATTAGGAGCAAGATTATCATAATCTTCTAATGGTCGAAGTTTCTCTACCATGTAATCCGGCATATCACAGACAACTGTCCTGACAGGCTTATATATCCCCCAATCCTCATAGAATCCAAGAGCTGACTCAACGCAATATTCAAAACCATCGAAGTACTTTATAAAAACTTCTGCAAAATTTGAACAAGCTATATTTAAAGAACTGCTCTCCATCTCCCACCCTAGCGCCTCCAGCGCAGCAACACTGCCAGCAACATTAGACAAAGACTCTTTAGACTTCAGCATCAATATCCTTGTACCCTCCAGCTCTTCAAGGCGCAAATAACTACGAAACAGTCTATCCAACAAAAACAGTTCAACTTTCAACAATCCTGCCTTCTCTCTAAGTACAGAAAAAAAGCAAACCATATCAGAAGCTGTACCGAGCTCAAAAATTGAACTACCGCCTTGAAAACCTACACGCTTCATTAGTTTCTCTTAAATTCAATAGCTTCAGGTTTAATTGCGCCGTTTGATTTCTGAACAATTCCTTTAATTATGTTCCTTTCCTGTTCAACAGTTACCATTTGACCCCGAACATCAATAACTACTTGCTGCTGCATTCCCTTTGGTAAGTTTTCTGCACGCTGAAGAGCTTGCTTGGAAACATTACTAATCAAACCGCTTTGATTCGTCGCAATGTTGTAGTTTTTCACCTCAACACTGCACACACCACCCACACACCAATCAGGACGAACACTGCCCGAAGTACCGTAAGGAACCTCCTGACCGTTTTTGTAACTGACTTGTGGCCGAGCTCCAGAGCCAAGATCAGAACCGACATCAATCTCAGACTGTTTGTGTGTTGGCCGAGCTGGTTTCCCGGCAGTAGCTAAGTCTTCTACCTTTCCAGCAGCCCCACCAGTTCCTTTTGCAGCGTCACCGCCAGAACCCCCACCACGCTCATTAACTCTGCCGTCGGAAACAGAAACATGAGTCTCACCCTTCCCGCCCTTCTTACCCGGCAACGCACCAGTAAAGATACTATAGATCAGCTCGCCACCGCCAATTACATATGCATCCCCTTGATGATTCGGATTTAACTCTGTCCCCTCAATGACCTGTGCTGCTGCTTTTCCCGCGTAGGCTTCCACCTTACCCATATTTTCAGAAAACTTTTTACCAAACTCTGTCCCCTCAATAGCCTTCATCACCAGAAACTGTGCAACGCCTTTAGGCCCTTGCGCAGCAGCCATAACATAGCCTACAGCTTCCGCTTGTTCTGGATTTTCCTTAATGTATTTCTGAGCTGCCGCAAGACTGTATAAAACCCCCTGAAGTTCCAATATGCCACTGGGATTAACCGACGTTTCCTTTAGTACAAGCGAACCTTGACTAGGAACATAGTTACTGGGTTCTACGACCCTTTCAATTTCCTCCAGAACCTTCGGCTCGATACCATTTAATGAGGCGATACCAACAAGTACACCATCGATGAACTTTTGATCTCCCATCATCGCCATAGCTTCACGGCGACTCTTACCTGAAAGAATGAGTGCCTCAAGAGTGCTTTCTGCCAGGTCCTTACCTGCAACAGCTTCCGCACGGGCGTCCATTGGCCGCCCCAAGATGGTTTCTATGCGGTTAAGCGCCAGATTCAGATCAAGGGCAGCTCTGTCATAGTTATCTTTTGCGGTTCGGTGATATTTGAGCAGTAAGTTAGACCACTGCCGTAACGTTTCACCCGGTTTTAGTGCGGCGTCGATGGAAGAACTACTCGCATACAAATCCGTACGCGATTCTTCATCCTTGGTGATCTCATACGCCTTGCTCACATCCCGGTTCAGCCCGGCCGTTGAATCGGCTCCGGTCTCGGCATCCTTGCGCACCACGATCTCGCCCGCCCCGACGGTCGCGCGTACGATCTGCTCACGGTCCTTCTGGTAATCCCAACCGCTGACGCTCCAGCCGGTTTCACCTTCCTTGCCTTTACCCACCTGGCTGCTGTCTTGTGTGGTGTCACTACCGGAGCTGTAGGTGCCGCCAACGTTCAGGTAATAACCGTGCTCCTTGTCCTTGCCGGCGATGTCGCTGAAGCCCAGGGTGCCAGTGTCCAGCTTGAGGTTGCCGTTGTCGGCGGCGATCAGCGCACCGTCGATCTGGGTGTGGTTTTCGGTGCGGATATCGACCTTGTTCTTGCCGGTGATGCGGGTTTGTTCTTCAACCCAATCAGTCTTGCCGGTGGTCTGGCCGTAACCGACCGAACCACTGACACCGGCGCCCGGGCCGATGGTGGCAGTGACGCTGATGTCGAACTCCTTGCCCTTGACCTTGCCAGTATCGGCGACCGACGCGACGTTCAGGTCCCCCCCGACACGCCCGATAACTTCATCACCACGCAGGTTGGCACCAGAAATGTTGGTGTCCTTACCACTGGTGAAGCCCAGACGGTCCCCGGCATAGAGATAGGCCTCTTGCTGACGCTCGCCCTCACGCTCCAGATTGCCCTTACCCAAACTGACGCTGAGATAGAAGCCGATGCCTTTATCGGTTCCCACGGTGATGCCCATTTCCCCGCCGCCACTGTTGCGATTGTTCTCGCTGCTGTGGTCGTTCTGCGCGGCGCGGATGTTGAGCTCGTTGCCGGCATCCAGGTCGATGTTGCGTCCGGCCTGGGCCTGGGTCCCGATCAGGCTCAGGTCGTTGCTGGCCTTGAGGTTGATGTCGCGCCCGGCATCCAGTTGGGTGACGGTGGAGGAACCCTGGCTGCTCTCGGTGTTGGCGGTGCCGAAGCTGCCGCCAACGCCGATCTTGAAGCCGCCGCTGGTGCCGCCGTGGATGCCGCCCCAACTCTCGGTGTTGCGGGTTTCCTCGCTGATGCTGCCTTTGGCCACATCCAGGGTGACGTCGCGTCCTTTGACGTTGATATCGCGCCCGGCACTCAGCTGGCTGCCCTTGACCGTCACGTCGTTGTTGGCCGTGAGGTTCAGGTCATTGCCGGCCTGCAGGGTTGAGGAGCGGTTGCTCTGCTCGATGATCTCCTGGCTGCTGCTTTGCTTGCTGTTGCCGAGCTTGACGTCGGCGGTCGGCCCGGCGAGGAACTGGCTGACCGAGTCGACGGCCTTGAGGGTGCTGGAGGCTTTGCTGACGTTGTTTTCACCGTCGCCGGCACCATTGACCGCGTCCTTGGTCTTGCCATAGTTGTGGTTGATGGTGACGCCCAGGCCGTTGCGCTCGCTTTCACGCTGCTGCTCGGTCACCCGCACTTCCCGGGCGGCGTCGATCTTGATATCGCGGCCGGCCACCAGGTTGATGTCGTGATCGGCCTTGAGGTCGGAGCCGATCTGATTGATGTCGCGCTTGGCGTTGATCGACAGGTCTTCACCAGCACTGATCTGACTGGCGGCGGCGGTCTGTTGCTCGACGCGGTTCTTTTCCTTGTTGCGCTCGGCACCGGCGAAGAAGCTGACACCGTTGTCGTCGCTGCTGACGCCCACGCCGACTTGCTTGCTCTTCTTCCAGTCCTGCTCCGCCGAACTGTTCTGCGCCGCCACCACGTTGACGTCGCGTCCGGCGTCGAGGCTGACATTGCGCCCGGCGCTGATGCCGCTGCCCACCACATTGATGTCACGCTCGGCCTTCAGGCTCGCATCACGATCGGCCAGCACTTGGCTGCCCACGCTGGTGCTGCTTTGCGCCTGGCGCCCGGACTCCTTGGCCGAGGCGAAGGAAACACTGGCCCCTGAGGTGGAAAGGCCGACCTTTTTCTTGTACTGCTCGCTGCGGCTGTAAGCGCTGTCGTTGGCCGAAACCAGGTTGATATCGCCTGTGTCCTTGACCAGCCCGGCGCGCAGTTCAACATCGTTGCCGGCCGCGGCCTCACTGGCTCGCAGGCGGATATCGTTACCGGCGGCCACCACCACATCGTTACCGGCGCTCAGCTCGCTGCCGACCTGGGTCGCGGTGGTTTGCAACTGGCTCTTGCCGCTTTTCGACAGGCCGAGGAAACCGGACTTGGTCTTCTTGCTGTAGGAACCGTGCTCCTCGACACCAGAGAGGATCGCCACATCGCCAGTGGCGCCGATCATCAGGTCTGTGCCGGCCTTGAGCTGGCTGCCGATCACCGTGACATCACGGCCACCGTTGATACTCATGCCGCCATCGGCTTTCTTGCTGGTGTTGAGGGTCAGGTCTTTACCCGCCTCGACCACCGAAGCGACGTTGGTGCTGTGGTAGCTCTCCTGCTGCTTGCTGCTGCTCTGACCAAAGGAGCCTTTGCCCTTCTTGGACATGAAAGAGGCACTTTCATCCTTTGCCGACAGCACATTGAGATCGCGAGCGGCATCCAGAGCGACGTTCTGCGCACCTTTAACCTGGCTGGCCACCAACGTCAGATCCTGGCCTGCCTTGATCGACAGATCACCACCAGCCTCTATGCGTGAAGACTGCTGGCGAACCTGATCGTCAGAACTTCTACCGTTGCTGGTTTTGAACGAGCTATGACCTGTATTGGCCGCAGACTCGATGGCAACATCTCGTGCCGCAACCATCGACAGGCTTTTCTGGGCAGCAACCTTGCTGGCCACTACTTGAATGTCCTGACCCGCTGTTGCCTTCAGACTGCCAGCTATCTGAACATCACCGGCATTTTGCGTGGTTTGACTACGCGTCCAGAGGTCCTTCTTGAACCGGCCATTACTGCTGTTCGCCTGTTCGGTGGACATAATGGACAAGTCACGTCCAGCGCTGAGTACCGCATCACCGGCCGCGGTCAATGCGCTACCCGTATTTTTCAGGTCTCGGCCAGCAGTCAGGGTCAGATGGTTGCCGGCCTCGATACGCGCTGCACTATCAACAAAATCGCGTTGCTCATTACCGGTGGCGGTGGAGCTCTGATGACGAGTCAAGGTCCGTTCGTTGACCACATCCCCCTCAGTTGCCGTCAAGGACACATCATGTCCGGCTATAACACCGCCGGCCTTGTTCAGCAGATCCTTGCCGGCCTTCAGCTCCAGCCCCTTCCCCGCCTCCACCAACCCACTATTGACCAGGTTCTCCCCCGCCACCGCCGACAGGTCATTGCCCGCACGCAAGGTGCCGACGTTGTTCAAATCCTTGCCGGCAATCAGGCTCACGTCCTTGCCCGCGATCAGCGCGCCATTCGGCGCCAGGCGGTTGTTCGAGTGGGCCAGGTACAGCACCGGCACCAGCACCTGTTCGCCATTCACCTCATGGCTTTCCAGCCAGACGATATCGTGGGTCAGGGCGGCGACCTGTTCCGCGGTCAGGGTCACGCCCACCGACAGTTCAAGCTGCTGCTTGCTCTGCAGGGCGTTGTCCATCAGGTGCTTGAAGAGTTTTTCGCCGCTGTCCTGGCCGTCGATAAAGCGCTGGCCGGTGCGGGCAACCATGGCTTGCTGGATCAGTTTCTGTTCGTAGAAACCGTCACCCAGGCGCTTGGCACTGTCATCCGGGTTGTAGCCAAGGTTGGACAGCAGGTAGTCCGAGTTAATGAATTGCTTGAACAGTCAGTAAGGTGTTTCCAGAGGTTTTTTACTCTCTTCACGAGTTGCTACCACTCTCCTTCCACGTTACCCTTCGGCCTTCGCTGCAAATGCGGCGATTGGACTTGGCGGTCCAAACAGATATAGGCGCAACAGCGCCCCCAATACGACTGCAGGCGCTTTTTTTGCGCCCGCATTCTCGTGTTATGGCGGGTTGCGCAGGGACTCCTTCGGGAGTGCCAGGTCCTATATCCCTGGTCCGCCAACCTTGTGCAATCCGTCACCCTTACTCTGCTTGGCGGCAGAAGGTGATGGCTCTGATTGATATAGGAGTAAGATCCATGACGACTCTGAATCGATACATGCCGATTACCGGCCATGACTGCAACATTCCCTCGCTGTTGATCGATACCCAATCCCCCATTGACGTCCTGCACGATGCAGCGGCGTATCGCATTCGCGCCGTGACTCAACTGCTGGAGAACTTTGCGATTTCTGACGAAGCGACCAAAGGTGCAGCGGTACTACAGGAACTGTCGCTGGTGTGCAGCATTTTGCTGCGCGATGGGTGTGACTTGTTGGATGTGACAACAAGGCGAATGCAGGAGCAGGTGCTTCAGTAAACCAAAAAGGGCGGCTTGAAAGTCGCCCTTTTTCTCTCGCAGTAGATCGAATACCAATCGATCAAAGGCTTACTTGCTCTCTTTGGCGATAGTACCTAGAGCAGCATCCTTGACCAGATAACGACCTTCCACATCGCTCAGCACCTTCAGGCTGTTACGCGCCATCATTACGCCAACTTCAACCTCCTGTTTCAGGTAGACAACCTCACCCGCCTTGACTGTCACGGGCATATCCGCCCAGTTTTCAGCTTTGGAGCTGATCACGTGCTGACCGGGCGTTACGTAGAAGTAGATGTATTGGTTACCACGGTTGTAGCCCATTTCCGAATCGGCTTCCTTATCATCGAGGAAGACATTGAAGCGCACCATCATTCCCACATTGCTAGGACGAACGACGTATACCAGCCCCTTGTCGGCTACTGCTGGTTTGGGTAGTGAGTACTGTGCAACTTCAGCTTGCATCTTTTCCATTGATGGGGCTGATACGCAGCCGTAAAGCAAAGCTATCGAAAGAATAGCAGCGGTCTTGCAGAGGATCTTAATCATATAAATCTTCCTTATTACACGTAATTTTTACCAAACCAGACAAAATGCTCCACTGCTCAAATAACATTAAAGCTCTCATTAAACAGCAGTACAAACAGTCATCTCATGCCACGCCCCTCTAAAACATCTATCCAACTTAGTCTTCCCCGAGCTCAAAAAACTTAATATACAACGTTTTAAAATCCTCAATCAGTTCCAAAGCGCCCTCAACGTCATGTGCTTTGTATCCACTTCTGTTTATGCACTCAATCGGGTAATTATCGCCAGAACGTAAAGCATCTATAGCAAAATCAAACGTCCTCAAATAATTCTCATGAAACCCCGGATAACAGAAGCTCAAAGAAGCCATTTCCTCAGCAGCCTCTTCAAGAGTTTGTTGATTCACAGTACCAGCGAACATATCAAGCAAATGTTCCCTCCACTCAAACCCAGCCATATTTCTCTCCATTAAAACTCAGGATGCGCAGTATGAATTATATAACTGCCTTTGCCGTCAGACTTCAAAACCAAATTCACATTAGGCATCGGCCTAGTTATTTTAGATATTGAACCACCTTTAGTTAAAACTTCAAATCCACGCCCCAGATTCCCCAACCCCGGGTCAGCCATAAAGGGTTTAATCAAACCCGCAGGCGGAGAAGAGGCTAACCATGAGCGCACGTCTTGCGCCTTAATTGACAATGTTTTTGCTATAGCATCCTCCATTTGCCCGCGATCATTGAATGCTGTTCTCGAGCCTATTCGATTACTATTAATTAACTCATTTTGGACCCTATCTTTGAGATAAGCATCGCTAGCATCTGGCCCATGCTTTTCTAAAGGATGAGTTGGGTTAGACAACTTCCCATTTGGCTTTACCACTTGGCTACCTTCAGTAGAGGCCAACCCTCCAGGCTGAGACAAATCTGAATGCGGAGGGTTGATACCTACTCCGTGGACTGAACAGCTCCCATTATTACAGATGTAGCAAGGTCCAACGTTGTGCACCCAGGTACCAAGCTTGCCAACATAGAACGTATGGCCAATATCTACCGTCAGGTTATAGGTCTGCCCCTGAGGTTGCAGCAATTCAACAGAATCCACACTGATCGAACTGCCTTCCCCTTTCCCATCCCCCAAAGATTGCAGGCGATCGCCAGTCTTGAGCTCAATAAGGGGAACAAAACCCTTCTGCGCTGGCACATAGAACGGATGTCCAGGAGTCACCTCCAGTGTCTCTGACGATACAATGCCGTCAATGCCGTCTTTTTTCAGACCCAAGCGATAAATAGGCTGATCAGTACGGATATGAGTCGCGGTGATGGCTGCGGCAAAGGGCTCCCCCCCTTTTTCGGGCTTACTCCAAACTAGATCCCCCACTTTTAGGGTCTCAATAGCCCTTTCACCAGTAGGCGTTGCGACCATAGTCCCAGCCGCGAAGCAACACGGTTTATAGCCAGCAAGCTTGGCTTCAGCCTGCGAAACGATTTTACCAGCAGCCTGACCTACATCACGAGACACCAACTCTTTCAAGACACTGAGAATGCTTCCCTTACTCGCCCTACCCACGGGTAATACAGCGAGAAGCGCCTCTAAATCAATGTTCGAGGTCAGTCCACCAGTTGCATAGCTTCGCAACATCTCCCATTGAGCGCTCGTAAGCTCTACATCATTACTAATAGCTCCAATCTCTCGAAGTTTCTTGGTAGCTATTGCTTCGCCGTATTGATCAATCCATTTATCTGGAACAACCCCCACACCACCAGGGGCATTATTGTATGTTGTATTACTAGCAGAGTTGAACAACAGAGGGTCTGCATATTGCTTTGAAGTCGCTGCAAATGCATACACCTTGTCACCATTAGCTATAACAGGTGAGCCATCTGCCCAAGTGAGAAGAACTTTCTCACTCTGAAGTTGCTTAACAACATCTATAGCCCTCTGAAGATCCTCAGCCAAGTTTAGACCTTCAGGATTATTTGGCCTATAAGCTGCAAAGATGGCTTGAAGCTGTTTATTGTCCTGCGCATCAAGCTCGCCATCAGCGGCATAAGTAAGTAAAACGTCCCAACCGAATCCAGAACGACTTTTACCTAAAGACGCCTCCATCTTTTTAGCTTCTTCGGCAATCCGTTTTTCTTCAAATGAATGAAGCTTGCGGTTATAGGCTTGTGCATTACCCGCAATCTGCGACCCTATTGCGACATCGCCATTGACACTGGCTGCAGCCAGCAGCCCCACAAGCTTGGAGGCGGCATTTACAAGCTGGTCATGCTCTACCGGGTTGGCACCACTCAGGAGAGGACTCTTCTCAAGAGTCATCATGAGTGCTTCGTTAGCTCCCGCTGCAATAGCACCGGTTTTAAAATCCCCGCCCATGGCCTCCGAAAGCAATCCACCAACAACTGCATGCAAAGCAGTTTTGCTTAGGCCACTTTCTTGAAGATCGAGTTTTGCACCTAAATCCCCTGCACCTGTAAAGGCTACCGCTTGAAGAATGTCTAAGAACGCACCTGTCATCGCATCCTTGAACTTCCCCTGCCCTAAAGCCTCTGACAGCGTTCCTCTGACTACACCTCCAGCCAGCTGAGTCGCCCCAAAGCGCCCTATCGCGGCCGGATCCGTCAGATGAGGCGCAACACTCGGGCCACTGACTTTATTGGTGACTGGGTCGGTTTGAGCTCCGAACCAGTTACCGCTGGCGTAATTGACAACCCCAGCCGATGCACTGGCAATAAGGGCCTGCTTTATGCTATCGCTGCTGAAGGTTTCCTTAAACGCTGCGCCAAGATTGCCCTTGTTGTTGATGACGCTGACAGCACCAGTGCTGGCCATTGAGGTCAGCCCCGCCGTAACCATGGCATTACCCCAGCCAGCCGCAACGAAAGTGCCCGCGGAGGCACCCACAGTCGAAACCCCACCAGCCGCCATGACGGTTCCGCTACCTGCAGAGCCTGCACCCGCAAACGCCGTACCTACTGCGCCACTCGCAGCCCCGGCAGTCAGCACCGTCACGATGATAATGATCGCCAGCATCGCCCCCTGGCCAAGCCCGGAGTGGCTGTATTTGAAGCTATCGTGGGTTTCCTGCACTTTGCGCCAGTCCACATCGCCGCGCTTCTCGGCCTCCTTGAGCCACCCCAGTTGCGGATCGGCTTGCACCATGGCGTCGATGGTTTGACTGATGGATTTCTGGTCGATTTGCTTGAGGTCGATAGTCAAACCGTCGGTGGCTTTGATGATCAATTCGCCCTTAGCTAGCAACTGACTCTGGCGCAAGGTCTCATCGGTGTTGCCCTTACCCTTGGCACTGGTCCAGGCAAGGCTGTTGCTGCTTTGCTCATGACTCTCCTGATGCAGGTCCTTCACCCCTTCAAAGGTGATGGCGCCGCCACTGTCCAGGGTCAGGTCCTTGCCGCTCTCCAGCTTGGCGACCTGATACCTTTGGTCCCCTGCACTCTTGAGAGTCAGATTGCCGCCGGCACTGATCTCACTGCCGACATGGGTCACCCGGGTGACTTCGTCACGCTTGGTTTCCTTGCTGCCCCAGCCCCCCTTCTTCTTCATGTCATACAACGAGTGCTCGCTGTCCTGCTCCGCCAGCAGGTTCAACTCGCCACCGGCCACCAGATAAGCTTCCTCACCCGCCTTGACCCGGCTGGAAATCAGCGTCATGTCCTTGCCGGACTTGAGCAGCACATCGCCGCCCGCCGTCACCGTGGTGGCTTGCTGCTTGACGCGATCTTCTTCGCTCTTGGTGGTGCCGGTCTTGCTCGCCCAGTGCTGTTCGTTCGCCGCCGAGGCCAGGGTCAGGTGCTCCTTGGCCGTCATCGACACATCGCCCTTGGCGTCGATCTGGCTGGCAACGGCGGTGACGTTGCCACCGGCATCGATGCTCAGGTCGCCGCCGCTCTCCAGGGTCGCGCCGTGTTGGGTTCGGCTCTGGTCGAGGTTGCCAATGCCACGGTCATTGCTGACCACTTGCTCGACTGCGCTCAAGCTGACGTCGCGACCGGCCTTTATGGTGGTGTTGCCGCCGCTGTGCAGCACGCTGCCGTTGTTGTCAAAGTCCCGTTCGGCACCGATGCGCAGGCTGTTGCCAGCTTCGACGCGCGCGGCGCTGTCGAGGAAGTCGCGCCGTTGCTCGCGGACGTAGTCGCCGCCACTGCTTTGGTGGGTAGTCAGGGTGCGGTCGTTGATCACGTCGCCCTGGGTGGTGGTCAGGGTCACGTCCTGTCCGGCGATGATGCCGCCAGCGCGGTTGACCAAATGGTTGCCTGCCAGCAGATCCAGTCCCTTCCCCGCCTCCACCAACCCGCTATTGACCAGGTTCTCCCCCGCCACCGCCGACAGGTCATTGGCCGCACGCAAGGTGCCGACGTTGTTCAAATCCTTGCCGGCAATCAGGCTCACGTCCTTGCCCGCGATCAGCGCGCCATTCGGCGCCAGGCGGTTGTTCGAGTGAGCCAGGTACAGCACCGGCACCAGCACCTGTTCGCCATTCACTTCATGGCTTTCCAGCCAGACGATGTCGTGGGTCAGCGCGGCGACCTGTTCCGCGGTCAGGGTGACGCCCACCGAGAGTTCAAGCTGTTGCTTGCTCTGCAGGGCGTTGTCCATCAGGTGCTTGAAGAGTTTTTCACCGCTGTCCTGGCCGTCGATAAAGCGTTGGCCAGTACGGGCGACCATGGCTTGCTGGATCAGTTTCTGTTCGTAGAAACCATCACCCAGACGCTTGGTGCTCTCCTCGGGGTTGTAGCCGAGGTGGGACAGCAGGTAGTCCGAGCTCATGAATTGCTTGAGGTTGGTCAGCGCCGGGTTGGTTTCCACCAGGTATTTGTGCGGCCGGGACAGGCTCGCGGCGTCCGGCAGGCCGGCGATCTGTGCCGGGGTCGGGGCTTGTGCAGCGCTGCTGCCCTGGCCGCTGAGGCGGAACAGGCCGTTGCCGCTGGTGGGCAGGGTGAAGCCCGGCAGTACCAGCGGGTTGACCTGTTGCTGGGCCAGTTCCGGGGGCAGTTGCGGGTTGATCCGGATCGGCGTCGAGTAGCCGTTGCCAATGCCGGTGTCGGTCAGGGTCTTGCCGGCGCCGACGTACTCGTAGAAGGAGCGGATCACGCTGTTGTCGAGGGTTTTGTCAGCCTTGAGGTTGACCTTGCCACCGGCCTGGATGGTGGCGGCGAAGGATTGGTCGCCATCCACCACTTTGCTGCTGGAGCCCAGCATCACCCCGGTCCAGCCGATAAAGGCGCTGAGGTCGGAGGCGAAGCTGGCCGACGGGGTCGGGTTGTTGCGGGCGTTGAAGGCGGCAGCCTGGGCGGCGGCGTTGCCGGTTTCGTTAACGAAGCTCCAGTAGCGCCGCAGGGTGGTGATTTCCTGGGGTTGCAAGCCCTGGTTGAGGATAGTGATGGCGTTGACGTTGAGGTCACCGGCCGCGGTGATCAGGCTGCTGGTGTTGGTCAGTACCTGGGTGTCGATCTGCAGGTCGGCGCCGCTGTTGAGGCTGGCGGCGGCGCTGCTGTTGGTCACCCGCAGGCGGTCGGTCTCGGCCACTTCCCACAGGCCGTTGATGCGGCCGCCACCACGGTCGTCGCAGCCGGCGCCGGGAATCATGTTGCAGGACAGGCGGGTGATGCCGGCGGCACTTTTTTCGTGCTCGATGTACTCCAGCACGTCCATCACGTTGTTGACCGTGGTGGCGGCAATGGTCAGCTTGCCGAGGCTTTCGATATCTCCGGAGCGGTTGTCCAGCAGGTCGGCCTTGGTTTGCTGGTTGTCCTTGGCAATCAGTGTTGTGCCCAGGCTGTACACCTGGGCGTAGCGGTTGGTGAAGCTCGTGGTCAGCAGTTGCAGGTTGCCGCCGCTGGAGATCAGGCCTTGGTCATTGACCAGGGTGGCGGCAGTGAGGGTCAGGTCATCACCACTGCCCAGGGTGCCGCGGTTGTTGATGCTGGAGGCGGTGAGGTGCAGTTTCTGGTTGCCGGTGATGCGTCCGGCGCTGTTCAGCGCGCCATCGATGTTGACGCGGGTGTTGCCGCCACCGGCGATGCTGGCGCTGTCGGTCAGGTCCAGTTGAGCGGCGTGCAGATCCAGTTGGCCAATACTGCTCAGGCGACCCTTGCCGGCGTAGTTGCCACTCAGGTCAACACTGATCGCAGCGTCGCTGCCGATCAGGCCGTCGTTGTTCCAGTGAGTACCGCTGCCGGTCAGGCCATTGCTCGCCAGGAGCTGGCCGTCGGTGGTCTGGGTCAGGTGGTCGACGTTGACTGTCAGTTGCTCGGCCTGGATCGAGCTGCTGTTGGTCCAGCGCTCGGCTTCCAGGGTCAGTTGGCCCGCGGTCTTCAGGCGGCCGCCGACGTCTTCGAGGTTGGCCATGGAGATGCCGAACACGCCACTGCCGTTGTGCAGCAGGCTGCCGCCACGGTTGTTGAAGCCGCCGGCGTCGAAGCTCAGGTCGTGGTTGGCGGTTTCCAGGGTGCCGTCACGGTTGTCGAAGGTGCCGCCGATGTCGAAGCGAGTTTTGCTCGCCAGACCTAGGGCCCGCAGTTGCCCGCGCTGGTTGTCCAGGCTGGCGGCGGCGGTGGCCAGGGTGCTGCGGCTTTCGATCAGGCCCTGGCGGTTGTCCAGGGCACCAGCCAGTTCCAGCTCGATCTGCCGGGCGCTGATCTGGCCGGCGCTGTTGTCCAGGTCCTTGGCGCTGATATGCAGCGCCTGCAGGGCGAAGAGCGCGCCGTCGCGATTGTCGAGGCGGCCATCGGCGGCGGTTTCCAGGGTGGCGCCGCCGCTGAGGGCCGAGACCTTGCCCGCGCGGTTGTCGAGGTGGGCCGCCTTGAGCGTCAGGTCGCCCTGCTGGGCAATCACTTGCCCGCCTTGGTTGCCGGCGTCGGCCGCCACATCGAGGCCCAGGTTGGTCTTGGCCTGCAGCAGGCCCTTGGCGTTATCCAGGCGCTCGGCATTGAGTTGCAGGTCGGCTTCGCGGCTGAGGATCTCCCCGCCATCGCTGTTCTGCACTTCGCCACTGGCGCTGATCAACACTGAATCATTGGCCGCGACCCGGCCCTTCTGCCGGTTGTCCAAGTGCTCGGTGAACAGCCGCAGCCACTGCTGGCTGGAGAGTTCGCCTCCCTGGTTCTCAACCTTAGTGCTGCGCTTGAGCAGCAAGGGGCCGGCGGCAGACAGCTTGCCCTGCTGGTTGCTCAGGCGCCCCAGCAGGTCGAGGGTGACGGCGGCTTTGCCGCTGAAGGTGCCGTGGCGGTTGTCCAGGTCGCTGCCGGTGAACGTCAGGTCGCCGCCAGCGTTGACGGTGCCGCCGCTGTTGCCCAGGGTCAGGGCGTTCAGGGTCAGGCTCGCGGCGCTGTCGATCGAACCGCCCTGGCTGTTGTCCAGCAGGTCGCTGAGTTTGAGGCTTTGTGCGCCAGCGCTGGAAATCACCCCTTTCTGGCTGTTGTCGAGGCTCGCGGCCTTGACGTCCAGGGCTTGCTGGCTGACCAGGGCTCCGCCCTGGCGGTTGTTCAAGGCGTTGCTGAGGGTGATGTCGACACCGCCCTTGAGGCTGGAGACGGTGCCTTTGTTGCTGTTGTTCAGGCCGATGCCCTTGAGGGTCAGGCCCTGCCAGCCCGACAGCAACCCGCCCTGGTTGTCTAGCTCAGCGCTGCCGGTGATGGTCAGGGTCTGTTGCGCCAGTACCACGCCGGTGAGGTTGTCCATCCCGGCCAGCACCAGGGTGCTGCTGCCCTGGCTCGACAGTTCGCCGCCGCTGTTGCCCAGGTGGCCCAGGGTGGCATTGAGGGACTGCTGGCTCTTGATCAGCCCGCCCTGACCGTTGAGCACCTGATCGGCATTGAGTTGCAGGCGCTCGGCGCTGAGCAGCTTGCCCTTGTTCTGGTTGTCCAGGGTCCCGGCGCTGACCGTCACCTGGCGTTGCCCGCTCAGGGTGCCGCCCTGGTTGTTCAGGGTCTGCTTGGCCGTAACCGTCAGATCACGGCTGGCCACCACGCTCTTGCCGCTGTTGTTGAGGCTCTTCGCGCTCAGCGTGACATCGCCATTGGGGTTGCGGCTGTTGTCGAAGTTGACCCCGGCTTCGATGATCCCGTGGTTGTTCAGTTGCCCGCCGCTGCTGAGGTTGACGCTGTTGGCCGCTGCCAGGGTGCTGTGGTTGTTCAGGTCGCCCTGGGTCTGCACCTCGAGATCGGTCCCGGCGTACACCGCGCCCTGGGCGTCGAGGCTTTGGGCCTTGATCGCCACCGCTCCTTTCTCGGCGCTCGCCTCGGCCATGCGCAACTGGCCATTGGCATCGAGTTGGATATCGCCACCGCTGGCGATCATCTTGCCGTCGAGTTTCACCCCGACCCCAGCCTCGGTGCCCACCAGCTTGATGGCCCCGGCGTACATGCCGCCCAGGGCGCTGCTGTCGATGGCCAACTGTGGTGCATCCGCAGGGTTTGCTGCCCGCGCCGTGGCCTTGAGGGTCTGGGCGTCGACATCGTTGGCCCCGGCGATCACCGCCAGGTGCTTGGCCTGGATCTCGGCATTGATCCTGGCGCTGCGGGTGATGATTTCGAACTGGTCGATATTATTCGCGTTCAGCCCCGCGCCTTCGATCGCCACGCTGCCCTGATCCACCTGATAACGCTGGAGCTGGCCATTCTCGATCACCGGCTTGCCGGTGGTCAGGGTGGCCTTCGGGGTGTTGATAAAGCCGCAGCCGTTGCAGGTCACGCCATAGGGGTTGGCAACGATCACATGGGCTGACTGCCCGGCCACTTCGGTGTAGCCCTTGAGCTGGCTGGGGCTGCCGCCGTTGACCTCGTTGAGGATCACATTCGCTGCGCGGCCACCCAGATTGGGGTTGCCGAGGATGATCCCGCCAAGCTGGGTTTGCTGGGTACGGTTGGTAGCGTTGTTGAGAATGACGCCCTGCTGGCCAACGTTGTAGTCGCTGAACTGGTTGTGCGACAGGCCACTGCCGTTAGGCGTGGCGATGTTGACGATGGGCACGCCATTGCCGGCCTGGCCGAGGGTGGTGCCGCCACCGTTGACCACGATGCCGTCGGCCATCGCCACCACGGGCTGCCAGAACATCACGTTGGCCAGGATGAACGCCAACCCGCGTTTCGACAGGCCCCAGAACGAATCACGGGATTGCAGGGCAGCCGAGGGCTGACGGACCAGGAAGGCAAACTGACGAACATCCATGTCATGTTTCTCAGGTAAAGAGCGTAATTAGAGGAAAAAGTCCAAACGGAAGTAGATCGGTGCTTCGCGTTCACTCAGGGCCTCTGGCCGCTCGAGGGAATGGGCAAAGGTCACGCTGGCAGCCAGGTTCTTGCCGCGGGCAAACAATTCGATGGAGTCGCTGGAGA
>NZ_JAAARM010000050.1 GCF_009908285.1 Pseudomonas sp. Fl4BN1
GATTTGTGCAGGGCTTGAGGGCCTCTTCGCCGGCAAGCCAGCTCCTACGGGGCGGGGGAGGCGGGGACAGGCCCGATCCAGAGCCGTTGACAGGTGGCGCGGGCTGGCATTTGTCCGTGGGCGCCAGGGCATGTCGTAAACGCACCTTTGCGTGGCGTCCATAGGCATTTGGGTTCGCCGTCCCGGTCATACCATCGCATCCAAAGGGCACAGCTTGCGGGCTGGCCTCACCGAGACGAAAGGCGCACCGCCGCCGCTGGGAGAGACGTGATGTTCAGCAAGCAAGATCAGATCCAGGGTTACGACGATGCACTGCTGGCGGCGATCAATGCCGAGGAGCAACGCCAGGAAGATCACATCGAGCTGATCGCGTCGGAGAACTACACCAGCAAGCGGGTGATGCAGGCGCAAGGCAGCGGCCTGACCAACAAGTACGCCGAAGGCTATCCGGGCAAGCGCTACTACGGTGGTTGCGAGCACGTGGACAAGGTCGAGGCCCTGGCCATCGAGCGCGCCAAGCAGCTGTTCGGCGCCGATTACGCCAACGTCCAGCCACACTCCGGCAGTCAGGCCAACGCTGCGGTGTTCCTGGCCCTGTTGCAGGCTGGCGACACCGTGCTGGGCATGAGCCTGGCCCACGGCGGTCACTTGACCCACGGTGCCAAGGTGAGTTTCTCCGGCAAGCTGTACAACGCCGTGCAGTACGGCATCAATACCGACACCGGGTTGATCGACTACGACGAGGTCGAGCGCCTGGCGGTGGAACATCAGCCGAAAATGATCATTGCGGGGTTCTCGGCCTATTCCAAGACCCTGGACTTCCCGCGCTTCCGGCAGATTGCCGACAAGGTCGGTGCCTACCTGTTTGTCGATATGGCGCACGTTGCCGGTCTGGTCGCAGCCGGCCTGTATCCGAACCCGCTGCCTTACGCCGACGTGGTCACCACCACCACTCACAAGACCCTGCGCGGTCCCCGTGGCGGGCTGATCCTGGCGAAGGCCAATGAAGAGCTGGAAAAGAAATTCAACGCCGCAGTATTCCCCGGCGGCCAGGGCGGCCCGTTGATGCATGTGATCGCGGCCAAGGCCGTGTGCTTCAAGGAGGCGCTGGAGCCGAGCTTCAAGGCCTATCAGAAGCAAGTGATCGACAACGCTCAGGCGATGGCCGGCGTATTTATCAAACGCGGCTACGATGTAGTGTCCGGCGGCACCGACAACCACCTGTTCCTGGTCAGCCTGATCCGTCAAGGCTTGACCGGCAAAGAGGCGGATGCCGCTCTGGGCCGTGCCCACATCACCGTGAACAAGAACGCTGTGCCTAACGATCCGCAGTCGCCGTTCGTGACGTCCGGCCTGCGCATCGGCACCCCGGCAGTCACCACCCGCGGTTTCAAGGTCGCCCAGTGCACCGAACTGGCCGGCTGGATCTGCGACATTCTCGACCACCTCGGTGATGCCGACGTCGAGGCCAATGTCGCCCGCCAGGTGGCGACCCTGTGCGCTGATTTCCCGGTTTACCGCTGAGAGCCGCAACTGGAGCAATGACTATGCAACGCTATTCAGGCTTCGGCCTCTTCAAGCACTCTCTCAGCCACCATGAAAACTGGCAGCGCATGTGGCGCACGCCGACCCCGAAGAAAGTCTATGACGTGGTCATCGTCGGCGGTGGCGGGCACGGCCTGGCGACCGCCTACTATTTGGCCAAGGAGCACGGCATCACCAACGTTGCGGTGGTGGAAAAAGGCTGGCTGGGCGGCGGCAACACCGCGCGCAACACCACCATCGTGCGTTCCAACTACCTGTGGGACGAGTCGGCGCAACTCTACGAACACGCGATGAAACTGTGGGAGGGCCTGTCCCAGGACCTCAACTACAACGTGATGTTCTCCCAGCGTGGGGTCTACAACCTATGCCACACCCTGCAGGACATCCGTGACTCCGAGCGCCGGGTCAGCGCCAACCGCCTCAACGGCATCGACGGCGAACTGCTCAATACCCAGCAGGTGGCGGACGAGATTCCCTACCTGGATTGCTCGAAGAACACCCGTTATCCGGTACTCGGCGCCACCGTGCAAAGACGCGGTGGCGTGGCCCGTCACGACGCCGTGGCCTGGGGTTTTGCCCGGGCCGCCGACGCCCTGGGCGTGGACCTGATCCAGCAGACCGAAGTGATCGGCTTCCGTAAAGAAAACGGCGTGTGCATCGGTGTTGAAACCAACAAGGGTTTTATCGGCGCCAAGCGCGTCGGCGTGGTCACCGCCGGTAACTCCGGGCACATGGCCAAGCTTGCCGGTTTCCGCCTGCCAATCGAATCCCACCCGCTGCAGGCGCTGGTGTCGGAGCCGATCAAACCGATCATCGACAGCGTGATCATGTCCAACGCGGTGCATGGCTACATCAGCCAATCCGACAAGGGCGACCTGGTGATCGGTGCCGGTATCGACGGCTGGGTCGGTTATGGCCAGCGCGGTTCTTACCCGGTGATCGAGCACACCATCCAGGCCATCGTCGAGATGTTCCCGATCCTCTCCAGGGTGCGCATGAACCGCCAGTGGGGCGGCATCGTCGATACCACGCCGGACGCCTGCCCGATCATTTCCAAGACCCCGGTGCCGAATATGTTCTTCAACTGTGGCTGGGGCACCGGTGGCTTCAAGGCTACGCCGGGTTCGGGCAACGTGTTTGCCGCGAGTCTGGCCAAGGGTGAAATGCACCCGTTGGCGGCGCCTTTCGCCATTGACCGTTTCCACAACGGCGCGCTCATCGACGAACACGGCGCTGCCGCTGTCGCCCACTAACAGGAGGCACCTCTATGTTGCATATCTTCTGTCCTCACTGCTTTGAGCTGCGCTCCGAAGAGGAATTCCACGGCTCCGGCCAAGCGCACATCCCGCGCCCGCTGGACCCCAATGCCTGCACCGACGAGGAGTGGGGCGACTACCTGTTCTTTCGCGATAACCCGCGTGGATTGCACCACGAATTGTGGATTCACGCCGCCGGTTGCCGCCAGTACTTCAACGCCACCCGCGACACCGTGACCTACGAGATTCTCGAAACCTACAAGATTGGCAGTAAACCGCAATTCACCGACAAGACCGAGAGCCCGAAAGCGGCCACCACGGCGCTGGGAGAGAAGGTATGAGCCAGAGCAATCGCCTGTCCAACGGTGGACGGATCGACCGCAACAAGGTGTTGAGTTTCACCTTCAACGGCCAGGGCTACAAAGGCTTTGAGGGCGACACCCTGGCCGCTGCGCTGCTGGCCAATGGCGTCGATATCATCGGCCGCAGCTTCAAGTACTCCCGGCCACGGGGCATCTTTGCCTCCGGTGCTGAAGAGCCGAACGCGGTGCTGCAGATCGGCGCCACCGAAGCCACCCAGATCCCCAACGTACGCGCCACGCAACAGGCGCTGTATCAAGGTCTGGTCGCCACCAGCACCAACGGCTGGCCGAGCGTGAACAACGACATGATGGGGATTCTCGGCAAGGTCGGCGGCAAGCTGATGCCGCCGGGTTTCTACTACAAGACCTTCATGTACCCGCAATCGTTCTGGATGACCTACGAGAAGTACATCCGCAAGGCGGCAGGCTTGGGTCGTTCACCGACCGAGAACGATCCGGATACCTACGACTACATGAACCGTCATTGTGACGTGTTGATCGTCGGCGGCGGTCCGGCCGGTCTGGCGGCAGCCCTGGCTGCCGCGCGCAGCGGTGCGCGGGTGATCCTCGCGGACGAGCAGGAAGAGTTCGGCGGCAGCCTGCTGGACAGCCGCGAAAGCCTGGACGGCAAGCCGGCGGCCGAGTGGGTCGCCAGCGTCATCGCTGAGCTCAAGGCCCTGCCGGAAGTGACCCTGCTGCCACGGGCCACGGTGAACGGCTACCACGACCACAATTTCCTGACCATTCACGAGCGCCTCACCGATCACCTCGGTGACCGTGCGCCGATCGGCCAGGCGCGCCAGCGCATCCACCGTGTTCGCGCTACGCGGGTGGTGCTCGCCACCGGTGCCTGCGAGCGTCCGCTGGTCTATGGCAACAACGATGTGCCGGGCAACATGCTGGCCGGTGCGGTGTCGGTCTACGTGCGTCGTTATGGCGTGGCGCCGGGCAAGAAACTGCTGCTGACCACCAACAATGATCACGCCTATCGCGTGGCCCTGGACTGGCTCGACGCCAGCCTGCAAGTGGTGGCTATTGCCGATGCGCGGCATAACCCGCGCGGCGCGCTGGTGGAAGAAGCCCGTGCCAAGGGCATTCGCATCCTCACTTCCAGTGCCGTGATCGAAGCCCGTGGCAGCAAGCATGTGACCGGCGCTCGCGTCGCGGCCATCGATGTCAAGGCGCACAAGGTCACCAGCCCGGGCGAGTGGCTCGATTGCGACCTGATTGCCAGCTCCGGCGGCTACAGCCCAGTGGTGCACCTGGCTTCGCACCTGGGCGGCAAGCCGACCTGGCGTGAAGACATCCTCGGTTTCGTACCGGGCGAAGCTCCGCAGAAGCGCGTGTGTGTCGGTGGCATCAACGGTGTCTACGGCCTTGGTGATTCCCTGGCCGACGGTTTTGAAGGCGGCGTGCGCGCAGCCAGCGAAGCCGGGTTCAAGGCGGTGGAAGGCCTGTTGCCGAAAGCCTTGAGCCGTCTGGAAGAGCCGACGCTGGCGCTGTTCCAGGTGCCCCATGAAAAAGGCACCGCCCGTGCACCGAAGCAGTTCGTCGACCTGCAGAACGACGTCACCGCCGCCGCCATCGAACTGGCGACCCGCGAAGGCTTCGAGTCGGTGGAGCACGTCAAGCGCTACACCGCCCTGGGTTTTGGTACCGATCAGGGCAAGCTCGGCAACGTCAACGGCCTGGCCATCGCGGCCCGCTCGCTGAACGTGAGCATCCCGCAGATGGGCACCACCATGTTCCGGCCGAACTACACCCCAGTGACCTTCGGCGCCGTAGCCGGCCGTCACTGCGGGCACATTTTCGAGCCGGTGCGTTTCACCGCGCTGCATCACTGGCACCTGAAAAATGGCGCCGAGTTCGAAGATGTCGGCCAGTGGAAACGCCCCTGGTACTTCCCGAAGAACGGCGAAGACCTGCATGCCGCGGTCAAGCGCGAATGCCAGGCAGTACGCGACAGCGTCGGCCTGCTGGACGCCTCGACCCTGGGCAAGATCGATATCCAGGGCCCGGATGCCCGGGAATTCCTCAACCGTATCTACAGCAACGCGTGGACCAAGCTCGACGTCGGCAAGGCCCGCTACGGCCTGATGTGCAAGGAAGACGGCATGGTCTTCGACGACGGCGTCACGGCCTGTCTGGCCGACAACCATTTCCTGATGACCACCACCACCGGCGGTGCTGCGCGGGTTCTGCAGTGGCTGGAGATTTATCAGCAGACCGAATGGCCAGAGTTGAAGGTGTACTTCACCTCGGTCACCGACCACTGGGCGACCATGACCCTGTCCGGGCCGAACAGCCGCAAGCTGCTCAGCGAAGTCACCGACATCGACCTGGACAAGGACGGCTTCCCGTTCATGACCTGGAAGGAAGGCCTGGTGGGCGGCGTGCCGGCCCGGGTGTTCCGCATCTCGTTTACCGGTGAGCTGTCGTATGAGGTCAACATCCAGGCCGACTACGCCATGGGCGTGCTGGAACAGATCGTCGAGGCTGGCAAGAAATACAACCTGACCCCCTACGGCACCGAGACCATGCACGTGCTGCGGGCCGAGAAGGGCTTCATCATCGTCGGCCAGGACACCGACGGCTCGATGACCCCGGACGACCTCAACATGGGCTGGTGCGTGGGGCGGACCAAGCCGTTCTCGTGGATCGGCTGGCGCGGGATGAACCGCGAAGACTGCGTGCGTGACCAGCGCAAGCAACTGGTGGGCCTGAAGCCGATCGACCCGAGCCAATGGCTGCCGGAAGGCGCGCAGCTGGTGTTCAACCCCAAGCAGGCGATCCCGATGACCATGGTCGGCCACGTGACCTCCAGCTATGCCCACAACTCCCTGGGTTATTCGTTTGCCCTGGGTGTGGTCAAGGGCGGGCTCAAGCGCCTGGGCGAGCGGGTCTTCGCGCCGCTGGCCGATGGCCGGGTGATCGAGGCGGAAATCGTTTCCTCGGTGTTCTTCGATCCCAAGGGCGATCGCCAGAACATTTAGGGCCAGGAGCTGGCTTGTGTAGGAGCTGGCTTGCCAGCGAAGGCGGCCTCAGGGCTGGCACAAGGCTCAAGGGCCTCTTCGCCGGCAAGCCGGCTCCTACAGGGTGTTATCAACAGAATTCAGGACAGGTGCTCTATGACCGCAGTCAACGTTTACCAACAGCGCCCCACCACCGGAGCCAAGGCCGAGTCGTCGTTGCACCACGCCGACCTGCCGAGCCTGGTGGGCAAGGGCCGCAAGAACGCCGGGGTCACCCTGCGCGAGAAGAAACTCCTCGGCCATCTGACGATCCGTGGCGACGGCCATGATCCGGCCTTCGCCGCCGGCGTGCACAAGGCCCTGGGCATCGAATTGCCGGGTGCCTTGAGCGTCATCATCAAGGGTGAAACCAGCCTGCAATGGCTGGGCCCGGATGAGTGGCTGCTGATCGTGCCCAGCGGCGAAGAGTTTGCCGCCGAGCAGAACCTGCGCGCGGCCCTGGGCGAGCTGCATATCCAGATCGTCAACGTCAGCGGCGGCCAGCAGATCCTCGAACTGTCCGGCCCCAATGTGCGCCAGGTGCTGATGAAATCCACCAGCTACGACGTGCACCCCAATAACTTCCCCGTGGGCAAGGCGGTGGGCACGGTGTTCGCCAAGTCGCAACTGGTGATCCGCCACACCGCTGAAGACACCTGGGAACTGCTGATTCGCCGCAGTTTCTCCGATTACTGGTGGCTGTGGCTGCAGGATGCCGCGGCCGAATACGGCCTGAGCGTCCAGGCCTGACGCCCGGCTTTGGCTTTGATCGGTAGGAGCGAGCTTGCTCGCGAAAGATCCAAGGGCACTGTGGTCTTGCGGGACATCCGTCCTTCGCGAGCAAGCTCGCTCCTACGAGAATCGACCGCGCTGCGGTTGCCTTAACGAACAGGAGTTATCCCGTATGAGCCGCGCCCCCGATACCTGGATCCTCACCGCCGACTGCCCCAGCGTGCTCGGCACGGTGGACGCGGTGACCCGCTTTCTGTTCGAGCAGGGCTGCTACGTCACCGAGCACCACTCGTTCGACGACCGGCTCTCGGGCCGCTTCTTCATTCGTGTGGAGTTCCGCCAGCCTGACGGCCTCGACGAACAAGGCTTCCGCCAGGGCCTGGCAGAGCGGGCCAAGGCCTTCGCGATGAACTTCGAACTGACCGCGCCGCATTACCGGCCGAAGGTGGTGATCATGGTCTCCAAGGCCGACCACTGCCTCAACGACCTGCTCTACCGTCAGCGCATCGGCCAGTTGCCCATGGACGTGGTGGCGGTGGTGTCCAACCACCCGGACCTCAAGCCCCTGGCCGACTGGCATCAGATTCCCTACCACCACTTCCCCCTCGACCCCAACGATAAGCCGTCCCAGGAGCGCCAGGTGTGGCAGGTGATCGAGGAGTCCGGCGCCGAGCTGGTGATTCTTGCCCGCTACATGCAGGTGCTGTCGCCGGAGCTGTGCCGCAAGCTCGATGGCAAGGCGATCAACATCCACCACTCGCTGCTGCCGGGTTTCAAGGGCGCCAAGCCTTATCACCAGGCCTACAACAAGGGCGTGAAACTGGTGGGCGCCACGGCGCACTACATCAACAACGATCTGGACGAAGGCCCGATCATCGCCCAGGGCGTGGAGGTGGTGGACCACAGCTACTACCCCGAAGACCTGATCGCCAAGGGCCGGGATATCGAAGGCCTGACCCTGGCCCGGGCGGTGGGGTATCACATCGAGCGGCGGGTGTTCTTGAACGGCAACCGGACGGTGGTGCTCTGATGATTTAGGGGCTGCTGTGCAGCCCTTCGCGAGCAAGCTCGCTCCTACATGGATGGTGTGACTCCCGTAGGAGCGAGCTTGCTCGCGAAAGCGATTGTGAAAACGAAACAGCATCTGTACCCGAGCAATCCACGTGTTCCCCCTTTGGGTAACGCGGTTCCATAACAACAACAGCGAGGTGAAAGCATGTCTGGTAATCGTGGTGTCGTGTATCTGGGCGGCGGCAAGGTCGCGGTACAGAAAATCGACTATCCAAAAATGCAGGACCCGCGCGGCAAGAAGATCGAACATGGGGTCATCCTGCGCGTGGTCTCCACCAATATCTGCGGTTCGGACCAACACATGGTCCGCGGCCGTACCACCGCCCAGGTCGGCCTGGTGCTCGGCCATGAAATCACTGGCGAGGTGATCGAGAAGGGCAGCGACGTCGAGAACCTGAAGATTGGTGATCTGGTTTCCGTGCCATTCAACGTTGCTTGCGGGCGCTGCCGTTCCTGCAAGGAGCAACACACCGGGGTCTGCCTGACCGTCAACCCGGCCCGCGCCGGCGGTGCCTATGGCTATGTCGACATGGGCGACTGGACCGGTGGCCAGGCCGAATATGTACTGGTGCCTTACGCCGACTTCAACCTGCTGAAACTGCCGGATCGCGACAAGGCCATGGAGAAAATCCGCGACCTGACCTGCCTCTCCGACATCCTGCCTACTGGCTACCACGGCGCTGTGACGGCCGGTGTTGGTCCGGGCAGCAGCGTCTACGTGGCCGGTGCCGGCCCGGTGGGGCTGGCCGCTGCGGCGTCCGCGCGCTTGCTGGGGGCCGCGGTGGTGATCGTCGGTGACGTCAACCCGGTGCGCCTGGCCCACGCCAAGGCCCAGGGCTTTGAAATTGCCGACCTGTCCAAGGACACCCCACTGCACGAACAGATCGCCGATTTGCTGGGTGAGCCGGAAGTCGACTGCGCAGTGGACGCCGTAGGCTTCGAAGCTCGTGGCCACGGCCATGCCGGTGCCCAGCACGAAGCCCCGGCCACCGTGCTCAACTCGCTGATGGGGGTTGTGCGTGTGGCGGGCAAGATCGGGATTCCCGGCCTGTACGTCACCGAAGACCCGGGCGCCGTGGACGCCGCAGCGAAGATCGGCAGCCTGAGCATCCGTTTCGGCCTGGGCTGGGCCAAGTCCCACAGCTTCCACACCGGCCAGACCCCGGTGATGAAGTACAACCGCCAACTGATGCAGGCGATCATGTGGGATCGCATCAACATTGCCGAAGTGGTGGGGGTGCAGGTCATCAGCCTCGACGACGCCCCGCGTGGCTATGGCGAGTTCGACGCCGGCGTGCCGAAGAAATTCGTCATCGACCCGCACAAGCTGTTCAGCGCCGCCTGAGGCTTGCGGCAATAGGAGCAAAGGGCGGCCCACGGGTCGCCCTTTGGCGTTTCAGGGCGCAGACCAGGGCGGACCGCACTCGAAGCCAGCGATGGCTGGTCAGTAACCCCGGCCCGGGTAGTCGAACCAGTGTTCCCCACTCAGGATCTCCTCCATGTGGGCATCGCTAAAAATCCCTGGCGCATCCCGCAGGAAGCGTGACCGCCACTGGGGCAGCCACCAGTAATTCAGCGCCGTGCTTCTTGGGAGCAGCACCATGGTGAGGACTGATTGATCGATGAGCCCGCGCTGATACAGCGCGTGACTGCGGTCCATGAAATCCAGGTAGTAGTCGATGGGCAGTGAGAGCATCAGCACTGCGGTATGAAATTTTTCCGTGGGCGCTCGTTGCGGGTTTTCCAGCAGGCCCAGGGCTTCGCAGTAGTGGGCCTGGGCCTGGCGAGCCAGAGCTTGGGCCTCCGGGACTTCGAGAATGATCAGTGAGCTGATTTCCTCTTGCCAGGCGGCGCCGTGGGTCTCCTGGAAGTATTGGCTGATGACCTCGGTCAGGGGGCCGGAGGCTCGGGTCGCGTCCGTGCAGCGGTTGCCGTCGACGGGGCGGCCGAGGGTCCAGATGACGAGGGGGATGGCCAGGGCCAGGGCGATGCAGCCGTAGAGAGTCGCTCTGATGGGGGATGGTTTCACTTGAGACGCCGAAAGGTGTGTGGGGCTCGCGCGGCAACTTCAGGCTGGCGCAGACCCTGTTGGTGAGTGGGCAGGGGAGTTTAGCGTTGGCTGCTTCGCTGGCAAGCCAGCTCCTACACAAGCCAAGCCTTGCCGGCGAAGACGCCCGTCAGAGCGCCGCCAATTGTCCCTGGTACAGCACTGGCCCGGTGGGTTGTCCGGTAGGCGAGCCGCCGTGGGGTTCGAGGCTCACCGCCAGGGCGATCGGGGTGCCCAGCAGTTCGCGCTGCGCCGGGCTCAGGTTGATCTTGCCTTTGCCTCCCACGGGCACCACGCCCAGGGAAATCGGCTGGCCATCGGCGGGGATCGCCCAGAGCTCCAGGCTGCGGTCCAGGCCGACGGCGGCCAGGGTCAAGGGTTCGACTTGCAGGTACTGGGCATGGGCCTTGATCTGCAAGGCCGGCTGTTGATCGGCGCTGAGCAGGGTAGCGCTGTAGCGCACGCTGTCGCTCTGGTGAATGAAACCGATGTACAGAGTTGCCAGCACCGCGCAGGTGGCAAACGCCAGGCGCAGGCGCATCCACAGTGGATTCTTCTTCGGTACATGCAGGACCTGGGGTTCGATGCGCGCCTGGATGGCCTGCCACAGGTGTTCCGGCACGCCCTGCTCGGGGATGGCCTCGGTCAGGCTGGCGAGGCTTTCCTGCCATTTCGCCAGTTCTTCTCGCAGGGCGGCATCGTCCAGCAACAGCCTCTCGAAATGTCGGCGGGCAGCACCTTGCATCAGGCCGATGGCGTAGTCGGCAGCCAGGGCGCGGCGCCGTTCAGGGGTTTGATAGTTCATGATTCAAGGCACCTGCGCAGGCGCTCCATGCCTCGTCGAATCCAGGATTTCACCGAGCCCAGGGGCGCGGCCAGGTGTTCTGCCAGCTCCGAGCAGGACAGGCCCTGGAAGTAGGCCACGGTGATGGACTGGCGCTGCATGCCTTCCAGGCTTTCCAGGCAGCGGTTCAGGGCCTGGGCTTCGCGGGCGCTGTGCAATTGATCGTGGGCCGAGGGCGTTGTATCCACCAGTTGTTGCTCTTCATGCTCGGCCAAGGGCCGTTCGCGGTGTTTGCGCAGCTGGTCGATGGCCTGGTTGCGGGTGATGTTGATCATCCAGGTCAAGGGCGCGGACAAGTGCGACTGGTAGCGCGAGGCGTTGTTCCAGATACGCACGAAGCTTTCCTGCAGCACTTCCTCTGCCAGGTCGCGACGTCCCATGAAACGCAGGGCGATGCCGTGCAGGCGTGGGGCAACGCTGCGGTACAGGGTTTCAAAGGCGCGGCGATCACCCAGTGAACACTGGGCCAGCAGGTGCCTGAGCTGATCAGGGTCGAGGGTGGAAATGGCGGTTCTCCTGGCGAGTGACAAGAGGATGGACAACGGCTGGCAACGGCAGGTGCCGCCAGAGATTAGTCCAGGGTGGGCCGTTGTTCCATTCACGATCATCTACCTCAGGCAGAGGCCGGCCCCGATGCCTAGGGGCCGGCACCCATGGCTCAACTTTTTGGCAGCAGTACTTTGTCGATGACCTGAATCACGCCATTGGACTGGTACACATCGTAGGTGGTGATGTCGGCGACGCCGCCTTTTTCATCCTTGATCTGGATGTTGTGCGGGCCATTCATCATCACCCACAGCTTGCCGCCGGCGACCGTGGTCAGTTCGGCCTTGCCGCCGCCAGCCTGAATGCGTTTGGCCAGCTCCATCATGTCCAGTTTTCCGGCCACCACGTGGTAGCTGAGGATGTGGCTCAGGGTGGCCTTGTTCTCCGGCTTGAGCAGGGTGTCGACTGTGCCGGCGGGCAACGCAGCGAAGGCCGAGTTGATGGGGGCGAATACGGTGAACGGCCCTTTGCCCTTGAGGGTCTGGACCAGCCCGGCGGCTTTGACTGCGGCCACCAGGGTGGTGTGATCGGCGGAGTTGACTGCGTTATCGATGATGTCCTTGGCCGGCAGCATGGCCTGGCCGCCGACCATCACGGTGTCGTGGCTGATTTCGGCGGCCTGGGCGGTGGCCATGGCCAGGCCGCTGGCGAGGCTCAGGGTCAACAAGCTGGCAATCAACGGAGTCTTGATCGAATTGCGCTTCATGGTGGTGATCCTTGTGGGAAAGCGGCCAGGCATTTTCTGTCCGTGCGAGATATACGCAGACCGTCGGACACTGGATGCGAGGTTTATCAACTAGATTTCAAACAGCCGCTACTGATCTTGAGGCGTCTCGGAACATTCGCGGTGACATCCAGTCAAAAGGCTGTTTTCCCTCCACCCGAACACGGTTGGTTTATCGCCCCATGAGGTTGTTTCGATGAATATTCCACGCGGTTTTGCCCTGGCTACCCTGATGACCCTGGCCGCCGGTTCGGCTTTGGCCGGCGGTTTCAGCCTGAACGATGCAGCCAATGCCATTTCCGGCATGCAGGGTGGCGACAAGGCCGCTGCTGCAGCACCGACTTCACAAACCGCCGGCCTGCTGGGTTCGCTGGGCTCGCAATTGAATATCACCCCGCAGCAAGCCATCGGCGGCACTGGCGCCATGCTTGGCCTGGCGAAGAATCAACTGAGCGGATCCGACTATTCGCAACTGAGCAAAAGCGTGCCGGGCCTGGACAAGCTCTCGGGCAGTAACGGCCTGGGCGCGTTGAGTGGCCTGCTCGGCCAGTCTTCAGGGCAATCCGCCGGCCTGGACAGTGCCCTGGGCAATGTCAAAGACACCAATGACCTGAACAACGCCTTTGGTGCCCTGGGCATGGACAGTGGCATGATCGGCCAGTTTGCCCCGGTGATCCTGCAGTACCTGGGCCAGCAGGGCGTCGGTGGTTCCTTGCTGCAAAGCCTGAGCGGCATCTGGGGCGTGGCCAAGTAACGCCCTGGGGCCCCGGCGCCGGGTGCGTCGGGGCTGCCCTTGATCCTTGAAACGGGCAGCAGTGCCTATCTCGGAGTTTTCGCCGAATCGGGCCTGTGCTATATCTCGCGCCCCGTTTTCCAAGGAAGCTTGAACGCGATGTTCATGGATGCACTGAAGATGTCTCTGCCCGCCGATGCGGTGCTCGGTTTCATGCTCTACATGCTGGGCGCCGGCCTGGTTTTTGCCCTCTACGCGTTCATCTACACGCGTCTGACCCCCTATAACGAATTCGCCCTGATCCGCCAGGGCAACAGCGCCGCCGCCATCGCCCTGTCCGGCGCCTTGCTGGGCTTTGCAATCCCGGTGGCCAGCGCGATTTCCCATTCCATTTCGATCATCGACTTCCTGCTCTGGGCCGGTATCGCCTCGGTGGTGCAGTTGCTGGCGTTCTTTGTCGTCAGCCTGACCCTCAAGGGGCTGTCCCAGCGCATCGCCAACCAGGAAAACGCCGCGGCGATCCTGGTGGCTTCGGTCTCTGTCGGTGTCGGCCTGCTCAACGCGGCCTGCATGACCCCATCAGTCTGAGGGCGCCGGCATGAAACGCAGTAAAAGCGTGCGCCTGGTGCTGCTGGGCAGTGTGCCGTTCGCCCTGGCCGCCTGTGACGGCCAGCCCCAGGCGACTCGAGAGGTTCGCCAAGTCCAGCATTTCACCAGCCCGCAGGAATGTGAGCAGGCGCAGATTTCACTGGATATCTGCCAGTCAGCCCGCGACGACGCCTGGGAGCGTAGTGACGTGGTGGCCCCGCGTTACAAGGACTTGCAAGACTGCGAGGAGGACTTCTACCCCGGCCATTGCAAGGTCTCCATCTACAACCGGACCTACATACCGACCTTCCAAGGTTTTGCCCTGACCAGCCAGCGCACGGTGCCGGTCAAGCCCGGCGAGGAGGAGCAACAGCAGGCCGGCTCCGGTTCCAGCGGCACCACCAGCGGTGGCGGCAGCGCGATGAGCGTCGGCAATGGTGGCTCTTCCAGTTCCGGCTCGAGTTTCTGGCGCTGGATCGGCCTGGAACCGGAGCCACGCTACTTCAGCGAGGCCCTGTACAAGGAGCGCGACGGTCGTGGCGGCTCGCAGTTGAGCACCCTCACCCAGCAAGTGGAGGCCGGCAAGACCTTCAGTAATGCCAGCAACGGTGGCCGTTTCGGCATTTCCAGTCCGGAGCGCTTCACTCGCGCCGGTGACTCCATGGCCGGTGCCCATGAGGTGGTCAGTCGAGGCGGTTTCGGTTCCGGGCACAGCTGGGGGGGCGGCTCTTGAAGCGTATCGCCAGCACCCCGCGCCCGGACTGGCAGGCCACGGCGGAGCAACTGGGCTTTGCCTTCCACACCTTCGACGGCGAGCCGTACTGGGACGAGTCGGCTTACTACCGCTTCAGCTTGCGGCAGATCGAGGACGACCTGGAGGACCCGAGCCAGGAACTGCACGAACTGTGCATGGCCCTGGTGGCCGAGGTGGTGGACAGTGAAGAACTGTTGCAGCGCCTGGCCATTCCCCCGGCCTTTCATGAATTGATCCGCCAGTCGTGGAAGCAGGGCGACCCTCATCTCTATGGGCGCATGGACCTGTGCTACGACGGTACAGGCCCGGCCAAGCTGCTGGAAACCAACTACGACACGCCGACCTCACTGTATGAGGCGAGCTTCTTCCAGTACGTCTGGCTGGAGCAGCAGTTGCAACGCGGCCAGCTAGCGGCGGGTTGCGACCAGTTCAACAGCATCGAGGACAAGCTGCTGCAGGCGTTTGTCCAGGGTGGCTTCAAGTCGCCGATGCACTTTGCCTCGGTCAGGGATTCGCTGGAGGATCGCGGCACCGTCGAATACCTGCGCGATATCGCCCGCCAGGCTGGCCTGGGTACGCGGCTGATCGCCATCGAAGATATCGGCCTGAATGCCGGCGGGCGTTTCGTCGACCTGCTGGATATGCCCATCGAGAGCCTGTTCAAGCTCTATCCCTGGGAGCAGCTGTTCAACGAAGCTTATGGCCCGGCGATTGCCGGCAGCCGCACGCAGTTTGTCGAGCCGCCGTGGAAGGCCATCCTCTCCAACAAGGGCGCCATGGCCCTGCTCTGGGAGCGGCATGCGGGGCACCCGAATCTGCTGCCGGCGTTTATCGATGCCGACCCGGCCGCCCGCCTGGGCCCGGGCTGGGTGCGCAAGCCGTTCTTTTCCCGGGAAGGGGCCAATGTGGAGATCTGCACCGCAGGTGGCGAGCGCCTGATCGAGGCCGGGCCCTACGGCGGGCCGTGCATTCGCCAGCAGTTTCACCCACTGCCGGTGTTTGCCGGCAACCATACGGTGATTGGCAGTTGGGTGATCGGCGATCAGCCGGCGGGGATCGGCATTCGCGAAGACCATTCGCCGATCACCAAGGACAGCAGCCGCTTCCTGCCCCATGTGATCAGTGATTGATCAACTGCGTTCGGCCAGCAATGCGCTGATGCGCTGGTCCTTGTCGGTCCATAGCTGGTTGACCCAGTCCTGTACCTGCTGGCGGAACACCAGATCGTTTTCGTAATCACCCTGCCACAGCGTCGGGTCCAGCTCGCGGGTGCGGATGTCGATGATGACCTTGGGCACGTTGCCGCTGATCAGGTCCCAGAAGCCTGGGATGCGTGCCTGGGGATACACCACCGTGACATCCAGTATGGCGTCCAGCTGTTCGCCCATGGCGGCGAGGACGAACGCCACGCCGCCGGCCTTGGGCTTGAGCAGGTGCTGGAAGGGCGAGGCCTGTTGCTCACGCTTGGCCGGGCTGAAGCGGGTGCCTTCCAGGTAGTTGACCACGGTCACCGGCTGGCGCTTGAACAGCTCGCAGGCGGCCTTGGTGATTTCCAGGTCCTTGCCTTGCAGCTCCGGGTGCTTGGCCAGGAAGGCCTTGCTATAGCGCTTCATGAAGGGGTAGTCCAGCGCCCACCAGGCCAGGCCGAGAAAGGGCACCCAGATCAACTCCTTCTTGAGGAAGAACTTGAAGAACGGTGTGCGCCGGTTGAGGGTCTGGATCAGTGCCGGGATGTCCACCCAGGACTGGTGGTTGCTCACCACCAGGTACGAGGTGTCGACCCGCAGGCCTTCACCGCCGCGAATCTCCCAGCGGGTGGGGATGCACAGGGCGAAGATCAGCTTGTCGATCTCGGCCCAGGTCTCGGCGATCCACATCACCGCGCTGGAGGCACAGTCGCGCAGGTGCCCCTGCAGGATCAGCTTGAGCAGGGCGAATACCATCAGAGGGCCGAACAGCACCAGGGTATTGAGCAGGAGCAGCAGGGTGACGAAACAGCCGGTGAGCAGGCGGCGCATAAGGCACTCTTTACAATCTTTTGAGCGCGCCATGATAAGCAGCTTCGGCGGACAGGCCAAATTCTAGTGTGCTGACGAATGTTTCACTTGGACCCGGGTAGGCTGGCTGGCAGTTTGTGTGATGTCGGTGAAGGGCTCTTCGCCCGCCAGCTTTTGCAGGCCAGAGACCCAAACAGAACCAATTCGGCGGCGGCGGTCTAAAATCCCGCTGCCCCTTTTTCCAAGGAACCCACTGCCGTGAAATCCGTCCTTGCTCTCTTGTCTCTCCTGGCCTTGCCCGTGATGGCCGCCGAGCCGACCCTGTACGGTCGCTATGAATACATCCGTCTGCCGGAGATCGGCGAAACCCTCCAGGCCAAGATGGACACCGGGGCCCTGACGGCGTCGTTGTCAGCCAAGGACATCCAGACCTTTACCCGTGACGGCGAAGACTGGGTGCGTTTCCGCCTGGCCACCAAGGATGCGGGCAGCAAGGTCTATGAACACAAGGTGGCGCGGATCAGCAAGATCAAGAGCCGTTCCGACGAGGACGACGACCGCGACGAACCCCAGGCCGCCAAGCGTCCAGTGGTGGAACTGGAGATGTGCCTGGGCAACATCAAGCGCACGGTGGAGGTCAACCTCACCGACCGCAGCAGTTTCAATTACCCGCTGCTGATCGGTGCCAAGGCCTTGCGCGAGTTTGGCGCGGCGGTGAACCCAGCGCGGCGCTATACCGCGGACAAGCCGGATTGCTGATCGGGCCAGCGACGCAGTACGGCGAGGTTTTCAGCAGGTTTGATTGACGCCGCCAGGGGCATCCGGCACCGTTCGCCCATTGAACCTCCGTGCTTGGATGCCATGCCTCATATCCTGATTGTCGAAGACGAAGCGGCGATTGCCGACACCCTGATTTTTGCCCTGCAGGGCGAAGGTTTCACCACCACCTGGCTGAGCCTGGGTCGCGCGGCCCTGGAACATCAGCGGGCGACCCCGGCGGACCTGATCATCCTCGATATCGGCCTGCCGGATATCAGCGGTTTCGAAACCTGCAAGCAACTGCGGCGCTTCAGCGAGGTGCCGGTGATGTTCCTCAGCGCCCGGGACGGCGAGATCGACCGGGTGGTGGGCCTGGAGATCGGCGCCGACGATTACGTGGTCAAGCCTTTCAGTCCCCGGGAAGTGGCGGCGCGGGTCAAGGCGATCCTCAAGCGCATGACTCCGCGAGCGGCTCCCGAGGTGGCGCCGGTGCTGTTCGTCATCGACCCGGAGCGGGTGCAAATCAGCTACCGCAGCCAGCCCCTGAGCCTGACCCGGCATGAGTTCCGCCTGCTGCAATGCCTGTTGGAACAGCCCGAACGGGTCTTCAGCCGTGAGCAGTTGCTGGACGCATTGGGGGTGGTGGCGGACGTCGGCTACGAGCGCAATATCGACAGCCATGTGAAAAGCCTGCGGGCCAAGCTGCGGCTGGTCGCGGCCCAGGCCGAGCCGATCCAGACCCACCGGGGTCTGGGCTACAGCTACAGCCCGAGTCACGCCTGATGACCCTGGGCATCCGTATCTTCCTGGTGTATCTGCTGTTCATCGGCCTGACCGGCTATTTTGTGCTCAACACGGTGATGCAGGAGATCCGCCCGGGAGTGCGCCAGTCCACCGAAGAGACCCTGGTGGACACCGCCAACCTGCTGGCGGAGATCCTGCGGGATGATTTCAAGGCCGGCACCTTGAACGAGAACCGCTGGCCGCAGTTGTTGCGCGCCTATGGTGAGCGCAAGCCCGCGGCGAGTATCTGGGGCCTGCCGAAAAATCAGGTCAACCACCGTATCTACGTGACCGACGCCAAGGGCATCGTGGTCCTGGACTCCAGCGGCCTGGCGGTGGGCCAGGACTACTCGCGCTGGAACGATGTCTACCTGACCCTGCGTGGGCAATACGGCGCGCGCTCGTCGCGGTCGCTGGCCGATGATCCCAACTCCTCGGTGATGCACGTCGGAGCACCGATCCGTGATAACGGCGAGATCATCGGCGTGGTCACCGTGGCCAAGCCCAACAGCTCGCTGCAACCCTACGTCGACCGCACCGAGCGGCGCCTACTGTGGTACGGCGCGGGGCTGATCGCCATGGGCTTGCTGTTTGGCGCCTTGCTGTCCTGGTGGCTGAGCGCTGCGCTGCGGCGGATGACGGCTTACGCGTTGGCGGTGAGCGAAGGTCGTCGGGCCGAGCTGCCGCACTATCGCGGCGGAGAACTGGCGCAATTGGCCAGCGCGGTGGAGCACATGCGGACCCAGTTGGCAGGCAAGGCCTATGTCGAACGCTACGTGCACACCCTGACCCACGAGTTGAAGAGCCCTCTGGCGGCGATTCGCGGCGCGGCGGAACTGCTGCAAAGCGAGATGCCAGCGGAGCAGCGCCAGCGCTTCGTCGGCAATATCGACAGTGAAAGTGCGCGCATGCAGCAGTTGATCGAACGCCTGCTGAACCTGGCGCAAGTCGAGCAGCGCCAGGGGCTGGAAGAGCGGGTAAGCGTGCCGCTGGCGCCGTTGCTCAAGGAGCTGCTGGACAGCCAGCACGGGCGCATCGAGGGTAAACAATTGCAGCTGGAGCAACAGGTGCCGGCTGACCTGACGTGGTCCGGAGAGCCGTTTCTATTGCGCCAGGCATTGGGCAACCTGCTGACCAATGCCCTGGACTTCAGCCCGCCCCAGGGCTTGTTGCGTTGCACTGCGCGGCGTGTGGAAGAGGGCGTGGAGTTTGTCCTGTTCAACCAGGGCGAGCCGATTCCGGACTATGCCCTGCCACGCCTGTGCGAGCGTTTTTACTCACTGCCGCGTCCGGACAGTGGGCGCAAGAGTACCGGCCTGGGGCTGAATTTCGTTGAAGAGGTGGTGCAGCTGCATGGCGGCCACATGCACATCGAGAATGTCCCCGGCGGCGTACAAGTCACTTTGCGCCTGCCCTGACGGGCAGGGGGATTCTCCACAGAGTCTCCACACTGCCCCCATAAAACCCCCACGCCCGCGTCCCAGACTCTCCCTCATTCGAACAGGGAGAGCTTCATGAACCGCAATCTGACCTTCAAACTCGGGGCCATCGGCCTGCTGATCCTGCTGTTGCTGATACCGCTGTTGATGATCAGTGGCCTGATCAGCGAGCGTCAGCGCCTGCGTGACGGCGTGCTCGACGACATTGCTCGCAGCTCCAGCACCCAGCAGCAGATCAGCGGACCGGTGATGGTGGTGGACTACCGCAAGACCGTGCGCACCTGGAAGACCGACGAGAAAACCCAGAAGCGCTACCAGGAAACCCACGAGAAGCAGGGCCGGCTGTTCTTCCTGCCGGAGCACTTCGAGCTGCAAGGCAAGGCCCAGACCGAGCTGCGGGCGCGGGGCATCTACGAGGCGCGGCTGTTCCATGCCGACAACCACGTCAGTGGCTACTTCGCCGTACCTGAACAATACGGAATCAAGGAAGACTTCAGCGATTACCAGTTCGAGCAGCCGTTCCTGGCGGTGGGCATCAGCGATATCCGCGGGATTGAAAACGCCCTGCAACTGCAGCTCAACGGCCAGAGCCTGGACTTTGCCCCGGGAACCTTTGTCAGTTGGCTGGATGAAGGCGTGCACGTGGTCCTGCCACCGTTGGACCTGAAAAAGGCGACCCGCCTGGACTTCGCCTTCGACCTGCGCCTGCAGGGCACGGGACAGTTGGAAGTACTGCCGGTGGGCAAGACCAGCAAAGTGCTGCTGACGGCCAACTGGCCGCACCCGAGCTTTATCGGCAACTACCTGCCGGTACAACGGGAAGTGACCGAACAGGGCTTCTCGGCGCTTTGGCAGACTTCATTCTTCTCCACCAACCTGCAGCAGGCCCTTGAGCGTTGCGTGGTGAGCGAGCAATGCCATGACTTCAATGGCCGCAGCTTTGGCGTGAGCTTCATCGACCCGGTGGACCAATACCTGAAAGGCGATCGGGCGATCAAATATGCACTGTTGTTCATCGGCCTGACCTTTGCCGGCTTCTTCTTGTTCGAGGTGCTCAAGAGTTTGTCGGTGCACCCGATCCAGTACGGTCTGGTGGGGGTGGCCCTGGCGTTCTTCTACCTGTTGCTGCTGTCGTTGTCCGAGCACCTGGGGTTCGCGCTGGCGTATGCCTTGTCGGCGGCGGCCTGTGTAGGACTGATTGGTTTCTACGTCAGCTACGTGCTGCACAGCTGGCGCAACGGTGCGGCCTTTGCTGCAGGGCTGGCGGCGTTGTATGGCCTGCTTTATGGCCTGCTGAGTGCCGAGGACTATGCATTGCTGATGGGTTCGTTGCTGTTGTTCGGCCTGTTGGGTGTGTTCATGGTGCTGACCCGCAAGCTGGACTGGTATGGCATTGGCTTGCGCAAGGAGCCGAAGCCCTTGCAATTCGATCTGGAGGTGGCCGGTGAGTAGGTCGTTGGGATTGCGTGAGGATCAGCGCCTGGGGGAGACCCTGGCGCTGAGGATTGGCGGGTTGTTTCCGGTTGATCCGTGGGGGGCGCTTCGCCAGCAGGCGCAACGCCGTCCGTCCGGCTCCTGCAGGAGCGGGGCGAAGAGGCCGGACCGCCTGACCGATTAAGCCGGTGGCCGGGTCTCGAGCATTGAGGTTCGCTGGCTGACCTCGGCGTACCAGCCGGCAAGCTTGGGCTGGTCCTGGCGCCAGTCCAGCTGCGGGTGACGGAAATCCAGGTAACCCAGGGCGCAGGCGACGCTGATGGCGGCCACGTCGAAGTGGCTGGCCAACTCGGCAATCGCCTCGGCCTCAAGCACTGCCAGGGCGCGCCGGATCTTGTCGCGCTGGCCGTCGAGCCACTGCTCCCAGTGTTTCTCCGGGGCGCGCAGGGCCAGTTCGTAGCGGATCAGCACCGAGGCATCCATGATGCCGTCAGCCAGCGCTGCCAGGGTCAGGCGCCGCCAGCGGGCCGGGCCTTCACGAGGAATCAGTGGGTTGCCGACATGCTGCTGGTCCAGGTAGTCGAGAATCACCCGGCTGTCGTACAGCACCTGGCCGTCGTCCAGGCGCAGGGCGGGGATCTTGCCCAGGGGGTTGTCCTGGTTCAGTGCGGCGTCCGGGCTGACCGGGGTCAATTGGCAGGCTTGCAGGGCCACACGGTTCAGTTGTCCGGTTTCATGCAGCAGCACCATGACTTTGCGTACGTAAGGTGATGCCGGGTTGTGGAACAGCGTCATGCTTGGGGTGGACATGAATATTCCTCGCGGGTGGAAGTCTCGCAGCCCGGGGATCTTAGCGCAGCCTGTGGCATTGGCCACAGGGGCGACTGGCAGTACAGACAAGGAGCAATGAGTGCGCAGGTCCTATCTTCTACACGGGTTGTACAGCCTGGCCCTGACCCTGTTGGGCGCGCTGGCGGTGTATCTGGCCCTGCAATACGAATTCCGCCGCAAGGGCGAGGGTGAACCGGAGCTGATCATGGCGTTCGCCTACATGGCCTGGTACTGGGCCCTGCCGGCGCTGGCCCTGCCAGGCCTGGTGTGCGCCCTGCTGTGCCTGCGCGGTCCCGATCCGGTGACCCAACTGTGGCGCTGGAGCCTGGCGGCCAGCTATGTACCGCTGCTGGGGCTGGCCTTGTTCAGCGTGCTGGTGGCCATCGAGGCGTTCCAGGAAAACCGTGTGTTCATTCCGGTGATGCTGGTCGGCCTCGGGCTCTCGATGTACCTGTGGCGTGGTTTCCCGGCGCCGGGTTCAGGCCGCAGGCTTGCGCCGCAACAGGCCGCGCAGGGCGATCAGCGTCGGTAGGCCCAGGCCGAGCCAGCTCAGGCTGTCCCAGGCGCCATCCCCCAGCAGCGCCGCGAACAACCCGGCGGCGCTCAACAGGCCGATGCCCAGGGGCGCGGCGAAGACCTTCCAGAAGTTCGACTGCCGGGGCTTCATGGGCGCGCCTCCTGAATCGGCCTGGCGGTCCGCCTGCGAACTGTCCACAGGTACAGGCCGCTGCCCAGGACGATGATGGTCAACACATCCATTGCTGCCCACAGCACCTTCATCGGCATGCCGCCGTAGTCGCCGAAATGCAGCGGCTGGGCCATGCCCATGGCGTCCATGTACCAGGGCCGCCCGCCGACGGCGGTGACTTGCAGGCTGCTGGCGTCGATCAGCACTGGGGTCAGCAGGTGCGAGGTCAAGTGGCTGCCGCCCTTGAGGAACACCGCGTAGTGGTGCTCGCTGGAGAAGCGTGTGCCGGGGAAGGCGATGAAGTCCGGCTGCATGCCTGGAGCGGCTTCCCGGGCGATATCCAGCAATCGGCTGGCCGGGGCCAGCGAGGCCAGTGGTGGTGCATCGCGATAGGGCGCGACCATGGCGCTGAGGCTGTCGTTGCGCCAGGCGGCGATGATCAGGTCGGCGCAGGCGCTGATCACCCCGGTCACGCCGACCACCAGCGCCCAGGTCAGGGTCACCACGCCGATCAGGTTGTGCAGGTCGAGCCAGCGCAGGCGGCTGGATTTGTCCTGGCGCACCGTGGCGAACTTCAGTCGGCGCATGAACGGCAGGTAGAGCACCGTGCCGGAGATGATCGCCAGCACGAAGAGAATGCCCATGAAGGCCAGCAGCAGCTTGCCCGGCAGCTCGGCAAACATATCCACATGCAGGCGCAGCATGACCATCATCAGCCCGCCATTGGCCGAGGGCATGGCTACGGGCTCGCCGGTGCGGGCGTCGAGCATGAAGGTGTGGGAGGAGTTGGGCTCGGTGCCGGCGGTCTTGGCCATGATGGTCATCACGCCATTGGGCTCGTCGTCGTCCCAGCCGAAGTACTGCATCACCTCGCCCGGGCGGTGAGCCTCGGCGGCCTTGACCAGCTGTTGCAGGTCCAGGTGCGGGGTGTCGGCGGGCATCTCCCGCAGCTCGGGGGAGTCCCCCAGCAGGTGGTCGATCTCGTGGTGGAAGATCAGCGGCAGGCCGGTGAGCGCCAGTAGCAGTAGAAACACCGTGCAGATCAGGCTGGTCCAGGTGTGGATAAAGGACCAGCGGCGGATTGTCTTGCTTTTCATCGAGGCTCCAACAGGCAAAAGGGCCGCGGTTCAGGCGGCCCTTAGGTGAGGGTTTTCCCTTCTTAGAATTTGTAATTCACGCTGGCCATGACATTGCGGCGGTCGCCGTAGTAGCAATAGGTACCGTCGCAGGTCGACATGTATTCCTTGTCGAACACGTTGTTGGCGTTGAGGGCCACACTGGCGCCCTTGAGCGAATTGTCCAGGCGGCCGAGGTCGTAGTGCACCGCGGCGTCATAGACGGTGTAGGACGCGGTGTCGCCGTCGGACTTGCGGGCGACATAGGCCAGGTTGCCTGCCGGGACGTTGTTGGTCTCGCCGATGTAGCGGGCACCGAAGCCTACGCCGAAGCCGTCCAGCAGCCCGTTGTGCCAGGTGTAGTCGGCCCAGATCGAAGCCTGGTTTTCCGGGGTCAGAGGCAGCGGACGGTTCTTGTCCTGAGGGTCGCCGACCTTGGTCATCTTGCTGTTGGCATAGGTATAGGCGGCCGTCAGCTTGAGGTTCTCATTGACGTTGCCCACCGCTTCCAGCTCGAAGCCACGGACCTTGGCTTCGCCCAGGGGCCGGCTGACGCCCAGGCTGTCGGTGAGGACGATGTTCTGTCGGGTCAGGTCGTATACCGCGGCAGTGAACAGCATGTCGCTGCCTGGAGGCTGGTACTTGAGGCCCAGTTCGTACTGCTTGCCGGTGCTGGGTTCGAAGGCCTGGCCCTTGGCGTTGCCGCCGGGTTCGGCCTGGAAGGACTCGGCGTAGGAGATGTAAGGGGTGAAGCCCGAATCGAAGACGTAGCTGAGGGCCGCATTGCCGGTGAAGGCCTGGTCGTTGCGCTCATCCTGGGGCTTGTTGGCGATGTTGTAGAACCTGGAGTCGGTGTGCAGCCAGTCCTGGCGTCCGCCCAGGGTCAGGCGCCAGTTGTCCAGGGCCATCTGGTCCTGGACGTAGAGCCCGGTGCCCTGGCGTTTCTGGTTGTAGTCGTTGTACGCGAAGTAGGCGACCTTGCTGAAGTCCTGGCCGTAGATCGGGTTGATGATGTTGCTGGTGGGCGCTTCACCGTACAGCCACTTGTAGTTGGTGTTGACGCGCTGGTAGTCCAGGCCCAGCAACAGGGTGTGCTTGAGCTCGCCGGTGTTGAAGTCGGCCTGGAAGTTGTTGTCCACGGCGAACTGGCTGATGTCCTCGTCGACGATGTTGGCGCCACGGCGCACAGTGCCGTCGGCACTCACCGCCTGGTCGGGCTTGTTGGGCCAGTAGCTGCCGCCGGCGGTGATGCCCTGGAACGACAGGTCGCTCTTGGTGTAGCGCAGGTTCTGGCGGAACTGCCAGACGTCGTCCAGGCGGTGCTCGAAGGCATAACCCAGTGCGTAGTAGGTCTTGTCGTAGTATTCCCAGCTCGGATCGCCGAGGTTCTTGTGGTACTTGATCTCGCCCGCCGGGCTCGCCAGCTTGGTGCCCTGCAACGGCAGGAACTGGCTGGTGATGCCGGTATCGTCGCGGTTGAACTGGCTGAGGAAGGTCAGCTTGGTGTCTTCGTCGATGTTCCAGGTCAGGCTGGGAGCCAGGTTGTAACGCTTGTCCTGGTTGTGCTCGATGGCGGTGTTGCTGTCGCGGACCACGCCGCTGACGCGGTACAGGAAGCGCCCTTGGTCATCGATGGGGCCGGTGCTGTCGAAGCTGATCTGCTTGCGCTGGTAGCTGCCGATCTGCAGTTGCACTTCGTGGCTGCTGCTGTCTTCCGGACGGCGGCTGACCATGTCCAGCAAGCCCCCGGGTGGGGTCTGGCCGTAGACCGAAGAAGCCGGGCCGCGGAGCAGGGCCACGCGCTCCAGGTCCCAGGTTTCCAGCTTGGGCATGGTGTAGGTGCCCTTTGGCAGGGGCAGGCCATCGAGGAACTGGGTGGGCTCGAAGCCCCGGACCTTCAGCCATTCGGCGCGGCTGTCGCTGCCGTAGCTGCTGGCGGTGACGCCGGGCATGTAGCGTACGGCATCGTCGAGGTTCTGCACCGCACGGTCGCTCATCTGCTCACGGGTCGCGACCGAGATGGAGCGGGGCACTTCACGCAGTTCGGTATCGGTCTTGGTGCCGACGGCAGTGCGCTTGGCCATGTAGCCCTCGACCGGTCCCCAGGCCGTTTCATAGCTGCCCTGGCCGGTGATACTGGTTTCCGGCAGGGCCACTACGCCTTCAGGTGCCGCCACCAGACTGTAGGTGCCGGCGCTGCTGTGCTCCAGTTGCAGGCCGGTGCCGCGCAGTGCTTCACGCAGGGCGCCCGGGGCGTCGAACTGGCCTTTGACGGGAGCCGAGGTTTTACCGGTCGCCAGGGAAGGGGGCAGGCTCAGGGCCAGGCCGGCTTGGCTGGCAATCTGGTTCAGGGTGCTGGCCAGGGGCGCGGCCGGCAGGTTGTAGGCGCGCACGCTGGAGGCCTGTTCGGCAGCCATCAGCGCCGGGCTGGCCAAGGGGGCGCTGAAGGCGATGGCAACGGCCAGCAGGCTGGGGCGCAACAGGGTGTCTAGCGGGCGGGACATACGGCGGCTCCTGAATGGAAATGTTTCGCAATTGCCTAGGTGCCGGACGAGATTGGAAAAGTGATAGGGCGGATTGAAAATAATTTAGATTTAGATTGATTGAGGGCGATTCGCTGGCAAGCCAGCTCCTACCGGGCCGGTGTAGGAGCCAGCTTGCTGGCGAAGGCTGCGACACCGACCTCAGGGTTTGGCGTCGGCCTTGGCCACCACGGTTACCCACCAAGGGGTGTGCCGCTCGATCTTCACTGGCAGGGTTGGCAGCAGGGCATTCAGTGCCAGGTCGGTGTCCTGTAGCGGGAAGCTGCCGGTGATGCGCAGGTCCGCCACTTCCGGGGCGACGCCGAGGTGGCCGCGGCGATAGCGGCCCAACTCGTCGATCAGGTCTGCGAGGCGGGCGTTGTCCACCACCAGCATGCCCCGGGTCCAGGCATCGGCCCCCAGGTTCAGGGCCTGCAGCGGACCCAGGCCGTCGCGGCGCATCAGGACTTGCTGGCCTTCCTTGAACACCTGCTCGTCCTGGCCGGCTTGCGCGCGTGCGGCCACCGCAGATTGCAGCACGCTCAGGCGGGTGCCTTGTGCTTCGCGCTTGACCAGGAACCGCGTGCCCAGGGCGCGCATCCGCCCATCACGGGTTTCGACGATGAATGGGCGGCTATCGTTGTGCCCGGTCTCGATGAGGATCTCGCCTTCCTGGAGCACGATCCGTCGTTGCTTCTCATCGAAGTGCACGTCCAGGGCACTGTGGGTATTGAGGTTGATCAGGGTGCCATCGGATAGACGCAAGGTGCGCTGCTCGCCGGTGGCGGTGCGCTGGTCGGCCAGCCAGTAGTCCACGGGCAGGTAACGCTGCCCAGCAAACAACGCCAGCCCGACTACCAGCACCACGCTGGCGACGCCGCGTCCGAAGCTGCGCATGCGCCGCCGCAGGCCTTCCCGGGACTGCAGCAAGGCACTGCGGGCCGGGCCCGACGCCACGCTGAAGCGCTGATCGAGCATGCCCAGCTGGCGCCAGGCGCGGGCGTGTTCTTCATGGGCGGCATGCCATTTGGCGAACTCTTCGCGCTCTACTGCACTGGCGCCACCGTCCAGGGACAACTGCCAGGCAATGGCGGCATCCAGCACCTGGGCGGACACCGGTTTGGAACTGATGGGGGTCATGCCGGCTCCCCGTACAGGGCGATGTAGCACTGGCGGATGCCCTGGGCCAGGTACTGGCGTACCCGGGGCACCGAGACCCCGAGGCGCTCGGCGATCTCGGCGTGGCTCAAGCCATCGAGACGGTTATAGAGGAAGGCCGCCCGGGCCTTGCTCGAGAGTTTGCCCAGCAGGCGGTCGATGGCCTTGAGGTCCTCGAGGATCATCTGCTGTTCTTCCGGCGACGGTTGCTCGTCTTCCGGGATCAGCATCAGCTCAGTGAGGTAGGCCTGTTCCAGCGCGGCGCGGCGAAAATAGTCGAACAGCAGGCCCTTGGCGATGGCCACCAGAAAGGCCCGCGGCTCCCGGGGGGCCTTGAGCTCTTCGCGGCCCAGCAGGCGTACGAAGGTGTCCTGGCTCAGGTCCTCGGCCCGTTGTGCACAGGCAACGTTGCGCCGCAGCCAGGCCAATAGCCAACTGCGATGGTCGCGATACAACGCACCAACCAGCTCATTGTGAGGGCTTTGGACTGAGGACAACGGGACTCACCAATCGAGAAGTTTAAACTAACGAGAATTATTCGCGATTGTGGCAGAGGCGAAACAGTGGCGCAATTGACGCTGGTCGGCTGCCGACCGGTTGCAATGAGGGAGCAAGCTCCCTCATCGAGGATCAGAACGAGGGCGCTTGCTGGCGGCGCTTCCATTGACTGAGGCGTTGCTGCAGGTTCAAGGGGCTGTGAATCTGCTGCTGGCGCGCGCGGTTGAACAGGATCAGCGCCAACTCCGCGGTGGCCATGGCATCGGCGGCCGCGTTGTGCCGCTCCACCACCTGCAGCTTGAACCACTGGACCCAATCATCCAGCCCGGCTTCACGAATCAGTGCCTGAGGGCACAGCAAAGGCGCCATGTCAGCGACATCGAGGAAGCTGTGTTGCAGGCGATAGCCCAGGCTGTCCTTCAACGCCCGGCCGAGCATGTGCTGGTCGAACGGGGCATGAAAGGCCAGCAGCGGGCTGTCGCCGACAAACTCCATGAAGTCCAGCAGCGCCTCCACTGGATCGCATCCCGCGGCGATGGCGCTGGGGCCCAGGCCATGGATCAGTACGCTGGGGCTGAGTTTGTGTCCCTCGCGCTGCAGGGTGCGCTCGAACTGTTGGCTGAAGTCGATGGCGCCGTCCTCGATCACCACCGCGCCGATGGACAACACCTGGTCGCGGTTGAGGTTGAGGCCGGTGGTTTCCACGTCCACCACCACCCAGCGCTGCTCGCGCAGGCTGCTTTCATTGAGTTCGGTGAAGGCCGGCAGGCGATCGCGACGCTGTTGCTGCTCGGCGCTCAGTACGCTGACCGCAGGGCGGAACCAGGCAAACAGGCTCATAGCTGGTACCGCAATGCCAGGCTGCTTTGCAGGCGCTGGGCCTGGCGCAGGGATTCACGCAGGATGCGCCGGTCCAGGTGGTTGAGGCTGTCCGGGTCGACCCGGTTGGAATAGGGCTGGTTCTCGCGGGTCTGGCGCTGGTGCTGCTGCATGCGGGTCTGCTGGATGAAGTGATAGGCCTCTTCATAAGCCGCGCCGTCCAGGGGCTCGATCACTTGTTTGGACACCAGTTGGCGCAGGCGCTCCAGGGTATTGATCGCGCCGATGCCGTTGGCCAGGGCCAGCAGCCGGGCGCCGTCGACGAAGGGGGTGAGGCCCTGGACCTTGAGGTCGAGGGTGGCCTTTTCGCCATTCTTCCTGGCCAGCACGAACTCGCGAAAACGCCCCACGGGCGGGCGCTGGCGCAGGGCGTTTTCCGCCATCATGCGTTGGAACAGACGGTTGTCCGCCACCTGGTCGAGGATGCCCCGGCGCAGCTGTTCGGCGCTCTGTTCATCGCCCCAGACCACCCGCAGGTCGAAATAGATGCTCGAACCCAGCAGGTTCTCCGGGGTCGCCTCGCGGATGAAGGCGGCAAAGCGCCGGGCCCACTCGGCACGGGACAGGCACAGCTCGGGGTTGCCGGCCATGATGTTGCCCTTGCACAGGGTGAAGCCGCACTGGGCCAGGCTCTGGTTGATCTGTTGGGCGATGGGCAGCAGCTGGCCGCGGATCTGCGCTGCTTGGGCCGCGTCCTGGGCCTCGAACAGGATGCCGTTGTCCTGGTCGGTGTGCAGGGTCTGTTCGCGCCGGCCTTCGCTGCCGAAACACAGCCAGCTGAAGGGCACGCCCGGGTCGCCCTTGTCGGCCAGGGTCAGTTCGATCACCCGGCACACCGTGTGATCGTTGAGCAGGGTGATGATGTGGGTGATCTGGGTCGACGACGCGCCGTGGGCCAGCATGCGTTCCACCAACTGGCCGATCTCGCCCCGCAGCGCCACCAGGTGTTCGACCCGGGGCGCGTTACGGATGGTCCGCGCCAAGTGCACCAGGTCGACCCGCTGCAGGGAAAACAGGTCGCGCTCGGAGACCACGCCGCACAGGCGTTGTTCTTTCACCAGGCAGACGTGGGCGATGTGCCGCTCGGTCATGGCGATGGCTGCATCGAAGGCGCTGTGGTCCGGGCTGAGGAAGAACGGCGTCTGGGTCATGTGCCGTTCGATGGGCTGGTTGAGGTCCTGGCTGCCGTCGGCCACTACCTGGCGCAGGTCGCGCAAGGTAAAGATGCCCAGGGGCGCTTTGTGTTCGTCCACCACCACGATGCTGCCCACTTGTTGTTCGTGCATCAGCGACACGGCTTCGCGCAGGGGCGTCTGCGGGCTGCAGGCCACCGGATGGCGCATGGCCAGATCGCCAAGGCGAGTGTTCAGCGAGTATTGGGTGCCGAGGGTTTCCACGGCCTTTTGCTTGACCTGTTGATTGACCTGGTCCAGCAGGCTGCTGACCCCACGCAGGGCGAAGTCGCGAAACTCCGCGGACAGGGCGAACAGCTTGATGAAGGCACTCTTGTTCAGTTGCAGGCAGAAGGTGTCTTCGGCGGCACGATGCTCGGTGCGTGTCGCCCGTTCGCCTAGCAGTGCGGCCAGCGGGAAGCATTCGCCGCTGGTGATTTCGAAGGTGGTTTCGGTGCCGCCCTTGGCGGCGTGGGTACGTTCGCCGACCACACGACCTTGCTTGACGATGTAGAAGTGCTCAACCGGGCCGTCGGTGGGCTTGATGATGCTGTCGCCGGGGCCATAGAAACGCAGCTGGCATTGTTCCACGAGGTAGGCCAGATGGGTGTTCTCCATCTGGTTGAAGGGCGGGAACCGCTGTAGGAACTGCACCGTCCCTTGAATGTTCTGCAACACCGCGGTCTTCCCGGCCTGGGTGAAGGCGTCCGTTTTACTCATAACGATTACCGCAGTCTTTTTGGATTTGTTGTGGTCGGATCACGGTCATGGTCGGCCCCCGTGCCGAGGGTGCCCATTGGACGTAAGTCTAGGTTCAGCCCGCAGACCGCCTGAGCGTTGATCATGCTGCGCGCTGGGTGCCTTCGGCGCTGCGCCGCAACAGGCTCGTGCGCGGGTACAACCTCTGACATTTGGCTTTGAGCCGTCGGTAATCAATGCGAAAAAGCTCTGATCAAGACTCTTGGAAAATTTTCCGACGAAGTGCACATTGAAGGCCTGCTTAGCGATGTCTGACCACTGTGCTAGGGGATTGATCTGTTCATGTAGAGAAATGTATGTCCGACCACGATATTTTGAGTGACGCCGAGCGCGAGGCGCTGAGTGCGATCATGCTGGAGCCGGATCTGCCGTCGCTGCGCGTATTGATCGCCGATGACGACAAGGATGCACGGGAACTGTTGGCGGAAATTCTTGGTCTGGACGGCATCCGTTGCCTCACGGCCGCCAGCGGCAAGGCGGCGCTTGAATTGCTCGAATCGAACCAATCCATTGGCTTGTTGATCACCGATCTGCGCATGGCCCCCTGCAGTGGTCTGGACCTGATCCGCCAGGTGCGTGAATCGGAGCGGGCGGAGCTGCCGATCATCATCATTTCCGGCGATGCCGATGTGCGTGATGCAATCGCTGCGATGCACCTGAACGTGGTGGACTTTCTGCTCAAGCCCATCGACACCAGCAAGCTCCTGGCCTTGGTCAAGCACGAACTGGGCGTGGTCCTGTAGGCGTCGGTTCAGCGCCCATAAAAAAGCCCCGGTCGCAGGACCGGGGCTTTTTCATTGCGCTTGCAGCGGGTTCTTAGAGGCCGTTCTTGGCCTTGAACTCGCGACGGCGACGGTGCAGGACCGGCTCGGTGTAGCCGTTGGGCTGCTTGGTGCCTTCGATCACCAACTCCAGCGCCGCCTGGAAGGCGATGTTGCTGTCGAAGTTCGGTGCCAGCGGACGGTACAGCGCGTCGCCGGCGTTCTGCCGGTCAACCACCGGAGCCATGCGCTTGAGGCTTTCCAGCACCTGCTCCTGGGTGACCACACCGTGACGCAGCCAGTTGGCGATGTGCTGGCTGGAGATGCGCAGGGTTGCACGGTCTTCCATCAGGCCGACATCGTTGATGTCCGGCACCTTCGAACAGCCCACGCCCTGGTCGATCCAGCGCACCACGTAACCGAGAATGCCCTGGGCGTTGTTGTCCAGTTCGTTCTTGATCTGCTCGGCCGACCAGTTGGTATCGCTGGCCAGGGGGATGGTCAGGATGTCGTCCACCGAAGCTCGGGTGCGCTTGGCCAGTTCGGCCTGACGGGCGAACACGTCGACCTTGTGGTAGTGCAGCGCGTGCAGCGCAGCAGCGGTCGGCGACGGCACCCAGGCGGTGTTGGCACCGGCCAGCGGGTGGGCGATCTTCTGTTCGAGCATGGCAGCCATCAGGTCCGGCATGGCCCACATGCCCTTGCCGATCTGCGCACGACCTTGCAGGCCGGTGGACAGGCCGATGTCGACGTTCCAGTTTTCGTAGGCACCGATCCATTTCTCGGCCTTCATATCGGCCTTGCGCACCATGGCGCCGGCTTCCATGGAGGTATGGATCTCGTCGCCGGTACGGTCGAGGAAGCCGGTGTTGATGAACACCACGCGCTCGCTGGCCGCCTTGATGCAGGCCTTTAGGTTGACCGTGGTGCGGCGCTCCTCGTCCATGATCCCGACTTTCAGGGTGTTGCGCGGCAGGTTCAGCACCTCTTCGATGCGACCGAACAGCTCGTTGGTGAACGCGGCTTCTTCAGGGCCGTGCATCTTCGGCTTGACGATGTAGACCGAGCCGGTGCGGCTGTTCTTGCGCGAGCTGCTGCCGTTGAGGTTATGGATTGCCGCGAGGCTGGTGATCAGGCCGTCGAGGATGCCTTCCGGCACTTCGTTGCCATGCTTGTCGAGGATCGCGTCGATGGTCATCAGGTGGCCGACGTTACGCACGAACAGCAGCGAGCGGCCATGCAGCTTCACTGTCGAACCGTCGACGCCGGTGTACTCGCGGTCGGCGTTCATGGTGCGGGTGAAGGACTTGCCGCCCTTGGCCACTTCTTCCGCCAGGTCGCCCTTCATCAGGCCGAGCCAGTTGCGGTAGATCACCACTTTGTCATCGGCGTCGACGGCGGCGACCGAGTCTTCGCAGTCCATGATGGTGGTCAGGGCCGCTTCCATCAGCAGGTCCTTGACCCCGGCGGCGTCGGTCTGGCCGACCGGGCTTGCGGCGTCGATCTGGATTTCGAAGTGCAGGCCGTTGTGCTTGAGCAGGATCGCGGTAGGTGCTGCAGCTTCGCCTTGATAGCCGATCAGCTGGGCGTCGTTGCGCAGGCCACTGTTGCTGCCGCCCTTGAGGCCCACTACCAGCTTGCCGCCGACAATCTTGTAGCTCACGGAATCGACGTGGGAGCCGGCAGTCAGCGGCACGGATTCATCGAGGAAGGCGCGGGCGAAGGCGATGACCTTGTCGCCGCGGACCTTGTTGTAGCCTTTGCCCTTTTCCGCGCCATCGGCTTCGCTGATCGCGTCGGTGCCGTACAGCGCGTCGTACAGCGAGCCCCAGCGGGCGTTCGAGGCGTTGAGGGCAAAGCGCGCATTCATCACCGGCACCACCAACTGCGGGCCGGCCATGCGGGCGATTTCTTCATCGACGTTTTGCGTCGTGGCCTGGAAATCCGCCGCTTCTGGCAGCAGGTAGCCGATGTCTTGCAAGAAGGCTTTATAAGCCACGGCGTCATGCGCCTGGCCGGCACGAGACTGGTGCCAGGCATCGATCCGCGCCTGGAAATCATCGCGTTTGGCGAGTAGGGCCTGGTTCTTCGGCGCCAGGTCATGGATAACCTTGTCGGCACCGGCCCAGAACGCGTCGGCGGTGAGGCCGGTACCGGGAATGGCTTCGTTGTTCACGAAGTCGAACAGGACTCTGGCGACCTGCAGGCCACCGACTTGAACGTGTTCAGTCATTGCTTGCCTCACTCTGCTCAGCTATTTCGCTTTTCAGCTCTTCAAATTAACAATGAAGCCGGCGGCCATTTAAAGCACAACCCTGCTCGCCAGTACATGCCATTGCTGGCGGCTGGGTCCTTCCAATCAACGGCAGAGCCTTGCTGATGGGCGGTCGCGGGGGTTGTGATCAAGCCTTGGCAGACATCGTTCCAACGTTATGTAGTGCGCGCTGCGGCATACTACATGATGAATTGCGCTTGTGAAAATTAGACTAAATACGTCGTTCCGCGACTCAAGAAAGCCGTGCGGTCACGCTGGGGAGCGCGGTGTTCTCAAAAAGCCGGTGGATTGTTCCATATAAATACAAAAAGTTGTACACGATTTGTGTTTTGCCCTTTCGGCCTGCTGCTTCATCCAACCTATGGCAGGAATCGGCTTGCCGGCGAAGCTGGCCGGGAGATAGCGGTAGCAGGCCTTGGATTGAGATCGCGGTGTGGCCTTCGCTGGCAAGCCAGCGCCTACAACCTGTTGCTATGAGCTGGTTTCGTTTGGGGCAAGGCGCGGGGAGTGAGGCTGCCTATAATTGATCTTTCACCCACAAAAAGAGGGCTGCGCCATGGATCATCTCGTTCTCACGGTATTTGCCCCGGACAAGGCCGGCCAGGTCGAACGCATTGCCCAATGCATTGCCGAGCACGGCGGCAACTGGCTGGAAAGTCGCCTGTCGCGCATGGCGGGGCAGTTCGCCGGGATCTTGCGGGTCGGGGTTCCGGCCGAGGCCTACGATGAACTGGTAGATGCCTTGCAGGGCCTGTCGGCCCAAGGCATTCGGGTGCTGATCGCGGAAAGTGGCATCGAGCAGTCCTGTACCTGGAAACCCATTGCCATGGAACTGGTGGGCAATGACCGTCCGGGAATTGTCCGAGACATCACCCGTTTGTTGGCGGAGCAGGGCGTCAACCTCGAACGGTTGGTCACCGAAGTGCGGCCGGCCCCCATGAGCAGTGAGCCGCTGTTCCATGCCGAGGCGATTCTGGCGGTGCCTTTGACCTTGTCCCTGGAAGTGCTGCAGTCGCGCCTGGAAACCCTGGCGGATGATTTGATGGTGGAGTTGGTGCTGCGCAGCGAGGCTTGAAATCCACTCTGCGGGTTATCCCAGTAAACCGTGCATGCACCTGTGGATAACCTGTAGAGACTCGCCGCTGGCCCAACCCCGCCGTGGCTTTGCGCTGCGTGATCAAAAAATCAGCAGTTTCAAGGGCTTGTGCACAAACGACGGGGATCAGCTTGTGGATAACCTTGGGAAGAACCGTTGCAGGCCACGGTGCATATGGCCTGCAGGGATTTGTATGTTTATTGATCAGCGACGGCGCCGCAGGCTGAGCCAGGCATCGACGCTGTACACCGCAAGACCGCCCCAGATGAACATGAAGGCCAGCAGTGTGCTGGAGGACAGGTGCTCGCCAAACAACAGCACGGCCTGGAGTAACACCAGGGTCGGCGCCAGGTACTGGAGGAAGCCCAGGGTGGTGTAGGGCAGGTCCCGGGCGGCGGCGTTGAAGCACACCAGGGGGATCAGCGTGATGGGCCCCGCGGCCACTAGCCACCAGGCTTCGGAGGTGGTCCAGAACGCGGCATGGGCGCTGCTGGCATCCGGGTGCAGCAGCAGCCAGGCCAGGGCAATGGGCACCAGCATCCAGGTTTCCACTACCAATCCCGGCAACGCCTTGACCGGGGCCTGTTTGCGGATCAGGCCATAGAAGCCGAAGCTCAGCGCCAGCATCAGCGAGACCCAGGGCAGGCTGCCCACTTGCCAGACTTGCTGGGCCACGCCCACTGCCGCCAGGATCACCGCCAGCCACTGCAGCCGCCGCAGGCGCTCGCCGAGAATCAGCATGCCCAGCAGCACATTGACCAGTGGGTTGATGTAGTAGCCGAGGCTGGCCTCGAGCATGCGTCCGTTGTTCACCGACCAGACGTAGGTCAGCCAGTTGGCGGCAATCAAGCTGCCACTCAGGGCCAGGATGGCCAGGCGCTTGGGATTGTCCCGCAACTCGCGCCACCAGCCCGGGTGTTTCCAGACCATCAGCAACAGGGCGCCGAACAGCGCCGACCAGAGCACCCGATGGACGATGATTTCCACGGCGGGCACGCTGGCGATAGCTTTGAAGTAGAGCGGAAACAGGCCCCAGATGATGTAGGCGGTCAGGCCCAGAATGTAACCGCGACGCGGGTTGGCGGCTTGCATGCAGAGTCCTTGCTTAGGCAGCTAACAAAGACGCGATTGTAAGGACAATGGTCTAGGCCTGTCCTGACTTTTGCACCGCCGCAGCGTGTAGGCGCCGGTTTGCCAGCGAACGCATTCTGACGCATCGCGTGGCAGGTCAATCGCCGACAGCGGAGCGCCGCCCTGGCGCTCTTGCAAAGGGTTCAGAACAGCTTCAGGGGCTCTTCATTGAGGGCCGCCAGTTGTTCGCGCAAGGCCAGCACCTGATCGCCCCAGTAACGTTCGCTGCCAAACCAGGGGAAGCTATGGGGGAATGCCGGATCATCCCAGCGCCGTGCCAGCCAGGCGCTGTAGTGCATCAGGCGCAGGGCCCGCAGCGGTTCGATCAGCGCCAGTTCCCGTGGGTCGAAATCGTGGAACTCGCTGTAGCCGTCCATCAGTTCGGACAACTGGCTGAGGCATTCCTGGCGGTCGCCGGCCAGCATCATCCACAGGTCCTGCACCGCCGGGCCCATGCGGCAGTCGTCGAGGTCGACGATATGGAACATCTCGTCGCGGCACATCATGTTGCCGGGGTGGCAATCACCGTGCATGCGGATGTTCTGATGCGGCGTGGCCTGGTACACCTCTTCCACACGCTTGAGCAGGTCCCGGGCGACTGACTCGTAGGCCGGTAGCAGGCTCTTGGGAATGAAGTTGCCTTGCAGCAGGGTCGCCAGGGAGTCGTGGCCGAAGTTCTTCACGCCCAGGGCTTCGCGATGTTCGAAAGGGCGGGTGGCTCCCACGGCATGCAGGCGGCCGAGTAACTGTCCGAGGCGATACAACTGGTCCAGGTTGCCCGGTTCCGGAGCACGGCCACCGCGACGGGGAAACAATGCGAAGCGAAAGCCGGCATGTTCAAACAGGCTGGCACCGTCGTGAATGATCGGCGCCACTACGGGTACCTCGCACTCGGCGAGTTCGAAGGTGAAACGGTGTTCTTCGAGAATCGCGTCGTTGGTCCAGCGCTGTGGCCGGTAGAACTTGGCGATCAGCGGTTCGCCTTCGTCGATGCCCACTTGATAGACGCGATTTTCGTAGCTGTTGAGCGCCAATATTCGAGCGTCGCTGAGAAAACCGATGCTTTCAACGGCGTCGAGAACCAGGTCGGGGGTCAGTGTTTCAAACGGGTGCGACATGCTTACTCCTGCGCGCAGCAGGCTGCCGCGTCCGACCGGGAATGGTAACGCAGACGGGGGGGCAA
>NZ_JAAARM010000051.1 GCF_009908285.1 Pseudomonas sp. Fl4BN1
CATCTCCACGACCAAGCGAATGGCTTCAGCCTTTTCTTCAGCGGTAACGACCCGAAATCCCATGATGCTTCCTTAGGTTGAAACTCCTACAGAGTGGTCCAGGAACATTGAGCCACAACAGCTTGCCAGCGAAGGCGTCGGCAGGATTTGCGCAAAATCCAAGGACCCCTTCGCCGGCAAGCCGGCTCCTACGAGAACGGCTTTACAGGCTCAGGGGGCGATTGGAAGCCTTGAGGAACTCCTGCTTCAGTTCGGCAAAGCTGTGCACCGCCGGGAACTGCGGGAATTCGCGGATCACGTTGTCCGGTGCATGGAACAGGATGCCGGCATCGGCTTCGCCGAGCATCGTCGTGTCATTGTAGGAATCCCCCGCCGCAATCACCCGGTAGTACAGGCTCTTGAAGGCCAGCACCGACTGGCGCTTGGGGTCTTTCTGACGCAGCTGATAGCCAGTCACCCGACCACCGTCATCGGTGATCAGGCGGTGGCACAACAGGGTCGGGAAACCCAGCTGGCGCATCAAGGGCTGGGAGAATTCATAGAAGGTGTCGGAAAGGATCACCACCTGGAAACGCTCCCGCAGCCAGTTGACGAACTCCACCGCACCATCGAGAGGCTTGAGGGTGGCGATCACTTCCTGGATGTCCGAGAGCTTCAGGCCGTGCTCGTCGAGAATCCGCAGGCGCTGCTGCATCAGTACGTCGTAGTCGGGAATATCCCGGGTGGTTGCCTTGAGGGATTCAATCCCGGTTTTTTCGGCAAAGGCGATCCAGATTTCCGGGACCAGCACACCTTCCAGATCGAGACAGGCAATTTCCACAAGACACTCCCATTGGTTCTGATTATTTAAATTGAGCGAGTAAAAGGACTGCCGAACTCTAGCGATTCGCCCCCGCAGGCGCAACGCAGACGAGCGCGCCAGGGGCCCATGGATTTTGCTAAGATCGCTCCCCTATAGAGCGCACAGCGCCACCGACTTGTAGGAAACCGCCCTGATGAGCCAACCATTCGACGTCGTTGAACTTGCCACGACCTATGCCAACAAGTCCGCCCAGGACATCCTCAAGCTGGCCTTCGCCCAGTTTGGCGATGACTTGTGGATCTCCTTTAGCGGCGCCGAGGACGTGGTGCTGGTGGACATGGCCTGGAAGCTGAACAAGAACGTCAAAGTGTTCAGCCTCGACACCGGTCGCCTGCATCCGGAAACCTATCGCTTCATCGATCAGGTGCGCGAACACTACAAGATCGACATCGAACTGATCTCGCCGGACCACAGCAAGCTCGAACCTTTCGTCAAGGAAAAAGGCCTGTTCAGCTTCTATAAGGACGGCCATGGCGAATGCTGCGGCATCCGCAAGATCGAGCCGCTGCGGCGCAAGCTGTCCACCGTCCGCGCCTGGGCCACCGGCCAGCGCCGTGACCAGAGCCCGGGCACCCGCAGCCAGGTGGCGGCGCTGGAAATCGACAGCGCCTTTTCCACCCCGGAACGCCCTCTGTACAAGTTCAACCCGCTGGCACAGATGAGCAGCGAAGAGATCTGGGGCTACATCCGCATGCTCGAGCTGCCGTACAACAGCCTGCACGAACGCGGCTTCATCAGCATCGGTTGCGAACCCTGCACCCGTCCGGTGCTGCCGAACCAGCACGAGCGTGAAGGCCGTTGGTGGTGGGAGGAAGCCACCCAGAAGGAATGCGGCCTGCACGCCGGCAACATCATCAGCAAAGCCTGACCCCTCCCCCGGCAAGAACCGGCTTGCCAGCGCAAGGCCCTTGGGCCTTGCGCTGTCCATGCGCACGCCTGCGCCGGTAAGTCGGCGCCTGCGCAATCGACAAATGTGTACACAATAACGTCACCAAAAGTGCCATTTTTGTGTGCACTTCAAATAATTGTCGCCCCAAAAAGTTACACGCCTTTCGACCGTCGATATCCGCACGGCACACTCTTTCGTCTGATAAAAAATAAATACCTGTTCAATCGGTCAATTTTTAATTTCTGTATTTCAGCAAGTTATGAACAATCAATAACAAAGCAAAATCAGTAAGCGGTTTTATAGTTTCAGAACTGGCATAGAAGTGGCTTTAGTGAACTTATGTTTTGTATACAAAATCAATCAAAACATACATACACTTAATGTCCGCATGCCTGATTCCTCGATTCAAGCTGCAGATGCCCCGAACCCAGTGATTCCCACCTGCGACGAAGATTGTCGAGCCTGCGCTCAAGCACAGTCATCCAGGGAAAGAGTCAGGAGCCTGCCGGAATGCACACCAGCTCTTCGAAAAAAATCGCCCTGGATCTGCCCGCCACGCTGCATTCGCACACCGTTCAACAGCCCCTCGCCGGAACCCATCCGGACCGCATCACGCTCAGCCCGCGCCTGCACAACCGCGACCTGGCACCCACCAAAATCGAGGGCCGTCGCTGGGGCCGCTACAGCATCTTCGCCCTATGGACCAACGACGTGCACAACATCGCCAACTACTCCTTTGCCATTGGCCTGTATGCCCTGGGCCTGGGTGGCTGGCAGATTCTCCTGTCGCTGGGGATAGGTGCAGCGCTGGTGTACTGCTTCATGAACCTGTCGGGCTACATGGGCCAGAAGACCGGGGTGCCGTTCCCGGTGATCAGCCGCATCAGTTTCGGCATCCATGGCGCGCAGATTCCGGCGCTGATCCGGGCGGTGATTGCCATCGCCTGGTTCGGCATCCAGACCTATCTGGCCTCGGTGGTGTTTCGCGTGCTGCTTACGGCGATCCATCCGGGTTTCGCCGACTATGACCACAATTCGATCCTCGGCCTGTCGACCCTGGGCTGGGCCTGCTTCGTGGTGATCTGGCTGGTGCAGCTGGCAATCCTCGCCTACGGCATGGAGATGATCCGGCGCTACGAAGCCTTCGCCGGGCCGATCATCCTGCTGACGGTCGCCTGCCTCGCCGCCTGGATGTACACCCAGGCCGACGGACGGATCGCCTGGTCGATCCGCGAGCCACTGACGGGAGGCGAAATGTGGCGGCAGATCTTCGCCGGCGGCGCTCTGTGGCTGGCGATCTACGGCACTCTGATTCTCAACTTCTGCGACTTCTCCCGCTCCTCGCCGTGCCGCAAGACCATCAGGGTCGGCAACTTCTGGGGCCTGCCAGTAAACATCCTGGTGTTCGCCAGCATCACCGTGCTGCTGTGCGGCGCGCAGTTCCAGATCAACGGACGGATCATCGAAAGCCCTACGCAAATCATCGCCTCGATCCCCAACACGCTGTTCCTGGTCCTTGGCTGCCTGGCCTTCCTGATCGTCACTGTGGCGGTGAACATCATGGCCAACTTCGTCGCCCCGGCCTTTGTCCTCAGCAACCTGGCGCCCAAGTACCTGAACTTCCGCCGCGCCGGCCTGATCAGTGCCGCCATCGCGGTGCTGATCCTGCCGTGGAATCTCTACAACAGCCCACTGGTGATCGTGTACTTCCTGTCCGGTCTCGGCGCGCTGCTGGGCCCGCTGTACGGGGTGATCATGGTGGACTACTGGCTCCTGCGCAAAACCCAGGTCGACGTCCCACAGCTGTACAGCGAAGATCCGCAAGGTGCCTATTTCTACAGCCGCGGAGTCAATCTGCGGGCGGTAGCGGCGTTTATTCCGGCGGCGCTGATCGCCATTGTCCAGGCCCTGATGCCAGGCTTTGCCAGTGTCTCGCCATTTTCCTGGCTGATCGGCGCCGGTATCGCCGGCCTGCTGTACCTGATCATCGCCAAGCGCCACCCCGAGTACGCGGATGTCAGCGGCGAATCGATCGCTGTGGACAACGTCAGTCATTGATTGAATTTGAACGGCCCGGTTACCCCGGGCCTTGAATGATCCAACCGGCAAGGAACCCTCATGCGAATTCTCGTGGTCAACGTCAACACCACCGACAGCATCACCCAGGCCATCGCCCGGCAGGCACAAAGCGTGGCGGCACCCGGCACCGAGATTGTCGGCCTGACCCCCTATTTCGGCGCCGAATCGGTGGAAGGCAACTTCGAAAGCTATCTGGCGGCCATCGCCGTGATGGATCGGGTACTGGCCTACGACCAGCCCTACGACGCGGTGATCCAGGCCGGTTATGGCGAACACGGTCGTGAAGGCTTGCAGGAATTGCTCAACGTACCGGTGGTGGACATCACCGATGCCGCCGCCAGCACCGCGATGTTCCTCGGCCACGCCTACTCGGTGGTGACCACTTTGGATCGCACCGTGCCGCTGATCGAAGATCGACTGAAACTTTCCGGTCTGTATGAGCGCTGCGCCTCGGTGCGGGCCAGCGGCCTGGCGGTGCTGGAGCTGGAAGAGGATCCGCTGCGCGCAGTAGCGTCCATCGTGCGCCAGGCCGAGTTGGCGGTGACCGAGGACAAGGCGGAAGTCATCTGCCTGGGTTGTGGCGGCATGGCCGGGCTGGATGAACAGATCCGCCAGCGCACCGGGGTGCCAGTGGTGGACGGGGTGACCGCAGCAGTGACCATCGCCGAATCCCTGGTGCGCCTGGGATTGTCGACCTCGAAGGTGCGGACCTATGCACCGCCGCGGACCAAGAAAGTGCTTGGCTGGCCGCTGCGCCTGGGGCGCTGAGGCCCACGGCGGCGCCCGGGCTCAGCGGCAAACCGACGACTACAGGGCGCTGAAGGCTTGGGCCAAGCCCTGTTCGGCGAACTGCTCGATGACGAAATCGACAAAGGCCCGGGTCTTGCCCGGCAGCATCTTGTGCTCGGCGTAATAGATTGAGGTGAAGCCATCATCCACGTACCAATCCGGCAGGACTCGTTGCAGCGCTCCGGAGCGCAGGTAATTGACCGCAAACGGCATGCTCACCAAGGCCAGGCCCAGCCCCTGGGCCGCAGCGATGCAGGCCGCCTCCGAATCGCTCATGGTCATGCTGGCCTTGAGCTCCAATGGCCGCATATCCCCCGCCCGCCCAGTCATCTGCCAGGTGCGGATGCGCCCGGTTTGCGGTGAACGGATAAGGATCCCACGACAATGCCGCAGGTCCTCGGGCTCGCGAACTGGCGCGCGCTCCCTGAGATAGGCTGCACTCGCCACCAGCACCCGATGAGCAGGTGACAGTCGGCGAGCGACCACTCCTTGCGGCAATTCGAAACCGCCGCCGATGGCGGCATCGAAACCCTGGCCGATCAGGTCCACCTGGCGATTGTCGAAATGCCAGTCCGGGTGAATATCCGGGTAACGCTGCAGAAAAGCGCCAAGCATGGGCACGATGTACAACCCTCCAAAGACCGTGCCCATGCTGACCTTGAGTGTTCCCGCCGGGCGCCCCTGAGCATCGGACAAGGTACTCACGGCATTCTGGATGGTCTGCAGGCTGTCGGCGACTTCAGCAAGAAACACTCGCCCAGCCTCGGTCAAGGTCAGGCGCCGGGTACTGCGCTGGAACAACCTGACGCCCACTCGGGTTTCCAGCTTGGCCACACTCTTGCCCACTGCCGCCGGGGTCAAGCCGAGGCGGCGGGCGGCCTCGGCAAAACTGCCAACTTCAGCACTGCGGACAAAACACTCGATACTGCTGAAGGCTTCCATAAACGCCGACTCTAAACTTTTGGTTTACACAGAGTATAGGAATTACCCGCTACACAGAGGTTAATCAGCGGTCGATACTCGACCCCATGCACAAGGCAACCCGGCCTTGAAGCTCTGGAGAGATACATGAACAAGCACACCCTCAGCGGCAAAGTGGCCTTGATCCAAGGCGGTTCCCGCGGTATCGGCGCAGCCATCGTCGAACGCCTGGCGGCCGAAGGCGCCAGCGTCGCTTTCACCTACGTCAGTTCGGCAAGCAAGGCGCAGGAGCTCCAGGAGCGCATCATCGCCAAGGGTGGCAAAGCTCTGGCGATCCACGCGGACAGCGCCGATGCCGAGGCCATTCGCAACGCCGTGAACAGCACCGTCAAAACCTTCGGACGCCTCGATATCCTGGTGAACAACGCCGGCTTCCTGGCCGTCGCACCGCTGGACGAGTTCAAGCTGGAAGACTTCGACCAGACCCTGGCCGTCAACGTCCGCAGTGTGTTCATCGCCACTCAGGAAGCTGCGCGACACATGGGCGAAGGTGGACGCATCATCAACATCGGCAGCGCCAACGCCGATCGCATGCCCTTCGCCGGTGGCGGTCCCTATGCCATGAGCAAAGCTGCGCTGGTAGGCCTGACCAAGGGCCTGGCGCGGGACCTGGGCCCACGGGGCATCACCATCAACAACGTCCAGCCTGGCCCGGTGGACACCGACATGAACCCGGCCGACAGCGATTTCGCCGAAAGCCTGATGGATTTCATGGCCGTCCGTCGTTATGGACGAGTTGAAGAGATTGCCGGTTTCGTTGCCTATCTGGCCGGCCCTGAAGCCGCCTACATCACCGGTGCCAGCCTGACCATCGACGGCGGTTTCAGCGCCTGAGCCGCTGCCGGGATAAAAAAGCCGGACCCGGTCTCATCACCGGGTCCGGCTGGTTTACAGCAGGCGCTCAAGGTTAATCAGGCCAGTCCAGCCTCGGCAGGCCACAAGCCGCCGGCTGAAAAGCCATCAACGAACGCAAGATCGCATCGGCATGAGCAAACTTGGTATCCGCCATGGCCGGATCGGGTATCGCAATCGCGCTCATGCCAGCCGCCTTGGCCGCAGTCACACCGAAGGGAGAGTCTTCGAACACCAGGCACTCCTCAGGCGCGACCCCCAAGCGACGGGCGGCAGTGAGGAAGATATCCGGCGCCGGCTTGGCTGCGGTCACTTCCGGATCGTCTGCGGTAACGATGGTGTCGAACAGCGCGAACCATTCGCCATGCCGGGTGGTTTTCTCAGTAAAGGACATCTGCGACGAGCTGGTACCCACCGCAATGGGGATACGGTGCGCCTTCAAGTGCCGGACCAACTGCTGCGCCCCGGGCATCGCCTGGGCCCGCGGGAAACGCTCGCGCATCAAGGGCTCGCGCATGACCAGGAACTCCTCGGCGCTGATCGGCAAGTCCAGGGCCTGCACCACGTACTGCGCCAGATCAGCGGCACCGCGGCCGATGATGTGCTGCTTGATGCTCCAGTCGTAGGTACGCCCGTAACGCTCGGCGATCATTTGAGTGATCTCGGTGTAGATGCCCTCGGTGTCCAGGAGCAAGCCATCCATGTCGAAAATAACGGCCTTGATCGGCGCCAAATCGTTCAACTGTGCATTCATCGCATCGGATCCGTTAGCAAAAATACATTCCAGGGAGCGGCCCAGGTACGGCCCGTTTTCGCGGTGAGTCAGCAATTAAAGGATTCAGCAGCATAGCGGCGAGGCGAGGCCAGGAGCAACCAAGGGGCAGGCAGATACGGTTCAGGAGTTCAAACCGGACCGAGCGATTCGCCGTCGCCCTCTTGCGGCGCCTGCTCCTCCTCCAGCAGTGGCACTCGCGCATCATCCATCAAGGATCCTGGGTCTTCATTCCCCGGGTCGTTGATATTCGACAGATCCTCCGGATCTTGCTCTTCATCGCCTGGGATTTCACGGTGCATGCTCGCCTCCTGGGTCTACGGGACAGGCCCACTTGAGTATGGCTCCGCCCCCACAAGGCGCGCACAAAAAACCCGGCACCAGGCCGGGTTTGCCAACGTCACGCGACGATCAATGACGCTTCTTGTGACCCATGCTGCTACCCAGAGCACCGCCCGCCGCGCCGCCGATACCGGCGCCCACGGTGGAGCCGGTGCTGCCACCCAGGCGATTGCCGATCAGCGAACCACCGGCTGAACCCAACCCACCACCAATCGCCGCCTTGGCTCGGCTGCCCTTGCGCGCGCCAGCCGCACTGCCCGCAGCCCCGGCAACACCCGCGCCGATAGCCGCCCCGGTACTACCACCGAGCTTCTGCCCGACCACGTTACCCAGCGCGCCGCCGAGACCGCCGCCAATAGCCGCGGTGCCATCACCGGCCATTGCACCCTGAGCCAGCAAAAGGCCCACAACCAGGGCAGGTAGAGTTAAACGCATGACTTGAACCTCAAGAAAAGATTGTCGAACTGACATGAAAGCCCAGCGCCGCAACGCCCGATATGGACTGTCACAACGACACCCGGTTACTTACCGGTGGCTTGGACCGCTGATTTTAAAAGAGTTTTATCATCGCGCAAAAAAAAGCCCGCTGGGGAACGGGCTAGGGGTATTGCTTTTTAACGGATGGCTTGAGCGTACTCAGGCAGATGTGAAGATTATGTGAAAAGAATCGGCACATGGGAGCAACACAAGCCGATCCCGAATTCCACCAATCCCGAGGCATCTTCAGCTCACCTTACCGAAGATGTTCAGACCGAATCGGTTGCAGGCAGCCCCTTGGAAGGTGGCTCCTGCATCAACCCGATATCCACCTCAGACGCTCGAGCGCAGCAGCAATTAACGAATGCTGCGGATGTTGCCTTTATTACCTTTGACCGTGACGGAAACTTTCTTGAAGACGAAGTAGTTTTCTTCGCTCACTTCATAACGCGGAGCAACGATCAGGTCGGCACCCGAAGATTTGACCGCCTTGAAGGCCGCAGCGGACTTGACCGAGCTGACCGGGTCGAAGCCCAGGCCACCCAGAGCACCACCGCCGTCACCGCCGTAAGCCACACCATCAGCAAACTGGCTGTCACCACCGAACTGCAGGAAGCCAAACAGGATGTTGACCGACGACTGGCCCGAAATCGCTTCACCTACTGCCACGTCTGCCTTCAGGTCGGCTTTGACCTGACTGTCGATGGGCGAAGACGGTTGGCTGATGTTATAGCTGGTGCAACCTGTGGCTGCGGCTACAAGAGTGGACAGTGCGAGGAGCTTGAAAATGGCTTTCACGTTTATTTCCTTATCGCTTTTCATATAAAGGCATCATCGCTGGATGCGCAGCCCCGCTTTAATCGGGATAAAGAACATATCTTCAGTTATCACCAATTGAGATAAGAAAATTCCGAAAAATATAAAAGAACCTTCTTAATCCATCCATTTCATTGGCAAAAAACAATTAATACGGCTACTCAAAATCAATAAAAAACCAATACGCAAACAACAGCTAGAAAAACGCTTACATCAACCAGCATTTCCGGTGAGCCTGGCTACTGCGCAAAAATGTTTCCTGCCACCAAAACAGTACAAAACAGCTCATGAAGTGCTCTTCGACAAAACGTTCCAGAGTCGATCCAGGCAAAGCGCACGCTTGAAAAACCCACCCCTGTCGCCGACAGAGCCTGCCGTCAATACCTTAATATTCTCGAACTATTGGCGCTCTCGGATTAACGCCTGGACTTTCATAAACAACGCTCATTGATAATCTCCAGGCAATAAAAAGCCCCGCATAAAGCGGGGCTGTCAGAACTCAATTTTACTTTCTCTTCGGCAATGCGCTGGGAAAGAACATCGTATTACTGGCTACCGGCACCGTCGCAGTTTTTTTCTTGCTGACGATACCGCCAGGAGATTTAACTTCGGCTTCAAATGCGGCTTGGCCACAGCGCACCAAATTGTTGATTGGAAACTCATCCCCATTGTCTTCGATATAGGCAAGACCCCTCATATCCCAGCTCCCTTCAGCCACCGACGCGTACCGGCAAGCTCCTGGTTGCCTGAGAAATACGCGTCGTCATGGCGATTCAGACTAGACGGTCACTTATAGACCTGCCGTCCAGAAACAGCCGATGCCGACAGGCGGCTACAAGTCGGTGCTCAAGGCTGATCCACATCAACGGTGCGCGCTGAGGTAGTGCTGCAACAGCAAACCCCAAGGCAAGACAGCGAGGGCTTGCGCCAGCTGCATTTGATTCATCTCAGGCGCGACATCCATCGAGCGACAGGCACACAGCGCCTGTTCGAACTGCGTGCCACGGTTCTCAGCAGCGGAACCAACGAAGGCCAGCGCATCACCTTTGGCCGCACAAAAAACTTCGCCAGGACTCAAGTCGGCCTGCAAGGTGGCGAAGTCGGTCAGCCCGTCACTCCGGCCACCATTATCGTGGCCTGACCCAGAGTGTTCTTGCTCTCACCCGCCAGGACCTGCAGGCGCGGCCATCGAACGGCAGTATCTTGCCGCTGCTTCGCCCTCCGCCCACCAGCCTTTACCGCCAAAGCCAGGCTCAAGTGCCCTCGACAACAAAGAATGTGCTGAAGGCAACAAAGATGACTCCGCTCAAAAAAGTGGCACAACCTCTGCTGTGTGCCAGACAGCCAACAAGCTGGATAGCGAAAGGAAATTCGTCCATACCGAATAGCGTGCTTACCGCAGAACATCTGCCACTCCTTACGGACATAGGACTGGAGATAACCTGAAAATTGACAATGGATCAGCCGCTCTTTTAACCGTCAGCGGGCAAGAAAAAAATCCGCTGCCAGAACACCTGACTGCAACCCATCGGCCTTAGCTCATACTGGCTTCCACCTCGGCCCCCCCCCACCTGCAGCAAAAGCCCCAACAACCAATCCCCCTTTCCAGTCTCAGGTCAGTGTCGGCAACTATCGAAACGATCGGGTCAATATCGCCAGAGCGGATGGTGCCGAGGCCGAAAAACTGCTGGGCTTCACTACCCAAAGCCCCTTCCAGCCATTGATCGACATTTCCAATTGGCCTGCGGTCAGCGACTCCGTCATCGGGGAGGCACAAACTCAGGAATCGATGAAGTACTTTGCACAAATCAACGCATCATCGATGAAAGAAGGTACGGCACTCGTACAAACGGCAAGAGCCAAGGGCACTCCCGCAGCAGAAATACTGGATAAAGTCCTGGCGCTTAATAGTCAACTGCCTTCGCGTGTCAAAGACACGGCCAACATCTTCTACTGAAGCGACCCACTGAAAACGACCCTGGCGTCATCACAATGCTGCAGTGCGCCGTCAATCTTCCAGGCCATTTCCTTCGTACCGCCATAGAAGTTTTTTAACCCTCTAACACGAAAAAACCCTGATCTTCTCCAAGAAGCTCAGAGTTTTTGCTTGTATCGAATATGGCGGTGAAGGAGACTGCCGACGACTTAGTGCCCGACGATACCCAGCGGGGTATACCACTCCTAGATAATTCAAGGACTGTATCCCCAGTTCATCCACTTGCTCCCACATTCATTGAGAGGAGCAAGTGGTGGAAAAACTCTTTGGGCCAACAACCTCTGGTGATTGAGTTCCCTTGGGACGCCAATTATAAAACGGACCAGAAACCTGACTCTAGTTGTCAACTAATCCCTGACTACTACAATCCTGTTGCAATGGATGCAAAGAAAAATCAGTCTATTTATCTCACACTAGGGCGCGACTATTTCACCCACGACGCCCCTCTCCGTCAGCGCATCGTAAAGGCCTCTCATGTCACTTGCCCGCTGGTTGCCAGGTTTGGCCAACCTCCTGCAGTACCGCCGCGAATGGTTCAGGTACGACCTTATGGCCGGACTCTCGGTCGCAGCCATTCAGATTCCCATTGCCATCGCCTACGTGCAGATCATCGGGCTCCCTCCGCAGTACGGCTTGTATGCCTGCATTTTGCCGATGATCGTCTATGCATTGGTGGGAAGCTCGCGGCAGTTGATGGTAGGACCTGATGCGGCCACCTGCGCGATGGTGGCCGGAGCGATCGCCCCCCTGGCGTTGGGCGACCCCGAGCGTCTGGCGCAGTTGGCGGTGATCGTTACCGTGCTGGTCGGCCTGATGCTGATCGGTGCTGGCGTCGCGCGCCTGGGGTTTATTGCGAGCTTTTTCTCGCGCCCTATTCTGATCGGCTACCTGAATGGAATCGGCTTGAGCCTGCTGGCCGGGCAACTGGACAAGGTGCTGGGTTATAAAATCGAAGGCGATGGTTTCATTCTCAGCCTGCTGAACATGCTGCAGCGGCTCGGAGAAACGCACTTGCCGACCCTCGCCGTCGGGGCCAGCGCCCTGGCACTGTTGATCTGGCTGCCGCAGCGCTTCGCCAAGCTCCCTGCCGCACTGGTGACGGTGGCCGTCGCCACGCTGTGCGTCGGGCTCCTGGGTCTGGATCGCTACGGGATTTCCGTGCTCGGCTCGGTACCGTCAGGCATTCCCCAATTGGCCTGGCCCGAAACCAATCTGGCAGAAATGAAAAGCCTGTTGCGCGATGCACTGGGTATCGCCACGGTGAGTTTTTGCAGTGCGATGCTGACCGCACGCAGCTTCGCCGCCAAGAACGGTTACTCGATCAACGCCAACCACGAATTCCTTGCGCTGGGCGTGTCCAATATTGCTGCCGGGGTTTCCCAGGGCTTCGCCATCAGCGGCGCCGACTCGCGTACCGCGGTGAACAACATGGTCGGCGGCAAGAGCCAACTGGTAGGGATTGTCGCCGCCCTGGTGATTGCACTCATCCTGATGTTCTTCACCGCACCCATGGCCTGGATTCCTCAGGCGGCACTGGGAGCCGTGCTGTTAATGGCTGGCTGGAGCCTGATCGACATCAAGGCGATGCAGGCCATCCGCAAGCTCAGCCGTTTCGAATTCTGGCTGTGCGTGCTGACCACCGTCGGCGTACTCGGTGCTGGCGTGCTGCCGGGCATCATCATTGCGGTGACACTGGCGATCCTGCGCCTGCTCAAAAGCACCTATCAACCTACCGACGCGGTACTTGGCTGGGTACGTGGAATTGAAGGCCAAGTGGATATCAGCCAGTACAAAGAGGCGCGCACACTACCGGGGCTGGTGGTTTATCGCTTCGATGACGCCATCCTGTTTTTCAATGCCGACTACTTCAAGTCACGCATCCTGGAGGCTATCGAGCGAGACCCTGCACCCCGTGCAGTGCTGTTCGTCGCCGAGGCGGTAACCTCAATCGACGTTAGCGGCATCGCCGCGCTCAGGGAGGTGCGCGACACTCTCCGCGCCCGTGGGATCGAACTGAGTATCGCCCGAGCCCGTGGGAAGTTTCTGCGGATGCTGGTGCGCTCAGGGCTGGCACGCGAGATGGAGCAAAAGTTGTTGTTCGGCTCAGTACGCGAGGGCATTCGTGCTTACCGGATCTGGCGCAACAAAGTCAGCGGCAGGTCGGCACGCCTGCCTAAGCCCGAGGCCAAGGGCGATGCTGTCCGCGTCATTTGAGCGGACGTTGGCGCGCGCACCCAGCATGAACTGGCGCAGATGTAGAATCCGCCCATGGCTCATGGTAATGCCGCGGTAGTCGGCCCCAGGGCAGCGATCCTGGTCAACATCGGCCTGATCATCTGGGTGGGCTGCGCGTTGCTGGCCTGGACAATGCTGGCGGTGGAGATGCTCTATCTGGCCAGTCGCGGTGACAATCACACTGCCCCGGCGCAGCTCAGTCGCATCAATGCGGTGGAAACTCCCGCTTCAGCGCTATGGCTGACCAACACACTGATTTCGGTGCTGTTCCTGCTCGCCTTCCTCAATGCCTCGAGCTACAACGCCCTGATCCGGCCGGCCACCTCAATGGCACTGCCTGCTAGCTGGCCGCACGCCATTCGCGGGCCGTCCCGGCATCGCTGGCAATGGCCTCCTTGGGAACCATCTACGACATCTGGCTGATCTACGCCGCCGGGCTGGAATACCTGCTGCTGTCGATGATTTTCTACGCGCCGGAGCTCGATGGCTTCATGTACGCCCACCGCCAGCGCGGCCCGCCATCATTCGGCAACACCACCGAACGCGTCATCGGCCTGCTGGTGCTGGCCCTTGCATTAGTCACGCTATGGATAATCAGCAGCGGCCGACTGAGCCTCTAGCTCAGTACTTGAGCCTATGTGCCAACGTCGTCGAGCTGAGCGACTGACGCTAGCAGTGGGTTAGCCAAGTGCGGGCAGTCGTCCTTGACCCAGCCATACCGGAGGTCTCTCGAGCCACTGATTGATGCTCGCCGTCAGTTGCACCTGAGGCTCTGGCGCCACCTCATGCGCCAGAACATAGACAGACCCCGAAGGTACAACTGTAAGCATGCAGCGAATACCGGCTTTCATTAACCGCAGTGCCCCAACAAAAGGCTTCGATTACGGCAATACGGTGGTTAGCCAAGACGCTCATCAGCCTGGAAATTTTTACGATAGACCTCATAAACGATCACATCGACATTGAGCTCGCCCAGATGCTTTTCAATCAACGGTTTGACATCACTCCAATCCAGACCGCCCACACCCGTCGCCAAGCGCGGCAGAGCCACGCTTTTTACATTTTCACTGGTGATGTATTTGGCAAGCTCGCGTAGCGTGTGACCCACGTTTTTCAGGGTTGCCTTTCCAGGCTTCGCCGAATGCCCCGCGTGCAAAGAGTCCTGTGTCAGCAGGTTGACGATACTGCGCACACCGCCTTTGTCATCAACGCCTGACCAACACCAGATATCACCCGGCTGATGGGCCTTGCCATGGGCAGCATGACGATAATCGGCAACCAAAGAAGGCCAGCGCTCGCGCAAAGCAAGTGCCAGGCCTGTATCGAACGGATCTTGAGGTGCAATGCCATGTGCAATGACCTGAGTTTGGCTCAGTAAAATGTCACCTTCGACTTCACGGATCATGGGCGTTCCCTCTTCAGTCTATAGATTGACAAGAGTCAGCAGCCGACTCGGCGACCTCCCCCTCTAGCATCCAGACTAAGCGAGGAACAACGGCGCTACGTTGATACAGGTCAGCGCTGACCGAGCAGGGAGGAAAGGCGAACGCCTCATCCGATGATGAAGCGAGGGGACAGGTCGGGGGGACAAAAGGGACGATAGGGGAAATCCAAAGGGTAATCTGATACCGACACAAGTCGAAAACCTGACAGAACCTGGCCACCTATGAAGATGGTGATGGGCTAAGGTTGGTCGTCAAACCAACTGGACGTAATTCTTGGCTGCTTCGCTTTCAACTGGCGGGCCGCCGTAGAGAGAAGGGTCTGGGTTCATTCCCTGAAGTGAACCTCAAGAAGGTCAGACGAGATGCCAGTGCTAACGCAGCCAACTAGTGATGACATCGATCCCTTGGCAGCAAGAGACGCAGAGCGCGTAGTTCAAGGGGAAGCCAAGCAACTAAAATTCGAAACCCTCGCAACGGAATACCGTGATATTTACCAAGCGGTGTGGCCGGAAAGCCGCGTAAAGGGTGGCTGCGAAAGCTGGAGCCGTATGCGTTTGATCACATAGGCAAGCTGTCAGCCGAAGACATAGGCACTCCCGAAGTGCTTAAGGTGTTGTAACTCATCTGGGCCATTAAGACTCGAACGGCTCGATCAGCCCAGCAGGCCACTCCAGAGCACAACCTGATCCATCTCGGCGAGAAACCGTTCGCGGCGGGTTTGCTTACGCTTACCGGCGACGACAGACAAAACCTAGCGACTTTACTTCACTCCGCAGGTTCGTTGACCAAACAGAACCCCGAAAAACAAACCCTTTCTTTTATCCTTCCTGCCAGTACGCATATCGCCGGATTTCATCTAGGTCGAGCACTTGATTTGCGCCACATTGTGAAGCAGGCCAAAGCTACCATCAGGAACGCTGAGATTAATATTCCAACTGCGGCCACGTGTGAGTTGATGCGACGATGAGCGTTGTGCTTGCTTAAAACTAAGCACGTTCTCTTTTAGTTACAAGAGTGCTTCCAGCTCACCCTCCTGTTACCTCTAGTATGTGCGCAATCACACTACAGGCCCTGCAAGAGGGCAGATCTCCTCGCACTTGTTGCAACAAAAATACTCACAAGAGCTTGCAAAAGTGTAAGAGAGCCGCACAAAAAGTCATGCATCCTTTTCCGGTGTCAGCTCGACTGAACATAATCACCTATATACACCAACTGCTACGCCATTCACTCTGCGACAAATCAACCATACCCAACGAAGACTTGCTTTCTTCACTCCTTTCAGAGCCGGACGGAAACTAGCTAGCCTGAGAAGCTCCCAGCGTGGAATTATTAACGTGGTTCCCTTAGGAGAGCAGAGAACGTGCGCGAAGCTCCGCACAAGGTTCCTTACAAACCGATCAAATAGTTTTTCCGTGAATTACTCAAATACATCAGAAGGCATACGAGCATTTTACGCATTTATCTATGCATAGCGCCCCAAACGAAACACTCATGAGCCCTATCAAAGCCATATATAGGACACCAAATTATATCCGCATTTAGATTTAGCGCCAAAATGACATTATTAAATCTTTTATGCATTAATACTTACTAAACTCCGGACGCTACGCACGACTTTTTAGCACCATATAAAATACACGCCCACCAAACTCCGCTTATCAAACCACTCTCCCTAAAAGTCCCATATTGTTATTTTAAAGAGCCTGCCAGAAACTGCTTCAGCCGCTCGCTTTGGGTATGGTCAAACACGCTGCTGGGTGAACCTTGCTCCTCCACTCGCCCCTGATGCAGAAACATAACGTGATTGGAGACGTGCCGTGCAAAGGCCATTTCGTGAGTCACCACAATCATCGTCCTGCCCTCCTCGGCCAGTTGCTGCATGACCTTGAGTACTTCGCCCACCAGCTCTGGGTCCAGCGCGGAAGTCGGCTCATCGAACAGCATGACCTCCGGCTCCATCGCCAGCGCTCGGGCAATGGCCACGCGCTGCTGCTGACCACCGGACAACTGAACCGGATACTGTGCCTCGACCCGTTCCGCCAGCCCCACCTTGGATAAGTACTTGCGTGCACGCTCCAATGCTTGCTGGCGACTGATCCCCAGCACCCTGATCGGGCACTCGATGATGTTGTCCAGCACCGTCATATGGCTCCATAGATTGAAATGCTGGAAAACCATCGACAACTTGCTACGCATGATTCTCAGTTGTTTGGGGTCGGCGGCACATTGCTCACCCTTTGCGTCCCGGCGGGTCAACAGCTCTTGTTGATTGACGATAATGCGTCCGACGCTGGGTTGTTCGAGGTAGTTAATACAGCGTAAAAAGGTGCTTTTTCCCGACCCGGAAGAACCTATGATGCTAATCACATCGCCCGCCTTGGCCTTGAGTGATACGCCTTTCAATACTTCATGGCTGCCGTAGTTCTTGTGTACATCATCAACGATCAATTTATACATACGAGCATTTCCAGTGAGGTCAGTGCGTGCGGGGTTTCAGGTAGGCCAGCCAATGCAGCTCGCCACGGCGAAACAGCCAGATCAGCAAAAATGAGCTACAGGCATACAGCACCCCGGCAATCCCGAATGCAGCAAACGAGGCGTAGGTCGCCGAGTTGACGTCCCGGGCAACCTTCAGCAAATCAGGCACCGTGGCGGTGAACGCGACGGAGGTTGAATGCAGCATCAGGATTACTTCATTGCTGAACAATGGCAGCGCCCGACGTAACGCTGAGGGCAACACAATCCTCCGGTACAGCGTGAACGGGGTCATCCCATAGGCCCTGGCGGCCTCGACTTCACCGTGCGGGGTGGCTCTGATGGACCCGGCAAAAATCTCGGTCATGTAGGCACAGGTATTGAGCCCGAACGCGAGGACCGTGCAGTTGAAGCCATCACGAAAAAACGCATTGAGAAAATCCTGCGCCCGAATCACATGCAGGCTGTACACCCCGGTGTAAAAGAACAGCAACTGGATGTACAACGGCGTACCGCGAAATACGTAGGTGTAAAACCAGACCGGTGTGCGAATCAGCGGGTTGGCGCTGACGCGGGCAATGGAGAGCGGAACGGCCAACAGAAAACCGATCAAAACCGAAAGGATCAGCAGCCACAAGGTCACCGCCAACCCGGACAGATGTGCTCCGTCGCTCCAAAGGTAGGCCTGCCAGTAGTCCTGGAGAATCGTGGTCATAGCGCGGCCTTCCTGACACCCACGGAATAGCGGTGTTCGAGCCACATCAACAGAACGTTGGAAACGGTAGTGATCGCGAGGTAGATCAGGCCGCCGACCAGCGTAAAATAGAAGAACTGCATTGAGCCTTTGCCCGCATCCTGCGTCGCCTTGACCACATCGGTCATGCCGATGATCGACACCAGCGCGGTCGACTTGATCAGTACTTGCCAGTTATTGCCAATCCCCGGCAACGCATGGCGTAGCATCTGCGGGAACAAGACCTTGCGAAAGGTTTGTGCTCGCGTCATTCCGTAGGCCCTGGCGGCTTCAATCTGGCCGGCTGGAACCGCCTGAAAAGCACCGCGAAAGGTCTCGGTAAAGTACGCCCCATAAATAAATGCCAGGGTCACGACACCGGCCATAAAAGGTTCGATATCGAGCTGGGCAACGCCCAGCCAATCGGTCAGTTGGTTGAGCAACATTTGCAGGCTGAAAAACAACAACAGCATGATCACAAGGTCCGGCATGCTGCGGATCAGCGTCGTGTAGCTCGTCGCAGACATACGCAGTACACGGTTTGAAGACAGCTTCGAACTGGCCCCCATCAGCCCTATCAAAACGGCGAACACCAATGATCCTAACGCCAGTTTGATCGTGGCCAGGGTGCCCAACAGAATCTGTGGAGCAAAACCTTCCAGAAGCATTTCACTCTCCTTATTTTTATTAGGTTGAGGTGAAGGTAAAGCGGTAACAGAGCAGCCTGGGCGACTGCTCTGCACAGGGTTTCGAGCGGGGGTTATTTCGCGCCGTAGACGTCGAAATCGAAGTACTTTTTGTTGATCCGAGCGTAGGTACCATTGGCGATGATTGTCGCCAGGGCTTTGTTCAAGTCTTCACGCAACTCGACATCCTCCTTGCGCACACCGATGCCGTCACCTACGCCGAAAAACTCTGGGTTATCCAGGGTACCGCCGGAAAACTCGTAGTCCTTGCCTGCCGGTTTATCCAGAAAACCGTAGCTGGCTTGAATGGAGCCCTGCAATGAGGCATCAAGCCGCCCGACCGTGAGGTCGGCGTAGACTTGGTCCTGATTTTGATAAGAGAGAATATCCACGCCCTGGGAACCCCAGACAGCTTTCGCGAAAGCCTCCTGGGTCGAGCCTTGCTCCACGCCGACACGCCTGCCTTTGAGCGACTCGACGGTGGGTTCCAACCCCGACCCACGCTTGCTGACCAGACGTGCCGGGGCGTTTGAGATTTTGTCGGTGAACGCAATCTGGCCCTGGCGCTTGGAGGTGATGGTCATCGATGAGGCCACTGCGTCGAACTTGCGAGCCAGCAATGCCGGAATCATCCCGTCCCAGCTGCTTTCAACCCAGATGCACCGGGCGTGCAGCTCTGCACAGAGCGCCTCGGCGATATCGACCCCAAAGCCCGTCAGCGTGCCGTCCTGGTTTTTGTACTCCAGTGGCGGATACGTCGGATCAACACCCAACTTCAGTACTTTCCCGCTCCAGTCAGCCGCGCCAGCCAAGCCGGATGCGGTCAAGAACGCCAGGGAAACAGCCGCGATTATCTTATTCATTGTTATCTTCCTCGATGGCTCGCAGAGCCAGGTTACCGATAGCATCTATGCAGCTCTGCTTAGCGCAGAAACCGCTCTACCAACTTGACCCAGTAACTGGCGCCGATGGGTAGGCAGACGTCGTTGAAGTCGTAACCGGGGTTATGCAGCAAGCACCCACTGTCGCCCTGGCCATTGCCTATCACCAGATAACTGCCCGGACATTTTTCCAGGATGAAGGCAAAGTCCTCGCTGGCGGTAAAGGGCCGCAAGTCCTCGATCAATTGCTCGTCGCCCAACCACTCGCTGGCAACTTCACGCGCGAACGCCGTCTGCTCGGGATCGTTGATCAACACCGGATGGCAATGCTGGTAGTCGATATGCGCCTGTGCACCGAAACTCGCCGCCTGGCCCTTGACCAGTTCAGTGATCCTGGCTTCGAGCAGTTGGCGAATATGCGGCGTCAGCGCTCGCACGCTCAGGATCATTTCAGCGGAGGCGGGAATGACATTCGACGCGGTCCCGGCATGGATGCTGCCAACAGTGATAATCGCTGTTTCTTGAGGGTTGACGTTGCGCGCTACGATACTTTGCAACGCCATCACGATGGACGAGCAGACCACCACCGGGTCGACCGCCTTGTGCGGGACCGCACCATGACCACCCGTACCGATGACCGTGATTGTCACCGTATCGGCAGACGCCATGAACGGCCCGCTGTAGAAGCCCAAATGCCCGGCCGGATAACCCGGGACGTTGTGCATGGCAAATATCGCATCGCAGGGGAAACGTTCGAGCAGCCCATCCTCCAGCATTTTCCGGGCACCACCCAGCCCCTCTTCGGCCGGCTGGAACACCAGATGCACCGTGCCGTTGAACGCTCGGGTTTGTGCAAGGTATTGCCCCGCTGCCAGCAACGTGGCCGTATGACCGTCGTGACCGCAGGCATGCATCACGCCATCATTGCGACTGGCATACGGTAAGCCGGTGGTTTCCTGAATCGGCAGCGCATCCATATCCGCGCGCAACCCAATAGCGCGTCCGAGGCCGTTTTTCAGGGTTCCGACCACACCGGTCTTGCCCACCCCTCGGCTCACCTCAAACCCCCACTGCGTCAAACACTGCGCCACCAGTTCGGCCGTGGTGAACTCTTCAAACCCCAGCTCGGGGTGGGCATGAATACGGTGACGCAGGGCAATCATCTCATTTTGAGATGCAGCTATTCCCGGCAGGACATGGTTAGCATGCACGGTTGTACTCCTCGATAAGATCATTCAGTACCCCTGGCTCAGTGGTGAGATCCGGTGGGTGCTGCTGAATCGATCTTAAGGAGCAGGCCCTGAGCCAGGAAGACTCAGTTTGGTTATGATGACAACCATTGGTTGTCCCAAAGGTGAACCTATTGAAGCTGCATCAACTGCAAGCGCTGATTGCCAGTGCCGAGACCGGCAGCATACGAGCGGCCGCGCGCTCGCTGGATATCTCCCAGGCCGCCGTGACCAAAGCCCTGCGTGAACTGGAAACGGCTCAGCAGTTGCCGCTGTTCGTCAGGACCCCCAGTGGCTTGAACTTCACTGAATACGGAAAAGTGCTGCTGACCCACGCCAAGCTGGTACTCAAGCAACTGGAACATGCGCAGGCCGAGCTTGATCAGTTGCGCGGCAAAGCCCAGGGGCGACTCTGCGTCGGCGTCACGCCCTGGATTGCACTGACGTTTCTACCGGAAGTGGTGTTGGACTTTCGGCAACGCATGCCGGACATCCAACTGGAGTTGTTCGAAAGCCTGATGGCGGTGGCCCAACCGCTGCTGCGTGACGGCAGCATGGACTTCGCCATTGGCCAGTTACATCCGGCGCAGGCGACCCCGGAATTTACCTGCGAAACGTTGCTGGACTACCAGACCTCAGTATTGATTCGAGAGGGCCACCCTCGACAAAAAGCGCAATCCATCCACGATCTGCTGGACCAGAACTGGACGCTGAACTATGCCCCAGACGGCCGTGACGTCCTGATGCAGGAGCTGTTCGGCAGGCACAACGCGCAGATTGATAGCAATCGCATCGTGCGCGCACACTCACTGGCGATCCTGCAGATGATGGTGGAGCGAGCCGACATGTGCACCTGGGGGCCGACCATCATGAGCACGGCCCCCCCCTTCCTGGGGCGCATTGTTGCCCTGGAGTTGAGCGAAGCATTCGAGCCGCGGCAGTTGAGCATCGTCACACGGCGCAATGGCTCGCTGAGCAATGCCGCACAGTGTTTCACCGACTGCCTAATAGGGGTAATTCGGCGCCACGCCCGCTCAGCGAAAAAGGAGGATCGCGAGCTGTTTAAGACCCTGCAATTATTAGTTTGAAGGTGCCCGCCGGTACTCATAGTCAGACCGGCGAAAGAACTCATCGTGTCCGAATAACCTTGCCGGGCTAAGTGAAAAGATCTCTAGAAAATCCGGGGCGATTCAGCAGACCACAACTTAGAAGCACAGCGATGGCAGAGATTAGCCCTTTCTGTGGCGCATGCTGAGGCTGACTCTGAAGAGCGGAAAACCAACCACCCGTCCCAGATCTGTCCCATATGAGAGTTTTTCAGACGCCAAAAACCACAAACCCCCGACTTTCACTAGGAAAATCAGGGGTCTGTGTTTGCAGAATGTGGCGGTGAAGGAGAGATTCGAACTCTCGATACAGTTTCCTGTATACACACTTTCCAGGCGTGCTCCTTAAGCCACTCGGACACTTCACCGTATCTCTTCAAACATGTTCTGTCTGTCGAGGCGCGCTAATGTAGTCGAAAGCTTTTCTGATGGCAAACATTTTTTTTCAGAATTTTCATGCGCTTAAGAACGTTCCGTCCTGGAGGGTGACTCAACCTGAGCCGGGAACAAGGCAAACCGGCCATTCTCCAGCCTTGCCCACAGCTATATAGAAGAAACCATGCGCTGTCCGCTGCGCCATGCAAGCCAACATCCTGGCCAAAGCCTGACTCATCAGTCAGTCACGGCGCTTTACCAGATCTGTCGTGGTGGGTAACTTCTGCTGCACTTCAACATAAGGAATTGCGTCATGAGTGAATTGATTTCCTATCAACCGCCCTGCCCTGCCCCCACAGGTCAATCCCTTTATTCCTAGAGCCCTTCGGAATACTTTCCGTCATATTCGGAATACATTGCCGACCAACGTGGACACTATGTGGACACTCAGCAACAACTTGATGACCACCTGCCTGATGCAACACTGTGCAATCTTCCACGCCCTCCCGTTCCAGCCACAGGCCACAGTCTATCCAGGGTCCAGCCTCTCGATCTGATTGGGTAAAACGCAACCAGATGAACAAATCCTGGACTGGCTCCAATTTGGAAAACAGGGGTAACCCTCAGTTTTTCAAGCTTTCGCACAGTCTGGCCGGGGGCCCTAGGACTATCATCTCTCCGCACACGCCACCGGGCGTTGTGCAAACTTATGACATTCCTCTGCAAAACCTTGCACCGCGTGCAATCGCCAAACACCCCGCAGACCCCGCAGCGGGCTTAGCCGGGGGCATGATTTGCACCACCATCTGACTTTGCACAAAAAAGGGACGCAGAGCCCGTCGGCGGGAGGGGGATAAGTGCTTTTTTCGCTTGTTTTTTCTCTGCTCGGTGTTTTTGGCGTTCGCCCTCCATGGCGTGGCTGACATTTCATCGGGTTGACGAACATGAGCCATACGGCCTCGATATACTGTATGCGCGTACAGTTGTTTTGTAGCAGCAGGGGTAGGAGATGAAAGAAGTGAGTACAGAGGTTCCCGTCGCGGAGTCCGAGGGAATAGCCGCCTGGCAGGCTCTCTTGCAGGACCAGGAGGCGTTGCTTAAAAATCCTGGGGCGCACCACAAAGCGCTGATCCATGGGGCGTACACCCTGCACCAGGCTCACGCAATTGATCGAGACATTTTGTGCGATCTACTTGAGCAGGCAGACGGAGCGCTGGCTTATGCAGTGGAAGCACTCCTGGACTCTCACTGCAGCGAGTAGGAGGTTTCCATGCAAATGTTGGTAACACCTATGCGCCGAAAGGGTGTCGCGCTGAGTCTGGACGAAAGGAGGCGTTACAGAGCAATAAAGGGTGACGTTAGGGTGAGGGCTGAAATAGACCCCGATATGGGGCGAAGCACGACCGTAGCAAGGCTTCTGGGTGTTATGCCACTTGACCCCGAGCACTTGCCCCAACTGCGAGATGTAATCTTATCCAGCATGGCCCCTCTGGGCTTTGTATTGAGCGGGATCGAGTACATCGACGGTTGCGCCTACGCGCAGTCTTGGTGGTGCAGGGAGTCGTAAATACTCAAAACGAAACCATCTTAAGTTTCATATTAAGCTATCTCCCAGTTGGATAGCTGACAATTGCCTGAGCATCGTAAAGCATATAAAACTGATCGCCCGAAAGAGGCACAAAAGGAAAGTCTACAAACGGTAGATTTGTAGAGGATAAATTTATAATCAAACTTTTATCTGAGAAGCTTAATTTTACAGCTTGAGCAGGGTAGATGCCTTGACCTTTAAGCGTAACCATAAACGCTACAGGAAAAAAACTCAGAACACTAACAGTTGTTTGGTGCCCTCGATTTCGAACAATAACGCTCTTTGCACTTATGTGAATATTTTTCGGATAATACCAATAATAAATATCGTGTGTTTCATCAAGAGCTGAATCATCACCTAAAACAAATCGCTTCAACGGGTCGTAGTACTCTGAATGCTCAGGCGCTCTAAGGCACTCTTGATCACTCGTAGCAGCAAGCATGTGCCCTATCAAAGAGCGAGCATAAACAATAGGATTGATCGGAGCTGATGCCAAAACACCAAAGCTATCAATCGACCGGTAATAACTTAAAGCATGTTTGGTCAGTTTTTTGTACGCCTCGCTTACTACTCCATCACATCTCCCCAACTTGTTATTGCACTCCTCGCATATTGTTCTGAAGCTGCTTCCGTTTCTGGCTTTTATGCCAGCGAATTTCTTCGCTTCCGGTCCGAGCATTTCAGTTACAAGTCTTTGCTCTACACGCTGTATCGTAACGCAAGAACTAGGCGGCACATGATCTTGACTTAACTTTCCATAAATACCACATATTAGACAAAATCCTTCCTTTAGCCCGACGTGCCTTATTCTTTTTGTTATTTGTTTAGCGTACTCACCCATCGCAGCTCTCCATGGCTACAGAACAGACTCACGCTGATAGTAGAACATGGAACTGTGACTTGAAATTATTGGGTGATTTTTTTTAGTGTCCCCGACAGTTGTTGCGCTTTAACGGAATTCCCTGCGAATGCCGGCGCGTTACTTGGCGGAGGCGTTGGGCCATGAGTGTGGCTCGCCAGCTGGGCGTTCATCTGCTCGACCAGGTCGAGCAGGTCGCACAGCACCTGCAGCACGTTGACCGACTCCGACCCGAGCCAGGTCTTGGGTGCCTGCAAGCGCTGACTGATCCCGCTCACGCTCTTGCGTAGTCCCTGGATCTGCTCCTGCAGGTCACCGCCCACCGTGGCATTGAGCTTCTGCCCCACCACCAGGTTCAAGTCGCGGCCGGTGGCTTGGTGCAGATCATCCACGGCCGCTAGGCTGGCAGACCCGCCCGACAGCAGCTTGAGCGCGCCCATAGCCTCGATCTTCTTAACCCCTCCCACTGACTCGGTCGAATGGTCGTCCACCGTCCTGGTGTGATTCTGGAAGCGCTCGGCGTTGTCCAGGGCTTCCACTTCACGCTCGATCGCCTTGTCCTGGATCTTTCCATCGGTCTGGCGCAGCCAGTTGCCGTCGGCATCGACCCGCTGCTGGCAGGCCTCGCTGTGCTGCCATACCTGATCACCTTTCGGCACCCGGGGCAGGCTCAGGCCGTGCGGCAGGATCTGCTGGATAAACGGCTTGTGCGGCAGTCCGTAGGCGAAGCACACCACCACCGTGGTGTTTTCCTCGGGGAAACCGAACATGCCGGCCTCTTGGCCGCCCATGGGCGCCGGCAGCGGCAGGCCGGCCAGGATCGGCAGATCCGGATCGGGTTCGCCGTCGGGCAGCAGTACCTGGACGTCCACGCCATAGCGCGGCCGGAAGTCGTCGCAGAGCCCGGGCGCCGCCGGCGCATCCGGTACCGCGACCACACGGCCGAAGCGCGGCAGGTGATAACCGCCGGTTAGTTCGGGGAACTGCCGCTCTACGCTGCGACGGATTGCGTCTTCCATTTGATGGCCATCTGATTGCCGGCGAGCGTCACGCTGGTGACCCGCTCGCCCTGGTTGAAGGTGGCGCCCGGGCGCAGTCCTGGAAGAACCGCGATCATGGCGCTCTGATTGCCCTGGTAGCCGTCGAACAGCTCGACGGGCAGCTGCAGCGGTGCGCGGGTGCCGAAGAAGCTATCCGCCCAACTGCCCACGAACACCTCGCCGTCGCCCTGCTGCTGCCAGGTAAAGTCGGGAATGCTGAACACCTGGGCCAGGCTGTCCATGGCCAAGTAACCGCTGGCCAGGCTGTAGAAGAACGGGGCCTTGGTCTGGGCATAGGGCTTTTCCGGTACCCGGAAGCGCAGCCCGGTCTTGCTGCTGATTGCCGCCAGGACGCCCCGCAGATCGGCGTGCCGCAGGTTCAGCGGCAGCGGGTTGGCCAGGATCGCCGCCAGTTCGCGGCAGACCAGGATCTGCTGCACGCCGTTGACCGCGGTCGATCGCTCCACGTAGCCGATGAAGTGACGCTGCAGTGTGCGCTCGTTATAACCAATATCGAACGTCACCAGGCCTTTGACCGGCGCCCCGGCCTGGACGGTGAAGGTGGCGCGGCCCGGGCTCTTGGCGTCCAGCCGGACCTCGTCCTTGACCAGGTCATAAGGCTTGCCGCCGATCGTCAGCACTTTGTGCAGTTTCACGACTTGCCCCCCAGGTAGTCGTCCACTCTTTTCAGGACCGATTCAAAGCCGCTCAGCTCCTGGCCAGCATCGCCGCCGCCTTCGCCTCCCACCCCTTGCCCGGGCCCTGACTGGGCTTTGACGTCGTTGCCGGCGCGGCGCTTCTCGACCTTCTCCGGGTTCGACAGCTTTTCGGACAGGGTGAACTGCACCAGCCAGGCCGCCCGGGTGTCGTCCTCGCGGGCGCTCACGCCTTCGGAGAATTGAACCTCGCGGATGCCGAAGGCGGCGGCCGTGTCGTTGACGATCCTGTATAGCTTGAGCCGCCCGCCGCCGGCGGTGGCCTCGGCCAGGCGCATCAGGTCGCGCAGCTGGCCCTGGTTGACGTAGGGGATCATCAGGGAAACCGTAAGCGTCTTGGGCTTGAACCCCTTGTGCGCGGTGTCGGTGTTGCTGGTCTGCCCTGACAGGTCGTCGCTTTCAATCCGCAGATTGGCGGTGATCTTCATGTTCTTGCCCAGCACCTGCTGGCCGTCGAGTAGCAGCGTCATAGGCCCACCAGTTCACGAACGAAGCTCAGGCCCTCCAGCGAGCCCACCAGCAGCACCCCGGCACATAGCACCCACTCATGCCCCGGTGCCTCGCCTTCCAGCAAGGCCCGCCGCAGGTCGCCCGGGCCACCGGGACCAAGCAACCGAGCGCGCATGCTGTGGTCGGCATTGCCACCGGCCAGCAGGGCTTTCAGGTCGTCCAGCTGCTGATCGCGGCCTTTCTGCTGGGCGGCCTTGCGCTGGGCCAGGGCCGCCAAGTCGCCCATGGGCGAGCTGTCGGCCGCGTAGCCTTCCAGGACGGCGATCTGGCCCGCCATGGATTGCTTGGCCGCCTTGATCAAGGTGCAGCGTTCCAGGGGCAGATCCGCCCAGCGCGGCAGGGTGCCGGCCGTGGGCATCACCCACTTTTCCGTCTCCAGCTTGGCCAGGTGATCGGCGCGGCGCTCTGCGCGCACCAGGTCGGGGATCGGCAGCAGCGCGTTGAAGCGCGCCAGGGTCTTGGCCAGTTGCTCATAGCGCGTGCCGAGGAACAGCACCGACAGCGCGTAGTGCTGGCCGATCGGCAGGCCGCTGTCGGTGCTGTCGCCCAGCTTGAGGGCCAGCTGCTGCAGCAGGTTGGGGGCCGACAGGTAGAGCTGATTCCCCCGCCCAGTGCCCACGCCGCTTTGAAACGGAGTAACGGCCAGGCACGCCGGCGCCTGGCCCATCTGGCTGGTGAGGGCCGCTCTGCCGGCGGCGATCGCCTGTTCAGCTGCAGCACCGACCGGCCCGGGGTTGGTGCTGGTCATGCCGTCCAGTCCCGCCAAGCGTTCGGCGGTGCTGGCCAGCTCGCCGCCGGCCAGCTCCTTGGCGGCTGACAGGTCACCCATCCAGCGGGTGGCCTGCTCTGGCCAGCGCATGGTCACCGGTGCCCAGGTCATGGCTCTGCGCTCTCCCAGGTCACCGCCTCAAGCGCGACCAGGTCACCGCTGGCCAGGGCCTGGTCCAGCCGTTGCTTGAGCGCGTTGGCGTGCTGCAGTGGCTGCAGCTTGAACACGGTGAAGTCGTCACCCACTTTGCGGATCTGCTCGGCCGTGTGCGCCCGAAACGCTTTGGCGCCGGCCTGGTCGCGGCAGGCATAGAGCGTGTCGAGGCCGGCGAGAATGACCCCTGTCAGGTTCAGTTGATCATCCAGCTGGCTGCTGTACTTGTGAGGGGCACCCAAGGCACTGGACCAGAAGCCCTCGGTGATCGCAGCTTCACACGCCGCGTTCACCTGCAGGGTGCGTTCGGCGTGCCGGCGCTTGAGCAAGGCCGGGGTATCGTCCACCCAGTCGCCATTGCGCCAGACCTGGCCGGGCCCTGGAACGCTCAGTGTGTAACCAGGCGGCAGCTCGCCCACCTGCTGGATCTGCAGCGGCTCGCCGGTGGCCGTGTTGTACGCCGTCAGCCCCTGGAAGGACCGGACCAACTGCCAGCGCTTGCCATTCCAGTGAGGCACCTGGTGTTCACCTGGTGCAGGTGGTTCAACCTCGATGCAGCCGGCAGGAATCAGCCAGACGCCTGGCTCCAGGGGAGACTCGTCCGCTTTGATCGGCCCGGTATAGATCCCGTACTGGTCGGTTTGATAAACGGTCTTGCTCATGATCACCCTCAGTATTTGATGCAGGCGAGTAGCGCCACGTTGCGCGGCCGGTTTTCGTTTCCACCGGATGCATCCACGGTCACCGCGTGGCTGTGCGCGGGTGCGCCTTGAATGGTGACGTTGTGCGAGTGAGCGCCGGCGGGGTTGGTGGTGTGGAGCGAGCCGCCGCCGTTGGCGGTGGTCACGTAGCCGCCGGGGCTGTTGTTCGAACCCGCGGACTTCGTGAAGGTATGGGTGTGGTCACCGGCCGCGTCACTGCTTGCGGCGTGGGTGTGCTCGCCGGCAGGGTCAGTTCTTGCGGTGTGGGTGTGGAGTGCGTTCTGGCCGCCTTGGACCCCTCCCAGGTCCCGGCCGGGGTCCAGGCCGCGCCCATCGTCCCAACCACGGATAAACTCGCCGCGCAGGTCCGGGATGTTGAACGTGTTAACCCAATCGCCAGCGCCGAAGCGGGTGCCGATCGCCGCAAACAGGGCGGCATAGGTCACGCGGGACACCGCCGCGCCGTTGGCTTTGAGCCACCCGGCCGGGGCCGTTTCCCTGGCAAAGAAACTGACCTGGCCCACCAGGGGCACCATCACATCGGTCTTGGCGCTGTTCACGCACTTGGTTGTCGCCAGGATCTCGCTGCTGTTGGTGCTCGGGTCGTCGCTTTTGGCGTTGGGCAGGTTGCCCAGCCCCACGTCTTCCTTGGTGGTGGCCCGGGCCCGCAGCTTTTCGTAGTCACCCACGCGGGCGGCAAAGTGCCTCACCAGTGGCCCGTCGATAGGCTCCACAGTGCGGTTGTCCACAAGGGTCTTGTCAGCCAGTAACGTAGCGATCAAAAAGTAGTAATGGCGCACACCGGCGTCGTCGGTGTAATCGGATGCGCTCAGCGGGTTTTGAACGATGTTCCAGCCGGCGATTACCTCACTCATGTGACGTTGCAGGGACACATCCAGCCAGAAGGTCGTGGGCACGGAAGGCAGTTCAAACTGCGCCATGCCCCTTTGTTCAATCCGGATTCCCTCAATGTAGGCAGTACCTGGTGCAAGCTGCAGGTTTGCACCCACACGCTTTAATGACAGCGAAGACCCGAAGAAACAGGCGCGGCCGAAGACGTCCCGGTTGGCCAGGCGCTCACGCTCATCGATGCCAAACAGTCGGGCAGTGAAGTCATGTTGCCAGGTGCTGGCATCTACGGTGACGCCGGTCAGGGCCTTGGCGCCGTCGAACACCAATAGGAAGTTGCGGGTGACGTTGTTACCGACCTGCTGGGGCAACTGGTTCCGGCGCTTCTGCTGCAGGGGCACATGGGCCACCATCAGCAGCACGCCCTCGACGGACTCTAAGCCAATCCAGTTCCAATCGAAGTCCCCAATATCGCTGCCCAACATCACGCTGTAGACGACCTGGTTAGGGTTCACATAACCGGCCTGGGTGACGTCGAAGGTTCCAACAATCTGTGCCGCCGGCGGTTTGCCAGCAGCACGATCGACAGGCTGTTCAGGGTCGAACCCGGGCACATTGGCCAGGATGAAACGGGTGGCGGTGAGGATCTGCTGCGCACCTTGTTTTTGTGCAATCAGGTTTTCGCCCGCCAGGGTGATAGTGGCCCCCATGGGGATCTCCTACAGAGAGGCAACCAGCGTTTGCTGGTCGTCGTTGAAATCAAGCACGGCGACCTGCAGGGTCACCGGCGTCACGCTTTCGAAGTCGTAGCGCCTGCAGGTCCGGCCGTACTGCTGCACCAGGACGCGCAGCAGGTCCGCATTGAGCGACAGCTGGGAGTCGGAAAGCCGCAGCAGGACCACGTCCCAATCGCGCCCAGGCTGGCGTTCCTCGATCTCGATATAGCCAACCCCGAGGCGCTGCAGGATGCGTTTCATGCCGGCGGTGCTGCCGGCGTCCACCGCGTTGATGAAGGCGTATTTCACCCGGAGCCGGAAAAGGCTCTCAGGCTCACCGACAAAGCGCGTCACGTCGCGCTGCCAGGCCCACAGCTCCAGGATGCGCAGGTGGCAGGTGTCGGGGTCGAGCTGGTCATAGGGCCACATCAGCCAGCCGCTGGCGGTTTCCCACCAGCGCTGGGCAGCAGCCATCAGCTTGGAAAGCTCGGTGCCGGCGAGCCAGAAAGGCAGCTTGAGTTTGATCATGTCACCGCCACCTGAAAGGTTCTGATCCGGGGAATTTCCAGGCCGCTGATCAGGTCCACCCGGGCCGAGAAGCGAAACGACTCGACGTCGAGAAACTGGTGATGCAGTTCCTCAGTTAGCCGGCTAAAACTGAACCGCGACTGTGGGTAAGTCAGGGTCGGCTTGTAGTCGCGGGACGTGCTTTCACGGAAGGCCGCGCGCACGAACAGATCGATCTCTTTCTGCAGCTCCTCGATGCGTTCGGCGCTGGTGTTGGCCCTCGCCACAACCATCAGCGTGAAGCTGTACTCCTTTTCAGGCATGGCCATCGCCACCAGGTCATCGCCGTGGCCGTGATTGCCCTGGTCGCGGATATGAGCGTTGATCTGGTCCAGGTACGAGGCCGCCGGCACGCCAGCTTCAAACAGCACGTAGGCATTGGCGCTACCCGGTCCACGCGGGGCGCCGTGCTCGAAATAGACTCCGTCCGGCCGCACACCTGGAAAGGTCGAGATCATGGCTCGATAGACCGCGTCGGTGTGCCACTGGTTGACCGCTGAAAACTGGTTGCGGATCCGCAAACGCAGCTGATCGTCGGGCTCTGGATCTGCACCTGGTGATTCCAGCCAGCTTTCGGCGTTGATCACCTGGACGATGCCGGCAATGGGTTCCGGCAGGATCGCGTAGTAACCCGGCGCCAGGTTGTAGCCGCTGCCGGTGGCGTCCGCTTCGATCGGCACGCTCAGCTGCAGCTGGCCATCGGCGAAGGCCACGGCCTCGGTAGTGCGCAGTTGGTAGACGTGGCCATTGATCGGTGGCGACTGCACCAGGACACCCGCCGGCAGTTCCAGGGTGCCGGCGGTATTGGCCCGGGTGAACAGGATCTTGCCCTTGGCCCTGGTGGCGCCCTTGCGCTCCACATTCACGGCCCAGGCCAGCATATCCAGCCACTTGCCGCCGGCAGTCTTTACAAAGAAGTTCGGCAGGACCGACTGGACGACGAAGTCCAGAAGCCACAGCACCGGTTTGGTCACCAGGGCGGTGACTACGCGCCAGAACGGCGAGTAAGCCCCGGTATTGCTCAGTTTGGCGCCCTGGGCGGCCACTTCCTTCTCCCAGGCCTGGCGCAGGCCGGCCTCGGTGGTCGGAATGCCGGCATCACTCAGCGCCTGCTTGAAATCCACGTCGCTCACAGGGTCACCTCCACGTCACCGAATTTCAGGGTTTTGGCCGTGACCAGGTACTGGCCCGGCTGCAGCTGGGTGATCTGCGCCGTACCGGGCACCAGGCGTTCGTCGGCCTCCACCAGCAGCTCCAGTTGCTGGATGCAGTCGCGTTGCTTCAATCGGTCGCGCTCGGCCACCAGGGTCACCAGCAGGCCGCTGTCGCGGATCATGTGAGCAATGTCCTGGGCGATGCTGGCCCGGTCGGCGATCAACAGCGGCTGGCGGGACGGGTCCAGCACCAGGTCGTTGTCCTCGATCAAAAGGTCTATGTATTCGCTCATCCGGACACCGCCATACCCATCATGTTTTCCAGCTCCAACGGGGTCATGGCCTTGCCGGTGTGAATGGTCACGCTCTCCACATGGGTTCCTTTGTTTTGGTTGCTGGTGTTCTGAATGCTGGTCAGCAGGCCGCCAGGCGGCACCGCGTTAGGCCGCGTGGGGGCAATTGAGGGGATGGCCGCGCTGATGGTCTGTTGCGCCTTCTGCGCAGCGCTGGCGACGTCGGCGGCGTTGGTCGCTTGCTCGGCGCCGGGGATCGTCGGCATGTCGCCCAGGCGCGCCTCGATGTTCACGCCGGGGATCTTGTTGATCAGCTCGATCAAGCTGTTGATGGCCTTGTAGAACACGCCCACGATCGCGTCCCAAGCGCCCTTGGCCATGCCGGACCAGCCGCCCATGGAGTCGAACCAGGCCGACAGCGTCTGCAGCTTCTCCAGCACCCACTTGAAGGCCTCGGTGTTCATCAGGGCGCCGGTCCATTCGTCCCAGTAGTACACGGCGGCGATCACGATCGCGACCAGGGCGGCAATGCCCATCACCACTACGCCAATCGGGTTGGCGGTCAACGCCACGTTGACCAGCCAGATCACGCCCTGCCACAGCATCATGGCCACGCGGATGATGCCCATGGTGGTGTAAAGCACCGTCAGGCCCGCCACATAGGTAGCGATCACTGCCGCCTGCAGGAGGAACCCGGCAATGGTGCGCAGGTTCAGCAGTTGAACCACTTTCCAGACGGTGATGATGGCCATCCAGGCCATGCGGGACGCCCCGACTACAAACGTCAGCAGCGACATGGCGGCGATGATGGCCAGCACTCCCAAAGTGGCAATGCCCACCACTCGGGTGATGTTCGGGAACAGTTGAGTCCAGCGGGTCAGCGTGCTGGCGACCCCGGACAACTTGGCCATGAGCGGGGTCAGGATCGGGATCAACGCTTGCCCGAAGGCAATCCGCAACGCCTCGACAGCGGCCGCGAACTGCTGCCACGGATCGACCATGGCCTGGGCCATCTTCTCGGCATCCTCAAGCCCGCGGACTTTGCCCAGCTTGTCCAGGCCCTGACGCAGCCGGTCGGTGTCTTTCGCCAGTGCGCCGATCACCTGGGCGCCCTCGCCACCGAAGGCGTCCAATAGCTTGGTGCCGGCCGATGCGCTGTTGAGGTCGCCCAGCTTGCCCTGCAGCTTCTCCAGGATCTGCAGCATGGGCAGCACCTTCCCTTCCTGGTCGGTGAACTTGATCCCGAGCTTTTCCGAGGCGGCGCCGATGTTCTCGAAAAACGCCTTGTACCGGCCGCCGGCGTCGCCGCCTTCCATGGTGCTGCTCAGCGAACCGATCACCGCGAACTGCTCGGCAATGTCCACGCCGCCGGCGGTGGCGATCGCTCCCACCTCCTTGAAGGCATCCTTGAGTTGGGCGCCGTCGGTGCGGAACAGCTGCACCGCGAGGGCAGTCTGGCCGCCCAGCTTCTCGACCCATTCCGCTTTGCCCATGGCGTCAGCCTGGACCTTGAACAGGTTGTACATGGTGCCCACGTAGGCGCCCAAGGTTTCGGCGTCCGACTTGGTGGCCTTGGCCAGCAGGTTGCTGGTGTTGGTGAAGGTCGCCAGTTGGCTGCCCGTCAGGCCCTTAATGGCGCCCTCGATGCTGTACGCCGAGGCCACGAAGTCCCGGGCGTTCTCGCCGTAGGCCACCGAGAACTCCAGCGACTTTTGATTGAGCGCGGTCAGTGCGTCTTCGGCCACGCCCAGGGAACGTACCTCGCCCAGGGCGCGGTTCATCTCCAGGGCGGGCTGCAACGACTGGTTGATACCGACGAAGGCGCCGGTCATGCCGGCCAACCCCAGGCCCATGGTTTTTATGTTCTTTTCGCTTTGCTCGGCAAGGTCCGAAAAGCCCATTTTCACCTTGCCCAAAGGTGCGGTGACCTTGTCGGTCAGGGCCAGGATGAAGTCCAGGCGGGCGCTGCGGTCAGCCATGTTCTGTTATCCGTTCAACGCATGGGCAATGCCGTTGGCCACGGCAATTTCCATGCGTCGCCAGTGCTCGTTCTCAAGCCACTGCGCCGTCCCCATGTTTTCGATTGAGGGTTCAGCGCCAGGCAGCCAGCGGTTGGTGAGGGCCATCAGCTGGCCCAGGCCGTCCTCGGTCAGGCGGTCGGCGTGGTCGAGGGCTTTTTTACGATGATTTCAACGTCCGGGGCGTATTCCCCCAGGAGCGCGCCGGCGATCTGCATGGTCATCACCGGATTGGCCAGCAGCTCGCGCAGCTCGGCCCGCTGCTCCTGCTTGACGGTGGTGCTCAGCAGGTTGAACGACGGCGCCACCTTGTTAGTCGCGGTCATGGCGTTGAAGTATTTGGTCACGTCCTGGGGCGACAGGGCGAAGCTGAATTCCTTGTCGCCCAGTTCCAGGGTGATCTCGCGGCTGTTGATGCTCATGGGTTGCGTATCCTTTGACTCAGGGTTGAAAAGTGGGTGTCCAGTTGGGCGCGCAGGCTGCTTTCCAGCTTGTCCATGGCGCGCTCGATGTCGTTGTGTTGCGGGTAGTTCTTTGCGATCTCCACGCGCAGCTCCAGGTGCTCGCGTCGGGACTCGCTGACCTGGCGAAACAGGAAGGCCTGGAAGCCGATCACGGCGGTCAACAGCAGTTCGGGCAGCAAGGCCATCAGTCTCTCCAGCATTTCCATGTCAGGCGCTCCAGGTGCCACGGCCGCCGATCCGGACGGCCTGGTACATCAGCCAGGCCAAGGCGGTGTTCATGCCTTCTTCACGCAGTGCGTCGTAGAAGATCCGATCGGCCTCGGCCTTGGTGAATCGGTGGGTTTCGTGGGTGTAGATCCGGTCATGCACCACCGACGGCCGGCGCGCCGCCGGCGTCTGCGGGTCCACGATGCGCCGGGCCAGGTGCGGCACGCTGGCCAGGTCCGACAGGTAGCCCACCGGGACAGTGATCAAGCGGCCGTCCTTGGTGCGGTACTGCAGCACCCGGATCACCTCCCAGCGCGTGTGCCCTGGGCGGTGCCTCAGCTCCAGGTCACTTTCAAAGGGCATCGGCGGCACACTCCACGCGGACCCGGTTCGGCGCGGTGTCCTGGGCGATCTGCTCGCGCAGCAGCACCCGTGCCGGCATCGGCGCTTTGCAGTAGGTGGCCACCAGCGTAGCGGCGCTACGCGCAACCACGGTGTGGGAATCGCTCAGCGCACACCCGACCAGGAAAACGGCGCCGAAAGCGGCACATATCAGCAGGCGGTTCATGTCAGTAACTCCACAGTGCAGGGCTTGGAAGGCGTCCGCCGATTGGAGCAAGGCCCAGGTGCAAGAAACGGCTGTTGCCCTTCTGGCTGACGCCGATGCGGGTAAAGCCCAGGCCCAGGGCGAGCTGCAGCAGCTTCAGCGCGTCAGGGCCGCGCACAGCCACATCGACGGCCAGCCCCATGTTGTGCTCGCCCGGTTCGACCTTCCTGGCTTCCTCGGGGTGCCGGCGGCAGCGGTAGCCACTGCTCAGGGCCATGGGCTTGGCGTACTGGTTGCGCAGCTGCTGCAGGCGGTCCATAAACTCGGGCTGCATCTCGCTGCCGTCGCTGTTGCACTTGCCGCACTTGCAGCGCAGCTCCTTGGCCGAGAAGTTCGGCCAGCGGTTGGTGGTCATCGGCGTTGTCCTTGCTCAAAAGTGGATTGGCAGGGTGTGCAGCGGGTCTTGCCGCCCAGGGCGCGGCGTGCCTCGGGAATAGGCCCGTCGCAGTCCTGGCAGTGGGTGCGGCTTGGCCCGGTCGGTTGCACCGTGGCGAGCTGGGCGGCGATCGCCTGTTCCCGCAGACGCAGCTCCAGCGCCTGGGCGCGATCGAACGGGCAGACCATCAGCGCAGGCCCTCGATCTCGGCCGAGGCGAGGTATGGCACGCCATTGACGCGGATGAAGTCCGGACTGGTGACGTCGAACGGCACCTTGTGCTTGGTCTTCTCGCCGCCTTTCTGGTCAACACTGAGCAAGCTGGACACCTTCAACCGGCAGCCGAAGGCCTCGATGCGCAGTTCTTCCTGGCCCGCATTGGCGAAAAACACCACGTCGAAGGGCTCCAACTGGCGAAAGCTGCCGGCAGTGCGGGCGGCCTCGATCAGCAGGTTGAAGTTGTTGCTGTCGAACTCGAATTCACCGCTGGCCGCCACGTCGCCGTCCACATAGCCATCGGGCACGCCTCGGGACTGCGCCACAGCGGTGTTGTCGGTGATATCCAGGGTGCAGCTCTCGACGTGCGCCTGGAGATCCCCCAGGGCAATGTCGAAGTTCTTGCCGCCAATGCGGGACATGTGGGGTTACTCCTAGTCGTCGTTGGAAAGGTCCAGGGCGATGTTCGCCGTGAGGTCTTTCGGGCAGTTGAGGGG
>NZ_JAAARM010000052.1 GCF_009908285.1 Pseudomonas sp. Fl4BN1
GGGGGCGGGCGGGTTGCGCTGGCTGCGCGGCGCTCGAGGGCACAGTGGTCATGGCAAGGGCTTCTCTTATAGTTGATTCTGGAAGCCGCAACAGCGCTGGTTGGGGCCTGGCAGGTCCGGCACGATAGCAAATTGTTCGAATGCGTACACAGCGGTGCACAAATGACTGACAAATTTGCGAACTGGACGGGTCGTCGCGGAGTCTATCGACCGATATACTCGCAGACCTCGGGGCGCAAAGCCGCTCCTGGCAAGGGTTGCTGTGCGAAAACGCTGCTGCGCGCCCCCAGGCCCTGGCCAGCGCCAGTCGATTTCGCAGAGTTTCCCTTTAGCACGCCTTAGAAAGAACGTGACGAACGTAGTATGTTCGGGCTGAATCGTTTTTCCTGAAGACGGCTATTCACCTGAAGTACCCCAAGAAGCGTCACGGGTCAGAGGCCCCTCGGCATGATAGAACTCGAACAAGAAGATCCAATCCCGCAAGGCGACCTGGCCTTGCAAATCACCGCTTTGCCGCGTGAAACCAACGGCTTTGGCGACATCTTTGGTGGCTGGCTGGTCGCGCAGATGGACCTGGCGGGCACCGCCATGGCCAGCCGCGTCGCCGGAGGTCGGGTGGCCACGGTGGCCATCGACCGCATGGCCTTCCTGGTACCGGTGGCGGTGGGCGCGCAGCTGTCCTTCTATACCCAGACCCTGGAAATCGGCCGCAGCTCGATCCAGATGATGGTGGAAGTGTGGAGCGACGACCCGCTGTCCAGCGAATGGCGCAAGGTCACCGAGGCGGTATTCGTGTTCGTCGCCATCGACGGCAGCGGCCGCACCCGTTCGGTCCCGCCCAGAGCGCGTTAACCCGGCGGCTGTTGCCATGACAGCCCAAGCCTCCTGAACGAGAACCGCAGCATGCCGACGCCCCACGTTGAAACGGTGAAAATGGACGAACTGAACTGCTGGCGTATCCGCCACGGTCAGGCCCAATTGCTGGTGGCCCAGCAAGGCGCGCACATCCTCAGCTATCAACTGGCCGGGCAGCAGCCGCTGATCTGGCTCAACGACGAGGCGCAGTTCAAGACCGGCAAGAACATTCGCGCCGGGGTACCAGTGTGCTGGCCATGGTTCGGCAACTTTGCGCGCAACCCAGAAAGTGTCCAGGCCATGCGCCAGAGCAGCGAACCGGCGCCGGCCCACGGCCTGGTACGGGCCACCGACTGGGAGCTACTGGGCACCGAGATCCAGGGCGACAGCCTGCTGGTACACCTGCGCCTGCCCTGCCCCGAAGGCGGCTTTCCCGGCTGGCCTCACCCGGTGGAACCGAGCCTGACCATCCGTCTCGACGAGCAACTGCACATCAGCCTGACCAGCCATAACCAGGGCACTGAAAGCGTCAGCATCAGCCAGGCACTGCACAGCTATTTTGCAGTCAGCGATGTGCGCCAGGTGCATGTCGAGGGTGTGGACGGGTTGAGTTACATCGAGACCCTGGAAGATTGGAAAACCAAGGTCCAGAGCGGCAACCTGCATTTTGCCGGCGAAACCGACCGCATCTACCTGAACGCCCCAGCGCAACTGGATATCGTCGACCCGGACTGGCAACGGCGAATTCGCCTGACCAGCGCAGGCTCGCGCACCGCAGTGATCTGGAACCCCTGGATCGACCGCGCCGCGCAGTTCAGCGACATGGCCGACGATGGCTGGCAGCGCATGCTGTGCATCGAGACCGCCAACGTGATGGACGACATCGTCACCCTGGCGCCGGGCGCCAGCCACACCCTAAGCGTGAGCATCAGCGCCGCCCCGCTCTGACGTGTCCCCGTAGGAGCTGGCTTGCCAGCGAAGAGTCCCTCAAGACCGTCGGCGTTCTTGAGGCCGCTTTCGCCGGCAAGCCGGCTCCTACCGTTCAGAGACCGGGCTCAGAAGTCCGCGTCCAACGACCCGTTCAGCAGTGCCGGTTCAAAAGCCCGGTTCAGCTACGCCGCGTCAGAGATCCGATTCCTTGACCACCCGCACCTTCGCCGCCTCCAGGGCGTAGGCGGCATCGGCCAGGTCATTGCTGACCTTCTCGACCTTCAGGGTGCCGGTCACCCACAGCGGCGTGTAGATGTCATCCAGCTTCAAACCCTTGGGAAAGCGCACCAGCACCAGTTGGTTGGGCGGCGGTGGCGGCACGTGGATGCAGGCGCCCGGGTACGGCACCAGGAAGAACAGCGTACTGCGCCCCTTGGCATCGGCTTCCAGCGGAACCGGATAACCGCCAATGCGGATTTCCTTGCCGTTCATGGCCGCCACGGTCTTGGTGGAATACATCACCGCCGGCAACCCCTTGCTCTGCTTCAAGCCGCCCTTGTCGGTGAAGGTGCCATTGGCTTCGGGGGAGTTGTGATCAATTTCCGGCATTTGCTCCAGAGCCTTCTGGTCCGACTTGGGCATCAGCTCCAGCCAGTCGGTTTCCGGCAGTTCGCCAGCCTGGGCCAGGCCGCAGCCCAGCAGAACAAGGGTCAATAGAAGACGGCGCATGAGAGGGTGGCTCGGTCAAAAAGGAAGGACGGAAAAACCCGGGCATTCTAGTGCCCAAACCGTCTGCTGCGGTGAAGTTTCAGATAAAGAAAGGGGCTCCCCTCCGCCCGGACGGCAGAGGGGGCTTGCAGCGTGGCTCAGCTCTTTTTGACGAAGCCGTAGATCACCAGCAGGATGATCGCGCCCACCAACGCACCGATGAAACCGGCGCCCTGGCCTGCATGGTAGATACCCAGCGCCTGACCGCCATAAGTGGCCGCCAGCGAACCGCCGATACCCAGCAGGATGGTCATGATCCAGCCCATGCTGTCGTCTCCCGGCTTGAGGAAACGCGCCAGCAGACCAACGATCAAGCCGATGAAAATGGTTCCGATTATGTGCATGGCTGTTCCTCTGATAAGGGGGGTTATGCCAAAGCCTAGTCAGCGCCTTGGCATCCTGCTATCAGAGAACGGCGGGAAACGAAGGTTCCCGCCAGCCGGTGGATTTGTTACTCGGCGATCAGCGCTTCGACCTTGATAATCTGCGCTTGCAGGGTCGCCTGGTCGACGCAGCGCAGGTTGGCGTGACCGACCTTGCGCCCGACCTTGAAGGCCTTGCCGTAGTGATGCAGGTGGCAGTCGTCGATGGCGATGACCTTGTCTACCGGCGGCACTTCACCGATGAAGTTGATCATCGCGCTCTCACCCACCTTGGCGGTGGAACCCAGCGGCAGGCCGGCTACCGCCCGCAGGTGGTTTTCGAACTGGCTGCACTCGGCGCCTTCGGTGGTCCAGTGCCCGGAGTTGTGCACCCGCGGAGCGATCTCGTTGGCCTTGAGGCCACCGTCCACTTCGAAGAACTCGAACGCCATCACACCGACGTAGTCCAGTTGCTTGAGCACCCGGCTGGAATAGTCTTCGGCCAGCGCCTGCAGCGGGTGATCGCTGCTGGCCACGGACAGCTTGAGGATGCCGCTGTCGTGGGTGTTGTGCACCAGCGGGTAGAAACGGGTTTCACCGTCACGAGCACGCACGGCAATCAGCGAGACTTCGCCGGTGAACGGCACGAAGCCCTCCAGCAGGCAAGGCACGCTGCCCAGTTCGGCGAAGGTGCCTTCGACGTCGGCAGCGTTGCGCAGAACCTTCTGGCCCTTGCCGTCGTAACCCAGGGTGCGGGTCTTGAGCACCGCCGGCAGGCCAATCCGCGCCACGGCAACGTCGAGATCGGCTTGGGACTGGATGTCAGCGAACTCGGGAGTAGGAATCCCCAGGTCCTTGAACATGCTCTTCTCGAACCAACGGTCGCGGGCGATGCGCAAGGCTTCGGCACTCGGATAGACCGGGACGAACTGCGAGAGGAAGGCCACGGTTTCCGCCGGCACGCTCTCGAATTCGAAGGTCACCAGATCCACTTCATCGGCCAGCTGGCGCAGGTGGTCCTGGTCGCCATAATCGGCCCGCAGGTGTTCGCCCAGGGCGGCCGCACAAGCATCCGGCGCCGGGTCGAGAAAAGCGAAGTTCATTCCCAGCGGAGTCCCCGCCAGGGCCAACATGCGGCCCAACTGGCCGCCACCGATTACACCGATCTTCATCGTCAACAACCTCAGGCGACGCGTGGGTCTGGATTGTCCAGGACGCTGTCTGTCTGTTCAGCACGGAATTTTTTCAGCACCGCATGGAACTGCGGGTGCTTGGCGCCCAGGATGCTCGCCGAGAGCAGGGCGGCGTTGATTGCACCGGCCTTGCCGATAGCCAGGGTGGCTACCGGAATGCCCGCAGGCATCTGCACGATCGACAGCAGCGAATCCACGCCCGAGAGCATCGACGACTGCACTGGCACGCCCAGCACCGGCAGGTGGGTCTTGGCCGCACACATGCCCGGCAGGTGCGCCGCGCCACCGGCACCGGCGATGATCACCTCGATGCCTCGCGCCTCAGCCTCTTCGGCGTACTGGAACAGCAGGTCCGGGGTGCGGTGTGCAGAAACCACCTTCACCTCGTAAGGGATGCCGAGCTTTTCCAGCATATCGGCGGTGTGGCTAAGGGTGGACCAATCGGACTTGGAGCCCATGATCACGCCAACCAGTGCACTCATCGTCGTGCCTCTTCTCTCTGGGCGCCCGCAGGCGCGTCAAAAACAACAAGCCACGCGAAAAGGCGTGGCTTGTTGTACGAAAAATGGCCGGACGAACCGGCCAAAGGCCGCGCAGTATACCGAAAAAGCCGGGCTAAACGCACTTTCGCCGACCATCTGCAAAACAAAGTATTTCCGGCGCAAAACCCCGGTTTTATTGACTCCAAGGTCAATCCGGCTCCCTCGTAGGAGCTGGCTTGCCAGCGAAGAGGCCCGCCCTGCAATCACCGCCCTCCCGGCCGACGCCTTCGCCGGCAAGCCGGCTCCTACAAAAAAACCTGCGCCTATCTCCCGTAGGAGCTGGCTTGCCAGCGAAGAGGCCCGCCCCGCGATCACCGCCCTCCCGGCCGACGCCTTCGCCGGCAAGCCGGCTCCTACAAAAAAACCTGCGCCTATCTCCCGTAGGAGCTGGCTCGCCAGCGAAGAGGCCAGCCCCGCGATCACCACCCTCCCGACCGACGCCTTCGCCGGCAAGCCGGCTCCTACACGGCCGCGGCTTGCACAGCGGCGCCTTCCAGCTTGCGCCACAGCAAGCGCACGTTGGCCTTGCGCACCAGGGCGCAGCGGTACAGGCGGATCTCCAGTGGCACATGCCATTGCGCGCCGCCACACACCACCAGTTCGCCCCTGGCCAGCTCGGCGCGCACGCTCAGTTGCGGCACCCAGGCAATGCCCAGCCCCTCCAAAGCCATGCTCTTGAGGCTGTCGGCCATGGCGGTTTCATAAACAGTGGTGAAACGCAGGTTGCGCTGGCGCAGCAGCAGATTCACCGAACGCCCGAGAAAGGCCCCGGCGCTATAGGCCAGCAGCGGCACGCTGGCCTCGCCTTCCAGATCGAACAACGGCTTGCCCTGGGCATCCGCGGCGCATACCGGGAGCATCTCGGTGTGCCCCAGGTGCAGTGAAGGGAAGATTTCCGAATCCATCTGCAAGGCCGCGTCCGGATCATAGAAGGCCAGCATCAGGTCGCAGCCACCTTCGCGCAGGGCGTGCACCGCGTCGCCGACGTTGGTCGCCACCAGCCTCGTCGCAATGTTCAACCCCTCGTTGCGCAATTGCGCGATCCACCGCGGGAAAAAACCCAAGGCCAGGGAGTGGGCCGCCGCTACCTGCATCACTTCGCCCTGCCCGCCTTCTAGGTGGTGCAGGTGACGCACCACCTCGCCGAGCTGTTCGACCACAGTGCGCGCGGTCACCAGGAACAACTGCCCCGCTGCCGTCAGCTCCACCGGCGTGCGCGAGCGGTTGACCAGGGTCAGGCCCAGGGCCGCTTCCAGGCTGCGGATCCGTCGACTGAACGCCGGCTGGGTCACGAAGCGACGCTCGGCAGCCTGGGAAAAACTGCGGGTGGCGGCCAGGGCACTGAAGTCCTCGAGCCATTTGCTTTCCAGATTCATCACGTCCTCCCGGACACGCACCATTTTAGGTCACACGCTCGCCGGCAACCCGGCGTCACACCAGCATTATGCCGAATATGCATAGCCCAGTGTTTAACAGCATTGGCCCAAAAAATCCCTTCAGCCTAGGATTCGCAGCGTTCCCGGCACAGACCGGGTCCCTACCGAGATGATCTCCGTCATGTCCTCCGCTGCATCATTCCGCACCGAAAAAGACCTGCTTGGCGTACTCGAAGTACCCGCTCAAGCGTATTACGGCATCCAGACCCTGCGAGCGGTGAACAACTTCCGCCTCTCCGGTGTTCCGATTTCGCATTACCCGAAATTGGTGGTCGGCCTGGCAATGGTCAAGCAGGCAGCTGCTGACGCCAACCGCGAACTGGGCCAACTCAGCGAAGCCAAGCACGCTGCCATCAGCGAAGCCTGTGCCCGTCTGATCCGCGGCGATTTCCACGAAGAGTTCGTGGTGGACATGATTCAAGGCGGCGCTGGCACTTCAACCAACATGAATGCCAACGAAGTCATCGCCAACATCGCGCTGGAGGCCATGGGCCACAGCAAGGGCGAATACCAGTACCTGCACCCGAACAACGACGTGAACATGGCGCAGTCCACCAACGACGCCTACCCGACCGCGATCCGCCTGGGTCTGCTGCTGGGTCACGACGCGCTGCTGGCCAGCCTCGACAGCCTGATCCAGGCGTTCGCTGCCAAAGGCGTCGAGTTCAACCACGTCCTGAAGATGGGCCGTACCCAACTGCAAGACGCCGTGCCGATGACCCTGGGTCAGGAATTCCGCGCTTTCGCCACCACTCTGGGTGAAGACCTGGCGCGCCTGAAGACTCTGGCGCCAGAACTGCTGACCGAAGTGAACCTGGGCGGCACCGCCATCGGCACCGGCATCAACGCCGACCCGCGTTACCAGGCCCTGGCCGTGCAACGCCTGGCCGTCATCAGCGGCCAGCCGGTTGTTCCAGCTGCCGACCTGATCGAAGCCACTTCCGACATGGGCGCCTTCGTGCTGTTCTCCGGCATGCTCAAGCGTACCGCCGTGAAGCTGTCGAAGATCTGCAACGACCTGCGCCTGCTGTCCAGCGGCCCACGCACCGGCATCAACGAAATCAACCTGCCAGCGCGTCAGCCAGGCAGCTCGATCATGCCCGGCAAGGTCAACCCGGTGATCCCGGAAGCCGTGAACCAGGTAGCGTTCCAAGTTATCGGCAACGACCTGGCCCTGACCATGGCGGCCGAAGGCGGCCAGCTGCAACTGAACGTGATGGAGCCGTTGATCGCCTTCAAGATCTTCGACTCGATCCGCCTGCTGCAACGCGCCATGGACATGCTGCGCGAGCACTGCATCACCGGTATCACCGCCAACGAAACCCGTTGCCGCGAACTGGTGGAGCACTCCATCGGCCTGGTCACCGCGCTGAACCCGTACATCGGCTATGAAAACGCCACCCGTATCGCCCGCATCGCCCTGGAAAGTGGCCGTGGCGTACTGGAACTGGTGCGCGAAGAAGGCCTGCTGGACGACGCCATGCTCGACGACATCCTGCGTCCGGAAAACATGATTGCCCCGCGTCTGGTTCCGCTGAAAGCCTAACCACCGCGACACCGAAACATGCAACACCGCTCACCAGGTTGAGGGACTAGACACCTCTCACCTTTTGAGGGCTTGGAGATACGTCTCCAGGCCCTTTTTTTTGCCTGCCGGAAAGTGCCGCGCCCGCCCAACCTCGACCTCGATTTTGTAACCGCAGCCGATCTTGCGAGGCTGCAAACCCGCCAACCGGTTCTGCCTGCACCTCACTCACACACTCGACCCGACCGGTACCCAGCGCCTGATCCCTACCGGTTTTGTCAGGGGATGCCAGCCAGCGCTGGAGCCGTTTCGCTTTGTTTTGTAGGGCAAATCCGAGAGAATCCCCCACGCCTTTGAGCGCCTTGTACCCCTTCGAACGATCAGGCAGTCTCCCGGTGCCGCTGCAAAATCAGCGGCCCGGATGTGGAAGTTCGGACCTGAGTAAGCATGAGCGCTCATGGGCATGGCTCGACGTATTGTCGTCGGCATCGCTTTATGGCGGTTGTGCGCGGGACACCTTCGGGTGTGCTGGGTTACTCAGTCCCGGTCTTCCACACCCTCGCACAACGGCCACCCCTCATGTGGAAGTGAGCTCGGCAGTCCTTTAACGACTGAGTGAGTGACCGTCATGAAAAGGCTCGTCCCCGATCCGCCTTTACCCACCGATCATCCGCGCCGCGACCCGGAGCTGGACCGCGCCAACGCCAACCTGCTGGCCGCCTTGCACGGCACCCGTCATCGCCCCTTCGACCTGCGCGATGGCCAAGGCCACCCGCTGTTCGCCGTGCAACCCCAGGTGAATGCCGAAGACGCCCTGATGCACGTCTCCCTGCTGCTCAAATGCGCCGAAGAGGTGTCCGATGAAATCACCGAACAGGCCAGCGGCATCGAACGTGGGCTGATCTGGTCCATGGTGCACTCGGTTGAAATGGCCCGCGCCGTGGTAGATGCCCTGCTCGACAGCGCCCGCCCAGACCCCGCCTAAACACCGCCCCGTAGGAGCTGGCTTGCCAGCGAAGAGGCCGGCCCGGCCTTCACCGCCATCCCGGCCGACGCCTTCGCCGGCAAGCCGGCTCCTACAAACCCAAGACCTCGTACACCCCGTAGGAGCTGGCTTGCCAGCGAAGAGGCCAGCCCTGCCTTCATCGCCATCCCGGCCGACGCCTTCGCCGGCAAGCCGGCTCCTACAAACCCAAAACCGCGTAACTCCCGTAGGAGCTGGCTTGCCAGCGAAGAGGCCGGCCCAGCCTTCACCGCCATCCCGGCCTACGCCTTCGCCGGCAAGCCGGCTCCTACAAACCCAAAAACGCGCAAATCCCGTGGGTGCCGCGAACATCACCGGGCCCTCGTTATAAACCCGCACAACTGCGCGCCCACGGTGGATAATCGCCCCTCTCGAACATCCGCCAATCCCGAGGCACCGCAGTCGATGGACCCGACGCACATCCAGGCCCTGCAACAGCTACGCAGCCTGATCCCCATCGGCCTGCGCCACGCCCAGGCCCTGCTCGCCCGCTGCGCAGGCAACCCGCAACAGGCCGCCGAGCTCTACAAATCCGAGTTGCTGCAAGTGCTGGTAGAAAAGTCCGGCCTGCCCCAAGAGCAAGCCCGGGAACAGCTGCACACCGCCGGCTACGACCTGAACCGCGCCCTGCACGCGATTGAAGAAGCGCGCTTCACCCTGACCCAGCGCATCCTGCGCAAGCATCACCGGGACCCGGCTCAGGCCCTGGATCTGATCGCCCAGGCCATGGAAACCGCCGAGCAGTTGCCGCGTCAGTACTGGCTGGATTTCGCACGACTGGAGCAACTGGCCCCGGCCCTGCGCTGCTTCATGATCCTGCACGAGTGGCTGGCCTACGAGGATTGGGAGGGCTTCGACAGCGCCCTGCACTTTCACCTGCCCGAGGCCATCGCCCAGTTGCGCCACCTGCAACTGGATACCCTGGCGGACAGTCTGGAACAGGCCGATCAGCGCCAGCAGCAACTAAGAGCGGCCCATGCCGAAAGCGAAAGCCCCATCGAGCTGGCGCTGCGGGTCAATCAGGACCCGTTCTTCATTAGCTGCCAGGACCGCTTCAGCCAGCAGCGGCCGCAACTCGACGAACACCTGTACCAATGGGTGGAGCGATACATAGAGCAATTTCCAACCTGAGCAGTGAGTAAAGGTTCGCGCACACGCCGCTGCTACCCGCCCCCCAGAAATCGGTAAACTGCCGCCCTCACCGAACACGGACCTCGGATTCAGCCCCCATGGAATTGCACTACCGCATCACCCCTGCCCACACCGAAGCCTGGATTGCCGAACCGCTGAAGCAGGAACTGCTCAAGGGTGATCAGCAGCATGTCCGGGCCATGAGCACATTTGCGCAGTGGCAAGGCCGCTTTATCGGCCTCGTGATGTTCACCCTGTGCCTGCTCGGCGGCTGCCTGTCGATCTATTTCCCCGAGCGACGCCTTACCCCGGAGAAAGTCATCGCCATGGTGCTGTTCGCGTTGATCTTCATCCCCCTGTGGTGGCGCTTTTCCGGGCGCTGGATCAAGCACCTGCAAAACCGAATTGCTGCCACCCCGATCAAACCCCAGGCACCGTTGCGCGGGTTGAGTCAGCGCCTGATCGAAACCCGGTTGCGGGCCGTCGAAGGCACCTATTACCTGAACTTCGACGACCAGGGCTTCACCCTGCTCAACGCCCGCGGCGCTCAAAGCAGCCTGGCCTGGAAGCAGATTGTGCATGTGCAGGAGATAACGGAGTTCTACCTCGTGGCTTGCGCCGATATGGCCCGCGAGGGCATGGCCTGTTTCATCGCCAAACACAGTGACCTGATGCCGGTCGAGGAATACCAGCAAAAGCTGCAGGGGTTTCTGAGCAAATGCCCAGTGGCGCCTTCAGCCAACTGAACGCACCTCGCAACGCCCCCTCGACGCCCCACAAACGGAATTTTCATGCACACATCAGCGTCCTCCCTGCGCCCGGCCCGCACTCTGGCCATCCTCGGCAGCGGCCATGCCCTGCCGCAGCGGGTGGTCACCAGTGCCGAACTGGACAGCCGGCTCGGCCTGGAAACCGGCAGCGTGGCGCGCATCAGCGGTGTGCAGCAGCGCCATGTCGCCGGCCCCGCGGACAACGCCGCCAGCCTCGGTGCCAGTGCCGCGCGCCAGGCCCTGCACGCAGCAGGCCTGGCGCTTGAACAGCTGGACCTGATCGTCTGCGCCAGCGGCACCATGGACCAGGGCATGCCCTGCAACGCCGCGCTGCTGCAGCGGGAGCTGGGCCTGGGGCAGTCGGGTATCCCGGCCATGGACATCAACGCCAGTTGCCTGGGCTTTATCGCCGCCCTGGACACCCTGTCCTGGCCGATTCAGGCCGGGCATTACCGGCGTGTGCTGCTGGTGTGCGCGGATATCGCCTCCTGCGGCCTGGACTGGCAGCAGGTGGAGGTCAGCGGCATCTTCGGCGACGGCGCGGCGGCGGTGGTGCTGGGAGCCGGTGACGGCGGGCAGAAGATCCTCGCCTCGCGCCTGAAGACCTACGCCGAAGGCGCCGCGCTGTGCCAGATCCCCGCCGGCGGTTCGCGCTTTCATCCGCGGCGCATTGAGGTGCCCTTCGAGCCCCTGACCAGCTTCGCCATGCAGGGCAAAGGGGTGTTCCGCCTCGCCGCCAAGCATCTGCCCGAGCTGATGGACGACCTGCTCCAGCAAGCCGCATTGCCCCTGGAGAGGATCGACTGGGTGATCCCCCATCAGGCCAGCCAGCAGGCCATGCAGCACGCAGCCAAGCGCCTGAGTCTCGGCCCCGAGAAGCTGATCGATATCTTTGCCCGGCACGGCAATCAGGTGGCGGCGTCCCTGCCCACCGCCCTGGACATCGCGGTGCGCGACGGGCGCATTCAACGCGGGCAAACCCTGATGCTGATCGGCACCGGCGCGGGCTTGTCCCTCGGCGGCCTGATCCTGGAGTTCTAATGAAGATCCTGGTCACCGGCGGCACCGGTTTTATTGGCCGGCATCTGGTCTGGAAGCTGGCCGCCGAAGGCTGCGAAGTGCAGTTCAGCGGGCGCAACCCCGAGGCGGCGGCGCAAGTCATCGCCCACAGCCCGGCGCCGGTGCGCTGGCTGCCCCTGGAACACGGCAGCCGCCAGGCCAAACGCCTGCTGACCGACGCCAGCCGCGAGCACGACGCCATCGTCCATTGCGCGGCGCTGTCCTCACCCTGGGGTTCGCCCCAGGCCTTTGCCCGGGCCAACCTCGACTCCACCGCCGAGGTAATCCACGCCTGCCGGGACAACCGCATTGCGCGGCTGGTGCATATCTCCACCCCGAGCCTGTACTTCAACTTCAGCGACCGCCTGGGCATCCGCGAAGACCAGCCGCTGCCGCCACCGGTGAACGACTACGCCCGCAGCAAGGCCCAGGCCGAAACCCTGCTGGGCCAAGCCGGCCTGCCGGAATGCGTGATCCTGCGGCCCCGGGCGGTATTCGGCCCCTGGGACGCGACCCTGATGCCGCGTCTGCTGCGGGTGATGCAGCGCGGGGCGATTCCGCTGATGCGCGGCGGCCGGGCGCAGCTGGACCTGACCTGCGTCGACAATCTGGTGCACGCGGTGTGGCTGGCCCTGACCCGGCCCCTGCCGCGCCCGCTGTGCGTCTACAACCTGAGCAACGCCACGCCCCTGGCCTTCAAGGACCTGCTGCAACAGATGGCCGAGCACTTCCAATTGCCACTGCGCACCCGCCGCCTGCCCTGGCCCCTGGTGCACGGCGTGGCACAGTTGCTGGAGCTCAAGGCGCGCCTGGGCAACGGCGCCGAACCCTTGATCACCCGCTATGGCGCAGGCGTCCTGGCCTTCAGCCAGACCCTGGACATCAGCGCCATCCAGCGCGAGCTGGGCTACCACCCGGTGATCAGCCAGGAACAGGGCATCGCCCAGCACGCCCAATGGTGGCTGGCCCAACAGAGGCAACGACCATGAGCCGCCGCGTGAGCTTGAAGATCCTGCGGGCCGGCTGGTGCCAGCATCTGGAATGCATGGCCGACCGCGGCGGGCGCCTGGCGCCGGTGCAGTTTCCGGCCTTGTGCGGGCTGATCCAGCATCCGGAGCACGGCTGGATTCTGTACGACACCGGCTACGCCGAACACTTCTTCCAGGCCACCCGCGCCCTGCCCGAGCGCCTGTACCGCAGCGCGGTGCCGGTGCAGTTGCCGGTGGTCGAGCAGTTGGGGGCGCAGTTGCACGAGCTGGGCATCGGCCTGGGAGATATCCGCCATGTGATCATTTCCCACTTTCACGCCGACCATATCGCCGGCCTGCGGGACTTCAGCAATGCCCGTTTCATCGCCCTGAAAGCCGATTACCAGCATATCGACAGCCTGCGCGGCCAGCGTTGGCGCGCCACCCTCGGCGGCCATCTGCCGGGCTTGCTGCCGGACGACTTCAGCGCCCGCCTGCGCCTGGCCGACGCCAGCCCCAGCTGTGCGCTACCGGGCTGGATGGCGCCCTTCGAGCAGGGCCTGGACCTGTTCGGCGATGGCAGCCTGATCGGCGTGCCGCTGCCGGGGCACAGCGCCGGCCAGTTGGGCCTGTTCATCGCCGACGCCCAGGGGCGGCCGGTATTTCTGGTGGCCGACGCCTGCTGGTCAGTGCCGGCCTGCCGCGCCGAGCGCCTGCCGGCCGCACCGGCGCTGTGGTTTGCCAGCGCCGACCGCCAGCAATACCTGCGCACCTACAGCGGCCTGGGCCAGCTGATCCGCCGGGAACCGGCGGTGGCGGTGCTGCCGTCCCATTGCACCCAGGCCTGGGAGGCGTTCGCCAATGAACAGTGAACGCCTGCTGGGCACCCTGCGCAGCATCGGTGCCTTTGTGTTCAGCCGCTATGTCCTGCGCTTTCGTCGTCGCGAGCGGCTGGAAGCCTGGCAGGCAAGGCGCCTGCGGCACTTCATGGCCAAGGTCATGCCTGGCGGCGAGCGCTTCAGGGGGCTGGTCAACGACGGCCTGCACAGCTTGCCGATTATGGACAAGGCCAGCCTGATGAGCGATTTCGCCGGCTTCAACACCCGTGCCCTGAGCCTGGAACAGGTGCTGCCGGTGGCCTTGCAAGCCGAGCACTCCCGGGACTTCAGCCCGACCCTGGGGGACATCACCGTGGGCCTGTCCAGCGGCACTTCGGGGGCCCAGGGGGTGTTCCTGGTCAGCAGCGCGGAACGCCAGCGCTGGGCCGGGATTCTGCTGGCGCGAACCCTGCCCCGGGCCCTGCTGCCAAGGTTGCTGTGCCCCTGGTTGGCACCGCTGCGCATCGCCTTTTTCCTGCGGGCCAACAGCCGCCTCTACACCACCCTGGCCAGCCGTCGCATCGACTTCGCCTTTCATGACCTGACCCTGGGCCTGGGCGCCTCCCTGGAGCGCCTGAACCAGCAGAACCCCGACGTGCTGGTGGCCCCGGCCACTGTGCTGCGCGGGTTGGCCCAGGCGGCCCTGGCCGGGCAGCTGACGATCCGCCCACGGCACATCCTGTCGGTGGCCGAAGTGCTGGAAAGCACTGACGCCGAGGTGGTGCAGCAAGCCTTCGGGCTCAAGCCCCAGCAGATCTATCAGGCCAGCGAGGGCTTTCTTGGCTACACCTGCGAGGCCGGTACCCTGCACCTGAATGAAAGCCACCTGCACATCGAGCCGCAGTGGCTGGACCCGGAACGCACGCGCTTTCAGCCGATCATCACCGACTTTTCCCGGCGTACGCAGTTGATCGTGCGTTATCGCCTCAACGACATCCTGCGGGTGGCCAGCGCGCCCTGCCCCTGTGGCCGCGCGGAGCGGGCGATTGCCGCCGTGGAGGGCCGCGCCGACGAGATCCTCTGGCTGCCAAGGCTCGACGGCCGGCAACTGGCACCGCTCTACCCCGATGTGTTGCGCCGCGCCTTGCTGATGCTCGGGGCGACGCTTGAGGAATATCAAATCCACCAGCGCGGGCTGCTCTGGCAGGCCAACCTGCGCACCTCGTGCAACTACCCCGCCCTGTGCCAACGCATGACCGAGGCCCTGAGCGAACTCTGCGCGCAACAGGGGCTACAGACGCCGAGCCTGAGCTTCGGCCACTGGCAGGCGCCACCACCACAAACGAAAAGGCGCCGCCTGCTGATGCTGCAACTACCCGAGGGACTGCCATGCGTGTATTGATTCTCGGCGCCCGGGCCCCGGCCTGCCTGGAATGGGCCCGGGCGTTCAAGCAAGCCGGCTGGACGGTGACCGTGGCCGATTCCCTGGCCCAGCCCCTGAGCCGTTTCAGCCGCGCCGCCGAACACTTCGTGCGCCTGCCGGAACCCCGCCACGATCCCCAGGCCTGGATCGAAGCCCTGGCCGTGGTCATCCGCCAGCAGGCCATCGACCTGCTGCTGCCCACCTGCGAAGAGGTGTTCTACCTGGCCCACGGCCTGGAACGCTTGCGGCCTTTGTGCCGGGTGTTCACCAGCGATTTCGAGCTGCTGCACCGCCTGCACCACAAGGGCGACTTCGCGGCCATGACCCAGGGCTGGGCCGTGGCCGCACCGCCGACCCAGGTGCTGCATGACCCGGCCGCGTTGCAGGCCCTGGCCGCCGAACACGATGCCCTGGTGTTCAAGCCGGCCTATTCGCGTTTCGCCTCCCAGACCCTGATCCGCCCGAGCCCGGCGCAACTGGCCAAGGTCCGGCCCAGCGCCGAGGCCCCCTGGGTGGCCCAGCGCTTTGTCCGCGGCCAGGAATACTGCAGCTTCAGCGTGCTGGTGGACGGCCAGTTGCGCGCCCACAGCAGCTACCAGCCGCGCTACCGGGTCGGGCGCGGCTCAGGGATCTACTTTCACAGCTGCGCCCCGGCGCCGATCCGCGCCTTCCTGGAGCAGTTCGGCCGGGCCACCGGCTACACCGGGCAAGTGGGCTTTGATTTCATCGAGGACCAGCACGGCCGCTTCCACGTCCTGGAGTGCAACCCCAGGGCCACCAGCGGCGTGCACCTGTTCGACGACCAGCGCGAACAACTGGTGGCGGCACTGGGCATTGAGGCCGGCACAGCGCTGCAGGCCACCCTGGAACCGCGGATGATCGCCCTGGCCATGCTGCTTCTGGCGGCGCCGCAACGGGCCTTGAGCCGCGCGTTCTGGCACGACTACCGGCAAGCCCGGGACGTGATCGTCCAGGACGGCGACCGCGGCCCCCTCACCGCCCAGGTACTGAGCCTGGCGGAAATCATCGGCCGCGCCCTGACCCGCCGCTGCGGGCTGCTGGCCGCCTCCACCGCCGATATCGAGTGGAACGGTCAACCCCTGGAAGCGCCGCGCCCATGAAGCTGTTGCTGCCGGAACAACTGGCCCAACAGCCCCCGAGCGCCGACGACAGCCGCGCCCGGCATTACGTGCGCACCTGCGCCGGTGGCGCGTTGATCGGCAACGTCAGCACCGCCCTGGCCCTGCTGGACACCGGCCGCCAGCAGTTCCCGGTAAGCATCAACCATCGCCACGACCCTGTGGATAACTGCTACGTGGTGTCGCCGCAAACCGCCTACAGCGGCTATGCCCGGGAAGAGCTGCAACGCCTGAAGCGGCCCTGGCTGGCCTGGCCACTGAAGCTGCTGACCCAGGGCGTCGACCGGCTGCTGAGCGCGGCCAAGGTCGATCGCCTGGTGCAGGTCAACAACTGGCTGCTGTCCACCAACCTCTACCCGGCCGACTGGGATGGCGCGGATTTGCCGGCGATCACCGAACTGCTGCGCCGGGAGTTTCCCGACCACGGCTTCGGCTTCCGCTCCCTCAACGATTTCAGCAACCGCGAACTGCGCAAGCGCCTGCAAGCCCTGGGCTACCTGGCCATTCCCAGCCGCCAGGTGTACCTGTTCGACGGTCGCGACGGCGAAGACTCGGCCTTCCTGCGCCATCACAACACCCGCATGGACGCCACCCTGCTGCGCCGCAGCCCTTATACGGTGGTGCCCGGCAGTGAGCTGAGGGAGGCCGACTTCCAGCGCATCGAACAGCTGTACAACCTGCTCTACCTGGACAAGTACAGCCGCCTCAACCCCCACTACAGCGCCCAATGGCTGCAACGCGGGCAGGCCGAGGGCTGGCTGGAAGTGCGCGCCCTGCGCAACGCCGAAGGGCGCATCGACGGCGCCCTGGGCTGGTTCGCCAACAGCGCCCTGATCAGCACCCCCATCGTCGGCTACGACACCGCCCTGCCTCAGCGCGCCGGCCTGTACCGGCAACTGACAAGGCTGTGCCTGCAAGAAGCGGTGAACCGCCGCCAGGTGCTCAACTTCAGCTCCGGCGCCGCCGCCTTCAAGCGCCTGCGGGGCGGTGAGCCAGAGATCGAATACAGCCTGATCCACGTCGCCCACCTGCCCTGGTCGCGAAGGCTGGTGTGGCAATTGATGGGCCTGCTGCTGCAACGGATCGGCGTACCACTGATGAGGAAGCTCAAACTGTGAACAGTCACTCGGGCTGGTGGCCCGTCGCCCTGAGCCGGCAGCTGCAACGCCAGCCTCTGGCCTGCACCCTGCACGGCGTGCCGCTGGTGCTATTCCGCGATGCAGCCGGGTCCCCTGCGGTGCTGCCGGATCGCTGCCCCCATCGCTTCGCGCCTCTCAGTGCCGGGCGGGTGCGCGACGGGCAGATCCAGTGCCCCTACCACGGCTGGCGTTTCGACCCCCAGGGCCGCTGCACTCACCTGCCCGGCCAGGAGCAGCAGCGCTGCAGCCAACCGCTGCTGCAACCCTTGCACAGCTGCGAAGCCCAGGGGCTGGTGTGGGCCAGCCTTGCCGCCGAACCACCGAGCACGCCTCCGGTGGCGGCCGCCGAACAGGCCCAGGCCCTGGACGTGTTCTGGATCAGCGACCGGGTGCGCTGCACCTTGCAGGACGCCGCGGAGAACTTCCTCGACGGCTTCCACACCCACTTCGTGCACGCCGGCTGGATTCGCCACGACCGCCAGCGCCAGCGTATTCGCGCCTGGGTGCATCAGCTGGAGGATGGGGTTGAAGCGCAGTACAGCGAAGAAGGCACCCAATCCGGGCTGATCTCCCGGCTGTTCGAAGGCGAACGCGGCATCAGCATGGGGCGCTTCCGCCTGCCCGGGCTGGCGGAAATCGAATACCGCGACCGCCAGGGCCGGCTCAACCTGCTGGTCAGCGCCTGGCTGAGCCCGGCCGCCGAGGGTGAGCTGCGCCTGTTCGCGCGCATCGCCACGGCCCGTGGCCGCACGCCGGGCTGGCTCAAGCGTGGCGTGCTGCAGCCCTTGTTCAAGGTGATCCTCAAGCAGGACCGGCAGATCCTGGAAAAACTCAGTGCCAACCAGCAGCGCTTCGTCCAAGTACCGATCCGCTGGCATCAACAAACACCCCTGGACAGCCCCCAGGATCTGCTCGGGCCGTGGATCAGGCAGTTACTTGATAAAGGTGAGCTACAAGACTTCGAAGAACGGCGTGACGAATTCTTTTTGTAACCTGACAAGGCGGGCGATGAGTCATCGCCCCAGCGCTGTTCTTATATAAGAAAGTCACGACCTATCGAGCAGCCTGTTTCATATACAAAACAAGTAAGCGATTTATCCCCCTGCCGCGTTACCTGAAAAAGCCCTCTCTTCTCGCAACTTCCCAAGTCATGCCCGGACATTGGGCAATTTCGTGCCAAATAATAAACGTCGTTTCATATATAAAACATTCCAATTACAACTAATTACCCATAAGCAGCTGATATAAAACAACTTTACAACTAAAAACTTGATCACTAATTCACTGGCATTGTTCATGCACTAAACGACGTATCACCTATAAAACAGACCAGAGAACTATACCAATGGCTGTGAAAGAGATGTATGCCGTCGTGCCGCAATCGAATGCCCCACTTCCCAAGGAAGAATTGGAGCCGACTGAAATTGAATTTCGCAATGTCGGTAAATGTTTTCCGGGCAAGGGACAGTCCAGTGCTCCTTTCGCCATTCGTGAAGTGAATTTCAAGATTCGCCGCGGCGAGGTGGTCTCGATCATCGGGCCGTCCGGCTGTGGCAAAAGCACCATCCTCAACATGGGATCGGGCCTCTACCTACCCAGCGAGGGGCAAGTGCTGGTAGGCGGCGAGGCAGTGACCGGGCCGGTACGGCGGGTGGCCTTCATGCTGCAGAAGGACCTGTTGATGCCCTGGCGCAGCATCCGCCGCAATGTCGAACTGGGCCTGGAGATCCAGGGAGTCGACCCTGGCACTCGGGAAGCCGTGGCCAATGACCTGCTGGAACGCTGCCACCTCAAGGGCTTCACCGAGCACTACCCGTTCCAGCTGTCCGGTGGCATGCGTCAACGCGCAGCGCTGGCCCGGACTCTGGCCATCGACCCCCAGGTGCTGTTCCTCGACGAGCCGTTCTCGGCCCTCGATGCCCAGACCAAGATGATCCTGCAACAGGACATGGCGCGGATGCTGGCCGACACCAAGAAGACTGCCCTGTTCATCACCCACGACCTGGTGGAAGCCATCGCCATGTCCGACCGCCTGCTGGTCATGAGCGCTCGCCCAGGGACCATCGTCGAAGAAATCCCGGTCAACCTGCCGCTGCGGGACAACCCCCTGGAGCGCCGCAAGCTGCCAGAGATCGGCCCACTGGTGGGGCGCCTGATGGAGCTGCTGCAAGTCGGCCAGGACCTCGAACTGCATTGATCAATGCCCCCGCGGGCCTCAACCGATCCAGGAGTACCCATGCTCAAGTCGCTGCTTCAAAGACTCAGTCGGGCCGGCGCAATCACCCTCGGCCTGACCCTGGCGCACGGCGCGCTGGCCGCACCGGTGGAAGTCACCTACCTGCTGCCGGCACCGCCCAACCTGCCAGCGTTCGCGCCCTGGATCATCGCCAAGGAAAAAGGCTACTACGCCGCGCAGAACCTCAACCTGACCTTTATCGCCGCCAAGGGCGGGGTCGATGTGGCCAAGCAGATCGGTGCCGGTAACGCGCTGATGGGCGGGGCCCTCGGCGATACCCCGATCGTGGTCCGGGCCAACGGCATTCCGGTGCGCGCGGTAGCGGTGCTGGGGTCCGGCGGGGTGACCCTGGTCGCCACCCCGGAAAACGCCGGGATCAAGGCCATCGACGACCTCAAGGGCAAGACCCTGACCGTGATGTCCTACTCGGACACCACCTACTACGCCTTGCTCGCCTCCCTGCGCAAAGCCGGCCTGAGCAAGAACGATGTGGACATCCAGGCCGCCGGCCCGTCCGGAGTCTGGCAGTTGTTCGCTGCCGGCAAGGCCCAGGCCATGGCCGCGGTGCCGGACTGGGTGATCAATGCCGAAGACGCCGGGGTCAAGGTGCGGCTGATTCCCCGGGAGCAGATTTTCGAAAGCATGGCCCAGGCGATCCTCGCCTCCGACGCCGCGATCCGCGACCAGCCGGAACTGGTGCGCGGGGTGGTCCAGGCCACCCTGCACGGCATGCGCGACATCATCCAGGACCCGCGCGCCGCGGCGCAGACCTTCGCCAAGGCGGTGCCGGCCTACACCGGCAAGGAAGACGCCCTGGAGCGGGTCTTCAAGCTCTACGTCGAACACGTCTACGCCGGCCAGCAGACACTGGGACGCATCGATCCGCAACGCCTGGAGCAAGTGCGCCAGTTCTATGTCAGCGAAGGCATCGTCAGCCAGGAACCCAAGCTCGACGACCTCTATACCAACCAGTTCATCGACAGCCCGGAGGCCGCGCAATGACGGCCACCACCTGCGAGGTAAAACCCCGGATGAAAACCCTCAATCACTCCGTGCTCGGCAGCGCCGCGCTGCTGCTGCTGTTCCTGGTGCTCTGGCAATGGGGCCCGGGGCTGCTGGGCATGCCTGAATTCGTCATGCCCAAGCTCAGCCGCGTAGCCCAGGAAAGCCTGGCCATGTGGCAAACCGGCAACCTCTGGCAGCACACCCTGGTCACCGCCCTGGAGATCATCGTCGGCTTCGCCCTCGGGGCCTTCCTGGGCCTGGCCATCGGCGTCTCCCTGGGCCTCTCGCCCACCGCCGAGGCGGTGCTCTCGCCCTACATCCTGGCCTTGCAGATCGCGCCCAAGGTGGCCTTCGCGCCGCTGTTCGTGATGTGGCTGGGCTACACCGTCTACCCGAAGATCCTGATCGCCATCCTGATCGTGTTCTTCCCGGTGATGATCAACGTGCTGTCGGCGATCCGCACCGTGGACCCGGACATGATCAACCTGGTGCGCACCATGAGCGCCAGCCGCTGGCAGATCTTCCGCCTGGTGGAGTTTCCCTCGGCCATGGCCGCGCTGTTCTCCGGCCTGCGCATCGCCTCGACCCTGGCGGTGATCGGGGTCACGGTCGGCGAACTGGTGGGCGGTAACCAGGGCCTGGGCTTCCTGCTGGTGGACGCCGAGGGCCAGGGCAATACCGCCGGGGTATTTGTCGCCATCGTGATGCTGACCTTGATCGGGGTAATCGCCTACGGCGCCGTGGTCTGGGCGGAAAAACGCGTCCTGCATTACCTGCCCAAAGCCATGTTGAGTAGCCAATGATGAAGACCCCAAGCGATCTGCTCCAGGGCCGTCGGGTCCTGGTCACTGGCGCCGCCCGCGGCCTGGGCTATGCCTTCGCCGAAGCCATTGGCCGCGCCGGGGCCCGCGTGGTGATTGCCGACGTACTGGAACAGCGAGTGCAACAGGCCGCCATCGATCTGCGCCACCAGGGCCTGGACGTCCGCGCCCTGAGCCTGGACCTGGCCGAGCCTGGCTCCATCGACGCCTGCATCGGCGCCGCCGTGGACCTGCTGGGTGGCCTGGACGGCCTGGTGAACAACGCCTCGATCACCAACTCCGGGGGCAAGAGCTGTGAACAGCTGAGCCTGGAAACCTGGGACCAGGTGATGCAGGTCAACGTGCGCGGCACCTGGCTGATGACCAAGGGCTGCCTGCCGGCCCTGCGCGCCAGCGGTCACGGCGCCATCGTCAACCTGGCCTCGGACACCCCGCTGTGGGGCGCGCCGAACCTGTTGGCCTACGTCGCCAGCAAGGGCGCGATCATCGCCATGACCCGTAGCCTGGCCCGAGAGCTGGGCAGCGACGGGATCACCGTCAACGCCATCGCCCCCGGCCTGGTCCAGGTGGAAGCCACCGCCTACGTGCCTGAGGCCCGCCACCGCCTGTACCACGACCAACGTGCCCTGCAACGCCCGCAATTGCCCGAAGACGTCAGCGGCGCAGTGCTCTTCGCGCTGTCCGACCTTGCCCGTTTCATCACTGGACAAACCCTGCCGGTCAACGGCGGGTTCGTCATGCCCTGAATGGAGACTGCCATGACCGATCTATCTGCCAACCACCAACGCAAAAGCTGGGAGCGGCCCGCCGGCGCCAGCCTGGAAAGCTGGATGAACACCCGCATTGCCCGCTACCAGACCCGCAAGTACGACTGGGACGCGCTGAAGTTCCAGGCTGACTACGACCCGAAATTCCGCCGCGCGCAAATGCGCTACATCGGCACCGGTGGCACCGGGATCAGTAACGACAGCAACACCATTGCGGCGGAAAACTTCACCTTTTCCACCATGGTCATCCCCGCCGGCCACGAAGGCCCGCCGCACCTGCACATCGATGTCGAGGAAGTGTTCTTCGTCCTGCGCGGCACCCTCAAGCTGGTGCTGGAAAAGGACGGCGAGCGTTTTGAAACCATCCTCACCGAGCGTGACGTGGTGTCGGTTCCGCCGGGGGTGTACCGCGAGGAAATCAACATCGGCGATGAAGACGCGCTGATGTGCGTGATGCTCGGGGCGAAAAAGCCGATCACCCCGACCTACCCGCCAGAGCACCCTCTGGCCTCGATCAAGCGCGGATAGGCCCATGTTGCCAGGGCTCTCTCAAGCGGCATCGACGGCGGACCTGCAAGCCCAGTTGGCGCGGGACTTTCCCCAGCGCCTGCTGCCGGCAGCCGGCGGCCAGCAGGCCCTGCGCGAATGTGGCGCAGGGCCGGCGCTGGTGCTGCTGCATGGCATCGGCTCCGGGGCGGCCTCCTGGCTACAGGTGGCACAGCAGTTGGCCTCCCAGGCCCGGGTCATTGCCTGGGACGCACCCGGCTACGGCGAGTCCAGCCCCCTGGAATCACCCGCGCCCAAGGCCGAGCAATACGCTGCCCGCCTGCTGCAGATGCTGGATGCCCTGGGGATCGAGCAATGCGTACTCGTCGGGCATTCCCTCGGTGCACTACCGGCCCTGGCGTTCGCTCGCAGTGCGCAGGCGCAACGGGTGAGCCACTTGCTGTTGATCAGCCCGGCCCTGGGCTATGGCGCACCGCAGCGTGCCGAGCAACGCCAACAAGTGCGCCGGCAACGCCTGGACAACCTGGAGCAACTGGGTATCGCCGGCCTGGCCGAACAACGCAGCGCCCACATGCTGTCGCCCCATGCCCCGCCGCAAGCCTTGGCCTGGGTGCGCTGGAACATGGCGCGGCTCAATCCCGAGGGTTATCGCCAAGCCATCGAGTTGCTGTGTGGCGATGAGCTGCTACGCCACGGCCGCCCGACGATGCCTTGCTCGGTGCATTGCGGCCACGCCGACCGGATCACTCCGCCGGACAGCTGCCAAGACCTCGCCGTGGCACTCGGCGCGAGCTTCCAGCCGATCAACCACGCCGGCCACGCCAGCCCCATCGAACAACCTCACGAGGTCGCCCGGCGCCTGGCCGCCGCCCTCACTCCACCCTTGAAAGGTGACTGCCCATGAATGACTCGGATCTGAAGGACCCTCAGGACAAATACATCGTCCCGGGCCTGGAACGCGGGCTGTTGCTGCTGTGCGAGTTCAGCCGCAGCAACCGCACCCTCACCGCTCCGGAACTGGCACGGCGCCTGGCCCTGCCGCGCTCCACCATCTTCCGTTTGCTGACCACCCTGGAAGCCATGGGTTTTGTCACCCGCAGCGGCAACGAATACCGCCTCGGCATGTCGGTGCTGCGCCTGGGCTTCGAGTACCTGGCCTCGCTGGAACTCACCGAGCTCGGCCAGCCGCTGCTGGCGCGCCTGTGCGACCGCCTCAACTACCCGAGCAACCTGGTGGTGCGCGATGGCCGCTCGATCGTCTACGTGGCCAAGGTCTCGCCGCCGTCGGTGTTCTCCAGCGCGGTGAATGTCGGCACCCGCCTGCCAGCCCACGCCACGGTGCTCGGCCGCGTACTGCTGGGGGACCTGTCCCTGGCCGAGCTGCGCGAGCTGTACCCGGAAGAACACCTGGAGCAGCACAGCCACAGCACGCCGAAAACCGTGCTGGAGCTGTTCGACATGGTCCAGGCCGACCGCCAGCGCGGCTTTGTCAGCGGCGAAGGGTTCTTCGAGTCGAGCATCTCCACGGTCGCGGCGCCGGTGCGCGACCAGAGTGGCGACATAGTCGCAGCCCTGGGGGTGACCATTCCCACCACCCAGGTCGGCCACATCAACTACAACGAGCTGCTGCTGCAGGTGCGCCGCAGCGCCGACGAACTGTCGCGCCTGCTCAACTACAACAGCGCCGCCCACGACGGGCAGCCGCGCGTCACCGCCTTGATGAGGGATTGAAATGAACCCTTATCAACTGCAAGGCCGCACGGCCATCGTCACCGGCGGCTCTTCGGGCATTGGCCTGGCCTGCGTCGAACTGCTGCTGCAGGCCGGCGCCAAGGTGGCCTTCTGCGGTCGCGACCCGGGCCGCCTCGAAACGGCCGAAGGCCGCTTGCGCGAGCGCTTTGCCGAGGCACAGCTGCTGGCCCAGGTTTGCGACGTGCTCGATGCCGCTGCCGTGGACGCCTTCGCCAGCGCCAGCCTGAAGGCTCTGGGACCGGCCAGCGTGCTGATCAACAACGCCGGGCAAGGCCGGGTGTCGAACTTTGCCGACACCAGCCCCGCCGCCTGGCGCGAAGAACTGGATCTGAAGTTCTTCTCGGTGATCAACCCGGTGCACGCCTTCAAGCCCCAGCTCGACGGCCAGCCCGAGGCGACCATTGTCTGCGTCAACTCGCTGCTGGCCAGCCAGCCGGAAGCGCACATGGTAGCGACTTCCGCCGCCCGCGCCGGGGTGCAGAACCTGGTGCGCTCCCTGGCCACCGAGTTCGCCGCCGACGACATCCGGGTCAACGGCATCCTCATTGGCCTGGTGGAGTCCGGGCAATGGCGCCGCCGCTTCGAAGCCCGCGAGGAGCGCCACCTCGACTGGACGCAATGGACCGCCCAACTGGCCCAGCGCAAACAGATTCCCCTGGGACGCCTGGGCCTGCCGATCGAGGCAGCCCAAGCCATCCTGTTCCTGGCCTCGCCTCTTAGCGCTTACACCACAGGCAGCCATATCGATGTTTCCGGAGGCCTCTGCCGCCATGCGTAACGAACCAATGGTCACCGTCGGTGCCGTCATCACCGCCTTTCTCGAACAGTGCGAAGTCAAGGCCGCCTTCGGCGTGATCTCGATCCACAACATGCCGATCCTCGATGCCTTCGCGGTGCGCGGCAACATCCGCTTCGTCATGGCCCGAGGCGAAGCCGGGGCGGCCAACATGGCCGATGCCTATGCCCGGGCCAGTGGCGGCCTGGGCGTGTGCCTGACCTCCACCGGCACCGCGGCCGGCAATGCCGCCGGGGCCTTGGTGGAGGCGCTGACCGCCGGCACGCCATTGCTGCACCTGACGGGGCAGATCGAAACCCCCTATCTGGACCAGGAACTGGCCTATATCCACGAAGCCCGGGACCAGCTGAGCATGCTCAAGGCGGTGTCCAAGGCGGCCTTCCGAGTGCGCAGCGTGGAGACCGCCCTGAGCACCCTGAAGCTGGCGGTGCAGACTGCCCTGACCGCGCCGACCGGGCCGGTGAGTGTGGAAATCCCCATCGACATCCAGTCAACCCTGATCCCCATGCCCACAGACCTCTCGCCCTTGCCACTGGCCGTGGCGGTGCCTGCCGCCGAGGCCTTGGACCTGCTGGCCGAACGTCTGGCGCAAGCCCGGCGCCCGATGCTCTGGCTGGGCGGCGGTGCGCGGCACGCCGGGCCTCAGGTCAAGCGTTTGATGGACCTGGGACTGGGGATCATCACCTCGACCCAGGGCCGGGGCGTGGTCAACGAGGACGATGAACGCTGCCTCGGCGCCTTCTCGCAAAACAAACAGGTCGAGCAGTTCCTGCAAAGCTGCGACGCACTGTTGATCGCCGGCTCACGCCTGCGCAGCAACGAGACCTTCAAATACAGCCTGAAGCTGCCACGCAATACCCTGCGCATCGACGCCAACCCGGCCATCGAGGGCCGCAGCTACGCCAGCGAGCTGTTTGTCTGTGGCGATGCCGCCCTGGCCCTGGAAGGCCTGGCCGACCGCCTGGAGGGGCGCCTTGCCTGCGACCCGCAATTTCTCGTTGAACTCCAGGCGGTGCGCGCCGCCTCGCGCCAGCAACTGCTGGCGGACCTGGGCCCCTACTCGGCCATGGTCGAGCAATTGCAGGCCAGCACCGGCCGCGACTTCACCTGGGTGCGCGACGTGACCCTGTCCAACAGCATCTGGGGCAACCGCCTGCTGACCCTCTATCACCCACTCTCCGGGATCCACGCCCTGGGTGGCGGCATCGGCCAGGGCCTGGCCATGGGCATCGGCGCCGCCGTGGCCGCTGCGGTCAATGCGCCCCGGCGCAAGGTCTTCGCCCTGGCCGGCGACGGCGGCTTCATCCTCAACCTCGGTGAGCTGGCGACCTTGGTCCAGGAGCGCGTCAACCTGGTGATCCTGCTGATGAACGACCAGCGCTACGGGGTCATCCGCAATATCCAGGACGCGGTCTATGGCAGCCGCCATTGCTACGTAGATCTGCACACCCCGGACTACAGCAAGCTCGCCGAATCCATCGGCCTGCGCCACGGCCTGGTCAGCGACCTCAAGGATTTCGGTGGCCTGCTGGACAACGCCATGAGCCAGCCAGGCCCGTTCCTACTGGAAGTGGACATGCTCAGCGTCGGCAATTTCGCCACCCAGTTCGCCGGTCCGCCCAACAGCGAGACCCAGGCCCAGAAGGCCAACGCCTGAGGATTGCAGCATGTTGCACATCACCATGATCGGCTGCGGGGCGATTGGCCTGGGCGTACTGGAACTGCTGGAGCATGACCCGCAACTGCGGATCGACCACGTCATTGTTTCCCCTGGGTCCGAAGCCGCGGTACGCCAGCGCCTGGCCCGCTTCAAGCACCCGCCCGAGGTACTCGGCGAACTGCCGGCCAAGGCACGCCCGGACCTGCTGCTGGAGTGCGCCGGCCACCGCGCCCTGGAACAGCACGTGCTGCCGGCTCTGGAACGCGGCATCGCCTGCCTGATCGTCTCGGTTGGCGCGCTCTCGCAAGTGGGCCTGGTGGAACGCCTGGAAGCGGCGGCCGAACGCGGCAACACGCGCATCGAGCTGCTGCCGGGGGCTATCGGCGGCATCGATGCCCTGTCGGCAGCCAAGGTCGGCGGCCTCGATTCGGTCAGCTACACCGGACGCAAGCCGGCGCTTGCCTGGAGGAACACCCCGGGCGAGCAGGCCTGTGACCTGGAGCGCATCAGCGAGGCCACGGTGATCTTCCAGGGCAGCGCCCGGGAAGCCGCGCGGCTGTACCCGAAGAACGCCAACGTCGCCGCCACCCTGTCCCTGGCCGGCCTGGGCCTGGACCGCACCCAGGTGACACTGATCGCCGACCCCAACAGTGACGAAAACGTCCACCAGTTCGAGGCCCGGGGCGCCTTCGGCGGCTTCGAGCTGAATTTGCGCGGCAAGCCCCTGGCAGCCAACCCCAAGACCTCGGCGCTGACCGTCTACAGCGTGATCCGGGCCTTGGGCAACCACGCCCACGGCATATCGATATGAAAGACGCAGCTGAGGTGTCCATGAATCTTGAACAGTCTTTACCCATCTGCATTGCCGGTGAATGGCGCTTGGGCCGTGGTGCCCGGTATGCCAGTCGCTATCCGGCCACCGGCGAGGTGGTGGCCTGGCTCAATGCCGCCGATCTGCAGGATGTCGAGGAGGCAGTGCGCGGCGCCCATCGGGCGTTCCTGCACAGCGGCTGGGCCCAGCGCAAACCCCACGAGCGAGCGGCGGTGCTGCATCGCATCGCCGAGCTGATCCGACTGCGCAGCGAGGAGCTGGCGCAATTGCAGCGCCAGGACAACGGCAAGCCGATCAATGAAACCCGGGCACTGGTGGCCAGTGCTGCCGGGACTTTCCAGTTCTTCGCCGCTGCCTGCGAAACCCTGGAGGAAACCATCACCCCGTCCCGCGGAGATTTCGTCAGCATGAGCGTCTACGAGCCCATGGGCGTGGTCGCCGCGATCACCCCGTGGAACTCGCCCATCGCCAGTGAGGCACAGAAGCTTGCGCCGGCCCTGGCCGCCGGTAATGCAGTGGTAATCAAGCCGGCGGAAATCACCCCGCTGCTGGCCCTGCAACTGGCCCACATCTGCGAGGACGCCGGGCTGCCCAAGGGGCTGGTCAGCGTGCTGCCGGGCAAGGGTTCGCTGCTGGGGGACGCCCTGACCCGGCATCCGCTGGTAAAAAAAGTGTCCTTCACCGGTGGCACCCGCACCGGCAAGCACATCGCCCATATCGCCGCCGACAAGATGATGCCGGTGTCCCTGGAACTGGGAGGCAAGTCGCCGACCATCGTCCTCGACGACGCCGACCTCGATCACGCCGTGGCCGGCGTGCTGTACGGGATCTTCAGTTCCTCGGGCGAGGCCTGTATCGCCGGTTCCCGGCTGTTTGTCGCCCGCAACCTGTACCAGCCATTCATGGACCGGCTGGTGGACGCCGCGAGCCGCTTGCGGGTCGGCGACCCGGCCGATGAGCAAACCCAGATGGGGCCGCTGATCAGCGCCGAGCACCGAGAATCCGTGGAGCGCTATGTGGCTATCGGACTGGCGGCCGGCGGCCGTCTGCGCCTGGGCGGCGAGCGTCTGCACGGCACGGCTTACGAGCGGGGTTTCTACTACCCGCCGACCATCCTCGAAGGCCTCGGCAACCAGCAGCAGGTGTGCCAGGAAGAGATCTTCGGCCCGGTGCTGGTGGCCCTGCCCTTCGATGACGAAGAACAGCTGCTGGAGCAGGCCAACGACAGCCTCTACGCCCTCGCCGCCGGTATCTGGAGCCGCGACTACAAACGCGCCTGGGCCCTGGGCCGCAAGCTCCAAGCCGGTACGGTGTGGATCAACACCTACAAACAGTTCTCGATTGCCACGCCGTTCGGCGGCTGGCGCGACAGCGGCCTGGGCCGGGAAAAGGGCCGCCTGGGCATCCTCCAGTACATGGAACAGAAGAGCCTCTATTGGGGCATGAACGAGCAACCACTGGCCTGGGCCGGTGTGCCACGAGAGGTAGCGCAATGAGCGTTTTAGGCATCGATGAAGTCACCTACGGCGTCGAAGACCTCGACACCTGCGTGCGTTTTTTCAGCGACTGGGGCCTCAGGCAAGTCAGCGCACAACCCGATGAGGTGATCTTCGAAACCCTCAATGGCTGCCGCGTGGTGCTTGCCGACCTGAACAAGCCGGGCTTGCCGCCCGCCATCGAGGCCGGCTCCACCGTGCGCGAAGTGGTCTGGGGCGTGGCCAATGCGGCGGACCTGGCGCTTTACAGCCAGCGTATCGCCAATGATCCGGGCTTTGTCGAGGCCGACGGACGCATCGGCTGCACCGACCCCAACGGCCTGGCGATCCGCCTGCAAGTGACCCGCAAACGCGAGATCGAGGTCGAGTGCAGTGGCCACAACACCTGGCAGACCAAGGGCCGGATCAACAAGCCGGCGCCGATCTACGAACACGCTACGCCGATCGAAATCGGCCACGTGGTGTTCTTCGTCACCGACGTGAATGCCTGTGAGGCTTTCTACCATCAACGCTTCGACTTCCAGGCCTCGGACCGCTACCCAGACCGCGGAGCCTTTTTGCGCAGCGCCGAGGAAGGCGGCCACCACGACCTGTTCATGCTGCAACTGCCGGCTCCCCGGGCCGGGCTCAACCACGTGGCCTTCACCGTGCGTGACGTGCACGAGGTGTTCGGCGGCGGCATGCACATCTCCCGCAGCGGCTGGGCCACGGAGATCGGCCCGGGCCGACACCCGGTGTCGTCAGCATTCTTCTGGTACTTCAAAAACCCCGCCGGGGCCCTGGTGGAGTACTACGCCGACGAGGACCAACTGACCGGCGAATGGCAGCCCCGCAGCTTCGAGCCCGGGCCCACGGTGTTCGCCGAATGGGCAATTGCCGGGGGCATTGACGGCCACACCCGGCGCCAGCAGCACGTCGAGGTGCCTCAGGGCAAATTCCTCACCGACAAACCCAAAACCTGAGCAGGAGTCGTCCATGTCTTCCCTGAACATTGCCATTGCCGGCGCCGGCATCGGCGGCCTCACCGCCGCCATCGCCCTGCACCGCGCCGGCCACCAGGTCACCGTGTTCGAACAGTCGAAAGCCTTCCTGCGGGTCGGCGCCGACATCAACCTCACCCCCAACGCCGTGCGCGCCCTGGACGGCCTGGGAATTGGCGCTGCAGTGAGAATCCCGGCGGCGCGTCCGACCCACCGCATCAGCCGCATGTGGGACAGCGGCGAAGAAACCTCGCGCCTGGAAATGTCCGACGCCGCCGAACGCAAGTACGGTGCGCCACAACTGACCATTCACCGCGCCGACCTGCTAGCCGCCCTGGCCGCGGTCTTTCCCCTGGAACAGGTGCAGTTCGCCAAGCGCGCCGAGCGAGTGGTGCAAGGCAGCGACGCTATCGAGTTGCACTTCAAGGACGGCAGCCGACACCGCTGCGATGTGCTGATCGGCGCCGACGGCATCCACTCGGTGGTGCGCAACGCGCTGTTCGGCGAGGAGCATCCGCGCTTCACTGGAGTGGTGGCCTATCGTGCGGTGGTGCCGGCCGCAAGCGTGGCCCAGGTGCCGAACATCCAGGCCTTCACCAAATGGTGGGGGCCCAATCCGCAGAGCCAGATCGTCACCTTTCCGCTTAACCAGGGTAAAGACATCTTCATCTTCGCCACCACCGCCCAGGACAGCTGGCATGAGGAGTCCTGGACCAGCGCCGGTGATGTCGAGGAGCTGCGCAGCCACTACCAGGCCTTCCACCCGGACGCCCGGGCCCTGCTCGCCGCCTGCACCGATGTGCTCAAGACCGCGCTGTACGAGCGCGATCCGTTGCCGTTCTGGTCCAGCGGCGCGATCACCCTACTGGGCGACGCCTGCCACCCGATGCTGCCGTTCATGGCCCAAGGCGCCGCCCAGGCCATCGAGGATGCCGTGGTACTTGCACGCTACCTGCAAGACCTCGATGGCCCAGCGTCCGTCGCCAGCGCCTTGCAGGCCTATCAACAGGCGCGCCTGGAGCGCACCAGCCAGATCCAGATCGGCTCGCGGGGCAACCAATGGCTCAAGGACGGCGGCAACGCCGACTGGGTCTACGGCTATGACGCCTGGGCCGTGCCGATCGGCCAGGCGGCCTGAACATGGCCGCGGTTTTCCCTACCTACGACTTTATTCCCGTGCGCGCAGCGATCCGCGAGCGGGTTCGCAACGGAGGTCAATAAATGCCCAGTCACATCCCTTACCTGGAACCCCACCAGGCTCGCAAACGTCCCAATACACCCTTCGAAGAACTGCTGGGCGACGCCATCGAGCGGGCCTTCGGCAACGGCATCAGCGAATTGCCGGACCTGCTAGCGCACCTCAACCGGGCCGGCCCGCCGTGCCCGCTGACCCGCGGCGAGTGGACCACGGATGCTTATGAAACCCTGATGGCACGGCTGGGCGAATGACCCGCCGGAGGTGATAAGAAATGAACCAGCAACTGACCGTTGATCCTGTTGAGCAGCACCTGGCCCATGGCCTGAAAGACCTGTGGTTCCCGGTTTTACCGTCGGACCAACTGGTCGACAAACCCGTGTCCATCCGCCGCCTGGGCTACAAGATCGCCCTGTGGCGCGACAACGATGGCAGCGTGCATGCACTGGAAGACCATTGTCCCCATCGCGGCGCGCCGCTGTCCCAGGGCCCGGTGCTGGGCGATCGCCTGCAATGCCCCTACCACGGCATCGAGGTGCGCTGCGACGGCACCGTGCTCAAGGTCCCCGGCAGCCCGGGCTGCAAGCTCGAAGGCAGCCGACCGACGCGGATGTTCCACACTCGCGAGGCCGCCGGGGCAATCTTCCTGTTCAATGCCAGCGAGCCGCACCTGGCCGAGGCCCCGGAGTTGGTGCTGCCGGAGCAATTGAGCTCCCCCGACTGGAGCAGCTTCCTCTGCTACACCGAGTGGCAGGGCGACTACCGCTACGTGATCGACAACGTCATGGACCCGATGCACGGCACCTACCTGCACAAGATGTCGCACTCGATGAGCGAAGGCGAAGCCACCGCCAAGTTCGTCACCCGGGACACCGAGCAGGGCTTTTTCTTCGAGAAGGAAGGCCAGCGCGGAGTGAACTTCGACTGGACCGAGTTTCTCGACAACGGCTGCCACTGGCTGCGCCTGGAAATTCCCTACCCGAAGACCGGCGGCCCCGGTGGCAACTTCACCATCATCGGCAGCTACACCCCCAGCAGTCGCGCCCTGGCGGCGGTGTTCCACTGGCGCTGCCGACCGCTGACCGGCTGGCAACGCGACACCTGGCGCTTCCTCTACAAGAACCGTCTGGAAGCCCGGCACTGGGCGGTGCTGGAGCAAGACCGGGTGTTGCTGGAGTTCATGGAGCCGGACGCCAACCAGCGCGAGAACCTCTACCAGCATGACTTGGGTGTGGTGCGCCTGCGGCGCTACCTGAAGAACGCGGCCAAGGCCCAGCTGGAACTGATCGACGCTAAGCAACTGGCATGAACCTGACCGGCCGGGATCAGACTCGATCCCTGCCGGCGCTGTCTTGAAAGAGGTGAATGATGTGCAAATCCCCGCTCCTCACCGCCCGGGTGCAAAGCCTGCACTATGAAGCCGAAGGCATCATCAGCGTCGAGCTGCGGCCGTTGGGCGACACCCAGTTCCCGGCCTTCGAGGCCGGTGCCCATATCGACCTGCACCTGGCCAACGGCCTGGTGCGCAGCTACTCGCTGCTCAATGCACCCAGTGACCCGGGGCGTTATCAGGTGGGCATCCTGCGCGACCGCAACAGCCGCGGAGGCTCGGAATACGTCCACAGCCAGCTGCGCGTGGGCATGACGTTGTCGATCTCGGCACCGCGCAACAACTTCCAGCTCGACCTGAGCGCGCCCCACAGCGTGCTGGTGGCCGGCGGCATCGGCATCACACCGATCTACTGCATGTTCCGCCAGTTGCTGGCCCTGGGAAAATCCGCCGAGCTGATCTACTGCGCCCGCACTCGCCAGGAGGCCGCACTGGTAGTCGCCATCGATGGGCTAGAAGGCTCGGTCCGCTATCACTTCAACGATGAGCAAGGGCTACCGCCGGACCTGGGGGACTACCTGACCGACTACCCTGGCGACACACACTTCTACTGCTGCGGCCCGACGCCGATGCTCGATGCCTTTGAAAGCACCTGCGAACGCCTGGGGTATGCCCACGGGCATGTCGAGCGCTTCGTCGCTCTCGAGACCGTCGCCAGCGATGATGCGCTGAGCCACTACCGCGTCGAGCTGAAGAAGTCCGGTCGCACCCTGGAAGTGCAGGCCGGGCTGAGTCTGCTGGAAGTCCTGCTGGAGGCAGGTTGCGACATCGACCACAGCTGTCGCGAAGGCGTTTGTGGTTCCTGCGAAACCCGGGTCCTGGAAGGCGAGATCGACCACCGCGACGGGGTGCTGACCAAGGCCGAACGTGCGGCCAACCGCTCGATGATGGTGTGTGTCTCCGGCTGCAAGAGCCAGCGCCTGGTGCTGGATCTGTAACCGTCGGTGGCGTCCTGTTGCAAGGCTTGTGGCCGGTCCCGGGGACCGGCCTTTTTTTGCACGCCTGTTCACCAGCAAAACACCTCGTGCACCCAATCGCCCCCAAGGTGCAATAAAGACGCACTTGTCCGGGGCCCGGCTGTTACCCCCCAGCGCTGATGTTTCAAGGGCTGCACAAGCCCCTGTGTTTCCCATATAAACCATTGTTTTATATGAATTAATTTATATAAACCGACAGCCTCAATGGCTGGCACAGTTTCTGCTCTGCTCCTGATAGTTCATGGGACAAATACCGTTTCGCCGGTAAAACCAACAACAGCCCATGACCTAAAACCGCCCAACCCG
>NZ_JAAARM010000053.1 GCF_009908285.1 Pseudomonas sp. Fl4BN1
CTCTTTTCGGTCACTTGATTGACTGCTTGGATTTTGAATTCTTCGGGGTAACGCGGGTTGCTCATGGCACCTCCTAATTGGCCTCAGTTTAAGGCAAAGAGGTGTCTACGAAACCCGGGGCGATTCAATACGTGAGGTTAAAGGCTTCATCTGTCGTGCGTGCAATGGTAAGGCCGGGGAGACTTGGGACGCAGATCTAGCCACGCAACTAAACCAACTGGCCTTGTTCTTCCGTGTCGTGCGTGACAGAGGTGAGAACCGCGCTGAGGTCATTGAGACGACAGCTGGCGAAAAGCTGATCTACGATAAGAATTCGTTGAAATTCTTCGCTCCAGAGATCAAGAAGGAAGTGAAGGAGGATGGCGTTCATTTTCAAATCAGCGCCAATGACATGAAGCAGGCCCGTCAGATAGTGACTGGCTTGAAACGCACCTATCCCACGCTGGATGTCGAGAAGACTTTAGCCAGCGCGATAGCACAGTCCAAATACCCTGATGGATATTTCCACTTCGAATTCAGCTTTGGCGGCCTGAGCGTTGGCAAGTCGTTCGTGAAAACGGCTCTAGCTCTGTTGTCTGCGAACGGTATCAACCCCAAGATCTGCGAGCGGGCGAACGCTTATATCTTCAATGATGGTGAACCGTGCTTCGGTCACTACTACCACCATGACCTGCTCATCAACCGGCCAGTCGGCGTGCCCCTCCACTGCATCTGCGTGAAGGGCAACAAGGCCGCGCGGACGGTTCAAGCGTATCTGGAATATTTTGGCATCGTCCGAATCGTTATCTCGCTGAGCGCAGATTACGAGGGTGATGATTTTAAGCATTCGTATGTTATAGACCCAACAAAAGGTAAGGAATTTTCTGTCGATTTCGACTTGGATTTTGACGAGTCAGAGGTTAGAAAAATCTATGAGTATGAGTTCTACGATTCGCAGGTAGCTTTGGACTGCCTGCACGCTGTCCTTCCTCATGAGATCCAGCGGCAGCAGGAGCAGCATCTAGAAGAGGTTTTTGCCAACTCGAGGAAAGCGATGGAGCGTCGTTTCGCGGGTAGCGACCACGTAGACCCTCAGGAGTTTATTGAAGCTTATGTAGAGAGTCTTACGCCCTACATCCATCATCTGGCTAATGTCGGACGCATCAGACACAAATAGCCAAGAAGCCAGGCGAGCGCTGGGCGGTAGGTGAACAACCGTTGCAGTTTCTGTTTGTAGGTGTTGGCTGCGAGGTGTTCGCGGATTGCAACTCCGATAACTGAGTAGCCGCGACTGATGGAAGGGGGTATGGGAAGCGGGAGAAGGGAGAGGTTGCCGGCTCTGCGGGGATGCTTGCCTGATCCGAAGGAGTTGCGGAAGTGTTGCATCAACTCCGAGCAAGAGATGAGGTAGTTCTAAAACTAGTGCGTCGACCGACCGCTTCTGGCCGAAAGCTGCCGCTCAAAATCTGATTACCGTATGTTTTTGAAACGATAAACCGAACGATCTTTTACCTAAGAACTGTCATCGAGCGAATACCGCATCTACAGCTCAACGCGTCAACGCAGGCTGCCGTTGCCGTTCGGCTTGTGATATCGACCTAAGGCTTGGCTCGATCCCATCGACACTCCGTCAACCGGTGCACATCGGTTCCGCTGTTTTCTCGCCTGTCGATGTCGCCGTCGGCGTTCAGGTAGATATCGGTATTGGGCCATTGCGGTGTGATGCTGATGCAATGATTACGCCCGGTGTTTTTGCTCCACCACGAAAATTCCATAAAGAACTCGTCGTCCGGGAGGAGTGCGCCATGATTGGTTGCACCGCCTCCGGGAAGCATTCCTCCTTTATCAATCCGATCCTGGACATTCCAGATGTACCTGAGCTCATCCCGGCCGGCTTGCGAGTAGTGAACAATCACCGTTGGCAACGCGATGTCCCAATGAGTGGCCAGCCATAACAGCAGCGGTATCCAGAGCAGCTTTATGTACCATGGCCGGCGCGTGCCTGCATGGGGGGGCAAGAATTTCATCTCCATGTATTCCTGGTGGTACAGCCAGCCCTGCCAGTGGCGCAGGTGCTTGAACCGGCAGCCTCAATCCTCTGCCGAAGCTTGCGCTTCACGAGCACCTTCTTCGGCCCGCTTTGCCGATGTGCCCGGGCTGGTTTTTCGTGCAGCGATTTATCTCTTTCTACCCGGCTCGAAAGTGCCTGGCTGAGATCGGCTTGGAGCTGGCCCTTGGGCGTTTTTTCGGGGCATGGGGTTAAGAGTGGAGAAGCCTTGTCGCAGCCGGTCGTTGTGCACTTCCGACTGCTGTGTGGCATCTCGCGTTGACTGTCAGCACCCGGGAGCTTTGAGTCCCGTGCCGATGGTGACCGCGCTGACCTGGACCTTTTCAAAGGCCTTCTGTGCGACGGCGTCGTATTTCTGGTCGCAGTTGAAGCGTGTCTCCATCACGTAGTCTTCGCCCTCGGCTTTGCGCATCTGCGCTTCCCACTGGTTGGCGGCGTTGAGCGCAGCATCCGAGACCAGCACCACCTCTAGCAGCACTTCTCTGAAATCTACGGCGTGGGGGCCTTCCCAGTGGGCATAGACCGAGGGATCAGCGGCGTTCCCGCACATGCTCAGGCAACTGGCGCTGTAGCTCAGGCCGCCACCGGACGATGCGGTAAAGGCGCCTACGGTGAGGGGTTTGCCTGGAGCGGGGGCGAAGGTGCCGACGAACTGGGTCAGGTCGGCCTGGCACTTGGGCGTCAGTTCCATACGCAGCTTGTTGACTTTGCCGCCTTCTACCGTGGCGGTGATGTCGCAGCCCTGGACTTTGAACTTGTGCTCGTCGCCGAAGGATTCCCGAGGGATTCCGGCGACGGATTCAAAGTAACGCTGATTGGTGCCCAACATCTCGCCGTTGAAGACTTTGGCAACGGAAGCGGCATGGGCAACGTCAACAGACAGGGCCAGTGTCGAGGCAAAAAGGCAGTGGATCAGCTTGTTCATGGGAGAGTCCTTTCAATGGGATGACCAGTGCCCGTGGTCATCTTCAGATGGGTTCGGGGGCGCGAGTGTAGCAGGCGTTGATGCTACGGTTTTCCGGTTTTTACTGTGTGCTAACCCTGGGGAAAGAGCAGGGCGCAGCTAGTTATCTTCAGGCGTTAGTCGTGGGCGTCCGGCAGGCCGCGATCAGTCCGTAAGCCAATCCCAGAGGCTGCCCACCAAATAGGCTGCGCCTGCGGCCACCGCTGCGGTGGCCAGTGCGGGGGCCAGTGCTGTTCCTCCAGCGAACCCTACGGCGCCAAGGCCCGCAGCAGTCAAGCTGGAGGTGCCGCCAGCGGCGGCCAGACCCGATGCGGTACTGACGACACCCTTGGCCAGAGCTTGACCTGTCAATGAACGCGCTACTTGGCTCACGGTTGTGCTTGCGGCCTGTCCGGCCAGCATGTTGCGTGCCGCGGCACTACCACCTTGGGCGAGCAAGGCCTTGGTGGTTTGCTCAGCTGCCTGTTTGGCCGCTCGGTGCATCAGCAGGCTGCTTGCGGCTGTGCCCAGGCGTTGCTTGGCGACCCTGACCTGTTCGCTGGTGTGCCGATCGGTGGCGCACCAGTTGGCAAAGTGCTCGCAGTTGTTGAACACAAGGTTGTATTCATCCTCGCCCAGCCTGGACCGGGCCCGGCGACAGATATCGGGGCCTCTGAAATAGACTTTCCTGTAAGTCTTGACCCTGGCGTTCTTGCCTTGCAGGAAGGCTTCAAGGGAGGTCGACTCGATGCATCCCTTATGCAGACCCGAGCCCATGCCGGAATAATGGACCACGCGATTCCTGCCGACAAAAATCCCGTGGTGGGTGTAGAGGCCTCTACCGACAATCAGATGCGTTCCAGTGGGGTACATTTTTAGATGAGGCTCCAGCTTTGTGCATTGGGGAAGCTTGACGCTAGCAGATGGCGTCGAAAGCCCGATAAGCGAAGGGCTTCACCGAGACGCTATCCTCGAAAAACAGAGATTCGAGACACTCATTGGTAGCCGCGCCAGTAGGCCTCGACATGCCACAGTGGGCGTCCCGTCAGGACCTCACGTATGCCATTGATCACGGCTTGATACTGCTCGGCATCGAACTTCGACCAGCGTTGCTTGCGTGCTTGTGCCCAGATTTTCCGTAAACCGCCAATATCTTGATCGTAGAGCTCATCCAGCAAGAGCTTGTCGATAGGGGGATGCAGGGCCTGGACATTCGGATGCAGCTCCTGGCCGGCGCAGACAAAGGCACCCTTGAGATAGACATTGATGAGCTTTGCCGCAACGCCGTGGCCGAAGCCGACCAGGCCCTTGTTGTTGGCAGCTTCGATTGCGCTCTCGCGCCAGATCTTGTGCTGGGTATCGATGCGCTCGGGAGACGGCAGCAGTTCTGGGTCCGCCAGTAGCAGGTGCAGCCCCGTGGCTTCGATGATCGCCTTGCCAGTGCTCACATCGAAGCGACAGGTCTTGGTGCTCGCTGCGCGACTTGCGGCCCAGGCGGTGTAGCGGTGGCGGTGTTCGGCAATGTCGTAGGGCTTGATCACTGTCGGAGCGTTCATGCGCAGATCTCTATCTGTTCATAGGCGTATAGCCAATACAGTGTCCGTTGGTTGTTGAAGGTCTTGACCTCGACCACGCCACGTTTCTCAGGAAGCCAACTGTTGTCCCAGGCCCGAGTGGTGTCTTCCATTTGCCACCAACTGACAATGTTCGGGTGCCAGGTTTCGGCAAGCATCAAGCGGTAGACACTGCGTGTCTTGGTGGAAGGGGAGATGAACTTCTCCAGTACCGGGGCCAGGTTTTCCGCTTTCATGCGTTCGAAGTCGATACGCAGTTGTTCGGCTTTCTTCGGAGTGAACAGGCGCTTGGCCTCAACAAAGAACACACGCTCCTTGTCGAACAACATGCAGTCGATCCGATACTCATAGCGTTGGGTGAGCGGGTTGAGGAACGGCACTTCCATGAACGCATGGGCGTTGTTGCGTGCTCCAAAGGCATTGGCCAATTGAAAGGTGAGGTTGCGTTCGTTCATGCCATTGCGGCCATAGGACGGGTAGAACGAGCTCAAGCTGTCGGAAAAATTTTCCGCGGCTTGTTGAATCACGCTGTTGATTACTCGACTCACAGTATCCCTCTGCTTTTATCCTTGAAAACGAGCTTGCCCAGGTGATTGCGGCCCTGAGCATGGGGTGCATCATAAACATCGGGACGCTGACATGGCCATTAAAATGCCGCTATTGGTGTCGTGCGTTCTTCAGTGGGCCTAGAGCTAGGCATCGGCGTACTTGGGAGGTGGCAGGCACCTTGAGTTCAGGCCCGCAGTTTCAATGATTGACGTATCGGTGTTTACGTTAAAGCCGCCAATTTTTCTGATCGCGACTTTTGGCGCCTCTCACCCCATCCCCCCTATACAACCCCCACCGCAAAACCATAAAATGAGAAGCATTATCATTAATGCGGATCTGACATGCACGACGACAGCATTGCCTCGCCCGTCGCCCAGCTGTATGCGAACCATCACGGCTGGCTTCGGGGCTGGTTGCATCGGCGCCTGGGGCACACCGCCGATGCCGAGGACCTGGCGCACGACACCTTTATCCGGGTGTTGCGCTCCCAGGAGGATGTGCGCGAGCTGCGCCAGCCCATGGCGTTTCTCGCGACCATCGCCAACGGCTTGCTGATCAATCGCTGGCGGCGCCAGGAGATCGAGCGGGCTTACCTCGAAGCCCTGGCCGCGCGGCCGGTGGCCGAGGAGCCTTCGCCCGAAGTCCGGCATTTGATGATCGAGACCCTGTTGCAGTTGGATTCGCTGCTGGTGGGGTTGTCGATGCGGGTGCGGCAGATTTTCTTTCTGTCCCAGCTCGACGGTTTGACCTACCCGCAGATCGCCGCGCAGTTGAGCCTGAGCGTGGCCCAGGTGCAGCGGGCCATGAGCAAGGCGTTCAGTGTCTGTTATGCGAGCCGTTTTGAATGAGTAATGCTGCTGTTGACCCGCGGGTGCGTGACAGCGCCATCGACTGGCTGGTGCGGATGCAGTCCGGGCTGATGAGTGCCGCCGAGCACCAGGCCTTGCAGCAGTGGCGGCAGGCGAGTGCCGATCACGAATACGCCTGGCAACGGGTCAGCAGTTTGCCGCTGTTGCTGCAGCCCGGGGTGAGTCTGTTGTCCGACGCCACGGCGCGTCGGGCGTTGGAGTCGGCGGGGGCCGATCCGCAGCGGCGACGGCAGGTGCTCAAGTGCCTGCTCGCGTTGGGTCTGCTGGGGGGCATGTCCTGGCAAGGGGCGGATTCCACCCTGGTGCGTTCGGCCTTGGCGGGTTACCGCACCCGCATCGGTGAGCGGCGGCGCTGGGCATTGGCGGATGGCAGTGCGCTGTGGTTGAACACCGCCAGTGCGGTGCATCTGGACTGGAACCCACAGCAGCGCAGTGTGCAGTTGATCGAGGGTGAAATGGCCCTGGATGCACCGGCCGAATCCGCCTCGCTGCAGCTGCTGACGCCGGATGCGGTGTTGTATAGCCGGGGCGCCAATCTGCTGGTGCGCCAGGATCGACAGGGCACCCTGGTGACGGTGTTGCGCGGTCTGGTACAGGTGAGTGCGCGGCATCATCCGGCACCCTTGGCGCTGAAGGCTGGCTGGCAAAGCCGGGTCAACAGTCAGGGCGTCGGGGCCCCAAGCCCCATCGATGTGTTTCTGGCCCAGGCCTGGTTGCGCGGCATCCTGCCGGCGGAGCGGATGCGCCTGGATACCTTGCTGGCGGAGCTCTCGCGTTATCGCCCGGGCTTTTTGCGTTGCAGCGAGGCGGTCGCTGCGTTGCGTGTGACTGGCAGTTTCCAGTTGGACGATACCGATGCCGCGCTGGCGTTGTTGACCAATACCTTGCCGGTGCGCATCGAGCGACGCACCCGTTATTGGGTGACTGTGGTGCCTGCCTGAATATTTTTTTTCACTCGCGCGATAGTTTTTTCGAAGTGGCCGGGCCTTTAGGTATTACCCATCGAAACAGGTGGGTGTCGACCCCTAGGAGCCTTGCATGATTTTCCCCGCCCGAGTCTTGTGCCCCCGCACGTTTACGCTACTTTTGCTCAGCCTGCAGCCGCTCTGCAGTGAGCTGGTGTTTGCCGTTGGCGAGCGTCACTACAGCATCGGCGCCGGCCCACTGGACCAGGTGCTGTCGCGCTTTGGTGCCGAGGCGGGGATCAGCATGGCAGGCAGTGCGCTGCTCACGGTCGGCAAGCGCAGCCGGGGCCTGCAAGGGGATTTCAATACCGACGCGGGCCTGACCCAGCTGTTGGCGGGCACCGGCTTGAGCTATCAGCGCCAGGCTGACGGTGGTTACGCCTTGCGGCTGCGCCAGGAGGCGGTGTCGCTGCCGACCCAGAAGGTCAGGGGCGAAAATCCCGATCAGGAGGAGGTCTACCGGGCACCGCGCTCGTCGGTGTATATCTCCGGCGAGGACCTGCAGCGCTTTGGCGCGATCTCGGTCGGCGACGTGCTCAAAGGCCAGCCCGGGGTCCAGGTTGGCGACAGCCGCAATGGCGGCGGCCTGGATGTGAATGTCCGCGGCATCCAGGGCCAGAGCCGGGTGGCGGTGACGGTGGACGGCTCGCAACAGGCGCTGGATGTCTATCGCGGTTATGCCGGGACCCAGCAACGCAGCTACATCGACCCGGACATGATCAGCGATATCGCCATCGACAAGGGCCCGAGCCTGACCTCCAGCGCCATCGGTGGCACGGTGAAGATGCGCACGATCGGCGTCGGCGACATCTTGCAGGACGGCAAGAATATCGGCCTGCGCTTGAAGGGCGACCTGTGGAACAACGGCGTCGCGCCAGCCTCGCGTGATCCTCACTCCAGAACCGAGGACCTGTATTCGGAACCGCACCAGAGCCGTGGCGGGCTGTTCGGTTCGGACGCGGAGTCCGGCAGTGTCGCGTTCGCCTATTCCCATGACTTGTTCGACGTGGTGGCGGCTTATGCCAAGCGCAACCAGGGCAACTATTTTGCCGGTAAGAAGGGCCAGGACCGCTACCGCACCTTTGACCGCTACGACCGCGAAGAAACTACTGTCGCCACCACCTATAACGCCGGTGAGGAGGTGCTGAACTCCTCGTCGCGGACCGAATCGCTGCTGCTCAAGACCACGCTGCGCCCGGCGGACGGCCACACTTTCGACCTGGGCTATCGCCGCTACGACGGGCGCATCGGCGAGATCATGCCGTCGGATATTTTCCGCTTCGGCACCGGGGGCATCTATCAGTACCCGCTGGGCCACACCAAGATCGATACCTACACCGCGCGCTACAACTACCTGCCTGAGGCTAACCCGCTGGTAGACCTGACAGCCGACCTGTGGATGACCGATGCGCAAACCAGCCAGTTGAGCGCTTGGTCGGCACCGGCCTCCCAGGCCTACCGCACGGACCGTTCGTGGAACCGCCAGGCCAACCGCCGTACAGGGGGCGGCCTGGCCAATACCTCGCGGTTCGAGACCGACTACGGCGATTTGAAGCTGGACCTGGGTAGCTCGTTCCAGCTGGAGGAACTGCGTCCGCAAAAAGGCGTGGTCACCACCCAGGACGATATCAACGCCAACCGCAGCTTGCGCGAAGGTTCGCGGCAAGAGTTCAGCTTCAACGGCAAGCTGGAATACAAGCCGGTGGATAGCCTGACGCTGTGGGGCGGCGGTCGTTACACCCACTTTCACAGCAAGGATCACGTCGCCAATGCAACGGCGCGGCGAGAGGAGCGCGAGTTGCGCTTCCTGAGTGTCTCGAACGGCGACAGATCCGGCAACATGCTGTGGTTCCCGGACTCGAGCGGGCAGTACACCGACGCCACGGACCCGCGGTTGAACAACGGCATTGTCTTCAAGAACACCAACTACCCTTTCGAGGGTGTTCGCTACAACGACTTTGGCGCGGTTGATTCGACGGTCTATCCATCCGAGGTGAGCAGGGTGGTCACCGGGTTTGACTATTCGGGCAAAGAGAGCAACAGCGGGAGCGCCTTTGCCCCGGCCTTCGGGATCAATTACGAGGTGCTGCCAGACACCTTCGTCTATGCGTCCTACACCCAGGGCTTTCGCATGCCGTCGTTGTTCGAAACCGGCTACGGTGTGCAGCAGACCACGCCGGGCAAGGGCTTGAAACCCGAGCGCTCGAGCAACTGGGAAGTCGGCGCCAGCACCCTGCAAAAGGGCCTGCTGTTCGATGACGACTCGGCGGCGATCAAGGTGGCCTACTTCGACAACACCATCAAGAACTACATCACCCGCTACTACGACCCGAGCCCGGGCCTGTGGGGCCTGATGCGCTTCAGCAATACCGACAGCTACCAGACCCGCGGCCTGGAGCTGCAGTCGCACTACGATGCGGGGCGGATGTTTGCCGACTTCTCGTCCACCTACTACCTGAAGACCGAGACCTGCGATGCGGCTTTCGCGGCAACACTGCGGGCCAGCAGCAATCAGTATCGAGATTTGAGCAATACGCCGGACTGCACGCCGGGCAGCTTCATGGGTTCCTACACCAACACCCAGAACCCGCCGCGTCTGGCGGCGAACCTGACCACCGGCCTGCGCTTCTTTGACCAGAGCCTGACTGTCGGTACTCGCGTCACCTACACCTCGGGCCCGACCGTGACCGCCGACGAGAACTGGCAGACCGGCGCCACCACGCCGCAATTGAACTACCGCCAGGTCGCGCTGTTCGATCTGTTCCTCAACTACAAGTTGCAGGAACAGGCCAGCCTCAACGTATCGCTGCAGAACCTCACTGATCGCTATTACCTGGACCCGCTGGCACAGAGCTTCATGCCGGCACCCGGGCGCACGCTGCGAGTGGGGATGCAGGCGAAGTTCTGAGGCGCTTGCCCGCGTTAACGGCCAGCGTCTGGCGCTGGCCGTTTGCTCGATGGCGCTGCTGATCAAGGGCCGCGAATGATGCACAAGGGCGCTGTCCGAGCACCGCTGCCGAAACGAACTTCAGTTACCCTGTGCACCCGTGAACGACGTTTGAGGTGCTGATGATGACCCGCTTGGCGGTGGTGGAAATTGACTTGAGTGAGGTGGCGAGCGCCAGCGAACTTCATCGCGCCTTGAAGGATGCGCTTGGCTTTCCCGGCTGGTACGGCGGCAATTGGGACGCTTTCTGGGACGCAATCAGCGGGCTGGTGCCAATGCCCATACAGCTGAGGATTTCAGGCTGGGATGCGTTATCCAGAAGTTTACCGGCGGATGCGAAGCTCCTGCAAAAATGCCTCGCACGGATGAAGAGCGAGTATCCAGAGTCCGCAGCGGATGTGCTGTTTCACTAGAGGCTTTTCAAGCCAGCACTCGACCGATTCCGGGTAAAAGCAGCGGCTCATTGAGGAATATTTCCCGCCGAGCCAACTGCGAAACCCAAAGGGCGATTCAAGACATCCACCCTGGTTCATCAGAACAACATTGCACATTCTGCAGCATCAGCTTGTATGCGTAAGGCCAGGCCCGATTCGAATTGAATCACTAGGTGATGGTCCGCGGGGAAGATATCCGTGAGGTAGAACTCTTCGGTTGCGGCGTCGGGATGTACAACGCCAATCGCGTGAACACAACGGCCATCCTCGTCGATGGCGTCTGGCTCCATCCCTGCGGCTGAAAAATAGCTCACTCCCTTGAAGGTGATGATTATTTGTTCTGCTTCTTCGTCAGGCACCCAAGCGTCGGGCCATCGAACGAAGCTCAGCACGAGTGAGCGATCTACGATGTCGTACTTGATGGCGCTGGCTTCGTAGAAATTATGCAGATCGTAGGCGCGGCCCTGTACCTCGACCTCGATGTGCCCGAATACGAAGTCATGAAATTGCATGGGTTGGCGCTGCTCTCTTGGTGGAAGGCGGTTAAACGCCTGGTGGTGTGGCAACGCTTGATACTGGCCGAAAGGGCGCCGTCGCCAATGGCGATTCGACGCGGACAGTCCCGGCCAGCGTGCGAGTTCGAAACATGCATGCCATGAGTTGCTAGAGTCAGCTCCGTTGACCGGCTTTGCCGCTGGCAACGACCGGCACCCCGGGCAGGCCGATGATCTTGATCAACTGGCGTAGCGCTTCGAGACGGCGCGAGTATGCCTGCTCATTGCCGTAGATGAGTTCGACATGCAGGCTGTCGATCAACGCCATGTAGGCCTCTGTCAGCAGTTCGACACGCGGTGTCTCGATGTCCGGATAGGCGACTGCAAGAGACGCCTGGAAATGCTCACGAATGACTGTCAGGTAGTTCTCAAAACCAGACTTCACGCCTGGCTCGATCAACGGCGGCGGATAAAATCCCGCGCGGAACAAGAAGCGCAAGGCACTGCTGCTGCCATATCGATCTTGCAGGTTGTCGACATAGCGCTCGCCAGGTACCGGGTCGCTTGCGGCTGCCGAGAACTGCGCGGTTACGTAGTCCCGTTCATTGTGCAGCGCGACACCCAGCACCGCCATGTAGAGCTCGTCCTTGCTTGCGAAGTGGGCATAGAGCGAGGGCTTCTTGATCCCTGCGCTAACGGCAATGTCGTTCAGCGATGCCGCGTCGTAGCCGCGATCGGCAAAATGCGTCAAGGCAAACTGAACAACGCGTTCAGCCGCTGGAGTGAGGGTAACCGAGGTCATGGCATGCTCTTGTCAATGGCCAGAAAGAGTGAATGTAGCGTCGCTGCTCTTGGGCAGGCTGATCCGGGTCAGCAGACAAACCACTAGAGCGCTGAGCGTCAACAGGGCTGTCCAGGCGATGGGGCCGTGCTCCACCACCAAGGCTGAAATGGGGGTAGCGCTAGAGGATACAGACAATTGGATGGCACCGAGCAAGGCCGCTGTCGAGCCTAGCGCACGTTCCTGGGACGACATCACCAGCGACATCAAGGTCGACTCGGCAATTCCCAAGCCGAACAATGCCAATGCCATCCCCGCAACAACTCCAGCCAACCCCACCTGGGTCATGGTCGCCAACAACGTCACCAACGCGCCTAGAGCCATGCAGCCGACACCTATCAGGCTCAGGCGATTGAGGCCCAGGGTGCTGATCAGCCTGCCCGCCAGGATGGCACCCAACAGAATGGCGAAACCGGTTACCCCAAACAGCATTCCGAACCTCTGCGGGGACAAACCGTAAACCTCCTGGTAGACGAGTGTGGCGCCTCCAATGTAAGCGAAGAGAAAGAAAAACACGGCGGCAACCGCCAGCGCAGGCAACAGAAAACCCCGGTCTTGGCCGATGCTCAGGTAGGTTCGGCACGCTGCTGTCAGGCGCAGTGGTTCGCGCTTATGCGCTGCCAGCGTCTCCGGCAGGTTCAACCAGCTGTTGCCCAGCACTGCAACGCCAAGCAGAGCCAGGGTAAGCATCACTGCGCGCCAGCCAAAGTGCGTATCAATGACGCCGCCCAGGGCTGGAGCGAGGATTGGCGCAACCCCTTCAATGGTCATTAACAAGGCAAACAGTTGGGTCGCCATCACGCCTCGGCTGACATCGCGAACCATGCTCATGATGACAACCAGCGTCATCGCACTGCCTAGCCCTTGCAAGAAGCGAAAGCCAATCAGTGCCTGGAGTGTGGGCGCCCAGGCCGAGCCCAAGGAGCACAGGATAAATAGAACCAGGCCGGCCAGCAGCGGCCGCCGCCGCCCGTAGGCATCCACGAACGGGCCAAACAACAACTGCCCGGCACCCATGGCCAACAGAAAGAACGTCAGGGTGAGCTGGACACTGGCAAAGCTGACGTCATAGTCCCGAGCGATTTCGGGAAGGCTGGACAGATACATGTCCACCGCGGAAGGTCCAAGAGCGCCGATGACTCCCAAGCCAACCGCCAGTTTGAGTGGTACACGATCCGCTGAAATGCTGTTCATTCATATTTCTCGTTGCTATTGCTACCTACCGGTCGGTAGGTTTGCGGATAATGATAAATATCACTCCTTTATGGGTCAACTCGGATTTTGCTTGGGCAGTCATTCTGGTGTGAGCCGCAGGTATGGGCACAGGCGTCAGCCCGACTCATCGTGCAGGCCAGACCGGTGCATCACGGAGATCCCGGATCTCGCCCGCCAAGTAGCGCGTCAACGCTACCCAGTGTTCAAGGCGGTTATCCATGGCGTTGGTGGTTGCTGGTCTGTTGGGCAGCGGTGCGGCTGTCCACCGGTTCGGTGCTCGCGATGGCGAGTTGCACCTGGGTCAGGCCCATGCCGTGGATTTCTCTACCCGCGATGCCATCAGCGGATCTCTCGACCATCACCTTCGGGATTCGAAATCCGGATACCGCTGAAAGGGTCTATCCGCTGGCGGAGGTTGGGGCGCCGGAAAAGCACTAACGACGTCAGATCGAACCCTGGTTGACGCGCGCCGTGAGCTGCTCGGCGCTCTCTTTGCGCTCCGAGTAACGGTCCACCAGAAAGTCCTGGCGGTGGCGCAGCAGCAGAGTGAACTTCACCAGCTCCTCCATCACATCGACGACCCGATCGTAGTACGCCGAGGGTTTCATCCGACCGGATTCGTCGAACTCCAGGTAGGCCTTGGGCACCGAAGACTGATTGGGGATGGTGAACATGCGCATCCAGCGGCCCAGGACCCGAAGCTGATTGACCACGTTGAAGGACTGCGAGCCGCCACAGACTTGCATCACCGCCAGGGTCTTGCCCTGAGTGGGGCGCACGGCACCCAGCTCCAGGGGAATCCAGTCGATCTGGGCCTTGAACACGGCCGACATCGCGCCATGTCTTTCTGGCGAACACCAGACCTGGCCCTCCGACCACAGCACCAGCTCGCGCAGTTCCTGCACCTTGGGATGGGTTACAGGGACAGCGTCCGGCAGCGGTAATTCACCCGGGTTGAAGAGGCGCGTCTCGGCACCCAAGTGCTCCAGCAGGCGAGCGGCTTCTTCCACCAGCAGGCGGCTGAACGAGCGTTCGCGGGTCGAGCCGTACAGCAGCAGGATGCGCGGTTTGTGCTCACCGGGGTGGGGCGTGGCCTGGCTGCTTTCGAGCAGGCTGAGATCAAGGTTGGGCAGGTGTTCTGACATGTTTCCTCCAACTTAGAGCGAGCCGATTCGATCCAGCTCGTGTTTGAGTTCAGTGCGGCTCAGGGTGGCAAAAGGCAGGTCGAGGAAGGCTTGGCAGCGTCGCTCGATGCGCGCCAGGGTGGCTCGGAAAGCGGCCTCGATCGCCGCTTCGTCACCAATCACCTCGGAGGGATCTTCCAGGCCCCAATGGGCTTTCAGCGCCGGGCCGAAATACACCGGGCAGGTTTCGTCCGCGGCCTTGTCACAGACCGTAATCACGATCTCTGGAGGGTGGTCCGCGAAGGCCTCGTTGCCTTTGCTGTACAAACCCTCGATGGCAATGCCGGCCTGCTGCAGCGTGGCAAGGCTGCGCGGCAGTACCTGCCCCTTGGGAAAGCTCCCGGCACTCAGCGCCTTGAATCCGCTCGGCGCCAGGTGGTTGAATATGGCTTGCGCCAGGATGCTGCGGCAGCTATTGGCTGTGCACATGAACAGGACTCGCATGGATTGCTCCTGCCGCTGGAAGCGGACATCAAAGGCTCAGGCGCAGCGCCAGGGCCGTCAGGGTGATCAACAGCACCGGAAGGGTCAGCACGATGCCGACCTTGAAGTAGTAACCCCAGCTGATGCGCAGGCCTTTGCGCTCCAGCACGTGCAGCCAGAGGAGGGTGGCGAGGCTGCCGATGGGGGTGATCTTCGGGCCGAGGTCGCAGCCGATGATGTTGGCGTAGATCATTGCCTCGCGGACCAGCCCATCGGCGCCGCTGGCTTGGATGGACAGCGCACCGATCAGCACACTGGGCATATTGTTCATCATCGATGACAGCAGCGCCGACAACAGGCCGGTGCCAATCGTGGCGCTCCACAGGCCCTGTGCGGCCAAGCGGTTGAGCAGGTGAGTGAGTTGATCGGTCAGCCCGGCGTTCTTCAGGCCGTACACCACCAGGTACATGCCCAGGGAGAAGACCACGACCTGCCAAGGCGCGCCCCTCAGCACGCGTCGGGTAGAGATTTTGTGACCCTTCGCCGCGACCGCGAACAGCACTGCCGCGCATACCGCCGCTACAGCGCTGATGGGAATGCCCAGTGGCTCCAGGGCGAACAGGCCAACCAGCAATGCCAGCAGGGTCCAGCCGCCAACGACAAAGGTGGCGCGGTCGCGAATCGCCTCTTCAGGCCGCCTCAGCGCATCGCTGGCATAGCGTTGCGGCAGGTCTTTGCGGAAATACAGGAACAGCACCAGCAAAGTGGCCGCGACGCTTGCCAGGTTCACCGGCAGCATCACCGAAGCGTATTCGCTGAAGCCCAGCCCGAAGTAGTCGGCGGAGACGATGTTCACCAGGTTCGACACCACCAGCGGCAGGCTGGCGGTGTCGGCGATAAAACCGGCGGCCATCACGAAGGCCAGGGTTGCCGCCGGGGAGAAACGCAGCGCCAGCAGCATGGACATGACGATGGGCGTCAGGATCAGCGCCGCGCCGTCATTGGCAAACAGCGCGGAGACCGCCGCGCCCAACAGCACGCAGAACACGAACAAGCGGTAGCCGTTGCCATTGGCCCAGCGCGCCACATGCAGCGCTGCCCATTCGAAGAGGCCCGCTTCATCCAGCAACAGACTGATAATGATGATGGCGATAAAGGTTGCGGTCGCGTTCCAGACGATGGCCCATACCGTGGGGATGTCCTGCAATGACACCGCGCCCACCGCCAGGGCGATGACCGCGCCGATCGTCGCGCTCCAGCCTACGCCGAGGCCCTTGGGTTGCCAGATCACCAGCACCAGGGTGAAGACGAAGACTGCTGCAGCTATCAGCATTGAAGGCTCACTCGTTTGGGGATTCAGCAGCAGGCAGCAGCGCGGACAGGGCGCCCGTGCATGTTCTGCAGGCGGGCAGCATTTTTCTCCAGCCAGGCGACGTTGGCCTGCAATGTCACTTGGAGGATCTCGTTGACCCAGGCCGGCAGGTCTGGATTGAGGCGGTAATAGACCCATTGTCCCTGACGGCGATCCAGCAGCAAGCCACTGCTGCGCAGTTGGGCGAGGTGGCGACTGATCTTCGGCTGGCTGTCGTCGAGGGCGCACATCAGCTCACAGACACACAGCTCCCCTTGGTGGGCGATCAGCAGAGTGGCACGGGTGCGCGTCTCGTCAGCCAGGCTTTTGAAGACCTCGGGAGGGGTGATCATCGGCAATGCCCTTTATATTCGAGTAATCGAATATACGGATTTCCATATATCATGGGCAAGCGATTATTTGTCGAAGGTTGGTGCCTGGTTTAAACAACGGTTCATGAGGGGGGCTATCGACCCGCTTCAGTCATTCAGAACCGGCTAATTGGCAAAGGCCTGGACTGCCCACGTTTTTCTAGATGCAGTGCGGGGCCGCAAGGAGTCGACTCCCGCCTGTGGCCCTCATGCAAGCTGATCGGATGCGGACAAAGAGGCGTTCGCATAAGGCCTGAGGAATCATATCCAGCGACTGTAACGCTCAGCCGAGCGCTCAACTTTCCTCACTAGGGACATGACTTTCTATCCGTGCGGAATACAGCGCACATCATTCAAGGCTGTACAGGCTGCCAAAGCCGCCTCCCGCCATTGACCTGCTGTCAGCGCCACCAGACATCGGTAGACCCTGTCCCCATCCGGCTGCCAAGACCTGCACGTCACGCACGGGATCGGACGCCTTAACCCTCTCATTGCGGATGCGACAGGTTTCAGGATCTGTGGCGAATAACCCGCGTGCGAAAACCCGGCCCTGCTCCGCCAGTCTCGCGGTTTTGGGGGCGCGAATTTTCGCAAACACCTGGAAGATCTCTTCCAAGCCTCCACTTCCACCATCAAGGCACCGGGCCAAATGCCACGCATCCTCCAGCGCCTGGCAAGCTCCCTGTCCCGACGTCGGCAACGGCGCGTGTGCGGCATCTCCGACCAGCAGTACATTCGCCCGACTCCATGTATGCAGCGGCTCTAGGTCATGCACCGCAATAAGTCGGATGGCATTCTCGGGCGTGGCATTGATGATGCGTGAGACCGGCTCAGGCCATTTCGCGAAAAGATTCTCGACCTCCTTGCGCATATCTGCGGTGGGCGTGGCCTCATTTAAGGGCCGTGCCTGCGCCGCGGCCCAATACACCAGTTCGGGTCGAACCGCCACGCAACCAAAGCGCTCGCCCGCTCCCCAGAAGTCCTGGATCGAAATATCGTCCACCAGCGGATGCGACCCCTGCGCCACGCCGATCCAGTTCACAAAGCCTTGATAGATTGGTGTGTTGTCACCCGCGACAAATTTGCGCGCCACTGACTCCATGCGGCCGTCGGCGCCAATGAGCAGATCCGGGCAGATGCTCGCGCCATTTTCGAAATGGGCCACGGCTCTGCCATGAGCATTCAGCTCAATGCCCACCGCCCGGCGCCCGAACTCCACCGCAATCCCTGCTCGGGCCGCATGGTCCAGCAGCACCTCCTGCAAGTGCCTGCGCAGCACCGTGTAGGTTGGGTATCCCATCGTCCGGTCCAGCAAACCAATATCGAGGCCCCCCAGTGCATTTCCCGCAGCATCCTGACGACGCATTGTCAGCGGTCGACCGCCAATGGCCTCAATGTCTTGCAGCAGTCCCAGTTCGTCCAGCACAAAGCTGGCATTAGGCCAGAGCGTCACACCGGCTCCCATGGTTGCCGGTACCGCACGACGCTCATAGACCCGTGGGTTGTAACCCTGCTTGCGTAAGGCCAGTGCCACGCTCAGGCCCGCAATGCCGCCGCCCAGTATTCCAATTTCCACGCTGAAGCTCTCCTTAGGCAAAAGCGCATCTTAAATTTCGCCACTACAGAGAATTAGCATGCAAAAATGGGACGGATTCATACCTCAATCGGGATAATCAATGCGCGATACACTCGATCTGAATACTGTTCGTGTCTATGTGGCAGTGGTTGATGAGCAAAGCTTTGCTGGCGCATCGCGTCTATTGGCCATGCCTTCCTCCAACGTCAGCCGCCACGTTGCCGCACTGGAGCGAAGACTCGGCGTACGCCTGCTGGAGCGAAGCACCCGTCACCTGCGGATGACGGAAGCCGGTCGACTGCTCTACGAACGAGCAAAGCCCTTGCTCGACACCCTGCTCTCCACGCAGGAAGAGCTTGGTGTGGTACAGCGCGAACTGCGTGGTCCTCTGAAGATGTGCATGCCTGGAGAGGCACCAAGGCTGCTGGCTCCCATCCTCGCCGAATTCTGTAGCCTCCATCCCGGAATCGAGCTCGAATGCGACACCCGGATGACCGGGCTAGAGGTACTTCGAGAGGACGTCGATCTTTCCATCGTCTTCCACCGGGGCCATCAGGAGGACAGCGCTTTCATCACCCGCGAACTCGCCACACTGCCCAGCATCGTGGTTGCCGCCCCCTCCTTGCTGGCCAGGACCGGTGTGCCACGCCATGTGCGCGAACTTAAATCTCTGCCCTGCATCACCACCCTCAGTGCGCTGAAGGGCCAGCCCTGGCAGTTTGAGGATGCCGCGGGCCAAATCGTCAAGGTGCCGGTCCGCAGCCGCTACCGCGTCAACAGCGGAGAACTGGCCGTGGCAGGCGCACGGCAAGGCATCGGCTTCGCAATTGTGGCGGCCTACCCCTGCCAGGAAGACCTTGCTACAGGCCGATTGCAGGAGGTACCACTGGACCTGCGCCCCGCGCCGCTGCAATTGCTAGGGGCATACAGCCATCGCCATTCTGTGACTGCGCGTGTCCGGGCGCTGCTGGAATTGATACAAGTGCGGTTGGCTGGATCAGTTAACCATCCCATGGGTCCTAGACCTTATGGGTCGGTCTAGGATCGAAATGGGGCACCAGGCTCAGAATGGAGCCCTCGGGAGCGCATGCAGTCGGTATGACTTTCTCAATGTCGGCTCTTGGCCGGTAGCTGCCTATCACGAGGGGCAGCTACCGGCCAGAAGCGGTTGTTCAACATGGTTGGCCAACAGCCCTTTCACGTGAGACGTTTTTCTGAATATCGAATTGTGAGCGCAATACTAAATACGCTGACGCATGATAAGCTCTTACGACGTCAAACAGATAAACAGTAAAAGCTCGAACAGCATGCTGATATTTTTTAAAGAGGAAGCCCAAGGCTTGAAGGTTGCACCTCGCTGGCCATCCTCTAAAGTAATAATTGGAAAATATATTTCTTAATTTTCTTACTGTTATTAAATACGCCAAAGGAGCACTCGAGCAGTGCGGCTCCAGCATTCACCACAACCAAGCAGAGAGCATGCAAATCCATTGTGATTTTAATGGATAAGCTGGAAGTTCTTCTATTCTGCAGGAAACTGCTCTGCCAGTCATAACTCAAGGACAAGTAGTGAATATTGAAGTCAAAATTGCACCAAAGAACTCGCAAGGAATTTTGACCACTATGCTGGTCGATTACTTACAGGAGCTGGGCGTAGAGACAGAGTATCCGTACCTTCCACTTTACTGGGAGGAGCCTGAGAGGCACCCCTACTTCATTCTTGCGAATGACAAGGTTGCTGGATTTGCTCTTGTGAGAACATTGAGTGATGCGCCATTGTTTGAGATGGCCGAATTTTTTGTAGCGAAATCGTATCGTGGCGACTCAATCGGAAGAGAGGCGGTGCGTACACTCTTTAAATTACACGCAGGAGCCTGGCGAGTTTCAACCATGATTGACAACGTGAGCGGACTAAAATTTTGGCGGGCAGTCGTACCAGCGGATACCCCTGTTAGTCGCATCGAAGAGCCGGGTGAAGCCCCTTATGTGCTGTTGTTATTCAACACCGCCAAGCGCTAGATTGTCTCGCTGCATCCCAATCAGCCACAGTTGATTTATCAGCATCATTGAGTGGGCCCAATAGCAGCAGAACCTTTTGCAAAGCTTGGTAGTAAAATGAAAGGACCGTGCCTTCAAAATGGCCCCAGCGGCATCGAGCGTCAGCACAAAAAAACTGCGCGACTCGGCACACTAGAGCCAGATGATAACCATCCAGAAACGGACGTCACACAACACTAAAAACTCTCAAACTAACGTAGGCGAGCCATTGCAAGTGCATCGACAAAGACACCGTCACGAACAGCATATTTTCGCAATGTCCCTTCAACTTCAAACCCAAATTTTTGGTACAGGGATTTAGCAGCATTATTGTCCGAGTAGACCGTTAGCTCTACTCGGTGAAGATTCATCCAGTTATCAGCTATCTCCAAAGCGGTACCCATCAATTGGGTCCCTACACCTTTACCGTGCCAAGCTAGCGCGACACCCATATAGATTGAGCCGACATGGCTTTGTCGTATTCGTGAATACTGGTCTAACCCAATATTACCGATGACTTTGCCTTGGTGGACTGCCACTAATTGTACCCGACGCTCATCGCAGCCAGATAGACGGCTTCGCCATATATCATTTGGTTGATAAGGCATCTGAAGTACTTGACGGCATACCGTTGGCTCGTTGTAGAGCGCTGTCACACCTTCGACGTGCACCTCTGTAAATCGCTCAATAACTATTTCTTCGAACGAGGTGGTCACTTTGCATCATCCTCTAGAGGGAATATGGCAAAGCAGTGTAGTAAATTAAGATGATAAATGGCTAGCGTTGCTGCCAACGGCATCAACGTGAATCACCCAGAGTTTTCTAGATACATCCCACTGACTGCTTTTGGCCGAGAGCTGCCGAACGTGAACGGCAGTAAGTGGCAGATTCTCGCCTGTCAGAATCGATCTCAATTGGCCAGCTCCTGCAGCTCATGGTCTTGAAAGGTACTGGTCAAGCTCGAGTACAAGCACCCAGATAAGTTGAGTACGATCAGCTCGCCAACTAAAGCGCAACCTCGCCTGAAACCTCAATAGAAAAACTCGTTGCGTGCTGAAGTTCTTCTCTGGTGCTCTGCTGAGCAGTGAGCTGTAGCAATCCCTTATGTCAGCGCCAGATACTGATTGTTCAACGGTAATTGGCTGAACAGTAAACCAGGATCTTTGAGCAAGTAACCATGTAGTCGCCTGGACTTACGTGGTCCTGTCACTTCACAGGTCCAGATGTTCAAACCGTTGAGCTGTTTACGATGTAGCTGTAACTGCTCAAAGCGCTTTTGCACCCACTGCCAGTCTGAAATCTTATCTTGTTTGGCCAAGTGAGCTGTTTGGGGATGTTCCTGCGCGTAGCGCTGAAACACGCCTGGACTTACCAGGTAGGCAGTGTCGACGACGGTATGCACCAGGGCTTTTGTGTCGTTGATGATGAGTTTGTGGGATGCGATATGTTGGCTCAGCCAGTTGAGGAAGTGTTCGCCGGAAGGAGGGGCGTTGTGCTTCGGGGATGCTGGCGAGTCGTCCAGCGGGAGGTGTCTTTGAGGCGCTAGATCTTTACTGTCTAGATCAGGAACATCTGACGGATAGTCGATGGGACCAAGAAACTCTGGCAGGTCATTGATTCTGTAAGGAAGGTCGATCGGTGGCTGATTATCGACTGGGAGTCGTTCGTCAATTGCGTTTGCCGGGAGAGTAGAGGCAGTGGTCTCTTCCTCTACAACTTTGATCGTTCCGGCATAAGGATCGGGACGTTCATCTTTCTCCCAGGTCAGTGCTGGAGCCAGTCGCAGTAACGTCAGGGTATGTCACCAATCACCATGGGTGACAGTTGCTTTCCAGATGGCTTTGTTGTCTTGAGTGGCCTGGAGAATGCCGTGGTCCTGCAATACGTTGAACACATCGGTGTTGCTGGTAGGAATACCCTCGATACCCTGGCCTAACAGGTGTGCACGTAGCTTGTCCGAGACCGTCTTGCTCACCAGCCACAATGAGTCCGCTGTCAGCCAGCCATCTGACGCTTTGGCTTGGTTCAGCTTCAGTTCTTCCTTGATCAGATAGCGCAGGCCCTCGAGCAGTTTGCGCTGCAGCGCGTTGCGTGGAGCTGCCAGTGGTTTACCTGGATCACCTCGCCGCGAGCAGCTCTGGTTCGGAGGGGATCTCACTGGCGTGTACAGGCTGAGCCATCAGTATTGCCATGACGACGAACACTGGTAGTGCCTGGTTCAAGAGCAGCGATTGTTTGCTGATCAACTTCATTGCGTCGTGCTCGTTTGGCGTGAACGGCACCATGGTGAAAGGACGCGAGGTTTCTCACTGCAATGAATGGATAGCGGGGTATCACCGCATTGAAGTGACTAGTGAGTGGGAAGGCATATTGGCACGGGCTTGAAGTGTCAGAGGGGGAGTTTGATAGATGGGTTCTTCTCAATGTTCAGTCCCTACGCAAGATGAAAGTAAAAGTTTCATTGAATAGGGTGATGACTTGACGCTCTCTAAGTCTTAATATGGCAAAGTTGAATTTAGAATTAACCCTTTGAGGAAAATGCAGAATGTCCCGTCTAGCCGAGTTTCGTAAACTGGAGCAGCAGCTCGCCACCCAACTCGCAGAGCTCGAGTCGATGAAAAGCGATTCCGGTTTGAAGAAAGAGATGGAGTTTGAAAGCAAGCTGCGTGCGTTACTGGCTGAGTACGGCTTCAGCTTGCAGAATATTATTAATATTCTGGATCCAGAGGCTGGTAGCCGTGTCTCGACGTCAAAAGGTGCACCAGTAAAAGCAGCTCGTAAGGCGCGGGATGTGAAGATTTACAAGAACCCTAATTCGGGCGAGCTGATCGAAACCAAAGGTGGTAATCACCGTCAGTTGAAAGAGTGGAAAACTGAATTTGGTGCAGATGTTGTTGAGTCTTGGCGCACCCAGTAAGGGATGCTCCGATCAATTCAGAAAACGAGCCCGCGTCCTCATCATGAGGTACGGGCTCTTGACTGAGCAAGCCTGTAATCAGAAACGCATACCCTGGAACGGATTCCAGCTTTGTTCACCTTTCACTTCTTTCAGGTAGTACGAGTAGTTGGTCATGAGCGCATAAGTCATGGAGACAGCGATGTTCAGACCTGTGGTCAACGGTTTGGGAAACTCCATACCCAAGATCGCAAAAATCACACTCAACACGACATTGATCGTAAGTATGATGCCCAGCATTGCAAGATTTTTCTTCCAGAGCCCCAAGACGAACAGGTAAATAGGGCCGAAGAAAAATGCAATCACGTTGGCGTTAATGAGCATTTTCTTCTTGAAGCCAGGCAGCGTCTTAATGGCTACCTTGTATCGTGGGTCGCTTGGCGAGCCATAAGTGTCAAAGAAGTTAAAGCGCTCCTGCCATTTGGCGCTGTATTTTCCAGTGTTTTGTACTTGTTCGTTTGTGCTCATTTCCGCGATTCCTGATATTCCATAATGTGATGCTTTTTCTTCCGTTGTTTTCTGTGCTGCTTTTTTCTTGTTTTTAGCGGGCTGATTATATTGGTTTTTTGAGAGAGAAGTTCAAGTGGATTTCCTGAGGCGTTTGCTCTGCCCGATTTATCGCGGACTCCACGACACTTGGACACCCGGCCCAAGAGCATTGGGCATTCGTTTCACGTTCACCTGGATCGCATCGCCAAAGGTCAGGTCGCCATTACGGCTTCAAGGCCGTGGTGGACACCTACAGGTATTTCTTAAAGCTCCCAGCCATGATGTTTACCGCAAGCCCCAGCATGATCGCGCCGGGCAGCAGAATCAGTAGCGGGTTCACGCTGATCGGCAAGGCGAGGTACACAACCCACGGGAGCACGGCCAGGGGCAGCACCGACGCCTTGGCGCGGTGGGAGACAAACCCCGACTCGCGCCCGGCACCAACGCGTCGAATGTCTCGCCGCACCAGTCCATCCACCAGGCCGACAAAGGCACTGAGTAGAAACAGAGGCGCGGCGAGCACCAGGATGAGCACGCGCACCATCACCACCAGTGTGATGAAGGCCGCGGCAATCAAATATTTCTCCAGCCAGATGTAGGCCTGGCTGACGAAGTATCGAAAGTCCTTGGCACCATTGGCTGCCGCTGCGGCCTTTGCTGATTTCTCATGTATCCAGTCGGCCAAATGGCTTTTCACGAAGATCCATTCATAGGCCTGTTGGACCAGTTGATGCGCTGTCCGCCCAGGCTCCTGCACCACGGCGCTGCGTGTGAAGTGCTCGGAAAGCTGTGCCAGCTCAAAGCTCAGCATATTGGACGCATGCTGCCAGCCTTGCTCGGGCCAGAAAAAATGCATGCCCAGGCATTCGATTGTGATGCTCAGAAGTAATGAGCCACACAGGACACCGAACAGATGAAATTCACCGATCAATTTGCCGCCGCATTCCCAGCCGGCAATCCACTGCCGGCACTGTTGCGACAAGCCCTTGAGTTGATGGAAGAGCATGGCTGCGTCCGCAGTCGTCGTGATGGCGTGCGCTACATGACTGTGCACCCCGAACCTGAGCATAGCGATATCGCTACCACCGCTTTCTATGTGCCGGAGCCCGCCACTAGCGCCTACTGGACCGCAAGTGATGACCCCGAGGTGAACCAGCGGCTGTCCATATTCCTCAGAACCGGCGGCGACGGCTCGTGGGCCGGGCTGTGGCTGGACGACAACGGGCAGCAGCGAGTGGTCCACCTGGGCTCGGGGTCCGGGTCGGTGATGCTCTGTGTGCTGACCGATAGCGTGCAAGACCTGTTGCGCCTGCTGGCAATCGGTTACGACGAGCTCTGCTGGCCGGAGCAGTTCCAGCGAACCCCCGAAGAGGTTCGGGAGGATGAATACGACGATGACGACTACCCGCCAGCGCCCCAGCTGTTGCGCAACCACGTCGAACGGACGCTTGGACTAAGCATTCCGGCTCGGGCAGCGGAGATCGTGGTCAGTACCGAAAGCATGGATGCATCGCAGGCGAGCGATCCGTTCTGGAATTGGCTCAAGCAGGTTAGGGGAGAGTGATCCGCCTCCGCCAAGGCGAATAACGGCTAACCCGTCAATCAAGCAGACGCCTGGCAGCGCCGATTATTTCCAGCGTCATGTGCCAGGAGTGCACCGCAGGGATCTGCTCCACGGGTTCAAGCTGATATCATCCCCGCACTCACAAACCGAGCGAAAAACATGAACCGTCGCAAGAAAATAAAGCAGTTACTCAAGGCCCACGCGAAGAAGGCCAGTGCCAAGTTGGCGCCGCAAAGCAAGAATAAATACATCAGCAAGGCCGACCGATTGAAGCTGGCGGCTGAAGCCGGTCCCGACTCGACCATCACTCCAGAGAGCTGATCTCAGCGTCTTGAGCATCCGCGAATTTGCCTATCTGCTCAGGACAGGCATTGCGTTGGCATTCACTGCCATCCCGACCTCGGCGTTTCAATCCTGTGCTTGCTCGACCAGCCAATCGATCAGCGCCTGGAGTCTCTTGGGCATCGTTGCATGAGCAGGGTGAACCAGGTAGTAGCCATAGTTGACCGCTTCTCTGAACCCTCCGAACGGCAGTACCAGCTCGCCATCCTGAATCCGCTTGCGAACCAGTTGTTCTCGGCCAATGGCCACGCCGGCATGGTTGATTGCTGCCAGCGTACTCAGGTCGGATCGGTCGAACGTCATGAAGCGGCTCGGCAGTTCGCTGCTGTCGCCCACTGCATCCAGCCATAGACGCCATTCCGCATCGAAGGAAATGTTGTCCCACGCTGCAACGTCATGCAGCACCGTGCACTGCGTTAGGTGCTCTGGGTGCCCGATCAAGCCATGTTCCTCGGCATATTCCGGGCTGCACACTGGCGCGATTCTCTCCGGCATGAGCCGCAGGCTTTCCAGGCCGGGGTGCTCGCCATTCGAATAGCACAGCACCAGGTCGATGCGGCGGGTGCGATAGTCGATCGGTTCATTGCCGACCCGCACATCCAGCTGGATCCCGGGATAACGGGCGGTGAAATCGGCAAGCCTTGGCACCAGCCAGCATTGCGCTACCGAAGGCCTGGCGTAGAAGCACAGCTGTCCTTCGATCTGAGCGTTCGAGCGCTCTTGCACCGCGTCCGACAGGGTGTCCATGGTGTGCTGCATGACCTTGAAGATCCGTTCGCCGTCATCGGTCAGTTCGACTTTCCTGGGTAACCGATGGAACAGCTTCAGCGATAGCTCTTCCTCCAGGCGAGCGATGCGATGACTCACCGCGCTGGCAGTCAGGCAGAGCTCATTTGCAGCGCGGGCAAAACTCAGATGGCGGGCGGCGACCAGAAAAGTATGCAGGTTGGACAGGTGGGCGCCGTTGAGTTTTGGCGCTTTGGTCAGACCCGGTGCTGGCATTGCTGTGACCTCTTCTAGTCAACCGCCGTTCGCGCGGTAGGTGCGGGTTAGCGCGAAGGATGTTGCAGCGCACGCCCCTTATCAAGGTAGGTGGCGAATTCCGCGGCGGGTACCATGCTGCCGCCGGTGCCCCAGATCAAGTGGGTTGCATTCGCCAGCCGGGCTGCAGAGAGGCCCATGCGCTGCAGATACTCGGCGTTGCGCAGTACCCGCACGATTCCAGGTGCTCCGGCCAGCGCAGAAGGTTCCAGCTGCACATTTTCCAGTTCGTGGGCCAGGAACATCAGGCGATAAAGCTCTTCATCGGTGACCGTATAGTAACCATCGATCAGCCGTTGCATGGCCTTGCCGACGAAGCCGGAAGGCCGGCCCACCGCCAGGCCGTCGGCGGCGGTGAGGTTGTCGATGCCGAAATCCTGGACACTCACCTGGTCATGCAGGCCGGTGTGGACGCCAAGCAGCATGCAGGGGGAATGGGTGGGCTCGGCAAAAACACAGTGCACCGCATCGCCAAAGGCCAGCTTCAAACCAAACGCGACGCCTCCAGGGCCGCCACCCACCCCGCAAGGCAGGTAGACGAAGAGCGGATGCTCGGCGTCGACCTTCACGCCGGCCAATTCGAATTGGCGGCTCAGGCGTTCGGCGGCAACCGCGTAGCCGAGAAACAGGTGCGGCGAGTTCTCATCGTCGATGAAGTAGCAGGCCGGGTCGTTTTCAGCTTGCAGGCGGCCATTTTCCACCGCGACGCTGTAGTCCGATTCGTACTCGACCACTGTCACGCCGTTGGCCCGCAGCTTGTCCTTCTTCCATTGCCGGGCATCCGCGGACATGTGCACCGTGGCCTGGAACCCCAGCTTGGCGCTCATGATGCCAATGGACAGGCCCAGGTTGCCGGTGGAGCCGACGGCGATCTTGTAGTGACTGAAGAACTCCAGGGCGCTGTCGCTGGCCAGCACTGCGTAGTTGTCGTTCAGGGTGATCAAGCCTGCTTGCAGGGCCAGGTCTTCAGCGTGCTTGAGCACCTCATGGATGCCGCCCCGGGCCTTGATGGAGCCGGAGATGGGCAACTCGCTGTCTTTCTTCAGCCAGAGCGAACCGAGGTCAGGCATGCCGGCCTCACTCAGAAGCCGCTCTTGAAGCATCTTCAGCGGCGCGATGCCCGACTCGATGATTCCACCTGTCTCAGCGGTTTGCGGAAACACTTTGGCGATGTAGGGGGCGAAGCGGCGCAGGCGCTCGCTGGCCGCCCTGACGTCATCCGCATTCAGCCCGACATCACTCAAGGCGATGGCGGTCGGGGCAATGGCCGGATTGAACCAGCTGACTTCCTGCAGTGACACCAGCTCCTTGATGAGCGGATGGCTGGCATACCAGGCGTCTAGGGTTTTGCCTTGAATCATGTGAACTACCTATCGTTATGTCGGGGGTGAAGCAGCCAGGGCTGCGTCACAGAAATTTGGACAGTATCAGGGTAAAGATCAGTGCCGAAACAGAAGCAAGGACCGTAGCACCGGTAAACTTCTTGATGGCCTCAGACAGGGAAATACCCAGGTATTCCTTGACCACCCAGAACGCCGAGTCCGTGACATGGGTCCAGCCGATAGCGCCGGCACCGATGGCGATGACCAGGATCTCGGGGCTGTATTCAGGGTGTTGTCCGAGGATCGGCAGCACCATGCCGGCGGCGCTGATCATGGCCACCGTGGCCGAGCCCACGGCGAAATGCATCAGCCCGGCGATCAACCACGCCAGGATGATCGGATTGATCTGCGATTGCCCCAGCACCTCGGCCAGGACCTTGCCGATGCCACTGCCGATCAGCATGTCGTTGAACGCACCACCGGCACCGATGATCAGCAGAATGCCTGCCAATGGCGGAAAGCAGCGGTGGGTCAGGCTGAGCAGGTCGCTCATGGCCAGCCCGCGGCGCAGCCCGAGCGACCAGTAGGCGAAGCAGATCGACAGCACCAGGGCAATCAGCGGGTTGCCGACAAAGGACACCCACTCCAGCGCCATCGAGCCCTTGGCCAGTAACGGTGCCGTCAGGGTCTTGCCTACCATCAGTGCCAACGGCAACAGCACGGTGACCATCGCGATCGCGAAGCTGGGCGGGTTGCTTTCATCGATGACCGCTTCGCTGCGCTCGGCCAGGAACTGCGCCTGGCTGGGCGAAGCCTGTCGGGTGCAGGTCAATTTCACCCAGATCGGCCCGGCAATCACCGCGGTTGGCAAACCGACGATGAGCCCGTACAGGATCACCTTGCCGATGTCGGCATTGAGCATGCCGGTGATCGCCGTCGCGGCAGGGTGTGGCGGGAGAATGCAGTGGACCACCATCAGCGAGGTTGCCAAAGGCACGCCAAGGTAAAGCAGGTTGATCCTGGTCTGGCGTGCGACGACGTAGATCAACGGAATCAGCAGGACAAAACCCACCTCGAAGAACACCGGAATGCCGGCAATGAAGCCGACCAGCATCATTGCCCAGGAGGCATTTTTCTCCCCCAGCAACTGCAGGAGCGTGGTCGCGATGCGTTTGGCGCCACCGGACTCTTCGAGCAGCTTGCCGAGGATGCTGCCTAAACCGATGATGCCGGCGAGGAAGCCCAGCGTACTGCCCATGCCCTTCTCAAACGCCGAGACGATGGCCGTCGGCGGCATGCCGGTGCCGATACCCACGATCAGGCTGGCGGCGATGAGGGACAGGAAGGGGTGCACACGAAATTTGCCGATCAGGACCACGATCAGCAGGATGGATGTTCCAAGGATCAGTAGCGAAAACGTAGGGGTCATTGTCAGATCTGCTCCATCGCAGCTCACATCCTTGCGAGTTATTGTTGTTTGTTTGCGATGGATTTAATTTCAGCGCTCTAGCGGGCACAAACGATGAATCATCACGCCTTGGATGAACCCTGGTCATCTATGTTTTTATACCTTTGCGCTCACTATCGGCGGCGCTCGAACGGACTCTCGGCAGATTCGTCATGCAGAGGCAGACGCGTGGCGGCAATCATCAGTCTGATCCGCCCGGCACGGAGCAATGGGCATGCAGCGGAGGCCTGCCGCAAGGGCGTTTTCACCGGCCAGCCGACGTCGCAGGCGCATTGCCTAGCGCTCGGGTGGAGGCCCGCTCAATTCAATACAACTCAAGGGAGAAGGCTGTGAACTTACGGATCGAGATAGAAGAAACGCCTCAAGAGGCCGATTACCAAGCCATTCTGGCACCGTTGAGTGAGTACAACCGGGAACACGCTGGACAGGTGCGAAGCGAAAAAATAGCGATCCTGATCAAGGATGAAATGGGTGGCACTCAGGGAGGTCTATACGCCAAGGTTTCCGGCCAGTGGTTGTTCGTTGAGTTGCTGGTGGTGCCTGAAGTCGCCCGAGGGCAGGGAGTGGGCTCGAAGTTGATGAACATGGCGCAAACGCTGGCTCGCAAGAAGGGCTGCCAAGGTATGTGGCTGGACACCTTCTCCTTCCAGGCGCCGGACTTTTACCTGCGGCTTGGCTTTAGCATATTCGGCGAACTCAAGGATTACCCCAGCGCCGGACACAGCCGGTTTTTCATGCAAAAGCGCTTTGATGTCTAGGCCATAACAAGCCGGTTGCCAGGCTGCCCTGATCCTCCCGCTCAAAACGCTGGCGCGAGCCGGGCGTGTGGCCGTGCTCAACCCGGACCACGCTCCCGACCCAAGCCTTGCAACCCTACCTAGGCGTGTACATCAACGCCTATCTGGGCTTGCAGCCAATCCTGATAGACCGCTGTGCTGTCAGTCGACAGGCCGCCATTCCTGGCACTGATGGCCTTGCCGTCCAGGCGGCCGATGTCGAGCAGATATTGCAGGCCCTTGAGCACATGGGTGGCGTCGTTCTGGTTAAGCGAGGCGACATCGGGCAGTTCGACAGCGTTGCTTTTATCGTCGAATTTCGCCCAGGTCGGATTGGCTCTGTAGGTGGCTGTCAGCTGTGCTGTCGAGCGTTCCGACTGGCGGAAACTCTCGTCGAGCTGGGCCTGGATTTTCGGCGTCGCGTTGAGGACTTCGATCCTGCCGGCGGTGACCGTGCCGTTCTCCAAAGACCTTACGAGCGCATCAACGGCCGGCAGTCGGGGTGGGGTGCTTCCGATCATGTTTTTACTCCCTGGTTGGTAAGCGGGGAGCACAGCAAAAGTCAGGCCATGGGTTGCTGGTCTTGTCCGGCAAGGCATCCGCGACGTTGCCGGGGCAGGGCCGTGGCATGCGCTTGCCGGGGCTGGCAAGGCATTGCCATCCGTACCAGGGCAATCATCGCCTGCTGATCAGCGGTGTTTGAGACAATTCAATGCGCGCGCAGCCTGGAGGAGTAGGCGGTGATCAGTGACTTGAGTTTCGCCAGAGGCGCGCCACCAGACAGCTCCTGTTGCAAGTGTCGCCACAGGCTGGTTGGCGCCATTGAGTCGGCCTGCAATGGCTTGTCCCTGGTTATCTGCTGGTACATCCGGGCTCTGCGATGGTTCTCGGAGTAGCCGCCCATGGCGGCAACCGTGCCACTTTGAATATGGTCCAGATACGTAAATATCTTCCGTGGCGAGATCAAGCCGATCTTGTAGTTCAGTGCGCTCATTCGGTCTTGCAGTTCATACCCCGGGTTGCGCGAATCCATTTGAAAGTGCAGGCCATATTGTTTGATCAGGCGAGCGTTCCATAAGGTGCAAAAGCTCTTCAAGTGCGTTTCTTTATAGGGTTTCGGCTCCCTGGCGTTGGCCCCCAGGGCGCGCAAGCCACGGCGGGTGTAGTGCTTGCCGAAGCGCGAAATCCTACGCCACACCGAGCGCAGTATTCCCCGGTCCAGTTGCTCCAGGCAGCCGACCGCTGCAACTTCAGGCTGAGCACCACACTGCTTGAGCATCAGCGAGAAAATCGTCGGGTCGTAGATGAACGTGTCGCTGTGCAGCAAAAACAGGTACTCGGTTTCCACCCGTTCCAGTGCGAGGTCAAGCGCCCGGCCATGGGCCACGTTGCCGGCTTCGGGAGCGCTGGGTTTGCGTTCAATCAGGTTGATCCAGTTCAGGCTGCGCAGGTAGTCGCAGCTGGCATCCCTGGAATCGTTGTCGACCACGAACACCGGAACACCCTGGCCTTGCAACGCCTGGTGCAGCAGTTGCAAGCAGGTTTTAGTCAGTTCAAGGGATTTGTAGTTAACCAATACGATGCTGAAGTTCGCTTGAGTGGTCAGTGTGCTGGTCATGGTCGGGTCGATCTCGAGTCATCAATGGGTTGATTGGCAGGCAGGGGTGCGCCAAGGACAGGCTTCTCGATGTTTCAAGTGCAGGGCATTTGAATCTTCAGTGGTCGATGCCCGTGGTGCAGGTAACACCTGTGCTTGATGGGCAGGCATACGCTGCCGATTGCTGCTGATTCTGGAGGGGGCAACCTTTCAGTCTGTTCCCCGCCAGTTAAATTTTTTGACAGGTGCGGAGCCGGCCCACAGGGTCGAGCCGTTGTGGGTGGGGCGGGAC
>NZ_JAAARM010000054.1 GCF_009908285.1 Pseudomonas sp. Fl4BN1
TCAGGCCCGAGATCCCATGGAAAGTGCGCAAGAAGTTGCGCAGTACTGCGCAACTTCTTGCGCACTCCTCTGTACAGCCCCAGCCATCTCGCCTACAGCCATGTACCCACAGGGTTATCCCCATTGGGGTGCGCAACTTCTTGCGCATCAAGGCCAAAAGCCATCAAGGGCAATGTAGGTGGCATGGGGCTGCCAAGACACGGGCTCACCCAGCGGCACTCGGGGGGGCTTTCCCGCCACCCAGCGACTTTAGTTCTGGTCCGATCCTCCACGCTTCGGCAGTCGGCTATAAGACTCGCCATAACCTCACCGCTGGCGGGCCCATTAATTTCGCTCGCCATAAATTGGTGATTTTCCAGTGCTTTTTTCGCTGTTAATCTTGCCGCCATGACCCATGCCACCTCCCATCGCCCCCACATTGCCTGGACGCTGTATTTCTGCGTGCTGTTCAACGTGTTCGTCTGTGGTCTGGGCCATGGGCAGATGGCCGGGCTGGAACTCAATGGCGTTGGCGGGCAGTTCTGTTCCGCCATGGGCAACCCGGGCCCGGCCCTGAACGCCGACTTCAGCGACCAGGCCGCCGCCGGCGGGCTGAGCACCTTTATGTGCCCGCTGTGCTCGGCGATCAGCCTGGGCATCGGGCTGTTGTTCTGCCTCGCCTGGCTGCTGCGTCGCCAGCAGCCGGCACGGCTCAGGATCGAGCGGCGCAGCAAGGCGCCGCCGCGTTACTCCTGGCCCGCGCTCAATCCTCGAGCACCGCCCCTGGGCTGACACCGCTCTGTGGCGACCGCCTGCGGCAGCCGCGCTTTTTCATCTCCCGGTACTTATCCTGCGGTCGCGGTTGCGACGGCTGCCGGGCGGTGTTCGATGATTATTTTTCGAGTCCGTGTCCATGAAGTTCCTGTATCGCTCCCCGAGTTGTGCGGCGCTGTGTTGCGCCCTGTCGTTCAATGCCCTGGCCGAGGGCCCGCTGCAATTGCCGCAGATGCGCATCAGCGCCGAGGAAGAGGAAAAACTCGGCCTGCAACTGGATACGCAAAGCAGCACCGGCTCGCGCCTGGGCTTGACCCCGCGGGAAACCCCGGCTTCGGTCAGTGTGGTCAACCGTCAGCAGATCGAGCAGCGCGGCGCTGCCAACACCCAGGACATGCTGGCGAGCGTGCCGGGGATGAACGCCGCCTCGTCGCCGGGTGTGCCGGGGTTCGTTTCCTATCGCGGTTTTTCCGGTGCGCAGATCACTCAGTTGTTCAACGGCATCAGCGTGCAGTACGACTCCATCGCCGCGCGCCCGGTGGACAGCTGGATCTACGACCGGGTCGAGGCGGTGGGTGGGCCTTCGAGCTTTCTCTACGGTGCCGGTGCGGTGGGCGGTTCGATCAACTACATCAGCAAACTGCCGTCGCGTACTGAATCGTTCAATGAAGGAAGGATCAGCTACGGCTCCTACGACAGCACCGAGACCGCCTTCGGTTTCAATCACGCGCTGAACGACGGGGCAGGGCCGCGGCACTACGCGCGTTTCGACGTCAGCCATACCACCAGCAACGGTTACGTCGATCGCGAACAGCGCGATGCCTGGACCACGGCCTTCTCCCTGCTGACGGATTTCAACGATCAGCTGTCCCATACCCTGGCCTACGAGTATCAGAACGAAAGCGTCGACAGTCCCTACTGGGGCACTCCGGCCCTCAGTCCCCTGGGGGGCAAGATGGAAGTGGACAAGAGCCGGCGCTTCGAGAACTACAACGTCAGTGACGGCCGTTATGAGCAGCGGGTGCAGTGGCTGCGCTCGATCATCGACTACCAGGTCGATGACCGTACCTCGCTACGCAACACCCTGTACCACTACAACGCCGACCGCGAATACCGCAACCTGGAAACCTACGCCTACAACAGCGACAACACCCAGGTGAAGCGCTCCGGCATCTTGCTTCAGCGTCACGCCCAGGAGCTCAACGGCAATCGCTTTGAGCTGCTGCATCAGAACAACCTGTTCGGCCTGGACAGCCGCTGGTCGGCGGGCATCGACTACAGCCATAACGTCATGAGCAACTACCCGCGCTCCTTGTCGGCCTCGGCCTCGAGCGTCGATCCGGGGGACTTCGATCCGGGCAGTTTCTGGGACTTGCCGGGCATGCGCCGCGGCTTCGAGAAGAACCGCCGCAACCAGGTGGACACCTGGGCGATGTTCCTGGAAAACCGTCTGCAGTTGACTGATCGCCTGTCCCTGCTCAGTGGCCTGCGTCACGATCAGATCGACCTGCAGGTGACCAACTACCGTGCTGTCACCGAGGCCAATCCGGCGTTTTTCCAGCGTAACTACCGGCCCACCACCGGGCGCCTGGGGCTGGTCTATGAACTGACTCCGTCCGCCAACGTCTACGTGCAATACAGCACCGCGGCCGATCCACCGTCGGGCATCCTGACCACCGCCAGCTATGGCCAGGTGCGGGACTTTGACCTGAGCACCGGCAATCAGTGGGAGGTCGGCAGCAAGTTCGATTTCCTCGATGGTCGTGGTTCGGCGACCCTGGCCGCCTACCGCATTGAACGCAAGAATCTCTCCACTGCCGATCCGAGCAACCCCGGCAGCAGCCAGCCGGTGGGGCAGCAGTCCTCGCGGGGCGTGGAGTTGGCGGGCTCGCTGCGGGTGACGCCCAAACTGCTGGCCGAAGGCAACTTCGCCTATGTCGATGCCCAGTACGACGAGTTCTATGAAAACGTCGGCGGCCGTTCGGTGTCGCGCAAGGGCAACAGCCCCACCAATACCCCGGACAAGGTCGCCAACCTGTGGTTGACCTATGACCTGGCGCGCTCCTGGCAGGTCGGCGCTGACAGCCGCTATGTGTCGTCGATGTACGCCAACGCGGCCAACACCCGTTATGCCCCGGCCTACACGATTTTCGGCGCTTTCGTTGGCTACCAGGTGGATAGCGACACCCGGGTCACGGCGCGGGTGCGCAACCTCACCGATCAGGTCTACGCCCGCACTACCGCGCCGACCCAGCTGTACCTGGGGGCGCCACGAACTTTCGAGCTGGCGTTGCAAACGCGCTTTTAACCTGAGAGCGCGGGGTGCCTGGTGGCACCCTGCGCCGTTGCGAGATGCCTGTGATGAAGCGTTACCTGTACCTCTGGCACCGTTGGCTGGGCATTGTCGCCTGCCTGTTCATGGCCCTGTGGTTCATCTCCGGGGTGGTGATGCTGTATGTCGGCTACCCCAAGCTGACGCCCGCCGAGCACCTGGCGCATTTGCCGGCCCTGGTCCTGGACGATGAGAGCGTCGGCCTGGAGCACGTGCTGCGGGCTGTCGATGCTCGGCAGCCACCGTCGAGCATCCGCCTGACCACGGTGGCCGGTGCACCCCGTTACATCCTTGAATACCCGGGGCTGCGCAAGGTTGCGGTGGATGCCCTTAGCGGCCTGGTGCCACCGGCCATTGGCCCGGTGGAGGCGTTGGCCGCGGCCCGACAGTTCGCCCCCGGAGTCGCGGTGGAAGATCGCGGCGCGGTGAGCGAAGACATGTGGAGCCTGTCTCGGGGCCTGGACGCCGACCGGCCCTTGCACCGGGTAGCCATCGCCGATGCCGAGCGGCGCCTGCTGTATGTTTCCGCCAGCAGCGGGGAAGTGGTGCGCGATGCCACGGCCAGCGAACGCGGCTGGAACTGGATCGGTGCCTGGTTGCACTGGCTGTACCCGTTGCGCGGTATCGGCATCGATGGCGCCTGGGGGCCGATCGTCACCTACCTGTCCCTGGCCGCGACCTTGATGACGGTGCTGGGCCTGGCGGTGGGCGTATTGCGCTGGCGCTTCAAGCGTACCTACCGCAACGGCTCGCACTCGCCATACCAGGGCTTTGCCCGCTGGCATCACCTGGGCGGCATGCTCTTCGGCGTGCTGGCGATTACCTGGATCTTCAGCGGCTTGATGTCGATGAACCCGTGGAAGATCTTCAGCAGCGCCCAGCCCTTGTCAGTGGCGGCCTATCAGGGGGCTCCGCTGAGCGCCGCGGCCTTTCCCCTGAGCGCGGCGCAGGCGCTGCGACGTTTTGCCGATGATGGCTTGCAGGCCCGGGAACTGGAGTGGCGGATGATTGGCGGCCAGGGTTATGTGATCGGTCATGACGGTGCCGGGCGTACACGAATCTTGTCCATGGCTGAGGATCAGGTGCTGCGCCGGTTCAACCCGGGGACCCTGCAGCAGGCGGCCTGGGCCATTCGCCCGCAGCAGCCGATGCTCGTCCAGCAACTGGCGGCCTACGACTTCTATTACTACGCCCGGGAACCGCAAAGCATGATGGGGCATATGCAACAGCGCCTGCCGGTGCTGCGGGTGTGCTTCGACGATCCGGCGCAGACCTGGCTGCACCTGGACCTCTATACGGGGGCCGTGGTGGGGCAACTGGACCAGCCGCGTCGAGCCTCGCGCTGGCTGTTCGCGCTGCTGCACAGCTGGGACTGGCTGCCGCTGCTGGCCAACCGGCCGCTGTGGGACCTGTGGATGCTGCTGTTCAGTGCTGGCGGTTTGCTGATCAGTGTCAGTGGCGTGGTGCTGGGCTGGCGGCGTCTGGGCCGCTCATTGCGTCCGCGTCGCGGTTGACGCCCGGCGTGGGGGATGAATACACCGACCTGGATCAGGGTTATGGGGTATTTTCCCCCCCGCCGGCGATTTAAGCCACCGGCGCCGGCTGCTGCGGTGATAATGCACGCCAGCCCCACCACCCACTGCCACTGGAGCCCGTCGCGCCCATGTTCGTCATCACCCCGCAGGACCCCGAGATCTACCGTCGGCAAACCCGCCGCAGCACCCTGATCATCGCCCTGGTGTTCATCGCCCTGGCCATGCTGTTTTCCAGCGCCGCGGTGGCGGTGTTCGGCCAGCCCGGCGGTGACAACCTGGTGTGGAATGCGGCCGGGGTGTTCACCGGTCTGTTGATCAGCGCCGCCTTGTTGCGCGGGGTGTTCTGGCAGCAACCGTGGATGGCCTCGGCGGTCTACGGCTGGCGCCTCAAACGCAGCCTGATGCGCGTGACCAACGTCATGCATCAGGTCACCGCCGGGGTCGCGGCCGGTGATCCGGCCGCCCTCAAGCTGCTGCGTTTCTATCACCTGGGGCTGATCCAGATGCACCAGCTGGACGCCAACTCCAGCGCCCACGGACAGATGCTCGGTGAAGTGGAACGGCATCTGGCGCTGCTGGCCGAGCACGGCATCGACCCGCAGCAGGAGCGCCTGGAAGCGCAGTGGCTGGAAGCGGTCAAGGCCCACCAGCCGCGCTGACCTGCCAGGGGTGATCCGGCATCGGCTTGTCGATCGTCCGGGTTACCCCAGGTAGCGCCACAATGCCTCGGCGATCTCGTTGGATTGCCCCGCCTGGCCGAACAGCCGCTGGCCGATGTTCAGCCCCAGCTGGCGGTAGCTTTCAAACTGCGCCTCATCGAAAAACTGGTCCACCGTGCTCTGGTTGGGAAAGCCCGGGTTGGCCCGGGCGTAGTTGACGACGTCCGGTGTCAGCCCGGCGATCAAGCGCGGTTTGAGCACCAGGATCCGGCAGTGCGGCGTGGCCGCGAGGTCGGCCTGGGTCCCCGGGGCATGGGCGTAGACGTTGAGCAGCAAGGCGCACTTCTGGCTGTCGGCGCTGGCTGGCTGGCGGAACTGTTCGAGGCTGGCGAACACTGCCTTGAGTTGCGGATGCTCCAGCACCCCCGGGTCCTCGCGGATTTCCAGGGCCTGGTCGATGCGCGCCAGGCGCACCAGGTTGGCCAGGTCATCGAACTGGTAATCCGGATCACAGCCGCAGTCGCACGTGACGATCAACTCCACCTGGCGCCCTTCGCGCAGCAGTTCGTAGGTGGCGGTATTTTCGAAATGGCCACCGTCGGACAGGTACTGGTAGTCGCGGCGGTGCCCGTGAAAGCGTGAGCTCAATTCGTAGAACAGGTAGGCCTGGGTGCTGAAGTAGGTCCAGGGCTTGAGGTCCCGAGGCACCCAGCCCGATTGGCCGGGGTCGACGAAGTGGCTCGGCCACCAGATCCCCAGGCGCACGTTGGCCAGCCCGAGGATCAGCGACATGCCGAGGCTGTTGGCCCGGCCCAGGCCCGTGCTGAAGGCAGCGCCAGAGACGCCGATCCACTGGCCGAGGGTCAAGGCCCCCATGATTTCCGAGTCCGGGCCCTGGCTCAGGTCACGGCGATAGGGCTTGCCGTCGAGGCTGTAGCGTTCCGCCGGGCCTTGGTTGGCAGGTGTTGCACTGCCCACGGCAGGCGCCCAGTTCGGCGCGATGCACAGCGGTTTGCCCTTGCGATCGCGTTGCACCAGTTGCTCGGCGGGGTCCACCGTCAGGTTCATGGTGACGTTGATCAGGTGCACCGGTCCGGCGCTGGGGGTGGCGTAGTACTGCTGCAGCGACAGGTCGTCGTTGGACATCGGCTCGGCCACGCTGAGGTAGGTGCGGCGCTGTTGGGGCGGGCCGTTGAAACGCCGGCCATTGGAGGCGCCGAGGTAGGCACGGCTCAGGCGTGCACTATAGAAAGCCTGGAGTGACGAGGTGTTGAGAAAGCCGATGAAGCGCCCGCTGATGCACACCAGCAAGGCGGCCAACAGGCTCACCGCCAGCAGGCGCCAGGCCGCCGCCGGGCTGTTGGAGACGGCGCCGCCGTCATGGGCGATCCACTGCACCAGCAGCGCCCAGCACAGGCACAGCAGGGTCAGCAGCAGGCCGCCGGCGACCAGCGCCAGCACATCCAGTGGCAGTTTGCGCATCCACTCGGGCAGGGGTTTTTCGTCCTTGAGCAGGACCAGGCGGCGAATCAGCCAGACCAGCAGTGCCAGCAACAGCGGGGTGCCCAGGGCCTGGTAGTCCAGCAGGTAGCGATACAGCGCTTCGGCGCTGCTCACCAGCAGGGCGAGAAAACCCAGAGCTGCTGTTGCGACCATGGCCCGGCCCAGGGCGCGGGTGATCTGCACCCGATAGTTGCGCACGCAGTTGTTGCAGACGCTGTCCTTGGTCGGGTCGCGGTTGTCGGCCAATCTGCGCGTCAATTGGCGAGTGATCAGCAGGGCGTTGGTGCCGACCAGGGCGGCGGCCAGGCTCAGGCTTCCCAGCGCCTGCCATTGGGCCATGCCATAGGCCAGGGCGCCGCCGACCCACAGGCCGGCGACGATCCCCAGCATGATGCGGAACGCGGCGTTGCCCAGGCTCGGCGGCTGGTCCAGATCGCCCCGGGGGATCACCAGCCAGTACGCCACGGCGCAGGGCAGGGCGAACAGCAGCGTGGCCATCAGCGGCCAGAGCAGCAGGCTGGCGTGGCTCAGGACCTGGAACAGGGTCAGCAGGCTGAGCATCAGGAGAATCGGCAGGCCGATCATCACGTGCAGTGACAGCCAGTTGCGCCAGGTCATGGCCAGGGCGTAGAGCATGTCGCCGGAACCGGTGGGGGTCAGGTAGCGGCCGTTCTCCCGGAGCCAGGCGCCGGGGCCTTGGCCCACGGGCTGTTGGGCATAGTCGACGCCGGTGCTGATGCGTCCCGGCGGCTCGAAGCGCAGCGCCTGGTAGGCATCGCGGGCGGCCTGGCCCACCGGGTCCTGGGGATCCAGGTCGCGCAGGCGTCCGGGGAGGAACAGGCTGGAGAAGAAGCTGCCGATGTAGCCGCCGCCACTGACCGTGGACAGGTAGTCGAAGCGCGACAGCAGGCTGTTGTCCGTGGCCGCGTCAGTTGGTGGCGGCTCGGCTGGCGCGGTGGGCGCCGGCGCCCGGGCCATGGCCTGCAGGACTCCGAGGCAGAAGGTTGCGCTGCGAATGCCGCCGCCAGACAGCGCCAGCCCCCAATGGCCACGGCTGGAGCGGGTTTGCCCGGGGGCTTCCAGGTGCAGGCTCAGGCGTCTGAAACGGATGCGTTGTTGCTCGATCTGGTACGGGTTCTCGTCGGATGTCATGGGCCTTCCTTGGGGACGGAGGGGCAGGGGCCTGGTTGCGCCGTGGACCGGGTGCCCTGCCGAGCGCCCAGCAGAATACCGGATGCCGGGGTTTGGGTGTGCAGCGACGGCAGCGTTGATGAGGCCGCTGGAATCGGCTTTGAACCCATGTTCAAGGTCTTCGTCGGCGGTGCTAAACGGTTGGTTTCGACTTGCCTGGGGTGCAAGGTTTGCAGGATTTTCATGCATTTGGCGCATGACAAAATAGACCGTGGTTATAACGTTAGATTTTATTCATATAAATGGACATAAGCTTTAGCCGCTATGCTGCCGCCAGTTTTTTACCTGGCCGCGTGATTTGTAGGGCTTTATTGATGGATGTGGGTAATTTCGGTTTTGTAGTTGCAGGCCTGGTTGTCGGGTTCATCGTTGGCATGACTGGGGTCGGAGGTGGCTCGCTGATGACCCCGATTCTGCTCTGGTTCGGGATCAATCCGGCCACTGCGGTGGGCACCGACCTGTTGTACGCCGCCATCACCAAATCTGGTGGGGTGCTGGTGCACCAGAAGAACCGCAACATCGATTGGCGCATCACCGGCTGGCTGACCCTGGGCAGCGTGCCGGCAGTGGTGGCCAGCCTGTGGTTCCTGAAGAACCTCGACACCGATCCCCAGGCTCTGAACGCGGTGATCAAGCAGGCCCTGGGATTTGTCCTGCTGCTCACAGCCCTGGCCATCGTCTTCAAGAAGAAGCTCATGGCCTTTGCCCAGCGTCATGGCGGTGACTACCAGCCGAGCCCTGGCGGCCTCAATGGCCTGACCGTGGTCACCGGGTTGATCCTCGGCACCATGGTCGCCCTGACCTCCATCGGTGCGGGTGCCCTGGGCACCGTGGCGCTGTTCATCCTCTACCCGTTCCTGGCCACCAAGCGCCTGGTGGGCACCGAGATTGCCCATGCCGTGCCCCTGACTCTGGTGGCTGGCCTGGGGCATGCCAGCATGGGCAACATGGACTGGCACCTGCTGGGTTTCCTGCTGATGGGTTCGCTGCCGGGGATCTGGGTCGGCAGCCACATGAGCGGACGCATCTCCGACGAGATCCTGCGGCCGTGCCTGGCAGTCATGCTGTTCTCCATCGGCTACAAGCTGGCCTTCTGAGGCCTCGCTGGCCGGGCCGCCTCAGGCCCGGCGATACAACGCCAGAAACCCCGCCAACGAGAGCATCGCCACACCGCAGCATTGGTTGAGCCGGCGCATACCGGTCTGGGTCAGGAGCTTCGCCGCCTGCACCCCTCCGGCGGCATACAAGCCCATCACCATCACCTCGACGATTGCCGTGACCAGCGCCAGGGTGGCGTATTGGGCAAAGACCGGCTGGGCTGGATCTACGAACTGTGGCAGGAAGGCGGTGAAAAACAGCAGCACCTTGGGGTTGGTCATGGCCACCGAGAAGCTGCGCCGGAACACCTCGCCATGTCGCGAGCCGGCCCGCACCTGCTGGGCGTCGAGGGCCAGGGGCGCGCTGCGCCAGAGCTGGAAACCGAGCCAGGCCAGGTAAACCACGCCGACCCACTTCAAGACCATGAACAGCTGCTGCGAGGCCATCAGCATGGCCCCCAGGCCCAAGCCCACGGCAGCAATGATCAGCACATCCGAGAGCGCCGCGCCGGCCATGCCCACCGCCACCAGCTGGCGATTGCGCGAGGTGCCGTTGGCCATGGCCAGCAGCGAGGTGGGGCCGGGAATCAATGCGCCGATAAAGCAGCTTGAGGTGTAGAGCAGCAAGGTGGTGGTGTTCATGGGGCGTTCTCGACAAGAAGAGGGCATCGGCGTCGATGGAGCATGCCCCAAGCCGGCGAGGGTTTAAAGGCGCTTGCGGGATTGCTGGTGGTTTGCATGGATGATTGGTTGCTGGTGGCTGCCTTTGGCCAAGAACAGTCATTGAGCGCCTTTTTCAGAACACTCATAGGTCAGGAATACCTGCTGATTGTGCGGTATAAGGCGACGCATCAATCAACTCCAGGACGCGCTGCGAAGCGCTCATTCATCGTCCCCGTAGTATTTGACGCCAATGCGGATGATGTCCCGCCCCTGGTCCTTGCGATGGTGGTTGGTGTCGCGCAGGGAGTAAATGCAACCACAATATTCCTGCTGATAAAAACGTTCGCGCTTGCTGATTTCGATCATCCGCGCCGAGCCGCCACCCTTGCGCCAGTTGTAGTCCCAATAGGTGATGCCCGGATACTTTTGTGCGCTGCGGATGCCGCTGTCGGTGATTTGCTTCATGTCTTTCCAGCGCGAGATACCGAGGGAGCTGGAAATCACGGTGAAGTCGTTTTCATAGGCGTAAAGCGCGGTGCGTTCGAAGCGCATATCGAAGCACATGGTGCAGCGCACGCCGCGCTCGGGTTCATGCTCCATGCCTCTGGCACGTTCGAACCAGTTGTCTTTATCGTAATCGGCATCGATAAACGGCACCTTGTGCTCTTCGGCAAAGCGGATGTTCTCGTCCTTGCGCAATAGGTATTCACGCTCGGGGTGGATGTTCGGGTTATAGAAGAAGATGGTGTAGTCGATGCCCGAGGCGCTGATCGCTTCCATCACCTCTCCCGAGCAGGGCGCGCAACAGGAGTGCAACAGCAACTTGTCCGCGCCATCGGGAAGGCTGAGTTGAGGCCTTTTGATGTTTGTCATGACGGAGTGTCCCGGGTATATCGGTCCAAATGAGCAACCGGAGCACAGTGCAGTGCTCCGCTAACCTGTAGGTAAACGTCGCTAGAAGCCCCCCAAATGGCTCCGGTGCCATGAGTATTCATGGACTGCTAAGGCTCTCGCTTGATTGACGCGTAAAAGCGGGCCGCGAAGGTAAATGCTCAAACCGCGCTATGTGCGGCGAGGTTGCAATACTGTCCTTTGAAATACAGCAATGGCTGCGTAGCGGCAGCTTCTTGTAGTTTTAACGCTTTCACTTCACCAATCACGATCAGATGATCACCTGCGGCGTGTTCGACGTGAATTTCGCAATCAAGCCAGTGCAGGCTGCCGACAATTATCGGATTACCCAGCGGCGATTCCTGCCATTCGACTCCGTGCCACTTGTCCGTGCCTTTTCGAGCGAACTGGTTGGAAATATTGACCTGCTCACCTGACAGGATATTGACTACGAATCGACCTGCCTGGCGAATTTTGGGATAGCTGGCCGAACTGGACATTACGCTGAATGACACCAGCGGCGGGTTCATCGACACGCTATAGAACGACTGGCAAGTGAAGCCAATCGGCTCGCCATCAATGTGTGATGTAATCACCGTGATACCGGAAGCGTAATACCCGAGCGCTTCGCGAAAGCTCAATGGCTCGATAGCAGTACTAGGAAGTGACATGGTAGATCCTAAATATTGAGTGCGACTCGAAAGTGCTAGGGAAGGTCTGAAGTTGCTCGGTAATTTTGGTTGAGTTCAACCTTTGCCAATTTTGAAAGCGGCCCATCGAGCAAAACCGACCAGATAGCCCACTTTGTTCTTCGGGCAACCTGGTCGGCGAATTGCAATAGATTCGGCGAGTCTTTTCAGAATCTCCCTGAAACTTCCACCGTCTTCAATCCTCCCGTACAGCACTTCCGATTTTAGCTCAGCACTGGTTCGAGAGTTCTCTTCGGACGATTTCTGCGCCGGCACTGAGCGCATTTAGCTTGCCTCTTGCTACTCGACGAGATAAAGGGGCCATACCACAGTTGGTGCAAGGATAGAGCTTGTCGGCATCTACAAACTGAAGTGCTTTTCGTAGGGTATTGGCTACTTCCTCTGGTGTCTCAATGGTGTTGGATGCCACATCAATGGCCCCTACCATCACTTTTTTACCTCGGATGAGCTCAATAAGATCCATTGGCACATGAGAGTTGTGACATTCCAGTGAGATTATATCGATACTGGATTTTTGCAGTTTGGGGAAAGCCTCTTCATATTGTCGCCACTCTGACCCCAAAGTCTTCTTCCAGTCTGTATTGGCTTTGATGCCATAGCCATAGCAGATATGTACAGCGGTTTCACACTTAAGGCCTTCAATTGCCCTTTCCAAGGTGGCAACTCCCCAATCATTTACCTCATCAAAGAAAACATTGAATGCGGGCTCATCGAATTGAATGATGTCAACGCCGGCAGCCTCTAACTCTCTGGCTTCCTGATTGAGGATTTTGGCGAATTCCCACGCCAGTTTTTCGCGACTTTTATAATGGTTGTCATAAAGTGTATCGATCATAGTCATGGGACCTGGCAGAGCCCATTTTATGGGTTGCTTGGTTTGCTGACGTAGAAACTTGGCATCTTCAACAAAAACTGGCTTTTGGCGAGTAACAGCACCAACGACCGTCGGTACGCTGGCGTCATAGCGGTCACGAATTCGAACGGTTTCACGTTTTTCGAAATCAACGCCGTCGAGGTGCTCAATAAACGTAGTGACAAAGTGTTGGCGGGTTTGCTCACCATCACTGACAATATCTATGCCTGCTTGTTGTTGCTCTTGCAGCGACAAGCGTAAAGCATCTTGCTTGCCCTCAATCAATTCCTCGTCTTGCAATTTCCAAGGTGACCAAAGTGTCTCGGATTGTGCAAGCCAAGAGGGTTTAGGTAAGCTGCCAGCAGTTGAGGTGGGTAACAATTTTTTCATAATGGATGACCTTGTATTTTTGACTAGTCAAAGAGCGTAATTGGCGGACCACTGCTCAAGAGTGGCTTGGTATGGTTTGATAAAGTGCTCTTCAACAAACTTCCCTTGCTCAATAGCCAGTCGGCCACGTTCTTCTCGATCATAAACAATTCGAGTCAGTGAATAATCTTGGTGCTTCAAGCTGGGTTGATAGGACTGTCCTGCTGCAGAGTTCGCATTGTAAATCTCTGGGCGGTAAATCTTCTGGAAGGTGTCCATCGTGCTGATGGTGCTGATAAGTTCAAGGTTGGTATAATCACCTAGCAAGTCGCCAGCAAAATAAAAAGCCAAAGGCGCCACGCTATTTGCAGGCATGAAATAACGAACCTTCAGCCCCATTTTTTTGAAATATTCGTCAGTCAAAGAATATTCACTTTGCTGGTATTCAATGCCCAGAACAGGATGCTGGTTTTCAGTCCGTTGATAGGTCTTGCTGCTCGAGACACTTAGGCATATGACCGGAAGCTTGTTGAAGTGGTCTTTGTAAGTGCTTGAGTTAACGAAGTGCTTGAATAATTTTCCATGCAGATCTCCAAAATTATCTGGAGTGCCAAACTCGGACTGATTCTTGTTGTGCCCCAACAATAGCACGCTAAAGTCATAGTCTCGCACGTAAGAGGAAAAGTTATTCCCTACAATGCCCGCGGTGCGTTCGTTGGTTTTTCGATCAACAATATTCGTTTTCAATATTTCAATCAGCGGGACGGCATTGCCGCTGCTTTCAATGTCAATAGCCATCTCAACGGAAATTATTTCAAGTTCGACAGCGTAGCGATCGCCTTTGGGGTTGTCCCAGTGCGCCAAGGCATTGAAGCGATTGTCAATCATCCTTAAAGTGTTGCGCAAGTTCTCTTGGCGGCTCTTTCCTCTGGCCAAGTTAGCAAAATTTGTAGTGATGCGCGTATTTTCTGAGGGGTGATAGTTTTCGTCGAAACAAATGCTCTTGATGGTAAATGTAAACTCTTTGTTCATTGTGATCTGGCACCCTGGTTGTCCGAGATAAAGCCTGAGTTTATTTATGGCTTTCCAGTTTTGTTTTTCTGGCTTTTAACTCGAAGGTATTTATATTCCCTATAATTAATACGTATTTTATGCTGGCCTATGGATTGAGTGAAAACGAATTGATTTCATTAAAGCCTTTAGCCATATTCATGATGTGGTGTCCGGTTAGTTGCCCAAGTCCCTGTCCCGCAGAATTCACTGAGTCGTCCTGGCTTTTGTAGCGGAAGCTCAGCACTGTTCAAGCGTCTCGCCCCCTTGCTGGCGAAGACTTACCAGTCATGTAGAGACAGTCGTCCTCGGCTGGAGGCCGAGCGTGTCCTCAATACCCGGGTGCTGATCAGCAGCAATGACTGCATCAAGGTGCTCGACCTTGATGGCCGGCTGTCGTTCATCAGCGAAGGTGGCCAGCGGGGCATGGAGGTCCGCGATTTCAACGCGATTGTGTCGGCTGTCCCTGGGCGGATTCCTGGCGAGGGGAGAGCAACCAGGCGGCGCTGGCAGCCCTGGTCGTAGCGCGGGGTGGTGAATCGGCGCGTTTTCAGGGCGCCGCCGAGACCTTGGCCGGCACCCGTAAATGGCGGGATGGGCAAGTCACGCCGATGCTCGATGAGGCCGCCAGCCGGAGAAGATCCTCTGCATCTCGCGGGACATCAGTGCCACCCGCGAGGCCGCGGCTGACCCAGATGATCAATCCACTGATCGGTGCTTGCATCGAACTGTGTATCGAGCTGCAGCAGCCCTGCTACATCCACGCCGATGCCGGCCAGTTCGATACCGCGCTGATCAACATGACGGTCAACGCCCGGGGCGCGATGCACGGCGAAGGCCTGTTGGTGATTGCCGTGGAACGTGTGGCGCAGATTCCGGCCTGTCCCAGGTGTTCGGCGTCGCCCAGCAGTCCGGCGACGGCCTGGTGATCTACCGCCAGCCCGGTCAGGGCACGCGCTTCACCCTGTTCCTGCCGCGTTCCGCAGCCTTGGCATCGCTGCAGGTCGACGGCCAGGGCGCCACGTTGCTGGTGGCGGACAACCCACAGATCGGGGCGCTGTTGGTCCAGGCCTTGAACGAAGCGATAAGCCCATCGGCAAACCCCTGCAGAGGCAACGCCTCAATCCGGCTCAAGACAATGTGGCTTCGATCACCAGGACATTGGCAGAGGCGGTATGGACGTTGAACATGCATCTGGGAGTGATGGTCGAGCCTGACTCGATCAGGACTTCCTGTTCATTTTCCATTCCAGGTGCGCCTTTGCGGTAGATCACGGCTTTTCTGTTGCCATAGGGGGCGTTCAGGATCCAGATCGCAGGGATGGGGTTAGGGGCTGGATTGAGATCGTGATAGGCATGCCAGGCGGCAATCTGTGGGCAGAATGAAGTCGAGAGTGGCTTGCTGGTGGTGAACGAAGCCACCTCTCTTGGATGGCAGGAGCCACCGTGAAACAGCACCTGGCCGGCAGCCAGCGGTTTTCCAAGCCGCCTGACCTCATCATTCAGGGTTGCCAAGCAGACGGTGCTTGAGCCTCTTTGATAGCGCTTCAACGGGACCGAGTCTTTCAGGTAGGGCATGGCGGACTTGGCCTGTCTGAGGGACGCATGCTCTTTGAGTTGACGCCGGAACTCGTTGACCACTCCTGAGCCGCCGAAGTACTTCAGGGTATGGAGGACAAAGTCCCTGGCATTGGTAACGGTCTGTTGTTCGCGCAAGGGCACGGTTGGCCACTTGTTTTTGAACGCGGCTTCATGAAGCAGAACTTCTCGTTGGTCCAGTGGCCTGTCGCTGATGGGGTAGAGGTCGATCAATGGAAGGTGGTTCATGCATCCCAGTCCTTGTTCTCAGCATCGACAGCGTGTCGGATGGGGGAGGAGTAATGAAAACCCCTGCTTGAGAGGCTGATGTGCAGGAGTTTTTCATGTTCACTGGGGACCCGGCAATTTTCCTTTCGACGTTATTCAGCGAGCCTTGCTGAACCATTCCTGTGCTGAACGCCATAGGCAGACCCCCAGGAAGTACGCCGAAGCCGTCAGCCACAAGCCCATGATCGGCGGGCTGCGCAGCGGGTGGCCGAGCACCAGCAGTGCGCCGCTGAGCAGCCAGACAAAGGTCACGATGATGTTCAGCGGCATCCACTTGCGCACTCGGAAAGGGTGCAGGAACTGCACCCGCGTTGCGGTCAGCAGGGCCAGGGCGAAGATGCTCAGCAAGCTCAGCCAGGGGCCGGTCCCGATCAGGTAGAAACACAGGGCGACCACGTTCCAGGCGGCGGGAAAGCCCTGGAAGTAGTTGTCGTGGCTCTTCATGTTGACGTTGCAGAAGCACAGCAGCGAGGACAGCAGGATCAGCGAGGTGGCCAGCAGCGCGCTGTATTCCGGCAGGGGAATGTAGCGGTAGATGAACAGCGCCGGGATGAACACATAGGTCAGGTAGTCGATCACCAGGTCGAGTACCGAGCCGTCGATATTCGGCAGTACCGAGCTGGTCTTGACCTTGCGCGCCAGGGAACCGTCGACGCCATCCACCAGCAGCGCCACCCCTAGCCACAACAGGCAGGCTTTGGGCTGGTTGTCGAACAGCGCCAGGGTCGCGAGCAAGGCGCTGACCACCCCGGTGGCGGTGAAACCATGGGCGCCCCAGGCTTTGATTCTGGCAATTTTCAGGGTTGAGATCACAGGGCGTTTCTCCAGCGGCGGTGATGCCTGGCAGGTGGCCGGCGCTGGAGCGCCGGCCACCTGCCAGGTTGCAGTTATCGACCGGAAAGCCTTGCAGAAGGTTCAGCGCGATATGGACGGTTGAACAGTCTGTTTGAGCTGCTCTGCCCACGGCGCAAGAGGCCGCTAACGGGTGCTTTCGATCAACTGCTGTTGATTCTAGGAGCTGTGGCGACAGGGCGTGGAAAAACCCACAGACCTCGGTGCAGGCGGTGGTGTTGTGGCCTGGTGAGTGTGGCTCAGCAGCGCAGGGAAAACGCCAGGTCAGGAAGCGTTCTTGGCTGTCGCCAGGGTTTTCATGGCGTAGGCGCCCCGGCCAATGCCACGCCAAGGCCAACGAGTGAGCCGCCGATGAGTTGGGCGATATCCAGGCTGATTTCAAAGTCGGGTTCGGCTGAGAGTAACTTGTAAGTTGCACGAGCCAAGAATGACAGCGCGCCGATCAATGATAAGGCGCCCACCGCAGTACACGGTGTCTTTGTATTTTCTGGTGGGTGGGGTCGGCTGGTGCCGGTGCGCTATTGAATGTCAGGGTTTGCTCTTGTAACTGATCTATCTGATCTTCGAGTTGCTTGATGGTTTTCTCTTTGTATAGCTTGGCATCGTTGCACTTTTTAGTTCGAGTTGCAGGTCTCCAGTGTCTTTGACTTGGGCCTGTTTTTTGTTCGTGGTGTTTTCTGGTGCTTGAAGGCTTTCGATCATGCCTTGCAGTTGTTTTTAAATTAATGAATGAGTCACTTCTTCGCCAGTTTTCTTGAACATTTGTAGTCGTTGCTTGAGCTCCAGGCACACGGCGCTTAGGTACAGTCCATGACGGATGATGCCTGGGACGAGCGCTGTAGCGAGATTGGAGACTAGTATCGGGGCGCTAAAAATCAATGCTCCGTGGAGAGTTTCTTATACTCAATGACACTATTGGTCGAGCAGAAATGATATGAGGATTGAATGCTTGAATGGCTAGCTATTTAGTTGTGCTTTAAGCGTTTTCTAATCTATCGGATTGGGTTTTTATTGAATGTTTCTGGGTTTTGGGGGAGGGCTGTTAACTGTGCTGTTAGGTTTGCGGTGATTGGAAGCAAGACGCTTTTGCAGTGTCTATTAAATGTGCTTGATTTCGATGGTTGGTACATCGTCAAGTCAGGAGTGCGCCTATTCTCGGAAAGCGTGGTTGCGTAACTTTTCCTAATTGCCAATAAGGAACTTGATTATGAGTGATCCAACCTTCTCTATCTCTGCCTGGAACCCGGAAGTGAGTGGCTTGACGATGGGTAAAATGAAATGCAGTCCAGAGGGCGTTGGGTATGCCCTGACTGAAGCGATGCAATTCAATGTCAATGTTACCGCACCTTCCAGTGGCGCTTTTTTTGTCGACCCCGGCAACCATGGGGTGGTGAAGATCGTTCTGAGTAGTGAGCATCAGATTGATGACGCCTGGCCGATTTTTCCGCTGAGTGCGGAGGTGATTTCCGCTGTGCGCCTGGACATCGCTACTGAGATTTCCACTGACCGCAAGACCGTCCAATTCGACGTCCGCACAGGTGACTCCACGGGGCTGATCTTTACCACCGCTTTTGTCATCCAATTCTCCCCTGAAGTTCGGCCTTGTGCTGATGGGCCAGCGATCTAGGCGCCCGTGTCAGGTTGTCCTGCAGGGCATTGGATGATGGGGCGCTGAACCTGTACCGGGCGGTGCCAAGAGGACACATCGGGCTCGGAAGCGGTCGCGAGACAGCGCAACGCCGCCTGCCCAGTACTGGGCAGGCGGTGTTGTTTTTTGCTGGGGGCAGTCTTGGGTCAGCTATTTCTGCTGTGCCAGTACGCTGAGGATCTTGTGGGCGGCCTTGACCCGTTCCTCGTTGGGGTAGTTCTTGTTGGCCAGCAGGACGATGCCGATCTGCTGGCTCGGGACAAACACCACATAGGCGCCGAAGCCCCCGGTGGAGCCGGTCTTGTTGTACAGCGCGTCAGCCTTGGGCGGTTGCACCGGCGTCAGCCATTGCACCGGGTGCGGTTCGAGGATCATCTGCGCTGAGTTGCCAGCCAGCAGCCGCTCCAGGGACACGGGGTAGTTGTAGCGTTCCCAGCCCAGGCCCTGGGTCATGTCGCCAACCTGGTAGTAACCGCTCTGGGTGCTGGCCAGGGCTTGTTTCAGGGGGGCGTCGAACTGGCCTGGTTGCAGATTGCCGGCAACGTACTGCAGCAGGTCCGGGGCGCTGGTCTTGATCCCGTAGGCCTCGGCGTCGAGGGGGCCGGGGCTGACCCGTATCGCTTGGCCCTGCTTGTCGTAGCCCTTGGCGTAATGCTGTTGCTGGTCCTGCGGTACGTGCAGGTAGCTGTGCTTGAGGCCGAATTTGGGCAACAGCGTGTGTTCCATCAACTGGTCGAACGGCTGGCCCAGGCTGCGGGCGGCGAGGTAGCCGAGCAGGCCGATGCTGGGGTTGGAATACTGGCGCTGGCTACCGGCGCTGAAGCTGGGTTTCCAGGTGTTGAAGTAGTCGAGGATCTGGTTCTCGCTCTGGACCGCGTCGGGGAACTGCAGCGGCAGGCCGCCCGCCGTGTAGGTACCCAGTTGCAGCAGGCTGATGCCGTCCAGGGCGCTGCCGCGCAGGGCCGGCAGGTACTGGCTGGCCTTGTCGGTGAGGGCCAGTTTACCGCTGGCCTGGGCATAGCCGGCCAGGGTCGCGGTATAGGTCTTGCTCACCGAGCCAACTTCGAACAGGGTGTCGTTGTCCACGGGGCTTTGGTTCTCCTTGGAGGCCAACCCGTAGTTAAAGTAATGTCGTTTGCCATCGACGATAATCGCCACGGCCATGCCGGGAATGCCTTGCTGCTGCATCAGCGGGCGGATGGTGGCATCCACGGTGGTTTTCAGAGCGTTGTCGGCGGTATCCGCAGCGAGGGCGTGCGCGGTACCGAGGAGCAGCGCGCAGGCGCTGATGATGCCTAATCCGCTTGAGGTTATTTGCCGCATGATGGGTGGTTTTCCATGTGCTTTGATTATTCTTGCCGCTGGATTGCGAGCAACTTTTCGGTCTGGGGGTTGTTTGCGGGTAGCTTCTGGCGCAGTGCTCGCGAGGTCTTACTGACCGGCGAGGGCGCGCTCGGCGCTACGTGAGCCAGGCCAATGTAGGCATTCTGCGCAGGATCGGCAAACGACGATATTTCGCAGGAGCCATTAGAAAAATTAGGGAATGACCATGCTCCGTCCTCACCTGCCGTTGAATGCGCTACGGGCTTTCGAAGCCTCGGCGCGTCATCTTAGTTTCACCCGCGCAGCCATCGAGCTGTGTGTCACCCAGGCGCCGGTCAGCCATCAGGTCAAGAGCCTGGAAGCCCAGCTTAACGTCACCCTGTTCAAGCGCCTGCCCCGGGGGCTGATGCTCACCAGCGAAGGCGAGACCCTGCTGCCGGTGCTGCGCGAGTGCTTCGACCGCATCGCCCAGACCCTGGGGCGTTTCGAGGGTGGGCATTATCACGAGGTGCTGACGGTGGGCGCGGTGGGCACTTTCGCCGTGGGCTGGCTGCTGCCGCGCCTGGGGGATTTCCAGGCCCGCCACCCCTATGTCGACCTGCGCCTGAGTACCAACAATAACCGGGTGGATGTGGCCGCCGAAGGCCTGGACTATGCGATTCGTTTCGGCAGCGGGGCCTGGCATGGCATTGAAGCCGTGCAATTGCTGCAGGCACCGCTGTCGGTGTTGTGCGTGCCGGAGATTGCCCGCCAGTTGCACAGCCCGGCAGACCTCCTGGGGCAGACCCTGCTGCGTTCCTACCGTACCGATGAATGGCCGCAGTGGTTTCTGGCGGCGGGCCTGGCTGCCAACAGCCTGTTGCCCCAGAGCATCGTGTTCGACTCCTCCCTGGGCATGCTCGAAGCGGCCCAGCAAGGCCTGGGCGTGGCCTTGGCGCCACCGCTGATGTTCGAGCGCCAACTGGCCGGCGGCAGCGTAGTGCAGCCGTTCGATATCGGCATTGTGACCGGCAGCTACTGGCTGACCCGCTTGCAGTCCCGGGCCGAGACTGCGGCCATGAGCGCGTTCAAGGGCTGGTTGCTGGAGATCACGGGCTGCTGAATCCTCGCCAGGGTTGCGTGCGCAGATCTGCATGCAGCCCTGGCCGCGACCCGCGGTCTGCGGTCAGGCTCAGTACCGCCAATGCCCGGGTACCCACACCCATTGGTCGGCGCGCCAGCGGTAATGCCCGGCGACCCAGTGATAACCCGGGGCTGGCGCCATCGGCACGACTTCGACAATGGGCGGCGGTGGTCGCCGCGGGTGAGCCGGTGCGACGATGCAGCCGGCCAGGGTGGTACCGAGCAGGGTGGCGATCAGGGTGATCTGGATGGCGCGCAGCATGGTCAGGTTTCCTGGGAGTGGTCCGGGCGCCCGCCGCAATGGCGGGCTGTCAGGGGTTGAACGCGGCCCGGGACGAAATCCGTCGCCGGGTGCTCAATTGCGATTGTTTGTACGGTTCTTGCCCGGTCCGTGCAGGTACATGGCGTCCACCAGTTGCTGGCGCTCCTGGAGCGACAGGCTACCGGCGAAGTTTGCCAGGGCATCATCGACCCGGGCCCGCAAGGCAATGTCGGCCTCGCGGGACTTGCCCAGTTCGGCATCCAGGGCATTGCGGTCCAGCTCATTGGCCTCGAGTTGATGAATCACCGCTTGCCTGGCCTCGCGCCCGGCAATGATCAAAGACTGGTTGTCGTTACGGGTCTGGCGCAGCAACTGCCGCAGCTGGCGGCGGCGCTCCTCCGGCATCTGCGCCATGGCCTGGCGCAGGCCGTGCTGGGGTACGGCCAGGGCCTGGGCCGGCTTGGGGTGGCCAAGCCACTGGTAGAGGCCGCCGGCGACACCGCCGATCAGGAACACATTGAGCAGCAGCGACAGCACCAGCAAGGTTTTCAGTGGACGGATGGACAGGCTCACTGTTCGGCCTCCTCGGCATTGATGCTCAGGACAAATTCCGCGTCGCTCTGGTCGAAGATGCTGGGCAGGGCTTCGGCGGAGTTGGACAAGGGCAGGCTCAAGGTCACCGCCAGCATGCCGGCGGCGACCCCGCTGAGGCCTACGCCGACCCAGCCCAGGGAGGCCAGCCAGCCGGCGTAGCGGCGCCAGAACGAGGGGCCTGGCGAGTGCCGGGAGGCCGCGCCGGCAATGATCCGCTGGGCCAGCGCCGGACTCGGCCCGGCGACCTGATAGCTGTCCAGTTGGCCATCTAGCCAACGGGCCTGCTGCAACGCCTCCAGGGCCAGGGCATTGCCGGTGCCGAGCAGTGTCTGGGCGGCGTTGCGTTCACTGGCGGGCCAGCGTCGCAGGTCTGCGCCATAGGCGTCGGCCAGGTGCACAAAACGTTCGGGGGTCATGGTTTTCTCCTTCCTGAGAGGTCCGCACCGGGGGCCTCGGCGAGGTGGCTGCGCAGGTTGCGGCGGGCCCGCGACAGCAGGCTTTCCAGGGCTTCGACGCTGATCTGCATCAGCGCTGCGGCCTCGGTGTTGGACAGCTCCTGGTAATACTGCAGGACGATCGCCTCACGCTGGCGATCCGGCAGTTTGTCCAGGGCCTGGGCCATGCGCCGGCTTTGCGTGCTGGCGTCCAGTTGTTCGTCGGGGGTGGGGCCGCTGTCCACCGCCTCGAAGGCTTCCTCACTGTCTGACTGCAGGTGTTCTTTACGCCGGCGCAGGCGGTCGTAGCACAGGTTCAGCACCACCCGATGCAGCCAGGTGTCGAAGCGTGCCTGCTCGCTGCGCCATGTTCCGGCCTGTTTCCAGATCCGCAGAAAGCTTTCCTGGGCGATGTCCCGGGCTTCGTCGGCATCGCCCAAGAGGCGACTGGCAAGGGCCAGCAAGCGCGGCAACTTGCGCGTGACCATCTCTTTCACGGCCTGCGCTTCGTTGTTGCCGATGCGTGCGAGCAACTCCAGGTCCGGGTCGGTTTCGTTCAAATGGGCAACTCTCGGTCCGGTGACGGGGCAGTCCTGGTGGTGAGGGGCTCAGCGGACCCAGCGCCCGTCGATCCAGAACCAGTTCGGGCCACGGGCCTGCCAGTGCCCGGGTATCCACTGGCCGCGGCGCATCACCGGCTGCCAGTGACCCGGAGCCCAGGCATAGCCACGCCCGTGCCAGCGCCAATGCCCACGATCCCAGGCGTAGCCGGGACGCGCCATGGGTGCCGATTCGTAGCGCATGGGGGGCGGAGCCTGCTGAATGATCACGGTCTGGGCGAAGGAAGGGCTGCTGGCCAGGGCCGTGAAGGCCAGGGGAATCAGCAGCAGTGTGCGTAGACGCAGCAGGGAACGGACGAGCTTCATGATGACTCCTTCAGGCTGGCGTTCTCTGATGAACGCAGCTGATGGGTTCAACGATAGATGGCGGATGAATCCGTCGCGCATTGCGGAAAATTTTATCGACGCTTGATTCAACGACCGTTCAGCAGGCCCGGCCGCAGAAAAAAACGCTGAAGGGCGGCGACGGATGTCGTGGCGTGGCGACGTTCAATCAGTACCCGAGCCAAATGGCCCGGCCGTCACCGATGAACCCATGAGGAATTCACCATGTCCCGTCGTATTGCACTGCTGATTGTCATGGCCACGATGTTGTCCCTGGGCGGTTGCGTCGTGTACCCCGGGCACTACCATGGCTGCTGTTACCGCTATGGCTACTACCGCTGAGTGGCAGGTCGCGCGCGTCTGCAACCTTGGCTAAGAAGCCTCCACCCGGCACAATTCCCGAGCTAGCCGGGGGCTCTGCGCAGGTTGACTGCCAGGGTGGCTCTGGGGTCGGGAGGGCGCTGAATGCCAGTATTCGAGGAGCAGGAACAGGTGCATGACCCGGACGCGATTGCGCGTGCGCTGAGTGTCCTGCACATATCGACTCAGGACCGCCGCTGGGAGCGGCCCTGGCACAGTCACCGCAAGGCCCAGCTGTTGTTTCCATTATCCGGGGTGATCAGTTGCGAAAGCCCTGAGGGCTTGTGGCTGGCGGCGCCGCAATGCGCGGTATGGGTTCCCAGTGGTGTCGGCCACAGCGTCCAGGGCCTGGAGCACGCCCAGGGTTATTGCCTGTTCGTCGAACCGGAACATGCTGCGGCGCTACCTGAGGTCTGTTGCACCCTGGCGGTATCGCCCCTGCTCCAGGAGTTGTTCAAGCGCTGCGCGCAGCTGCCGGCGCTGTATGACCTGGACGGCGCCGAGGGGCGCTTGATGGCGGTGGCCCTGGATGAACTGAGCGCCGCGCCCCGCGAGCAGATTCACCTGCCGATGCCCCAGCATGCCCAGTTGCGGCGCCTGGCCCAGCAGATTATCGAGCGGCCGGAGCAGCGCTGCAGCCTGAACCAATGGGGTGCGCTGATCGGCCTCAGCGAACGCAGCCTGAGCCGCTTGATCCTCAGCGAGACCGGCCTGAGTTTCGGGCGCTGGCAGCGTCAGTTGCACATCCTCCAGGGGCTCAAGCAGCTGGGGCAGGGCGACTCGGTGGAGCGGGTGGCGCTGACCCTGGGCTATGACAGCGCCAGCGCCTTTATCCGCATGTTCAAGAAAGCCGTGGGCCAGCCGCCGGGGCAGTTTTTTGCCGAGCGCGGACAACGGCTGAAGACCGATACGACCTCGTAGTTGCCGTCCGCCGAGCCCCGAGGGGCTTGGCTTGCCCAACCCTGGTGAACCTCGCCGGCTTGCCAGGCGCCATCTTTGGCGCTCTCGGCCAGAGGCAGGTATTGGCCGGATTGATCAATAGTCTGTCGATCTTGACTGATGCGGACAGGGTATTGCTCATAGATGATAACCATTCTTGTTTATCTTCTTTCCGAGGTCTCCTCATGTACTTCGATCATCAGCATTTCCCCTTGGTCTGGATGCGCCATGCCGCTACTGGCGAGGTGGCTACGGTCGATCCCTTCCTGCAACTGGAGCAACTGATGCGGCGCGGCCACGCTTTTGTCCTGCTGAGCGAGGGCATGCCCGATCCGCAGCGGCAGAACAGCCAGCAGGGCAAGGCCCTGCTCAAGCAGGGTTCGCTATGGATGAAACGCAACAAGGTGGCGATCCAGCGCTGGATCAAGGCGCTGATCGTGATTGCCCCGGAGCCTGAGGCCCAGGCCGGGGTCGAGGCCTTTGCCGACACCTATGAAAAGTTCTGGGGCTACCCGCTGCTGCACAGCGCCTCGCCATTGGCCGCGACCAGCCTGGCCCAACAGCTGCTGATGGTGCCGCGCAGGAATCAGTACAACTGGTAAGGGCGGGAGAGCAGGATCAGTTGCGCAGGTGCTCGGGGATATTCGCAGTGAGGACCTTGCCCATGCTGATCCGTGGCTCGACCTGGTAACCCAGGGCTTGGTAGAAGCCCTGCACCGATGCATTGCTGCTGACGATTTGCAGGTTGATCTTCAGGCAGCCCCGTTCGCCAAGGGCGAGCTCGCCGTGCCGGACCAGGGCCCGGCCGGTGCCGCGCCGGCGCTGCTGCGGGTCCACCGCCAGGGAATACAGCCAACCACGGTGGCCGTCATAGCCCGCCATCAGGGTACCGATGAGCTGTTCGTCGGCCAAGGCGACGAAGAACAGGCCGTCGTTCTCTTCGATTTTCTTGTCAATGGCCAGGGCCGGGGTGTTATGGGCGGTGTCGTAGCCGAAGACGCGGTTCCAGAGATCGATCACTGGCTGGCGGTGAAGGGTGTTGCTGTACTCGATGATGGGGTTCATGACCTGCTCTCTGGGCGGTTCGTCAGTCTTGATGGCTCGGCCAGGTTTCCGTCGGAAAATAGGCTTCCAGGCCGGGTTCCTTGTGCTCCACCCCGTTCTCGATCCAGTAGCAGCTCAGGCGTGAATAGTTGTCCAGGTCGCTGCGTACCAGGCAGGTGGAACTGTGCCCCGGCCAGGTAAAGCGCAGTACATCGGCCTCGGCCATCGCTGCCCGCTCCACCTTGCCGATGGCCGTGGAGGTCTTGCCGTCCTGGGTCTTGACCAGGGTCAGGGCCTGGTTCTCGAAGCGGATCACCGCCGTGCCGGAGTAGGTCGCGCCGCCGTCCGGGTCTTTGCCGATGAACATGAAGTGCCCTGGCACCATGCTGTAGTAAATGTGCGGTTCAGGCGTCTGCGCGGCATGGGCGCCAGGGCTGCCCAGCAGCAGGCCGAGGAGGGCGGGGGGGATGCGGGAAAGGCGGGTCATCGGTCCAAGGTCCTGAGTGATCAGCGGCCATGATTCCAGAGTTGTGCCTTCAATGAAATGCCGGTGGCAGTGTTCGTCGGTCGGCGTTTGAAGACTGGGGCTGGCAACCCGGGGGGATTCCATTCCGACAGCTTCCGTGGCAGCAACATCGCCGCCCGTGACCAGCAGGCCCTGGTGTCCTCCCCGCGCACCTACTGCACCTTCGGTATCGAGCTGCGGGTGTCCCATGTGTTCGACTTCGGGCCTACCACCCAGGAAGTCGGCGTCGGCTACCGCTACCTGAAAGAAGGCATGCACGAGGAAGCCCGCCGCGTGGCCCTGGTGAACAACCAGCCGTTGCTGACCGCGGACTCCGACGGCCACGTCTACCAGGACCGTACCGGCGGCAGCGCGGCCAACGCCTACTACATCGACGACAAGATCGACGTTGGCGCGCCACGGACCTTTTTCTTCCAGGCCAGCGTCGGTTTCTGATCCCCGGCAGCCGCTGTTGCAGTCTGCGGCAGCGGCTCCCGAGGAGGGCTCAGACCTTGAGCACCTTGCCGCTGGCGGCCACCGCCAGCAGCAGCACCGAGATCAGGCCGAAGGCCACGCTCAGGCTGCTGCCATGGGCGATGAAACCGATCACCGCCGGCCCTGCGAGGATGCCGGCATACCCCAAGGTAGTAATGGCCGGGACGGCGATGCTTTCGGGCATGACGGTCTGTTTGCCCACCGCGGTGTACAGCACCGGGACGATGTTCGAGCAACCCGCACCCACCAGGGCATACCCCACCAGCGCCGCTTCCCAGGCGGGGGCCAGGGTTGCCAGCAACAGGCCGGCGGCTGCGGTGCTACCGCCTATGATGATCACGCGGCGCGCGCCCAGGCGCTGGACGATGGTGTCGCCGGTCAGGCGGCCCAGGGTCATGGTCAGGGCAAAGGCGGCGTAGCCCAGGCCGGCATAGGCAGCGTCCAGACTGCGTTCCTCGGTGAGGAATACCGCGCTCCAGTCCAGCACCGCGCCTTCGGCGAGGAACACCACAAAGCACAGGCAGCCAATGAACAGCACCACGCCGTGGGGCACGGCAAACGCCGGTCCCGCACTCTGGCTGCCATAGGGCAGCATGTGCGGCGCGGCCTTGATCAAGGCCACCAGCATCAGGACGATCACCACCAGGGTTGCGCCCAGCGGCGACAGGCCCAGCCCCAGTAGGGCGCTGACGCCTGCAGCGCCGACAATCCCACCGAGGCTGAACAGGCCATGAAAGCCCGACATCATGGTCTTGCCGCTGGCCCGCTCGACGATCACCGCTTGCAGGTTGACGGTGGAATCCACCCCGCCAAGCCCGGCGCCGAACATGAACAGCGCCGCCATCAGCAGCGGGATTGAGGTCAGGGTCGCCAGCAGCGGCAGGGCCAGGCAGATCAGCAGGGTGCCACCGGCCATTACCCGGCGACAGCCAAAGCGCCCGGCCAGGGCCCCGGCGATCGGCATCGCCAGGATCGAACCCACTCCCAGGCACAGCAGCAACAGGCCCAGAGTGCCTTCGTCGAGCCCGGCCCGGGCCTTGGCGTAAGGCACCAGCGGCGCCCAGGCGGCAATGCCGAAGCCGGCGATGAAAAAGGCGATGCGCGTGGACATCTGTTCAAGGCGGCCGGGAGTGGCCTGGAAATGGGTGTTGCTGGCAGTCATAAAAATCCTTGGTGGTCGAACTCGCTGCCGGCCACTTGATGTTCCATGGCGTGATGGCGGCCGAGTCGGGGATTGTGACAAATCAATCCATTGAAGGTTGCAGTAATCGCCGCGGGTGCTCGCCAGGGTTGGAAATAATTTTGCGCAGGCCGGCGATTTGTTTCGAATAATCGGCGGCTCTGCACAAAAACGTTGCAGGGCTTGCCGCTATTTTTTTGGAGTTTTCCTACCCAAGAATGCCAGTCTCGACGTCTATGATCTGAAGCTGCTCGGCGAGCTGCAATGTGACGCCAGCACTGTGCAAAGCGAGCTGGGGCTGCGGTCAACCTGTCCAACGCGGCGGTCAACCGGCTGCTCAAGCGCCTGAGCGACGAGGGGGTGATCGAGGGCTACAGCGCCATCGTCGCGCCGGATACCCTGGGGCATGAGCTGAGCATCATCGTCGAGGTGAAGTGATGCGTGAGCGCATCGATCAGATCGATGCCCTCAAGCGCAGTTTCCAGGCCTGCGCTCAGGTCCAGCAGTGCTACTGCGTGGCTGGCGAGTGCGACGTCGTGCTGGTTTTCTGCGTGCGCAACATGGCCCCGTACACTCAACTGACCCGCGAGCTGTTTTTCGGCTCCGCCAATGTCAAGCGCTTCAAGACCCTGGTGGCGATGAACCGGGTCAAGGTCGGCCTGGAAGTGCCCACGGCCGTTTTACCGGCACGGGGCGCAGGCAATCAGCACTGCGGTTTGGAGTTGTTGGCCTTGGACGTTTCAGAACAGCGCCAGGCTGTAGTTGAGAAACACCCGGTTCTGGTCAGTGTCGTTGCCGGCCTGGGTGCGCAGCGAGGCATTGCGCCAGGTGATTCCCAAACCCTTGAGCGGCCCTACCTGCAGCATATAGGCCAGGGTGAAATCCCGTTCCCATTCTTCCAGCGCACCACGGCTGGAGCGGATGTCACGCCCCTTGAGGTAGACCAGGGTAGTGCTCAGACCGGGCAGCCCATATGGGGCGAAGTCCAGGCTGTACTGCGCCAACCAGGTTTGTTCGCCAGCCCGGGTGAAGCTGTTGAGCTGGCGGTCGGTGATCAGGTAGTGGTCGCTGCCGTCGCCCTGGTTGGGCTGGACGAAGTTGCTGCGTCCATTGAGCTGCTGGTAGCCGCTGCCGAAGCTATGCCCGCCCAGGCTGTAGGTGAGCATGGCGCTCCAGGTGCGGTTGTCGACCTCGCCCCGGGTGCTGCCGGTGACGCCGTTGTCCGCGCCGTAGTAGCCGCTGGCGGTGTAGCCCCGGGTCCGTCCGGCAGCACTGGCGTTGTCGCCCGATGAAGCCGTGTGGAAATAGCGCAGGTCGGTCTTCAGGCTGCCCGCGGGCAACTCCAGGTTGTGGTTCAGGCCGAGGAAGTGCTGCTGGTAGAACTGCTCCAGTTGCCCGTAGTAGTACTGCACCTGCAGCGTCTTGCTGACGTTGTAGTCCAGGCCGGCAAAGTTGAAGGCGTTGCTGTCCCGGGTCGGGGCTGCGCTTACCGTGGCGGAAGCGGGCCGCGAGCGGTTGGCGCCATTGATCGAAAGATTGCTGCGGTGGGTCTGCGAGCGGCCCTTGGCCTGTTGTAACTGGCCGGCGATCAGGGTCAGGTCGTCGATGTCCTTGACTATCAGTTGGGCGCCTTCGAAGGTTTGTGGCAACAGGCGCCCATCGTTGGCCTTGATCACCGGCAAGCGTGGGATCAGGGTGCCCCAGCGCGCCTCGCTCTTGGCCAGGCGCAGTTTGCCGGTCAGGCCCAGGCTGCTGTATTCACTGCGCGGCGTGCCGTTGTGTTCCAGGGGAAACAGCGCGCTGGGGGTGCGGGATTGGCCGCTCTTGCCGGCCCGGCCGCCGGAGTCCAGGCGCACCCCGAGCAGGCCGATGGCATCCACTCCGACCCCCAGGGTGCCCTGGGTGAAACCCGACTGGTAGTCCAGGCGCAGGCCCTGGCCCCATTCTTCGGTCTGGCCGGAATCGCCGTCGCGGTTGTCTTGATTGAAGTAGAAGTTGCGCAGGGCAAGGCTGGCGTGGCTGTCTTCGATAACCCCCTCGGGTGCGGCCCGGGCGTGCTCCAGAAGGGGCAGGCAGCCGAGGCCGAGCAAGGTGCAAAACAGGCGTTTCATGAGCAATCACCTCCGGTGAGATTGAGCACTGCGGGCTATGAGTCGCGCAGCAGTTGCAGGACCTTGGCGTGCAGGTGCGGATCGCCGGCTGCCACCACGCTGCTTTCGGAGTGCAGGGTCAGGGGCGCGCCGTACCAGTCGCTGATGACCCCCCCGGCGCCTTCGATCACCGGCACCAGTGCGCAGTAATCCACTTCGCGCATGCCGCCGCTGTCCACGGCCAGGTCCAGCCGGCCACTGGCCAGGCTGGCGTAGGCGTGGCAGGCGGCGCCGTAGAGCCGCCAGCGGCTGCACTGTTGCAATCGCTCGAAGCCGGCACGGTGGGCGGTGGGGGGCATTTCCGGGTTGCTGCAGGACATCAGCGCCTGGTCCAGGGCGGTGCAGGGG
>NZ_JAAARM010000055.1 GCF_009908285.1 Pseudomonas sp. Fl4BN1
GCCCCCTGCCCCGCCCTCGGGCACCCCGGAAAGCCAGGCGCCCGCCAGCGAGACCCCGTCACCGGCTGCGGCAGAGGCGGAACCCGGCTTCCTGGACATGGCCAAAGGGTTCTTTTCGCAGATGTGGCGCCCGACCGTCGCCACCCCTGCCCCCGGTACGGAACCCAAGCCGCTGGACCTGGTGACCTGCACCAAGCACCCGCCGATGCCGCCGCAGTTTCTAGCCGAAGGCTCGGAAAAGGTCAGCATCAACGGCCAGCCGGCCGTGCGCAGCGGCGACCGCAGCACCTGCGACGCCAAGGTGGTCGCGGCGGGCATGGTGTCGTCCAACGTGAGCATCGGCGGCGGCTCGGTGGTGGTGCGCGAGATCCGCAGCGGCAAGACCCCGGGAATCGGCCTGGCGATTACCGTGCTGATGATGCTCAAGGGCGGCAAGGGCAACTTCAAGGCCAACCTGCCCTGCATGTTGCTGGCGGGGGTCAATTCGTTTGTGGTCAGCCAGGCCATGGGAGCCCTGACCAATGCCGTGGTGGGCTCGCCAAACCCGGTGCATGCGGCGACCGGGGCCAAGGTCCTGGGTGGCGCCGCGGACCTGGACTTCGTCTTGCCGGGCCTGCTGCCCATCGACTGGCAGCGCTTCTACAACAGCCTCGACCAACGCCGCGACGGGCTGTTCGGTAGTGGCTGGAGTGTGCCTTACGAAATCAGCGTGCTGATCGAAACCCACCCCGAGGGCGGCGAGCGCCTGGTGTATATCGATGAACAGGGCCGGCGCATCGACATGGGCTCGATTGCCCTGGGCGCTGCCGCCTTCAGCCCCGGCGAAGGGCTGAGTGTCCGGCGCAACGGCAACGGGCAGTTGCTGATCGAGAGCAACAACGGCTTGTACCGTCTTTTCGAGCCCGACCCCGGGCAAGGCTCGCGGCTGCGCCTGAGCCAGTTCGGCGACCGCAACGACAACCGCATTTACCTGGACTACGACCCGGCCGGGCAATTGATCCGCCTGCGCGACACCTTCGATCTGGTTCAGGTCGAACTGATCTACAGCGCGCAATGGCCGCGCCGGGTGCAACAGATAGAGCGCCTGTACCCGGACCAGCAGCGGGAAATCCTCGCCCGTTACGCCTACGACGCCCATGGTGATCTGGCTCAGGTAGAGGACGCCAGCCAGCAGGTGCAGCGGCGCTTTGCCTACGAGGGCGGGCGCATGGTGGAGCACCAGCTGCCCAGCGGGCTGCGCTGCTTCTATCAGTGGGCGCAGATCGACGACGTCGAATGGCGCGTGGTGCGGCACTGGACCGATAGCGGCGAAGAGTACCGCTTTGACTATGACTTGCAGGCGGGCATCACCCGGATCGAGGACGGCCTGCAACGCCAGAGCACCCGGCACTGGGACAAGCAGCATCAAATCACCGACTACACCGACAACCTCGGGCAGACCTGGCAGTTCCAGTGGAATGACCAACGCCAGCTACTGGGCGCAACGGACCCTCAGGGCGGGCAGTTCCAGCTCAGCTACGACGAAGCCGGCAACCTCAGCGAGACCCTCGATCCCCTCGGTAGGCGCGAGTCGACCCTTTGGCTGGAGCATTGGTCGCTGCCGCGGATCGAAACCGACGCCGCCGGCAACAGCTGGACCTACGACTACGATCCGCGCGGCAATTGCCTCTGTGAAACCGACCCGCTGGGCTACGCCACCCGCTATCGCCATGACCGCCATGGGCGGATGGTGGAGATCACCGATGCCAGCGGAAAAACCAAGCATCTGCAGTGGAACGAACTGGGGCAGTTGCTGCGGTTCACCGATTGCTCCGGCTACCCGACCCACTTCAGCTATGAACCCCGCGGCTACCTGCAGGCCGTCACCGATGCCCTGGGCGAACAGACGGTCTACCAGCACGACGCCCGTGGGCGCTTGCTGCGCAACCAGCTCGCGGACGGCCGTGTCGAGCAGTTCCTGCGTGACCACAGCGGCCAGCTGACCGGTTACATCGATCCGGCCGGGCACGCCACCCACTATCAGTACGATCGACAGGGCCAGCTTCAGGTACGCATCGATGCCCATGGGCGCCGGGTGCAGTTCAGTTACGACGCCTACGGCCGCCTGCAGGCACTGAGCAACGAAAACGCTGAAAGCTACCGATTTGCCTGGGATGCCGGGGATCGCCTGACCCGGCAACAAGACCTCAATGGCAGCGTGCAGCAGTACCACTATGACGTGCTGGATAACGTGGTAGGCGTGGAGTATCTGGCAGCCCTCGCGGGCAACGTGGAGCAACCGAAGATCGTCCATCGCCTGGAACGCGATGCGGTGGGCCGGATTCTCGCCAAGGTCACCAGCGACGGGTTGACCGAGTATCAGCATGATCCCTTGGATCAACTGACGCAGGTGGTCTTTACCGATCAGAACCAGCAGTCGCAAACCCTGAGCTTCGCCTACGACGCCCTCGGCCAGCTGCTGGAAGAACAGAGCGCGGCCGGTTGCTTGCAGCATCACTACGACGAGCTGGGCAACCTGTGCCAGAGCCAGTTGCCGGATCAACGCTGGATCAACCGCCTGTACTACGGCAGCGGCCACCTGCACCAGATCAATGTGGACGGCCAGGTGATCAGCGACTTCGAGCGAGATCGCCTGCACCGCGAGGTGCTGCGGACCCAGGGCCAGCTCACGACCCTCAGCGAATATGACCGCGCCGGGCGCCTGCGCTCGCGCCTGCAACGTCCGACCCAACAGCCCGCGGCGCTGCCGGCGCCAGTGCGCAAGCACTTTGAATACGATCCTGCCGACAATCTCATCGGCCGGCTCGAACAGCGCCCACGCGGCGGGCACCACCAGCTGTATCACTACGATGCGAGCGAACGCATCATCGCCAGCCAGGACAATGTCCTGGGCCAGACCGAAACCTTTGCCTACGACGCTGCCGCCAACCTGCTGGATGGCCAATCGGCCGCGTCCGGATCGGTCCTGCATAACCAGCAGCGCGTGTTCCAGGACAAGCATTACCGTTATGACGGCTTTGGCCGGCTGATCGAGAAACGCAGCGCCGGCCACCTGATCCAGCACATGCACTATGACGCTGAACACCGCCTGATAGAGGTGCGCAATCAGGCCGGCCAGCGGCAAACAACGGTAAGCATGAGCTACGACCCCCTGGGTCGCCGCATCCAGAAAACCGAACATGACGCCCAGGGTTATCTACTGGGCGAAACCCGCTTCGCCTGGGATGGCCTGCGCTTGCTGCAAGAGCAGCGCAACAGCACCACCAGCCTCTATCTGTATGTCGACGAGGGCTTCGAAGTGCTGGCCCGGGTCGATGGTACGGGCGCCCTGCAGAAGGTCCGGCACTATCACAACGATCTCAATGGCCTGCCGCAACAGCTCACGGAAGCAGATGGGCACAGCGTCTGGCAGGCCCGTTACCGGGTGTGGGGGAACATTGCCGAGGAACAGCGCGAGCCCTCTTACCTCGAGGAACAGAACCTGCGTTTTCAAGGTCAGTACCATGACCGCGAAACAGGGCTGTACTACAACACGTTCCGCTTCTACGACCCGGATATCGGCCGCTACATCAGCCCCGACCCCATCGGCCTCGAAGGCGGCCTGAACCTCTACACCTACGGCCCCAACCCGCTGACGTATTTTGATCCGCTCGGCTGGACAGGCACCTACATCTTCACCAACGGCAAGATCTCCTACATCGGCAAGGGCCCGGTGACCCGCATGAACAACTCGATGCTCGCCCGCATCAAAGGCAAGGGCAATGCTACACAGTTTGCCCATTTGGACTTCGGCGACAGCAAGATGGGCTTCATGGTGGAACATCGCCTGATGCAGAAGTACAACGCGCGCAACTCGGCGAAGTTCGCCAACAGCCCGAATCTCAACTCGCCAGGCAAAAAGTATTACGAAGCTGCGGATGCCAAGACCCAGCGCAAAGTGAACAGGCTGGCCACGAAGTTGGACAACCAGTTCAAGAAATCCGGATCATGTGGGGGGAAGTAATGAAGAATTTCAGCTACAACGAAGACATAGACGCACTGGAAATACCGGCCCAACAGTTCGCCGCCGGTATCGAATACGCCAGCAAGAAGGGCTACGCCAACCTCCGGGTCATGGGCTCTGCCAAAGCGGCCAAGAGTACGCCGCTCGACTTGAGTGCGCTGAATAGGCACAACAGCGTGCAATCACTGGATCTGTCGGATGACATCGACCTGAAGCAGGTCGATTTGAGCCCGCTGTACGCGTTGCCGCAGCTGAAGTTGCTGTCGCTCCCCTACCTCAAGGACCGTATCGACTTCTCGCGACTGCCCAGCCTGGAGACGCTCTACATTACCGGCGCAGACGAAGCGCTGGAGCCCCTGGAACTGCCCCGACTCAAGCATCTGTTGCTGGTGGCGGTGAAGAATCAGGATTGCGGGTTTCTCTCGAAGCTCAGCGCACTGCAGGAACTGAGAATCAGCGGCGGCAACATCGAGCGACTGACCGGCATCGAGACGCTGGACGAGCTGGTATCGATTCAGATCCAGCACAGCCCGAAGATGCTCGATATCAGCGCCACCAACGCGCTCAAGAGCCTGAAGACCCTGCACGTCGAAAAATGCAGCCAGTTACGGGACTACGGATTCCTGTCGGAAAACCAGACCCTTGAGGAAGTGTTCATTTCCGAGCTCGACTCAGTGTCGTTCGCCCCGGCAATGGAGCGCCTGAGCTCACTGCAATTCTGGGACCTGAAAGACGGCGAGATGAGCCCGCTGCTGACCTCCAAGAGCCTGAAAGAGGTCTACTTCCATCCGAAGAAAAAGCACTACAGCCATAGCCTCAAGGAGATCAATGCCGCGTTCGGCAAGTGAGCAGAGGCCTGCACATCGGGCTCAACGACGGTCGGGGCGGATCGTCGTACCGCCGTTTCATGATTGAAGGACCCATCAAGAAATGAAAGCAGGCACCCATCAATTGCGCAGCCACTTCGAAAAGGCGCTCCAACTTTTCTTGAAGAGCGAGCTCGCAGGTTATCCCGGAGTAAAAGTCACCCGGAACAAAGTGCTGATTGCACATAAAGAATCGGGCGCCGTGGCGAGCCTGCATTTCCAGTACCTGGCCAACACCCGCGCCTACGAAATCATCATCTTCGTCGAACACCCGGCACTGCTGGCCGAGATCGAGCGGATAAGCCCGCCCTATCCGTCCAACCTGGCCAATCCAAAATTGGTCTACAGCTTGTCGACGGTCAGCGAAAAAGCCGCCTGCCCACTGCTGCCCGTGACAGAGCAAGGCATTGAAAATACCTGCCAGGTGATTCTGCGCCAGCTCCAGGATGTTCACCTGCCTGTCCTGTTCAACCTCTTCAACGTCAGCCCCGCACTGGTGAGCGATGTCATCGAGAGGCCAAAGTATTACGCCTATCCGGTCCCGCTGATTTTTATCGCCTTGAAAACCAACGCCATCAAACCGGACGAAGAAACCCTGGCGAAGATCCTGAACGAACAGACCCTGGGCTACACCAATCACCAGGAACTGAAGGAGTCGTTCAACAAGCAACTCCTGGCAGCACTGACCTGAGCACTTGCTGGAATGCCGGGTCAGATCGCCGTGCCGCGATTGCTGCCCGGCTTGATGATCAGCAACCGATCCAGCTCGCGCTTTCTGCCGCGGGTGACGAATTCCAGCGCGGCCTGCAGGTCCTGTTCGAACCGCTCGAAGGTCGCGCGATCGATGGCGTAGAACTCCTCGTAGTCGACCACGCCGAGGCTGACCGGGAAGGAGACGTAGTACTGGCCGCTGAGTTCTTCGATGCCCATCGAGAACATTTCCTCGCGGCTGACAAACAGATCGTTGAATTTCATCTCGGTCCTCTATGCAGCCACCACTCGCAAATGGCGGCTTGCTGGCTCGAACGATCAGACCTCGACCAGGTGATAACGCCCGGGCTCTCGCCAGGAAACCCGGGTGAACTTGCCGCTGAGCAGGTTCATGTCGCGCAGGTATTCAAAAACCTCGGCCGGGCACCATTCCTTGCCATCGGCAAAGGCCACGCCGAGCGTGCGCAAGGCATCGAAGAGCTGCGCCTTGCGCCCGTCGTCCGCTACGTCCTGGGCATAAACCCCCGGTTCGATCGTTGCGCTAAACCCCAGAGCCACCAAGGCCGCATCCAGAGAAGCGGCAATGACCCGAATACGTACTGTGTCGGCATCCGCCTTTTCCACATAGGCCTGCAATTCTTGCTCAGTCACTTACAAACACCTCAGTTAAGGTTCTGACCCCATCAATATCTTTGGTCGGGATCGACTCGACCACCATTTCCGGTGCTCCTCCCGGCAGGTGCTTACCCGGTCCGAGGAAGTACTGGTTGCCCTCCATCGGGCTTCTCGGCATACGCTCGATGACGTTATCGACCTGACGGATCTTGAAGCCGTCCTTCAACGAGCCTTCTTCCAGACCAAAAGCCCGTTCGAGCTTCGCCGCCTTCTCGGTGCTGATGGTGACTTTCGAACGCCCGGAAAAGTCGCCGATGATATCCGCGACACCCTTCTTGTCGGAAACATATGTGCCATTGCGGCCGATGGTCGGGTATTTGTCCCACGCGACCGGGCTGACGTTGAAGCCCCGATTGTCCTTGAGCATCTGCGCCTGGCGTCGCTGCGCCATCAGCGTGCGTTGTGTCGCGCTCATCGGCGTGCGCGCCAGCTTCGGGCCCATGCCCAGCAAGGCCATGCCGGCCACGCCCTGAAGCAGGTCACGATAACCCGGGCCCAAACGGTCGCCCAGGTCCCCCAGCAGCGACATCCCCCCATACATCGCGCCACCGACCGCCACGGCGCCGAAAAACGCCGCCGCCCCGGCACAAGCCGCCAGTACCAGGGCTGCGCCGGCCGCCAGCAAACCCAGCGCCTCAAGCCCGGTGTGCATCCAGCCTTCAATATCCAGGACGAACGCCACCTGCACGGTGGGCCCACCAATGAAGGTGTTTTCACTGCCGGTCTTGATGTGTGCACCGCAGACCATCTTGCTTTGCAGGCGTGCTGCCGGCTTGCCGTTGATGGTGACCTTGGCGCTGCCCTCGGCGATCAACACCGGGAACGGCCAGGGCGGATGGTTCAGTGGCAGGCCGCTGCACGAGGACGAGTGGTCCTGGCCCGCGCGCATGGCGTTGCGCAGGTTGATGCGGACATTGAAGCTGCCCTCCACCAGCACCCCCGTGCTGGGTTCGGGCAGGTTGAAGATCGTGCTCAGGCCCTTGGCGATCTGGAACATCGACAAACCGCCGGCCGCGACCGAGCCGGCGATGATGGCGATCGCCACCCCACCGGTGGCCACGGTCGCCGCCACCACCGCGGCGCCGATCAGGGCACCGGCCACCGCCCCGGCCAGCATCGCCGCCACGCCAAAGCCATGGGCGATCTCATCGCCCAGGCGGGCTGCTGCCAACATATCCATGGTGCGCTACTCAGCCTGGGTTCAGACCACCGAAGGCTGGGGCTTGAGGCTCTGCATGGCCTGCTTCCAGGCCGGCTCGTGGTGCACCAGGTCATTGGCCGTGGTGGTCAGGGTGGTGATCAGCACCGCCGGTTTACGCTCGACGAACACCTGGCGCAGCATCAGCTCGCGGCCTTCGCGCTTCCAGCTGTAGTCCAGCAGCACCGCGGCGTGGCCATGCATGTCGAAGTCCCAACGCTTGAGCAGGTTGAAACCCGGCAGTTGCTGCTCGGCGCTGGTCAGTTGCCTGGCCACATAGTCGGCAAAGTCGGCGTCGCCCTGGCTCGGGTCGCGGCTGATGACGAAGCTGGCTTCCTGAGCACCGCCCACGGCCGGCAGCTTGAAGATGTTGATGCTCTGATCCTGCCAGGTATCGGGGATGTCGAGGTCGGCTTCTTGAATGCGGTAAGAGGACAAGAGGTTCGCGTTCCATGCAAAAAGGGGGAGTCGGACAGCGGCAAATCTTCAGGCAATGACTGGCAACAATCAAGGAGCCTGTCGGCAACCTTGAGTCAGGAAGCCTCGCCGCCGGGGGTGCTGCTGCCGCGTTCAGAGGCGCCAGGCCTTGCGCTCCAGGCCAGGGGTCAGCGAGCCTTGAGGCAGGCCGCATACTCCCGGGCAAAGCGCGGGTCAAACTTCAACGCCTGCGGCTCCTCGGGATCGATGGTGACATTCCACAACGCCTGCTGCGGTACGTCGTAGCGGACCCAGCCGATGATGCCGCTGCCGGAGGTTTCATAGAACAGTTGCAGGCTCAGCTGATCGCCATCATCCCGGTCGATCAGCAGCTTGAGGTGCTCCGGGGTGGTGAAGTCGCGGTAGGGAAAATTGCTGCTGCGCACCATTTCGGTGAGGTAGCCGTAGCAGCCCTTGCCCGGGTTCAATTCATCCGCCAAGGCGGGCATGGCCGCGCTGGCGATCAGCAGGCCCAGGCCCGCCAGGTTCAAGTACCGCATGATTGCCCCTTGAGGGTGAGGATTTCGACCTGATCGTTCATCTCGATCTGCGCCAGCACCTGGCGGTCGTGAGACTCCTGGTACTCGCTGAAATTGTTGCGCTTGAGGATGTTCAGGGTGACTCGGATGTGCGCGCCAGCATTCTGGTACTCGCTGCGCTCGGGGCCCTGGGCGACGCCGGTGAGCTCCACCAGTTGCCCGCCGGTCTTGAGGTAGAGAAAGCGCTCATCCACCTCCACCATCAACCGCGGAGCCTTGGGTGCCACGCTGTAGTCCTCGCGGGCCAGGGAGTAGCCACAGAGCCAGGCACCGGAGCTGCCGTACTGCTGGCTGTGGAACCAGCTGAGGGCCTCGCGATAACCGATCTGGCTCAACCGCGAATTGCCTGCGGCCGAGGCCGATGACAGGCCAAGAGCAAGGATGCAGCCCACTGTCATGGAGGCTGCGCCTGGGCTCCCCAGGCAACGAAGCACGGCTGCCAATACTGGGGATCTGTCTGTGGGGCGGGTCATCCTTGGCCTTAGGTCGCGAGTCAAACAATCGCGCATCCTAGCCACGCCACCCCGGGTGCGCAAGCTGATCCGCCAGCAAACGCCGGGCAAAAAAATAGGCACTCGATGCGCTCGGCGTGCCTATCTTTTCCTGCGCGCTCCCGGTGACGGGAACTCGCTCAATGCTTATGGGTTGACGCTGTCTTTCAGCGACTTGCCCGGTTTGAATGCCACGGTGTTGCTGGCCTTGATCTTCACCGGCTCACCGGTTTGCGGGTTCTTGCCGGTACGCGCACCACGGTGGCGCTGCAGGAAGGTACCAAAACCAACCAGGGTGACACTGTCTTTACGGTGCAGAGCCCCGGTGATTTCCTCAAGGATGGCATTGAGCACGCGACTGGCCTGTTCTTTGGTCAGGTCTGCTTTTTCAGCAATGGCTGCGGCGAGTTCTGGTTTACGCATAGTGTGAAGCCTCTTTGACGGTTTTTTGTTGTTATGTCCGTGCTGTTCACGGGAACAGCGCCCAAGGCGCCGCAGGCTCTACACTGCGGCAGACGGGTGTGAGGATGGCACGCGCTTGAGAGTGGCGCCAGTCTCCCCACGACCTTTGTGAGGGCTGAAACCGGGTTAATCCGACAGAACGACCCGTATTTAAGCCAGCAGGGCCGGGAGTTCCTTGTTCAGGGCCAGTTTTTCCATCACCGCCGCCCCGGTCAGGGCGTAGCCCAGCAGCTGGCCATTGGCATTTCGGCACAGGGCCTTGATGTCGGCCCCCTGCCCTTCAGCGGTCCAGACGCCTTCGCTACCCCGTGGCGGCGGCGACACCACCAACGGGCAGACCGGGGTCTTGACGGTAATCGGCATAGGGCCGTAGCTGACCGCCGTCGGCTTGCCGGCCAGGGTTTGCGCCAGAGCCCGGGCGCAGTTCATCAGCGGCATCACGTACAGCAGGTTGAGGCCATCGACTTCGGCGCAATCCCCCAGGGCATAGATATTGGCGTGGGAGGTTTTCAGCTCGCGGTCCACCACCACCCCACGGTTGACCACCAGCCCGGCGGCGGCGGCCAGGTCGATGCGCGGACGCAGGCCAATGGCCGAGACCACCAGATCGCAGGCGATCACCTGACCATCGGACAAATGGGCTTCAAGGCCGTCGGCGCTGCGTTGCAGGCGGTTGAGCACCGGCCCCAGGTGGAATCGTGCCCCAAGGCTTTCCAGGCCAGCCTGGATCGCCGCAGCTGCAGCAGGATGCAACAGCGTCGGCATCACCTGCTCGCACGGGGCGACCAGATCCACTTCATAGCCGCCAAGGATCAGGTCGTTGGCGAATTCGCAGCCAATCAGGCCGGCCCCCAGCAACAGCACCCGGCGCTTGCCGGCCGCCGCGGCACGAAAGTGGGCGTAGTCTTCCAGGTCGTTGATCGGGAAGATCAACTCAGAGGCATCGCCCTGCACCGGCACCCGTACGGTTTCCGCGCCCCAGGCCAGGATCAGGTCGCGATAGGCCACCGCCTCTTCGCCGATCCACAGGCGCTTGTGGCCGGGATCGATGCCACTGATGCGCGTATGGGTGCGCACCTCGGCCTTGAGCTGCTCGGCCATGGCACCGGGCTCGGCCATGCTCAGGCCGTCGGCGTCCTTGTTCTTGCCAAACCCCGTGGAGAGCATCGGCTTGGAGTAGGAACGGCCATCATCGGCGGTGATCAGCAACAGCGGCGTTTCGCCGTCGAGCTTGCGAAATTCCCGGGCCAGGTTGTAACCCGCCAAGCCTGTTCCCACGATCACTACCGGTGCGCTCATTCCCTGCTCCTTGTTATTGGTTGTTCAATCCACAAAAATCGATCAAGCGATTTCGATCATCTCGAAATCCATCTTGCCCACGCCGCAGTCCGGGCAGAGCCAATCTGCGGGCACGTCTTCCCAGCGGGTACCCGGCAAAATACCGTCGTCCGGCCAGCCTTCCGCTTCGTTGTAAATCAGGCCGCAGACCACACATTGCCACTTTTTCATTGATGCATTTCCTCAGGAATTCAGGCGTTGCCGGTGGACCGGTCGATGAATCGACTCTAAAGGCCACGCTGATCCGCGTCCGGCACTGGGGGTTTTTACTGATCACTACCGGCAGATGCAAGCACGTTCGTGCCGCCAGGCGTCCTGGGTCAATCAAATCCGCCGGCTGCCATGCTAAGCTCGCCGCCTCATTTGCTGCCAATACTGACCCTCCGTGCCGCACTCAATGTCCCCCGCGCCGGCCCCGACCTGGCTGGTGCAAAGCCATCTGTCCCCGATCCCCGGTGCAGTTGTCGCCAACTGGCTGTTCGATCAAGGGTCGCTGACCCGACGCCTGACCCGACTCTCCCACAACGGTTTCAGCGTCACGCCGCTGGTGGAGGAATGGCAAACCCTGCGCAACGATGAATGCGCCGCCCTGGACCTGCCCGAACACAGCCAGGGCTGGGTTCGCGAGGTGTATCTGCGGGGCCACGGCGAAGCCTGGGTGTTTGCCCGCAGCGTTGCTGCACGCAGCGCCTTGCAGGAGGGCGGGTTGAATATCGACGAACTGGGCAGCCGTTCCCTCGGTGAACTGTTGTTCTGCGACGAGGCCTTTACCCGCCGGCCCATCGAGGTCTGCCGCTATCCTCAGGCCTGGCTGCCCGCTGCGGTGGCAACCGAGGGACTCTGGGGCCGCCGCTCGCGCTTCGATCGCGGGCCCCTGAGCCTGCTGGTGGCCGAGGTTTTCCTGCCCAGCCTGTGGCGCGCTATCGAAGCCCAACCGGAGGCCTGCTGATGTACTTGAGCCTGCTCAAATCCCTCAATCGCCTGCATCCACGGGCTTGGGACTTCCTGCAACTGACCCGCATGGACAAGCCCATCGGCATCTACCTGCTGCTGTGGCCGACCCTGGTCGCCCTGTGGATTGCCGCCCAGGGCAAGCCGTCCCTGAGCCACGTGCTGATCTTCACCTTCGGCGTGATCCTGACCCGGGCCGGTGGCTGCGCCATCAACGACTTTGCCGACCGCAAGGTCGACGGTCAGGTCAAGCGTACCGACCAGCGGCCCCTGGCCACCGGCAAGGTCAGCGCCAAGGAAGCCCTGGCGCTGTTCGCGATCCTCATGGGCACAGCCTTCCTGCTGGTGCTGTGCACCAACGCCACCACGGTCTGGCTGTCGTTCGGCGCCCTGGCGCTGGCGGCCTGCTACCCCTTCATGAAGCGCTACACCTATTACCCCCAGGTGGTGCTGGGAGCGGCCTATTCCTGGGGCATCCTGATGACCTTCACCGCGCAGAACGGTGAACTGCCGGCCAGCGCGTGGCTGCTGTACATCGCCAACCTGCTGTGGACCGTGGGCTACGACACCTACTACGCCATGACCGACCGCGACGACGACCTGAGGATCGGGGTCAAATCCACCGCAATCCTGTTCGGCGATGCCGACCGGGCGATCATTCTCATCCTCCAGGGCCTGTCACTGGGCTGCCTGCTGCTGGCGGGCGCGCGCTTCGAGCTGGGGACCTGGTTTCACCTGGGGCTGGCAGTGGCAGCGGGATGTTTCGCCTGGGAATACTGGTACACCCGGGATCGCGACCGGATGAAATGCTTCAAGGCCTTCCTGCACAACCACTGGGCGGGCATGGCGATCTTTATCGGCGTGGTGATGGATTACGCGTTGCGCTGAAATCCCCACAAAGTCGCAGCCGCGACCCGAGTAGCGGCTGCGGGGCTCGATGCCTATTCGGACTTGGCGACCTTCCAGGCGCCGTCCATCTTGCCTTCGCCGGTCATGTCCCCGGCCTTCTTGTCCATCACGAAGCTGTACAGCGGCTTGCCTTCATAGGCCCACTGCATCTTGCCGTCGTCACGCTTGAGCACCGTCCACTTGCCCATGGCCTTGTCGCTGCCTTCAGCCATCAGCGGCGGCCAGTTGCTGGCACATTTGTCGTTGCACATGGACTTGCCATCAGCGTCCTTGGCAAAGGTGTAGAGGGTCATGCCCTTGTGATCCACCAGCACGCCGTCCTTGCTCATCGCCGGGTCGGCGGCCAGAGCGAATGTCGGCAAGGCCAGAACAGCGCCCACCAGCAGGACTTTCAATGATTGCTTGAACAGAGTCATGGAAACCTTCTTTTGTGGTTGTCAGGAATCGGACTCAAAGCTTAGTCGACGAAGATGCGCCTCGCCCCGCGAGCTGAAATACTGTCACACGACTGCAATAATTCCGTTATCTAATGCGGCGCAAGACAGTTAAATGACAAGAGGTTCAAGCATGGTTGGCAGAAGCATTCTGATCGTTGACGACGAAGCGCCTATTCGCGAAATGATCGCCGTTGCGTTGGAAATGGCCGGCTATGACTGCATGGAGGCAGAGAACTCGCAGCAAGCCCATGCCATCATCGTCGACCGCAAGCCGGACCTGATCCTGCTGGACTGGATGCTCCCGGGCACCTCCGGCATCGAGCTGGCACGACGCCTCAAGCGCGACGAGCTGACCGGGGACATCCCGATCATCATGCTCACCGCCAAGGGCGAAGAGGACAACAAGATCCAGGGCCTGGAAGTCGGCGCCGACGACTACATCACCAAGCCGTTCTCCCCTCGTGAACTGGTGGCCCGCCTCAAGGCCGTGCTGCGCCGCGCCGGCCCCACCGATGGCGAAGCGCCGATCGAAGTCGGCGGCCTGCTGCTGGACCCCATCAGCCACCGGGTGACCATCGACGGCAAGCCGGCGGAAATGGGCCCGACCGAATACCGTCTGCTGCAGTTCTTCATGACCCACCAGGAACGCGCCTACACTCGCGGCCAACTGCTGGACCAGGTCTGGGGCGGCAATGTGTATGTCGAGGAGCGCACCGTGGACGTGCACATCCGCCGGCTGCGCAAAGCCCTGGGTGATGCCTACGAGAATCTGGTACAAACCGTGCGCGGCACCGGCTATCGTTTTTCGACAAAGGCATAAATGCAGCGGCAAGCCATAAGCTGACAAGCGGCAAGCTGGACCCCGTCGCTTCGAACTGAAGCTTGCAGCTCGGAGCTGCTCCACTCACCCGGACGTGTTTTAAGTGAATCAAAACTGGCATGGCACCCTGATTCGCCACATGTTGCTGTTGATCACCGGCTGCCTGCTGGTAGGCCTGATCAGCGGTTACTACGGCTGGAGCCTGGCCGCCGGCCTGGGCCTCTACCTGGCCTGGACCCTCAAACAGCTGCTGCGCCTGCACGAGTGGCTGCGCCTGCACCAACCCGACGAGGCACCACCCGATGGCTACGGCCTGTGGGGCGAAGTGTTCGACAGCATCTACCATCTGCAACGCCGTGATCAGCGAGTCCGCGGGCGCCTACAGGCGGTGATCGACCGAGTCCAGGAGTCCACAGCGGCCCTGAAAGACGCGGTGATCATGCTCGACAGCGACGGCAACCTGGAGTGGTGGAACCGCGCCGCCGAAACCCTGCTGGGCCTCAAGACGCCCCAGGACAGCGGCCAACCGGTGACCAATCTGGTGCGCCATCCGCGCTTCAAGGAATACTTCGAACAAGACAACTATGCCGAACCGCTGGAGATTCCTTCCCCGGCCAACGACCGTATGCGCATCCAGCTGTACATCACCCGCTACGGCAACAACGAGCACCTGATGCTGGTGCGGGACGTGACCCGCATCCACCAGCTGGAGCAGATGCGCAAGGACTTCATCGCCAACGTTTCCCACGAACTGCGCACGCCGTTGACGGTGATCTGCGGCTACCTGGAAACCCTGCTGGACAACGTCGAGGAAGTGAATCCGCGCTGGAGCCGTGCCCTGCAGCAAATGCAGCAGCAAGGCGGACGCATGCAGACCCTGCTCAACGACCTGCTGCTGCTGGCCAAGCTGGAGGCCACCGACTACCCGTCGGACAACCAGCCCGTCCCCATCGAGGCGCTGCTGCAATCGATCAAGAGCGATGCCCAGGCGTTGTCCGGGGAGCGCAACCAGCGCATTACCCTGGAAGCCGATGCCTCGGTACAGCTCAAGGGCAGCGAGGCGGAGCTGCGCAGTGCCTTCTCCAACTTGGTGTTCAACGCGGTGAAATACACCCCGGCCGAAGGCAACATCCGTGTCCGCTGGTGGGGTGACGAGCACGGCGCACACCTGAGCGTGCAGGATTCGGGGATCGGCATCGACAGCAAACACTTGCCGCGCCTCACCGAGCGTTTCTACCGGGTGGACTCCAGCCGCAACTCCAACACCGGCGGCACCGGCCTGGGCCTGGCCATCGTCAAACACGTGCTGCTGCGCCACCGGGCGCGCCTGGAGATCAGCAGCGTATTGGGCCACGGCAGCACTTTTACCTGCCATTTCGTCCCGGCCCAGGTGAAGAAAAATCGCACCGAGAGCCTGACCGACCAGCGCTAACACTAGGCAATCGCCTTGTCAGCCGCTACATTGCGTCACTTGTGCCTGCCTTTCAGGCACTGCATTTCCTTCTTTTTCGAATACACGGAACCCGCAAAACTCCATCATGGATCCTTCCCCTGGTTTTACCCTCGCGTCTCTGTTCGCCGACTTCGGCATGATTCTTTTTGCTCTGATCCTGGTCCTGCTCAACGGATTTTTCGTTGCCGCAGAGTTCGCCATGGTCAAGCTGCGCTCGACTCGAGTCGAAGCCATTGCCCACAAAAACGGCTGGCGCGGACAAATCCTGCGCACCGTGCACAGCCAATTGGATGCCTACCTCTCGGCCTGCCAGCTGGGTATCACCCTGGCATCCCTGGGGCTGGGCTGGGTCGGTGAGCCGGCCTTCGCCCACCTGCTGGAACCGCTGCTGGGAGCGCTCGGCGTCAACTCCCCGGAAGTGATCCGCGGCGTGTCGTTCTTCACTGCGTTCTTCATCATTTCCTACCTGCACATCGTGGTTGGCGAGTTGGCTCCCAAATCCTGGGCGATCCGCAAACCCGAGTTGCTGTCGCTGTGGACCGCGGTGCCGCTGTACCTGTTCTACTGGATGATGTACCCGGCGATCTACCTGCTCAACGCCAGCGCCAACACCATCCTGCGCATCGCCGGCCAAGGCGAGCCTGGCCCGCACCACGAGCACCACTACAGCCGCGAAGAACTCAAGCTGATCCTGCACTCCAGCCGAGGCCAGGACCCCAGCGACCAGGGCATGCGTGTATTGGCCTCGGCCGTGGAAATGGGCGAACTGGAAGTGGTGGACTGGGCCAACTCCCGGGAAGACCTGATCAGCGTCGAATTCAACGCGCCGCTCAAGGAAATCCTCGCCCTGTTCCGTCGCCACAAATTCAGCCGCTACCCGGTCTACGACAGCGAACGAAACGAGTTCGTCGGCCTGCTGCACATCAAGGACCTGCTGCTGGAACTGGCAGCCCTGGACCATATCCCCGAGTCGTTCAACCTGGCCGAGCTGACCCGCCCGCTGGAGCGCGTCTCCCGGCACATGCCGCTGTCGCAGTTGCTGGAGCAATTCCGCAAGGGCGGCTCGCACTTCGCCCTGGTGGAAGAAGCCGACGGCAAGGTGATCGGCTACCTGACCATGGAAGACGTGCTGGAAGTGCTGGTGGGCGACATCCAGGACGAACACCGCAAGACCGAGCGCGGCATCCTCGCCTACCAGCCGGGCAAACTGCTGGTGCGCGGTGACACGCCACTGTTCAAGGTCGAACGCCTGCTGGGCATCGACCTGGACCATATCGAAGCCGAAACCCTCGCCGGCCTGGTGTACGAAACCCTGAAACGGGTGCCGGAAGAGGAAGAAGTGCTGGAAGTCGAAGGCCTGCGCATCATCATCAAGAAGATGAAGGGTCCGAAGATCATCCTGGCCAAAGTCCTGATGCTCGACTAATCGAGCCCTGCACTGCCAAACCGGCTCCTGCATCTGCCCCGGAGCCGGTTGCCAACACCCGCCCCCGAAACCTATTTTTTGCCCAGTGCGAAATTCGGCAGATCCCCCAGCGGCTGGTTGAACTGATAGGGAATCGACACCAGCCCCAGCCCGGTATTGCGTTGCACCACGAAGTGCAGGTGCGGCCCGCTGCTGTTGCCGGTATTGCCCGACAGCCCCAGCGGGCTGCCCACCGCTACCCGCTGCCCTTCCCGCACGCTCACTGAGCCTTGCTTGAGGTGCAGGTACACGCCCATGGTGCCGTCATCGTGCAGCACCCGAACGAAGTTGCCCGCAGGGTTGTTGCCGCGCCCGTTCTGGGCACTCTCGGTCTTCACCACCCTCCCACCCCGAGCAGCGATGATCGGCGTGCCTACGGGCATGGCAATGTCCAACGCATAACGACTCTTGGGGCTGAAATGGCTGTATTGGCCATTGGCACCCTGGGTCAGGCGAAACGGCCCGCCACGCCAGGGCAACGGGTAGCGATAGGCCTGGGTGGCGCCTGTCGGGTCCCCCAGGGAATAACGGAACCTGGGTGCATAGCTGAAGGGCTGGTCGGCCCGAGTCGCCGTGAGCAGCGCCAGGCGCTGCCTGCTGCGGGCCGGCAGCACCCGGCGGATCGGTTGCCCGGGAACACCGCTGACATTGTTCAAGCCGGCAAAACCCAACTCGATCTCCACCGGTGCGTACAGGTCATTGCGCACATATACCGTATCCACGCCCTTGTGCTTCTGGATATCCAGGAGCACCTGACGCTCCAGGTGCTCGACCATGCGCTCGCGGAACACGAACTCCTGCGCCCCAGGCGAAGGCCGGTCGCTGTAGGACACCACCCCATTGGCGTCGATGGACTTGTAGACCGTCATCGCCGCCAACGACGTAGCGACCAGCGACAGTCCACAAAAAAACAGCAGGCGCACACACATTCGGCAGCTTCTTGGTAGGTTGTGGAATCACGCTAACAGGCGGATATGGAGCTTGTGTGAATCAGGCCGGCGCCAGGGGCTCCGTGCCTGGGGTATCGAAGCTGATATCCACCCCCAGCCGGGCCGCCTCGGACAGGTTGACCAGCGCATCGAGGGAGAACTTGTTGATCTTGCCGCTGAGCACGTCATTGAGCCGCGGCTGGGTGATATTGAGGCGTTTGGCGGCCTCCTTCTGCGATACGCCCCAGGCTTGCACGGTCTTGCCCAGCGCCAGCATGAGCTTGGCCCGCAGGCGCATGTTGGCCGCTTCCTGGGGGGTGGCCTCGAGAGCATCCCAGACACTGGCGAACCGCTGAGTAACGGATGAGTCAGTCATGGCGTGAACCTATTTCCTGAAATCTGGCACGAGCCAGTTCGATATCCCGCGCTTCGGTCTTGCGGGTGGTCTTGCGTACCGCGTGCAGTACATAAATGGCTGCGGGTCGCCTGACCACATAAAACACCCGAAACGCCCCTGAATCCTCATTGACCCTGATTTCGAAAACGCCCGGGCCGATAGCCTTCATCGACCTGCAATCGAAGGGCGGCTCGCCCTGCTGCAGCAGATCCAGCTGAAAACCGGCGGCCCGGCGGGCATCTTCAGGGAAAGCCCTGAGATCCCTGAGCGCACTCCCGACAAACACCACATCCTTGTGCCTGTGCATCGAACTTCTCCTGTGACTGACCAGGAGCAAGGCTAATCAACCCCGCCATGGATGGTCGCATCGGGTTGTTTCAAGGCATGGCCGCAAGAGCAGAATGATGTGGAGCGCTATCCGCAATCTATATCCAAATAGATATAAATCAAGTTCGACAAAGTTAATCGGACATACGGTCTCAAATGCCTCGGTACAAGCCTCAACGCCTTGCTGCTGGCGGCCTTCAACCCAAGGCGAGGGTTATCCACCCGCAACGCCAAGGTCGTGGTGATGTAACCCGGTCGCTATCCAGCGGTGGAAAAAATCCTGGGACAGGAAAGTGTTTGCAGCAGATTGCTGGCGGCGCTGGCAAGGGGCTGCGCGGGCCGGATAGGAGGACACTACGACAGGCTCGAAGGCCGCCATGTACCGCCGAGAAAGCCCATAGGTTCGTAGCCCGGGATTGGGACGCAGTCGAGGGCAGCGCTGGCAGCGATGCCCTCCTGAGGGACGTTCGAGGGAGAACGCCTGAACGAATCGAAGGCCCTAGGCAGCGGCGTAGAGGCGAAACCACAAGCCGCTGCTATAGCGGCAATGATCCATGAACGAGCCGCCGGTCAGTCCGCCTTGGCTGGCAAGCCAGCACCTGGAAGATCAAGCGCCAGGAACGAAATGCTTCTGCGCCGTCCCGCGAGCAATCAACCGGGAGATGTAGTCGAGCTTCTGCGCATCCTGATCCACAAAACGGAATGTCAGTTGCAACCAGTCGCTATCCGGCTTCGGCTCAACAGCCACCACCGCATGCAGGTAGCCATTCAACCGCGCCACTTCGGCGTTGTCGCCCTGCTCCAGGTCCAGCACCGCGCTCTCCAGTACCTGCGGCAGGTTCTCGGTGCGCTTCACGACCAACAAGGCCTCCTTGATGCTCAAGGCCTTGATCACACATTGCTGGTTGCCACTGGACAGCCGCAGTTGCCCCTGGCCACGACCACCACCGGCCGACGCCGCAGGGGCTGGGGCCTTGACTGGCGGGCTATTGAGCAGGCCACGAGCCGGCGCTGCACTGGCTGCCGGAGCCGGCGCAGCGGCAGGCTTGGCAAACGGATTGACCGGAGCCGCAGCACCCACCACTGTCGGCTTGCCGCCGGTCAGCGCGCTCAGGGAGTCATTGCCGAACGCCGAGTTCATCTTGGTCGGCGCGCTGTTCATCAAGGTGTCGAGCTTGCCGACCTTGTTCAACGCCTGCTTGACCTTGGTCAGCAGCTGTTCGTTGGTGAAGGGCTTGCTGACATAACCGGAAACCCCGGCCTGGATCGCCTGCACCACGTTTTCCTTGTCGCCACGGCTGGTGACCATGACGAACGGCATGGTTTTCAGGGCCTCTTGCTCACGGCACCAGGTCAGCAGCTCAAGCCCGGACATTTCCGGCATTTCCCAGTCACACAGGACCAGATCGAAGGCTTCACGGGCAAGCATCGCCTGGGCCTTCTTACCGTTGATTGCGTCTTCGATCTTGATGCCAGGGAAGTAGTTGCGCAGGCACTTCTTCACCAAGTCACGAATGAACGAGGCGTCATCCACCACCAACACACTTACCTTACTCATCGACCACCCCTTTAAAAATCCCGGCAAGCATAACGCTGGCTGATGGCACTTTGCCAAAACTCTTCAGTCACGCCGGGACTTTTCGTTCACGGGTGCTGCCATTCAATTCGAAAGCCTCAAACAAAAGCGCCCGGCCAAAAGGGCCGGGCGCTCTTCTCAGGCAATCTTACTTATCGTCAGCTTCACCCGGAACATTAGCGCTTTCACCGCTGGTGCCTTCAACTTCCTGCTTCATGCGCTTGAGACCCAGATGGCGCACATCAGTACCGCGCACCAGATAAATCACCAACTCGGAAATATTGCGCGCGTGGTCACCGATCCGTTCGAGCGAGCGCAGTACCCAGATAATGCTCAGAACCCGCGAGATAGAGCGCGGGTCTTCCATCATGTAGGTGGCCAGCTCGCGCAGCGCGGTCTTGTACTCACGGTCGATGATCTTGTCGTACTGGGCCACCGACAGGGCCAGGTCGGCATCGAAGCGGGCAAAAGCGTCCAACGCGTCACGGACCATGTTGCGCACCTGGTCACCGATGTGCCGCACTTCAACGTAACCCCGCGGAGCTTCACCCTCCTCGCACAGCTGAATGGCCCGCCGGGCGATCTTGGTGGCTTCGTCACCGATGCGCTCCAGGTCGATCACCGACTTGGAGATGCTGATGATCAGGCGCAGGTCGGAAGCCGCCGGCTGACGACGAGCGAGAATGCGCAGGCACTCCTCGTCGATATTGCGTTCCATCTGGTTGATCTGTTCGTCGATCTCACGCACCTGCTGGGCCAGCCCGGAGTCGGCCTCGATCAGCGCGGTGACCGCGTCATTGACTTGCTTCTCCACCAGCCCGCCCATGGCCAGCAGGTGGCTGCGCACCTCTTCCAGCTCGGCATTGAACTGCTGGGAGATGTGATGGGTTAACCCTTCCTTCGAAATCATGGTTTGCTCCGCAAAAGCTGTGAGCCGCACGCTACAAGCTGCAAGCTATCTATGTCATTACCCTTAACCGCTCTCACTTGCCGCTTGATACTGGCGGCTTGCAGCTGCTTCCTAGCCATAGCGTCCGGTGATGTAGTCTTCGGTCTGCTTCTTCGCCGGGTTGGTGAACAACGTATCGGTATCGCCGAACTCCACCAGCTTGCCCATATACATAAACGCGGTGTAGTCGGAAACCCGTGCCGCCTGCTGCATGTTGTGGGTCACGATGACGATGGTGAACTTGGATTTGAGCTCGTAGATCAGCTCTTCGACTTTAAGTGTCGAGATCGGGTCCAGCGCCGAGCAGGGTTCGTCCAGCAGCAACACTTCCGGTTCCACGGCAATGGTCCGGGCAATCACCAGACGCTGCTGCTGACCACCGGACAGGCCCAGGGCCGACTCGTGCAAGCGGTCCTTGACCTCTTCCCACAGCGCCGCCCCCTTGAGCGCCCACTCCACGGCTTCATCGAGAACGCGCTTCTTGTTGATGCCCTGGATGCGCAAGCCGTAGACCACGTTTTCATAGATGGTCTTGGGGAACGGGTTGGGCTTCTGGAACACCATGCCGACGCGACGGCGCAGCTCGGCCACGTCCTCGCCCTTGCGGTAGATGTTGTTGCCGTAGAGGTTGATGGCGCCCTCGACACGGCAGCCATCCACCAGGTCGTTCATGCGGTTGAAGGTCCGTAACAGGGTCGACTTGCCGCAACCGGACGGGCCGATGAAGGCGGTCACGCGCTGCTTGGGGATGTTCATGCTGACGTCGAACAGCGCTTGTTTCTCGCCGTAGAACAAGCTCAGGCCGGGCACTTCGATGGCCACGGTTTCCTGTTCCAGGCTCAGGCTCTGCTTGTCGCGGCCCAGGGCGGACATGTTGATGCCGTGAGTGTGTGCTTCATGTTGCATGGGATGCTCCCTGTGCTACCAATTCGTTTGTCGTGAACCGCAGGCATCAGGCCGGCGGCGACATCATTGTGTTCCGTAGGAGCCGGCTTGCCGGCGAAGGGGCCTCTAGGCCTTGTGTCGCCCTTGTGGGCGCCTTCGCTGGCAAGCCAGCTCCTACACAAGCCAGCCGATCAGCTGTCCAGCGCTTTGTATTTTTCCCGCAGGTGGTTACGGATCCATACCGCCGACAGGTTCAGGGTCGCGATCACCAGCACCAGCAACAACGCGGTGGCGTACACCAGTGGCCGCGCAGCCTCGACGTTGGGGCTCTGGAAGCCGACGTCGTAGATGTGGAAGCCCAGGTGCATGATCTTCTGGTCCAGGTGCAGGTACGGGTAGTTGCCGTCCACCGGCAGCGACGGCGCCAGTTTCACCACGCCCACCAGCATCAGCGGCGCCACTTCACCGGCGGCACGGGCCACCGCGAGGATCATGCCGGTCATCATCGCCGGGCTGGCCATGGGCAGAACGATCTTCCACAGGGTCTCGGCCTTGGTCGCACCCAAGGCCAGGGAACCTTCACGCACGGTGCGGGGAATTCGCGCCAGGCCTTCTTCGGTGGCCACGATCACCACCGGCACCGCCAGCAGCGCCAGGGTCAGGGATGCCCAGAGCAGCCCCGGAGTACCGAAGGTCGGCGCCGGCAGGGCTTCGGGGAAGAACAGACGGTCCACGGAACCACCCAGTACATAGACGAAGAAGCCCAGGCCGAACACGCCGTAGACGATCGCTGGAACCCCCGCCAGGTTGTTCACGGCAATGCGGATCACCCGGGTCAGGGCGTTCTGCTTGGCGTATTCACGCAGGTAGACCGCTGCCAGCACACCGAACGGCGTCACGATCATGGCCATGATCAGGGTCATCATCACGGTGCCGAAAATCGCCGGGAAGATCCCGCCTTCGGTGTTGGCTTCACGCGGGTCGTCGCTGAGGAATTCCCAGACCTTGCTGAAGTAGAAACCGATCTTGGTGAAGGTGCCCATGGCGTTCGGCTGGTAGGCATGTACCACCTTGCCCAGGCCGATTTCGATTTCCTTACCATTGGCATCACGGGCGGTCAGGCTGTCGCGGTTGAACTGCGCGTGCAGATCGCCCAGACGGGACTCGACATCCTGGTAACGGGCATTGAGCTCGGCACGCTCGGCGTCCATGTCGGCTTGAGCGGCAGCGTCCAGCTTGCCGCCCAGTTCCAGCTTGCGACCATGCAAGCGGATGCGCTCCAGGCCAGCGTTGATCGCGCCAATGTCGGACTTCTCCAGGCTCTTGAGCTGGGCCGCCAGCTTGCTCACCCGGTCGATCCGCGCTTGCAGCTCAGGCCAGGCGGCCTCGCCTTCGGCGATCACCTTGCCATTTTCTTTGACGTTGACCAGGTAGCCGTAGAAGTTGCCCCACTCACGGCGTTCGATGGTCATCAGCTCTTTGGGGTAGCTCTGGTTGGTCAGCCACTCGCCGACGATCCAGGTGAAGTCATTGCCGTTCAGGTCACGGTTGCCGACCTTGATCAACTCGCGAGTCATGAACTCCGGGCCCTGGTCGGGCACCGGCAAGCCGGCACTCTTCAGGCGTTCCCGGGGCACTTCTTCCTTCTGTACCACTTCACCGACGACCAGGTGGTTGGCCTGACCCGGCACGTCGTAGTGGGCTTGCAGCAGATCCGCCGGCCAGAAGTGGCCAAGGCCACGCACGGCAATCACCGCCAGCAGGCCGATGGTCATGATGACCGCGATGGACACCGCGCCACCGCTGATCCAGACGCCGGGGGCGCCGCTTTTGAACCAGCCGTTTAGGGAGTTCTGTTTCACAGACTTCTACCTTTGTTAAAGCGACGAATATTTCTTGCGCAGACGCTGACGGATCAGCTCGGCGAGGGTGTTCATGACGAAGGTGAACAGCAGCAGCACCAGCGCCGAGAGGAACAGCACGCGGTAGTGGCTGCCGCCGACTTCCGACTCAGGCATTTCCACCGCGACGTTGGCGGCCAGGGTGCGCAGGCCTTCGAACAGGTTCATCTCCATGATCGGGGTGTTGCCGGTGGCCATCAGCACGATCATGGTCTCGCCGACGGCGCGGCCCATGCCGATCATCAGCGCCGAGAAGATCCCCGGGCTGGCGGTGAGGATCACCACGCGAGTCATGGTCTGCCACGGTGTGGCGCCCAGGGCCAGAGAGCCCAGGGTCAGGCCGCGCGGCACGCTGAACACAGCATCTTCAGCAATCGAGTAAATGTTCGGGATCACCGCGAAACCCATGGCCAGGCCCACAACCAGGGCGTTGCGCTGGTCGTAGGTGATCCCCAGGTCATGGGAGATCCACATGCGCATGTCGCCGCCGAAGAACCAGTTCTCCATGAACGGGCTCATGTACAGCGAGATGAAGCCGACGAAAATGATCACCGGGATCAGGATCGCGCTTTCCCAGCCGTCCGGCACTCGCAGGCGCAGGGACTCGGGCAGGCGGCTCCAGGCAAAACCCGCCACCAGGATGCCCACCGGCAGCAGGAGCAGCAGACTGAAGATGCCCGGCAGGTGACCTTCGACATAGGGCGCGAGGAACAGACCGGCGAAGAAGCCGAGAATCACCGTCGGCATCGCCTCCATCAGCTCGATCACCGGCTTGACCTTGCGGCGCATGCCCGGAGCCATGAAGTAGGCGGTGTAGATCGCTGCCGCAACCGCCAGCGGAGCCGCCAGCAACATGGCATAGAACGCCGCCTTCAAGGTGCCGAAGGTCAGGGGCGAGAGGCTCAGCTTGGGTTCGAAATCAGTGTTGGCCGCCGTGGATTGCCAGACGTACTTAGGTTCGTCGTAGTTCTCGTACCAGACCTTGCTCCACAGCGCGCTCCAGGACACTTCCGGGTGCGGGTTGTCCAGCAACAGCGGTTGCAGCTTGCCGCCAGCCTCGACGATCACCCGGTTGGCCCGTGGCGACAGGCCGAAGATGCCTTGGCCGTCGACCACCTGGTCCACCAGCAACGTGCGGTGGGCGGTGCTGTGGAACACCCCGAGCTTGCCGGAAGCGTCCAGGGCAACGAAGCCCTTGCGGCGCTCTTCGGCGGTGATTTCAATGATCGGTGCAGTGCCCATCTGGAAGGTGCGGATCTGCTTCAGGCGCAGTTCGCCATCCGGGTCGCGGGCCATGAACCACTGGGCCAGGCCACCTTTGGAAGTACCGATGATCAGCGAGATACCGCCTACCAGCTGAGTGCTGGCAGTCACTTCGGTATCGGCGTCTTCCAGCAGCTTGTAGCGACCGTTGAGGCTCTTGTCGCGCAGGCTGAACACGTCGGCCTGGGCGCGCCCATTGATCACATACAGCCATTGCTGGCGCGGATCGATGTACATCGCCTTGACCGGTTCGGTCATCTGCGGCAGCTCGATGCGGTTCTGCTCGCTGGTGACCTCACCGGTCATCATGTTTTCTTCGCGGGTCAGCTTCAGCACTTGCAACTGCGAACCGCTGGAGCCGGCGACGATCAGCGACGAATCAGTGGCGTTGAGGTTGACGTGTTCCAGCGCCTCGCCCTGTTCATTCAGGGTGATCGGGGTTTCACCGTAGGGGTACTCGATGGCTGGCGAGATGGTCTTCTTGCCGTCCGGGTAGCTGACCTTGTAGGTGTGGCGGAACACCAGGGCCTGGCCGTTGGACAAACCTACCACTACCAGCGGCGTGCCCGGCTGGTCCTTGCCGATGGAAGTGACACTGGCGCCCGCCGGGATCGGCAGGTCGACCTTGCGCAGCTCGGCGCCGTTGTCGATGTCGAAGAACAGTGCCTGGCCCTTGTCGGAGACCCGCATGCCGACCTGGTTCTGCTCTTCCAGGGAGAACATCAGCGGCTTGCCGGCGTCCTGCATCCAGGCGGGAGTCAGAGGGTCCTTGGCGGTCAGGTCGGCACCCTGGAACAGCGGTGCGACGACATAGGCGAGGAAGAAGAAGATCAGGGTGATCGCACCCAGCACAGCCAGGCCGCCAATCAGCACGTACCAGCGGGTCAGGCGATCTTTGAGCGCGCGGATGCGGCGCTTGCGTTGCAGTTCAGGCGTATTGAAGTCAATGCGCTTGGGGGGAGAAGTCGTAGTCATGGTGGAGTTGGCCAGATCATTCATGCGCACACCCTAGCGATCCTGTATGACAGAAAGATGACAATGCAGTGACGCAACAAATCCGCCGCGTAGCAAAGCTGGCAGCGGACAAAAAATGAGGTTGTAGGAGCCGGCTTGCCGGCGAACGGGGCCTTGAGCCTGGGTCGCCCAGCCAGCTCCTACGGATACGACAGGGTCCGGGGGCCGGACCCTTATGCGGCGGCTTATGCGCCTTCTTTCAGACCCAGGTCAGCCAGGGCCTTGGCGGCAACTTTGGCTGGCAGAGGGATGTAACCGTCTTTCACCACCACTTCCTGACCCTGTTTCGACAGGACCAGTTTCACGAACTCGGCTTCCAGCGGGGCCAGAGGCTTGTTCGGGGCTTTGTTGACGTAGACGTAGAGGAAGCGCGACAGCGGGTATTTGCCGTTCAGGGCGTTTTCTTCGCTGTCTTCGATGAAGTCAGTGCTGCCTTTCTTGGCCAGGGCCACGGTCTTCACGCTGGCAGTCTTGTAGCCGATGCCCGAGTAGCCGATGCCGTTCAGCGAGGAGCTGATGGACTGTACGACCGAGGCCGAACCTGGTTGCTCGTTGACGTTAGGCTTGTAGTCGCCTTTGCACAGGGCTTCTTCCTTGAAGTAGCCGTAGGTGCCGGATACCGAGTTACGGCCGAACAGCTGGACCGGCTTGTTGGCCAGGTCGCCCTTCACGCCCAGGTCGCCCCAGGTTTTGACTTCTTCTTTAGCGCCGCACAGACGCGTCGCGGAGAAGATCGCATCGACCTGTTCCATGGTCAGGTGCTGGATCGGGTTGTCCTTGTGCACGAACACCGCCAGGGCGTCCACGGCCACCGGGATAGCGGTTGGCTTGTAGCCGTACTTCTGCTCGAAGGCCGCCAGTTCGGTGTCCTTCATCTTGCGGCTCATAGGGCCCAGGTTGGAGGTGCCTTCGGTCAGCGCAGGTGGCGCGGTGGCGGAGCCGGCGGCCTGAATCTGGATGTTGACGTTCGGGTATTCTTTTTTGTAGTTCTCGGCCCACAGGGTCATCAGGTTCGCCAAGGTATCGGAACCGACGCTGGACAGGTTGCCCGACACACCAGTGGTCTTGGTGTAGCTCGGGATAGCAGGGTCAACAGCGGCAACCGCGTGGGCAGTCGCAACGCCAGCGGCGACAAAGGTCATTGCCGCCATCAAACGCTTCAGTTTCATGCCTTACTCCTAGCAGATAGGGGGTGTTAAGTCGGGGCCAAGTATCTGTAGGCCGTGTGAACACTCTATGTCTGGAATATGACAATTAGATGAAAGGCCAGCACTCCTCTACGGAAGCTGGCCTTTCCTGATTGTGTCGGTAGGAGCCGGCTTGCCGGCGAACACGTCCAAGTGGGCATCACGCCTGTCAGCGGCCCTTCTTCCACAGGTACAGCCCCACCAGCAGGCCGATGCCGCAAATAATTGCAACATAATAGGCCGGGCCCATCGGGCTTTCCTTGAGCAGCCAGGTCACCACCATCGGCGTCAGCCCGCCGAAGATTGCGTAGGCCAGGTTGTAGGAAAACGACAGGCCGCTGAAACGCACCACCGCCGGGAACGCCTTGACCATCACATAAGGCACGGCGCCGATGGTGCCGACGAACAGGCCGGTCAGGGCATACAGCGGGAACAGCCACTGCGGGTTGTCCTGCAGGCCGTGATAGAAGGTCCAGGACGTGGCCAGCAGCAAGGCGCTGCCGAAGACGAAGACTTTGCCGGCACCGAAACGGTCCGCCAGGGCCCCGGAGGCCACGCAGCCCAGGCTCAGGAACACGATCGCCAGGCTATTGGCCTCAAGGGCGGTGATGGCCGGGAACTGATAGACGGTCTGCAACACCGTCGGGGTCATCAGGATCACCACGATGATCCCGGCGGACAGCAGCCAGGTCAGCAACATGGAGATCACGATGGCTTCACGGTGATCACGCAGCACCGCTCGCAGCGGTAACTCTTCGGCCAGGGCCTTGCGCAATTGCAGCTCGGCGAACACCGGGGTCTCATGCAACAAGCGACGCAGGTACACCGAGAACAGGCCGAACACCCCGCCCAGCAGGAACGGAATCCGCCAGGCGTAGCCCGCCACTTCCGCCGGGGTATAGATGCTGTTGATCGCGGTGGCCACCAGCGAGCCCAGGAGAATCCCGGCGGTCAGGCCCGAGGTCAGGGTGCCGCAGGCATAGCCGATGTGCCGCTGGGGCACGTGCTCGGAAACGAACACCCAGGCCCCGGGCACTTCACCGCCGATCGCCGCGCCCTGGATCACCCGCATCAACAGCAACAGGATCGGCGCCCACATGCCGATCTGCGCGTAGGTCGGCAGCAGGCCCATGATCAGGGTCGGCACTGCCATCATGAAGATGCTCAGGGTGAACATCTTCTTGCGCCCCAGCAGGTCGCCGAAGTGCGCCATGACGATCCCGCCCAGGGGCCGCGCCAGGTAACCGGCAGCAAAAATGCCGAAGGTCTGCATCAGGCGCAGCCACTCGGGCATGTCTGCCGGGAAGAACAACTTGCCGACCACGGTGGCGAAGAACACGAAAATGATGAAGTCGTAGAACTCCAGTGCACCACCCAAGGCGGACAGCGACAGGGTCTTGTAGTCACTAC
>NZ_JAAARM010000056.1 GCF_009908285.1 Pseudomonas sp. Fl4BN1
TTTTTCACCGCTTTCGACCGAGAGGATCGAATCGTTAATAAGGCTAAAACTCACTGCCTTACCAACTCCTTCTGGCTTCGATGAACTGAAGCGTAACCGCTGCCGAAAACTGCGTAACTCGTTGAATCTCAAGGAGTTTTCCGTTTCGACTGCGCCGGAAGTGGGGCGAATTATAGAGAGATATAATTCGCCGTCAATACCTATTTTCAGTTTTATTCGGATTTAAGCGTAATACGTGCAAATGCCTTCTTGCCGGCCTGGCACACATGGGTCGAACCCACTGCATATATATAGGTGCGATCGACAACCTCGCCATCTACCCGAACACCACCCGACCCCAGAAGGTCTCGCGCTACGGCAGCATTCTTCACCAGACCAGCCTTATTAAGGACAGCAGCAATCGGCATGTCTTCAGCAGCAGTCAACTCAATCTCCGGCAGATCATCCGGCAGCTCGCCATCCTTCATACGGTTACCTGATGCACGATGAGCATTTGCAGCCGCCTCGTCACCATGGAACCGCGCAACAATCTCTTCCGCCAGCTTGATCTTGACGTCACGCGGATTGGCACCCGCCTCCACATCAGCCTTCAACGCATTGATCTCATCCATCGAGCGGAAGCTGAGCAACTCAAAGTAACGCCACATTAGCGCATCAGGAATGGAGACCAGCTTGCCGTACATCACACCCGGAGCTTCCTGAATCCCTACATAGTTACCCAGGGACTTGGACATCTTCTTGACGCCATCCAACCCCTCAAGCAACGGCATGGTTAGAATGCACTGCGCCTCCTGCCCATAACTGCGCTGCAGCTCACGCCCCATCAGAAGATTGAATTTTTGATCGGTGCCACCCAACTCGACATCGGCACGCAGAGCCACCGAGTCATACCCCTGCACCAGCGGATACAGAAACTCGTGAATGGCAATCGGCTGATTAGTCGAGTAGCGCTTGTCGAAGTCGTCCCGCTCAAGCATGCGCGCAACGGTGTACTGGGAAGTCAGGCGAATAAAGTCTGCCGGCCCCATCTTGTCCATCCAGGTGGAGTTGAAGGCCACCTCAGTCTTGGCGGGATCAAGAATTTTGAAAACCTGGCTTTTATAGGTCTCCGCATTCTCCAGGACCTGCTCGCGAGTCAATGGCGGACGAGTGACACTCTTGCCACTCGGATCACCGATCATCCCGGTGAAGTCACCAATCAGGAAGATCACCTGGTGACCCAGGTCCTGAAACTGACGCAGCTTATTAATAAGCACGGCATGCCCGAGATGCAGATCGGGGGCCGTCGGATCGAAGCCTGCCTTAATACGCAGCGGCTCGCCGCGCTTGAGCTTCTCGATCAACTCGGACTCGACCAACAACTCTTCCGCACCACGTTTGATCAGCGCTAGCTGCTCTTCAACCGACTTCATAACAGACCCGCAAGGCTCAGATTCAAAAGGGAACCAACCATACAAGATCACGGACTAATTACAAGTTTTGCCCGGCGTCCGGGGACATTCATAAAGCAGAGCGCCCGCGCGCTTGCGTCACAGATGATTTGGTTATATTTTATACAGTTATTTCATCTTCATCATGTCATTCATCTTTTCCATTTCATCTTTTCAAAGCCAAATTACCTATGACCTCCGAACCGTCTAAAGCGCCACCGCTTTATCCGAAGAGCCACCTGCTCGCCGCAAGTGGTATCGCAGCCCTTCTAAGCTTGGCTCTACTGGTATTCCCTTCCAGTGATGTAGAAGCAAAAAAGACGACATTGAGCCTTGATCTGGAAAGCCCGGTCGAACAACTCAAGCAAGATCAAGACGCTGTATCGACCGAACAAGCCACAAATGAGTCTGTTGCCTCACCCTTTGCACAGATCGACAACACCACCGAAGACGCCACGGAAACCGCAGAAACCGAGCCCGCACCTGCCGTTGTGCAAGAGCAGAAAGCCCCTGGTCATAGAGAAGTCATAGTCGCCAAGGGCGATACTCTCTCCACGCTGTTCGAAAAGGTTGGCTTGCCAGCGACTTCCGTTCATGAGGTGCTGGCTAGCGACAAGCAAGCCAAACAGTTCTCCCAACTCAAACATGGCCAGAAGCTTGAGTTCGAACTCACCACGGATGGCCAGCTGAACAATCTGCACAGCAAAGTCAGCGACCTTGAAACCATCACTCTAGCCAAAGGCCCCAAAGGCTTTACCTTCAACCGGGTGATCACCAAGCCTGTAGTTCGCTCGGCCTATATTCACGGCGTCATCAATAGCTCGCTTTCACAATCCGCCGCCCGCGCGGGGATGTCCCATAGCCTGACCATGGATATGGCCAACGTTTTCGGTTACGACATCGACTTCGCCCAGGATATTCGCCAGGGTGACGAGTTCGACGTGATTTACGAGCAGAAAGTCGCCAACGGTAAAGTCGTCGGCACCGGCAACATCCTCTCCGCACGCTTCACCAACCGCGGCAAGACCTACACTGCGGTGCGCTATACCAACAAACAAGGCTCCAGCAGCTACTACACCGCTGATGGCAATAGCATGCGCAAGGCCTTCATTCGCACACCGGTGGACTTTGCCCGTATCAGCTCGCGCTTCTCCATGGGCCGCAAACACCCGATCCTGAACAAGATCCGCGCCCATAAGGGCGTCGACTACGCCGCTCCACGAGGTACTCCAATCAAAGCTGCCGGTGACGGCAAGGTCTTGTTGGCGGGCCGCCGTGGTGGTTACGGCAATACCGTGATCATTCAACACGGCAACACCTACCGCACCCTGTACGGCCATATGCAAGGCTTTGCCAAGGGCGTCAAGACCGGCGGCTCGGTCAAACAGGGTCAAGTCATTGGCTACATTGGTACCACTGGTCTTTCCACCGGACCACACCTGCACTATGAGTTCCAGGTCAATGGCGTCCACGTGGACCCATTGGGCCAGAAGCTGCCGATGGCCGATCCGATCGCCAAGGCCGAGCGCCCTCGCTTCCTCCAACAGAGCCAGCCTCTGATGGCCCGTATGGATCAGGAAAAGGCCACCATGCTGGCCTCGAGCAAGCGCTGAACCATGGCGCTCTATATAGGGGTGATGTCCGGTACCAGTCTTGATGGCCTGGACATTGCCCTGATCGAGCAGAGTCCGGCGATCAAGTTGATCGCCACCCACTACACCCCGATGCCTGACTCCCTGCGTGCTGAGCTCCTGAGTTTGTGCGCCAGCGGCCCAGACGAGATCGCACGCTCCGCCATTGCCCAGCAGCACTGGGTAGAACTGGCCGCACAGGGTATCCATAGCCTTCTGCAGCAGCAGCAATTGCCAACTCATGACATTCGCGCCATCGGCAGCCACGGACAAACCGTACGCCATGAGCCGAGCCGTGGGTTCACCGTGCAGATCGGTAACCCAGCGCTGCTGACCGAGCTCACAGGGATCACCGTCGTCAGCGACTTCCGTAGTCGCGACGTGGCCGCAGGTGGACAAGGCGCGCCATTGGTTCCGGCCTTCCACGAAGCCTTGTTCGAACAACGCACCGGCAACCGCGCCGTCCTTAATATTGGCGGCTTCAGCAACCTGAGCCTGATCGAGATCGCCAAACCGGTTTCCGGCTTTGATTGCGGCCCAGGTAACGTGCTACTCGATGCTTGGGTACAGGCCCAACGCGGAGAGCGTTTCGACCGCAACGGTCAGTGGGCCGCCAGCGGCCAACCTGACCAAACACTCTTGCAGTCCCTTCTCAGCGACCCATTCTTTGCTACCCAAGGGCCGAAGAGCACCGGACGTGAAGTATTCAATCTCGAGTGGCTACAGCGACATCTGGCGCAACATGACGCCATCCCTGCCGAGGATGTGCAAGCCACGCTGCTGGAACTGACAGCACTGACCATCATCGAGTCGTTACAGTCGGCCCAAAGCGATACCCAGGAGCTCCTGGTATGTGGTGGTGGTGCCCACAACACGACCTTGATGAACCGCCTCGCAGCACTGCTGCCCAGGGCCCAAGTCAACAGTACCGCCGCTTATGGAGTAGACCCGGACTGGATGGAAGCCATGGCATTCGCTTGGTTGGCCCACTGTTGCCTGGAAGGCATCGCCGCCAACCGGCCCAGCGTTACCGGTGCCCGCGGCCTGCGCGTACTGGGCGCCATCTATCCGGCCTGATTGCCAGACAGCAAAACGCCGCAGGGCCGTTAGACCCTGCGGCGCTCAACAAAAGATCTTGCTGACGGATCAGATCGAGAACGAAGACCCGCAACCACAGGTGGTGCTGGCATTAGGGTTCTTGATCACGAAGCGCGAGCCTTCCAAGCCTTCCTGATAGTCCACTTCAGCACCTGCCAGGTACTGGAAACTCATAGGATCGACAACCAGGCTCACACCTTCGCGCTCAACGATGGTGTCGTCTTCGGCCACTTCCTCATCGAAAGTAAAACCGTACTGAAACCCTGAACAACCGCCGCCCGTAACAAATACGCGCAGCTTCAAGCGATCATTACCCTCTTCATCGACCAGGCTCTTCACCTTGTGCGCCGCACCTTGAGTGAATTGCAAAGCCGTGGGGGTGAAGGATTCAACGCTCATGCTGACTATCTCCCGGCGTTAAGCCGCCATACTGCGTAATGACGCGCATTATCCGCTTCTCCTAGAAAAGCGGTCAACTATTGTTACGGTATATCAATAGTCGTACAGCTACGTGCATAACGCAGAAAGGCCCGTCTGGCGGGCCTTTCTGTTAACTCGCAAGAAACCTTACGGCAGCATACCTGCGTGAGACAACCCCAAGCGCTCATCCAGCCCAAAGAGGATATTAAGGTTCTGTACCGCCTGGCCTGATGCCCCTTTCACCAAATTGTCGATCACCGAAAGCACCACCACCAGATCACCATCCTGCGGACGGTGCACCGCGATCCGACAGACGTTGGCACCGCGCACGCTACGGGTTTCTGGGTGACTGCCCGCAGGCATGACATCGACAAAGGGCTCGTTGGCATAACGCTTCTCGAACAGCGCCTGCAAATCAACCGACTTATCCACAACAGTCGAGTAGAGCGTCGAGTGGATACCACGAATCATCGGCGTCAGATGCGGTACGAAGGTCAGGCCCACATCCTTGCCCGCGGCCCTGCGCAAGCCCTGGCGAATTTCCGGCAGATGACGATGCCCCTTGACCGCATAGGCCTTCATGCTCTCGGAGGTTTCCGAGTACAGCGAGCCCACGCTAGCACCACGGCCGGCACCACTGACACCAGACTTGCAGTCGGCGATCAGACGCGAGGCATCGGCAAGGCCGGCCTCCAGCAGTGGCAGGAAGCCCAGTTGGGTAGCCGTTGGATAGCAGCCCGGAACAGCAATCAAACGGGCCTTCTTGATCAGTTCACGATTGACTTCAGGCAGGCCATAGACGGCCTCTTCCAACAACTCCGGAGCCCCATGGGGCTGGCCGTACCACTTGGCCCACTCATCGGCATCCTGCAGGCGGAAGTCCGCCGACAAGTCGATAACCTTGGTCCCCGCTGCCAGCAACTCGCCGGCCAGCGCATGAGCAACGCCGTGGGGAGTAGCAAAGAACACTACATCACAGGCACCCAGTGCCTTGATGTCCGGCACGCTGAAAGCCAGGCCGTCATAGTGACCACGCAGGTTCGGGTACATGTCGGCTACGGCCAGGCCCGCCTCGGATCGCGAAGTGATGACCTCTACTCGCGCCTGCGGATGCTGTGCCAACAGACGCAGCAGTTCGACACCGGTGTAACCCGTGCCGCCGACGATACCGACCTTGACCATAAACCTGCCCTCAACGAACCCACTGGAAAGCTGCCGATAATAGGGGCGGCGCGCCCCTGCGACAACCGTCAAGGTGACGTGCGGACGCTCTACCCTCTACTATCTTCGCCACCGTGAATCTGGGAATAACTAAAAATGCTCTATCTATGGCTCAAAGCCTTTCACATCGTCAGCGTGGTCTGCTGGTTTGCCGGCCTCTTCTACCTGCCACGACTGTTCGTCTATCACGCTCAAAGCGAGGACAGCATCAGCCGCGAGCGCTTCAGCCTCATGGAGCGCAAGCTGTATCGCGCCATCATGGGCCCGGCGATGATCGCGACACTGATCTTCGGTATCTGGTTGATCAGCCTCAACCCCAGCGCCTACTTTGGCCAGGGTGGCTGGATGCACGCAAAGCTGACCCTGGTGGTGATCCTGATCGGTTATCACCACATGTGTGGTGCTCAGGTGAAACGCTTCGCCCGTGGCGAGAACACCCGCAGCCATGTCTTTTATCGCTGGTTCAATGAAGTACCGGTTCTGATATTGCTGGCTATTGTAATTTTGGTCGTCGTACGGCCGTTCTAACTCTTACTAGTCGCTTCTTGGGGGTACTCCAATGTCACTGCCCGCTCTGCTCGAACAACGTCTGCGCCTGCCCGTGGTGGCGGCACCGATGTTCCTGATTTCCAATCCCGAACTGGTCCTGGCCTGCTGCCGCAATGGCGTGGTGGGTAGCTTCCCCGCGCTCAACCAGCGTGAAAGCAGCGGTTTCAAGGCGTGGCTTGAAGAGATCGAAGCAGGGCTGGCAACTCTGGAGAATCCTGCCCCCTATGCAGTGAACCTGATCGTGCACAACAGCAACCCACGCCTGCAGGCAGACTTGCAGATCTGCATCGAACACAAGGTGCCGATCATCATTACCAGTCTGGGGGCGGTGAAAGAGGTGGTGGATGCCGTGCACAGCTACGGCGGCCTGGTGTTTCACGACGTGACTACCCGTCGTCACGCGGAAAAGGCGGCAGAAGCGGGTGTCGACGGACTGATCGCCGTTGCTGCAGGAGCTGGCGGTCATGCCGGAACCTGGAGCCCGTTCTCGCTGATCGCGGAGATCCGCCAGTTCTTCGACAAGACCCTACTGCTGGCAGGCTGCCTGAACCACGGCCACGAAATTCTCGCCGCACAGCTGCTTGGCGCCGACCTGGCCTATCTCGGCACCCGTTTTATTGGCACCAGCGAAAGCCATGCGCCACAAGCCTATAAAGAGATGCTGCTGAATTCCCGTGCCGCGGACATCGTGCATACCGCCGCTGTGTCCGGAGTTCCGGCCAGCTTCATGCGCAAGAGCCTGGAAAACGCCGGATTCGATCTGGCAGCTCTGCAGGGCAAAGGTGAGATCAACTTCGGTTCCAAGCTCAAGCCCATCAGCGACGAAGCCAAAGCCTGGAAAACCGTGTGGTCGGCCGGCCAGGGCGTGGGTGAAATCGATGACCTGCCTAGCGTCGATCAACTGATTGGCCGCCTGGACAGCGAATATCGCGCAGCCCAAGAGCTCTCGGCCCAACTCCCCAAACGCTGGCCACGATAACCAGTTCTCATAGTTTCTTGGCCAGCCGAAGGGTGCTGGCCTTAAACTAGGCATCTTTTATGTAAGCCTTCTTTTCAAGTGACAGGGATGCCCCCATGAGCGAGACCCGCTACAAGATTGTTTTCGACGGCACATTGCTCCCCGGTGTTGAAAAATCCACCGCCCAGTTGAACCTGGCTGAACTGTTCAAAAGCGACACCACAGCAGTGGAACGCCTGTTCAGTGGCCAACAAGTAGAGCTCAAGCGCGACTTGACCCAGACGGATGCCCAGCGGTATCTGGAAGCACTGAAAAATGCCGGAATAGATGCTCGTATAGAGACTGAACAGAGCCTTGACCTGCATCTGGATTCGGTAACGACGTCAAGCACTGCCAATAGCAGCAAGTCACCCTACGCGCCTCCACAGGCTACCGTCGGCGAGGCTATTGCCCAATACGCCATACTCAACCCCTTCAGTATCCAGGGCCGCATTGGCCGCCTGCGCTATCTGGCCTGGACCCTGGTGCTAACCGTAGCCATGCTGGCTCTAGTTGGCATCGGCGCCTTCATCGGCCTACTTTCCGCAGCGGTGACAAACTCCACCCTCCTCGTGGGACTGGGTATTTTCGCCGGTGTCATCGTGCTGCTTGGCTCCGTTGTTGTCAGCATCCAGATCAGCGTACAACGCCTGCATGACTTGGGCTGGTCGGGCTGGCTCTGGCTACTGAACTTCGTCCCCTTCATTGGCGGCATCTTCCCGCTGATACTCGTGGTCAGCCCCGGCAGTAACGTGGCTAACCGCTACGGCCCTCCACCGCCGCCCAACACCACTGCGGTCAAGGTTCTATCCTGGATGTGGCTGGTGCTGATCGCGCTGCTTATCGTCGGCCTGGTCGCTGGCGGCCTGAGTTCCCTGGAAGACCGCTACAGCGAAACCAGCTATAGCGAAACCATCGACTCCAACAGCGCTGATGAAGACGCCGAACCAGCCGATATCACCGCACCCGCTGTAGAATCCGAGCAAGAATAAACGCGTCCGCGCCTGCGACTCTTCCTGTCGCAGGCAACCGGCCGTTGCGATGGAGAAATGCATGACCCGTTACGCTCTGATCACCGGTGCTTCCAGCGGTATAGGCCTAGCCTTGGCCGAAGCACTGGCACGACGTGGCCGCAACCTGATTCTGGTGGCCCGCCAACGTGATCAGCTGGAAACTATCGCCCTGGAGCTGACTCAACGCTTCGGTGTCGAGGTGCTATTTCGTGCCTGTGATCTGGGCGAACCCCTGCGTCTCTCGGGCTTCCTGCTGGAACTGGAAGAAGGCGACCGACAGATCGACCTGCTGGTCAACTGCGCCGGCATCGGCACCAGCGGCCCATTCCTGGCCCAGGACTGGATGACCGAGCAGGATCTGATCGAGGTCAACATCCTCGCCCTCACCCGCCTGTGTCATGCCCTGGGCAACAGCATGGCGCTGCTGGGCGGCGGACAGATTCTCAACGTCGCTTCAATGGCGGCCTTCTATCCCGGCCCGTGGATGAGCACCTATTACGCCAGCAAGGCCTATGTCCTGCACTTCTCCGAAGGGCTGCGCGAAGAGTTGAAAAAATGCGCGGTCAAGGTCTCGGTACTCTGCCCCGGCCCAACCCGTACCGGATTTTTTCGCACCGCCCAGATGGACACTGAAAAACTTCATGCCAGCACCTTGCTGATGAGCCCCGAAGAAGTCGCACTGTATGCAGTCCGTGCCCTGGAAAAGAATCGCGCCATCATCATTCCCGGCCGCTTGAACCGCTGGATGGCATTCAGCAGCCGCCTGGGTTCACGCTGGCTGACTCGCAAAATCGTCGGTTACGTCAATCAGGCCTATTGCCCCCGTTAAGGTCTGCTGCCCAGAGACCCTATGCACCTTGTCCGGGCTGGGCGCACATCGTCAGCCTGAGTACACTCAGCCCCGACCAATCCAATGGAGAAAAAGCTGTGGATACTCTGTTCACCAAGATCATCAACAGGGAAATACCCGCGAAGATCATCTACGAGGACGACCAGGTTCTGGCCTTCCACGATATTGCCCCGCAGGCACCGGTGCACTTCCTGGTTATTCCGAAAAAGCCCATTCGCACCCTCAACGACCTCACCGAGGACGATAAGGCCCTGGCTGGACATATTCTGTTCACCGCCCAGCGCCTGGCCAAGGAGCAAGGCTGCGAAGACGGCTTCCGGGTGGTAATGAACTGCAATGAGTTGGGCGGACAAACCGTCTATCACATTCATATGCATGTACTGGGTCAGCGTCAGATGAACTGGCCTCCGGGCTGATAGACCCCGATACGCACGTATACAGCGCGCTCGTCCCACCAGAGGCAAGGGTGCGCTGATCCAGCGCAGGTTTCACCCCATCGATTGGAGTAAACTGGCCGCCGTGATTCTTCCCGGAGATAAGCATGACTACCCAACGTCACTACTCGCCGATCGACCGCCTGCTGCTGCAAGCCGACATGGCCATGCGTACGCTGCTGCCTTTCAGCGGCCAACCTTATCGCCCGTCGCCGGCCATCGTGCAGCCGGAAGCGCAGATGAGTGACGAGGACACCCGGCACGTCGCCGGGCTGATGCGCATCAATCACACCGGCGAAGTCTGTGCCCAGGCGCTCTACCAGGGCCAGGCCCTGACCGCAAAGCTGCCCCAGGTGCGCCAGGCCATGGAGCACGCCGCCGAAGAAGAAATCGACCACCTGGCCTGGTGCGAACAGCGTATCCGCCAGTTGGGCAGCCACCCCAGCGTACTCAACCCGTTGTTCTACGGCTTGTCATTCGGCATCGGCGCTGCGGCCGGCCTGATCAGTGACAAGGTCAGCCTGGGTTTCGTCGCCGCCACCGAAGACCAAGTCTGCAAACACCTGAACGAGCACCTGGAACAGCTGCCGGCTGAAGACGAGAAATCCAGGGCCATTCTCGAGCAGATGCGTATCGATGAGGAGCATCACGCTGAAACCGCCCTCGAGGCTGGCGGCTTCCGCTTCCCGGCGCCAGTGAAATTCGGCATGAGCCTGTTGGCCAAGGTCATGACCAAAAGTACTTACCGGATCTGAATCCCGACCAGGATCGGACACAAAAAAGGGCGCTTTCGAGGCGCCCTTTTCCATTGCCGTTGAAATCAGCGTCGATTCAACCCAACTCGACGATTTCGTAATCGTGAGTAATGGCTACGCCGGCGGCCCCGAGCATGATCGAGGCCGAGCAATACTTCTCGGCGGACAGTTCAATGGCTCGCTTGACCTGGGCCTCTTTCAGACCCCGGCCCTTGACCACGAAATGCATATGGATCTTGGTGAAGACCTTTGGATCTTCAGTGGCGCGCTCGGCGTCGAGGAAAGCCTCACAGCTCTCAACGGCCTGACGCGACTTCTTCAGGATGCTGACCACATCGAAATTGCTGCAACCGCCCACACCCAGCAGAAGCATCTCCATGGGGCGAACACCCAGGTTACGGCCACCGGCCTCCGGCGGACCATCCATCACCACCACGTGGCCACTGCCCGACTCACCGAGGAACATGGCTTCGCCAGCCCATTGGATGCGTGCCTTCATCGCCAAGACTCCACTGCTAAAAAAGGGTCGCCAGCTTAGCACAGGGTTTTCTACCGGCAGCGCTTTGACCGTTTGCCCCTCATTACCGGCCACCAACAAGAAAAATCCTAATTCCGCGTAGGACGCGTCTGTTAAGCTGACGCCAAATGGCTGGCGCATAGCCAGCGTTCAACATCCGTGCTTACGCCCCATAAAAAAACCAACTCATACCGTGCAGTCTTCTCGGGATACAACCATGGTTGCTATTGCCCCCACCCCCAAGATCAAAAATCTCGACAAGTTGCTGATGCACTGTCAACGCCGTCGGTATCAGGCCAAGAGCAACATCATCTGCGCCGGTGACGTGTCCGACAGCCTGTACTTCATCATCAAGGGCTCAGTGACCATCCTCATCGAAGACGACGACGGTCGAGAAATGATCATCGCCTACCTCAACGCCGGCGACTTTTTTGGCGAGCTCGGGTTGTTCGAAGAGGCAGGGCACGAGCAGCAACGCAGTGCCTGGGTACGGGCCAAGATGGAGTGCGAAGTTGCCGAAATCAGCTACGCCAAGTTCCGCGAACTGTCGCAGAACGATCCGGACATTCTGTACGTGCTCAGCGGGCAGATTGCCCAGCGCCTGCGCAATACCACGCGCAAGGTCGGCGACCTGGCATTCTTCGACGTGACCGGACGAGTTGCCCGCTGCCTGCTGGAACTGTGCAAGCAACCGGATGCCATGACCCACCCGGACGGCATGCAGATCAAGATCACCCGCCAGGAAATCGGCCGGATCGTCGGGTGCTCACGGGAAATGGTCGGCCGCGTCCTCAAGGACCTTGAGGAGCGCAACCTGGTCAACGTCAAAGGCAAGACCATGGTGGTATTCGGCACCCGCTAGCCAGGCAGAAAGCCCTTGAGCATCTGCCGATACAAACTATCCAGCTGCGCCAGAGCATCGGGCGCCGCAAAGGCATCATGCAGGGCAATATGGCTTTCGGCCCGACAACGTTGCTCCAGGCCGCACGCCTGATTGAACGTATTGACTGCCCCCACCATGGATTCACGCTCGTTATCCAGCAGCAGCGCTCCGTGCACCAGCCCTACCGGCCGCAGCCCACCCTTGCTCTGACGCCAGCGCTGGGCGGTACCAACCATCTTGCGACCATCAAGGTTGACATTGAAGCGCCCATCACAGAAAGCCCCGTCCACTTCCCCCAATGACGGAGTGCCCCCCAGCTCACTGAGCAGGTCACAGATCGGCTGGCACAGGCGCCGATAAGCCGTCTCGATCCGTCCCTGATCGCCCTCACTGCGCGGTGGTGCGTAGACCAACGCGATATTCACTGTCGCTGCCGACTGCGGTACTGGCTCGCCGCCGGTTTCCCGCAACAGCACCGGCCAGCCGTTGGCCGCCGATGCTTCGCAAGCCAGATCGAATCCAGGCAGGCGACTCAAACGCCGAGGCATCACCAGCGCTCGGTCACTGGGTTGCCAGAACAGCAGGCCAAACTCCTGCTCACCGGTGCACACCAGCGCCAGCAGATCCTGCTCGGCCTGCAGGCCAGCTTCGACAGTCAAGGCAAGGGGTTGGGTCATGGCAGTGAAAATCCTTGGCAATAGATATGAAAAAGCCGGCATCGCCGGCTTGTTCATGGTGTGTGTTTCAGTCCAGGGTCGAACCGCTGACCGGTACGCCGCGCTCCGGGAAGAACAGGCGTTGCAATTCGTTGCCCGGGCTTTCGGCGCGCATGAACGCCTCGCCTACCAGGAACGAATAAACATCGCTGATCTCCATCAACTCGACATCGGCGCGGTTGAAAATCCCACTCTCGGTGATCACCAGACGGTCGCGGGGAATACGCGGCAGCAGGTCGAGGGTGGTTTCCAGGTCAACTTCAAAGGTATGCAGGTTGCGGTTGTTGACCCCCACCAGCGGGGTGTCGAGGGTTTTCAGCGCCCGCTCCAGCTCATCACCGTCGTGCACTTCCACCAACACATCCAGGCCGACCCCCTTGGCCACCGCCGCCAGTTCCGCCATCCGCACGTCATCCAGTGCAGAGACGATCAGCAACACACAGTCAGCGCCCAAGGCACGGGCCTCGATGATCTGATACGGATCGATCATGAAATCCTTGCGGATCACCGGCAGTTTGCAGGCCGCACGGGCCTGCTGCAGATAGGCGTCGGCACCCTGGAAGTAGTCGATGTCGGTCAGGACCGACAGACAAGTAGCACCACCTTTCTCGTAGCTTTTGGCAATATCCGCCGGAACGAAATTCTCGCGGATCACACCTTTGCTTGGCGAAGCCTTCTTGATCTCGGCGATGACTGCCGGCTGCTTGAGCTTGACCTGCTCCTGCAGCGCCCTGGCGAAGCCCCGCGGGGCATCAGCTGCCCGCGCCAGGGTTTCCAGCTCGGCCAGAGTGACCCGCGCGCTGCGCTCGGCAACCTCCTCGACTTTACGGGCGAGGATCTTTTCCAGAACTGTCGGCACACTCATCCTTCATTCTCCTGCTTGAACACCGCGGTAAAGGCTCCCAGCTCCTCGAGCTTCTCCCGGGCCAGGCCGGTGTGCAAGGCGTCATGAGCCAGGGCAACGCCCTCTTTCAGGCTGCTGGCATGATCGGCGGCATACAGCGCCGCACCGGCATTGAGCACAATCATCTCGGCAGCCTTCTGGCCATGTTCGGTCTTGCGCCGTCCCAGTGCGTCACGGATCAGTTCCAGGGACGCCGCCGGACTCTCCACCACCAGGCCGAACAGACTCTGGCTCTTTATGCCCAAGTCCTCGGGCTGCACCCAGTACTCGGTGATCTGGTCGTTCTTCAACTCCGCCACATACGTCGGCGCTGCCAGGCTGAACTCGTCCAGGCCATCCTGGGAGTGCACCACCAATATGTGCTTGCTACCCAGGCGTTGCAAAACCTCGGCCAACGGCCGGCACAATGCCTGATTGAACACGCCCACCACTTGATGTTTCACACCGGCCGGATTCGTAAGCGGGCCTAGCATGTTGAACAGTGTACGCAGGCCGAGGTCGCGCCGCGGGCCGGCGGCGTACTTCATGGCGCCATGATGAGACTGGGCAAACATGAAACCGATGCCGACGTTGTCGATGCAGCGAGCCACCTGGACCGGGGTCAGATTCAGGTAGATCCCCGCCGCCTCCAGCAGATCAGCGCTGCCGCTCTTGCCAGATACCGCGCGGTTGCCATGCTTGGCAACGGTGCAGCCGGCAGCGGCAACTACAAATGAAGAAGCCGTGGAAACGTTGAAGATGTTCGCACCGTCACCGCCGGTGCCTACCACATCCACCACGCCGTCGAGGGTTTTCAGCTCGACCTTGTCCGCCAGCTCGCGCATCACCGACACCGCGCCGACGATCTCGTCGATGCTTTCGCTTTTCATGCGCATGGCCATCATGAAGGCGCCAATCTGCGCATCGGTACATTGGCCGGTCATGATCTCGCGCATCACATCGCGCATTTCATCAGTGCTCAGGTCCAGATGGCCGACAATACGGCTCAGGGCAGTCTTGATATCCATGAAAAGTCCTTAGCGCGTGCCGCCGCTCTGTTTGAGAAAATTAGCGAACAGCTCGTGGCCCTGCTCGGTGAGGATAGACTCGGGGTGGAATTGCACACCCTCGATATTCAGCGTCTTGTGGCGCAGCCCCATGATCTCGTCGACGGCGCCGTCTTCCAGCTGGGTCCAGGCAGTGATTTCAAGGCACTCGGGCAAGCTTTCGCGCTTGACCACCAGCGAGTGGTAACGGGTCACGGTCAACGGCATGTTCAGGCCACCGAATACACCCAGGTCACGGTGAAACACCGGACTGGTCTTGCCATGCATCACTTGCCGGGCACGCACCACTTCACCGCCAAAGGCCTGGCCGATGGATTGATGGCCCAGGCACACGCCCAGAATCGGCAGCTTGCCGGCGAAGTACTTGATCGCCTCGATGGAGATGCCGGCCTCAGTCGGCGTACAAGGCCCGGGCGAAACCACGATACGCTCAGGCTTGAGCGCTGCGATCTCGGCCACGGACAGCTCGTCATTGCGCACTACTTTCACTTCGGCACCCAACTCGCCCAGGTACTGCACGACGTTATAGGTGAAGGAGTCGTAGTTATCGATCATCAGCAACATAGTGGAAACTCCTCAAGCCTTGGATGCGGGGGTTTGTTCAGCCAGTGCTACGGCACGGAACATTGCACGACGCTTGTTCAGCGTCTCTTCCCACTCCAGGGTCGGCACCGAGTCGGCGACAATGCCGCCACCGGCCTGTACATGCAGCTCGCCGTTCTTGATCACCGCGGTACGAATGGCAATCGCGGTGTCCATGTTGCCGTTCCACGCAAAATAGCCCACGGCGCCACCGTAAACCCCACGCTTGACCGGTTCCAACTCATCGATGATTTCCATCGCACGGATCTTCGGCGCACCGGACAAGGTGCCAGCCGGCAGAATCGCCCGCAGCGCGTCCATCGCCGTCAGACCGGCTTTCAGTTGGCCGGTGACGTTGGACACGATGTGCATCACGTTGGAGTAACGCTCGATGACCATCTTTTCGGTGAGTTTCACCGTGCCTATCTCTGAGACGCGCCCAGTGTCATTGCGCCCAAGATCGATCAGCATCAAGTGCTCGGCGATTTCCTTGGCGTCCGACAGCAGGTCCTGTTCCAGGGCCTGGTCGGCTTCCTCGGTGGCGCCACGTGGACGGGTGCCGGCAATCGGCCGCACGGTGATCAGATTGTCCTCGACCCGCACCAGCACCTCCGGCGAGCTGCCCACCACGTGGAAGTCACCAAAGTTGAAGAAGTACATATAAGGCGTGGGGTTGAAACAGCGCAGCGCCCGGTACAGATCGATGGGCGCCGCCTTGAAGTCGATGGACATGCGCTGGGACGGCACCACCTGCATGCAGTCCCCAGCCAGGATGTATTCCTTGATGGTATCCACGGCCCGCTCGTAATCATCCTGGGTGAAACTGGAGCGGAACACCGGATCGGCCGCCTGCTGCTGGCTGAAATCCAGCCCAGGACGCGGAGTAATCGGCTGACGCAGTTGCCCAAGCAACTCCTGCAAGCGCGCTTGACCCGCCTCGAAAGCGTTGTCCTGGCTCGGATCGGCCAGCACGATCGCGTGCATCTTGCCCGCCAGGTTGTCGAACACCACCACCGCGTCGGACACCATCAGCAGGATATCCGGCACGCCGATCGGGTCCGGGTTCGGGCATGGGCCCAGCCGCGGCTCGACATAACGCACGCAGTCATAACCGAAATACCCTACCAGACCGCCATTGAAACGCGGCAGGCCGGCAATCGTCGGCACGTTGTAGCGGGCTTTGAATTCCTCGACGAAGGCCAATGGATCGGCCACTTCGTGGCGTTCGATCTCTACCCCATCATGGGTCACGCTGACCTGATACCCATGAACCCGCAACACTGTGCGGCACGGCAGGCCGATAATCGAGTAACGCCCCCACTTCTCGCCGCCCTGCACCGACTCCAGCAAATAGGAGTTGGGCTGATCAGCCAGTTTCAGGTAGATCGACAACGGTGTGTCGAAGTCGGCAAGGGTTTCACAGGCCAGCGGGATACGGTTGTAACCAGCTGCGGCCAAGCGCAGGAATTCTTCGCGAATCATGGGATGCCTCGTGGCTTGAGGGTCTAACAGTCAGGTATGCAAACGTGCCGGCAAGGCCGGCCAGACAAAAATCAGGCGCGCCAACGCCAGCGGGCCAGGGCCTTGATGACTTTCATCCAGAGTTTGCGAGTGACCACCACGATGGAATTTCCAGAAGGGGATGGAACAGCGTCGGGCAACGTTATCTCAGCGGCAGGTTCTAAGCAACCGGGGATCAGTGCCCGCAGGTCGTCGATCACCAGTGCGGGTGATTCCTCGGCAATCGGCCGACCATGGTTATAGCCGTAGCTCAAGGCTACACACTTGACCCCCGCAGCCTTGGCCGCCAACACATCGCTGCGCGAATCGCCGACGAACACTGACTGCGACGCTGGCACGCTGGCCATCTTCATCACGAAGAACAGCGCTGCCGGGTCGGGCTTCTTCTGTGGCAGGGTGTCGCCGCCGATGATCCAGCGAAAGTAGCGGCCGATCTTCATCTGGTCCAGCAACGGTGCAACGAAGCGCTCGGGCTTGTTGGTGATCAGGGCCATTTCCACGCCCTGCTTGTGCAGCCACTTGAGGGTCTCGCGTACACCGGGATAGACCACCGTCAGTTCGTGACTGTCCTCATAGGCCGTGTTGAACAACTCGAGGGCGTGCTCGGCTTCGCCGTCGTCGACGCCTTGAGGGTCCAGGCTATTGCCCAGCGCCCGACGCACTAACATGGGGGCACCGTTGCCCACCCACTGCCGTACCGCTTCGATACCCGCGGGCGCACGCCCCAGCTTGAGCAGCATGTGATCCACGGCGGCGGCCAGGTCGGGGACCGAATCGACCAGGGTGCCATCCAGGTCAAACATCACCAGCCGCGGCAAACGCCCCGGGAACAGCTGCTCAAATGCGCTCATGGCCGTGCCAGCGCGAGTTCGGCGCGCATTTTCTCAATGACTTCCTGATAGTTCGGTGCATTGAAGATGGCCGAGCCAGCAACAAAGGTATCGGCGCCTGCAGCGGCGATCTCGCGGATGTTGTTGACGTTCACACCACCGTCGATTTCCAGGCGAATATCCCGGCCGGAAGCATCGATCAGGGCCCGAGCCTCACGCAGCTTGTCGAGGGTGCCGGGAATGAACTTCTGCCCGCCAAAACCTGGGTTGACGCTCATCAGCAGGATCATGTCGACCTTGTCCATCACATACTTGAGCACGTCCAGCGGAGTCGCCGGATTGAACACCAGGCCGGCCTTGCACTCGCCTTCACGGATCATCTGCAGGGAGCGGTCCACATGCAGCGTGGCTTCCGGATGGAAAGTGATATAGGTGGCGCCAGCCTCGATGAAGTCACCGATGATGCGATCCACCGGGGTCACCATCAGGTGCGCATCGATCGGCGCGGTGATCCCGTACTTGCGCAGTGCGGAGCAGACCATCGGGCCGATGGTCAGGTTCGGCACGTAGTGGTTGTCCATGACATCGAAGTGGACGATGTCGGCACCCGCGGCCAGGACATTGTCCACTTCCTCGCCCAGACGGGCGAAGTCGGCGGAGAGAATCGACGGAGCAATAGCGAAGGGCTGCATGACGCACCTTTTTTGAGCAGAATCACGATGGCGCGCATTGTATACCTCATGCTTTGGAGCGCACACCGTCACCGCGATGATCAGTAGGCCGCACGATAGATCTTCTCGATATCGGCGGGGCTCAGTTTGCGCGGATTGTTGCGCATCAAGCGCTCGATGCCCGCGGCTTCCTGGGCCATGGCCGGGATCGCATCTTCGGGCACGCCAAAACTGCGCAATCCACTGGGAATTTCAACCGCAGCGCATAAAGCGCTCATCGCATCCACGGCCCGATCAGCCGCCTCACTGGCGCTCAAGCACGCGGTCTGCACGCCCATGGCTTCGGCGATATCCTGCATTCGCTCGACGCAGGCCATCTTGTTCCAGGTCATCACATAGGGCAGCAGCAAAGCATTGCTGACCCCGTGGGGCACATGGAAGCGCCCACCCAATGGATACGCCAGGGCATGCACCGCACCGACTCCGGCATTGCCGAAAGCCATGCCGGCCATCAGGCTGGCGGTGGCCATGTCCTCCCGGGCCTGCAGGTTGGCCGGGTTGGCAAAAGCCTTGGGCAACGCCTTGACGATCAACTTGATGGCACCGATGGCCAGGGAGTCGGTGATCGCAGAAGCATTGAGCGACAGGTAGGACTCGATGGCGTGCACCAGGGCATCGACGCCACTGGCAGCAGTCACGCTACGGGGGCAGGTCAGAGTCATCTGTGGGCTGACCAGTGCCACATGCGGCAGCAGGTAGTCACTGACAATTCCCTTCTTCAACTGTGCGGCCTTGTCCGAAAGGATCGCCACGTTGGTCACTTCAGACCCCGTACCGGCAGTCGTGGGAATCGCGATCAACGGCGGCCCCTTGCGTGGCACCTGGTCGATGCCGAACAGATCTTCCAGGGCGCCGTGGTAACCCGCATAAGCCGCGACACTCTTGGCAATATCAATGGCGCTGCCGCCTCCCAGGCCGATCAGGCCGTCATGCCCGCCTTCGCGGTAGACCTGCATGCAGTCTTCGACGATGGCGATTTCCGGATCGGGCTGTACCCGGTCGAAAATCTCGTAACTACGCCCTCCAAGATGCGCCAGCGCCAACTCCACCGTGCCCGACTTGAGTAGCGCGGCATCCGTGACAATCAGCGGGTGGTCAACATCCAGGCGAGTCAGCTCGGCGGCCAATTGCTCGATGGCCGAGCTGCCGGTCAGTAATTTCTGGGCAATCTTGAAAGAGGAAATACTCATGTGCGCAGCCTCTTATATAAGGTGGGAGCTGGCACAAGCGTAGCTGGCGATTATTGGTTGTCGCCTATTCAGCAGACGAATGCGTGGATCGCAATGCCGCAGCCACTCCCGCTGTTTGCGGCAGTGGCTCGGAGTCGGCGCCAAGCCCTCAAACCTGAGCGGTACGCAACTTCTCGCTGCGCCCGCGCAGCCATTCCAGGGTCAGCAGCAGGATCACCGAAAAAGCGATCAACAGCGTCGCCGCGGCAGCGATGGTCGGGCTGAGGTTCTCGCGAATCCCGCTGAACATCTGCCGAGGCAGGGTGGCCTGCTCGGGCCCGGCGAGAAACAGCGTCACCACCACCTCGTCGAACGAGGTAGCGAAGGCGAACAACGCACCACTGATGACCCCGGGAGCGATCAACGGCAGGGTCACCCGGCGAAAGGTGGTCAGCGGCGAGGCACCGAGGCTGGCCGCAGCCCTGACCAGGTTGTAGTTGAAGCCCTGCAGGGTTGCCGACACGGTGATGATCACAAAAGGCACCCCGAGCACCGCATGGACGATGATCAGCGAAAAGAAACTGTTGCCCATGCCCAGCGGTGCAAAGAACAGGTAGCTGGCAACACCGATGATCACCACGGGTACGACCATCGGCGAAATCACCAGAGCCATCACCAGCGCCTTGCCGGGAAAGTCGCCCCGGGTCAGGCCGATGGCCGCCAGGGTGCCGAAGACCATGGCCAGCAAGGTCGCGGCCGGGGCGACAATAATGCTGTTCTTCAAAGCACGCATCCATTCGGCGGAAGCGAAGAAATCCTGGTACCAGTGCAGCGAGAAACCCTGCAGCGGGTACACCAGGAAACTCCCCGAGTTGAACGACAGCGGGATGATCACCAGCACCGGCAATACCAGGAACAACAGGATCAGGCCGCAGAGAATCCGCAAGCTGTAGAACCAGACCCGCTCGACGGGCGACATATAGGGGCTCAACATTTCGATTATCTCCTTAGCTCAGGCGCAGGCGACTGGCGCCCACCAGCCAGCTGTAAATCAGATAGAGCACGATGGTCGCCAGCAACAGCAAGCCGCCCAGAGCCGTGGCCATGCCCCAGTTGATACTGGTGTTGGTGTAGAAGGCGACGAAGTAGCTGACCATCTGATCGTTCGGACTGCCCAGCAACGCCGGGGTGATGTAGTAACCGATGGCCAGGATGAACACCAACAGGCAGCCAGCGCCGACACCCGCGTAAGTCTGCGGGAAGTACACCCGCCAGAAGCTGGCAAACGGATGACAACCCAGGGAGATCGCCGCGCGCATGTAAGTCGGCGAGATGCCCTTCATCACGCTGTAGATCGGCAGGATCATGAACGGCAGCAGAATATGCACCATCGAGATGTAGACCCCGGTGCGGTTGAACACCAGCTCCAGGGGTTTATCGATCACCCCCATGGCCAGCAAGGCGCTGTTGATCAGGCCGCCAGACTGCAAGAGCACAATCCACGCTGCCACCCGCACCAGGATCGAGGTCCAGAACGGCAGCAGCACCAGGATCATCAGAAGGTTGCTCTTGCGCGCCGGCAGGTTGGCCAACAGGTACGCCAGGGGATAGGCCAGGGCCAGACAGATGGCAGTGATCACCAGGCCCATCCAGAAGGTCCGGGCGAAGATATCCAGGTAAATCGACTGGTCCGGAGTGGCTGGGGCCAGCTCCCCCAGGTCATCGATGCGATGGTCCACTGCCGCCAGCAGGTAATAAGGCGTAAGGCTGCTGGTGTTGCGACGGATCGCCTGCCAGTAGGCCGGGTCGCCCCAGCGCTCATCCAGGCTCTCCATGGCCTCTTTATAGGATTCGGGCTCGGCCTTGAACGGCAAGGCACGGGCAGTCTTGGTCAGCAGGCTACGATAGCCGGCCAACTCCATGTTCAGGCGCTTGGACAGATCGCCCAGGGTCTGATTCTTGCGGGCATCCGCCAGGTCTTCGCTCAAGGCTTTATAGGCCGCCTCCGCCGGCAGGCCACGACCGTCCCAGGAACTCACGGCCACGACGGTGCGCGGCATGCCCCCGACCACTTCCGGGTTGCCGACGCTCTTGTACAGCAGCGCCACAATCGGTACCAGGAACACCAGCAGCAGAAACAGCACCAGAGGTGCAATCAAGGCCTGGGCCTTCCAGCGGTTGACCCGCTCGGCACGGGCCAGCCGCTGCTTCAAGGTCGGGCCGGTGACCGCGTTCAGGGGAACGGTGATGGTCATGACAAACTCCGCGAATCGATCTTTCGAATACAAACCACCGCAGGTAGGAGCCGGCCTGCCCGCGAACCCGGCGTATCAATCAACAACGATGGTGCTGCTGATGACGCCTTCGCGGGCGAGCCCGCTCCTACAACAGAGGCTGGTTACTTGGCTGCCCAGGCGTTGAAGCGCTGTTCCAGTTGCTCACCGTTATCAGCCCAGAAGCTGACGTCGATCTGCACCTGGTTGGCGATGTTTTCCGGGGTGGTCGGCATGTCCTTGAGAACGTCCTTGGCCAACAGCGGCACGGCCTGGGTATTGGCTGGACCGTAGGCGATGTTCTCCGAATAGATTTTCTGTTGTTGCGGTTGCACCGAGTAGGCGATGAATTTCTTCGCTGCCTCGGCGCGGGCCTTGTCCAGGCCCTTGGGAATGGCCCAGGCATCGAAGTCGTAGATGCCGCCGTTCCAAACGATCTTCAGATTGCTTTCCTTCTGCACCGCGGCGATCCGACCGTTGTAGGCCGAGCTCATGACCACGTCGCCGGAAGCCAGGTACTGCGGTGGCTGGGCACCCGCTTCCCACCACTGAATGTAAGGCTTGAGTTCATCGAGTTTCTTGAAGGCTCGGTCCTGGCCATCTTTGCCTGCCAGTACCTTGTACACGTCCTTGGGTGCAACACCGTCGGCCATCAGGGCAAATTCCAGGGTGTACTTGGCGCCCTTGCGCAGGCCGCGCTTACCCGGGAATGTCTTGGTATCCCAGAAATCGGCCCAGCTGCCTGGTGGTGCTTTCAGCTTGTCGGCGTTGTAGGCCAACACGGTGGACCAGACGAAAAAGCCCACCCCGCACGGCTGGATGGCGCCCTTGACGTAGTCTTCACTCTTGCCGAACAGCGCCGGGTCCAGTTGCTCGAACATGTCCTCGTCACAACCGCGGGACAGCTCAGGGGATTCAACCTCTACCAGGTCCCAGGACACGCTCTTGGTATCGACCATGGCCTTGATCTTGGCCATTTCGCCGTTGTATTCGCCGGCAATGATCTTGCCATTGCCCGCTGCTTCCCAAGGGGCATAGAAGGCTTTGACCTGAGCCGCCTTGTTCGCCCCACCAAAGGACACCACGGTCAGGTCCGAACCCGCCGCCATGGCGTGCGCCGCACCCAGCATGCCCAATGCCACAGCGATAGCGCCAAGCGGGGCGGTAAATTTCAGGGATCTCAACATTTATTGTGTTCTCCACGTGCAGGTTGGTGTTGCAGGGGGGGCGATCAATTCGCCTCTAGAAGCGGATCGAGCGCGCGAACGTGCTCGACTTGCCAGCCAAGCGGAACCACGTCGCCCACCGCCAGCGCAGGATCGAGCTCGGCAATCGGCTGTTTGACGAAAAAGTCGCTCTTGCCACAGACCTCCAAGCGCACTCGGACGTGGTCGCCCAGGTAGATGAATTCCGCCACCCTCCCAGAGAAGCGGTTGCTGCAACGTTCACTGGAGCCATTGAGGCTTACCCGCTCCGGGCGGATGGACAGGGTCACGGGCCCGCCGACCTGACCGACATTCACCGCCAACGCCTCGACTTTCTCGCCACGCCCCAGTTCCACCACGCAGCGCTCGCCGCTATGGCTGTGGAGACGACCGTTAAGACGATTGTTCTCACCGATGAAGTTGGCCACGAAGGTGTTTTTCGGTTCTTCGTAGAGGGTTCGCGGCGGCGCAATCTGCTGGATCTCGCCCTGATGGAACACCGCCACACGGTCGGACATGGTCAGGGCTTCGCCCTGGTCGTGGGTCACATAGACCACGGTCAAGCCCAGACGCTGGTGCAGGTGCTTGATCTCCATCTGCATGTGTTCACGCAGTTGCTTGTCGAGAGCCCCCAGGGGCTCGTCCATCAGCACCAACTGCGGCTCGAACACCAGGGCCCGGGCCAGGGCCACCCGCTGCTGTTGGCCGCCGGACAACTGCGCCGGGTAGCGCTGGGCGAAGGCATCGAGCTGCACCATGCTCAGCACGCGCTTGACCCGTTCGCTGATGTCAGTCTTGCTCAGGCCGCGCACAGACAAGGGAAAGCCGAGGTTCTCGGCCACAGTCATGTGCGGGAACAAGGCGTAGTTCTGGAACACCATGCCGATATCGCGCTTGTGCGGCGGCACATTGTTGATCGAGCGCCCGGCCAACTGGATCTCACCGGCGGTTGGGGTTTCAAACCCGGCCAGCATCATCAGGCTAGTGGTCTTGCCGGAGCCGGACGGCCCCAACAGGGTGAGGAACTCGCCTTTGCGAATTTCCAGGTTGAGGTCTTTGACGATCAGGTTCTCGCCGTCGTAGCTCTTCTGCACTCCGCGAAAGCTGACCAGAACATCGTTGGCCCCAGCGCTTGAATCGACCTCGCTCATACCCACACCTTTTGTTTTAGACGGCTGTGGGACAAGCCTAGTAGAGCCCGCAGCCCCCGAAAATCGGGGGGTAGGAGAGATTCGCCTCAGCCACCTGGAAGGTTGTGTGTAGGGATCGCCCTACAAGGATGGCGGGATTGGATAAGAGCGGCAGCGAGTATCCAGCGGCAAGCTGCAAGAACAGGCAAAAGCCCGAGGGCGGAGATGTCGCAAATGGATATGTACCCTTCCCCTCTGTGGGAAAGGGCACCGGCTGTAACCAGGGGGTTTTCTCACTGGACCGCGAAGTCGCCCCATCGCATCAGAGCAACTTGTGCTCCATCGCGTACTTCACCAACTCGGCCAGGGAGGTGATGTTGAGCTTCTGCATCAACCGCGCCTTGTGGGTACTGATGGTCTTGCTGCTGAGGGCCAGTTGCTGGGCGATGTCGTTGACATTGGCCCCCTGGGCCAGACGCTCGAAGACCGAAAACTCGCGCTCGGAAAGCAGCGAATGCAAGGGCCGGGAGTCGGTCAGGCCGACCTCGAAGACCATCCGGTCCGCGAGGTCCGGATCAATATATCGACCGCCGGAAGCGACCTTGCGAATTGCCGTCAGCAACAGCGACGGGTCGCTGTCCTTGGTGGCGTAACCGGCGGCGCCGATCTTCAGTGCCCGGGCCGCCATCTGCGCCTCGTCATGCATCGACAGCACCAGGATCGCCGGTGGATTGTTCAAGGCACGTATTCGTGGAATGGCCTCCAGGCCATTTACCCCAGGCATGGAGATGTCCAGCAACACCACCTCACAGGGCACCTGACGCAGGGTTTCCAACAGTTGCTCGCCGTTGCTCGCCTCGCCCACGACCAACAAATCCTTGGCCAGGCCAATCAGTTGCTTGATGCCTTCGCGGACAATGGTGTGGTCTTCAGCTACCAGTACACGGATCACGCGCGTCTCCTCGTTATTGTTTTATGTCCAGAGGCACCCGGACGCTCAGGGTGGTGCCTTCGCCCTGCTCACTGTGCAGCCGCAGGCTACCGCCCATGATCAGCACGCGTTCACGCATGCCCACCAGACCAAATGAGGTCGGGCGCGCAGAAGCGGTGTCAAACCCCAGGCCGTCATCACTGATGCTCATGCACAACTCGCCCTCTTCCAGGGTCAGGCTCAGCTCCACAGTATGCGCCTGGGCATGGCGCATGACGTTGGTCAGGGCCTCCTGGAGAATGCGGAACAGGCCGATGGCCTTGGCGTCACTCAGTTGCGGCAGATTATCCGGTACCTGGACCAGGCACGGGATCTGCGTGCGCGCCTCGAAGCGTCTGGCCTGCCATTCGATCGCCGAGGCAATGCCTGCATCGAGGATCGGCGGACGCAGGGCCGTGGCCACGTCCCGCACCAGCTGGAACAATTGGGCGATCAGGCGCTTCATGCTGTTGAGCCGCTCATGCAGACCTGGGTCGAGCTGGGCGTAGGCCAGCTCACACATGGAGGTTTCCAGCTTGAGCACGGTGAGCATCTGCCCCAGTTCGTCGTGGACTTCCCGGGCAATGTGGGCTTTTTCTTCTTCGCGCACGCTTTCCAGGTGCGCCGACAACTCGCGCAGCTGTTCACGAGAACTGGCCAATTCCAGCTCGATGCGCTTGCTTTCGCTGATGTCCCAGACGATGCCGTCCCAAACGAAGGTGCCATCATCCAGGCGCCGGGTAATGGCCTTGATTTCGGCCCAGCGTTGCTGGCCCTGGCGAGTCAGGATGCGGCCCTGCCAGGACCAGTCGCTGTCAGTGTCCAGGGCCTGATCCTGGGTCAGGTGATAGCTAGCCTTGTCATCCGGGTGCACCAGGCTGCGCAGGCCTTTGTCCCTGTGGCCGAGCACCGCCGGCGAATAGCCCACCAGGGTTTCACTGCCTTCACTGATGTAGGCAAAATCGATCTGCCCGGTGACCGGTGCCCGCTCCAGGCGGAACACCAGGCCTGGCACATTGGCCGCGATGCCCTGCAAGCGCGCCTCACTCTCGCGCAGGGCTGCCAGAGCTCGGCGGCGCTCGGTCACGTCGTTGAGGTAGACCACCAGGTATTCACTGTCGCGAAAGCGCAGGAAACTCAAGGACACATCCGTCGGCAGGATGCTGCCGTCTGCCCGCACACATTGGGTCTCAAAACTTTGCACCCCCTCCTCGCTGGCCCGGGCACGCTTCCACAGGTTGAGCCAGCGGTCCATGTGCAAGTTGGGTTCGAAATCGATCAATGGGCGTTCGACCACGCCCCCTGCCGGGTAGCCAAGCATCTCTTCGGCGGCGCGGTTGGCATAGCGCACATGGCTGTCCCAGTTGACCCAGAGAATGCCCACGGTGCTCTGGTCGATGGAGAACTGGGTCAGGCGTAGCGCCTCCTCATTGGCAGCCCGCAGAGCGATGTCCTCCCGCGCCGCCAGCAGCCGCTGTTCCAGGCCGCGTTGCTGACGACGCTGCCAGAAGACGATCGCCAGACTGGCCAACAGCAGGATCACCAGCAATAGGCTGAGGTTCTGCCAGACCCCGGGAGACTCACTCAAACGCGGATATTTGGGCTGCAGCCAACGACTGTGGAGCTGTTCCAGCTCTTTGGCCGGAATCGCGTGCAAGGCCGTCTCGACGATGCTGGCCAGCTCTGGCCAATCGCGCCGCGTCGCCACCCGCAACAGCTGCGGCAGGCCTATATCCCCCACCACCGCCAGCCCGGCAAACTCCGCCTCCCCTGACAAGCGACTGAGTTGCGCCTCATCCACCACCGCATAACGAGCCTGTTGGCTCAGCAGCAACTGCAAGGCCTGACGCTCCAGAGGAACTCCTTGCAGGTTCAGGTTGGGATAGGTCAGGCGCAGATAGTCGGCGACGGTGCTGGGCATGCGCACCGCGACCCGGGCCTGGCTGTCGAGTTTTTCCAGCTCCACGACTCCTGCGCCCTTGCGCTCCCCCACCACCAGTTGTGGCACTCGCATATAGGGGTCGCTGAACAACCACAGGCGCAGGCCGGCTGGGGTCTGCGTCAGGCCTGGAGCCATGTCCACTTCGCCGTCACGCAGGGCTTTCTCCAACTGCGCCTGATCGGGAAAGTTACGCCAGCTCAGCTCAATGTCCAGGGCCTTGGCCAGCGCCTGCATCAATTCGACGTTGGCCCCCGACAGGCGCTGCAGGCGCCGATCGTACTGGGCGAACGGTGCCTGCAACACCAGACCTACGCGCAACTCGGGGTGCTGTTCCAACCACTGGCGTTGCTCGTGACTCAACGGCGCGATCGGCCCATTGGACGCTGGCGCCGCCTCTCCTATCAAGGGAAGGCACAGACAGCCGATAAGCAGAAGGCAGCGAAAAAGCATCATCTGAAGTCTCACACCCTGACAAATACTGACCAACCCATTAGGCTGCCGGAATTACTTCTGGCCTGGAATATCCGATGCCCTTTGTCCACCGCTCGGCACTGCCTGCATTGTGCCTGTCGCTGATCCTGCCTTGGACCTTTTCTGTGGAAGCCGCCGATCCGGCCCCGGACCCCAAAAGCACTGAGCAACAGCCGGCGCAACGCCAACCCCTGCCTGAGCGTAGCCAGGAGGAAGCCGCGGCCCTGGAGCGCCAGCTTCCCGCCCAGGAACAACAGCAACTGCAAACCGGCGGCGACAGCTTCCTGGCGCTGTGGAAGCCGGCCAACACCAGCGAACCCAAAGGCGTGGTGATCATCATCCCTGGTGCGGGCGAGAGTGCCGACTGGCCGCAAGCTATTGCACCACTGCGCAACAAGTTGCCGGACACTGAATGGGGCAGCCTGAGCCTGAGCCTTCCCGACATGCGCAGCGACGCCGCGCAACCACGGGTTGTCGAAGCTGCACCGGCGCCCACGGACAAGGCCAATACGGCCAAGGACGCCAGCACCGAAGCCAAGCCCATCGAACAAGTGGCCGGCGGTGAATCCGAGGTGGCGGATCGCGTGGTGGCGCAAAGCACGGAAGAACAAGTCAAGGCAGATGCCGAGCGCATCTTTACCCGGATCGACGCGGCCCTGGCCTTCGCCGAACAGCAGAATGCCCGCAGCATCGTACTTCTCGGCCATGGCACCGGCGCTTACTGGGCTGCACGCTACCTGAGCGAGAAACAACCGTCACAGGTGCAAAAACTGGTCATGGTGGCGGCGCAATCACCGGCCAATGGCCAACCGCAACTGGTGGAACTGACCCCGACTTTGAAACTGCCGACCGCCGACTTCTTCTACGTCGACAAGCCCCAGGCGCAGAAAGCCGCCCTGGAAAGGCTGCAAGCCAGCAAGCGCTTGAAGCACTCGAACTTCAGCCAGATTCCCCTCAAGGCTTTGCCAGGCAACCAAAACGCCCAGCAAGAACAACTGTTCCGTCGAGTTCGTGGCTGGCTGAACCCACAGAACACTGACCGCTGAGAGCAGCAGGCCGCCATTGCCTGACAGGCAGCGGCGGCCCACCCAACACCCC
>NZ_JAAARM010000057.1 GCF_009908285.1 Pseudomonas sp. Fl4BN1
TGTCCAGGCGTTCATTCAGGCCCTGACACAAGCCGCGCTCGATGCGCTCGTAGCAACCGGCCAGGTCGTTGACCCCATGCACGACGATGGTCACGCAGGGCTTGGGCGGCGTGGCAATCAGGTGCACGTCACCACCGCCCGGCATGGTGATTGCCTGGCCTGTGCAAATGGTCCTCATCCGAACGGCGTCATTCATTGTGCATTCGCTCCTTGATGACCTGAAAGACAACCTTTCACGTCGTCCAGCCGGGTCACGTCCAATCCATTCAGGGACGAGGCTTGCGCAGCAGGGCTGAATGGTTTGGCCTGACGACACGGGTGCCAGGCCTGACCTTCTACTGATGCGGCGCAAAAAAAACCGGCGTCAGACCATAGCAAAAGCACCAGGGAATAAATCTAGGAACTGTCTCAAAAGCGTTCTGAGCGCAGCGCGGCCCACTGTCACAGGTGCCGCCCGAGGCAAGAAAATGTGCCCAGCGAAAGGGCCTTGCCGGGGTTTGCTTCGGCCGTGCTGGCCTACAACGTTTTCCCGTGCTTAAGCGCAGTGATCCCGCACCAAGCATTTGCCGGGAGAAGACCGCTGTTACTCCCGTTCGCCAACCGGATACAGCCCGCTCTCAACGCCCCCCTGCGCTTCCTCCATGACCCATTCCACAAACGCCCTGACCGTGTCGCGCTGCAGGGCCTGTGGTTGTGTCACCACGTAATAGGCGAAGCGCGCCGGCCAGGGTTTGTCCAGCACCTGCACCAGCCGGCCGGCGGCAATTTCCTCCTGGGCATACTGCAAAGGCACCAAAGCTAGCCCCTGGCCGGCTTCGGCGGCACGAATCAACAGGAAATCGTCTTCAAACGCTGTCCCCCGTTCGGCACGGGGGTCCTGTGCCACACCGTGGGCCGCGAGCCACAGCGACCAATCCGCACGGTCGCTATCGTGCAGCAGCGGATAGCAGAGGCAATCCTCGGGCTCCCGCAGTTCAATCCCCTTAGCCAACCAGTCAGGGCTGGCCACCGGCACCAGAACCGGGGCCATCAAGGGCATGACGTGCAGACCGGGATAGTCCCCGAGCCCGTGGCGCAGGGCCACATCCACATGATCCCGACGCATGTCCACCACCGCGGAAGTGGCTTCCACCCGCACCTCGATATCCGGATGGCGCTGATTGAAACGGCCCAGGCGCGGCACCAGCCAGGAAGCCGCAAAGGTCGCCACGGTACTCACCGTCAGGGTCTGTCGTGCCTTGATCACCTCCAGGGTCTGCAGCGCCACCTGCATCTGCTCGAAAGCCTGGAGCAACAACGGATGCACCCTGGCCCCGGCTTCGGTCAGGCGTAAGCCGCTCCTGTGCCGGGTGAACAGTGCCAGACCGATGCGGTCCTCCAGCAAGCGTATCTGCTGGCTGACGGCGCCGGAGGTAACGCTCAACGCTTGCGCGGCGGACTTGATGCTACCCCGCTGCCCCACCTCGACGAAGGTGCGCAGCGCCAACAGTGGAAGTGATCGGATCATTGAGTTTAGTTTTCCTAAATTTACCAACGATAAATCATCGTTTTGTCTTCTATAAGTCGGAAGCGATGATACAAAAAGTTTAGCAACACTAAATACATTAAGCCTCTGTTCATCGACCAGGATATCCGTATGACCTCCCCCCGCTGGCGGCTCTGCCTCATATTGCTCTGCACGACCCAGTTCGTGGCCTTGCTCGACTTCTCCATCACCATGATCCCCTTACCGCAGATTCAGCAGAGCCTGGGCTTCACTCCCGGCGCCTTGCAGTGGGTGATCAACGCCTACGGTGTAGCCATTGCCGGTTTTCTGTTGCTGGGTGGCCGCGCCGCCGATCTGTTCGGACGTCGCCGGGTCTTTCTGCTCGGCCTGGCGATCTTTACCCTCGGCTCCTTACTCGGCGGTTTCTCGCAAAGCCCGGCGATGCTGATCAGCACCCGTGCCATGCAGGGATTTGGCGCAGCGCTTTTTTCACCGGCGGCGTTTTCCCTGCTGCTGGCGCTGTTTCCCGATCAGGCCCAGCGTAACCGGGCCCTCGGCGCCTGGACGGCGGTGGCCGCCAGTGGTTTTGTCGGCGGTCTGATTCTCGGCGGCCTGATCACCGACCTGCTGGGTTGGCGCTGGGTACTGTGGATCAACGTGCCGGTCGGCATGCTGGTGATTGCCCTCGCTACCCACCTGCCGGTCGGCCAACGGGATACCACCACCGAAACCCCACGCTTGGATATCGGCGGCGCGATGCTGGTGGCCGCCGGTGCCGCGACCCTGGTCTTCGCCTTTGCCAACAGTGAGCACGTCGGCCTCGCCTCGCCCACGACCTACGGCTTGATCGCCATGGCCATGGTCCTGCTTGCAGCATTCGTCTGGGTGGAAAAGCAGGTCGCGGCCCCCTTGATGCCGATTGCGGTTTTTTCGCACCCCATGACCGGCGGCGCCAATCTGGTCTCACTGCTGGCCAATACCGCCCTGGGGCCGACCTTTGTCGTGGCGGCCTTGTATATGCAGGAAATCCTCGATTTCAGCGCCACCCAGGCAGGCTTGGGACTGCTGCCGATGGCAATCGCCTTCACCCTGTGCAGTGCCTGGGCCGGCCCCGCGCTGATCGCCAGGCTGGGCACCAAACCAGTGATTCTCGGCGGCATGCTGCTGTTCATTAGCGGGCTGTCGCTGCTGGGAGTATCGCTGCAGGTGGATGCATCCTGGGCCTCCTCGCTGCTGCCCGGCACGCTGCTGGCGGGGATCGGCTACGGCATTGCGTTTCCGGCCTGGACCGTCGCCGGCATCGAGCAGGTCGCCGCTGCCGACCATGGTTTGGCCGGAGGCATGCTCACCACCACCCAGGAAGTCGGCTCCGCGGTCGGTCTGGCGTTGGGGGTTGCAGTGAGCATCGCCGTGCTGGCCGGTGGTGGCAGTGCAGTACAGGGTTTCAGCGCGGCGATTCTGGTTTCCGCCTGCTTGGTAGCGCTCGGCGCACTGTGCGCGGCGTTGATCCTGCCGGGCAAGACCAGCGCACTGGAGATGGCAGGATGAGCGCCTTTGATCTGCGTGGCGCCTCGGCGCCGGCCTTCGCCAGCCACCCGGGCTACCGGCGCATGTTCGCTCCCGGCGAACTGACCCTGGGCCTATTTCTGCCGCTGCGTTTCTATGAGGGAGACATGGCCGTTCTAACCGGTCAGGCGGAGCACATAAAGGAGATCGAGCGCCTTGGATTTGCAGCGGTCTGGGTGCGGGACATCCCACTGTTCGACCCCGAGTTTGGCGATGCCGGCCAGGTGTTCGAGCCTTTCACTTACCTGGCATTTCTCGCGGCCCAGACCCAGCACATTGCCCTGGCCACCGGCAGCACGATTTTCTCCCTGCGTCATCCGATCGACCTGGCCAAGGCAGCCACCAGCCTGGACCAGCTCTCGGGTGGGCGGCTGATCCTGGGTATCGCCTCTGGCGACCGGCCTATGGAGTTTCCGGCCTACGGCCTGGAAATCGGCGAACGGGGGGAGCGCTTCGCCCAGGCCGTGAAGTACTTTCGCCAACTGATACAGAGCAAGACCCCCGCTATCCAATCGCCCCTGGGGCGCATTGTCGACGCCGACCTGCTACCCAAGCCCGTGTCAGGGGCGATTCCGCTGATGGTGACCGGTGCCAGCGGCCAGTCCCTGAACTGGATCGGTGAACAGGCGGACGGCTGGCTGACCTATCCCGGCCCGACCCACACCCGCGAAGGCCCGCGACGCCTGGCAGAAAAGCTCCGGGCCTGGCGCCAACTGATCCCCGACGCAGGCTTTCGTCCTCACATGACCAATGAGTGGCTCGACCTGGTGGATGACCCCGACCATCCCCCCACACCAGTGCAAGGTGGCTACGTGCTACGCACCGGGCGCAAGGGCCTGATCGACCTGCTGGAACAATGGCGAGAGGCTGGCGTCAACCATGCGGCCCTGGGCATCCAGTTCTCCCAGCGGCCCGTGGCGGAAGTCATCGCGGAACTGGCGGCAGAGGTGCTGGGGCATTTTCCTACCCATGGAGGGCCTTCTCTGCAACTGCGATGGTGAGGAGAACCGGCCTGACGCCGCTGACAAGGGTTCCTCGCACGCTGTTGCTGGCTGGAACTGTCTGATCAGCAGAGAACCTCCGACGGCGCTTATGGTGGGGCGCCGCTGGCTGGATTAAAGACGCGCAGGCGTTTTTCTGGCCATGCACAGCCTGAAAAACAGAGCGGACATGTACTCCACCCACGCCCCGGTAAAATCCCCACACCCTCCCATGCTAAGGTTCCATCCCCCACGCCCTGGAGTTGCAAACCACCATGTCCGTAGTGATCCGTACCCACCCCCGCTTGACCATCGGCGTACTGATCGGCTGCGCCGTCGCCCTCCTCGCCCCCGCCCAGACCCTCACCGGCAAGGTCCTCATCGGCTGGAACGCCGCGGTCTGGAGCTACCTGGCGCTGATGTTCTGGCTGACCGTGCGGGCCCGCGCCGACGAGGTGAAGCGCATCGCCGAAGCCGAGGACGAAAACGCCGGCCTGGTGCTGTTGATCGTCTGTGTGGCGGCCATCGCCAGCCTGGTGGCCATCACCCTGGAGCTGGTAGGCAGCAAGGACCTGGGCAGCACTCAACGCCTGCTGCACTACGCCTTCACCGGGCTTACGGTGATCGGCTCATGGCTGCTGGTGGGGGTGATCTTCAGCGTGCATTACGCCCGCCTCTACTACACCTGGGACGGCAAGGAACCGGCGCTGCGCTTTGCCGAGCAACTGTCCACTCCGGACTATTGGGACTTCCTGTATTTCTCCTTCACCATCGGCGTCGCGGTGCAGACTTCCGACGTCGGCGTGGCCACCCGTGAAATGCGCAGGATCGTGCTCGCGCAGTCGCTGATCGGCTTTCTGTTCAACACCGCGATCCTCGGTTTCTCGATCAATATCGCCGCCGGGCTGTTCAGCTGAAACTGCACGAAACTTCTAGACCTGGGCCCTGGCACCGACGCTAACTGCCAGGGTTGAACCTCGACCCTCAGGTACCCCATGACCGCGCACAACTGGATCGATCTGGCCCAGGATGCCGACACCGGCATCGAGACCCTGCGCGCCCATTTCACCGGCCACGCCTACGATCCACACTGGCATGACAGCTACCTGGTCGGTGTCACCGAGCAAGGGGTGCAACAGTTCAACTGCCGCCGGGCACGCCACCAGAGCACCCCGGGCAAGGTGTTCCTGCTGGAGCCGGGGGAAATCCACGACGGTGAAGCCCCCACTGAAGGCGGTTTCACCTACCGCATGCTGTACCTCGATCCGCAGTGGCTGGAACGCGAACTGGGGGCGCTGTTCGCCGAGGCGCCGGCCAATACCCAGCTGGGTTTCGGCAGCACCCTGGCCAGCGACCCACGTTTGGCCCAGGCCACCAGCGCGGCCTTTCACAGCCTGCATCACCGCGAACTGCGCATTGTCCGCCAGAGCGCCCTCGATCAATTGCTCGAGCAGTTGACCGGGCATCTGCACTGGCGCCAGCGCTACGGCCAGGACCCGCGCCTGCCATTGGTTGCGCAGCGGGCCCGGGATTACCTGCATGCCCACCTGTATCAGGACCTGAGCCTGGAAGCCCTGAGCGTCGCCTGCGGGGTCGACCGCTTTCGCTTGAGCCGAGCCTTCAAGGCCGCTTTCGGCTTGCCGCCCCATGCCTACCTGGTGCAACTGCGCCTGAGCCGGGCGCGGCGTTTGCTGGCCGGTGGCGCGGCCCCGGCGGAGGTGGCCAGCGCCCTGGGCTTTGCCGATCAGAGCCATCTGGGGCGCTGGTTCATGCGCGCCTACGGCTTGAGCCCGGAGGGGTATCGCAAGCGCTGCACAAAGCTTCCAGACGCCTGAAGTCCAGGGCGTGAAGATCACCTCCTGGATCTTCACTGGAGTTGCCCGCCATGCCCCCTTCCCTCTCGAGCCTGTTGCCCTTCGTGCTGTTCGCCTTTATCGCCGCCATCACCCCGGGGCCAACCAATATCCTGGTACTGAGCAATAGCGCTCGCTATGGCCTGCGTGCAGCGTGGCCGATCATCTTCGGCGCCTGCGTCGCGGCAGCGGGCATCGTCTTACTGGTGGGCAGCGGCTTCGGCGATTGGCTGGGACAACTGCCGCGGGTCCAGCGAGCCATGCAGTGGGCCGGCCTGCTGTGGCTGAGTTACCTGGCCTGGCAGATCTGGCGGGCGCCAGCCACTCCACTCGATGCCAATGCCGATGAGCGCCGCCTGGGGCTGCTGGGCGCGGCGGCCCTGCAACTGGTGAACCCGAAAACCTGGATGATGGCCCTGGCGGTGGTCAGCGTGTTCACCGGGACCGAGGCAGACCGCCAGGCCCAGGTGCTGTACCTGTCCCTGGTGTTTTTCCTGGTCGCCCTGCCCTGTCTCGGCACTTGGGCGCTACTGGGCGCAGGTTCGGCCCGCTGGTTGCGCTCGCCTCAGGCCATGCAGCGCTTCAACCGCGGCATGGCCTTGTTGTTGCTGGTGTCCACCTGGTCAAGCCTATGGGCCTGAGGCCGTCGTCACCGTGCAAAAGCAGGTCGCCACAGAGCGTTTCCCGCACCTCAGGGGCCACGTAAGGTGGCGGACACGGCGCAACAAGACGCCGCGCTGAATAAAAACCACCTGCCGGACGAGATCCTCTGATGAAAGCACCGTTCAAGCGTTGTTTGCTGCTCCTCTGCGCTGCGGCACTCCTGAGTTCCGCCACCTGGGCCGCTGAGCCCGCTTCCTGCAAGAACGTGCGTATGGGCGTGGTCAACTGGACCGATGTGATCGCCACCAGCGCCATGGCCGATGTACTGCTCAGCGACCTGGGCTACACCAGCAAGCAGACCAGCGCCGTGCAGCAGATCATCTTTGCCGGGATCCGCGATAAGCGCCTGGACATTTTCCTCGGCTACTGGAAGCCGGCGATGGACAACAACATCGCGCCCTTCCTCGAGGCCGGACAGCTCAAGGTTCTGGCCCAACCCAGCCTGGCGGACGCCCAGGCGACCCTGGCGGTGCCCGACTACGTGGCCCAGGCCGGCCTGAAAACCTTCGCCGATATCGCACGCTTCAAGGAGCAACTGGGCGCCAAGATCTACGGCATCGAACCCGGCAGCGGAGCCAACAGCACCATCAAGGGCATGATCGACACCGACCATTTCGGCCTCAAGGGCTTCAAGCTGATCGAGTCCGGCGAAGCCGGGATGCTCGCGGCAGTGCAGCGAGCGATCAATCGCAAGGAGTTCGTAGTGTTCGTCGGCTGGACCCCGCACCCGATGAACATCAACCTGCACATCACTTACCTGACCGGCAGTGAAGACGTGTACGGGCCCAACGAGGGTGCGGCCACGGTGTCCACGGTCACGGCGCCGGACTACGCCGAGCGTTGCCCGAATGTGCAGCGCCTGTTGCAGAACCTGACCTTCAGCGCAGCCCAGGAAAGCCAGTTGATGGTGCCGATCATGCTGCGCAAGGCACCGCAGGATGTGGCCCGGCAATGGCTGCGCGAACACCCCGAAGACCTGCAGCGCTGGCTGGCCGGGGTCAGCACCTTCGACGGCAAGGATGGCCTGGCCGCGGTCAAGGCCGGACTCTAGGAGCAAGCGCATGAGCGACTATCCGCTCTCCCCGGAACTGGCCGCCTTCGTCGAACGGACCCTGAGCTACACCAGCACCGACAGCAGCTTCCAGGGCCTGCGCGCCAGCTATGACCGCATGTGCCGGGACTTCACCCCGGCGCGCCCGGCCGGCCTCGCCGTGGACGACCTGCGATTGACCCAGGTGCCGCTGCGCTTCTATCGCCCCGATCGGCCCGCCCCTGAATCCGGCTGGCCCTGGCTGTTGTACCTGCACGGCGGCGGCTGGGTGCTGGGCAACCTGGACTCCCACGATTTCATCTGTGCCCATTTGGCCAGTGAGCTGCAGTTGCTGGTGATCGCGGTGGACTATCGGCTAGCGCCGGAGCAGCCATTCCCAGCCGCGTTCGACGACTGCCTCAAGGTCTGGCGTGCCCTGGAGCAGGGGTTGGCGCCGGTGCCGCTGGACACCCGGCGCCGGGCACTGATGGGCGACAGTGCCGGCGGCAATCTGGCGGCCGCCTTGTGCCTGGCCCTGCGGGATGCCGGTGAGCCCTTGCCCGCCGCCCAGGTGCTGATCTATCCCAGTCTGGGCGGCGCCAACCTGCCGTCCCGCAGCCAGTGCGCCGATGCACCGCTGCTCAGCAGCCGCGACCTGGACGCTTTCCAGGCCCTGTACCTGCCGGGCCCCGAGCAGCGCTCGGCCTACGCGCGGCCACTGCTGTCGGAGGATTTCAGCGGCCTGCCGGCAGCCTTGATCGCCGTGGCGCAGTTCGACCCCCTGCGCGACGACGGCGCCAGCTATCACCAGCGGCTGCTGGCCGCGGGGGTTCCCAGCCAGCTGTACCCGGGCCTCGGCCTGGTGCACGGCTGCCTGCGGGCCAGAGGCCTGGCAGCGGAAGTCGATGCGCTTTATGACCTCCTGCTGCACGGCCTTCGGCAGTCTCTGGCCCTTCCCTGAGCGCTTACCGTTGGTCAGCCAACTGAGTGCCCGAAGACGATTTATCGCGATTGCACCCTTGACGGCAGAATGGTTTTTGCGGTTTCCTGAAACCGGTTTCAGCGCTGCCCTCAGAATGACTGAAACCGATAATTCCAAGAATAAGGTCGTCGCCCGTGAATCATTTCTCTGCCGCCCAGCGCAGCCGCGTCACCATGCTCGATGTCGCCCGTCACGCCGGGGTTTCCAAAGCCAGCGTGTCGCGTTTTATCGGCGAAGATCGGGCCCTGCTTTCCGATGCGATTGCCCTGCGCATCGAGCAGGCGATCAGCGCACTGGGCTACCGCCCGAACCAGATGGCCCGCGGCCTGAAACGCGGGCGCACGCGCCTGATCGGCATGCTGGTGGCCGATATCCGCAACCCCTACTCGATTGCCGTGATGCACGGCGTGGAAACCGCTTGCCGCCAGCACGGCTATAGCCTGGTGGTGTGCAACACCGACCGCGACGACCAGCAGGAGGCCCAGCACCTGGCCAATCTGCGGGCCTACAACATCGAAGGCCTGATCGTGAACACCCTGGGCCATCACCTGGAGCAGTTGCTGGCGTTGCAGCAGGAAATGCCCATGGTGCTGGTGGACCGCAAGCTTGCCCAACTGCACGCCGACCTGGTGGGGCTGGACAACCCGGCGGCGGTACGCAGCGCTGTCGAGCACCTGGAGCAACAGGGTTACCGCGACCTGCTGCTGGTCAGCGAACCCCATGACGGCACCAGCTCGCGACTCGAACGCAGTGCCGCCTTTGACGCCGAGATCGCCCGGCGTCCGGCCTTGCGTGGCCAGTCGCTGGAAACCGGCGACACCCTGGCCAGGACCCTGCACACCTTTCTCGAAGCCCCCGGGCCTGGCCCCAAGGCCCTGTTCTGCGCCAACGGCGTGGCGACCCTGGCAGCCACCCGGGCGCTACGTGAACTCCATTGCCCGCTGTTCGACGGCATCGGCCTGATCGCCCTCGACGACCTCGACTGGTACCCCTTGGTGGGCAGCGGCATCACGGCCCTGGCCCAACCCACCGACGCCATCGGCAGCAGCGCCTTCGAGTGCCTGCTCAAGCGCCTGCGGGGCGATACCGGGCCAGCCCGGGTGGTGGATTTCCCCGCGCAGTTGATCGTGCGGGGCTCCACCCGGCGCTAAGCCGCGACAGCCAACACCCCAGTTTTTTTCCGAATAAAAATGAAACCGGTTTCAGAGGTCTGAAGCATGCATCAATCACCCGTTTCCATCAGCCTTTCCAGCTACGGCGCGGACCTGGTACGCCAGCACGGCCAGGCGCATTTCATTCCCTTGGTAGCGGCGGCCGGAGCCTCCTGGATCGAATGGCGCGAGGAGTTGCTGAGCGACGAAAACCCCGCCGAACTGGCCCGCAGCGCGCAGCAGCATGGCCTGGAAAGCGTATTTTCCTCGCCCTTGGAGTTGTGGCAGGCACAGCACCGCGAACCCCATCCCGCGCTGTCCGCCACCTTGCAACGGGCCCGGGAATTCGGTGCCAAACGCCTCAAGGTGTCCCTCGGCCACTTCACCGCGCATCACGACTTGCGCAGCCTGGCCAGCCTGCTGTTGCGCCAGCCGGTGAGCCTGCTGGTGGAAAACGACCAGACCGCCCACGGCGGGCGCATCGAGCCGTTCCAGCGTTTCTTCAGCGCTGTGGAAGCCCTCAACCTGCCGCTGCGCATGACCTTCGATATCGGCAACTGGCAGTGGCAGGAGCAGTCCGCGGTGAATGCCGCGCGCCTGCTGGGCCGGCATGTCGACTACGTGCATTGCAAGGCCGTACGCCAGCGGGTCGACGGCAAGCTGGTGGCCATACCGCCCGGCGCCCCGGAGCTGCATCAGTGGGAACAACTGCTGCAGCACATGACTCCAGGCCTGACCCGGGCCGTGGAATACCCGCTGCAAGGCGCTGACCTGGTGCAGGTGACGGCCGAGCAGGTCGCCCTGCTGGCCCGCCTTGGCCAATCTCGCCGGGAGACTCAAGCATGCTGATGCCCGAGACCGATATCCTCTGCTTCGGCGAAACCATGGCGATGTTCGTCGCCGAGCACAGCGGCGACCTGGCCCAGGTCGAGCGCTTTCACAAGCGCATCGCCGGGGCCGACAGCAATGTCGCCATCGGCCTGTCGCGCCTGGGTTTCAAAGTGGCCTGGCTGAGCCGGGTCGGCAACGACTCCCTGGGGCGTTTTGTCCTCGACACCTTGCGAGCCGAGGGCCTGGACTGCCGCTTCGTACGCTGCGACCCGATCCATCCCACCGGTTTCCAGCTCAAGTCCCGGGAAGACACCGGCGACGATCCTCGGGTCGAGTACTTCCGCCGCGGCTCGGCGGCCAGCCATCTGGCCGTCAGCGATGTGGCCCCCGCCCTGCTCCAGGCTCGCCATCTGCATGCCACCGGTATTCCCCCGGCGCTGTCGGATTCGGCCCGGGAGCTGTCCGGCTACCTGATGCAGAGCCAGCGTGCCGCTGGGCGTAGCGTGTCGTTCGACCCCAATCTGCGCCCCGGCCTGTGGGCCAGCGAGGCGCTGATGATCCGCGAGATCAACCGCCTGGCCGCCCTGGCCCACTGGGTGCTGCCGGGGCTTGGCGAAGGTCGCCTGCTGACCGGTCAAGACGATCCGGCGGACATTGCCGCGTTCTACCTCGACCAGGGAGCCGAGGCCGTGGTGATCAAGCTCGGCGCCCATGGTGCCTACTACCGAACCCAACTGGATGAAGGTTTCGTCGACGGCGTGCCGGTGGCCCAGGTGGTGGACACCGTGGGGGCCGGCGACGCCTTCGCCGTGGGCCTGATCAGTGCCCTGCTGGAAAGCTGCAGCGTGGTCGAGGCCGTACAGCGCGCCAACTGGGTCGGCAGCCGCGCGGTGCAGAACCGCGGCGACATGGAAGGCCTGCCCTTGCGCCACGAACTACCGGAGCACACGCCCACCCTGAAAACCGCCAGCGCCCTGTAGGAGCTGGCTTGCCAGCGAAAGCGCCCGCCAGGGCGATGCAAGGCTAAAGGCCCTCTTCGCCGGCAAGCCGGCTCCTACACAACAGCATTGCGCACAACCGTAGGAGCTGGCTTGCCAGCGAAGGCGCCCGCCAGGGCGATGCAAGGCTAAAGGCCTCTTCGCCGGCAAGCCGGCTCCTACACAACAGCATTGCGCACAACCGTAGGAGCTGGCTTGCCAGCGAAGGCGTCCGCCAAGGCGATGCAAGGCTAAAGGCCCTCTTCGCCGGCAAGCCGGCTCCTACACAACAGCATTGCGCACAACCGTAGGAGCTGGCTTGCCAGCGAAGGCGCCCGCCAAGGCGATGCAAGGCTAAAGGCCCTCTTCGCCGGCAAGCCGGCTCCTACACAACAGCATTGCGCACAACCGTAGGAGCTGGCTTGCCAGCGAAGGCGTCCGCCAGGGCGATGCAAGGCTAAAGGCCTGTTCGCCGGCAAGCCGGCTCCTACGGAAAACGAAAACCAAGAACCACCTGTTGCGACAAAAACAACAAGCTCAGGAGAACTTTCATGAACACGCTCAAACTCGCCGCCCGCCGCTGGTGGTACATCATGCCGATTGTCTTCATCACCTACAGCCTGGCCTACCTGGACCGCGCCAACTATGGATTTGCCGCCGCCTCGGGGATGGCCAACGACCTGCAGATCACCCCCGGGCTCTCGTCGCTGCTGGGCGCGCTGTTCTTCCTCGGCTACTTCTTCTTTCAAGTGCCGGGGGCGATCTACGCGCAAAAACGCAGCGTGAAGAAGCTGATCTTCGTCAGCCTGATTCTCTGGGGCGGGCTGGCCACCCTGACCGGCATTGTCTCCAACGCCTACATGCTGATCGCCATCCGCTTCATGCTCGGGGTGGTGGAAGCGGCGGTGATGCCGGCCATGCTGGTGTACCTGTGCCACTGGTTCACCCGCGCCGAACGCTCCCGGGCCAACACCTTCCTGATCCTTGGCAACCCGGTGACCATGCTCTGGATGTCAGTGGTCTCGGGCTATCTGGTGGAGCACTTCAGCTGGCGCTGGATGTTCATCATCGAAGGCCTGCCGGCGGTGCTCTGGGCCTTTATCTGGTGGCGCCTGGCCGATGACCGGCCGAGCGCCGCAAACTGGCTCAGTGACCAGGAAAAGCGCGACCTGGAACACGCCCTGGCCGCCGAACAGGTGGGCATCAAGGCGGTGAAGAACTACGCCGAGGCCTTCCGCTCACCCAAGGTGATCCTCCTGGCCCTGCAGTTCTTCTGCTGGAGCATCGGGGTCTACGGGTTTGTCCTGTGGCTGCCGTCGATCCTCAAGCACGGCGCGCAAATGGACATGGTCGAAGCCGGCTGGCTCTCGGCCCTGCCCTACCTGGCGGCGGTGTTCGCCATGCTCGGGGTGTCCTGGGGCTCGGACCGGATCCAGCAGCGCAAGCGCTTCGTCTGGCCGCCGCTGCTGGTGGCGGCCATCGCCTTCTACGGCTCCTACCTGCTGGGGGCCGAGCACTTCTGGTGGTCCTACAGCCTGCTGGTGGTTGCCGGGGCCTGCATGTATGCGCCCTATGGGCCGTTCTTCGCCATCGTCCCGGAGATCCTCCCGGCCAACGTCGCCGGTGGCGCCATGGCCCTGATCAACAGCATGGGGGCCCTGGGCTCGTTCGGCGGCTCCTACCTGGTGGGTTACCTGAACAGCAGCACCGGCTCGCCGGGAGCCTCCTACCTGCTGATGAGCGGTGCCCTGCTGCTCTCGGTACTGCTGACCCTGTTACTCAAACCCGGCGCCAGCGAGCCACGGGCCAAATCCTTGCCGGTGCGTCGCCGCCTGGTTCATTGCTGAATTGCCACAGAGACCGTCATGAAAAAACACTTGGTGCTGTACAAGAAACTCTCGCCGTCGCTGATGGCCCGCTTGCAGGAACAGCTGGAGGTCACCTTGATCGAAGACCTCGGCCCCGCCGGCCTGAACGCCTTGCGCCAGGCCTTGCCCGGCGCCCACGGCCTGCTCGGGGCGAGCCTGCGCCTGGACGCCGAACTGCTCAACCTGGCGCCCCGGCTCGAAGCTGTGGCCAGTGTCTCGGTGGGGGTCGACAACTACGACATCGACTACCTGAGCCAACGCCGGATCCTGCTCAGCAACACCCCGGACGTGCTCACTGAAACCACCGCCGACACCGGTTTCGCGCTGATCCTGGCCACAGCCCGGCGGGTGGTGGAGCTGGCCAATCTGGTGCGCGCCGGGCAATGGCACCGCAACATCGGCCCGGCGCATTTCGGCAGCGACGTGCACGGCAAGACCCTGGGCATCATCGGCATGGGGCGCATTGGCGAGGCCCTGGCCCAGCGCGGGCATTTCGGCTTCGGCATGCCGCTGATCTATCACAGCAACCGGCCGAAGCCGGCGGTGGAACAACGTTTCAATGCCCGCTATTGCAGCCTGGAGCAGTTGCTGCAGGAGGCGGACTTCATCTGCCTGACACTGCCGCTGACCGCGCAGACCGAGGGGCTGATCGGGCGCCGAGAGTTTGCCCTGATGCGCGCGCAAAGCATCTTCATCAACATTTCCCGGGGCAAGGTGGTGGATGAGGCAGCGCTGATCGAAGCCTTGCAGGCGCAGCAAATTCGCGCGGCCGGGCTGGATGTGTTCGAGCGCGAGCCGCTGGACCAGCATTCACCGTTGCTGCAATTGCCGAATGTGGTGGCCACTCCGCACATCGGCTCGGCCACCCACGAAACCCGCGAAGCCATGGCCCGCTGCGCCGTCGATAACCTGCTGGCGGCCCTGGCGGGGCAGCGCCCGCCGAACCTGGTGAACCCGGCAGCCTGGACGCAGCGCCAATAACCCGGTTGCCGCCGCCCCCTGCGGGTCGATCGCAGCCGCCATCGCTCCCGGCTCGGCACTGGCGCTGCAGCCATTGCCGAGCCTGCGGCAGCGCCTGCGCCAGCGGCTACAGAAGTTCAGCGGTGCAGCGGGCAATACGCCGACAGGCGTCGGCCAGATGGTTGCAGTCCAGCACCAGGGCAATGCGGATATGCCCCGCGACGCTGGGACCAAAAGCCTCACCGGCCAGCACAGAGACGCCGTAGCCCTCCAACAGTCGTTCGGCGTAGGCCTGGGCTCCCAGGCCGGTCTGACGCACGTCGACCATGACAAACATGCCGCCATCGGGGACCACCGGCAGCAGCCCGGGACATTGCCCCAGCATCGAACACACCAGGTCCCGGCGCCGACGATATTCTTCACGCATCTGCACCAGTTCCGGCAAGTCGCTGGACAGCGCCACCACCGCGGCGTTCTGCACGAAGTCCGGCAAGCCATACAGCATGCACAGGGCCAGGTTGCTCAGGTGCTCGGCCAGCACCGGCGGGGCAATCACCCAGCCGACCCGCCAGCCGCTCATGGCATGGGACTTGGACAGGCTGTTGATGGTTGCGGTACGTCCGCCCATCCGCGGCAGGCTGGCGGGGCTCAGGTGCTCGCCCTCATACAGCAGGTCGCAGTAGACCTCATCGGAAATCAGCCACAGGTCATGCTCAAGGCACTGCCGCGCCAGGGCCTGCCAGTCATCGAGCGACAGGCTGGCACCTGAAGGGTTATTGGGGCTGTTGAGCAACATCGCCCGGGTGCGTCCGGTAATCCGCGCCGCAACGTCATCGGGGTCGACCCTGAAACCCCGCTCGGCCCGCACCGGTACCGGCACCACCTTGGCCCCGCAGGCACCGAACACGCCTTCATAGGTGACGTACATCGGCTCCGGCACCAGCACCTCGTCCCCCGGATCGAGCAGGCACTGGGCTACCGAAAACACCGCGCATTGCGCCCCTGGCAAGACCACCACATGCTCGGCGTCCACCACCTGGCCCGTGCGCTGGTGGTGGCACTGGGCGATGCAGCTGCGCAGCGTCAGGTTGCCGCGCACTTCCGAATAATGGGTATCGCCGGCCAGCAGACTGTCGATGGCCGCCCGGACCACGGGCTTCGGGGTGTCGAAGTCCGGGTCGCCGATGGTCAGCAGCAGCACATCCCGCCCTTGCTCGCGCAAGGCCAGGGCCCGGTAGTGAATGTTCCAGGCTGCGGAGCCTTCTCCGACAATCCGTTGGGTCAGGGCTGAGTAGCGCATCGCATGCTCCTTGAAAGATGCCTCAGCCAAAACCCTAGGTGCTGCACCGGAACTCGTCGAGCGCCCCGGTGGTTTGCGCGGTTAAATTACAAAACGCGCCACCATCGCATTCAGGTCCACCGCCAGGCGTGACAGCTCATGGCTGGCCGCACTGGTCTGATTGGCCCCAGCTGCCGACTGGGTGGCCAGATCGCGGATGTTCACCAGGTTGCGGTCCACCTCGCGGGAGACCTGGGCCTGCTCTTCCGAGGCGCTGGCGATCACCAGGTTGCGTTCGTTGATCTGGTTGATCGATTCGTCGATCTGCTCCAGGGCCACGCCGGCGGCGCGGGCCAGTTCCAGGGTGCTCTGGGTGCGCTGGTTGCTCTGCTGCATCGACTCGACCGCCTCGCCGGTACCGTTCTGAATACCGGCCACCATCTTCTCGATTTCCTGGGTCGACTGGGCCGTGCGATGGGCCAGGGCCCGCACTTCATCGGCCACCACCGCGAAACCGCGCCCGGCCTCGCCGGCACGGGCCGCTTCGATGGCGGCGTTAAGGGCCAGCAGGTTGGTCTGTTCAGCAATGGCGCGGATAACGTCCAGTACCTTGCCGATGTCCCGGCCCTGGGTCGCCAGGCCTTCGATCAGCACCGACGTGCTTTGCACGTCGTGGGTCATGGTCTGGATCGCGTCGACGGTCTGCACCACGCGGTCGCGGCCCTCGCGGGCAGCCAGGGTCGATTGCTGGGACGCTTCGGAGGTGGACACCGCATTGCGCGCAACTTCTTCGACGGCGGCGGTCATTTGATTGACCGCCGTGGCGGCCTGTTCGATCTCGTTGTTCTGCTGCTGGACACCCCGGGAAGCTTCTTCGGTCACTGCGCTGAGTTCTTCCGAGGCCGAGGCCAGCTGGGTCGCCGAGCCGGCGATCTGCTCGATGGTCCGGCGCAGGCTGGCCTGCATCTCGGCCAGGGCCTGCAGCAGGCGCGCCGGTTCGTCCTTGCCGTCGACCTCGATGGCCTGGCGCAGGTCGCCCCCGGCAATCACCTGTGCAACGTTCAGCGCCTTGTTCAAGGGGGTCACGATGCTGCGGGTCAGCAATAGCGCGAGGACGATGGTCAGCAACGACGCCACCACCGCTACGCCGACGATTCCGCTAATAGCACTGTTGTAGTGTTCGCCAGCGGCCTTGGAGGCGCTCCTGGCATCGGCGGCATTGATCGCGATCAGCTGGTTCAACTGCTCGCCCATCTGGTCGGTGCCGTCCTTGATCCGGGTGTTGATCAGGTTGCGCAATTCGTCCAGCTTGTCCTGGCGTGACAGGTCAAGCATCTCCTTCTGCGCTTGCAGGTAGCTGTCCAGGGTCGCGGCAAAATGCTGGTACAGCGCCGCTTCTTCCGGCCCTGCCGGTAACGCCGCATAACTGGCCTGGGCCTGCTTGGCCTTGTCCACCAGTGCGCCGATGCGCGTCTGGGCCTCCGCAAGGCCGGCCGGGTCGCGGTTCACCAGCACCCGAAACGACAGAATCCGCAGGCGCAGTACGTTTTCGGTGAGGTTGCCGAGAAAGCCGACGCTGGGCAGCTGGTTGCTTTCCATCTCCACGGAGGCCTCACGGATGATCGACATGCGGTTGACCGCAAACATACCCAGCACGATGACCAGCAAGGCGATAAAGGCAAAACCGAGGAAAGCGCGAGGGGCGATATTCAGGTTACGCAGGGACATAGGGCGACTCTCGAAGGAGAACGGGGAACGAGCATCCATGCCGTTGATCCGTCAGGCGCATCAGCAACTGCGTCGACGTGAGGCTCCGCGGCAATCAAAGTCCGCGGGACTGTTAGAGATATCGGCCGAACTTGCGCTTTTATATGGCTGATTCGCAAAAATATTTCCGAATGTGACCGGTGTTTCAGAACTGATACAACAGCGTGCGAAGTGAATCGATAAAGCTACAAATCGCCAACACCGAAATCCTGGACCGGCCCACCGCCAAGGCCTGTGGAAAGTGCAAGTCATTCGCCGGAAAAGCCATTTTTTCCACACTCGCGCCTGCCCATCATGGGCCCAGTCAATAAAAACAACGCCGAGACTGGATATGAAACCCGAAGACTTTCGTGCCGCAACCAACCGCCCGCTGACCGGTGCCGAATACCTGGCCAGCCTGCGCGATGATCGTGAAATCTACATTTACGGTGACCGCGTCAAAGACGTCACCACACACCCGGCCTTCCGTAACTCGGCGGCCTCCATGGCCCGCCTGTACGACGCCCTGCACGACCCGGCCACCAAGGAACAACTGTGCTGGGACACCGATACCGGCAACGGTGGCTACACCCACAAGTTCTTCCGCTCGGCCCGAAGCCCCGATGAATTGCGCCAGCAGCGCGACGCGATTGCCGACTGGTCGCGCCTGACCTATGGCTGGATGGGCCGCAGCCCCGACTACAAGGCCGCCTTCGGCAGCGTGCTGGGGGCCAATCCGGAGTTCTACGGCAAGTTCTCGGACAACGCCCGCACCTGGTACAAGCGCATCCAGGAAGCCTGCCTCTACCTCAACCACGCCATCGTCAACCCGCCCATCGACCGCGACAAGCCGGTGGATCAGGTCAAGGACGTGTTCATCTCGGTGGATGAAGAAGTCGAGGGCGGGATCATTGTCAGTGGCGCCAAGGTGGTGGCCACCAACTCGGCGCTGACCCACTACAACTTCGTCGGCCAGGGCTCGGCGCAATTGCTCGGGGACAACACCGATTTCGCCCTGATGTTCATCGCGCCGATGAACACCCGGGGCATGAAGCTGATTTGTCGCCCCTCCTACGAGCTGCAGGCCGGCATGACCGGTTCGCCTTTCGACTACCCGCTGTCCAGCCGCTTCGACGAGAACGACGCGATCCTGATCATGGACAAGGTGTTCATCCCCTGGGAAAACGTGCTGATCTACCGCGACTTCGAGCGCTGCCGCCAGTGGTTCCCCCAGGGTGGTTTCGGCCGACTGTTCCCGATGCAGGGCTGCACCCGCCTGGCGGTGAAGCTGGATTTCATCACCGGGTTGCTGGTCAAGGCCCTGCAATGCACCGGGTCCCTGGAGTTTCGCGGGGTCCAGGCCCAGGTCGGCGAAGTGGTGGCCTGGCGCAACCTGTTCTGGTCCCTGACCGACGCCATGCACGGCAACGCCAGTGAGTGGATGAACGGCGTCTACCTGCCCAGCACCCAGGCGCTGCAGGCCTATCGGGTACTGGCGCCGCAGGCCTACACCGACATCAAGAAGATCATCGAGCAAGTGGTGGCCAGCGGCCTGATCTACCTGCCGTCCGGCTCCCGCGACCTCAAGGACCCGATCCTCAACCAGTACCTGGGCACCTACTGCCGAGGCTCGGGCGGCATGGGCCACGAGGAGCGGATCAAGATCCTCAAGCTGCTGTGGGACGCGATCGGCACCGAGTTCGGCGGGCGCCACGAGTTGTACGAGATCAACTACGCCGGCAGCCAGGACGAAATCCGCATGCAGTGCCTGCGCCACGCCCAGGCCAGCGGCTCGATGAAGGCCATGACCGACCTGGTGGACAAGTGCCTCGGCGACTATGACCTCGATGGCTGGACCGTGCCGCACCTGACCAACCCCGACGACATCAACATGCTCGACCGCATCCGCCAGTAACCACTGGCGTTGTAGGAGCTGGCTTGCCAGCGAAGGCGCCCGCCAGAGCGGCACAAGGCTCAAGGCCCTCTTCGCCGGCAAGCCGGCTCCTACAGGAAAAGGCCGATATCCACCTGTCGTCGTAGGAGCTGGCTTGCCAGCGAAGGCGCCCGCCAGAGCAGCACAAGGCTCAAGGCCCTCTTCGCCGGCAAGCCGGCTCCTACAGGAAAAGGCCGATGTCCACCTGTCGTCGTAGGAGCTGGCTTGCCAGCGAAGGCGCCCACCAGAGCAGCACAAGGCTCAAGGCCCTCTTCGCCGGCAAGCTGGCTCCTACAGGAAAAGGCCGATGTCCACCTGTCGTCGTAGGAGCTGGCTTGCCAGCGAAGGCGCCCGCCAGAGCGGCACAAGGCTCAAGGCCCTCTTCGCCGGCAAGCCGGCTCCTACAAGAAAAGGTCAATGTCCACCTGTCGTCGTAGGAGCTGGCTTGCCAGCGAAGGCACCCGCCAGAGCGGCCCAAGGCTCAAGGCCCTCTTCGCCGGCAAGCCGGCTCCTACAGGAAAAGGTCAATGTCCACCTGTGATCGTAGGAGCTGGCTTGCCAGCGAAGGCGTCCGCCAGAGCGGCACAAGGCCCAAGGCCCTCTTCGCCGGCAAGCCGGCTCCTGCTGCACAATGCCCTGCGTCCATGAGGAATTCGTCATGCCCGAACTCGATCCCAAGCAACTCGCCTTTCGCAACGCCATGGCGCACATGACCGCCGCGGTCAACGTCATCAGCAGCAACGGCCCCGCCGGCCGCTGCGGCATCACCGCCACTGCGGTCTGCTCGATCACCGACAGCCCGCCGACCCTGATGGTCTGCGTCAATCGCAACAGCGCCCTGAACCCGGTGTTCAAGGGCAACGGCCGCCTGTGCGTGAATGTCCTCAGCGGCGAACACGAAGAAGTCGCCCGGCACTTTGCCGGCATGACCGGGGTGGCCATGGACCAGCGCTTCGGCCTGCATCCCTGGCGCGACGGGCTGCAAGCCCTGCCAGTGCTGGAAGGCGCCCTGGCCAGCCTCCAGGGACGCATCACCGAGGTCCAGGAAATCGGCACCCACTCGGTGATGCTGGTGGAACTGGACGAGATCAGCGTGCTGGAACAAGGCGATTCGCTGGTGTATTTCAGCCGCTGCTTTCATCGCCTGCAGCACCCTTGCCCGGCTGCCTGAGGCGGCTACCAGCGCAACAGGCTTGCCGGCAATCGACTTGGAGCCGGCAAGCCGGCTCCCACCCGTCCTTTGAAGGCGCCCATGCACTTCAATCAGAAGCGCCAGCTTGATTGACGAAACCTGCCCTGGAAGCTGCTGGAGCGCGGTCGGCTGCTCGGAGCACGCAAGGTCGAGCAGTTGCAGTCCGCTGGCCACCTGGACTGCAGCCTGGACTCGGACATCCTGCGCCTGGCCTTTGTCAGCCTCACCATGATGCCGATGCTACTTAAGGAAGTGTTCGAGCTGCAGATGGAACAGCCCATGGACGCGGACTTCTTCGCCCGGCTAGCGTCTTTCAACGGGCATCTGTTCAGCGCGGGCCTACCGCGTACTGGATTGACAACCCGTTGTCGACACACGCCGAGCGCCTGTCCTTTCAGGCTGGAGACCTGCTGCAGGCAGTGCCACCCGCCCGGGACCGGGATGACCTCTACCTGCTCAGCGCGATCCTGCATAGCCTGGATGATGAGAACTGCATCCGGGTCCTGGACAATCTAGCCCGCGCCGCCGGGGACAGCAGTGCGCGGGTCGCATTGCTGGAAATCGTAGTGCCTGCCCACAAGGACGACCTGGCAAGCGCGGCATTCGACATGCAGATTTTCCTGGGGACACCCGGCAAGGAACGAACCCTGGCGCAATGGCAGGACCTGTTCGCCCAATCCGCCTGGCGACTCGAAGAGCTGATCGATCTGCCAGCCATCGGCAAGATCCTGGTACTGGCCTGATTCGCTCCCCAGGGCTGCCCCGCTCCTGCTGCGGCTCAGGCCCCGGCCATGGAGGCTCATGGAGTGTCCGGCTGATGCAGGCCGAAACACACCCCCTGGGGATCGCGGCACAGGCAGAACCGGCCGAAGCCGGGCTCAGGGTCGCTGACCTCGCCGGTATGGCCGCCCAGGGCCTGGACCTGCAAGACGCTGCTCGCCAGGTCATCGACCCGAAAATACAGGACCATGCACGACTGGGGGTCGTCACCGTGAACGCCGACCCGGACCGAAGGCGTCTGTAACCAGGCGTTCTGGAGAGCGCCCATTGGCTGCGGCGACCAACCGAACAATTGCTGGAAGAAAACCAACGCCTGACTACCATCAGGCGCACCAATTTCCACATGAGAAAGGCTACCGAACATACGTCCTCCACACTCACCGAGACAGAGGCGCCACTGTCCGTCGGGAACCCTCAGCGAGTCTTGAATAAAACTGACCTGGGAGCCGAAACATCCTGCGTGTCCAGCAAGGATGCCGGCTTGCCGGGAATGTCCGCCCACCCGGCCCGGGCGTAGGCCGCCGGAGAACAGCCAATAAACACCTGGAAATCCCGATTCAAGTGGCTCTGATCGCTGTACCCGCACAGCAAAGCCACCTGCACCAGTTCCAGCGCCGGCGCCGATTCCAGCAACTGCTGTGCGCGGGCAAAGCGAATATGCCGGGCACAGGCCTTAGGCCCTTGTCCCAGATAGGCCTTGAAGCGACTGGCGAAATGCCGCCCGCTGTAACCGGCCTGCTCGCTCAGATGGCGTATCGGAATGCCTCCAGCACTGTGCTGCAGCGCCTCCCAGGCCCGGCGCAGCATTTCCGGCACCTCACGCCGAGAGCGCTGCATGCGCTCGGCAAGGAAAGCCTCGACCCGGAGCAAGCGACTTGTCCAACAAGGGATTTCATCCAACGCCTCGACCAACAAGGCAATCGACGGCCCCCACAGCTCCCGCAGATCCAGCCAGGGGCTGGCAAGCACCTGTTCGTCGCCCTGAAACAGGCGATACGCGGCCCAGGGCGGTAGTTCCACCTCAATGCATGAATGAGCACCGCTCTGCTCGACAATCACCGGCCCGGCCGGGCGGCTCACCACGAATGCCTGACAACGGTCGTTCCGGGCACCTGCGGCCAGCCCATAAGGGGAAGACAGTCCGATAATCAGCTTGACCCGTGGCTGAGCCACTTCCAGGCGCCGAACGGTGCCTGGCAGTATCTCGCTGAAGCCGTACAACCGGCAGCCCCAGGGACGCAGGCTGATGGCATCAAAGCCTGTCATGTAGTGCGCAACTGAGGAAGGCTGCATTGGCATGGTATTCACTCCCGGCTGTGGTGCGGTTTCGGCGCTTGAGCATAAGCGATCGCAGCAGCCGGGCCATGGGCCACCTCCTGCATCTGTAGGATGGTTATCTTGCGGCCAGCCGCCGATACTCGTCCCAGGCCCTGCCCACGTCTCCCAGGCGTAACGGTCCTTCACCCCTTCAGTGACGAAAATAATAACAACGTCGCACAGAGGTACAGACCCATGAACCGACCCGATCATGCCGCGGCCAGTCTGTTGCAAGCCTTCAGCGAACTGACCCTGGAACTGCAGCAACTGGCGCAGAACAAGGACATCGAGCACCTTCACCAGCATGCCCTCGCACGCATCAACAAGCTGTTGCCCTTCGACAGCGCCTGGTGGGGCCGCGCCGCACTGGTAGATGGCCTGCCGGATGAACACAGCTGCTACCTGTACCGCCTGCCACCCAGCTACCTGCCGGATTGGCAGTCGATCCGCCACACCGATATCACCGTGAGCCGGGTCCACGAAGTTCCGGGGCGCGCGGTGATCGTCGACATGGCCGACCCGGACAACGGTCCCGGCCTCAACTGGCTGGGCCACCTGTACAACATCGGCGAATTGCTGTGCGTGGTGCACATCGACCCCCATACCCACTTGAGCAACCACCTAGCCCTGTACCGCGCCCCGGGTGCGCCACGCTTCAACCAGGATGACTGCCAGCTGTTGAACAACTTGATGCTGCATCTGGTGGCGGCTGTATCGGCCAATCAGATCCGTACCCTGGTGGCCATGCGCGAGAAGCTCACCCGCCCGCGCAACCTGGCCCTGGCGGTGTGCGACCCACGCGGTGTGCTGCAGTGCGCCGAGCGCGGCTTCGTCGAGCTGCTGCTCAACGAATGGCCACAGTGGAGTGGCCCACAACTGCCCATGGAGCTTGGTGCCAATGGCTTCGAGGGCAAGTGCCTGCAGGTTGAATCCTCGGCGGTGGGCGACCTGTACCTGCTGGCAGCCCGCAGCCGCATCCTGCTGCCCAAGCTCAGCCCCCGGGAAAACGCTGTCGCCCAATGTTTCGGTGATGGCAAGACCTACAAGGAAGTGGCCCGGGACCTGGGCATTTCACCCAACACCGTGCGCCATCACATCCGTGTCATCTACAGCAAGCTCGGGGTCAAGGACAAAACCCGCATTGCCCAGTTACTGCACGCCCCGCCCGACTGACCCAGCACCCTGATCGCTCCTGACTTTGGTTGTCGTTTTTGACCGCCACGGGCAGCCTTTGCCCTTTTTTCCGCCCACTGCCGTGTGCCGGCGAGCCGTTCGCCGAACAACAACTCCAACAAGAGACGCACCGCCCATGACAAGGATCCTCAGCCGCACCACCGTCGCCGTGGCAGGCACCCTGGCCAGCCTGTCGCTGAACGCCGCGGACCTCAACGCCCGGGACTTCTTCGCCGCACCGCCAGGCACCAGCCTCGGCGTGCTGTACCTGCCGGCTACCCGCGCCGATGACTTCCACGGCCCCGCCGACAGCACCGGCAAGGCCGACCTGCGAGTCAATGCCATGGCCTACCGCCAGGTGTTCTTCAGCGACCTGTGCGGCACCCTGTGTACCCCGCAGTTCATCGTGCCCTTTGCCGATATCAACGCACGTTTGCCCGGCGCCGAACGCCGCACCGGCGAAAGCGGTTTCGGCGACCCTCAGGTCGGCGGCACCCTGTTTTTCATCAACCAGCCCGAGACCCGCACCTACAGCGGCCTACTGACCCTGGTCACACTGCCTCTGGGCGAATACCACAGCCGCAACCCGGACGTGTCGCCGGGGGCCAACCGCTGGGGCACGACCTTTGTCTACAACTACACCCAGGGCCTGGGTGAGAAGTGGGTACTGGAAGCCAACCTTGAAGCCCAGCTCTACGGCAGCAACAACGACTACTTCGGCAGCGAGCTGAAACAGGATCCGCTCTATCGCCTGCAGGCCTTCGCCTCCTACGACTTCACCTCCAGCACCTACGGTGCCCTGCGCCTGATCCACGCCGATGGCGGCGAACTGCGGATCAACGACCGTCGTATCGACGACACCCACAAGCGCTACACCCAGGTCGGATTCGAGGTCGGGCACTGGCTCGACAAGCAAAACCAACTGATGTTCGGCCTGTCGCGCAACGTCGCCACCGACAACGGCTATGCCGGCACGGATGCCCTGCTGCGCCTGGTCCATGTGTTCTGAACCCACCTCTCCCGGAGTCTGTCCATGAACACCCAGAACCCTGCCTTGAGCACCACCGCACGCACCACTCAGCAACCCCTGGGAATGCTGGCGGCCATTGTGCTGTTCGCTGCCATCACGCCCGCCGTGCTGTTGATGGCCCCGGCCATCGCCGCACAACTGGCCAGCCAGTGGCAATTGAGCCCGACACAGATCGGCGACCTGTTCTCCGCCGAACTGGGGGCCATGAGCCTGGCCACGCTGCCCGCCATCTGGTGGCTGAAACACATCGACTGGCGCCGTGCCGCGCTGTGCAGCGCCCTGCTGTTCATCACCGCCAACCTGTTGTCGATGCTTGCCGATGATTACTCACTGTTGCTGATCACGCGCTTCTGCAGCGCCCTGGCCGGCGGCTCGCTGATGATCATCTGCCTGGCCAGCGCCGCCGCCAGCCCCAGCCCCAGTCGCGCCTATGGCTTCTGGGTGATGGGCCAACTGGCGCTGGGGGCCATCGGCCTGAGCCTGTTGCCGATGCTCTTCGAGCGCTTTGGCCTGGGTGCCTGCTACCTGATCCTGGCCTTGCTGATGACCTTGTGCCTGCCCCTGGCCCGCTGCTTTCCTGCAGGCGCTGCGCACGAGGCGGCCGACGCCCCGAAGGCGCCAGCGATCTCCTGGATCAAGGCGGCGCTGGGGATTCTCGGCATCCTCACGTTCTACATCAGCCTCAGCGGCGTCTGGACCTTCATCGGCGCCATTGGCAGCCAGTCCGGCCTCTCGGCGCAGACCAACGGCGACATCCTGGCCATCGCCACCCTGATGGGCATCGTCGGCGCGCTGTGCGCCACCCTGTTCGGCGACCGTCTGCCTCGCGGCGCCCTCCTGCTGCTGGGCTACGGGCTGATGGCGGCCTCGGTGCTGCTGCTCCTGGGGCAACCGCAACTGGCGCGCTTCGCCCTGGCGGCAGTGGTGTTCAAGTTCACCTGGACCTTCATCCTGCCGCTGATCCTGGCACGCATGGCCGAGATGGATCGCAGCGGCCGGCTGATGAACGCCTCCAACCTGGTGATCAGCGCCGGCCTGGCAATCGGCCCGACACTGGCCGGGCGCCTGATCGAAAGCAGCGGTGGTTTCCAGGGCCTGCTGCTGGGTGGCGCGGTGATCACCTTGCTGTCGCTGGCCCTGGTGCTCAGTTGCCGACCCTCTCGCTAAGCCCTTGGCGCGCCCTGGGGCAACTTCGGTGGTACGACCACCGATACGTCACAGGGCGGCGCAAGTACCCCCCCCGTTTCCTTGAAAGATGGATATCACCATGACCTGCAAAACCGCTTTTTTCTTCGATGAACTCTGTCTCTGGCACAGCGGCGGCCCCCACGTCCTGACCTTGCCGGTGGGCGGCTGGGTGCAGCCACCAGCCGCCGCAGGACACGCCGAATCGCCGGAAACCAAGCGCCGCTTGAAAAGCCTGATGGACGTCTCGGGGCTGACCCGGCAACTGCAACTGCGCAGTGCCACAGCGGCCACCGAGGAGGACCTGTTGCGGGTCCACAGTGCCGACTACCTGCACCGTTTCAAGGCCTTGAGCGACGCCGGCGGCGGTCACCTCGGGGACGAGGCGCCAGTGGGCCCCGGCAGCTACGAAATCGCCAAGCTGTCCGCCGGGCTGGCCATGGCCGCGGTGGACGCGGTGCTCAGCGGCGAGGCCGACAATGCCTATTCCCTGTCCCGTCCACCAGGACACCACTGCAGCGCCGACCAGGCCATGGGGTTCTGCTTCCTGGCCAACATCGCCATCGCCATCGAGGCCGCCAAGGCCCGCCATGGACTGGGCAAGGTCGCGGTGATCGACTGGGACGTGCACCACGGCAACGGCACCCAGTCGATCTTCGAGGAGCGAACCGACGTGCTGACCCTGTCCCTGCACCAGGACGGCTGCTTCCCGCCGGGTTACGGCGGTGAGCATGAGCGCGGACGCGGCGCTGGCCTGGGCTACAACATCAACGTCCCGCTGCTTCCCGGCGGCGGCCATGACGCCTACCTGCACGCGATGCAGCGCATTGTCCTGCCGGCCCTGGAGCGCTTTGAGCCGCAACTGATCATCGTCGCCTGCGGCTATGACGCCAACGCCGTGGACCCGCTGGCGCGGATGCTGCTGCACAGCGACTCCTTTCGCGAGATGACCCAGTGCCTGCGGGACGCCGCCGAACGCCTGTGCGAGGGACGTCTGGTGTTGGTGCATGAGGGTGGCTACTCCGAGGCCTACGTGCCGTTTTGCGGACTGGCCACGCTGGAGGCGCTCTCGGGTATCCGTACTGCGGTCCAAGACCCGATGCTGGAGTTCGTGCGCCTGCAGCAACCCAGGGAGCCCCTGCTGAGCTTTCAACGCCAGTTACTCGACCGCCAGGCCGAGGCCATTGCGGCCACTGATCGCTGACTTGCCCGGATTTCGCCCATGACCAACGTTCACCGGTGTGCTGCTGAGCATCCGCTGCTCGCCGTGTAACACTCAACCACCCCGGAAGCTCGGTTCCAGAGCTTCTGGGGCTATTGCTCCCCGCCGCTCGCGGCGCCCCGTTCCGCCCCCGCCTGCCTG
>NZ_JAAARM010000058.1 GCF_009908285.1 Pseudomonas sp. Fl4BN1
GCCACCTGCCGCGGCACCACTGTGCAACCCCCAGGACGGCGGCGTACCGCTCCAGCGTTGCTCCACAGGCAGTTGCTGGAGCAGCGGCAGCGGCGGGTCATTACCCACCCAGCACAGCTCGCTGCCCGAGGCGCGCAGTTGCTCCAGGGTCTCTTCCACCAAGGGCTGGACACTGCCCTGCCCGATGCTCTGGCGCACCAGCAACTGGCCGTCCACCAGGCACAGGCTGAGTTGCCCGGGCAGCGGTACCGGCAAGGCGTAAGGCGCCGGGTACAAGCCCTGGAGTTTCAACCCGGCCTGCTCCAGCATCCGGCCCAAGGCCTGCAAAGTGCTCCTGGGCAACCAGCTCAGGGACACTTGCCCCTGGCCATCCCGGGCCCCGTGAGCCACATGCATCTGCTCGCTGGGACCAAGGATCAGCGCCTGGGCGGCGCAGGCTACCGCGGCCTTGATCCGCGCCGCCGGCAGTTGCGGCAGCTCGATGCTGGTCAGCAGGCTGTCCAGAGGATGCAGGAAACACTCCACCGCAGTCGGTTTGCCGGCCTTGGCCAGTTGCCCCAGCGGGCAGCGGCCAATCTCGTTGACCCGCCCGCTGCGATCGAGCCGGGCAAAGTCCACCGGCCCTTCAAGTGCCAGTTCATCCAGTGGCGGCAGGGCAATGCGCAAGCGACTCATGCGCCCACCCGCGACCAGATCACCTGGGGCATGCGGTCTTCGGCGCGGTGCAACAAGGCTTCGAGACTGACCCGACGCTGATCGCGACGGGCCTGGCCCTGGAGCAGGAACCATTCGCTGGTGATGCCGACCTTGACCTGATCCATCTGCACTTGCGGCATGCGCAGGCGATTGACGAAGTCGCCGCGGTTGATGAACCAGTGCCCGGCGTCACGCTCAGCCACCAGGGCCTTGGCCCGGGACAACGCCAGCTCCGGGACCACCGCCGCCAACACTTCGGCGCTGGCGGTGTTGCCGTTGATCCAGGTGTTGCCCGGCAGGATGCTGACATAGTGATTGAGCCGCGCCAGCGTGGTGTCGCTCAGCCCCTGGATGCCTCGCAGGTCTTCCAGGCTGCGCAGCATCGGCTGCTTGGCTGGCAAGCTCTGCGCCGCCGCTCCCGGCGAGGTCAGGCGGCCGCTGTCGAACGCACCTTGCGGCCTCGTCGCCTGGGAGTTGTGCAAACGTTGCGGATAAGCGCCAATCACTCGCTGGCTGATGCGTCGGCTCAGGGCCGCGTCGATACCAATCAACTGGCACAGCTGTTCAAAACTGTGCAACTGCACCTCATCCACCTGGTCGCGAAACACCAGGTTGCGCAGGTTGAACTTGCCCTGCTGGTCTTCCAGATGGCCCTGGAACACCGCGTTGAAACCAGCCAATGCCTGGTCGCCAATGGGCCGCGCCCAGGCCTGGTCGAGACGGGTCAGGACGTCTCGCTGGCGTGCCTCCCAAAGCAATTGGCGGCTGTATTCCAGGCTGCCCTGGAGCACCCCGGCACCGACGATACGCCCCTGCTCGGCTTCCACCGCACGCATGAAGGACGTCTGCCGGGTGAGCATGGCGCCGGCGAGCACCGCCACCACCGCAGCAATCAGCAAGGCGCTGATAATCGCCATGCCACGCTGCTTCGCCACACTGGGCGAATAGCTTTTCATGGCCGGCCCTAGAGCTGCCAGGAGCCGATATCGGCATTCACGCCGTCACCGTCGGGCTGGCCGTCGGCACCGAGGGAGAACACGTCCACTTCGCCGTTGGCGCCCGGATTGAGGTAGTGATAGGGACGCCCCCAGGGATCGTTGGGCAGGCGCTCCAGGTAGGAACGCCAGTTGCTGTCCTTGGCATTGGCCGGGCGCTCCACCAGCACCTTCAGCCCCTGGTTCATGTTCGGGTAGCTGCCGTGGTCGAGGCGGTACAGCTTCAATGCCTGCATCAGCCCGGCAATGTCCTGCTTGGCCGCAGTGGCGCGAGCCTGGTCCGGGCGATCCAGGACCTTGGGCACCACCATGGCGGCGAGAATCCCGAGGATGACCACCACCACCATGATCTCGATCAGGGTGAAGCCCCGTTGGCCACGACGGCCTCGGGGTGGGGATGTTACAGGCGCGATATCCATCTCGACATTCCTTGGCTTGAGTTCGATTCGTCGCGCAGTGTTGCAAGAAGATATGTCAGTGGTATTGAAAAACCTCGGGAGGTTCAGTCGCCATTCGGTCAAGCCCGAAGGCTAGTCTGCGAGGCTGTTTCCCGGTCTCGAGCGGCCCATGCAAGCCCTGCCCAAGCAAGCTGGATTTACCTTGATAGAAGTACTGGTGGCGCTGGCCATCATTGCCGTGGCGATGTCGGCTGCGGTGCGCGTGGCCGGCCTGATGACCCAGAGCAACGGCCTGCTGCGGGACAAGTCCCTGGCCCTGCTGGCAGCCCAGAGCCGGGTGGCCGAGCTGCGTTTGCAAGGTCGCGTGAACAGTGGCGTGAAGGACTTCGACTGCGACCAGGGACGGCTTAAATTGCGCTGCCAGCAGACGATTGTCGCCGACCGCAGCGCCGGGCTGTTGCGGGTCAGTGTGCAGGTCAGCGAGCGCAGCCGCGAAGCACCACCCCTGGCGCGGCTGGACACCCTGATCAGCCCGCCGCGGGTAGCGCGCCAGTGAAGCTCAGCGCCTCAGGCGTGGCAGGCTCGGCGGGTCCGGCAGCTTGCTGACCTTGATCCGCGATTGTTCGCCGCCGCGCTCGATGAGCACGCCGTCACCTTCGATGGCCGCCAGGCGCACGCCCTGGGTCAGTTGCTCGCCGGCCAGAAAACTGCGCGGCGGGCCGTCGTTGAGTTGCAGGATTGCCACCGCGCCACGGCCTCCGGCCATGACCCCGGCGACCTTGATCTGCACCTGGGTCGGCTGGTTGGAAAACCACTGCAGGGCCGGGTTGTCGGAACCTGCGGCGAGCACTTGGGGCGCCAGCGCCGGGGTTGGCGATGCGGCCGGGGTCAGCAGCAGCGACGACCAGGTGACGACACCGGCCAAGGCCGCCAGCAGGGCTGCGTACTGCAGCAGTTGGGGGGCTGAAAAGCCCGGGGCACGTAGCATGGCACTGAGCATGAGCAGGACCTCCTGTTTGTCCGTCCCAGCAGCCTACAGGTCAATTCTCACGGTTTTATTTCACTGGACGATCATCGGCGGCGAGCCTGCTGATGCCGTCGCCAAGGAGTGCAAAGTGATGCAGGCAAGCAAGCAACGGGGCTTCACCCTGATCGAGTTGATGGTGGTCCTGGTGATCATCGGCATCGCCAGCGCCGCCGTGGGCCTGAGCATCAAGCCCGACCCGCTGCAATTGTTACGCAAGGACGCCGAACGCCTGGCGCAGCTGCTGCAGGTAGCCCAGGCCGAAGCCCGGGCCGATGGCCGCCCGATCAGCTGGCGTGCCAACGCCAAGGGTTTTGCCTTCAGCCGCCGCGAGGACACCAGCAACGGCATCGATGACTTTCGCAACGACAGCCAACTGCGGCCGCGCAACTGGGAGACGCCCTCCCTGCAGGTGCGCATCGAACCCAAGCAACGCCTGGTATTGAATGCCGAATGGATCAACCCCGCCCTGCGAGTGGTGTTGTCCGACGGCCAACACCGCCTCAGCGTCGAACGCACCGCCGCCGGCCAGTTGCGCGTGGTGAGTCAGCCATGAACCCGCGCCAGAGCGGCTTTACCCTGATCGAAGTAATGGTCGCGATCATGCTCATGGCGTTGGTCAGCCTGATTGCCTGGCGCGGCCTGGACAGCGTGACCCGGGCTGACAGCCATCTCAAGGCCAGCACCGAACAGACCGAAGAACTGCTGCGCGCCCTCAATCAGCTGGAGCGCGACGTGGCCCTGCGTGCCAGCACTCAGTTGCGCGAGCCGAACCTCGGTGACAGTGAAAATGACAGTGCCGAACCCGACAGCCCAGCGCCACTGAGCGTGCGCAGCTCCGACAGCAAGGGCTTTCGCCTGGAAGTGATCCGCAGCGCGGCGACTCCGGGGGACGGACTGCAACGGGTGCGCTGGTGGCTCAAGGGCGACACTCTGTACCGCGCGGTCGCCGAGGCTCGGAACCGCTACCCGTTGCCAGCCCCCCGGGATGGGGTTGCCGTCTTGAGTCGGGTCAGCGATCTGCAGGTTCGGGTCTGGGACCCGGACAAAGGCTGGCGCCAGCTCAGTGGCAATCGCCAGGACAATCCCCCGGGCCTGGAAATCCGCCTGGTGCGGCAAACGCCCCAGGGTGAAGAACGCTACCGACAAGTACTGGGTCCGCTGGAATAACCTTGTAGGAGCCGGCCGGCGAACCGCGCAGCAGCCAAGCAGCTCTCACCTGGGATGCGATGGTGATCGCGCTGCTGCCGTCGCTGGCAAGCCAGCGCCTGCTTAAGAACGGGCAGCGCTCGGCACAGGTCAGCTCAGGAACACTACGCCGCCTGGCAGTTCGGTGCATTTGGCGCCGTAGGCATCGCGGATCAGCAGGGCCACACCGGCCAACTGGTTGAGGTTGAAACGCGCCTGGACCTTGCGCTTGCCCAGCTCGGCATTGAGCAGCACCAACATCCCCGGACGGTAGCGATTGATCTCGCTGATCACGGTGTCGAGGCTGGCGTTATCGAACACCAGCACCTGCTCGCGCCAGGCGCTCACGTTGCGTGGGTCCACCACCACCGGCTCACTCACGGCCGTGGCGTCGTAGGTCAACTGGCGGCCGCTGTCCAGGCGAATGCTGCGGCCCGCCACGTCCACTTGCAGGCTGCCTTCGATGCAAGTCACGCAGACTTGATGTTCGGTGTTGCGCAGGTTGAAACGCGCCTGGCGGGCGCTCAACCAGCCCCCGCCGGCCTGGACCTTGAGCGGCTGCAGATTCTGGCTGAAGACTTCCACCTCGCCCTCCAGCAGTTCGAGGCCCTGCTCCCCGGCGCCCAGGTCACGACGGCTGATGCGGGTCTGGGTATTGAGCTCCAGGCTCACGCCCTCGCTCAGGTCCACTCGCCGCTGCTCACCAACGGCGGTGGAGAAATCCGCGGTCAGCCCGGCGAAACCGCCAGGCACGCTGATTCGGACCATGAACAGCGCCGCCGAAGCGGCAATCGCACCGCCCAGAAAGGCCCGACGACCAAAGTGCCGGGACCGTGACTGTTGCTCCAGCAACTCGGCAGCCGGTTGCAGGCAGTGCCACAAGGCCTTGGTCTGGTCGAAGGCAGCCGCATGCTGCGGGCTTTGCGCATACCACTGGCGCAGCGCCCGGGCGTCGGCGGCAGTGGCCTGGCCCGAGGTCAGGAGGACCAGCCAATCCCGGGCTTCGACGAGCAATTGCTGGTCCGCCGAGGCCTGGGGGGTGGAAATGCTAAAAATGTTCAAGCGCGCAGGTTCTCACGGATTGATCAGGGACTCTTTGTCTAGGACGGTTTTCCGGCCCCGGGACCGAACCGCTGGATGACTTTTCTTTCAAGGCGCAGGGCGCAGTGACCGAGCGCGGCCTTGAGTTCCTTCTCCACCATCCGTGTGGAAATGCCGAAGCGCTGGGAGATTTCCAGGTGCGGCGCCTCTTCCAGGCGCGCGGCGATAAAGATCTTGCGCCGCCGCGCCGGGAGTTCGTAGAGGGCCTTGAGCAGGGTCTGGATTTCTTTCTGGCCGCCCACTACCCGCAACGGGTCCTGGGCTTCATCGGCGATCTGCAACAGCTCCTCGACTTCGTCGCCGGTCAGCAGCCGGGCATCGGACTGGCGGCGGTCGGCGGCAATGTTCAGGGCCATGCGGTACAGGTAGGCATTGGGTTGCACAAGGTTCGGCGGCTCTTCCATGCGGTCGACCCGCAGGTAGGTTTCATGCAGGACGTCGTTGGCCAGGTCCTCGGAGCCCAGGCGCCTGCGCAAGCGCACCCGAAAATCCTCGTAGGACGTCAGGAACAGCCTGACCATCGCACTGTGTCCGGTATTTTTCATACCCCGGAAGCTCCATCCCATTCCCTGCAGTCCATGCGTTTCCCTGTTGTATCCGGTATCAAGAGTAAGGTCAGCGGCTGGCGCAGCGAGTTCGGCGCCTGACGCTCGACCCGGGTCTGCGCCAGGCGTTGCACCAGTGCCTCATCACGGCCCAGGTCGCCGGTGGAGCTCACCAGGCGGCTGTGCTGCACCACACCGTTGGCACCGATCCACAGTTGCAGCAAGGCGCGAAAACTGCCGGGCCGGGTCAAGGCCGACGCGCACAAACTGCGCTCCACTGCCCGTTGCACGGCGCTGGCATAACTGCTGTTGAGCCGCGCCGCACGGCTGGCCCCGGCACCGTGCAGCGGCGCCGGCTGCGTGGCCTCCGGCACCTGCAGGGTGAAGGCATCACTGCGGGCATAACGGGCCATCAGGCCGCTGCCCGCCAGCAAATGGCTCAAGCCCTCGCGGGCACTGTAGCGGCCCTTGACCCCCACGGAACGCCGGCCCCGGGTCAGTTCCCGGTCCACCAACACGGCCATCCCGGTGGCGCGACTGAACAGCTCCAGAGCATCGGCCAGGTCCTGTGCCGGAATCTCCAGCGCCAGCAAGCTTTGTGAATTCACCTGCGGCGGCCCCTGCGCAGCGGTTTGCCCCCAGCCCGTTGGCATCGGCGTCAGCAGCACGAGCCCCACCACACAGGTCGCCAAGCCCCCGTGCAATGAAGTCCATCGCCCGACCTGCGCTCTGCCTCGCTGCACTGCGGTCCAATCCCTGAAAAGCGTCATCCTGAGGCCAGTTTATGAATCTGGTGTTACGGCCACGGCAAAAAAACCATCACTTTTTCAGTCATCTGTTTGCACTACACTCGGCCGGCATCGAGGCCCGCATTCCCGGGCCTTCCAGGAGGCCAGGATGAAACGTTTAAGCCGATACGCCACGACCCTGTTGCTGCTCAATGCCCTGCCCTGGACGGTGCAGGCCGAGGAAACCCGCGAAGGTTGCGTGGAAGTCAGCGTCGGCGGCTACAAAGCCCCCGACTATCACTGCCTGAGCCAACAGATGGGCAACAACCCGGACGCGGCCAAGGCCGCCCAGGCCAATCAGCAAGCCATGGAAGACCCGGTGAACAAACGGCCGCCGAACCAGATCGGCCTGTCGACCCCGGCCGCCACCAGCGTGCGCATGGGCAACACCTTTGGCACCTCGGTCAAGCCGCAAAGGCCCTGAAGACCAGCCGGTCGAAGCCAGATCAGCCGGAGATCAGGCAACCCATTGCCGGGCCACCTTTTGCAGCTCGATCCGCGCCCGCTCCAGGGCCTCGGTACGCGCCTCGGGGTCGGCGAACTGCAACGGCTGGGCATCGACAAACTGCGGGTGCTGCACGCCGATAAAGGCGAAGGCCGCCCTCAGCGACGGCGTCAGCGCGTCCATCCAGGCCATGGGATTACCCGGGCGCAGGTCGGCGCCACGGCTGGTGAGAAACAGCACTTTCTGCCGAGTCAACTGACCGACGATGCCATCAGGGGTATTGAGGTAAGTCAGCTCGGTACGGGTAATGCTGTCGATGAAGGCCTTGAAGGTCGAAGGCATCGACCAGTTGTACATGGGCATGGCGAACAGGCAGGCGTCGGCCTCCATCACCCGTTTGCACAAGGCATCGGAGGCCGCCAGGGTCTCGCGCATGGCCGCGGTGCGCGCCTCGGGGGCAGTGTAGGTGGCGATGGCGAAAGCCTCGGTCACCGCGGCGGGCGCTTGCTGGGCGAGGTCCAGGTAGTCGATCTCCAATTGCAGGCCCTGGGCCTGTAGCTGCTCGATGAAATAACGGCCCAGGGCCCGGGAATTGGAACGCACGCCCTTGGCGCTGGCGTCGACGTGAAGCAGTTTCATGAAAGGTTCCTGTAAAGCACAAATGAACGGATCGGGGTTTATTCGCTGGGTTGCTGGCCGAAGCTCACCGCCAGACGGTTCCAGCTGTTGATGGTGGAAATCGCCAGGGTCAGGTCCACCAGTTCGCGCTCGCTGAACTGGTCTCGGGCCTGGGCGTAGAGCTCATCGGCGATGCCGCTGGCGGGCAGCTGGGTCAGCGCTTCGCTCCAGGCCAGAGCAGCACGTTCGCGCGGTGTAAAGAAGCCCGAATCGCGCCAGACACTCAGGGCATGCAAGCGGCGCTCGGTTTCGCCCTGGCGCCGCGCCTCGACAGCATGCATGTCGCAACAGAAGGCACAGTGGTTGAGCTGCGAGACGCGGATCTTCACCAACTCCAGCAGCGGTTTCTCGATGGCCAGCGCCAGGCATGCGGCTTCCAGCATCAGCAGCCCCTTGAGCGCTTCGGGCGAGGCGCTGTAGTAGTCCAGACGCAGTTTCATGGGCATTACCCTGGGCAGTCGGCGGCGCTGCCAAGGTTAAGGCCGGGAGAACTTGGCCCCTATAACCAATTCCGGTTTTTACCTGGTGACCATTAAAAAAACCGGGCCCGCCGGACGCTCGCCGACGAGGCCTGAAAAACCCATCGAGACGCCTCCTGGAACAGACCAGCCTTGCTCTCTGGCGCCCGATTAATGGCCAATGTATGATCCGCTTTTTTTCAATGTGTGGGGCACATGGAAGTTCTAACAAGACAACTCGCCAGAAAACCTTGCCTGAGCATTTTCCTGGCCGCAATCAGTATATTCATGGGCCTGCAATACAAGGCCGCCATTCTCAATTACACAACTCGCTTTGTCGATTTCTCGCAGTACATGCTCTATAACGGCATGACACTTTTCCCCGTTGCCGATGATTTGAAGCCTTACCCAGACTATACGATCGCCAACACCTTTCTTATTTACCTGAGTTCACTGCCTTTTGGCCGACTATCGATTCTTTCGATGGGCTTGCCCTATTGCATTGCCGCAGCCCTAATGCTGGTTTTCACTTATAAACTGGGCGCACTGCATGAAAAGAAGTGGGGATTACACGCCATTCTCTTTTCGCTCTTTACCTGGGCATTTCTCGACGGCGTCAACTCTCTGGCCCTGGATGTATACCCGGCACTGTTCACGGTGATCTGCTTTTACCTGGCCTACTCCGCCGACTACAAGCAGGACCACTCGCGGCTGATTTTTGTCTTCGTCGCCCTGGCATTGGGTTTTGTCTTTCGCGGCCCCATCGGCCTGATCGGCCCGGCGATTGTGGTCGGCTCCTACTACCTGCTGAGCAAGCAGTGGTCCCGGCTGTTTTGGTTCTCACTGTTCAGCGGCCTGCTGTTCGGCATCGGCGTCGCCTTGCTGGCCTGGGCCGCCTACGTCCAGGGCGGTGAGGCCTTCATGCGCGAGGTGCTGATGATGCAGGGCCTGGACCGCATCGCCAGCGACCATGCGCCACGCTATTACTTTTACTTTACCGTGGGCTTGCTGACCTACGGTTTCACCGCGATTTTCGCCTTGATGGTGATCGCCAGAACCTACAAGCAATTCTTCCCCCAACCACGACCGCCGGAGACCAGCCTGCTGTTCTATCTCAGCGCCTGGCTCATTGCCTTGCTGGTGTTCTTTACCATTCCCAACTCGAAAAAGGCTCGCTACATACTTTCAATCACGCCTGCCATTTCATTGTTGGCGGCGTATATTTTCGTTGATAAGAGTGGAATTTTTCAGGGTGTAAAAAAATGGCTATTGGGTTTCTGCCTGAAACTTCCAATGGCCGGCCCGGCCCTGGCCTTGTTTACGCTTATTTACAATCAATACGCCACAACAGCATTGAAACCGAACTACCCCGGCATTCTGATCAGCCTGGCAGTTCTCCTGGTCGCTCGCTACTTCATTGAGCGAAACTACTCCAGGCACCCACAACGTGAACTCATTATTCTGGCGTTTGGCGCAACTGCCTTTCTCTCGCTGGATGCATTCTTCTTCAACTCCATAACCTACCACCTCGAACTGGCAAACGAACCCACACCAAAGTTCCTCCCTTATTGGTTCTGGTAGCCCGTATTGGGGGGACAGATCACCAGTTATCTTGTGATAAACATTAAATATTTGTAAAAGCCCGAGCATCGATACCCCCGGCCGGGCTTATATGCAGTTATTTACACAACTGCGCAGTGCCAGGCCTGCTCCAGGCCAGCGAACAGAACACCGGGACAGGGTCTGGCCCCCTGCCCTCTGCAACGCCCTATCACTGGCCCGCCGGGCAGCTACACGAAGCCCGGCAGGACGAGTAACCTTGCGCCGATAAATCAGATCCTGGTGTAGCAATGGAACTTCACGTCGTCATCAATGGCCGCAAGGACCTGGCCGAACAGCTCTACCAGCAGCTCCGCGCCGCCATCGACTGCGGCCGCCTGGCGGCCGGTGCGCAACTGCCCCCCAGCCGCCTGCTGGCCGAGCAACTGGGTATTTCGCGCAAGACCGTGTCCGATACCTACGCCCTGCTGACCTATGAAAACTACCTGATAGGCAAAATCGGCCGTGGCACCTTCGTCACCCCGCGCCCGGTCAAGACCGAGCGAAAACAGGGCGCCCAGGATCTGGCCTGTGCCCAGAGCCTGGCGCGCTGGCAGGCGCTGCCCGCGCCCCTGCGCCATCCGACCCTGGAAGGCACCCTGCGCTACGAGTTCATCGGCGGCGCCACGACCCGCGCCCAGTTCCCCCAGGAGGAATGGCGCCGCTGCACCCAGGACGCTCTGCGGCGCATGGCCCAGAGCGGCGGTTTCTACAGCCAGCCCGAAGGCTTGCCGGCCCTGCGCAGCGCTATCGCCGGGCACGTGGCGTTTTCCCGGGGGGTGGTCTGCAGCGATCAGGACATCGTGGTCTGCAACGGCGCACAACAGGCCCTGGACCTGATCGCCCGGGTGGTGCTGGAGCCCGGCAGCCTAGTGGCCATGGAGGACCCCGGCTACACCCCGGCGCGCCTGTTGTTCAGCGCCCAGGGCGCGCAGGTGCTGGGCATCCCGGTAGACGACGAAGGCATCCAGGTCGCGCTGATTCCCGACGGCGTGCGGCTGATCTATGTCACGCCGTCCCACCAGTTCCCCCTCGGCATGCCCATGAGCCAGGCCCGCCGCGAAGCCCTGCTGGAACGCGCCCGGGAGCTGGGGGCGATTGTCATCGAGGATGACTACGACAGCGAATTTCGCTACGAAGGCCGGCCCACCGACTCCCTGCAAAGCCTGGACAACCGCGGCGTGGTGGCCTACGTCGGAACCTTCTCCAAGAACATGCTGGCGCAGTTGCGCCTGGGGTATGCGGTGCTGCCACCGGCGATCCTCGCGGCCGTGATCAAGGCCAAGCAGCTCAGCGACTGCCACACCCCGACCCTGACCCAGTGGGCGCTGGCCAAGTTCATCAACGACGGCTGCCTGCAAAAACATATCCGCCGCTGCCACACCGTGTACGCCGGGCGCCGGGAACGCATCCTCCTGCGCCTGCAGGGCGATCTGGCGCCCTGGCTCGAAGCGGTGCCCTGCACCGCCGGGTTCCACATGGCGGCGCTGTGCAAGGTGCCGGTGAATATCCCGCTGCTGCTGGAGCTGGCGAAGAAGGTCGAGGTGGGCCTCTACTCGCTGCATCACTTCTTCCATGACAGCCCGGGGCGCGACGGCCTGTTCATCGGTTTCGGCGCCATTGAAACCCTGGATATCGACCCGGCCCTGGACAAGGTGCGCGACCTCCTGCGGCAGATCGCCTGACGCTGTGTCCCGGCACGTCGGCATTGGTCTGCCGTTCTTTGCCGGGATTGGTTATGGGGCTTCAGCGGTTGGGGACTTAGCCTGGGTCCATCTCAACCTGCTGGAGAAGCCGAAGATGAAAACCCTGACTGCTGCCCTTGCCGCCCTGGCCCTGATGACCTCTCTGGGCGCCGTTGCCCATGACCCGGTGTATGGCCAGGAAAAACTCGCGGTGCTGCAAGAGCATGCCCTCGGCAACCTGCCGGGCAAGAAGGTCATGCTGCTCACCGTCGACTACGCCCCGGGCCAGGCCACCGTGCCCCATCGCCACGCCGGTGCGGCCATGGCCTATGTGCTGCAAGGCGCCATCACCTCACAGGTCAACGATGGCCCGAGCATCACCTACAAGGCCGGGGAGTCCTGGTTCGAACCGGCCGGCTCGCAGCACCCGGTGTCGGCCAACGCCAGCCAGACCGAACCGGCCAAGCTGCTGGTGTTCATGCTGATGGAGGCCAAGGATGAAGTGCTGACGCCCCTGGCCCATTGAGCGCAAACACCGCGAAACCGCAAAGCAGGCAGGGCTGATCGTTGATCCGGGGGGATCGCACGCGGCCACGTCACGACGGTCACGCAAAATTTGGTAACACTCCGGGGCGGGCTGGGCAATGAAACCGAAGCCACGTGGTGCTGTCACATTGCAATCGGTAAAGGCCGAGGCCACCCACTCTGAATTGCAGTGGATGGCCCAGGCCCGCACTGCGGGCACCTTTGACCTTGCACAATGATCTTCAAGCGACCGCGGTGCCCCTGTTTACCGGCGTGTGCATCCTGCTAGCGCAGAATGCCGCCTCCCCCCTCAAGGCTGAAAGAGCGAACCATGAAGCAAAATATTCTCCTAGTCGCCGTCTGCGCTGCCCTGCTCCAGGCCTGTGCCCCGGTCTCTACCTCTCATGAAGGATCGCCTTCCGTGCCCGCCACCACCACGTCCGCCACCGCCCAGCCGGCGCTGTCCGCCTACTACTGGCACCTGGTCTCGGCGACCGACGCGGCGGGCCAGCCGATCGCCGCCTTGCAGAAGGGCATCGAGCGCAAGCTGCGCCTGAGCTTTGGCGATCAACGACTGAACATCAGCGGCGGCTGCAATGGCCAGTTCGGCGGCTATCGCTATGAAAATGGCGTGCTGCACGTCACCCAACTGGCCTCCACCATGATGGCCTGCGAGCGCAGCCTGATGGACCTGGACGCCGAAGTCGGCAAGCGCCTCAAGGGCGAACTGCGTACCGTCGTCATCGGCGACAGCGCCGAACCCGGCCTGCAACTGACCACCCAGGACGGCGCCGTGCTCAAATTCGCGGGTGAAGCCACCCCGGAAACCCGCTACGGCAGCCAGGGCGAAATCCGCTTCCTGGAAGTCGCCGCCAGCACCGTCAAGTGCAGCCACCCGCTGATCCCCAACTACCAGTGCCTGCAAGTACGCGAGCGCCGCTATGACGCCGCCGGCCTGCAGTTGCCCACCCAGGACCCGTGGCATCCGCTGTACCAGTCCATCGAAGGTTATGCACACCAGGACGGCGTGCGCAACGTCCTGCGAGTCAAGCAATACGACTGGAAGAACCCGCCCGCCGACGCACCTGCCAAAGTCTACGTACTGGACATGGTGGTCGAGCAGGACGCCTCGGCCAAGACCCGGTAACCCACTCAGGTCCCGGGCACACCCCTCTATAAGGGCAGCCTGAAGGCGGACTTGAACGCTACACGCACAATCATCGTGCAATAAAAAAGCCCCGTGTCTCGCGACACGGGGCTTTTGCGTTACAGCGGGGTCGGACCGTTACAGGATCGACTGACCGCTCATGGCCAGGTCCAGCAGTTCACGGTTGGCCACCGCGTACATGGCGTAGTCGGTGCCGCTGGCGGCACGGATTTCCACCATCATGGCGCGCCAACGATCGACCATGCTCGCGTTCTGCTCCAGCCACAGGGCCACGCGGGCTTCCATGTCTTCTGGCGCATCGGCCAGTTGCAGAACCTTGATGGTGATCGCCCGCTGCTGCCAGTCCACGTCATCGCGGAAGGCTTCACGCGCCTGGGCCTGCCAGTTGTTGGCCACCGGCAGATCGCTGATCTGCTGCAGGTACCACGGCAAGTCCAGGGCACTGCCCACGGCGAAGTAGGCCTTGGCCACATCGGCAGCGCTCTGACCGGTGACGTCAGCGGCTTCGATGATCGGCAGCAGGGTGTACAGGTGGGTAGTGCCTGCAACCATGCGCGCCAGCAACTCTGGCACACCGGCTTCGACATACGCCTGATAACGGTTCTGCCAACCTTCGCGGGTCGGGCCTTCCAGCAGTTCGTCGAGCTTGAGGCCCAGCGCCGCCAGGTGCGGACCGAAGTGCGCCACATCACGGGCAGCATCCTGCTCGTTGCGACGGCTGCGCAGGAACCAGCGCGTGGCACGACGCCCCAGGCGCATCAGCTCGTCCATCAGCTCCAGCTGCACTTGCGCCGAGACCTGGTGGTCCAACGCTTCGATCTGCCGGAACCAGTGCGGGAGGTGGAAGATGTCACGCACGATCACGTAGGCACCGGCCACGTTCGCCGGGCTCATGCCGGTGGACTCCTTCAGGCGCTGCACGAAGGTGATGCCCATGTGGTTGACCAGGTCGTTGGCGATCTGGGTGCTGACGATCTCGCGCTTCAGGCGGTGACGGCGCATGGCCTCGGAGAACTTGGCCACCAGGCTCGGTGGGAACGCGGTCTCCATGTCACGGGTCAGGTAGTCGTCATCCGGGACCAGGGACTTGAGCAACGCTTCCTTGAGGTCGATCTTGCTGTAGGAGATCAGCACCGACAGTTCCGCACGGGTCAGGCCCTTGCCAGTCGCGGCGCGCTCGACGAGCTGCTCCTCGGTCGGCAGGTACTCGATGGCGCGGTCCAGCTTGCCACGGCCTTCCAGGTCGCTCATCAGGCGCTTGTACTCGGCGGCACGCTCGTAGGCACGGCGCGCGGCCAGGGACAGGGCCTGGGTCTGCTTGTAGTTGTTGCCCAACACCAGGTTGCCGACTTCGTCGGTCATGCTGGCCAGCAGCTGGTTGCGCTGCTTGTCAGTCATGTCACCGGCCTGCACCACTTCGTTGAGCAGGATCTTGATGTTCACTTCGTGGTCGGAACAGTCCACGCCACCGGCGTTGTCGATGAAGTCGGTGTTGGAACCGCCGCCATTGAGGCCGAATTCCACACGACCCAGCTGGGTCATGCCGAGGTTGCCGCCCTCGCCCACTACCTTGCAGCGCAGCTCGTTACCGTTGACCCGCAGGGCGTCGTTGGCCTTGTCGCCGACATCGGCGTGGCTTTCGGTGCTGGCCTTGACGTAGGTGCCGATACCGCCGTTCCACAACAGGTCCACCGGCGCCTTGAGCAAGGCGTTGAGCAGTTCGGTCGGGGTCAGCTTGTCGGCCTGGATGTCGAAGCGTTCTTTCATCTGCGCCGAGATGGCGATGCTCTTCGCGCTGCGCGAGAAGATCCCGCCGCCTTCGGACATGATGCTGGTGTCGTAGTCGGACCAGGCCGAACGCGGCAGCTCGAACATGCGCTGGCGCTCGACGAAGCTGGTGGCCGGGTTCGGGTTCGGATCGATGAAGATGTGCAGGTGGTTGAAGGCCGCGACCAGTTGCAGCTTGTCGGACATCAACAGGCCGTTGCCGAACACGTCGCCGGCCATGTCGCCGACGCCCACTACGGTGATGCTGTCTTCCTGCACATTGATGCCGCGCTCACGGAAGTGACGCTGCACACCGACCCACGCGCCCTTGGCGGTGATGCCCATTTTCTTGTGGTCGTAACCTGCCGAACCACCAGAGGCGAACGCATCACCCAGCCAGAAGCCGTAGTCGATGGCGATGCCGTTGGCGATGTCGGAGAAGGTTGCGGTGCCCTTGTCCGCCGCCACCACCAGGTACGGGTCATCGTTGTCGTGACGCACCACGTTGGCCGGTGGCACCAGGGCGCCATCTTTCAGGTTGTCGGTGATGTCCAGCAGGCCGGAGATGAAGATGCGGTAGCAGGCAATGCCCTCGGCCGCGATCTCGTCCCGGCTACCGCCCAACGGCAGGCGCCGCGGCAGGAAGCCGCCCTTGGCGCCTACCGGCACGATCACCGAGTTCTTCACTTGCTGGGCTTTTACCAGGCCCAGGACTTCGGTACGGAAGTCTTCCTCACGGTCGGACCAGCGCAGACCGCCGCGCGCGACGTTGCCAAAGCGCAGGTGCACGCCTTCGACCCGTGGCGAGTAGACGAAGATTTCGAACTTCGGTACCGGCTTGGGCAGTTCGGGGATCAGGTGCGGGTTGAACTTGAAGCTGAAGTAGGACTTGTTCTGGCCGTTGGCGTCGGTCTGGTAGAAGTTGGTCCGCAGGGTGGCCTTGATCAGGTCCAGGTAGCGGCGCAGGATGCGGTCTTCGTTGAGCACCTGAACGTCGTCCAGGGCGCTGAGGATCGCTTGCTCCAGGCGCTGCTGCTTGTCTTCCAGGTCATCGCTGGTGAGCTTGCGCGCCAGGTAGAAGCGGGTCTTGAACAACCGGGTCAACTCGCGGGCGATGTCGGTGTGGTTGTTCAGGGTGCTGGCGATGTAGCCCAGGTCGAAGCCCAGGCGGATCTGCTTCAGGTAGCGGGCGTAGGCACGCAGCAGCGCCACGTCGCGCCATGGCAGGCCGGCGGTCAGCACCAGGCGGTTGAAGGCATCGTTCTCGGCATCGCCGCGGACGATATGGACGAAGGCGTCCTGCAGCGTGTCGTTGAGCTGCTGGATGTCCAGGTCCAGGCCTTCACCGGCAGTGAAGGCAAAGTCGTGGATCCAGAACTCGCGGCCATTGTTGTGGCGCAGGCGATACGGAAACTCACCCAGCACCCGCAGGCCGAGGTTTTCCAGGATCGGCAGCACGTCGGACAGGGCCAGCGGGGTATCGGCGTGGTACAGCTTGCAGTGCAGCTCGCGCTGGCCGGAGACCTGGCCCAGCGGCTGGTAGAAGCTCATCACCAGCGGGTTGGCTTCGCTCAGGCTCAGCAGGTGCTGCATGTCGACCACCGCCGAGTGCGCTGCGAAGCGCTCGCGGTAGCCGGCCGGGAAGCCTTTCGGGAAGTCTGCCAGCACGTTGGTGCCGTGGGCTTCGCCGAAGCTTTCCACCACCAGGCTGGCGTAGTCGTCCTGCCAGCTGCGGCAGGCCTGCACCACTTCTTTTTCCAGCAGCAGCGGATCGATGTCGATGCGCTGTTTCGGGTCGACCCGCAGAATCAGCTGCACGCGAGCCAGCACCGACTCGGAGAAGAAGGTCCAGAATTCGCAGTCGGTGGCTTGCAGGCGATCCATCAGCACTTGCTGGATCTTCTGCCGCACTTCGGTGGAATAGATGTCGCGCGGCACGTAGGCCAGGCAGTAGCAGAAGCGGCCGTACGGGTCCTTGCGCAGGAACACGCGGATCTTGTTGCGCTCCTGGATCTGCACGATGGACATCACGGTGCTGAACAGCTCGTCCACCGGGGTCTGGAACAGATCATCACGCGGCAGTACTTCGAGGACCTGGGCCAGTTCCTTGCCCAGGTGCGCCTTGGCCTGGAAGCCCGAGCGCTGCTCGATGACTTCGACCTTGCGGCGGATGTAGGGAATCACGCGCACGCTCTCGCCGTACACCGAAGAGGTGTAGAGGCCCATGAAGCGGCATTCCTTGATTACCTTGCCGTCGGCGTCGATCTGGCGGATCGAGACGAAATCCGGGTAGGCCGGACGGTGCACGCGGCTCGGATGCGCGGCCTTGGCGAACGACAGCGGCGTCGGTTCGCGCAGGTAGTTGACCGCGTAGTCTTCGATGCGCAGGTCTTCGCTGGTGAGACCGGCGCGCAGCAGCTTGGCCAGGCCGAGGAAGGAGCTCGGGTCATATTCGATATGCCCGCCATCCTGGTCGGCGCCAACCACGAACTCTTCATAGCCGAGGAAGGTGAAGTGGTTGCCCACCAGCCATTCGAGGAAGCTCTTGATCTCGGTCTTTTCATCGGCGGCGATGGCGAACTGGCTGTTGTCGATGCTTTCGATCAGCTCCTGGACCTTGGCCTTCATCGGCTCGAAGTCGGCCACGGCCACCCGCACTTCGCCCAGTACCTGCTCCAGCTCCTTGCCCAGCACGCTGAGTTCGGCGGCGTTGGCGCAGCGGTCGATCTCCAGGTACATCAGCGATTCTTGCTGGATGCCTTCACCCTGGGTGCCCTTGGGCAGGATTTCCTGCAGCTCGCCCTTGCTGCCGCGACGCACGCTGAGCACGGTGGTCTGCAAGGTGTGGATGCTGTAGCCGCGACGGTTGAGCTCGGTGCGGACCGAGTCCACCAGGAACGGCAGGTCGTGGTGCAGGACTTCCACAGCGGTGTGGGTCGACTGCCAGCCATGACGTTCGTAGTCGGGGTTGTAGACCCGCACTTGCGGTTGCGCGTGGTCAAAGCGCTCAAGCAGGCGCCAGGCAGAAAGGGTGCAGCCCGCCAGGTCGGACATGCGACGCTGGGTGAGTTCGTCCAGGGAAATGATGCCGAAGAATTGTTCAGCGAACAGCGCCACTTGTGGCAGTGCCTGTTCACTGATGTGCTGCGCCAGTGCCGCTTGCAGTTGGTGCTGGAAGTCGGCTTTGCTGGCTGCGGTGAAGAACGCCATCTGTGGTACTCCGCTTGGGCTTGTTATTGATGGAAGCGTCGCGTGCTAACCCCTTGTGGGGCGGTGGAGCATCCTGCTCCTGGTCTCGGGCAGAGGTTGCAGGATGCCAGGTGGGTGAAGCTGGGCGAGACGCGCAGGTCACATTCACCTTCCGGGGATGGGCATCTGCAAAAGCGACTGTGTGCAATGCCTTTGCAAGTGACCATCACAAATCAGACGCAACCGATTGCACTTGAGAACAATGTGTCCGCTGCGCAGCTTAACGAGTGCAATGTGACAGCTGCTTGCGGTGCTGCGACATATTCGGTCATCAGCACGCAGCCAGAGCGTCACACAGCGCTTAACACTAGCACCCACAGGGAAAAAGCCACGGCTCTCGCCCGGCTTTACGGTACTTGCGTACCAAAAATGACTCCCTTGGGGCATTGCGTTCACGACCTGTTCTCTGACAGACAAACCAGCAGAAATTCCCTCGCACTGGCAGAATCGCATTTTTTTGCTGGCCCAGCCGGCACCGACCACGCTTCCACTCAGGACCTTCCCATGCACATGACCACTGCCCACCTGATCGCCAACCCGTGCGACGACGAAGAAGACAACATGGCCATGCTCTGCTGCCACAGCACCCAGGGCGAGATGTTCCTGATGAGCCGCTACCCGGACGAGGACGAGCTGGAAATCACCCTCGACGGCGAGCCTTCGACCCTCGATGGGGTCAGGGTCACCCTGAGCCCCACCACCCTACTGATCGAAATCGCCGCGGCCGACGCCGACGCCCTGAACGGCGCCGACCACCTGGAAATCCGCCACAACACCGCGGCCGCGGACCTGGCCGAAGTGGAACTGACCCTGCAGAACATCCTCAAGGGCACCGGCACCTACATCAGCCAGCTGGCCTGACCCACCACCGCCCTCCCCTGTAGGAGCTGGCTTGCCAGCGAAGAGGCCCGCAAGCCCTGCGCACAACCCAATCCCCCCTTCGCCGGCAAGCCGGCTCCTACAACGCCCCCTGCACCGCGCCCAACCGTAGGAGCTGGCTTGCCAGCGAAGAGGCCCGCAAGAGCTACGCACAACCCAAGCCCCCTTCGCAAACAGAGGGCCGATGCAGGGAGCGCCATGCAAGGGCTGCAAAAAAACACGGAAATTTCCGACTAATTGGCCAAATCAGGTTTTCCCCGTTAGTCGCCGACCCCTGCTATGGATTAAAGTAGCGCACCCAGCCCCGACGTTATTTCAACGCCCGGGGCGCACCCTCTCCAGGAACAGTCATCGATGGAACATCGTGAAGCGCTTTTGGCGCTGCGAACCTTTCTTTCAACGCAGATTCTCGGCCAGGAAAAACTCATCGAGCGCTTGCTCATCGCCCTGCTCGCCGACGGCCACATGCTGGTCGAGGGCGCTCCAGGCCTGGCCAAGACCAAGGCCATCAAAGAGTTGGCCGAAGGCATTGAAGCGCAATTCCATCGAATTCAGTTCACCCCCGACCTGTTGCCCGCCGACATCACCGGCACCGAGATCTATCGTCCGGAAACCGGCAGCTTCGTGTTCCAGCAAGGCCCGATTTTCCACAACCTGGTGCTGGCGGACGAGATCAACCGCGCCCCAGCCAAGGTCCAGTCGGCACTCCTCGAAGCCATGGCCGAACGCCAGGTCAGTGTCGGCCGCAGCACCTATGAACTGTCGCCACTGTTCCTGGTGATGGCGACCCAGAACCCGATCGAGCAGGAAGGCACCTACCCGCTGCCCGAAGCCCAGCTCGACCGGTTCCTGATGCACGTGAAGATCGGTTTCCCGGACGCCGCCGTCGAGCGGCGCATCCTCCAGCAGGCCCGGGGCGAAGCCCTGAACGGCGAAACCAAGCCTGAACGCCGGGTCAGCCAGCAGGCGATCTTCGCCGCACGCAAGGAAATCCTCGGCCTGTACATGGCCGACGCGGTGGAGGAATACCTGGTACAGCTGGTGATGGCGACCCGTACTCCGGGCAAGTTCGATGCGGAAATGGCCGAGTGGATCGCCTACGGTGCCAGCCCCCGCGGTTCCATCGCCCTGGACCGTTGCGCGCGCGCCCACGCCTGGCTCGCCGGCCGCGACTTCGTCAGCCCGGAAGACATCCAGGCGGTGCTGTTCGACGTACTGCGCCACCGCATCATTCTGTCCTTCGAGGCTGAAGCGGCAGGCATCGACCAGGACCGTGTGGTACAGCGCATCCTCGACGTCGTTGCCGTCGCCTGACCTGCATGACTCAAGCCAGCGCCGAACCCGGCATCCGCATTACCCTCGGCGAGCTGATCGAGATGCGCCATCGCGTGCGCGAGGTGCAGCTGTTCTCCACCCCGAGCCAGCGCAGCCCGCTGATCGGCCTGCACCATTCCAAGCTGCGCGGACGCGGTGTGGACTTCGACCAGGTGCGGGTCTACCAGGCCGGCGACGACGTGCGCACCATCGACTGGCGCGTTACCGCACGGACCCAGGAACCCCACACCAAGCTGTTCCACGAGGAACGCGAGCGGCCGATCTTCATCATGGTGGAGCAGAGCCGCCAGCTGTTCTTCGGCTCCGGGCTGATGTTCAAGTCGGTACTCGCGGCCCAGGCCGCGAGCCTGATCGGCTGGGCCGCCCTGGGCCACAACGACCGGGTCGGCGGCCTGGTCTACGGCGACGACGAGCACTACGAGATCAAGCCCCGGCGCAGCAAGCAGAGCCTGTTGCAATTGCTCAACCGCCTGGTGCGGGTCAACCAGTCGCTGCACGCTGAAGCCCAACCGCAGCGCGATGCCCTGGGCACCGCGCTGATGCGTGGCCGTGAGGTGTTGCGCCCTGGCAGCCTGGTGATCGTGATCTGTGACGAACGCGCCCTGAGCGACGCCGCCGAACAGCAACTGAGCCTGCTGTCACGGCATTGCGATTTGCTGCTGATGCCGCTGTCCGATCCCCTCGACCATGCCCTGCCCGCTGCCGGATTGTTGCGTTTTGCCGAGCGCGGCGCACAGCTGGAACTGGACACCCTGAACTACGAACTGCGCCAGGCCTATCGCGCCCAGAGCGAAGCGCGGATCGCCCGCTGGGAACGCCTGGCGCAGAAACTGCGGGTGCTGCTGATGCCCCTGAGCACCCAGAGCGAGATGGTCGAGCAGTTGCGCGAGTACCTCAACCCGCAACGTCCAGGAACCGGCCGATGAGCACCCTGGAGCAACTGCAACCCCTGCTGCCGCCCCCCGAGATCGGCCTGTGGCCACCGGCCCCGGGCTGGTGGCTGCTGGCGGTGCTGCTGCCATTGCTGGGGCTGGCGATCTGGCGCTGGCGCCATCTGTGGCCACGCAAGGCGCCCCAGGCCCGCAGTGAACAGCCCCTGGACCCAGTACGCCTGGCCGCCCTGGCGGAACTGGCGCTGCTGCCCAAGCCTTATGACGGTGCGCCCGCCGGGGCCTGGCTGCAGGCCCTCAATGCCCTGCTCAAACGCCTGTGCCGCAACCATTACCCCTACAGCCAGAGCCACACGCTCAATGGCCGCAAGTGGCTGGCGTTTCTTGATAACCGCTGCCCCGCCGCTGGCCTGACCCGCTGGATGGTGCTGGTGGAGGGCGCCTACAAGCCCGAGTGCAAGCTCGACGACAAAGCCATCGCCGGCCTGACCCAGGCGGTGGACACCTGGATTCGCAAGCATGTTTGAGTTCGCCTGGCCGTGGATCTTCGCCCTGTTGCCGCTGCCCTGGCTGCTGCGCCTGGTGCTGCCGGTGGCCGACAGCGGCGAGCCGGCGCTGAAGGTGAGTTTTCTCAGTGAGCTGGAAACTCTGTCCAAGCGCCGGGCCCGGGCCCACCTGCCGACCTGGCGCCAGCAGGCACGCTTCATCCTGCTCTGGGTGCTGCTGTTGTTGGCCGCGGCGCGCCCGCAATGGCTGGGGGAACCGCTGCCGGTGGCCGCCAGTGGCCGCGACCTGTTGGTAGCGGTGGACGTGTCCGGCTCCATGGACTTTCCCGACATGCAGTGGCAGGACGAGGACGTCAGCCGCCTGAGCCTGGTCAAGCACCTGCTGGGGGATTTTCTCGAGCACCGCGAAGGCGACCGGGTCGGCCTGATCCTGTTCGGCAGCAAGGCCTACTTGCAAGCGCCGCTGACCTTCGACCGGCATACGGTGCGGGTCTGGCTCGATGAAGCGAAGATCGGCATCGCCGGCAAGAACACCGCCATCGGCGACGCCATCGGCCTGGCGCTGAAACGCCTGCGCCAACGTCCGGCGCAGAGCCGGGTGCTGATCCTGGTCACCGACGGCGCCAACAACGGTGGCGAGATCGCACCGATTACCGCCGCGCGCCTGGCCGCCGAGGAAGGGGTAAAGATCTACCCCATCGGCATTGGCGCCGACCCGGAACAAAGCGCCACCCTCGGGGTGCTGGGGCTCAACCCTAGCCTGGACCTGGACGAGCCGGCCCTCATGGAACTGGCGCAAGTGACCGGCGGCCGCTATTTCCGTGCCCGCGACGGCCAGGAATTGCAGGCGATCAAGGACACCCTCGACCAGCTCGAACCCGTGGCCCAGCAACCGACCCAGGCGCGCCCGGCCCAGGCCCTGTACCACTGGCCCCTGGCTACGGCATTGCTGCTCAGCATGCTGCTGGTGCTGCGCGAACGCTGGCCGGACAACCCGCTGCAACGTTTCTTTACCCAGTCACCTTTTCTACAACCGAGCCATGATTGGCGGCAGCGGCTCAAGCGCCTGCGCCTGCGGAGACGTCGATGATCAGTCTCTGGCCCCATTGGTTTCGACCCTGGTGGTTGCTGCTGCTGCCGCTGCTGGCGCTGCTGCTGTGGCAACTTTGGCACCGGCAGAAACGCGCCGGCCGCTGGCAGATGATCCTGCCGCCGGCCTTTCATGCCGCGCTGCTCAGCGGTGGCAATGGCCGCGAAAGCAAGCTGCCCTGGGTGGCCCTGGGCCTGGCCTGGCTGCTGGCCGTGCTGGCCCTGCTGGGACCCAGCTGGCAGCGGGTGGAGCAGACCAGCCAGAAACCCGCCGACCCGCTGGTGGTGCTGCTGGAACTGACCCCGCAGATGCTCGCCAACGACGTGCCGCCCAATCGCCTGGAGCAGGCCCGGCACAAGTTGCTCGACCTGCTGGCCCTGCGCAGCGACGCACAGACCGCGATCGTGGTCTACGCCGGCAGCGCCCATACCCTGGTGCCGCTGTCCGATGACCTGGCCACCAGCCGCAACCTGCTGGACGCCCTCAAGCCGTCGATCATGCCCCAGCCCGGACAACGCGCCGACCTGGCCCTGCTCAAGGCCCTCAAGCTGCTGGACCAGGGCGCCCTGGGCCAGGGCCGGGTGCTGCTGATCGCCAGCGCCCTCAGCGAGCAGGAACGCCTGGGCATCCGCCAGGCCCTGAACGGCGACGCACCGCAATTGCTGATGCTGGGTATCGGCAGCCGCGACGGCGCCCCAGTCACCCAGGAAGACGGCAGCTACCTCAAGGACGACCAGGGCGCGATCCTGGTATCGCGCCTGGACAGCCCCGACCTCAAGCAGTTCATCGGCGAGGTCGGCGGCCGCTATCGCCAGGCCCGCCTGGATGACAGCGACCTGCGCGGCTTGGGCCTGCTGGCCGGCCCCCAGGGCGTGCGCAACGACGGCCAGACCCTGCGCCTGGATACCTGGGCCGACCAGGGTTACTGGTTACTGCTGCCGCTGTTGTTACTGGCGGCCTGCGCCGGGCGCCGGGGCTGGCTGTTCTGCCTGCCGCTGCTGCTGTTCGCCGTGCCGCAAGCCAGCTACGCCCTGGACTTCAATGACCTGTGGCTGCGTCCCGACCAACAGGGCCAGCGCCTGCTTGAGCAGCAGCGGCCGGCGCAAGCCGCGCGGCATTTCCAGGACCCGCAATGGCAAGGCGTGGCCTTGTATGAAGCGGGCAACTACAATGCCGCCGCCGAGCGTTTTGCTGAAGGCAACGACGCTCGCGCCCACTACAATCGCGGCAATGCCCTGGCCCGCGCCGGCGAACTGGAAGCCGCCATCGACGCCTACGAGCAGGCACTGGAACGCCAGCCGGACCTGCAACCGGCGCTGTACAACAAGGCCCTGGTGGAAAGCCTGTTGCAACAGCAGCAAGCGGTCGAGCCGCCGCCCGTGCAAAAACCGGAAAACCCCGACAGCGACGACAACCAGCGCCCCGGGCCCAGCGGCGCCGCCACCGAACCACCACCCGGCAGCGAAACACCGGGCAGCCCCGTCGAAACGCCCCCGGACGAAGGTGCGACGCCGCCGCAGGACACGCAGAACACTGGCCACAGCGAGGTGCCCGGCAGTGAGCTGGATGACCAGCACACCACCACCCCGCTGCGCCCGGCACAGGACAGCCTGGACACTGAACACCAGCAGGCGCTGGAACAATGGCTGCGCAAGATCCCGGACGATCCGGGAGAATTGCTGAGGCGTAAATTCTGGTACGAACAGCAAACCCATCAGGATCAGGGAAAAACTCGATGACCCGCTGCACCGCCCTTCTGCTTGCCCTCGCACTCTGGACCTCCCAGTCCCAGGCTGCCGGGCTGCTCGCCAGCCTGGATCGCAGCCAGGTGAACTCCGGGGAAACCGTCGAGCTGACCCTGGAGTCCACCGACGTCACCCAGTTTGGCAAGCCCGACCTGGCGCCCCTGGAGGCGCAGTTCGAAGTCCGCGGTACACGCCAGGTCAACCAGCTCAACAGTCTGGGCGACAGCCACGCCAGCACCCGCTGGATCATCACGCTGCTGCCCCGCCACACCGGTACCCTGGAAATTGCCCCGTTGCAACTGGGCAACCTGCAAAGCCAGGCCCTGAGCCTGCAGGTCAACGCCAGCCCGCTGCAGGATCAGGCCGCGCGCCTGGCGCCGGTGTTCATCGACGCCGAACTCGACCAGCCCAAGGTCTACGTCCAGGCCCAGGCCCTGCTGACCCTGCACATCTACCACTCGGTGCCGTTGTTCGATGACAGCAACCTCAGCCCGCTGGTACTGAGCGATGCCCGGGTCGAGCAACTGGGGGAACCGCGCACCTACGAGAAGCTCATCAACGGCGTGCGCCACGGGGTGATCGAGATGCGCTACGCCCTGTATCCCCAGCGCAGCGGTCCGTTGCAGATCCCGGCACTGACCTTCAGTGCCACCCTGGCCAACCCGGGCAATGGCCAGCCGGCCAGCCCCCAGGCGCCCAAGGCCAGCAAGCTGATCCACGTCAGTTCCACCGAACTGACCTTGCAGGTGCTGGCCAAGCCCGCCGCCTACCCGGCCGATGCGCCCTGGCTGCCGGCCCGCAGCCTGAGCCTGAGTGAAAGCTGGAGCCCCGAGCCGGACCGCCCCCAGGTGGGCGACTCGCTGACTCGCAGCCTGATCCTGCGCGCCGAGGGCCTGTCCAGCGCACAACTGCCGCCACTGCCCCTGACCGAGATCGCCGGCCTGCGCAGCTACCCGGACCAGCCGCAACTGAGCAACCAGCCGGTCGAACATGGCCTGCTGGGGGTGCGTGAAGACCGCCAGGCCCTGGTGCCGACACGCACTGGCAACATCGAACTGCCGGCGCTGGAAGTGACCTGGTGGAACACTCAGCAAGACCGCCTGGAAAGCACCAGCCTGCCGGCGCGAACCCTGCAAGTGGCAAACAACCCGAGCCTGGTGGTGGACACCCCGGCCGGCACGCCCCAGGCCAGTGTCGACAACGATGCCCTGTGGCCCTGGCAACTGAGCACCCTGCTGCTGGCCTGCAGCACCCTGCTGGGCTTTGGCCTGTGGTGGCGCGCGCGCTCGCGACCGGCAGTGCTGCGTGCAGCGCAGACCGGCCCCAGCCCGCGCTCGCTGCTGGACGACCTCAAGCGCGCCTGCCAGGCCAACGATCCCCAGGCCACCCGCCAGGCCCTGGACGCCTGGGCCCGCCAGCAGCCGGAAACCCTGGCCGAGATGGCGGCGCGCTTCGTGCCGTTGTCCGATGCCCTGGACGGTCTCAACGGCGCCCTCTACAGCGAAACCGGCCAGTACTGGCAAGGTGAGGAACTGTGGCGGGTGTGTCTCTTATACACATCT
>NZ_JAAARM010000059.1 GCF_009908285.1 Pseudomonas sp. Fl4BN1
GTGGGGGCAAAGGGCGATTATTGATTTCCATGGCACTGCATCCTTCAGTGGGAGGTTGAATTAAAGGTAGCGACTGCTTTTCGACGACCTTTAGTTTCAAGACGACTATGCCGCCCTCAGGACAAGGAGTCAGGCCGCATTGGCCTGCAGTTGATAATTATTCCTATTGGTGATTATGATATGTTATTACATTGTCAGATCCCTTCCAGGAGTAATCCCCCATGAAAGTCTTGTCGTCCCTCAAAGAAGCCAAAAACCGTCACCGCGACTGTCAGATCGTCAAGCGTCGTGGGCGGATCTACGTGATCTGCAAATCCAATCCACGCTTCAAGGCCCGCCAGGGTGGGGCGAAAAACAAGAACAAGGGCTGAGTCGACGGTTCGACCGGGAGGAGCTGGTGGTTATCCGTCAGCACCGCCTACTACAGTCCAGAGTGTGCACGCAGGTGCAGCTATCGAGTCAGCTCGGAGTCGTCGAATCTAGAGAATGAGTGTGCGGTGGACCTGCTCCGTTTTTCGAAAGAACGGATTCCATTCGGGCTTTTGAGCACGGCAGGCGGTGGCCCGGCAAGGGGTGTTTGTCACCCAGGGCAAGAACCGGTAGAAAGCGCATACGCATTCAGAAAATAGATAACCTCATGAGCGACAGTGAAAAATCCAATAATCGCTTGTTCGACCTCGACCTGTTGCGGGCGATTGTCACGGTGGCTGATTGCGGCAGTTTCACCACTGCCGCGAGCCGCCTGCACTCGACCCAGTCGACCATCAGCCAGAAGATCCGCCGCCTCGAAGACATGGCCGGGCACCGCTTGCTGGAGCGCGGCAACCGCGATGTGCTGCCCACCGATGCCGGCGAAACACTGTTGGGCTACGCCCGGCGCCTGCTGGCGCTGAACGATGAAATGGCCGAGGCCCTGTCTGGCGCCATGGTCGCCCTGACCGTGCGTATTGGCGTCCCGGACGACTTCGCCGCTGGGCGTACCACCGCGCAACTGGCGGCCTTCAACCGGCGTTACCCCCAGGTCAAGCTGGAGGTCAGCAGCGGCATGAGCCGCGACCTGAGCGCCAGCTATGATCGTGGCGAGCTCGATCTGGTGTTGCTCAAGCAGCGCCAGAACAGCCGCGAAGCGCTGCTCTGCTGGCCGGAAAAAACCTGCTGGGTGGACAGTGCAAAGAACCCCTGCATCGACCTCGATCCGTTGCCCATCGTGACCTTTCCGCCAAGAGGCGTGTACCGCGACGAGATGATCAACGCCCTGGAGTCCATCGGCCGGCGCTGGCACATCAGCTTCACCAGCTCCAGCCTCAGCAGCCTGCAATCGGCGATTGCCGACGGCATGGGCATCGGCCTTCTACCGCTGCGGGCCGTGACCGCGGATCATCGGGTGTTGCCGAAAAATACCGTGCTGCCGTCTGTGGATGCCTTCGAAGTGGCGCTGCTGCATCGTCCGCAGGCAGACCCTATGGTCAAGGCGTTGGCGCAAGTGCTGTCACAGGTGCTGGCACAGGAGACCAGGGGCTGAAGAGGTCTGGCATTCGATAAGTGAATAATGCGGATTCCAACATTTAATTTGTGCATGAATGCGCGGCTGGATATCGTTGTCGTCATCAGCGGTCCGCACCTGAGCCACGGCGCGTCGACCTGCCGCTTTGTTCACCCTGGTGCCGTTTCCACGCCGGGCAACAAAACAACAATGAGGAGAGTCTGCATGTCGAAAACCACTTATTACGCGCCGCACGGCGGGCACCCGGCCCAGACCGAGATGCTCACCGACCGCGCGATGTTCACCGAAGCCTACGCGGTGATTCCCAAGGGCGTGATGCGTGACATCGTCACTAGCCACTTGCCGCACTGGGACAATATGCGCATGTGGGTCCTGGCCCGCCCGCTGTCCGGTTTCGCCGAAACCTTCTCGCAGTACATCGTTGAAGTCGGCGCCAATGGTGGCAGCGACAAACCCGAACAGGACCCGAACGCCGAAGCGGTACTGTTCGTCGTCGAAGGCGAACTGAACCTGACCCTGCAAGGCCAGGTCCACGTCCTCAAGCCGGGTGGCTACGCGTTCATTCCGCCGGCCGCCGACTGGAAGCTGCGTAACACCAGTGGCACCGAGGCGCGTTTCCATTGGATCCGCAAGCACTACCAGAAAGTCGACGGCGTGCCATACCCGGACGCCTTCGTCACCAACGAGCAGGATATCGAGCCGCGGGTGATGCCCAACACCGAGGGTCGCTGGAGCACCACGCGCTTCGTCGACATGAGCGACATGCGCCATGACATGCACGTCAACATCGTCAACTTCGAGCCAGGCGGCGTGATTCCCTTTGCCGAAACCCACGTCATGGAACACGGCCTCTATGTGCTGGAAGGCAAGGCGGTGTACCGCCTGAACCAGGACTGGGTCGAGGTCGAGGCCGGTGACTTCATGTGGCTGCGCGCCTTCTGCCCGCAGGCTTGCTACTCCGGTGGCCCGGGTCGCTTCCGCTACCTGCTGTACAAGGATGTGAACCGCCAGATGCGCCTGACCCTGAACGCGGCGCATTGATTCGTGGGCGGGCAGGGTTGCGATTCTTCGTGACGTTGCCCGCCTGAAGATCAGCAGAAAAAAAACCGGCGAGCAATCGCCGGTTTTCTTTTGCCTGGAGCAATCTCGCGAGCGCTCCGCAGGTGGCTTTCAGTCCTGTCGGTCAGGGAGCCAGTCAAGGGGCAATCAAGTTGCCGGGGCCGGTTGCACATCCATTGTCTGATGGGAAAGGGCGGCCATTGCTCCCAGGGCCTCAGTTCTTAGGGGCTGAAAGGTAACTGGAGAGCTTCTTCTGCGCCGTGGACAGCTTCATTTCGTTCTCTGCCCGGTGCAGGTTATTGGTGCTGGAGGACAGTTGGCTGGTCAGGACTCCCAACTCGCCCATGATGCCTTGCGTCTTTGCGTCACGGTCTTTGTCGCTCAGCGATTGATCGTTCCTGATCGCGTCCAGTTCTTCCATTTTCTTTTGGATTTTTTCCTGTATCTCGCGGATGACTTTGAGGATTTTCTTTATGCCATCCGGCAGATTGCTGGCATCAATATCCGCGTTTTTATCTTTTTCTGCTGAAGCTTTGGCTGTTCCTTCAGGGGACAGCGTGACTTTGATACCGCTGCCTGGTTCGCCTTGATCGGCAGCGACTGGGGTTTCAGCCGTCTCGATCCTGATGGCGCTAGAGGGCTCAGGGACTGTTGCCTGGGGATGGGTTGCAGAGGTGATTAACACGATGGGGGTTCTCCTTCAGATCCTCAGGTTATCGACGCGGTGCAGGTGCGCTTGAGGTGGGGCGGCAAAAAGCTGGTGTGCAAACAGTGATTGAGGCGTGGGCGCTGCGCGATTTGAGGCGATCAGCTTTCGACTCAGGCACAAGGTGGAAAAATGCGAAAACGCTCTGGATAATGCGCGATCGCTATCAAATCCCAGACACAAGAAAGCCCCGACTCATCAGGGCTTTCTCGTTGAGGTTTGGCGAGGGTTTAGAGACTCGAACGCCATGATCTTTCCAATACACACCCTGTGCGTGTCGCCCAGGCAGGGATGTTCTATCGAGTTGTCTCGCCCAGCAGTGCCGCTACGAAACTGTTGTGGAAAACGCCCTGCGGATCGCAGGTTCTACGGTAGGACTCGAAGGCTTGGGTTCTTGCACTGCGACGCTGCGCCAGATCCTTGATGAACGCCGGGTTGAACGGTGGCGAAAACGTTCCAGCCGGTCGACTCGGGTCGTAGAAGCCGAACATCTTGCCGGTGTGCGGCATGCCTCCCAAGGCCACCCAGGCCCGCTCGATGTCGGCGAAGAAACGCAGTAAGCGATTGGGGTACTCAGACGCCGCGACGGCCGGTACGTAGCCGATAAGGTCCAGATTGACGAAGGTCGCATTGGGGGTTTCGGTGTACGTCCCAGCCAATGCGCTGTCGCCGCCACGGACGAAGCGGAACTCCATCGGAGCAACCAGCAGGAAGTCGCTGGAGCTCTTGAGGCGCGCCATTACCGCGTCAAGGCCCTGCCAGGCCTTGCCGAGCCCTGCGTCATCGAGAACCGGGAGTTCGATAAAGTAAGACATGAAGATCACGCGCGAAGCCTTGGTCAGCCACAAGTCGGAGTAGACCGCCGCGGCCTGATCGAAGAGCGTTTCGATCGTGAGGTATCCGGCATCAATGATCGCGCTGGCCGCGGTTTTGACTCCCGCATACTGAGCCGCAATGAGGGGCGGCTCGAGAATCGGCTCCATCGGTATCAGATAGGGTGCGCCGAAGACATTCTCTTCCGCCAGGGCGCACGCACTCGGCACGTTGCTCCTCAAGTTTGGAATGTTCGTCGCTGGGGACGAGACCACGTCCCACCACAAGATCAGAAAGTCGTTGGTGTACGGGTTGACGAAGGACTCAACGCGATCATGGTTCGCGAGTTGCGTCTTGAACCGAGCGATGAACGTTTGCTCATCGTTACAAGTGATCTTTGCGTCCTTGCCTGACTTCAACGTCGTGGCCCAGGGGCGTGGCATCACCTCCACGGTGACCGAGGTGACGACCCCCAGGGCACCGAGAGAGACCCGTGCGAACTGTAAAGGCGACCAACCATCCACTGTAGGCGTCTCTCTGTCGATGGTCTTCACCTGGCCATCCGCCCCCATGATGCTGAACGCCGAGACCGTTTCCGCGAAGATCGGCGCGTTGATGGTCGCACCATGCACGTCAACCGCGGTCATCCCGCCAAGGCTGAAGAAACCGCCGGCGGTCACGGTCTTGAGCATCAAGTCATGGGTGGTCAGGAACGCATCCAGTTCGTCCTCGCGCACGCCGGTATTCACCGTGACCTTGGTTCCGGAGGGGTGCAACACGATGGACTGATTGCCGCCGGAACCCAAGTCCTTGTAACAGGAGAGATCGATGAGCCAGCGGTTAGGGTTCGGGGCGATGCGATGGTCTTCGGCGACCAGTGCCGGTTGTGCATGCCGCTGGCCGGAAACACGCACTGTTGCGCCAGCCTTGGGCGCTTGACTGACGATGCCTTGAAGTTCAACAAGGTTCGTCGGCGAGAAGTAATATTCACCATCGATCGTCATTGTATGGACGATGTTCTGAGCCCAGTTCCTCCACGGCAGAGGTTGGACTGTGAAGTGCAAGGTCGTCCCCGTGACTTCATAGGCCGCCAGCTTGCCGTTATTCGCCGACTGAACTAAGGGGGTTCCTTGGTTACTGTTTCCCAGAACTGCGGAAACGTAAGGCGCTACCCCAATTGCATCCGCCGGGACCCCGATCGATGAAAGTGCAGGGCTCACCTTGTACAGGCCGTTGTTGAAGTTGCCGCTATTCCAGGCGGAAGTGCGCCAGCTTCCCTTCGAATCAAACCATTGAATCGAAAAGTTCATGACAAAGATGCCGTTGTTAAGGCAGCCAATTCGCTCGACTTTTCTCATTGAGGTTTCCAGATAAGTTCTTGCAACTTAAAATAGACGGTCTTTGAGTGATGTGCACTGACGCCAACCCCCCCAACGATGGTTCATTGGAAAGTTGACGCCAGGCATCATCGGGAGAAGCTTTCGATCTACTCGATCTACTCGATCTACTCGATCTACTCGATCTACTCGATCTACTCGATCTACTCGATCTACTCGATCAAGTTGATTGCAAAGCCAATGAACGTAGTCCCGACTGCGTCATATGTAGCGATCTGACCGTTTGCGGCGAAGGCGAGAAACGGCGTTCCCTGGCCGGAAGTCCCAGCCACCGCGTGCCCGTAGACCGTCACCGCCAGCGCATTGGCCGGGACACCGATGGTGTTCAGGTCAGGAGTCGTCCGCGAAGTTGCCACAGGGAAGTTGCCGCTATTCCACTCGGAGGTCACCCAGCGGCCGTCGCTGCCCAGCCATTGGACCGAGAAATTGAATACGTAGCCGCCTTTGTTGTTAACGGTGATTTTCTGGACCTGTCTCATAGTCGTCTCCTGTTACGGTAAAAGATGTCAAATTGAAATGCTTCGGGCTCCACCCTTTGGTGGTGGATGTATTGCTTGTTGTTTAGCAGGTGCTAATCAGAGGCTGTTGTAAACGTATGAAACAAATGTGTGGCCTTGTTTCATGTTGCCCCTTAACTACTATTAGGCGACATTTCAGTCGTATGGCACGCCAGTCAATGTCGCTTAATATTCTGTTTGTTTTCGTGATGCCATGGTTTTTTGAGGTCCGCTGCAGCAATCGCCATAGGTGTAGCAGAGGAAGTGCGACAGCAGAAACAAGCATCCATGCCGGCAGGGTCAGTCCTTTGTTACATTGAATTTGATTGACTGTTGCTGCGCGCTGACTACTAGGACTATAGCAAGCTTATTTTTGCTATATATATAGTTTCGAATTGGGATTTATTCTTGTCCCTATTAATAGGGGCGTGCTGGAACTAGGAATAATCAGGATGTTCGCGGTAATCCAGCGGCTGGGCGTGAAGCCGAATGAAGTGATCGATATCAGGAGCCATGCGGCCCTGAGCCGGGTGATGCTCGGGATCATCATCCATGAGAACGGTGGCGATTTCCCGATCCCGGGCAGTTTGTGCCGGGGCGATAGCCTCTCAACACCCGTCACGACAAACCTTTCAAATTGTCGCGAGCACTTTTTCTCACGACTGCTTCTGGCCGTGACATAGCGTTGTAGCGGGTGGATTCCTTCGCCGGTGCTGGCGCAAGGTTGATCAGGATCGGAAGATCCCAGCCTATGCGCCGGTTTTTTTGCACTGGTCCCCAATGCTACAGTCCCGCCAAACCCAAAGAGGGAGCGACATGCGGGTCTTGATAGCGGCGGCGATGGTTATACTACTGGGTGGTTGTTCGACTTTTGCTGAAACCTTCGGGGATCGCCCCGGTTGTGGGGCGCATCCCTATTGTGGAAGTTTCACTGATATCGAGCTGATCAAAGCGGCATCGGACGAAAGTGCCGGTGCCCTTTTGGCGCTGGTGCCGCTGGCAGTGATTGATCTGCCATTCAGCGTTGTTGCCGACACGTTATTCTTGCCCTACACCGCTTTTCAGGGCGCGCCTTCTCCGCACTAGGTCGCTGGTAGGGAAATGGAAAGGCCCAGCAGACAGTCTTGGCCAGTGCGGCGTTGCATGGCTGCTCATCTGCCTTGATCCTCTCGCAGAATCGATTTCTGCCACGTACAACTGGCAAGAATCGATCCTCGTCCCTGCGACCGAGAGGTGTAGGAGGAACTCTCTTCAGGCTAGAAATCTACAGTAGCTGAAAGCTGCACAGTACGCGGTGCTCCCAACCCCAGACTGGTCAGCAATGGCATCCCCCAGTAAGCCTTGTTGGTCACGTTGTTCACCGTGCCGCGCAAGGTCAGTGGCTGGGAAGCGACCTGGGTTGTGTAGCGCGCGCCCATGTCATAGATGGTGTAACCCGGCAGCGATAGCGAGTTGTCGGCGCTGATGTACTGCTTCGACACGGCAGTCGCATTGGCGGTCAGGGTCAAGCCTTGCACGACCGGCGTGTCCCATTCGACCCCGACCTTGCCTTGCAGCTTCGGTTGCCCGGTGGCTGTCTTGCCTTCATTGACGCCCCCTGCGGTCTTGGTGAGTTTGGGGTCGAGACGGGCGATGCCGCCCATGAGACGCACGTCGGTCATTGGCGAGCCGAAGAAGCTCCACTCAACGCCACGGTTGCGCTGTTCGCCGCCAAAGGAGAACACATTCGTGACCGGGTCCGTGTAGCTGCTGGGACGCTCGATCTGATACAGGCTCAGGGTATGGGAGAAGTCGCCAAGATCGACCTTGACCCCGACCTCTTTCTGCTTGGACTTGTAGGGCGCGAACACATCGCCGGCGTTTGCCGCTGTCAATGGTGCACTGACGCCCTTGCTCAGCCCTTCGATGTAGTTGGCATACAGCGATACGTCGTCAGTCACCTTGACCAGCACCGCCGCGGCGGGGGTTGTGGCGCTTTCGTCATAGCGGGAGCTGCGTCGCCCCGTGGTGACACTGAAGGAGTCGGTCAGTACTTGCTGGCGACGAACGCCCAGGGTGAGTTGCAGCCGGTCCTCGAAAAACGACAAGGTGTCGGCTAGGCCGTAGCTGGTCAGGCGCGTTTCGGTGTGCAGCACTGCTGGCCAGCTCTCTGCGGCCTCTGGGCCCCACACGGGATGGTAGATATTGGTGAGCCAGTTGGCGCCGGGGACGGATCGACGGCCGTAGTCCTTTTCCTTGTCGGAATAGTGCGTGGCGTTGATCGACCATTGGTGGCCAATGCCGAAGGTGTCCAGCTTGCCCTTCAAGCCGGTTTCGCCCGAGGTTTTCTCCAAGTCGATCTTCAACTGGCCCATGGTGCTCTGCAGGTCGCCGGCAGTATTCAGTACCTGGGCGGACATGACGCCGTTGTAGGCATAGTCGGTCTTGCTGGTGCCCGCCGCAGCGTAAGCCATGACGTTGTCGCTAAGGTCGTATTCGCCGCGTACGATCGCCCCCTTATCCTTGGTATCGACGTAGCCCCAGCTCGGGTTGAGCAGGGTGTCGGATTTAGGTGGCTTGGGGACGGGGACGCCCGGAGCCAGACTGATGCCGCGGTTCTGGCCTTTGACTCGGTCTTCGCTCTGGTAGAGATCGGCGGACAAGCGCGCGCGCTCGCCACGCCAGTCCAGGCCGAGGGAGTTGAGCTGGGCTTTCATCTGCTGGTGATCGGTCGCCGTGTCGCCATCCCGGTAGACGCTGTTGAAACGTACGCCCAATTGCTGCTCTTCGCCAAAGCGTCGGCCAACGTCGAGGTGCCCGCCAAACTGTGCATCAGACATGTAGTTTGTGGTCACTCGTGTCAGCGATTCGGCACCTGCGCGCTTGGGCACCAGGTTGATACTGCCGCCAACCGAGCCGCCCGGCGGCATGCCGTTGAGCAAGGCCGATGGCCCCTTGAGCACTTCTATGCGCTCGTACATTTCGGGTGAGATCCGATAGAAGGGGGCTACGCCGTACAGGCCGCCGACAGCCACGTCGCTGATGCTGGAGGCGAAACCGCGGATTGAGTAATTCTCGCTGAAGGTGCCTTTCAGCCCGTTGCTGAATACCGCGGGATCGGTCTTGGCGATCACGTCGGTGATGTTCTGGGCCTGAGTATCCTCGATGAACTTTTCGGTGTAGCTGATGGTGCTGAAAGGCGTCTCCATGAAGTCCTTGTTACCCAGCAGCCCGACGCGTCCGCCTGAGGCAACCTGGCCACCGGCGTAGGCCGGCGGCAGTTCTCCAGGGGCATCCATGCGGCCTTCGACCATTGTTTCGGATAACTCCAGGCTGCCGCTGCCAGTACTCTTTCGATGTTCTTCTTGCTGTTCAGCCAGTTCGGCGGGTGGCGCTGCAGCCACGGTCATGGACGCGCCGCTCAGGCTCAGTAGCAGTGCGATGTGTGCGGCGGTGAACGTTCGATTGAATTCAAAATAGGCTGAGACCTGCCGTGGTGATGGGCAGGCGCGCAGTGGCTTGCAGCGTTCCGACATACTGGGTTCCTTGCGATTCGCAGAGTAGTGAAGGTCTTCACTAGTACTTCCGAACCAAAATGGAAAACCCGTAATAGTAATTATTATTATTTTGATCGGGCGAGTGAACCGAGGGCTCCGGCCTTTGCTGAAAGCGGAACGACGAACCCTGATGATCTAATGGATTTCGGGGCGAGGTATCGTTGAGCCTTCAATCAGTGGAGGTGCCGCGTGTGCGTGCACGGAATCGAGTACAAGTTTTACTGTGCTTCAAGCGTCATAAAAGGCCATGACGGCCTTGGGCTTGAGTGCTGGGAGAGCGATAGACGTATGCTGTTCGAGATTTTTCGCAACGATGAAACGCTGCGTTACGAGGTGACCTTGTTCGAGCAGGTGCTGCTTGAGCGGGAAGGCCCGCGACGGCGGACTGCGAGCACTGTCAACGCTGTGACAAAGCGCTCGGCAGTGTTGAGCGACGGAATAAGTAATCCGCGCCACGTTTTCAGCGTATGCCAAATCGTGGCGTGAGATTGGACAGGGTCATGAGTTAATAATCGAATGCCGGTCCTCGAATGTTGCGCGCTCAACTTTGTAAAAGTAGTTCTCTTGCGAGCCTTCAGTTAGCGGTTTTATTAATTTGTGTGAGAGCTCCCCGCCAATCTTTTCCATTGCTCGCTGTGAGCGAATGTTTTGACCCGCGACGTGGAACCAAACGGTATCGACCCACTGAAATGCGTGCTTTAACATCAGGCGCTTTAGCTCCCTATTAGCGTTGCCTCCCCATTTCTCGCGAGATAAAAATGTGTACCCGATAGCAACCTCACGCCTTTCCTCGCTGTATTCGTAGTAGCGAGAGCTACCTACTACTTTGCCGCTGTCGCGTTCGATAACGATCAGTGCACTCTTTGATGTAAGTGCTTCGTTAAACCATTCGCGAAATACTGGCTCTTGGTAGCGCGTTTTGCTCTGGTGCTGAGCCCAGATCAATGGGTCGGATGCGACGCTGTACAGTGATTCGAAATCCGTAGCTTGCAGGGGGCGCAGCTCAAGTGACTCACCAACGATGGACGGAGAGACTGGTAGTGATTGCATCGTTTTCTCCAAGGGTTTGAACGCAACAAGTCGTGGCGTGAGGTTTAGCAGATGAGTAACGCCCCCCGCCTGCGCCATGTTTTACCGATGAACTAGGGCATCAACAAGACTCTTGCCGATCTGCACAGCGATATCGCCAAGGCCAGCCGGTATCACTGCGCCGACTTACGGCAAAATCCTCGCCTACCTCCAGGCGACGTACCGATCGATCTACGGGGACGATGTTTATCTTGAACTCGACTCACAGGATGGGCAGTTCCTGGCGGTTCAGGCTTTAGCCATCAGTGATGCCAACGCGGCAATTATTGCGGTCTACCTTGTCGATCACCGAGCAGCAGTGACTGCAGATACTCTCGAATGTCCGCCAAGTGAAGATTCACAATCTGGCCCCGTTGAGCCCTGGCTGACCAAGTGCTTTGATTGGAATACGAAAAGGCCCTATGAGGGCCTTTTTTATAGATCAGCGTTCAATCGATTTATTATGTCGGCAACGTTCCGAGCAGTAGCGTACTTCGCCCCAGCAGCGAGTCCATTTCTTCCGCCAGGTGAAGGGGAGGCCGCAGGTGGCGCAGGTTTTGACCGGAAGCTCACTCTTTTTCAAAATGACTCACCTGCATCTAATTTGGTGAGCAATGACTGGCCACGTTGCCAAAGCGCCTGCTGTTTTGATTCAGGCATGCGGTCGAGATTTTTATAAACCAAGCTCATGCGTTGATTGCCGCGCAGACGGTCGCCGTGACGCATCAGGAAGTGCCAATAGAGCGAGTTGAAAGGACAAGCGTCGTCAGTGGTGCTTTCGCTCACCTTGTAAGCGCAGTCACGGCAATAGTCAGACATCCGCTTGATGTACTGGCCACTCGCACAGTAAGGCTTGGAGCCTAGATAGCCGCCATCGGCGTGCATGACCATGCCCAGTGTATTGGGCAGTTCCACCCAGTCGAAGGCGTCCATGTAGATCGCCAGATACCACTCGCATATTTGGCTCGGTAGGATGCCAGCGAGCAGGGCGAAATTACCGGTCACCATCAGCCGTTGGATATGGTGAGCGTAGGCGTGCTCGATGCTTTGGCTGATGGCTTGGCGCATGCAATTCATCTTCGTTTCGCCTGTCCAGTAGAACTCTGGAAGCGACCTGGTGTTGCCGAACATATTGCCATTGGCATAGTCAGGCATCTTCAGCCAGTAGACGCCACGGACATATTCCCGCCAGCCGATCAGTTGGCGAATAAAACCCTCGGCAGCATTAAGTGCAATGCTGCCCGACCAGTATGCTGACTCAACATCGCTGCAAAGCTGGCGAATATCCAGTAGGCCAATATTGAGCGCAGCGCTTATACGGGCATGAAACAGAAAGGGCTCGTCGCTGGCCATCGCGTCTTGATAGTCACCAAAGGCTGCCAGGCCCCAGTCGATGAAGTATTCCCACAGGGCCTGAGCTTCGGCATGGGTTACCGGGTAGTCGAATGTGTCGAGAGCGCCATAGTGGTTGCTGAAGTGTGTGGCCACCAACGCAAGCACCTCCTGAGTGATTGCATCTGGCTTGAAACGGGCTGGCGAAGGGGGCCTGACCCCCTTGGGCAAGGCCTTGCGATTTTCTGCATCAAAGTTCCAGGCGCCGCCGACCGGGCTGCCGTCGCCATTGAGCAGTAACCCACTCTTGCGGCGCATCTCTCTGTAAAAGAACTCCATGCGCAGCTGTTTTTTGCCTTTTGCCCAGTCAGAAAACTCGCTGCGTTTGCAGAGAAAGCGAGTATCGGGATGCCACTGGATCGCTAAGCCACAGTTCTTGATTGATTGCTCAAGACGCCAGTCGCCACACTCGGTCAGGTGCACTTGGTCTGGATGTATCAACGCTTGCCAGCGGCGTAGCTCATCCGGTATCGATCCGCTATTTTGCGGATCATCCAAGGTGACGTATTGAACTCGGATCCCGCGCTGTCGCAACGCTTCTGCGAAGTGGCGCATAGCACTGAAAATGAGGGTTATTTTTTGCGGATGATGTGGAACATGGCTGGCTTCTTCCATCACCTCGGCCATGAGCACCGTATCGCTCTCTTTATCAAGCCCCTGCAATGAGGCGAGGTCGAAAGATAATTGGTCGCCCAGGACGAGGTATAGCCGGCGAGTCATATTCATCAAGCGCAATCCAGTTGAGGAGCGTGTAAAGATCCAAGGGCTTCGTAGCTTTAAATCCGCAGACCATTTTGTGAAAAGAAGTCTTGCGAATTATTGTACAAGAAAAAAATAACGTACAATTTTTTGTGCCGCCTTTGCTGGAAAGCGCCAGTGATCTTTTCCGATTGGATGCGCCGCCCTGAGCCTGGTCAATCATCCCGGGCGGCCTTACCGGGTAGGCCGACGGCGTGGCTCTGCCCAGCCTGGTCGTGAAGGTGCGGGCATGAATGCCCAGGCGCTGGAGCCTGGGCGCTGTTCAGTGCATACGGCCACGGCAATGCGCTGAAGGATGCCGAGTGGCAAGCGCGCTGGAGCGCTCGTCAAGCTGGCGACAAGCAGGCCCGCGCCCTGGCAGAGCGTGAAGAGCGCGAGAAAGAACAGGCTCGGCAAAGCTTAATCAACCCGGCGGTGCTAGATGGGTAGTGCAAAGTTGATCAAGTGTGGCTGGGTAGGTAGGTGTCCACGTTTCAGGCTTGTGTCTTCAGCCACGCGCGAAGGCGGGTTCGGGCATTGGCGTAAGGAGATGAGGTATTGAACTGGATCATCCGCCCTTTGGTCCATTTTCCGTACCAAGCGGCGCCATAGAGTTCTTCTTCTGATCTTGTCGCTATCGTCGCTGCAAGCTTTGTCTTCGCGTCTGCCAGGCGGGTGAGCAGTTCATGCCACCCGAGTGCGCTGTAATCTGCGTAGAACTTCTGCGCCAGCAGGCCAAGTTGGTTCCACTTGAAGCCGACCTCTGGATAGTCAACCGACTCATCCCGGTCATCGCGGTCTAGCCATTTCAGGACCAGCTCGTTCCATCCAATCAGATAGGCCACCAGATCGGCTGGACTCATGGTGGTAGGTCTTGGTCAGCGCCGCGTTGACGCTGTTGCCGCGCTTCAGCACGACGCGGGCGATTGCTGCCCGGTCCTTCTCGCTATGGCTGGCCTGCCCGAGCAACCCAAAGTAGCTGTTGGCGGTCTCGCGCAGATCCTCGAGCGGTGCGGCGGCGGTGCGCTTCAGGGCATGGGCCAGTGACCGCTTGCGAGTGGTTCGGCGCCAGGGCTTGATCACATGCCCGACGAAGTCCACGCCGCGATCAACTGGCTGCAGGATGGTCTTGCTCGGGTTGAGCCGGGCGCCCAGGCTGGGCAGGAACGCTTCCACCTGTGCTAGCCACTGGTTGAGTTGCTGTGGCGACTCATGCAGGAACACGAAGTCGTCGACGTAGCGGATGTAGTGCTTGGCCCTCAGCGCGTGCTTGGCGAACTGGTCCAGCGCATCCAGGTACACGTTGGCGAAGAACTGCGACGACAGGTTCCCGATCGGCAGCCCCAAGTGAGCCGGCTGCGCGGTGAGGCGCTTATGCTGCGGTACCCGGTTGAACAGGTGGGCCGGACTGCGCACCTCGTAGCTCTCTCGCGGGTCGTGCATCAGGATCTGTTCGGCCAGGGCCAACCACCAGGGTTCGGTGATCCGTGCGGCCAGTTGCCGGCGTAGCACTTCCTTGTCGATGGCAACGAAGAAGTTGGCCAAATCCAGCTTTAAATACCAGCAGGGCTTCGACCAGTTTTCACTGGCGCTGCGGATCTTCGACTCAAGGCGCTTTGCGGCGTACAGCGTGCCGCGCCCTGGGATACAGGCGCAGCTGTCCGCTATGAAGCTGCTCTCGATCCGTGGACCGATGTGGTTGTAAAGCAGGTGGTGAACTATGCGGTCGCGGAAGTCGGCAGCCCAGACTTCCCGGGCTTTCGGTCGGGTGACCACGAAGCAGATAGAGCGGCCTGGCCGGTATTGGCCGGTCACCAGGTCGCCGTGAAGCGCCGTCAGGTTCCGCTCCAGGTCCATTTCGAAAGCCAGCGCGCTGTCGCTGTTGCGCTTGGAGCGCCGGCAGTCGTAGTAAGCCTGGACCAAATCGCTGAAGGGGTAGGGCCCCAAGGTTGAATCTGCGGACGGGGCGGACGCGGAGCTCGTTGTTCTTGTCGTTGTTGTTCTGATTGCCATCATCGAAGTTCATGTTGAATGCGTTGTTGGCGGAGCGCTGCGACCTATCGTGCTATCTACGTCGCCGGGCCGAATACTCAGCCCGGAAACTGCGCGAGACCTACGCGGACGCTTTAGACCGGCGGTATCTCTGATGCGCATGGCGGTGATCATTCGATCAGCGGCACGACCAGATTCAATTCGCACAGACCAGAAAGCCTTGGCTCTCAGGTGGCGGGCGCGGTTGGGGTGGAGCGTTTCCAGGCGTTGGCCTGCTTGCCAATTGAGGTGGTCACCTCGATAGCCTTTGCATGCTGGCTCACGCTGATGAAGCGGTTCTCCTTGAAGAGCCGCATCAGGAACTCGATCACCTGGACCTTTTCGACCAGGTCGACCAAGTAGGGGCGCCGCTCCCGGGTCGAGTTCGCCCGGGCAATCAGCATCAAGACATCGATGCACTCATCGATAACGCGCTTCCCAAGCTGCTGCTTCAGGTCGCGGGGGATATTGCGGGTCAGGTTCGTGGCCATGTGCAGCAGGCCCATCGCCGCGGCGTAGATCTGCAATTCCGTGTGCATTGCCATAAGGCTTGCTCTCCAAGAGCAACCGGCCGCAGGCGGCCGGATTAAAGGAATGAATTAATCAAGAAATTCACTGCGGACGGGGCGGACGCGGAGCTCGGTGTCCTTGACGATGCCGTACTGACTGCCATCATCGAAGTCCAGGCTGAATGCGAGGTGGGCGGAGCGCTGCGAACTCGACCAGTACCAGGTGTCGCGGAATGCTTCGGCACCCCCTTCCTGGAAGTCCGTGTGCGTGGTTTGCAGCGGAGACTTCTCGCTGTAGAGCTGGCCGATCGGGACGCTGTTCGGGTTGTCACCATCGCGGCGCCCGGCCCAGTTCTCTTCGGTGGTCGGCTTGAAGTGGCGATACTGCAGCTCCTGTACGTCGCGCGCCGGGATCGCCCAGTCGGTGAAGCCATCAATGTTCAGGGCCAGCACCTTCGCCGCCAGATCACTACCGGCCGACGCCATGGCCTGGGTGTTGGCCAGGCTGTCAGTGAAGCTGTCGGCGCCCTCGATCTTCTCGCCGTACTCACCCCACTTGCCGACCAGTTCATGCGCTGCGCCGGCGGTGATGTGCAGAGAGCGCTTGCCGGTGACCGGGTCGCGAGTGATGCCGGTGACGAAACCGCCGCCGTAGGCTTGGCCGATGGCCGGGATAGGTTGTGCTGGTGCTACTTGAGCAGTTGCGGACATGGTCTTTCCTCTTTCAGAAGGCAACAAAAAAGGCGCTGCTGCGCCTCGGGCCGATCAAGAACGAATTATTGAAGGATCAAATAAACAATCTGCGGACGGGGCGGACGCGGAGCTCGTAGTACTTGCCGTTGAGGAGCTGAAGGCCACCATCGAAGTACACGGTGAATGCGTTGTGGGCGGAGCGCTGCGAGGATGACCAGTAGTAGCCCTCGGTGATCAGATCATGGGCCCAGGCCTGATAGAGCTGTGTGGCCGCTGGCAGGTCGAAATCGCTGTGCCCGTCAGCGCTATATGCCCGGGCCGCTTCGGCCGCAGGGTGGCCTCCGGCAGCGATCAGAGCGTCAGTGTTCGCCTTGCCGTCCCACTTGCTGGTGGCTTCTGACTTTTCCTGGTACCGGCCCCACGCAAACTCGCCCAGGTCTTTGGCACCGAAGATCAGGTAGTGGGCTGGGACATCGCCGCGGGCTTCGATATAACCGCCGTTGATGCCGCCTTGGCCCGGCCACGGCTGGCCGATCTCAGGAACGGCCGACACCACCACCGGCTGAACATTCGCGGCTGGTGGTAGAGCCTGCGCGAACACGCTCGCCGCGAGCAGTTGAACCATGCGTTCAGCAGTACCTTTGATCTTGAGGCCGTCAGCCTCGATGGAGATTGTCTTGGCTTTCATCGGTGTTCCTCAGGTAAGCGCCGCCCTCCGGTTACCGGATGCAGCGAGTAGGGTGGGTTATTCGTCGCAGCAGATGCGAAGGGCTTCGCGGTTGTAGGCGAGCTGCAATTTTGCCGACACGTTTTCGGGTATCACGTATTCGTGTCGCGGCGGCGAGAGAAACCGAGCTGATCCTGCTGGGCCTAGGGCGTGCAGGTGATGAATCATCAGCGTCATCGCCTCGCCCTGCTCAGTAATGCCTGACCACTCCATCATATCGACCAGGGTCTAGCGTATTCCAAGTCTGACACGGCATCGATGATGCAAAGTGGCACAGCTTATTCTTCCTTAAAACAGTAGGTGGGAGGCTGATCTTGGGGAGTGATTATGAAGGAAGGGAAATCGGTGATTTTTACCGTCTTATATAGCCTGAGATCGCTTCCAGTAGGAGGGAGAGTACTGCGCATTTTATTCGCTACAATGGACTCGCTGAGTGGATTTGCAGGGCTGAATGAGACAGTTAGGCTATCTGGGTCAATATCAATTAACTCACCGTCATCTTCCATGGTTGCCCGCGACTGGTAATTCACGGTCATTGTGGTGGTTGCTGATCCCTGCGGGATAAACGTTACGCTCACATCAGTACGGGTCAGGTTCCCCGTTCTTTCTTTGATGTGTGCGCGAGTTTTCAGGAGCGTTGGCAATAAATTCTTCCCGTTTCCCTCAAGCTGCGTCTCACAGCTAACAATGCTACCGGGCGGGTAGGCGGCACTGAGCTTGAGCATCTCTTCCCGCGTTATCGCTTCGACATTCATCGAACACAACACCGCAATACCGATACCCGTAGGTAGTAGAAACGTTTTGTAGAAGTGCTTCATATCCCTATCCTTCGATATTGATGTTCTGGTGCTTAAATCCAGAAAAAGGAAATACGCGTCCGTGCCTTTCTGATTCAGAGCGAGCAGCGTCGGCGATGCAGTTTACCCGGACAGCAACTCTGCAGTTCTATAGAGGGCTCAGATTTCAGTTTGCACCTTACCTTTCCCCTCTCTGCAATGATCATTTCCAGGGAAAGATCGCCCTCAGGATGTCGCGAGGAGGGTGGGTTGTTCGTCGCCGTCGTCGTCGGCGTTCATCTGGAGCGATTCGGCAAAGCCTGCTTGCCGTAATTTGCGCGCCACGTTTTCTGTTATCTCGTATCCGTGGCGCTTGATTTTGAATAGTGGAACGGAGTCATCCGGGCCAAGCGAGTGGGCATATGCGATCAGTCGCCAGATCGTGTTTCGGTCCTTTGATTCGCCGAGGGCGGCGGTGATGGCCGACAACCTGTCGCGCATCCCTTGGCGGAAGTAGTGGCGGATGATGCCGGACGGTCCTTTGATCTTCTGCGGCGCAGGCGGCAGATCTTCGGCCCGGCAATTCAGCACCAGCAGTTGCACCGCCTCGCCGACTTCCTCGATCTCATGCCTGCGCATCAGCTCGTCGAGCATCTGCCGCGTGCCGCAATTCCTGCTCGCCCAGCTCCTGCCGTTTCTCGGCCAGCTTGGCCGTTCGCTCCTCCTGATCGGCTGCCATGGCCTACCTCTTCTATTCCGCTGGCCGGCAGGCCCAGCCAAGGCTGCCGGCGTCGTTGTGTGACACCCGCTTTCAATCTCCGCACGTCAGGCGCCATTCAAGTGGTGCAGTGGCGCGAAGGGGATATCGTCATCAAAGCTGTCGAAGTCCGGCGGTGCACCTTGCAGGTTCTGTTGCGGAGCTGCTTGCTGCTGCCGGGGCTGCTGGCGAGCTGCTGCGGCTTGCGGATGCGCCTGACGCTGGTCGCCATCCTGAGGCTTCCCGCCGAGCAGCTGCATGCGACCCTGCATATCGGGCTGCCGGTGGCCCTGTTGCGCCGAACTCCTTGTACGAGGTGAACGAACTGGGGCCAGAGCTTTACAGCGAGGGCGGCAGATCATTCCTGATGACTGGCGCAAATGGTGGCAGTGTTACGCCACTGACTTCCGGGGGAGGGATGTCTGCTGGTATGGGTGGCGGATCACAGGGGGCTCAAATCAGCGTCGTAGTGAACATTGCGAGCGACGGCGGGGTTGAGGCTTCAACTGATTCGCAGAGCGGTGCCGCCAATGACTTCGCCAAGACCATCGGAACAATGATCGAACAAGTCTACGAGCAGAAGATGCGCAAGGACCTTGGCCAGGGCGGGCGAATCCGAACAGCGATAAAAAATGGATAACACCCGCGCCCCGCTTCCTAGAGAACCCGCTTGGCTTCAGCAATGGCTTGCTGTTCGATTTGAGAGAAGGTCAGGTTGGAGTCAAAGGGAATAGTCACGGTGACCTCGCCCATAAACACTCCATCGTGCCCGTCATCTGCGTCTAGAAGAAGGCGGACTGCGAACACTTCCGCCTCAATCTCTGGGTTATGGCTGACAGATCGGATCTGTATTTTCATCTGATGCTCCTACAAGTGAATAGGTGAGGCTACTCCTGAATCCGCTCGCCCCGAAAGGATAAATAATGGCACTTGAAACATTCACCTGGGCAACCGAAAAAGGCACTGAAGGGGAAATCACTCAGCGCGTCCGGACCAAGCAGTTCGGCGACGGATACGCTCAGTCGGTTGAGGGCGGGATCAATAACAGGTCCCAGTCCTGGCCGGTGACTTTTACCGGGTTGAAGCCCCGCATCAAGGAGATCATGGCGTTTCTTGATCGACACAAGGGGGCGAAGGGCTTCCTCTGGGAGCCGCCTCTGGGCGAGCTTGGCCTCTACAAGTGCAACGGCTACAAGCCAGTTCACCGCGGCGGCTCCGCTTACGCCATCACCGCCACCTTCGAACAAACCTTTCACCCTTGAGATAACTGCCCATGGCACTGATCACGGACATCCAGAAACTGGAGCCCGGCGGCGAAATTCGCCTGTTCGAAATTGACGGTACCGAGTACGGGGCCGATTACCTGCGCTTTCACGGTCACGCTATCCCGCACACGCCAGAAGAATTGCTGGCCTACGCCGGACTGGAAGAGGACCTGCCTGCCAAGTCGATTTGGTGGCAGGGTGCGGAGTACGCCGCCTGGCCGGTGCAGATCGAGGGTATAGGCTCCAGCAGCGACGGCACGGCCACAAGGCCGACCTTTGCCGCCGGCAACGTGAACGGGCGAGTCACAGCGCTGTGTCTAGCCTTCGATGACCTGCTGAAGTTCAAGCTGACGATCCGCGAGACCCTGGCCCAGTACCTGGATGCGGCGAATTTCCCCGATGGAAACCCAACTGCCGACCCAACCCAGGAAGCGCTTGAGATCTGGTACATCGACCAAAAAACCAGCGAAGACGGAGAAGCCGTTGTTTGGGAGCTCTCTTCTCCGGGTGAGATCGACAACCATGGACTGCCCGGCCGACAGATGACGACGTTTTGTCACTGGGCGATGACCAACGGCTACCGCGGGCCTGATTGCGGTTACACCGGTGCGGCCATGTTCGATGATGAAGACAATCCCACGGACGACCCGGCCAAGGATCAGTGCAAAGGTTGCTTGTCGTCCTGCAAGTTACGTTTCGGCGAAAACAACGAACTCTCTCACGGCGGGTTCCCTGCCGTATCTCTGATTGCCAGGAGCTGATCATGCGCAAGCACATCTTGAACGCGATCCAGGCGCATGCGGCTGCTGAGTACCCGAAGGAGTGCTGCGGCCTGGTCCTGGCCATTGGTCGCAAGCAGCAGTACTTCCCGTGCCGCAACATCTCGACCGAGCCGAGCGAAGAGTTCCGGCTTGACCCGGAGGACTACGCCGCGGCGGAAGACCTGGGCGAGGTGATCGGCATTGTTCATTCGCATCCAGACGCCACCAGCAGACCGTCACCTCGGGACTTGGCCATGTGCGAGGCCACGACCTTGCCCTGGCACATTCTGAGCTGGCCGGAGGGGGATCTGCGCACGGTGACTCCATCAGGCTCCACGCCGCTGCTGGGGCGCCCGTTCGTGCACGGTGCCTGGGACTGCTGGCAGGTCTGCGCGGACTGGTACAGGCGGGAATGGGGGCTTGAGTTCGAGGCTTTCAAGCGGGAGGACGGCTGGTGGGAGAAGGCCGACGGGCCCAGCCTCTACGAGCAGGCCTATGAGGCCGCCGGCTTCTATCGAGTGGACCAGCCTCAGCGCGGGGACATGATCGTTATGGCTGTGGGCCGGACTGTACACCCGAACCACGCCGGGATATACCTGGGGGGCGATCCGGAATTGCCTGAAGAGGATTCCGGCACCTTCGGCCCAGGGCCTTTCCTGCTGCATCACTTGTACGGGCGCCCGAGCGAAATCATCATCTACGGTGGCCCTTGGCGGGACCGAATGTGCCTGATCCTCAGGCACAAAGAAGCACAACCAACAACATGACGCGGTCAGGCCGCAGGAGGAATAATGAGTACCAAGGAAAAAAACGAGAAGGCTTGTCGTCCAAGCGCTTTGACTCGATCCGCAAATTGGCAGGCTGGCGTAAGCGGTTGGCTGCTCACGCCAGATGGTTCGCTCAGTATTTATGGGAATCCGATCAGGCGACGCCGTTCTGCTTGAGCCAGTCGATGGCTTGAGCTTGGTCATCTGCGAGGACGCGGAGAGGACGCTCATACGCCTCTTTTGCTACTGCGCCCCGCACAACGGACGGGGCTTCGCGGATAAACTTTTCTGCCATTACTTTCAGAGCTTCGTTATTAAAATTTGGTGAAGCCTTGAGAGCTAGAGCGATGGCATTCATTGCCATGAAAAGCCCGAGTTCAGTTGGGGTCGTTGCAACTTCGATACTTGGTTCACTGCTCATGGTGACCTCCTAGGTCTTGATGCCCCAGTCCTTGGGCTTTCCGGCAACGGACTGGGGCAGTTCGTTGGGAGGCGTAACGCTACTACGGCGCCAGCAAGGCCAGCTACTGGCATTCCATCCACACTGGATGCTTGGCCAGGAACTGTCGCGATGTTAAGCGCTGCCGGTATGATGGATTAATGTCTTCAACAACTAGGGAAGCAGTTGATGCGTCAGTTTCTTGTGTTTGCCTTCGCATGTTTTTTATCCGCCTGTACCACCGTCGGGCGACCTATTACCTATGCGGAGCGCGATCAAATAATCAAAGGGGTTACCACTCGCGAAGAGCTCGAGCATCGCTTCGGGCCTTCGATGCTTATTGTTGAGGAGGCTGACGGAAACGAGTTGGCCTCGTGGGTCTATGTTCGGTCTGGCTTTTTAGGGTTGGGCTATAAAGGCGAAGCGCTTGCGGCGCGATTTGATGCTTCTGGGAAAGTGATCGATGTTTTGTTTACAGAACGATCAAAGCCAATGCACTCAAAATGAGTAGCAACAACGATACCAGCCCGACGCTGGGCCTTTTCGTTTCCAGCTCCCCAGATGCTATCGTCTGCCGATCTCACAAGGAGCGGAATTTATGCGTGTTTTGATAGGGACGGCTGTTCTGGCGGTGCTGGCGGGGTGCGCTTCAACTGCGATTTCAATGCGAGATGCTAAGCCAGTGCCGGCTGACGAGGTTTACGCGTTCCAGTCCAGACCTTCAGGCGATAGCGGGACGATCACGGTCGTGCGCGATTCCGGCGCTGTCGGCTCCGGCTGCGATATCGTCGTTTATGTCGATGGTCGCAAGGCAGCGAAAATTGGCACAGGCGAGCGGGCCACCTTCTATCTGTCACCAGGTTCATCAAATCTCGGCGCTGGCCTGGCCGGTTCGGGTTTGTGCGCAGGTGCTGCAATCCGGACCATTGCAGCGACGGTGCAGTCCGGAAAAGAAAGTCTGTACCGCATCAGTGGCGATATGGCCGGTTTCTACATCGGACCCTACGTCGACTACAACTGAAAGTCGAAAATCATAAAGCCGCCTACGGGCGGTTTTTTTGTTTCCTGGAGATAACGATGCAAGCATCAGCGCTCAATTACCAACCGATGACAACCATCCGCCTGCATGGGCAGCTCCGTCAGTTCGGGACGTCATTCAGGCTCGCAGTAAAGTCGCCGGCCGAGGCCATCAAGGCATTGTGCGTGCAAATTCCTGGCTTTGAACGCTTCCTGTCGAATGCGAAGTCACGCGGGCTTGAGTTCGCGATTTTTCGCGACAAACGCAACATTGGCGAAAAGGAGCTGACATACAACGGAGCCGGAGACATCCGCATTGCGCCAGTAGTAGTGGGCAGTAAACGCGGCGGCATTCTTCAGACGATTGTCGGGGCGATCCTGATCGTGGTCGGAGTCATCTTCTCGGCCACGCCTTTCGGCGCTCCGCTGATTGGCGCAGGTATTGGCCTCGTAGCTGGCGGCGTGATCCAAATGCTCAGTCCCCAACCTGGCGGCCTCAAGACCAGCGCAGCACCGGAGAACACGCCCGGCTACGCCTTCGGCAGCGCCAAGAACACCACAGCTTCTGGCAACCCGGTCCCGCTCTGCTACGGCAAGCGCCGTGTAGGTGGGGCGATCATCAGCGCCGCCATCTACGCAGAAGACCAGATGTAATCGTTGCTCGCAGCACCGCAGCCGCCCATGAGGCGGTTTTTTATTGCCTGGAGGAAAGCATGGGCGCAGTACAAAACATCGAAGTCCACGGTGCCAAGGGTGGCGAAAAGAAACCCAAGGCACCGATCGAGGCGCCGGATAGTCTGCGCTCTGTAGCAATAGCCAAAATGCTGATTGCAGTGGGCGAGGGCGAGTTTGAAGGCGTGCCGACTGCGCGTGACATCTACCTCGACAACACGCCGCTGCAAGACCCACAGGGCAACATGAACTTCCCAAACGTGAAGTGGGAGTGGCGTACCGGGGCAGTGGACCAGGCCTACATCCAGGGCATCCCATCGGTCGAAAACGAGACCACCATCAGTACTGAGTTGCGCAGCGGCACCCCGTGGGTTCGTGCAATCAACAACGTCCAGCTATCGGCCGTGCGCCTGCGCTTTGCTTGGCCGATGCTTCAGTCCATTGATGCGGTCGGCAACATCAACGGTTACCGGATTGCCTACAAGGTCGAGGTGGCCACCGATGGCGGGGCTTATCAGGAGGTCCTGAACGAGGCGGTGGACGGCAAGACCACCAGTGTCTACGAGCGTACCCGGCGCATCAATCTGCCGGCAGCTACCAGCGGCTGGCTGCTCAGGGTGACCCGTATCACCCCGAACCAGAACAACAACAAAATCGCTGACACCATGCAGATCGCTGGCTTCACTGAGGTCATTGACGCAAAGTTGCGCTACCCGAATACCGCGCTGCTCTACATCGAATTCTCGGCCGAGCAGTTTCGTAGCATCCCAGCCGTCACCGTGGAGACCAAGCTGAAGAAGGTCCTTGTGCCGGTCAACTACGACCCTGTGGCCAGGACCTACTCCGGTATTTGGGATGGCAGCTTCAAATTGGCCTGGACCGATAACCCAACCTGGATGACCTACGACATCACTGTCAGCGACCGCTTCGGCTTGGGCCGGCGGATCAAGCCGTGGCAGGTGGACAAGTGGGAGCTGTATCGGATTTCCCAGTACTGCGACCAATTGGTGCCAGACGGGAAGGGCGGAATGGAGCCGCGTTTCATCTGTAACTTGAACCTCCAGAGCAAGGCCGATGCCTGGACGCTGCTGCGCGATATCTCCGCCATCTACCGTGGCATGACCTATTGGGCCCAAGGGCAGGTCTTTACCCTTTCCGATATGCCGCGTGACACCGACTTTGACTTTGCCTACACCCGAGCGAACGTGATCGATGGCAAGTTCACCTATTCCAGCGCATCGGAGCGCACCCGGTACACGCGGGCTCTTGTCAGCTACGACAACCCGGCGAACAACTATGACACCGACGTCACTGCGGTGACCGACCAGAAGCTGCAGCGCCGGTATGGCGACAACCCGCTCGAGATCAGCGCGATCGGCTGCACCCGCGAATCCGAGGCCCAGCGCCGCGGCAAGTGGGCGCTGCTAACCAACTCCAGGGATCGAGCGATCACGTTCAAAGTTGGCCTGGACGGACGTATTCCGCTGCCTGGCTACGTCATTCCCGTTGCTGACGAGCTACTGGCCGGCAGGCCTGTAGGCGGGCGTATCGCGGCTGTGAGCGGCAAGGTGATCACCCTGGACCGTGATACCCAGGCCAAGGCCGGTGACCGGTTGATCCTGAACCTGCCTGACGGTAAGTGCGAAGGGCGCACCATCCAGGTGGTCAGTGGTCGGCAGGTCACTGTGACTACTGCTTACTCCGTAGTGCCTGAGCGCGAGCTGGTATGGGCGTTGGATGCTGATGACCTGGCGATCCCGCTCTACCGCGTCACAAGTGTGGCCCGGCCGGAGCCCGGCGTGTTCGAGATATCAGCCGTTCAATACGACCCGAGCAAGTTTGCGCACATCGATACCGGCGCCCGACTGGAAGAGCGCCCAATCAGTGTGATTCCGATCACCGTCGTCCCGCCGCCGGCGAGCGTCACCCTGACGTCGAACTCCGCGGTGGACCAGGGCATAGCGATCAGCACCATGAACATCTCTTGGCCTGCTGTGAGTGGCGCTGTGGGCTACGACGTGGAATGGCGCAAGGACAGCGGCAATTGGGTCAAGCTGCAGCGCACAGGCTCGACCAGCGTAGACGTCACAGGCATTTACGCTGGCGCATACCTGGCCCGGGTGCGGGCGGTGAGTGCGTTTGAGATATCCTCAATCTGGAAGAGCTCCGATCTGACGAATCTCAAGGGCAAGGAAGGGATTCCGTCGGCGGTTGCGTACCTGAACACCTCAAGCGAGCTGTTCGGCATTGGCTTGAAGTGGGGTTTCCCGGCTGGCGCAGAGGATACCCAGCGGACCGAGATCTGGTATGGCCCGGGCAACAGCCTTGAGGCCGCCACGAAGCTGACAGACCTGGCCTATCCGCAGTCCGACTACAGCATGCAGAACTTGGCCGCGGG
>NZ_JAAARM010000005.1 GCF_009908285.1 Pseudomonas sp. Fl4BN1
GTGCCCGGTTCTAGAAAAAACAATAAAACTCTTGAGGAGTACTTGCTGTGGAAAGCCGCAAATCCGAAGCCTCTTCGCTGGACCTCTCGCCCTCGCTGAACAGCCGTTGGCTGGAGCGCATCTTCAAACTCAGGTTGCATGGCACCACGGTGAAGACCGAGCTGATTGCCGGTCTGACAACCTTCATCACCATGGCTTACATCATTTTCGTCAACCCCAACATCATGGCCGACGCCGGCATCGATCATGGCGCCGCCTTTGTTGCCACCTGCATCGCCGCCGCCCTGGGCTGCCTGTTGATGGGCCTGTACGCCAACTGGCCGGTGGGGCTGGCACCGGGCATGGGCCTCAATGCCTTCTTCACCTACACCGTGGTCGGCACCATGGGCTACAACTGGGAAACCGCTCTCGGCGCGGTATTCATCTCCGGCGTGCTGTTCATGATCCTGACCCTGTCACGGATCCGTGAATGGCTGCTCAACAGTATTCCGGTAAGCCTGCGTTTCGCCATGGGCGCCGGGGTCGGACTGTTTCTTGGACTGATCGGCCTGAAGACCGCCGGTATCATCGTCGATAGCCCGGCCACCCTGATCAAGCTCGGCTCCCTGCGCGAGCCCGGTCCGCTGCTGGCGGCCATCTGCTTTCTGATGATCGCGGTGCTCAGCTATCACCGGGTGTTCGGCGCAATTCTCATCAGCATTATCGCCGTGACCCTGGCCGGTTGGGGCCTGGGCCTGGTGCACTACAACGGCATTATGTCGACCCCGCCGAGCTTGGCGCCGACCTGGATGGCCATGGACATCGCCGGAGTGTTCAACGTCAGCATGATCAGCGTGGTCCTGGCCTTTCTCTTCGTACACATGTTCGACACCGCCGGCACCCTGATGGGCGTGGCTCAGCGCGCTGGCCTGGTGAACGCTGATGGCAAGATTGAAAACCTCTCCCGCGCGCTAAAAGCTGACAGTGCCTCCAGCGTCTTCGGCGCAGTGGTTGGGGTGCCGCCAGTGACCAGCTACGTGGAAAGTGCCGCAGGTGTGGCCGCGGGTGGTCGGACAGGTCTTACTGCAGTGACCGTGGGCGTGCTATTCATTGCCGCCATGTTTTTTGCCCCACTGGCAGGCATGATCCCCGCCTACGCCACTGCCGGCGCCTTGATCTACGTGGCCATGTTGATGATGGGCGGCATGGCGCATATCAACTGGGACGAGGCCACCGACAGCATTCCGGCGATTGTCACGGCGATCATGATGCCCCTGACTTTTTCCGTCGCTGATGGTATTGCCCTGGGTTTCATCACCTACGTGGTGCTGAAGGCCGGGACCGGTAAACACAAGGAAATCTCCATCAGCCTGTATGTACTGTGCGCGATATTCATCGCCAAGTTCATTTTCTTGTAAGCCCGCCTGTTTTATCCGCCCCATCCTGTCGGATGGGGCCTTTGTGCATTAGGGAAAAAGTGATGAGCCTGGAAACCTGGCTGCTGTTCGGTGCTGCTGCTCTGGTAGTGATCCTGATCCCGGGGCCTTTGTCGTTGCTGATGATCAGCAACAGCCTGAACTATGGGCTGCGTCGCTCCTACCCGGCCTTTCTTGGCGGGGTGTTGGCCTCAATCTGCCTGTTGAACGCTTCGGCGCTGGGCCTGGGAGCACTGTTGCTGGCTTCGGAACAACTGTTCAGCGCCCTGAAGGTTGTCGGCGCCCTCTATCTGTTTTATCTCGCCTGGCAGAGCTGGCAGCAGTCGCGGCAACCATCCCACGGCGCCGTGGTGCCTGAAGCCGCACCGAAACCGCGCTTTCGCGCACTGTTCGGGCGCGCCTTTGTCCTGGGAGCCAGCAATCCGAAGGACATTCTGTTCTTCGCCGCCTTCCTGCCGCAGTTTCTCAGCACCCAGCAGCCATTCCTGCCACAACTGCTGGTCATGATCGTCACCTGGACCCTGCTGGACCTGGCCTGCAAACTGGCCTACGGCCTCAGCGCCCACGGTGCTGCGCGCTACTTGCGCAGCGGCAAGGGTCAACGTTGGTTCAACCGCATCAGCGCCGGACTGTTCAGCAGCGCCGGTGCTGCGTCCTTGCTGAGTCGTTGAACACATTACTTGCCGGCGAAGGCTATGTAACAGGCGAAAAAAAGCCCGCAGTGTGAGCGGGCAAAGACCAAAGAAGCTATTTGCGCAGGATTCTTGGGGGAAAGTCCTAGCTTCCTCTGTAGGTCGAATAGCTGTAAGGCGAGATCAACAACGGCACGTGGTAATGCTCCTGCTCAGCGCTGATGCCGAACCGCAGCACCACCACATCGAGGAAAGCCGGCTGGGGCAGTTGCACGCCACGGGCGCGGTAGTAGTCGCCGGCATGGAATTGCAGTTGGTACACCCCGGAACGGTAGTCATCACCCTGCAGCAGTGGCGCATCGCAACGGCCGTCGCTGTTGGTCAGGGTACTGGCGACCAACTCCAGCTGGGTCCCTTCAATCCGGTACAACTCGACCTTGATAGCGCTGCCTGGGCAGCCATGTGCGGCATCCAAAACGTGTGTAGTCAAACGTCCCATTGATTCTGCGTGCCTGGCGCAACTGAAGCGTTCAGGCCTCGCGCCTCCCGAAGTCAGTGATTAAAAGGGAGCCACGGCGATTCGGCGGATGAAAGGCTGTGACGAGGCGATGATTAAGACACTTTTAAAAAAAATTGTACACAATAATAATCACAAACATTCACCCTCGGCGGCTGCTTTCCCACACCTGATGAGTCGACCTCAACAGCACGGCAACAGACGACTTGCGATCCATTAACTGACCATTCAGGCAAGTTTCTTGCAGGTACCGTCCATAGCGACGAATGCGGAAAAATGCAAAAAATCAGGCTTACAAAGTGATCATAAACTTGTATACAATCACCCCATCGCAGTGACGCCTACCTGGCTTCCCAGCTTCAGGTCCCGCCACGCCAACGTCATCACGAACAAGAAGGAAGACTGCAGTGAGCGCTGACTACCCTCGCGACCTGATCGGTTACGGTTCCACCCCTCCTCACCCTCACTGGCCAGGCAATGCCCGAGTCGCACTGTCCTTCGTGCTCAACTACGAGGAAGGTGGCGAGCGCAACATCCTTCATGGCGACAAGGAATCGGAGGCCTTCCTTTCGGAAATGGTTTCGGCGCAGCCGCTGCAGGGCGAGCGCAACATGAGCATGGAGTCGCTGTACGAGTATGGCAGCCGTGCCGGGGTCTGGCGGATCCTCAAGCTGTTCAAGGAATTCGACATTCCCATGACCATCTTTGCCGTAGCCATGGCCGCCCAGCGTCACCCGGATGTGATCCGGACCATGGTCGAGGCCGGCCACGAGATCTGCAGCCATGGCTACCGCTGGATCGACTACCAGTACATGGACGAGGCCCAGGAACGCGAGCACATGCTCGAAGCGATCCGCATCCTCACCGAAATCACCGGCGAGCGCCCCCTGGGCTGGTACACCGGCCGCACCGGCCCGAACACCCGGCGCCTGGTGATGGAGGAAGGCGGCTTCCTTTATGACTGCGACACCTACGACGATGACCTGCCCTACTGGGAGCCCAATAATCCGACCGGCAAAGCGCACTTGGTGATCCCTTACACCCTGGACACCAACGACATGCGTTTTACTCAGGTACAGGGCTTCAACACCGGAGACGATTTCTTCCACTACCTGAAAGACGCCTTTGATGTGCTCTACGCTGAAGGCGCCGAAGCGCCGAAGATGCTTTCCATCGGTTTGCACTGCCGGCTGATAGGCCGTCCGGCACGCCTGGCGTCGCTCAAGCGCTTCATCGAATACGTCAAAGGCCACGAACAGGTCTGGTTCACCCGCCGGGTCGACATCGCCCGCCATTGGCAACAGACCCATCCTTACCAGGGAGCGGCGAAATGACTGCCTTCCAGAGCCTCAAGCCCTCGACCCTGAGCCGCGAAGCCTTTGTCAAAGCCTTCGCCGATATCTACGAACACTCCCCATGGGTTGCTGAAAAAGCCTATGACCTGGGCCTCGACGCTTCCGTCGACCAGATCGAAACCTTGCACCAGCGCATGAGCGATATTCTCTTGAGCGCCGATCACGCCAGCCAACTGGCACTGATCAACGCTCACCCGGACCTGGCCGGCAAAGCTGCTGTCCAGGGACAGCTGACCGAAGCCAGCACCCATGAACAGGCTGGCGCCGGTATTCATCAGTGCACGGCCGAAGAGTTTCAGCGCTTCACCGAACTGAACGATGCCTACAAGGCCAAGTTCAAGTTTCCGTTCATCATGGCGGTGAAAGGCAGCAACCGGCATCAGATCCTCGCAGCGTTCGAAACTCGTATCCACAACTCGGTGGATACCGAGTTCAAGTGCGCGCTGGCAGAGATCAACAAAATCGCCTTGTTCCGACTACTGAGCCTGTAGCGGCCAACCCCTGACGCCCCGAGAAATCGGCTCAGCCTGTGCCACCACCAGGGCCCTGCGGCATCTCCAGCCACCTATTTCAAGGCAGACAAGAAAAATGAAAGCTTGCGCCGTACCTTTCGAGAAGTTCGTCAACCTGGCCGATGCCCGCTTGGGCACCAAGATAATCTCGGTCACCGATGACTGGTTCGCTGACGCGAATCGGCTGTTCCAACCCACCCCGGCGGTATGGAAGGAAGGCGTGTTCGATGACAACGGCAAATGGATGGACGGTTGGGAATCGCGCCGCAAACGCTTCGAAGGCTACGACAGCGCAGTGATCCGCCTGGGCGTACCCGGCCGAATCAAGGGCGTGGATATCGACACCTCATTCTTCACCGGCAATTTCCCACCATCGGCGTCCCTGGAAGCCTGCTTCCTGCCTGAAGGCGAACCCACCGATGACACCCTGTGGGTCGAAGTGCTGTCGGCGGTCGAGCTGCAAGGCAACAGCCACCACTATCACGAGATCAACAACGACCAGCCGTTCAGCCACCTGCGCTTCAACATCTACCCGGATGGCGGCGTAGCCCGTCTGCGGGTCTACGGCGTTCCATACCGCGACTGGTCGACCATCGGCAACAATGAACAAGTCGACCTGGCTGCGGCCCTCAACGGCGGGCGCGCCCTGGCTTGCTCCGATGAACACTTCGGGCGCATGGGCAACATCCTTAACCCGGGTCGAGGCATCAACATGGGCGACGGCTGGGAAACCGCCCGTCGTCGTACCCCGGGCAATGACTGGGTGATCATCGCCCTGGGTCACGCCGGTGAAATCGAGAAGATCATCGTCGATACCCTGCACTTCAAGGGCAACTACCCGGACTCCTGTTCGATACAGGGCGCCTTCGTCAAGGGTGGCACCGACAGCCAGATTGAAACCCAGAGCCTGTTCTGGCGTGAACTGCTGCCGAGCCAGAAGCTGGAAATGCACGCCGAGCATAGCTTCGCCGAGCAGATCAAGGCGCTGGGGCCGATTACCCATATCCGCCTGAACCTATTCCCGGATGGAGGCGTCAGCCGCCTGCGCATCCTGGGCAAGGTGGCGAAATAAAGGTGCCCTCGATCACGGGCAAACCCGCTCCTGCTGGTTCGCGTGCAAGTGTGTAGGAGCGAGCTTGCTCGCGATGGCAATACAAACAGACCAACACCCACTCAAGATAAGAAGAACAGCATGCGCACACTAATGATTGAGCCCCTGAGCAAAGAAGCCTTCGCCCCCTTTGGTGACGTGATCGAAACCGACGGCAGCGATCACTTCATGATCAACAATGGTTCGACCATGCGCTTCCACCGCCTGGCGACGGTTGAAACCGCCCAGCCGGAGGATCAGGCAATCATCAGCATCTTCCGCGCCGATGCGCAGGAAATGCCCATGACCATCTGCATGCTGGAACGCCATCCGCTGGGCAGCCAGGCTTTCATTCCGCTGCTCGGCAACCCTTTTCTGATCGTGGTTGCGCCACTTGGCGATGAACCTGTATCAGGCTTGGTCCGCGCCTTTGTCAGTAATGGCAGGCAGGGCATCAATTACCATCGCGGCGTTTGGCACCACCCGGTGCTGACGATCGAAAAGCGGGATGACTTCCTGGTGGTTGATCGCAGTGGCAATGGCAATAACTGCGATGAGCATTTCTTCAAAGAGGATGAGCGTTTGATCCTCGCCCCCCACCAATAAGAGAAGGTCTGATCACCCAACAACTAAGGGTGACAGGCAAGAGGTAAAGACTGTGGAAGCACATCTGTTGGAATGGCTCAACCTGAGCGTGCGTTGGATACATATGATCACGGGTGTGGCCTGGATCGGCGCATCGTTCTACTTCGTCTGGCTGGAGAACAATCTCAACCGCGTCAATCCCAAGGATGGCCTGTCCGGCGACCTCTGGGCGATTCACGGTGGTGGTATCTACCACCTGGAAAAATACAAGCTGGCTCCACCCTCGATGCCGGAGAACCTGCACTGGTTCAAGTGGGAAGCCTACTTCACCTGGATGTCAGGGATCGCCCTGCTGTGCCTGGTGTTCTATCTCAACCCGATGCTCTATCTGGTTGCCCCTGGCAGCGGCCTGAGCGGTCCTGAAGGTGTAGCCATCGGCGTCGCTGCGTTGATCGCAGGCTGGTTCGTCTACGACTTCCTCTGCGATTCGCCACTGGGCAAGAAACCCGCCCTGCTCGGCCTCATCCTGTTCCTCCTGCTGATCGGCGCGGCGTATGGCTTCAGCAAGGTGTTCAGCGGCCGTGGCGCTTACCTGCATGTGGGCGCGATCATCGGCACCATCATGGTGGGCAACGTATTCCGCATCATCATGCCGGCCCAGCGCGCGCTGGTGGCGGCGATCGCGGAAAACCGCACCCCGGACCCGAGCCTGCCGGCCAAGGGCCTGCTGCGTTCGCGTCACAACAACTACTTCACCCTGCCCGTGCTGTTCATCATGATCAGCAACCACTTCCCGAGCACCTACGGCAGCCAGTACAACTGGTTGATCCTGGCCGGTATCGCGGTCCTGGCAGTGTTGGTCCGTCACTACTTCAACACCCGTCACGACAGCCACAAGTTTGCCTGGACCCTACCGGTCGCGGCACTGGGCATGATCTGCCTGGCTTACGTGACGGGGCCGACACCAGCCCCAAGCACCCCTGAAGTAGCCAAGACTCCTGCCCAGATCGAGTACCAGCCACTGCCGGAAACCGCCCTGGGTGGTGGTGCCAAGCCCGCAACGCCGACGGCCGCGGAAACCCCGGCAGCAACCGCACCGGCACCGGCGCAGGCATCCAATACGGGCCCCACGTTCAACAAGGTGCACAGTGTGATTCAGGAGCGTTGCGCGGTCTGCCATTCGGCCAAGCCCACCAGCCCCCTGTTCAGCACTGCACCAGCCGGAGTGATGTTCGATACCCCCGAACAGATCCGCCTGCAGGCTGCACGCATCCAGGCCCAGGCTGTTGCCAGTCAGATCATGCCGTTGGGCAACATCACCCAGATGACCCAGCAGGAACGTGAACTGATCGGCGCCTGGATTGCCCAGGGAGCCCAGACCAACTGATCAGAGCCTGTCAGGCTGCTCTGCGAGCAAGCTCGCCCCTACAGAACCGGACTTATCTGTAGGGGCGGGCTTGCTTGCCCTCAGCCGATCAACATTCACCTGTTGCAGACACGCTGTGCGCAACCACGCAGCGGTTAAATCACAAGAATAAAAAAGATCCGAGGTGTTGCATGTCCGATTCATCCGAACAGTGCGTCCCCGATGCGCCCGCCATCCAGCGTTTGCCCTTCCTGCAACTGATCCTGGTGGGGCTGCAACACGTTCTGCTGATGTATGGCGGTGCAATTGCGGTACCGCTGATCATCGGACAGGCCGCGGGCCTGAGTCGTGAAGAAATCGCCTTCCTGATCAACGCCGACCTGCTGGTGGCCGGGATCGCCACCATCGTCCAATCCTTCGGTATCGGCCCCATGGGCATTCGCATGCCGGTAATGATGGGAGCCAGTTTCGCCGCCGTAGGCAGCATGGTGGCGATGGCCGGCATGCCCGGTATCGGCATGCAGGGGATCTTCGGCGCCACCATCGCCGCCGGTTTCTTCGGCATGCTGATTGCCCCGTTCATGTCCAAAGTGGTGCGTTTCTTCCCCCCCCTGGTCACGGGAACGGTGATCACCTCGATCGGTTTATCACTGTTTCCCGTGGCGGTGAACTGGGCCGGCGGCGGCAGCACCGCTGCGCAATTCGGTTCACCGATCTATCTGAGCATTGCCGCACTGGTGCTGGGCACTATCCTACTGATCCATCGCTTCATGCGTGGTTTCTGGGTGAATATCTCGGTGCTGATCGGCATGGGCCTGGGCTACATATTGTGCGGCCTGATCGGCATGGTGGACCTTAGTGGCATGGCCCAGGCGCCTTGGTTGCAAATCGTCACGCCACTGCACTTCGGCATGCCGACGTTCCATCTGGCCCCGATCCTGTCCATGTGCCTGGTGGTAGTGATCATCTTCGTCGAGTCCACCGGGATGTTCCTCGCCCTGGGCAAGATTACCGGCCAGGAAGTGACTCCACGCATGCTGCGTCGTGGCCTGCTTTGTGACGCCGGGGCCTCCTTCTTCGCCGGTTTTCTTAATACCTTCACCCATTCCTCCTTCGCCCAGAACATTGGCCTGGTGCAGATGACCGGAGTCCGCTGCCGCTCCGTGACCATAGTCGCTGGCGGCCTGCTGATCATCCTCAGCCTGCTGCCCAAGGCGGCCTTTCTGGTGGCTTCAATTCCTCCGGCAGTACTGGGCGGTGCGGCAATCGCGATGTTCGGCATGGTGGCGGCCACTGGGATCAAGATCCTCCAGGAAGCCGACATCGCCGATCGACGCAATCAGCTGCTGGTAGCGGTGAGCATCGGCATGGGCCTGATTCCAGTGGTCCGTCCGGAGTTCTTTGCCCACCTACCGCTGTGGATGAGCCCCATTACCCACAGCGGCATCGCCATGGCGACCTTGAGTGCATTGCTGTTGAACCTGCTGTTCAACATCCTTGGAGGCACCGAGCGAGCCACCAGCAGTCCTCAGGAAGCTCATCAGCATTGAGTCGTGACCAGGGCGCTGGATCGGCGCCCTGAGCCTTGCTTCATCTTTCATGTATGTCCGCAGCGATCGTCAGTCAAAGACCGACCACTGCCCGCTAAACGCTGCGCCTTGAAAATAAAAACAAACAGGGAGCAACAATCATGCAGCCTGCCCAGCTTCGTCTGAGGGTGGCCGTTCAACGGCCATCGACGCCAGGTGATGACCCTGACTGCTCGCAGTCACCCCTCTCCTATTGCCAGCCATTACGGATGCTTTTCTGAGATGGCCGGCATGCCTGCCCCAAAGTGGCTGCAAGTGCGCTGTTGCGGAGCACTTGAGCCCTGCCGTGGGAGCCAGTATTCTCCGCGGCCGCGCAAATCTGGTCTAAAAAAAAGCCCGGATGAAAAACCTGACCTGAAAGCCAACTTATCCCGGCCCAGACAGGTATCAAGGCATTCGAAATCAATGCTGAAAAAACTCTCGACCGACTGTATCGCAACAGCCGGGCGTGAGTTTTTTTGCTTTTTTTCGGCCTTGGCTCAGCTCTTGCTAAAAGCAAAAAAGCTGACCGATCGGATGGTTTTTTACAGCAAGAGAAAAGGCGCCAAATCAGAGCGCCGAGACAAAAAACGTGGAACTACCTACTTTGGGAGCAACCGAATGAAACCGATGTGCACACGCCTGATGCTGGCCGCCAGCCTGCTGGCCGGAGGGCAGGCCGTAGCTGGCGACCTACTGCAATGGCAGAACAACAGCCTGACTTACTTGTACGGCAAGAACTTCGAGGTCAATCCGCAGATTCAACAAACGGTGACTTTCGAACATGCCGATGCCTGGAAGTACGGCGACAACTTCTTCTTCCTCGACCGCATCTTCTACAACGGCAAGGAAGACGGCAACGTTGGCCCGGATACCTACTACGGTGAGTTCAGTCCGCGGCTGTCGTTCGGCAAGATCTTCGACCAGAAGCTGGAGTTTGGCCCGATCAAGGATGTGCTCCTGGCGTTCACCTACGAATTCGGCGAAGGCGACAACGAGTCCTACCTGATCGGCCCGGGCTTCGATCTGGCAGTGCCCGGCTTCGACTACTTCCAGTTGAACTTCTATCAGCGCCACACCGAGGGCAGCCGCCCGGGTGACAACGTCTGGCAGATCACTCCGGTGTGGTCCTACACCATCCCTATGGGGCGCTCGGACATCCTGATCGACGGCTACATGGACTGGGTGGTGGACAACGACCAGAACTCCAAGGGTACCTACCACGCCAACCTGCACTTCAACCCGCAGGTCAAGTACGACCTGGGCAAGGCACTGAACTGGGGTGCCAAGCAGTTGTACGTCGGTTTCGAGTACGACTATTGGAAGAACAAGTACGGCATCCAGGACTCCCGCGCCTTCGAGACCAACCAGGATACCGCCAGCCTATTGGTCAAGTACCACTTCTGATGGGTGCGTGACACGGCCTGCTCTCATGTCACCGATGAGAGCAGGCAACCCAGGTCGATGCGCAGCCTCGGCGCTAGATCAAACTGCGGCCTCGCCCCTCGCCATCAGGCAAGGCGCGATCCAGGGTCCCGCCAAAATGCCGGATCGGCACTTTTGAGCCGTTCCACCGCATTGTGAATATGGCTTAGCGCCGCCTGCCGCGCGCCCTCGACATCCCGCGCCGCGATCGCCGCATAGACCGCGAAATGTTCGTCATGCACTGTGCGTGTCAGATCCCGTCGGCGCTCCTCATTGGAGCGGGTGATGCGGATCGCCTCCTTGATGAACTGCGCAATGAACTCATGCAGCGAGGGGTACAGCGGATTACCGGTGGCTTGGGAAATCGAGAAGTGGAATGCCAAGTCCTGCTCAACACCGTCCTGGCCCGCCTGCTCGGCGATATCGATGGCCTGCAACGCCTGATGAATAGCCTGCAAATGTTCAGGGGTATGCCGCTGAGCCGCCAGCGCCGCTGCCTCGCCTTCAATGCCACGCCGTAACTCGGTGACCCTGAGCACCGCCTCGATTGACCCGCGCACATCCAGATCAATGGTGAATGCCTTGATATGTGCACCCTCGCAGACCACGGTGCCGCTGCCCTGACGCACCTCCACCAGGCCGGCTGACTTCAAGCGCGAAACCGCCTCGCGGATAACCGTACGGCTAACGCCAAAACGCTCGGACAGGACAGGTTCAGTGGGCAAGCGCGAGCCCGGCAAGGCCTCACCACTGGCGATGTGTGCCTTGAGTGCTGCGGTTACCTGATCCGCCAGCGTGCCCTTGGCCGAATCCTTGAGCGTTGTCAGAGAATCGACGGCAAGGGAAGTGTTATCAGGCTTCGACATGGGTATCTCTGTATTCAAATTGGCTAACGGTACTGCATTTCAGGCACGCCGTCCCGTTCACTGTCCGACCATTGAATTCGTATGATGTATTATGATATCTAAGACACCTCAGCGAGTCCGATAAAAACAAAATCACCCAAATACAAGAAACAAGGATGGGTAAAGACATGCCTGAATCACTGTCGCAAACAGCTGCCCGCTCCACCACCGCGACGTTCGAGGACCTGGCCTATCGCAAAGTCGCCTGGCGCATCCTACCGTTGCTGCTGTTGTGCTACCTGGTGGCCTACCTGGACCGGGTCAACGTCGGCTTCGCCAAGTTGCAGATGTCCGAAGACCTGCAGTTCTCCGAAGCGGTCTACGGCCTGGGCGCCGGGATCTTCTTCATCGCCTACTTCCTGGTGGAAATCCCCAGCAACCTGATCCTGCATCGGGTCGGTGCGCGCTTGTGGATCGCCCGCATCATGATCAGTTGGGGGATCATTTCCTCGTGCATGGCCTTCGTCAGCACCCCCACCTCCTTCTATGTCATGCGTTTTTTGCTGGGTATTGCCGAAGCAGGGTTCTACCCCGGGGTCATTCTGTACTTGTCGTATTGGTTCCCTACCAACCGCCGCGGCAAGATGTATGCCCTGTTCGCCACCGCCGTACCACTCTCGGGATTGATTGGCGCACCCTTGTCCGGCTGGATCATGAGCGCCCTCAATGGCTATCACGGACTTGCCGGCTGGCAATGGATGTTCTTCCTCGAGGGCTTGCCATCGATCCTCGTCGGCGGCCTAGTGATCTACTGCCTCAGCGACCGTATCGCCGATGCCGGCTGGCTGACCCGCGAAGAGAAAGGACTGCTACAGACCCGGATCGACGCCGAGACCGACGGCCATCAGATTCATAGCGTCAGGCAAGTGTTCAAGCAGCCGCGGATCTGGCTGCTGACCGCTATCTACTTCTGCATGATCGCCGGCTTCTACACCGTCGGCTTCTGGCTGCCTTCGCTGATCCGCCAGGCAGGCGTGAGCGATGTGTTCGAGGTCGGCATGCTCACGGCAATTCCCTACGCCGCAGCGGCGCTGACCATGGTGCTGATCTCCCGTAGTGCTGACCGACTGCGCGAACGCCGCTGGCATCTGGCGTTGACTGCGGTGCTCGGTGGCATAGGCCTGATGATCTCCGCCACCTGGAGTGACAACTTCACCGTGTCGATGATCGGCCTGACCCTGGGCGCCATGGGTGCCTTCAGTACCCTGCCTCTGTTCTGGAGCCTGCCCACGGCCTTTCTCGGCGGTACCGCAGCGGCGGCCGGCATTGCCCTGATCAACTCCTGGGGCAACCTTGCGGGCTTTGTTTCGCCCTACCTGATGGGCTTTCTCAAAGACCTGACCCAGAGCACCACGATCGGCATGTACGTCATGGCCAGCGCGTTGTTCATCGGCGCCCTGCTGGTCTTCAAAATTCCCGGAAAACTCGTCAATCGCTGATCATTGGAGTCACTCATGAATATTCTTGTCACTGGCGCGGCCGGTTTTCTTGGACGACGCCTGATCGCAGCCTTGCTGCAGCGTGGCTCACTGACCGACCGTCACGGCCAACTGCAGCCCATCAGCCAAATCATCGCGTTCGACCGGGAACCCGTGCAGGGTCTCGATGACCCTCGGGTTCAGGTCAAAGGCGGAGATATCACCGATGAACAGGTACTGGCCAATTTGATCGACGCCGACACCGATAGCATCTTTCACCTGGCCGCCGTGGTCTCCAGCCAGGCGGAGAGTGACTTCGAGTTGGGGATGCGGGTCAACTTCAGTGCCACCCAAAACCTGTTGGAACGGGCACGCCAGTTGGGCACCTGCCCGAAGTGGGTGATGACCAGCTCCGTCGCGGTCTTCGGTGGCCAGCTACCGGATACCGTCGGCGATGATCAGGTTTGGGCTCCACAGAGCTCCTATGGCACCCAGAAAGCCATGAATGACCTGCTACTCGCGGACTACAGCCGACGAGGCTTCGTCGATGGCCGAAGCTTGCGCATGCCGACCATCGTCGTGCGTCCGGGCAAACCGAACCTTGCCGCGTCCAGCTTTGCCAGCGGTATCATCCGTGAACCGCTCCACGGCCAGCCTAGTGTCTGCCCGGTAGCCTTGAATACCCGACTGTGGTTGATGTCTCCGGCTCAGGCCATTGCCAATCTGATTCACGGCCATGAACTCACTGGGGCGCGCTTGAGCCAAGGCCCGGTCATCAATATGCCTGGCCTTTCACTGACAGTGGAACAGATGATCAGTGCACTACGAGAGGTGGCGGGAGACGAGGCGGCCCAGCGTATTGAGCTACGCCCGGATGCCAACATCGAGCGTATCGTCGGCTCCTGGCCGGGCGCGTTCAGCGCGTCTTACGCCCGGGAACTGGGCTTCACGGCGGATGAGGACTTTGCCAGTGTGATCCGTCAGTTCATGCAGGACTACCTGCCGCACTCAATGCAATAACGCCATGGATGGCCCCCATGGCCAGGGGGCCATCGCCCTTGCCAGATATCAGACACGTACCCCTGATAAACCTGCCAGCGTTACCAGCTATAGCTCAGGTTCAGTTGCCCACCATACCCGTACTGCCCGGCACTGCCTTCATGGCCAAACACATGACTGGAAACCTCTAACTCTCGACTGGCGCGAATGTTCACCCCCAGCTTCAACTCCAAGGCATCACGCGATGGCTGTGCACTCAATGTTGTCGAGCCCATTTGCACCGAAGGGGTGCCCTCGGTATGCAGCCAGTTGGTTTCGACAAAGGGGCGGATCGCCAAGTCTGCCAAATCTTGCCAGGCCTTCGGGTAGAACCGCACTCCAGTACTGGAACTCCAGGCATCGGCATCCGTACTGCGCATGCCAGTGCTTTGCAGCTGCGCATTCTTGGCGGCATAGCGGCTATAGATCAGTTGCGCACGAGGTTCGAAAACCCACTCACTCAAGCTGGAGCCCGTGGCGAACGGCAAGAATCCATAGCCCGATTCGATCGATGCCGACCACAAGGTCGAATCATAGCTGGCAGACCCCAGTTCACTGCTGATCTGGTTGGTATAACGACCGTACTGCAACCAGGTATCGACATAGGCACCAAGCCGGCTGACATCATCAGCGTAAAACGTGCCGTACCCCCCCACCGAATACCCTGAAACCTTGCCATGCGCTCGAGAGTGAACGGCAGTATCGGTGTCTCGGCGTATCAAGGCCGAGGTCGAGTCGATCCGCGCATCGCCATAACCCGCCATCAGCCCGGCATAGAACGCGCCCTCCATGCCCAGAGGCCTGCGTAGCAAAGCCCCGCCCAACTGCACCATGTCGCTACTGGAATCGATATCGACCTTGCCTTCAGCCATGCGCAAACCATTGTCATGACGCCCCTGGACACGTAGCCAAAGCCCCGAGTCCTGGCCATCGGCAGCAAGGCTACGCTTGGTTGCACGGTCCTGCAGGCTATGGCTGAACATCGTCCTGGTGGCCATCTGATTGCCAACATGAGCGCCACTTTCCGGCGCAACTTGACGAACCGAGCCGGGCGGGGAAATCAGATACCAGTCCTGAGCCAAGCCTGCGTTCCCCCCCTGAGCCAGGCTGTACTCATAGCCATTGATCGACAGACTGTCCGCACTCGCACGATAACCACTGGAGCCGCTGTCCAGATAGAAGGCATCAGCGGTGCTGGTGCCCCCGTTGATCGTCTGAACTAGGCGAATCCCTTCCTCAGTCAGCCCGCCTACACCTCCGGCATTGAGCACGCGCACGGCAGTTTTGCCACTTGCCGCGCCACCGTCGATGATCATTCGATCGGTGGGGGAGTTGTCGTCACCCAGTTGAGTGTTGACCACCAGCGTGCCGCCCCCAAGATAGTCGTTAACCGTCAAGGTCTTGAAACCATTGCCCGGCGCTGCGACGAACGCCAGGGTGCCACTGTTGCTCAGGGTGCCCAATGTCGAATCGTTGCGCACATTCCACTGGCTGCTAGCGTCAAGCAGCAAGCTATTGACCCGCCCACCCTCATCGGAATACACCGCGCCGTTCAGCACCGAGCCGGCTCTAAGACTCAGATCCACTCTGCCGCTCTGGGCAAAAACGTCGCCAGTCAGCGATGAACCACTGGCCTCCACACTGACTTGCCCAGTGTCGATAAGAACGTTGTTTAAAGATCCTTGGCCAGTCTGCAGAACAACTCCCTGTGCCTCCTGCCCGGCACTACGCGCCACAAGGTCTGAGTCAATCAGGGTAAATCGGTGATTGCCGCCGCTGACCAGCAGAGCCGCCGCGTTCTGGGTACTGACATGGCTGTCGGTCAATGACAGGGTATTGCTTGCCGTTCCGCTGGTGACATAACTCCATATACCAGACCCAGCATCTCCGTGAGTGGTCAGCCGGGAGCTCTCCAGGCTCGCCATTGCGCCATTGCCCAACACAAGACCTGATGCACCACTCCCGTGAGTGGTAACCCAGGACTGGTCTAGACGCAGCTCGGACCCAGAGAGTAGCGACAACGCACCGATGGATCCGGCGCCGAATGTTTCGATGCCGACACGGCTCGCATGAATACTGGCGTTATCGAACTGACTCACCAGGTACAAGCCATATGAATTAACGCCATGGGTGGTGATGCTGCCGTTCGTCAGCGTTGCCTGCCCGGCGCGATTGTCCAGTCCGCGAGCGTTGTCAGTCCCCTGATTATCAATACTGAATCGATCGGCAATCAACTTCGACCCGGGCATGAACATGAATATTCCACCCGCTTTGGAGCTGGAGGTAATGATGCTGACGTTGTTCAACGTCGCACTGGCATTGTCGCCATTGAGGTTGAGTCCATAGCCGTTGCTGGAGATCAACGTTGCATCGCGGATATCGGCAGTCGACCCGATACCGTCATAGTCATATCCCAGATACACCGCATCATCATGGCCAGTGAGGCTGCCACCCAGCATGGAGAACGACCCACCTCCAACCCGCGCGCCAAAGCTACTGGCAGATACTCCATGGCTATTGATAAAGGCCAGTGTCGAACCCGCCCCCCTGACATACAGACCCTCGGCGGAAGCACCTGTGGCATTGATCGCGACCGCCTCCAGCGTCATGGAGGCGCCACCCACCACCGACGCACCATCCGCGTTATTGCCGTTGGTGGAGATCGTCAGGTTGCTGGCGGTCAGGACTGACCCCGCGTCCGAGGCGTCCACCCCATAACCATAGGACCCTGTAGTGCTGATGCTGCCGCCATCAAGTGTGATGCGGCCACCAAGATGTGCGTACGCACCAAACGAACTCAGGGAGACGAGCGAAGTGCCGGAAGCATTGATCACACTATCGGCACCTACAGCTTCTAGCGCATAGGTGCGATAGCTGAGCACCTGACTGTCGGCCAAGTTCACACGTCCGCCCTTGCTGGCCTTGACCCCTGCGGTAAAAGATCCGACTGGCGAACCGGCACTGACGGTGATCCCTTCAGCACTCAGGCTATTACCCTTGATCGAAACGTCGATGGCCGCGCCCGGGCCGTCATAGGTCACGGAGTCGCCCGGAGACAGGTTCATCGAACTGCTGCCAGTGGGATCGGAGATATCGACCTGGCCATAGTCACTGGCCAGCCCCAAACCTGACAAAGGCATTGTAAATATGCCCAACAGCGTCAAGCGGAAAAATCGCTGCATACCCCCTCCCTGCGGTACTACAGCCGCCACCTCCTAAGAAAACCTCGGCAATTAACAGTCAGCGACATTAGGAAGGGCGGCGAGAATGATGATCGACATTGATCACCGCCATAATCCAAGTCATCCGAGACCTTTGTAATGAGAGGATTCTTAAATAATCATCGCGGCTATAAATCACAGAGAAACGCGATTTTAGAGAGGAAGACACAGGCACATGCGTTGCCAGCCCATCGCGCATGGCAGCGACAAAAGCTCATCAATGACAGCAGCCTCAGGCCAACGACGTGCCCCTCAGCCCAAGAAAGCGTGATAACTCTTCACGCTTGGCCAGGGCATCACTACGCCCCAACTCAATCAGCTCACTGCAGTAAGCCGCTTCGAACAACAGGTAGCTCAAGACCCCCGCACCGCTGGTCCGGGTCGCTCCCGGCCCACGCAGGAACAACCGCAGCGCCGCCGGCAACTCCTGCCGATGCCGTGCGGCGATCTCATCGATCGGCTGGCTCGGGGCAATCACCAGCACTTCCACCGGCGCGATAGCCAGGCCGCGATCAGCAGTACTGCCAGGTAACAACCGACTGAAGTGATTGAGTCGCTCCAGCAACTCGATATCGCCTTCCAGGCTGTCAATGAAGGTGCTGTTGAGCATATGCCCACCGATCTGCGCCAGAGTCGGCTGCTGCCCGGTGTAGGTTCGTTGCATGGTGTTGTCCGGGTCGTTGCCCCGCGGGTTGCCGCTGACCCCAACCACCAGCACCCGGCTGGCCCCGAGGTGCAAAGCCGGGCTGATGGGCGCCGACTGGCGTACCGCACCGTCGCCGAAATACTCCTGATCAAGCTTCACCGGTGCGAACAACAGCGGGATCGCCGAACTGGCAAGCAAGTGATCGACCGTCAGATGAGTGGGAATACCGATCCGCCGATGGCGCAGCCAGGGATCGATCACTCCGCCGCCTTGATAGAACGTCACTGCCTGGCCGGACTCATAGCCGAAGGCCGTCACCGCCACCGCGTGCAACTGTCCCTGGGAGATGGCTTGGTTGATTCCCGAAAGATGCATGTGCTGGTTGAGCAACTCCCGCAGTGGCGAGTTGTTGATCAGCGCCACCGGTACCTGGGCGCCCAGGCCCAACAAGCTGTGGCCAACAAAACGGCTGGCCTGACGAATCACTCCAGGCCAATCACTGCGCATCACCTGATCGCTGCGCAAGCTACGCCAGAATGCCGTAAGACGCTGGATCGCCATCGAAAAATCTGTGGCGCCACTGGCCAGGCTCACGGCATTGATAGCCCCGGCGGACGTGCCGACGATCACCGGAAACGGATTGCGTACACCCGGCCCCAACAGCTCGGCAATCGCCTCCAGCACACCTACCTGGTAGGCCGCCCGGGCACCACCGCCGGAAAGAATCAACCCTGTAACCGGTTCCGCCGCACTCATCAATTCACTCCATCCATGGCGCACAAGGGCCGGTAGTCAATGCCAGGGAGTCAGCCGCGCTTCTTGTAGAGCTTGGGCTCGCCCGGCGGCCGGCTTTTGAAGCGTCGGTGGGCCCAGAGGTATTGCTCGGGACAGGCGCGTAACGCGCTCTCAACCCATTGATTGATTCGCAGGCAATCCTCTTCTTCAGTGGCTCCAGGGAAATCCGCCAATGGCGCATGGATCACCATACGGTAGCCACTGCCGTCGGCCAGGCGTTCCTGGGTGAAGGGCACCACCAAGGCCTTGCCCAAACGAGCGAACTTACTGGTGGCGGTGACAGTAGCCGCCTGGATGCCGAACAGCGGCACGAACACACTTTGCTTGGCGCCGTAGTCCTGATCCGGCGCGTACCAGATCGCTCGACCGGAGCGCAGCAGTTTGAGCATGCCACGTACGTCCTCGCGCTCCACGGCCAGGGAGTCAAGGTTGTGTCGCTCACGGCCACGGCGCTGGATGAAATCAAACAGCGGGTTCTTGTGTTCGCGGTACATGCCATCAATGGTGTGTAGCTGCCCCAGCAATGCCGCACCGATTTCCAGGGTAGTGAAGTGCAGGGCCATGAGAATCACCCCACGACCTTCACGCTGCGCCTGCTTGAGGTGCTCCAATCCTTCGACATGGGCCAGGCGCGCCAGGCGCGACCTGGACCACCACCAGCTCATGGCCATCTCGAAGAAGGCAATCCCGGTAGAGGCGAAGTTTTCCTTGAGCAAGCGCTTGCGCTCCTCGGGGGACTTTTCCGGGAAACACAGCTCCAGGTTACGCTTGGCAATTCGCCGCCGCTCACCGGCGACCCGGTACATCAGCGCCCCCAGGGCACGACCGATTTGCAGGAGCACAGGATAAGGCAGCTGGACGATCAGCCATAACACGCCAAGCCCCAGCCACAGCGGCCAGAAACGTGGAAACAAGAATGCAGCTCGAAAACGCGGGCGATCCATTACAGATTCCGGACAGACAACAAGGTCGCGCATTCTACATCGGTTCGACCTGGCTTGCGGCCCGCGGGCGTTCTCGCTATAAGTCTCGGCACTTTTAGTGACAAGCCGCCTTCTGCAGACCATGAGCCAAACCGAATCGCTAGACCAAGATCCTGTGTTCCAGTTAAAGGGCAGCATGCTCGCCATCACGGTGCTGGAACTGGCCCGCAACGACCTCGAAGGCCTCGATCGCCAATTGGCCGCGAAGGTCGCCCAAGCGCCGAACTTCTTCAGCAACGCACCGTTGGTCCTGGCGCTGGACAAGTTGCCCGCCTCTGAAGGCTCGGTGGATTTGCCCGGACTGATGCGTGTTTGCCGCCAACACGGCCTGCGCACCTTGGCAATCCGCGCCAGCCGCATCGAAGACATCGCTGCGGCAATTGCCGTCGACCTGCCGGTGCTACCGCCTTCCGGCGCCCGGGAACGGCCGCTCGAGCCACCGGAAAGCGAGGTCAAGAAGGTCCCGGAAAAGCCGCCGGAGCCGACCGTCAAGCCAACCCGTATCATTACTTCGCCAGTACGCGGCGGACAACAGATCTATGCCCAGGGTGGCGATCTGGTAGTAGTGTCCTCGGTCAGCCCAGGCGCGGAACTTCTCGCCGATGGCAATATCCATGTATACGGCCCAATGCGTGGTCGAGCCCTGGCCGGTGTCAAAGGCGACACCAAGGCACGGATTTTCTGTCAGCAATTGAGCGCTGAACTTGTGTCCATTGCCGGTCAGTACAAGGTTTCCGAAGACTTGCGACGCGACCCATTGTGGGGCTCGGGAGTCCAGGTCAGCCTGTCGGGTGACGTGTTGAACATCACACGTCTTTAACGGATACTGCCGCATTTTCCAAGCATCTCTAAAACGTAGCGAATACGGCTCAAACGAAGTAGGAAATTGGCAATCTGCAGTGTTTATCGACGATAAACCCTGCCGCTGACCGAACTCCAGCCAAGGCTGTCCGACTGCAGTAGTTTTCAAGAGATGTTTTTCAGGGGCTAAAAGTCCTTTTTCCTTAGGGGTGAAACACCTTGGCCAAGATTCTCGTGGTTACATCCGGCAAGGGTGGTGTGGGTAAAACCACCACCAGCGCCGCTATCGGTACCGGCCTCGCTCTGCGCGGCCACAAAACAGTGATCGTCGACTTCGACGTCGGCCTGCGTAACCTCGACCTGATCATGGGCTGCGAGCGTCGCGTGGTGTATGACTTCGTCAATGTGGTGAACGGCGAAGCCAACCTGCAACAAGCCCTGATCAAAGACAAGCGCCTGGAAAACCTCTACGTACTCGCCGCCAGCCAGACCCGCGACAAAGACGCGCTGACTCTGGAAGGCGTGGAAAAAGTCCTGATGGAACTCAAGGAAACCTTCGAGTTCGTGGTCTGCGACTCCCCTGCCAGTATCGAGAAAGGCGCACACCTGGCCATGTACTTCGCTGACGAAGCGATCGTCGTGACCAACCCTGAAGTTTCCTCGGTCCGCGACTCCGACCGTATGCTGGGTCTTTTGGCCAGCAAATCCCGGCGCGCCGAAAAAGGCGAAGACGCGATCAAGGAACACCTGCTGCTGACTCGTTACAACCCGGAGCGCGTTAGCAACGGTGAAATGCTTGGTGTTGAAGACGTCAAAGAAATTCTCGCAGTGACCCTGCTGGGCGTCATCCCGGAATCCCAGGCGGTGCTCAAGGCCTCCAACCAGGGTGTACCGGTGATTCTCGACGACCAGAGCGATGCAGGCCAGGCCTACAGCGATGCGGTCGACCGCCTGCTGGGCAAAACCGTGGAACACCGGTTCCTTGATGTCGAGAAGAAGGGATTCTTCGAGCGTCTGTTTGGAGGTAGATAATGAATCTTTTTGACTTCTTTCGTGCTAACAAAAAGGTCAGCACCGCGTCGGTAGCGAAAGAGCGTCTACAGATCATCGTGGCGCATGAACGCGGCCAGCGCAGCACCCCTGATTACTTGCCAGCCTTGCAGAAGGAACTGGTGGAAGTGATCCGCAAGTACGTCAATATCGGGTCCGACGACGTGCACGTCGCCTTGGAAAACCAAGGCAGCTGCTCGATCCTGGAACTCAATATCACCCTGCCTGATCGCTGATTGATCCGACGGGAGCCACGGCGGCTCGCTGACCTCATGCACGGCATGGGGTCGGCGAGCCGCCGTTGGCGTTTGTTACGAGGCTGTTTTAATGCCGTTGTCGAATATTCACATCCTGCATCAGGACACCGCCGTCCTGGTGGTGAACAAACCCACCCTGCTGCTTTCCGTCCCCGGTCGTGCCGACGACAACAAGGACTGCCTGATCACTCGCCTGCAGGAAAACGGTTACCCCGAGGCCCGCATTGTCCACCGTTTGGACTGGGAGACCTCCGGAATCATTCTCCTGGCCCGTGATGCGGATAGCCATCGTGAGTTGTCCCGACAATTTCATGACCGTGAAACCGAAAAGGCCTACACCGCGTTGTGCTGGGGCCAGCCGGAACTGGACAGTGGCAGCATCGATCTGCCGCTGCGTTACGACCCGCCGACCAAGCCGCGGCACGTGGTGGACCACGAGTTCGGCAAGCATGCGCTGACCTTCTGGCGGGTATTGGAACGCTATGACGATTGGTGCCGAGTCGAACTGACGCCGATCACTGGCCGCTCCCATCAGCTACGGGTACACATGCTCTCCATCGGCCACCCGCTGCTGGGCGACGGTCTCTACGCCCACCCGCAAGCCCTGGCTGCCTGGCCACGGCTATGCCTGCACGCCAGCATGCTCAGCTTCACCCATCCGCAGACAAGTGAGCGCCTGCGCTTCGAGTGCCCGGCCCCGTTCTGACAAAGCTCGTTGCAGGAGCCGGCTATCGGCTCCTGCAGGGCACTCCTGCACAGCCACTTTTCCAGCCAATACGTTAAACTCGCGCCACTGCTGTCTGGAGCTACTTATGCGCGAAGAGTTGAACCAAGGCCTGATCGACTTCCTCAAGGCCTCCCCTACCCCTTTCCATGCCACTACCAGCCTTGTTCAACGCCTGGAGGCGGCAGGTTACCAGCGACTCGACGAGCGCGAGCCCTGGGCCATCGAAGCCAACGGCCGCTATTACGTCACCCGTAACGACTCCTCGATCGTCGCCTTCAAAATGGGTCGGCACTCTCCGTTGCAAGGTGGCATCCGCCTGGTAGGCGCTCATACCGACAGCCCTTGCCTGCGGGTCAAACCTCAGCCGGAACTGCAGCGCCAGGGCTTCTGGCAATTGGGTGTCGAAGTCTATGGCGGCGCGCTGCTGGCCCCCTGGTTTGACCGCGACCTGTCCCTGGCCGGCCGCGTGACCTTCCGCCGCGACGGCAAGGTGGAAAGCCAGCTGATCGACTTCAAGGCTCCCATCGCGATCATTCCCAATCTGGCCATTCACCTCAACCGTGAAGCCAACCAGGGCTGGGCGATCAACCCGCAGAACGAACTGCCGCCGATCCTTGCCCAGTTCGCCGGTGATGAGCGGGTGGACTTTCGTGCCGTACTGACCGACCAGCTGGCCCGCGAACATGGCCTGAACGCCGATGTGGTACTGGACTACGAGCTGAGTTTCTACGACACCCAGAGCGCAGCGGTGGTTGGTCTGCACGGGGACTTCATTGCCGGCGCGCGCCTGGACAACCTGCTGTCCTGCTACGCCGGGCTGCAGGCCCTGTTGACAGCCGATAGCGAAGAAACCTGCGTACTGGTGTGCAACGACCATGAAGAAGTAGGCTCCTGCTCGGCCTGCGGCGCCGACGGCCCAATGCTCGAACAGACCTTGCGCCGCCTGTTGCCTGAAGGCGACGAATTTGTCCGGACCATTCAGAAGTCGCTGCTGATTTCCGCCGACAACGCCCACGGCGTACACCCCAACTACGCCGACAAGCACGATGCCAACCACGGCCCGAAACTCAACGCCGGCCCGGTGATCAAGGTCAACAGCAACCAGCGGTACGCCACCAACAGCGAAACGGCCGGTTTCTTCCGTCACCTGTGCATGGCCGAAGAAGTCCCGGTGCAGAGTTTCGTGGTACGCAGCGACATGGGTTGCGGCTCGACCATTGGCCCGATCACCGCCAGCCACCTGGGAGTGCGTACCGTGGACATCGGCCTGCCGACCTTTGCCATGCACTCGATCCGCGAACTCTGTGGCAGCCATGACCTGGCCCACCTGGTGAAAGTGCTGAGCGCGTTCTACGCCAGCCACGAATTGCCCTGAGCTGCAGCGACACAGACCCTGGCGGGTGCGCCTGCCAGTTTCTGATGCACATCAACCCGGGTCGTGGCAAAGCGACCTAGACTTATGAGTACTCCTTCTGACAAGGCCGTCGTCATGATCTCGATGTCTTCGTTTCATTCCATGCTCATCCCGATCCTTACGGGCATGCTCCTCCTGGCCATCGGCTTCAATTTCCGGGACAAGAACCTCGGTGTGTTCAGTATGTGGGTCGGCATGCTGCTGATTCTGGGCACCGTGGTTTACAAGATCCTCGCCAAACTCGCGGAATAAATGCAGCGCTCACCCTCGCATTGAATTTGGCGGCCTCGTACACTCGGCCGATCCATCTTTCTCCGAGGTTGACCGCCCAGTGTTCGCTCGTCTTTTCGCCCTGCCCTGCTATGTGCTTGTCTGCCTGCTGACCCTGTTGCCCATGAACAGTGCCCAGGCCGTCGGGTTGCCGGGGTTGTTGGGCAATCAGAGCAAAGCCCAGCCTCAGGCTGAAGAGCCTCTGGGGCAATCACTGGACGAAGTGATCAAGTCCCTGGAAAACGACCAGCAACGGGCCAAGTTGCTGGCCGACCTGAAAAAGCTGCGCGACGCCACGAAAAAAGCCCAGCCAGATGCCGAAGAAGGCGTACTCGGCCTGATTGGCGGCACCCTGTCGAATCTCGAGAAACAGTTCTCCGGGGCCGACAGCCCTGTCACGCGCTGGTCCAACGAATTCGATCAGGCCAAGGGCGAACTCGCGGCGCTGATGCTGCCGGCCAGCGAGTGGCTACCGATAATCTTTGCCTTTGCCTTGATCCTCATGGTCTGGAGCCTGCTGGCGGCAGCGCTGATCTGGCTCAGCCACCGAGTACGCCTGCGCTTTGGCCTGACCGAAGACCTGCCCCAGCACCCCAAGACCTGGGACCTGCTGCGGTTTGCCCTGCGCAAGCTCGGCCCCTGGTTGATTGCCCTGCTGATCACCGTCTACCTGACCTATTCCCTGCCGTCCTCCCTGGGCAAGCAACTGGCCATGGTGCTGGCCTACGCCCTGGTGGTCGGCACCTGTTTCTCGGCGATCTGCGTGGTCGCGTTCTCCGTGCTCGATGGCCCCAACCGGCACCGGGCGCTTTACATTCTGCGCCGCCAGGCCTTCCGTCCCTTATGGTGGATCGGCAGCTTCGCGGCCTTTGGCGAAGCGCTAGGCGACCCACGACTGGTGGCCAGCCTCGGCCCGCACCTGGCCCACACCGCCGCAACCTTCGCCAATGTCATGGCGGCGCTGTCCACTGGCGTGTTCATCTTGCGTTTCCGTCGGCCGATCGCCCACCTGATCCGCAACCAGCCACTGTCACGGCGCCTGACTCGCCGGGCCTTGAGCGACACCATCGAAATCATCGGGACCTTCTGGTACCTGCCAGCTCTGGTGCTAGTGGGCATCTCGCTGTTCGCCACCTTTGTCTCCGCCGGCGACACCAGCACTGCCCTGCGCCAGTCACTGTTGTGTACGGTATTGCTGGTGCTGTGCATGGTGATCAACGGCCTGGTACGCCGCCACGCCCTCAAGCCCCTACGTGGGCACAAACGCCATGCCCTGTATTCAGAACGACTGAAAAGCTTCTTCTACACCCTCGCCCATTTGGCGGTCTGGTTGGCGTTCATCGAGCTTGGCCTGAGAGTCTGGGGCATGTCGCTGATCCGCTTTACCGAAGGCGACGGCCATGAAATCAGCGTCAAGCTGTTCAGCCTCGCCGGCACCCTGATCTTCGCCTGGCTGATCTGGATTCTCAGCGACACCGCGGTGCATCACGCCCTGACCCGCTCACGCAAGGGCCTGGCCAACGCCCGCGCACAGACCATGATGCCGCTGATCCGCAACGTGCTGTTCGTGGCGATTTTCATCATCGCCACCATCGTTGCCCTGGCCAACATGGGCATGAACGTCACACCGTTGCTGGCCGGTGCCGGTGTCATCGGCCTGGCCATCGGCTTCGGTGCCCAATCACTGGTAGCGGACCTGATCACTGGCCTGTTCATCATCATCGAGGACTCCCTGGCCATCGATGACTACGTGGATGTCGGCGGCCACCTCGGCACCGTCGAAGGCTTGACCATCCGCACCGTACGCCTGCGGGACATCGACGGCATCGTCCACACCATCCCGTTCAGCGAGATCAAGAGCATCAAGAACTACTCTCGGGAGTTCGGCTACGCGATCTTCCGCGTGGCGATCCCCTACAACATGGAGATCGACGATGCGATCAGGCTGATGCGCGATGTCGGCCAGAAGATGCGCACAGATCCTCTGCAACGGCGCAACATCTGGTCGCCACTGGAGATCCAGGGGGTCGAGAGTTTCGAGTCCGGCAGCGCCATCCTCCGCGCTCGCTTCAAGACGGCACCCATCAAGCAATGGGAAGTGTCCCGAGCTTTCAACCTGTCCCTCAAGCGCCATCTCGACGAGGCCGGGCTCGACCTCGCGACTCCACGCATGAGCATCCAGGTGATCACTGCCGGTGGCGGCGCGGAAAAGGAATGATCCAGTAAGGGCCGGCTAGCCGGCTTCTACACACGACTGTCTTGCTGCACATCGACGCTTACGTGAATCGCGTCATGGCGCCAGAACTCCAGGTCACAGTCGATCAGCCGTTCGTGCTGGTCATAGTTGACCCGGGCAATCCGCAGTCCGGGACTGCCCACCGACACCTTCAAGGCCGCCGCCGCTTCCGGCTGCAATGAGGTGGGCACGATTTCGAAGCGCACCCGTCCGTAATGCAGATCGTAATGCCGGGCATAGAGCTCGGTGATCGACTGGTTCAGGTCCAGATCGAGAATCTTCGGAAAATACTTGGGGTTCAGGTAGTGCTCGACGTACAGCACCAGCCGCTCATCGATACGCCGCGCGCGGCAGATCTGGATCACGCTGGACAGCGCTGGCAATTGCAGCCAGGCGCAGACCGCCGCTGATGCCGGTTGCAGGCGCGCGGAAATCACCTCTGTGGACGGCACCCGGCCCTGGGCGCTGACCATGGCGTGGAAGTGGCTACGCTGCATCAGGTTGTAGGCCAGGCGCGGCGGCGAGACAAACCAGCCACGGCGCTCCTCACGGTAGATCTGCCCTTGGGCCTCCAGCTGCAACAAGGCCTCGCGTACGGTGATGCGGGTGGTGTCGAACAGTTCGCTGAGCTTGCGCTCGGCCGGCAGCTTGCTGCCGGGCGCCAACAGGCCGTGGGCGATCTGCTCTTGCAGGACCTGGCCGATGGCTGTCACCGCTTTGGTTGCATCAATACGCATCAACGTTACCTATCTGGACTAGACCAGCACTGTTTCAGGGCAGCGCAGTGGCCGGGGCAGCGCTTTGCATCCGTGTCGAAAGCCTAGGCAATGCATATGACTGAGAGATGACAAAGGCGCTGAACGGGCCGGCCACGAACCTGCAAATTACCCGCCAGATCCTTGCACTGCGGGTGTTTGGCCATGGTCTACGCTTATTTCGCAGCCCCGGACCTGCGCCCGAATCCATGCGCCGATCGTTGGCGCCGACATCAAAGTGTCATCCAACCCGCCTAAATTGGCTCAGGTATTGCTGACCTAGACCAACCCACCGCAAGACTGTCGATAAAACGCAGCGTTGAACACGCCCAAAGGAGCTTCGGATGAAACAGCTTTTCCTGGCATCACTGTTAGGCTCGACCATTGCCATGTGCACCGCCGCCATGGCCGCTGATAACGATTTGAAAACCCTGGAAGCCGCTGCCAAAGCGGAAGGCGCCGTCAACAGCGTCGGCATGCCCGACGACTGGGCCAACTGGAAAGGTACCTGGGAAGACCTGGCCAAGACCTACGGCCTCAAGCACATCGACACCGACATGAGCTCGGCCCAGGAAATCGCCAAGTTCGCCGCGGAAAAAGACAATGCCAGCGCCGATATCGGCGATGTCGGCGCAGCCTTCGGCCCCATCGCAGTCAAGCAGGGCGTCGCCCAGCCCTATAAGCCAAGCACCTGGGCGCAGGTCCCGGACTGGGCCAAGGACAAGGATGGCAACTGGGCACTGGCCTACACCGGCACCATTGCCTTCATCATCAACAAGAAGCTGCTGCACGGTTCCGAAGCGCCGAAGAGCTGGGCCGACCTGGAAAAAGGCAAGTACAAGGTGTCTATCGGTGACGTGAGCACCGCCGCCCAGGCCGCCAACGGCGTACTGGCTGCTGCCATCGCCAAGGGCGGTGACGAAAAGAACATCCAGCCGGCACTGCTGATGTTCGCCGAGATCGCCAAGCAAGGTCGCCTGTCCCTCGCCAACCCGACCATCGCCACCATGGAAAAGGGTGAAGTAGAGGTCGGCGTAGTCTGGGACTTCAACGGCCTGAGCTACCGCAACAAGATGGTCAACAAAGACGACTACACAGTGCTGATTCCGTCCGACGGCTCGGTGATCTCCGGCTACACCACCATCATCAACAAGTACGCCAAGCACCCGAACGCTGCCAAGCTGACCCGTGAATACATCTTCAGCGATGCCGGCCAGATCAACCTCGCCCGCGGCAACGCTCGGCCAATCCGCGCCGAACACCTGACCCTGCCGACCGAAGTACAGGCCAACCTGCTGCCCAACGAGCAGTACAAGCATGTGACACCGATCAAGGATGCCGACGCCTGGGAAAAAACCTCCAAGGCCTTGCCGCAGAAGTGGCAGGAAGAAGTCATCATCAATATGCAGTAATGCTGCATCCCTGTAGGAGCCGGCTTGCCGGCGAATGGCTCAAAGGCGCTGCACAGACAAGCGCACACAAGCCACTCGCCGGCAAGCTGGCGCCTACACACCCGATCCCGGAGCCCTCCACCTCATGAAGCACAACGTCATCCTTGTGGTGCTCGATGGCCTCAACCACGAAGTCGCCCGACACGCCATGGGGCACTTGCAGGCCTACGTCGGCGCCGGCCGTGCTGCGTTATACAAGCTGCAATGCGAACTACCCGCGCTCTCGCGCCCGCTGTACGAATGCATCCTCACGGGCGTGCGTCCGATCGACAGCGGCATCGTGCACAACCAGGTCTCGCGCCTGTCCAACCAGCGCAGCCTCTTCCACTACGCCCGCGATGCCGGCCTGACCACTGCCGCCGCGGCCTACCACTGGGTCAGCGAGCTGTACAACCGTTCGCCCTTCAATGCCCCGCAAGACCGGCACACTGCCAACCCTGAATTGCCGATCCAGTACGGCCATTTCTACTGGAGCGATCACTACCCCGACTCCCACCTGTTCGCCGACGCCGAAGACCTGCGCCTGCGCCATCAGCCCAACCTGCTGCTGGTGCACCCGATGAACATCGACGACGCCGGACACAAGCATGGCCTGGACAGTTCGCAATATCGCAACAGCGCGCGCTCGGCGGACATCATCCTCGCCGACTACCTGCAAGGCTGGCTGGATGCCGGCTACCAGGTGCTGGTGACGGCCGACCACGGCATGAACAACGACCGTTCACACAACGGCCTGCTGGCCGAGGAGCGGGAAGTCCCGCTGTTCGTGTTCGGCAACGCCTTCAGCCTCGATCCCGCTGCCGCGCCGAAACAGACCGAACTGTGCGGCACCGTCTGCCAACTGCTGGGCGTGGCCCATGACAAACCTTTCTGCCGGGAGCTGTTGAAGTGAATTCAGTCACCCGCGGCAAATGGCTGGCGGCCTTGTGCCTGGTGCCCTTTGCCCTGTTCTTCATCGTGTTCCAGATCGCCCCGCTGGTGTGGGTACTGATCAACAGCCTGCAATCGGAGGAGTTCGGCTGGGGCCTGGCCAACTTCAGCAAGATCTTCAGTTCGAAGTTCTACCTGCAGGCCATCCAGTACAGCCTGGAGATCAGTTTCTGGTCCAGCGTGTTCGGCATCATCATCGCGGTGCTGGGCAGCTATTCCCTGCGCCGGGTGGATTCGCGCCTGCGCAACTTCGTCAATGCCTTCGCCAACATGACCAGCAACTTCGCCGGGGTGCCCCTGGCCTTTGCCTTCATCATCCTGCTGGGCTTCAACGGCACCATCACCATCATGCTCAAGCAGTCGGGGATCATTCAGGACTTCAACCTGTACTCCAAGACCGGGCTGATCATTCTCTACACCTACTTCCAGATCCCCCTGGGGGTGCTGCTGCTTTACCCGGCCTTCGATGCACTGCGCGAAGACTGGCGCGAATCCGCCGCACTGCTGGGGGCCAGCGGCTGGCAGTTCTGGCGGCACATCGGCCTGCCGGTGCTGACCCCGGCGCTGCTGGGCACCTTCGTGATCTTGCTGGCCAACGCCCTGGGTGCCTACGCCACGGTATATGCCCTGACCACCGGCAACTTCAACGTGCTGCCGATCCGCATCGCCGCCATGGTTTCCGGGGACATCTCCCTGGATCCGAACATGGCCAGCGCTCTGGCGGTGGTGCTGGTGGCGCTGATGACCCTAGTGACCATCGTCCATCAGTTGCTGCTGAAGAGGAGCTACCATGTCTCGCGCTGAACCCGGCTCCGCCGCCCTGTACCACCGATTCGTGGTCTACCTGCTGTTCGCTATTCTGTTGCTGCCGCTGCTGGGGACATTCGTCTACTCCATTGCCAGCAGCTGGTCGGCGACCATCCTGCCCAGCGGGTTCACCTTCAAGTGGTACCTGCAACTGTGGAGCGACCCGCGCTTTCTCAATGCCTTCGGCCAGTCGCTGCTGGTCTGCGTCGGAGCGCTGATCCTTTCCGTGGTGTTGATCCTGCCGCTGCTGTTTGTGGTGCACTACCACTTCCCCAAGCTCGACGCGCTGATGAACATCCTGATCCTGCTGCCTTTCGCGGTGCCGCCGGTGGTGTCCTCGGTGGGCCTGCTGCAGCTCTATGGTTCAGGTCCCTTCGCCATGGTCGGCACACCGTGGATCCTGATCGGTTGCTACTTCACCGTAGCGCTGCCGTTCATGTATCGGGCCATCACCAACAACCTCCAGGCGATCAATCTGCGAGACCTGATGGACGCCGCCCAACTGCTCGGTGCCAGTACCTGGCAAGCGGCGTTCCTGGTGGTGCTGCCGAACCTGCGCAAAGGCTTGATGGTGGCCTTGTTGCTGTCCTTCTCCTTCCTGTTCGGCGAGTTCGTGTTCGCCAACATCCTGGTGGGTACCCGCTATGAAACCCTGCAGGTGTACCTGAACAACATGCGCAACAGCAGCGGCCACTTCACCAGCGCCCTGGTGATTTCCTACTTCTTCTTTGTGCTGGTTCTGACCTGGGCCGCCAACATCTTGAACAAGGACAAAAGCCAATGAGCTTCGTCAGCGTCCAACACCTGCAAAAGCACTATGCGGGCACCCCGGTGTTCAGCGACATCAACTGCGAAATCCACAAAGGCGAGTTCGTCACCCTGCTCGGCCCTTCCGGTTGCGGCAAGTCCACCCTGCTGCGCTGCATCGCCGGGCTGACCCCGGTGGATAATGGCAAGATTCTCCTCGACGGCCAGGACATCGTGCCCCTGAGCCCGCAGAAACGCGGGATCGGCATGGTGTTCCAGAGCTACGCGCTGTTCCCCAACATGACCGTGGAGCAGAACGTTGCCTTCGGCCTGCGCATGCAGAAGGTCAACCCCGATGACAGCCACAAGCGGGGACTTGAAGTCCTGCAACTGGTGGAGCTCAACGACTTCGCCAGCCGTTATCCGCACCAACTCTCTGGTGGCCAATGCCAACGGGTGGCACTGGCCCGCTCCCTGGTAACCCGACCGCGCCTGTTGCTGCTGGACGAACCGCTGTCGGCCCTGGATGCACGGATTCGCAAGCACCTGCGTGAACAGATCCGCAATATCCAGCGGGAGCTGGGCCTGACGACCATCTTCGTCACCCATGATCAGGAGGAAGCCTTGACCATGTCCGACCGGATCTTCCTGATGAACCAGGGCAAGATCGTCCAGAGCGGTGATGCCGAAACCCTCTACACCGCACCGGTGGATGCCTTCGCCGCAGGTTTTATCGGCAACTACAACCTGCTGGACGCCGAAAGCGCCAGCAAACTGCTGCAGCGCCCGGTCAACAGCCGTATCGCCATTCGCCCGGAAGCTATCGAACTGCGCAAGGAAGGCCAACTCGACGCACTGATCCGCAGCCACAGCCTGCTGGGCAATGTAATCCGCTATCGGATCGAGGCACGCGGCGTGGAACTGGTGGTCGATGTCCTCAACCGCTCGGCCGATGACCTGCATGCCGACGGACAACGCCTGGCGCTTTCCATCGATCCGACGGCCCTGTGTGAGGTAGCCTGATGCCTTTCATGCGATTGAACTTGAAGAGAGAGCTGCACTGATGGCCCTGGCAATTTTTGATCTGGACGAAACCCTGATTCACGGCGACTGCGCGACGCTCTGGAGCGAGCAGATGGCCCGCATGGGCTGGGTCGACAGAGAGTCATTCATGCGTCGCAACTACGAACTGATGGACGCCTACAGTCACGGCAAGCTGGCCATGGAAGAGTTCATGGCCTTCAGCCTGGAACCCATGGCCGGGCGTACCCCGGAAGAAGTGGCGCACTTGGTGGAGCCCTGGGTTGAAGACGTGATCGAACCGCTCATCTTCAGCGACGCCTGCAAGGCCATTGCCGCCCACCGCAAGGCCGGCGACCGGATCCTGGTAATCTCGGCCTCTGGTACTCACCTGGTGAAACCGATTGCCGCGCGCCTGGGCATCGATGAGGTGCTGGGGATCGAGCTGGAAGTACTGCACGGCGTGTACAGCGGCCATACCGTCGGCACCCTGACCTACCGTGAAGGCAAGATCACCCGTTTGCTGGAGTGGCTGGACGCTGAAGAAGAGAACCTGGAAGGGGCGACCTTCTACTCTGACTCCCGTAACGACCTGCCATTGCTGCTGCGGGTGGATTACCCGCAGGTGGTGAATCCGGACCCGGTGCTGCGTGAACACGCAGAGAAGGCCGGTTGGCCGATCCACCACTGGAAATAATGCAACACCGTCCCGTTGCTTATTGCCAAAGCAGCTTAGTGTAGGAGCTGGGCCGGCAAAGAGGTCTTTCGACCCAACAACAGCTTCGTGAGCAAGCCGGCCATGAGGATCAGCTGAGGCTGGGGTCGATCACCAGCACCAGCTTGCCCGAAACCTGATTGGTCGCCAGCTCGGCAAAGGCCGCTTCAGCGTCCTGGATCGGGAAGGTCTTGGCCAGTTGCGGACTCAGCCGCCCTTCGCTAAACAGCGGCCAAACGTTCTGTCCAAGGTCGCTCAATAGATCGGCCTTGAACTGTTCGTCGCGGCTGCGCAGGGTCGAACCCAGTAATTGGATGCGTTTGGCCAACACCAAGGCCAAGTCCAATTGCGCTTCACGCCCGCCCATCAGACCGATCAGTACCCAGCGCCCATCGAGGGCCAGCAACTTGAGGTTGTTGACGGCGTAGTTGGCCCCTACCGGGTCGAGAATCACATCAAAAGGCCCAAAGTCGCGCAGCGCCTCAAGACCCTCGGTACGCACCACACCGCCTTGAGCGCCGAGGCTTTCACAATAGACCAGACGATCGGCCGAACCGACGCTGACCCAGCACGGGTTGCCAAATGCCTTGCACAGCTGGATAGCCGCCGAACCGACGCCGCTGGCCCCCGCGTGCAACAGTACCTTCTCTCCCGGCTTGAGCGCTGCCAGCTGGAACAGGTTCAGCCAGGCCGTGCTGTATACCTCGGGCAGGGCCGCGGCTTCCGCCAGGGACACGCCCTCTGGCACCGGCAGCACATGGCGTGCATCCACCACCACCTCTTCGGCCATGCCACCGCCTGCCAGCAGCGCGCACACCCGATCACCGATCTGCCAGGACGAGCCCGGGCCGACCTCGCTGATCACCCCGGAACACTCCAATCCCAGCACTCGGCTGGCCCCGGGAGGCGGAGGGTAGAGCCCTGCACGCTGCAGCAGATCGGCCCGATTCAGGCCCGCCGCCGCCACGCGAATGCGAACTTGGCCGACATCACAAGCAGGGCTTGGCTCTTCAACCCACTCCACATGACCTTCAACGCCTTGCAATGCTTTCACAGTGCCTCCATAGTGAGTCTGGACTGAGCCCGGAGCGGTAGCACCGGGCTTTTTGCATTATGCGACCGGCCCTCATGGAACCGGCGACTTCAAAGACGGCCTAATATGCGTTATCAATTGCCCCCGCGTCGAATCAGCATGAAGCATTTGTTCCCCAGCACCGCCCTCGCTCTTTTCATTGGTCTCGGCCTCCTGCCGATGTCGACCAATACGTTCGCAGCCAATAGCTGGGACAACCTTCAGCCTGATCGCGATGAGGTAATTGCCAGCCTCAATGTCGTTGAACTGCTCAAGCGTCACCATTACAGCAAACCGCCGCTGGATGATGCGCGCTCGGTGATCATCTACGACAGCTACCTGAAGCTGCTGGATCCATCACGCAGCTACTTCCTGGCCAGCGATATCGCGGAGTTCGACAAATGGAAAACCCAGTTTGACGACTTCCTTAAAAGCGGCGACCTGAACGCCGGGTTCACCATCTACAAGCGTTACCTGGACCGGGTCAAATCCCGTCTGGACTTCGCCTTGGCTGAACTCAACAAAGGCGCCGACAAGTTCGACTTCACCGCCAAGGAAACCTTGCTGATCGATCGCAAGGACGCCCCTTGGCTCAAGACCACCGCCGAACTCGACGACCTGTGGCGCAAACGCGTCAAGGACGAAGTGCTGCGGATGAAGATTGCCGGTAAAGACCCCAAGCAGATTCAAGAAACGCTGACCAAGCGCTACAAGAATCAGTTGGCGCGCCTGGACCAGACCCGGGCCGAGGACATCTTCCAGGCCTACATCAATACCTTCGCCATGTCTTACGATCCGCATACCAACTATCTGTCGCCGGATAATGCGGAAAACTTCGATATCAACATGAGCCTGTCGCTGGAAGGTATCGGCGCCGTGTTGCAGAGCGATAACGACCAGGTCAAGGTCGTGCGCCTGGTGCCGGCAGGTCCGGCGGACAAGACCAAGCAAGTGGCTCCCGCGGACAAGATCATCGGTGTCGCCCAGGGCGACAAGGAAATGGTCGACGTCGTGGGCTGGCGCCTGGACGAAGTGGTCAAGTTGATTCGTGGCCCGAAAGGCACCCTGGTGCGCCTGGAAGTGATTCCGGCCAGCAATGCACCAAACGACCAGACCAGCAAGATCGTACCTATCACTCGCGAAGCGGTGAAGCTTGAAGATCAGGCGGTGAAGAAGTCGATCCTCAACCTCAAGCAGGACGGCAAGGACTACAAGCTCGGGGTGATCGAGATCCCGGCCTTCTACCTGGACTTCAAGGCCTTCCGTGCTGGCGATCCGGACTACAAGAGCACCACTCGTGATGTGAAGAAGCTGCTGACCGAGTTGCAGAAAGACAAGGTCGATGGCGTGGTCATCGACCTGCGCAACAACGGCGGCGGCTCCCTTCAGGAAGCCACTGAACTGACCAGCCTGTTCATCGACAAAGGCCCGACCGTCCTGGTACGCAACGCCGATGGCCGTGTGGATGTGCTGGAAGACGAAAACCCCGGCGCCTTCTACAAAGGCCCGATGGCGCTGCTGGTCAACCGCCTCTCGGCTTCGGCTTCGGAGATTTTCGCCGGCGCCATGCAGGACTACCACCGCGCGCTGATCATCGGTGGCCAGACCTTCGGTAAAGGCACGGTGCAGACCATTCAGCCTCTGAACCACGGTGAGCTGAAACTGACCCTGGCCAAGTTCTACCGGGTTTCCGGCCAGAGCACCCAGCATCAGGGCGTGTTGCCGGATATCGGTTACCCGTCGATCATCGACACCAAGGAAATTGGCGAAAGCGCCCTGCCTGAAGCAATGCCATGGGACACCATTCGCCCGGCCATCAAGCCGACGATAGATCCGTTCAAGCCGTTCCTGTCCCAGCTCAAGGCCGAGCATGAAGCCCGGTCGGCGAAAGATCCGGAGTTCGTGTTCATCCGTGACAAGCTGGCTCTGGCGCAGAAGCTGATGGCGGAAAAAACCGTCAGCCTCAACGAAGCCGATCGCCGTGCCCAGCATGCCGATATTGAAGCCAAGCAGCTGGCCCTGGAAAACGCTCGCCGCAAGGCCAAGGGCGAAGAGCCGCTCAAAGAGCTGAAGAAAGAAGACGAGGACGCGCTGGCCGCTGCCGAGCCGGACAAGACCAAGCCGGAAGACGACGCCTACCTGAGTGAAACCGGGCGCATTCTGTTGGACTATCTGAAGCTCAACACCTCGGTGGCCAAGCACTGAAGATGATGGCAATTTAATTCGATCGCTCCTCGGATCGTCATTAAACAGTCATCATTCTGTCGTGAAATAAAGGACCTGCCGCCGCTCCCGAATCAGGAGCGGCGGCAGGTCCTTTTTTAATCGACAGAGATCGCCATGACCACGACCGAACAGCTGAGTGCATTGAGTTCAATCCTGGCTCAAAGCAGTCTACACAGCCTGTTCCAGCCGATTGTTTCCCTTTCGCAGCGACGCATCCTCGGATACGAGGCCTTGAGTCGGGGTCCCTCCAATAGCCCGCTGCACTCCCCTGTCGCGCTGTTCGCGGTAGCGCGCCAGGCTGGACGCCTGAGCGAACTGGAGATCGCCTGCCGCTACAGCGCATGCAAACGTTTCAGCGAGCAGCAACTACCCGGCAAACTCTTCCTCAACGTCTCTCCGGAATCCCTGCTGGAAGCAGCTCACCAGCCCGGACGCACCCTGCAATTGCTCCAGGACTTCGGTATTCCACCCAGTCAGGTGGTGATCGAACTCACCGAGCAGACGCCAATTGATGATTTCCAACTGCTGCAGAATGCCCTGCATCATTACCGCGACATGGGCTTTTCCATTGCCCTGGACGACCTCGGCGCCGGTTACTCAAGCCTGCGCCTGTGGTCCGAGCTGCGACCGGACTACGTGAAGATCGACCGGCACTTCATCGACGGCATCCACCAGGACGCCCTCAAGCGCGAGTTCGTCGGCTCGATCCTGCAGATCGCCAAGGCCTCCCGCGCCCTGGTGATCGCCGAAGGGATCGAGATGGCCGAAGAACTGGCAGTGCTTACCGAGATGGGCGTTGATCTGATTCAGGGCTACCTGTTGTGCCGTCCTCAGGAACAACCACCTCGGGATGCCCGGGCAATGATGCCCAAGCATGACAACACCAGCGTGGCGCTGAACGACGAAGGCAGCGACCTCAGTGCGCTGCTTAAAGAACAGCCGGCGGTGGCCCGTGACATTCCGACCGCCAACGTGCTGGAGGCCTTCCGCCAGCAAGCCAATCTCAACTCTCTGGCGGTCCTTGACGAGCAGGGTCAGCCTTGTGGGATCGTCCACCGGCATTCGCTCTCGGACGCCTTGCTCAAGCCCTTTGCCACCGATCTTTTCGCCCGCAAACCCATCAGCCGGCTGATGAACGATGACTTCCTCGCCGTTGAGCTCAGCCAATCCCTGCAACAGGTCAGCCGCCTGATCACCAGCCGTGCCCGGCAACGCATTGAAGAAGACTTCATCATCACTCTAAACGGCCACTACCTGGGGCTGGGCCGGGTGATCGACGTACTCAAGCTGATCACCGAACTGAAGATCCAGCAGGCCCGCTATGCCAACCCACTGACCCTGCTACCAGGTAATGTGCCAATCCAGCAGTGCTTGACCCGGCTGTTGCAGCAAGGGCGAGAATCAGTCATCTGCTATGTGGACATCGACAGCTTCAAGCCCTTCAACGATATCTACGGCTACGGCCGCGGCGACGAAGTCCTGCTGTGCCTGGCGCAATGCCTGAATGATCGGGTGGACCCGAGCCGCGACTTTGTCGGGCATATTGGCGGGGATGATTTTCTGCTGGTGCTGGGGCCGGAAGACTGGCGCAAGCGGCTGAACCAGTTGCTGGACGACTTCCATAGCCAATGTCGACGCTTCTATCGCAGCGAACACCTGGAAGCCGGCTGTTTTGTCGCTCTCAATCGACAAGGGGTTCGCCAGGAGTTCCCCCTGCTGTCACTGTCCATCGGCGTGGTGCATTTGTATCCACAGGCCTGTGGACAACTGGATTCCAGCCAATTGGCGGAGCTGGCTTCCCAAGCCAAGCATCACGCCAAGAATGTGCAGGGCTACAGTATCCATGTGATCGATAGCCTGGAAACCGCAGCCTGCCTGGGTACCAGCGTTGTCAATGAGCCGACGCGGGATCGGGATCAGCCGACTGATTTAACTGCGTCAGCTTGAGATCCGCCAGAGGATGCCCGGCCTGGGCTGAGAGCTTCCACCAACGCGCCGCCTCTGCAGCGTCAGGCGCTTTGCTGGTGGATCCGGCAAGACTGATCACGCCAAGTTGATAGGCTGCTTTGCCGTCACCAGATAGCGCGGCCAGACGCAGCAGGCGGATGCCCTCCTCCCGCGCCCCAAGCCCTCGCCCACGAAAGGTTAGGATGTGCCCGTAGAAACTTTGCGCGTCGACGTCGCCCAAGTTGGCCATACGCGCGAACTGCCCTTCCATCCAGCGCCAACTACGAGGTTCGCGGACCAACCATGGCCAATGAAACAGCCGTCGCGCCAGCCAGTAACTGAGCCGTGCCTTGAGTCGCCAGAACATTTAAGCCTCCGCTGATTCGGGGTACTCGTACTCGAACACTCGCACCACTTCCGAGGCGTGCCATGAAGCGGCGGCAACGCCATCGGAAGGCCCGGAAAAACGCCCCAGGCGCTCCACGCATTCAAAGAATCCGGTGCGCGGCAAACGGCTGGCACCCTGGCTGATCACCAGGGAACTGCGCAATGGCTGCTCGGCCCGCGCATCCAGGGCGGCCAGATGTTCAAGCGCCGCGGTCAAGGTTTGCATGGCCGGGCTGGGTAACTGCAAACGCTCCAGCAACGCACGATAGGTTAAAAGATGGCGTTGACGACGGGCCTGATCCAACTCACCCAACAGCCCATCCCAGTGCTGACGACTGATCCTTACACTCACAATTGCTCCCTCCACCCCGGCACCGTCAACTCCCAAGCCAAGCTGCGGCGAATCGCAGCGTCGGGTAGACGCTCGCCACTTTCAATCAGGGCCAGGTAAGACGGACTGATACCTACTTTGCGGGCCAACGCCTCAATGGCGATGCCCTTCTCTTCACGCAGATTTCGTAGTTGATCCAGGCCCGGAAGACTCTGGGCTGGTGTCGCTGCCTGAGACGTTGCAGCAGCGTGCGGTGCTTGATCGGTGAAGCCTGCGGCTGTCAATAAAGCTTGATACTGAGCCCACGGCAGAACCGCATACTCGGGCTCGCCATCGCGTTCAATAATCTGGATATCCATTACTACCCCGTAGGACAACGACACTTAGCGAGTCGGACTTTTCCCTTGAAGTGTAATCCTAACAGCGGCGGCGGTCGCGGGGAGCATGATTGTTACGGGAGTAAGAAAATCACCTCAGTTTTTCCGTGGTGCCTCCAGTTGCAGCTGTTGGAGTGTATCCGGCAGCCGTTCGACCACCGCGAGTTTTTCCGGCACCTGGCGATTACGCCAGGAGCGGAAGGCATTGAGTTCGTCATCCAGGGTCTTCATCAACCACGCGAGCACGGCAATGTCATCGAGCATGCCGAATACAGGGATGAAATCAGGAATCGCGTCTACCGGACTGAGGAAGTACATCAGGCCCGCCACCACCGACAACAAGGCCTTGGGGCTGATGGCCCGGTACTCGCCCCGCCAGTAGGCCAAGCACAGCGCCTGCAACAGCCGCAGGTCCTCCTTGACCTTACCCAGGCGTCCACCCTGGCTGGCACCTTTGCTGGCCACCGCGAACAACAGCGTCGGCAAACGGCCGCGACTCAGCAACCGACCGGCCAAGGGTAGGAAACGGGCAAAATTCCAGGGTGCCTTCATCATCACTCCCACTGAAATGTTATCCACACAAATTGTGGATAACCTTGTGAACAGAGCTCTTTTTCACGGCTGCAAGCCCCGTTTCATAAGGGCTGAGCTCAGATCGGGCGTTTTTTACTCACATAAAAAAACCCATAATTTCATTGACTTGGCAGCCTTCAGCGACTAGCCATCGCCAACACCCTGTTCAGACCGCCTACGATGCTGCCGGTTCGGATTATTTGCCAGCAGCGTCCCGCAGAAACGACAACGCCCCGTAAAAACGGGGCGTTGCTTCAGGCGCTGACGCAGGTTACTTGGCGGCGTCCTGCTTGGCTGGATCCTTGATACCCAGCAGCTCCAATTCGAATACCAGTACCGAGTTGGCTGGAATCGCCGGGCTTGGGCTTTGCGCGCCGTAAGCCTGGTCGCTTGGGATGAACAGCTTGTACTTCTCACCAACGTGCATCAGTTGCAGGCCTTCGACCCAACCCGGGATCACACCGCTGACCGGCAGATCGATCGGGCTGCCACGCTCTACCGAGCTGTCGAACACTGTGCCGTTGGTCAGGGTACCGGTGTAGTGAACGGTCACTACGTCGGTCGCTTTCGGCTGAGCACCGTCGGCCTTCTTCAGCACTTCGTATTGCAGGCCGGAAGCGGTAGTAGTCACACCCGCTTTCTTGCCGTTTTCTTCGAGGAACTTCTTGCCTGCCGCAGCCGACTCTTCACTCATCTTGGCCATGCGCTCTTCAGCACGCTTTTGCAGCGCGGCAAAGGCTTCGACCAAGTCTTCATCTTTCAGCTTCTGTTCTTTCTTGCCGACGGCATCTTCAATGCCCTGGGCTACCGCTTTCGAATCCAGGTCATCCATGCCTTCCTGGGCAAGGCTTTTGCCCATGTTCAGGCCGATCCCGTAGGAAGCTTTTTGCGCCGGGGTTTTCAGCTCTACGCTGGTCTGCGAGTCACAACCCGCGAGTACCAGGCTAACCAGGGCCACCGCCGCCGCCAACCGATGCTGTTTCATGCTATTTCCTTGTTCATGCGCCTAAAGGGCAATCGAATAAAGCCGCGAGCTTATCAGGCGACCACGACCAATGGCTACCGGCGTAAGAGTAGTAAATGTCCGATAAGTTCACGTCTTTAAAAGCGTTTTTGTGCTCTGGGTACACCCTGCCCAGACAACTCAACTAGGCGTTTGAAAGGGCGCGAGTAACCTTAGCTCAAGTAATGGCTACTTGCCGCGTCAGTTGAGCTCAGGCATAAGGAAGCGAAATTCGACAAGGACGTACATCTTGCGCCTCTTATACCGTGTGTTGCTGTTAATTGCCGTGCTGATCGGCCTGACCCTGGCTGTGGTCCTGTACTACATCGCTAATCCGAGACTCCCCGCCTATATCCCGGTCGAGAAGGTGCACTACCTAAATCAATGGGATGCCGCCGACCGTCAGATCTTCTATTTCACCCCTCAAGGCACTCAGGTCAAAGGCCTACGCTATGAGTGGTTCACCGCCCTGGAACTGCCCTTCTCCCAGCAGCCCTTTGCGGCTCCCGAATACTTGGCACGCTTCGGCTTCCTGGTGGAGCCGGGACAAAAGGCTACTGCCGACAATCCCGGCAACCTGCCCGTGGGTTTCGCCCGGCACCAGAATCCCGGCAGCCAAGCCGAGTATCTGGACATCACCTGCGCCGCCTGCCACACCGGCGAGTTACGCTTCAACCATCAGGCACTGCGAATCGATGGCGGCTCGGCCCAGCATGTACTGCCCTCAAGCGTACCGACCCTGCGCGGTGGCAGCTTCGGCCAGGCCCTGGTGACCAGCCTGACGGCGACCTACTACAACCCGTGGAAATTCGAGCGCTTCGCCCGCAACGTGTTAGGCCAGGACTACAACGCCCAACACGAACAATTGCGCAAGGATCTCAAAGTCTCGCTGGACACTTTCCTCAAGGTGGCCTGGAACGACACACACCGCGGTCTTTATCCCACCGAAGAGGGCCCCGGCCGCACCGATGCCTTCGGCCGGATCGCCAACGCCAGCTTCGGTGATGCGATCTCCCCCGAGAACTACCGCGTGGCCAATGCCCCCGTGGATTACCCACAACTATGGGACATCTGGACCTTCGACTGGGTGCAGTGGAACGGCTCGGCACAACAACCCATGGCGCGCAATATCGGCGAAGCCCTTGGCGTCGGTGCAACCCTGAACCTGTTCGATGACGCCGGCCAACCTCTCAGCGGTGAGTCTCGTTATCCATCCAGCGTCCGGGTCCGCGATCTGAACAAGATCGAAGAAACCCTGCAACGACTCAAGCCGCCCACCTGGCCGGAGGAATTGCTGGGAGCCATTGACCAGCCGCTAGCAGCCAAAGGCCGGGAACTGTTTGCCAACCATTGCGCCGGGTGCCATGTCCCCAGCGTCAGCGACAACAACGGGCGCCCGGTGCAGCAACTGAAGATGCTGCCTGTCGCGGTCATCGGCACCGACCCGAACTCCGCCAGCAACATCGCCGACCTACGCTACGATTTGAGTGCCTTGCAGTGGGACATCACTGAACTGACCAAGTCCAACGTTCAACTGCACCCGACACCGACCGAGCCCCTGGACCTGCATCAGCTCTCGGCGGCCAAGGGCCTGGCCTATATCACTGCCTTCGTCGAAGAGCGCGCCTACCGCGACGCCCAGGTCACCCCAGAAGAACGCCCACGCCTGGACGGCTACGGGCTGCCCATTGGCGTACGTGAACTGCGCGCCTACAAGGCACGCCCACTGGCCGGGGTCTGGGCCACACCGCCGTTCCTGCACAATGGCTCGGTCCCCAGCCTTTACCAGTTGCTATCACCGCAATCAGAGCGCTCGACAACGTTCTATCGCGGCACCTTCGAATACGATCCGAAACACCTGGGCTATCGCACCGAGGCATTCGCCAACGGCTTTGAATTCGATACCCGTATCAGTGGCAACCACAACAGTGGCCATGAGTTCCGCGCCGGTCAGCGCGGTAACGGTGTAATCGGCCCGCTGCTGCAGCCTGAAGAACGCTGGGCATTGCTGGAATACCTGAAAGTTCTGGGCGGACCGCTGGAGTCGCAATTGCCATGAAACTCGATCTCGCAAGAAAACGGCCGTCCCTGCTGGGCCGGCTCTGGCTACGCCTAGGAGCCCTGCTGGGCAAGCTGGTACTGATTCTGCTGTGCGTCGGACTGATCGGATGGGGCCTGGCCAGCGCCTGGTTTGCCTGGCAGCACCGCGGCCCGGTGGCGGTGGAAGAACAGATTCCGACGGATGAGACCGCACGCACCCAAGACATTATCCAGACCGCCGTGCGCATCGTGGATCAGCACCGCGAAGGCACCCGCTACCTGCGTGACGCCCATGCCAAGGCCCACGGCTGCGTGAAAGCCGAAGTCCAGGTGCTCGCGGAGCTGGATCCGCAACTGCGCCAGGGAGTGTTCGCCACTCCCGGGCAAACCTGGCAAGCGCTGGTGCGCCTGTCCAACGGCAACGCTTATCCACAGTTCGACAGCATTCGCGATGCCCGTGGCATGGCGATCAAGCTGCTGGATGTCCCAGGACGGCAGCTGCTGCCCTCAGAGTCGGGTCGCCGCGAGCAGGATTTCGTGATGTTCAACCATCCGAACTTCTTCGTCAGTGATGTGGCCGAGTATCAACAGAACATCGGCGCTCAGGCGGACGGTAAGAAAGTCGGCGCCTTCTTCCCCACCTGGAATCCACGCAGTTGGCAGATCCGCCATCTGCTCATCGCTTTGGCGACTCTGTCACCGGCACCGGCCAGCCCGACCCAGACCACTTACTTTTCCGTCTCGCCCTACAAGTTCGGCAACGCCAACGCTAAATTCCGAGTACTGCCGGACCCGGACAGCTGTCCGAGCTACAAGCTGCCGACGCAAAATCAGGACCTGCCGAACTTCCTGCGCAGTGCTCTGCTGCAACAGCTGTCGACCGATCGAGTCGCCGCCTGCTTTGTCCTGCAGATCCAGCGCCAAGACCCAAGCCGCTTCATGCCGATCGAAGACACCAGCATCCAGTGGAAGGAGAGTGATTCAGCGTTTGAAACAGTGGCCCGAATGAAGATCCCCGCCCAGGACTTCGATACCCCGGCGCAGAACCTGGCGTGTGACAACCAATCCTTCAACCCCTGGTTCGGTCTGGAAGCCCATCGACCGATTGGCGGCATCAACCGTTTGCGCAAAGCTGTGTATGAAGCGGTCAGCGACTATCGGCACCGCCGTAATGCCGAACCGTAATCTGCACGCATAAAAAAGCCCCGACAAGTTCGGGGCTTTTTTATGCCTCGCCAACCGTCAGAAGTCGTAGCAGGCACCCAGCATCAGGTTGCGCGGGGCGGTATACGTGAAGCTGCAGAAGTTGGCATCCAAGGTGTGGATGTATTTTTATCGAATACATCCGACTGCAGAATTGCACCATCGCTGTCACACACGATCTGCGGCTTGAAGATGCTGGTATCGCAGACGTAGACCGAGTGATTGTCATTGAGGCCATAAACGACACCGGCACAGGGAGTGGCTTTACCGCTAAGCCGAGCGCTGTTGTGAGTGCTCAGCCCCCTAGCGCCACGGGGTGGTTGAGCATATCGCTGTCGCGACCGTTGCCAACCCATGCACCGAGGATCACCGCCAATTCATCGAGCGGCCTCAACGCACTCGTTCAAACAACCGAGCCGGCTTGGGAGGGATTTCTGGATCGACAGCGTGCTGCCAAGAGCAGACAAGAAATGCAGTGGCTGGGCCATGAACGAAAAAAAGCGGCCATAGGCCGCTTTTCTTGTAGCTCCCAGGCGTTCAGTGGGCCTGAAGGAGCGAATATGGCGCAGCGGACGGGACTCGAACCCGCGACCCCCGGCGTGACAGGCCGGTATTCTAACCGACTGAACTACCGCTGCGCGTAGCGTTGAAAGTAAGTGGTGGGTGATGACGGGATCGAACCGCCGACATTCTGCTTGTAAGGCAGACGCTCTCCCAGCTGAGCTAATCACCCTTTACCTTCGTTGCGGGGCGCATTATGCCACAGAAATTCATAATGTGTTGATTTAATTAATAATTTTATTAAAAAAATCGAATTTCAATGAACTGCAACACGACCCACGGAACTCTTTACAACAACTGCTTACAGCAAAAAGCCCGCGCTAGCGGGCTTTCTGTGGTGACCTGGCGTTCAGTGTTCCAGGTTACCGAATATGGCGCAGCGGACGGGACTCGAACCCGCGACCCCCGGCGTGACAGGCCGGTATTCTAACCGACTGAACTACCGCTGCGCGTAACACTGAATGCGAATGGTGGGTGATGACGGGATCGAACCGCCGACATTCTGCTTGTAAGGCAGACGCTCTCCCAGCTGAGCTAATCACCCTTCACGTTCGGTGTGGCGCGCATTCTACGGAGCAGCCATTACTCTGGCAAGCACTTTTTAAAATAATTTTATCAGGCCTTCCAAAGGCTTAGCGGAGGGTTGGCCTATGGAGCTGCGCGGAGAATAATGCCCCCCTTTGTATAAAGGAGAGATTCACCCCATGTGGTTCAAGAACCTGCTTATCTACCGCCTGACCCAAGATCTGCCTGTTGATGCGCAGGCGCTGGAAACTGCACTGGCGACCAAACTGGCGCGCCCCTGTGCAAGCCAGGAGTTGACCACTTACGGTTTCGTCGCTCCGTTCGGCAAAGGTGAAGACGCCCCCTTGGTCCACGTCAGCCAGGACTTCCTGCTGGTCGCGGCGCGCAAGGAAGAGCGCATTCTGCCAGGCAGCGTGGTACGCGACGCGGTGAAGGAAAAGGTCGAAGAGATCGAAGCCGAGCAGATGCGCAAGGTCTATAAGAAGGAACGCGATCAGATCAAGGATGAAATCATCCAGGCGTTCCTGCCCCGCGCCTTTATCCGCCGCTCCTCGACCTTCGCTGCCATCGCCCCGAAACAGGGCCTGATCCTGGTCAACTCGGCCAGCCCGAAACGTGCCGAAGACTTGCTCTCCACTCTGCGCGAAGTACTCGGCACCCTGCCCGTACGCCCACTGACCGTGAAAATTGCCCCGACGGCGATCATGACCGACTGGGTCAAGACCCAGAAAGCCGCCGACGACTTCTTTGTCCTCGATGAATGCGAACTGCGCGATACCCACGAAGACGGCGGCATTGTGCGCTGCAAGCGCCAGGACCTGACCAGCGAAGAAATCCAGCTGCACCTGAGTACGGGCAAAGTGGTCACTCAACTGTCCCTGGCCTGGCAGGACAAACTGTCCTTCATGCTCGACGACAAGATGGTGGTCAAGCGCCTGAAGTTCGAAGACCTGCTGCAGGATCAAGCAGAACAGGACGGCGGCGATGAGGCCCTCGGCCAACAGGACGCCAGCTTCACACTGATGATGCTGACCTTCGGCGACTTCCTGCCGGCGCTATTCGAAGCCCTGGGTGGCGAAGAGACGCCACAAGGCATCTGACGCCTTGCCTGGATAGCCGCTCTGCAACAGACGCCACCGCCTTCGGTGGCGTTTTCACATAATAAGGAACAGGTCATGCGCGCACTGGCTGCACTGAGCCGCTTTGTCGGCAACACCTTCGCTTACTGGGTACTGATTTTTGCCGTGCTGGCATTCTTTCAGCCTGGCTGGTTCATCGGCCTCAAAGGCGCCATCGTGCCCCTCCTGGGGCTGGTGATGTTCGGCATGGGCCTGACCCTGAAGCTCGAGGACTTTGCCGAGGTAGCCCGCCACCCCTGGCGCGTAGCACTGGGGGTGGTAGCGCATTTTGTGATCATGCCCGGTGTGGCCTGGGTGCTCTGCCAGGCCTTCCATCTGCCGCCGGAGATTGCCGTCGGCGTGATCCTTGTCGGCTGCTGCCCAAGCGGCACCTCGTCCAACGTCATGACCTGGTTGGCTCGGGGCGACCTGGCCCTGTCGGTGGCCATAGCCGCAGTGACCACCCTGCTCGCGCCGCTGCTGACTCCAGCGCTGATCTGGCTGCTGGCCTCAGCCTGGTTACCGGTGTCCTTCATGGAGTTGTTCTGGTCGATCCTGCAAGTGGTGCTGCTGCCAATCGTGCTGGGGGTACTGGCCCAGCGCCTGCTTGGCCATCGCGTGCAACGTGCAGTGGAAGTACTGCCACTGGTTTCGGTGGTCAGCATCGTCATCATCGTCACCGCCGTGGTGGCCGCCAGCCAGGCGAAGATCGCCGAGTCCGGCCTGCTGATCATGGCGGTAGTAATGCTGCACAACAGCTTCGGGTACTTGCTGGGCTACTTCACTGGGCGAGTGTTCAAGCTGCCGCTGGCCCAACGCAAATCCCTGGCCCTGGAAGTCGGCATGCAGAACTCCGGTTTAGGCGCGGCGCTGGCCAGTGCGCACTTTTCGCCGCTGGCGGCAGTACCCAGCGCGTTGTTCAGTGTCTGGCACAACATTTCCGGAGCCCTACTCTCGACCTACTTCCGTCGCATGCGCGACGAAACCGAGCAAGAACCGGAAACACAACTCAGCAATGACTGAGCAAAAAACTGATCGACCGATGAAAGCTGAGCAGTATACTGCGCAGCGCGAGGACGACCTCGCGACTCGATCGAGTGATTAATTCTGGGGACGACCCCATCAACCGATGAGGTCCGCATGTCCTGGATCATTTTGTTTTTTGCCGGTTTGTTTGAAGTGGGCTGGGCGGTCGGCCTGAAATACACCGATGGCTTCAGCCGTCCGCTGCCCACCGCCCTGACCATCATCGCGATGGCCATCAGCCTGGGCTTGCTGGGCCTGGCAATGAAGGAGCTGCCCCTGGGCACCGCCTATGCGATCTGGACCGGCGTTGGCGCCATTGGCACAGTGATCGCCGGGATTATCCTGTTCGGCGAATCCATGGCCATTATGCGCTTGGCCAGTGTGGCGCTGATCATCGCCGGCCTGGTGGGATTGAAAGTCAGCGCCAGCTGATAGCCCCGCCGCAGAAATAAAAACGCCCGCAACATTGCGGGCGTTTTTGTATCCGTCAGATCACTAGCGACGGGGTCCGCGCAACTGCCCCACCATCGCCTGCAACTGCACTGGCTCGGCAGCTTCCACGGCCACCATGGGCCCGGCCACCAAGGTCACTCGCGACCAGAAGCGATGGAACAAGCCTTTGTTCGGATCACGACTGAAGAAACTCCCCCACAAGCCTTGCAAAGCCAAGGGAATCACCAGCACTGGGGTTTCTTCGAGAATCCGCGTGAGGCCGCCCTTGAACTCGTTGATCTCGCCATCGGCAGTCAACTTACCCTCGGGAAAAATGCACACCAACTCACCATCACGCAGGTACTCGGCAATCTTCTTGAACGCTTTTTCATAGATCTGCAGGTCTTCGTGCCGACCAGCAATGGGGATGGTCCCAGCGGTACGGAAGATGAAGTTCAACACCGGCAGGTTGTAGATCTTGTAGTACATCACGAAGCGAATCGGCCGACGGACCGCTCCGCCGATCAGCAGGGCATCGACGAAAGACACGTGATTACACACCAGCAAGGCTGCCCCCTCATCGGGAATCAGCTCCAGGTTGCGATGCTCGACACGGTACATGGAATGGCTGAGCAGCCAGATCATGAAGCGCATGCTGAACTCGGGCACTACTTTGAAGATGTAGACGTTGACCGCGATATTGAGCAGCGACACCACCAGGAACAGATGGGGAATGGTCAGTTCGACCATGCTCAGCATGACAATGGAGACAATCGCCGACACCACCATGAACAGCGCATTGAGAATGTTGTTGGCCGCAATCACTCGGGCTCGCTCATTCTCCGGAGTACGGGACTGGATCAACGCATACAGCGGGACAATGTAGAAGCCACCAAAGACCCCAAGACCCAGCACGTCGAACAGCACCCACCAGGCATGGGTAAAGCCCAGCACTTCAATCCAGCCATGGCCGTTGGCGCTTTCCGGAATCCCACCAGAATGCCACCACAGCAACAGGCCGAAGACCGTCAGGCCAAAGGAGCCGAACGGCACCAGACCGATCTCGACCTTGCGCCCTGAAAGCTTCTCGCACAGCATCGAGCCTAATGCGATACCCACCGAGAACACGGTAAGGATCAGTGTCACCACGGTCTCGTCGCCGTGCATCCACTCCTTGGCATACGCCGGGATCTGGGTCAGGTAGATCGCCCCGACGAACCAGAACCAGGAGTTGCCGACAATCGATCGAGACACCGCCGGGGTCTGCCCTAGGCCCAGGCGCAACGTAGCCCAGGACTGACTGAAGATGTTCCAGTTCAGACGCATGTCCGGGGTAGCCGCAGCGGCCCGGGGAATGGCCCGGCTAGCCAGATAGCCCAGCACCGCGACACCGATGATGGCGCCCGAGACAATCGGCGCGTAATGCGCCGAGGACATCATGATCCCGGCACCGATAGTGCCCGCCAGAATCGCCAGGAAGGTGCCCATTTCCACCAGGCCGTTGCCTCCCACCAACTCTTCTTCACGCAGTGCCTGGGGCAAGATCGAATACTTCACCGGACCGAACAGCGCCGAATGGGTGCCCATGGCGAACAGCGCCACCAGCATCAGCGACAAGTGATCGAAGACGAATCCCACCGCCCCCACCAGCATGATCGCAATCTCACCCAACTTGATCAGGCGGATCAACGCATCCTTGGCGAACTTTTCGCCAAACTGCCCGGCCAGGGCCGAAAACAGAAAGAACGGCAAGATGAACAGCAAGGCACAGAGGTTGACCCAGATCGAGCGATCACCCTCGATGCTCAACTTGTAGAGAATGGCCAGGATCAACGATTGCTTGAAGATGTTGTCGTTGAAAGCGCCAAGGGACTGCGTGATGAAAAACGGCAGAAACCGCCGCTTGCGAAGCAAGGTGAACTGCGAGGGGTGACTCATCTTCCATGTCCCTGAGTGGCGTGGATACTGTTATTGGAATGTCGAACGTCGATCCAGGCCACAACCTTACCTATCTTTGGCGATTATTTCCGTAGGCTTGCAATACACGGCGAAACAAACAGCTCTCCTTTATATGCACCCTGGACCGTGCGCTTGGCCACGATCAGCCACATCGCCGCCAGGGCCACCACCAGCACCGCGCCGAACACACTGAAGAACCCCAGGTGCAAGGTGCTGCCCAGTTTCAGGGTGGCCAGCGAATACACGCCCAACGGGAAGGTGAAGCCCCACCAGCCGAGGTTGAAGGGGATGCCTTCACGCAGGTAGCGTCGGGTAATCAGCACCGCCATCAGCATCCACCACAGGCCAAACCCCCATAGCGTCAGCCCTGCCACAAGCCCCAGGCCGGCAGCAATCTCGCCGATACCTGGCAAGCCGTTGGCGCTGAAGATTGCCGGCGCATCGGCCCCCAGCACCAGCATACCCAGGGCGCCGGTACCAATCGGCCCCAAGGCCAGCCAGCTCGAGGCCGCCATGCTTTCGTGGGGCAATTTATGCAGGGCCATGCGCAGCAGCAGGATGGTCAGGATGCTGAATGCCACCGGCAGCGAAAAGGCCCACAGCACATAGCTGGTACTGAGCATCACCAGTTGCCCGTGGGCGTCCTGCAGATGGGGTGCCAGCAGGCCGCCACTGGCCGCCGCCACTTCAGCCGCCACCACCGGCAACAGCCAGACAGCGGTCATCTGATCGATGCTGTGTTCCTGGCGGGTGAACATCATGTAGGGGATCAGGATCCCGCACGCCAGGGACATCGCCACATCCAGCCACCAGAGTACTTGCGCCAGGTTCACGACACCCTCGCCCCAGCGAGGGATACCGAACAGCAGCAAGCCATTAATGATGGTCGCCAGGCCCATCGGAATGGTGCCAAAGAACATCGAGACCGTGGAATGCCCGAAAATCCGTCGCGCCTCATCGAAGAACAACACCCAGCGCGCGGTATACATCAGCGTAAACAACACGAACAAAGCGATGGTCAGCCACCAGAACCCCTCGGCCACCAGGTGCAGCCCGGGAACCTCGGCCGGCCACTGGGCCAGGGCCAACGCCAAGACGCCGGTGCCCATGGTGGCCGCGAACCAGTTGGGGGTGAATTGGCGAATGGCTTCGCGGGGGTGTTGTAAATGGCTCAAGGGCCGGTGGCCGGGTTTGCTGCTATGGGTACATGTCATGGCGTGTCTCCTGTCCCCTGATGAGGTGGAGCCAATGGTAGAACCTAATCGAATATCTATATAACGGGTAATTTCTCTATCTGTTATCTATTTTATAAATATACAGCTAGACACTGCCCTCGGACTCGATCACCAGCACTCTGGCGACCCCTTGCGGATGAGCCACGTGCTCGGTGCCAAGGTCGGCGTAGAAGATATCTCCAACCTCCAGCATCACCGCCTGCTCCCGACCTTCCTGGCGATAGTGCATCTGCACCCGGCCGGTCAGGACCACAAAAACTTCCTGGCCGTCATTGATGTGCCATCGATAGGGCTGGTCGGTCCAGTGCAGGCGCGTACTGATGCCATTCATGCTGGCAATATCCAGTGCCGCCCAGGCTCGATCACCGACAAACTCGGCACTGCGAATGACCTTCATGTCTTACTCCCCCACCGCGCTCCCATCGCTCCACCCAGTTGTCGAGCGGCTTCAACCCAGTAGCAGGCGAGACACAGCGCACGCCAGTCATTACCGATCAGCAGATAACGAAATACAGGGGACATGGTGTGCACTCCTTCAGAGCAAAAAGCGAGCATCCAGGGTGACCTTGGTCAGCGCTGTTAGTAAGTGGCCAGAAAGCCACCTTCCGATAGAATCGGGCCAATCCTTTCACCTTGGCCCAAGCATGCACGCCGATGTCGATCCACCTTTGCGCGTTGCGGTGATCGCCTTTGATGGCATCAGCCCCTTTCACCTGTCAGTACCATTGCTGGTATTCGATGAACAACACCAGGATTTCGAACTGCCACGCTTTCAGGTGCGAGTCTGTGCCTTCGAGAGCCTGCCACTGCGAACATCCGCCGGTTTCGAGATCACTGTCCACCACGACCTGAGCGAGTTGCACGAGGCTGACGTGATTGTCATGCCTTCCTGGCGCGACAGCCTGGAGCGACCGCCCCAAGTGCTGCTCGATGCGCTGTACAACGCTCATCAGCGGGGCGCACGCCTGGTGGGACTGTGCCTCGGGGCCTTTGTCCTGGCCGAGACCGGGCTCTTGAATGGCCACAAAGCCACTACTCACTGGCACTGGGCCCGGGCGTTCAGCGAAAAATACCCAGAGGTGGAACTGGACGCCGACGTGCTATATGCCCAAGCCGGTACCCTGCTCACTTCCGCAGGTACCGCTGCCGGGCTGGATTGCTGCCTGTATCTGCTACAACAGTTGTGCGGCGCCCAGAGCGCCCACAAGCTGGCCCGTCGCTTGGTGATCGCTCCTCATCGTTCCGGCGGCCAGGCCCAATTCATCGACCACCCCCTGCCCCAGGCTGGCGAGCGCAATCCTATGGGGCAGCTGTTGCAATGGCTGGGAGAGAACTTCACTCGGAACCACTCACTGGACTCACTGGCTGAGCGCGCAACCATGAGTCGACGCTCTTTCACTCGGCATTTCCGCCAACTGACTGGCACCACCTTGGGCCAATGGTTGCTTGGTCGACGCCTGAACCATGCCCAGCGCCTGCTGGAAACCAGCCAGCAGAGCATCGACGCCATTGCCGTGGAGTCAGGCTTTGTCAGCACTCTATCCATGCGCCAGCATTTCAATGCAGTGCTACATCTCTCCCCTTCGGCTTATCGGGCGCAGTACCGACGCCCTTGAGACGCCTGATTCAGAGTCCAGCGCCACAAGCCGAGGCTGAGCGGCGGCGCATCAGGGCCAACAGAGCGCCAAGGGACAGCAGGATCAGCACTGCCCCATAACCATCGGTGGTGGCAATCAGGCCGAAGCTGCGCGTGAGACTTCCTGCCAGCAGCGCCGGCAGGCAAAAGGCCAGATAACTCAACACATAAAACGCCGACATCAAGCCCGCCCGCTCGTGAGGCAAGGCCAGAGGCACCACGCTGCGCAGTGCACCGAGAAATCCGGCGCCAAAGCCACTGCCCAGCACCAGGGTGCCGAAGAAGAACAGCATCAGGCTGGCGCTATGCACCGCACCGAGAATCAGCATCACTCCCACCGCCAACAAGCCCGCCCCCAAACGCAGGACTTTGTCCGCCGGGCGCTGACGCAGGGAGAAGATCATCAGCGCGCCACTGAGTGTCAGCACGGCCACCAGTGCACCGCCGATCAGGTTCGAGGTGGACCCGGTAGCGGCCCGCACCAGGGACGGCGCCAGGGACAGATAAAAGCCGCCCACCGCCCAGACCGCCACATCCACCGGCAACGCCAGCCATAAAGCCCACCGTGCTTGTGGCGGGACATGCAGCCTGGGCCGCAGGGAAGCCCAGGCACCCGCTTGCGGACTGACACTTTCCGGCAGACGCCAGACATACAGCGCCTGGACCAGGAACACTCCCAGCAGCAACCAATAACTCAGTTGCAGCGGCCATGGCGCAAATTCCACCAGCAGGCTGGCTCCCATGGCACCACAAGCCATCCCCAGCAATGGAGCAACGCTATTGACCAAGGGCCCCTGCCGGCGGTCTGTGTCCAGCAACGCGGCACCGAGCACGCTGGTGGCCATGCCAGTGGCAAACCCCTGCATCACGCGCGCAGCAATCAGCCACTGCACACTGCTTTCATTGATGAACAGCAGCATTGCCAGGATATTGATCAGCAAGGCGACAAAAATCACCGGCCGGCGCCCCAGGTAATCCGACAGCGACCCCACTGTCAGCAAGGCCGCCAACAAGCTCAAGGCATAGACCCCGAAGACCAGGGTCAAGACTGCCGGCGAGAAGTGCAGGGATTCCTGATACAGGTGATACAGCGGCGTCGGTACGCTGGATGCCGCCAGAAAGCTGAGCAGGGTAATGGCCAGAAACACCAGACTGCGACGGTTAGACACGCAAGTGTCGATAACACCGGACATGAACACGCTCCACTAAAGCTAATATTTTGCTTTTGTGGAGTGTGCGACTGTCACGGGCTTAAAGCAAATTCTTTGTGTTAAGGTTCGACCCCATGACTATTAGAGAAGGTTTACGCCCTGGCGGTCGCAGCGCCCGGGTTCAGGAGTCCATCCATACCGCGGTCCGCGAGCTTCTTGACGAACAGGAACGCTCGACCCTGACCGTACCGCAGATCGCCAGCCGCGCCGGGGTCACGCCCTCGACCATCTATCGTCGCTGGGGCGACCTATCAGCCCTGCTAGCCGATGTCGCCCTGGCGCGCATGCGTCCGGATAGCGAACCAGCCAACACCGGCACCCTGCGCGGCGACCTGCAGGCCTGGGCCGAGCAATACCTGGATGAAATGAGTTCGGAACCTGGACGCAACATGATGCGCGACGTGCAATGCAGCGCGACCCCAGGCTATTGCGTGACCATCCTCAGCGCTCAGTTGCAGAGCATTATCGAACGCTATCCGGGCAGCGAAGAAAACCTGCCGGGCATCGACCGCCTGCTGAACCTGATAGTAGCGCCCACGGTGTTCCGAATTCTGTTCTCCGCCGCACCGCTGCCGGTGCAGGAACTCCATGAACTGATCGAGATTGCCCTGCAGCCATAGCCCGCCCGCACGGCTGTACAGCCGTGCGACATCAGGCCGCGCTGAGACCTTGGTCGACACTGACGCCAACTCAACATCGTGCCAGACTGTCTGGCCGGGCTGAGGTGCCCGGCGTCTTTGCTTCGGAGTTTCCATGTCGTTGTCCAGCGGGCTGATCGCCGCCGTTGCCCTGGCCTATATGGCCATCATGTTCGCCATCGCCTTCTACGGTGATCGTCGCAGCACGCCCCTGCCACCGCGGGTACGGGCCTGGGTATACAGCCTGTCGCTGGCCGTCTATTGCACCAGCTGGACCTTCTTTGGCGCAGTGGGCCAAGCCGCCGAACAACTCTGGGCGTTCCTGCCGATCTACCTGGGCCCCATCCTGCTGCTGGTGTTCGCGCCCTGGGTGTTGCAGAAGATGGTGATGATCAGCAAACAGGAGAACATCACCTCCATCGCCGACTTCATTGCCGCCCGCTATGGCAAATCCCAGTCCCTGGCAGTGGTGGTGGCGTTGATCTGCATGGTGGGGGTGCTGCCCTACATTGCCCTGCAACTCAAAGGCATCGTGCTCGGGGTCAACCTGCTGATCGGCGCCGGAGCCGACGCCATGGGCACGCGAGCACAGGACACGGCGCTGATCGTGTCGCTGATCCTGGCCCTGTTCACCATCGTCTTCGGCACCCGCAACCTCGACGCCACCGAACACCACCGGGGCATGGTGCTGGCGATTGCCTTCGAATCCCTGGTCAAGCTGTTTGCCTTCCTCGCCGTGGGCGCCTTTGTGACCTTTGGCCTGTATGACGGCTTCGACGACCTGTTCAACCAGGCCATGCTGGCACCGCGCCTGGAGCAGTACTGGAAGGAAACCATCAACTGGCCGTCGATGGTGGTCCAGACCGGTGTAGCAATGATGGCGATCATCTGCCTGCCACGGCAGTTCCACGTCACCGTGGTGGAGAACATCGAACCCCAGGATCTGCGCCTTGCCAAATGGGTGTTTCCGGCCTACCTGGCCCTGGCCGCACTGTTTGTAGTGCCCATCGCCCTGGCTGGGCAAATGCTCCTGCCCAGCAGTGTGTTGCCAGACTCCTTCGTCATCAGCCTGCCCCTGGCCCAGGCCCATCCGGCCCTGGCCCTGTTGGCATTCATCGGTGGCGCATCGGCGGCCACCGGCATGGTGATCGTCGCCAGCGTCGCGCTATCGACTATGGTTTCTAACGACATGCTGCTGCCCTGGCTGCTGCGGCACAAAAACGCCGAACGGCCTTTCGAAGTCTTCCGCCACTGGATGCTCTCGGTACGCCGGGTCAGCATCGTCGCCATCTTGTTACTGGCCTACGTCAGTTATCGCCTGCTGGGCTCCACAGCCAGCCTGGCCACCATCGGCCAGATCGCCTTCGCTGCCGTGACCCAACTGGCCCCAGCCATGCTCGGTGCGTTGTACTGGAAACAAGCCAACCGTCGCGGCGTTTTCGCCGGCCTGGCAACCGGCACCTTCCTTTGGTTCTACACCCTGGTCCTACCCATCGCCGCCCACAGCCTGGGCTGGTCCCTGAACAGCTTCCCAGGTTTGGCCTGGCTGCACGGCAACCCACTGAACCTGCCGATCACCCCATTGACCCAAGGCGTAGTGCTGTCCCTGGCCGGCAACTTCACGCTGTTCGCCTGGGTCTCGGTGCTATCGCGCACCCGGGTTTCCGAACACTGGCAAGCCGGGCGCTTCATCGGCCAGGAGATCAGCGGACGTCTCGGCTCACGCTCGATGCTGTCGGTGCAGATCGACGACCTGCTGAAGCTGGCAGCCCGCTTTGTCGGTGAAGAACGCGCCCGCCAGAGCTTCATCCGCTTCGCCTACCGCCAGGGCAAAGGCTTCAACCCCAACCAGAACGCCGACGGCGAGTGGATCGCGCACACCGAACGCCTGCTGGCCGGGGTCCTTGGGGCCTCCTCGACCCGCGCCGTGGTCAAGGCCGCCATCGAAGGGCGGGAGATGCAACTGGAGGATGTGGTACGTATCGCCGACGAAGCATCCGAGGTGCTGCAGTTCAACCGTGCACTGCTACAGGGAGCGATCGAAAACATCACCCAGGGCATCAGCGTGGTGGACCAGTCGCTGAAACTAGTGGCCTGGAACCGTCGCTATCTGGAGCTGTTCAACTACCCCGAAGGCTTGATCAGTGTCGGTAGGCCAATTGCCGACATCATTCGGCACAATGCCGAACGCGGCCTGTGCGGCCCCGGCGAAGCGGAAGTCCACGTGGCGCGGCGCCTGCACTGGATGCGCCAGGGACGGGCCCACACTTCCGAACGACTGTTCCCCAATGGCCGGGTCATCGAGTTGATCGGCAACCCAATGCCCGGCGGCGGCTTCGTCATGAGTTTCACCGACATCACCCCGTTCCGCGAAGCCGAACAAGCCCTCACCGAAGCCAACGAAGGCCTGGAACAGCGGGTAGCCGAACGTACCCACGAACTGTCACAACTCAACGCGGCGCTGACCGAAGCCAAGGGCACGGCGGAAGCCGCCAACCAGTCCAAGACCCGCTTTCTGACAGCGGTCAGTCATGACCTGATGCAACCCTTGAACGCCGCACGCCTGTTCTCCGCCGCCCTCTCCCACCAGGACGATGGGCTGTCTGCCGACGCCCAGCAACTGGTCCAGCACCTGGACAGTTCGTTACGCTCTGCAGAAGACCTGATCAGCGACCTGCTGGACATCTCGCGCCTGGAAAACGGCAAGATCACCCCCGATCGCAAGCCCTTCGCCCTCAATGAACTGTTCGACACCCTGGGCACCGAATTCAAGGCCCTGGCCCAGGAACAGGGCTTGCAGTTTCGCGTGCGCGGCAGTCGCCTGCGTATTGACAGCGACAGCAAGCTGTTGCGGCGGGTCCTGCAGAACTTCCTGACCAACGCCTTCCGCTACGCCAAGGGTCCGGTACTGCTGGGAGCGCGTCGCCATGGAGACTCACTGAGTCTGGAGGTCTGGGACCAGGGACCAGGCATTCCGCTGGACAAGCAGCAGGTGATTTTCGAGGAATTCAAGCGCCTGGACAGCCATCAGACCCGCGCCGAGAAAGGCCTGGGACTGGGACTGGCGATTGCCGACGGCCTGTGCCGGGTGCTCGGCCATCCCTTGCAGGTGCGTTCATGGCCTGGCAAAGGCAGTGTGTTCAGTGTCAGCGTGCCCCTGGTCCTCAGCAGCGCAGTCGCGCCAGACAAGGCTACCGAACTGAACGGGCAGCCCCTCAACGGCGGGCAAGTGCTCTGCGTAGATAATGAAGACAGTATTCTGATCGGCATGAACAGCCTGCTTACACGCTGGGGCTGCCAGGTCTGGACCGCGCGCAACCGTGATGAGTGCGCCGCGCTGCTCAAGGAGGGGGTCCGCCCGCAATTGGCGCTGGTGGACTACCACCTGGACGACGGCGAAACCGGCACCGAGGTCATGGCCTGGCTACGCACACAACTGGGCGAACCGGTGCCCGGAGTGGTCATCAGCGCCGATGGCCGTCCGGAGATGGTCACCCAGGTACATGCAGCGGGACTGGACTATCTGGCCAAGCCGGTGAAGCCCGCGGCGTTGCGCGCCCTGCTGAGCCGGCATCTGCCCTTGGGTTGATGACCGGTTATTCCGGCAATTCCAGCTCACGCCCTTCGGCGTCGGTCATCGCCCGCTCCAGCAAGTCCGCCGGCAAGCTCTTGCTGGCCCTGGCCCCGAGCAACTTGAGTTGTTCGCTGCGACTGACCAGATTGCCCCGGCCGTCGGTCAATTTGTTGCGTGCCGCGGCGTAGGCCTTGTCCAATTGCTGCAGGCGATTGCCGACTTCGTCCAGGTCCTGGATGAACAGTACGAACTTGTCGTACAGCCAGCCCGCACGCTCGGCTATCTCCCGGGCATTCTGGCTCTGCCGCTCCTGCTTCCACAGGCTGTCGATCACCCGTAGCGTGGCAAGCAGAGTGGTGGGGCTGACAATGACGATGTGCCGGTCGAAAGCCTCCTGAAACAGGTTGGGCTCGGCCTGAAGGGCAGCGGAGAACGCCGCCTCAATGGGCACGAATAGCAACACAAAGTCGAGACTGTGCAGGCCTTCGAGTCGCTTGTAGTCTTTATCGGACAGCCCCTTGACGTGATTACGCAGGGACAGCACGTGCTGCTTCAAGGCCGTCTGGGCAACCTGCGGATCATCGCTGCCAACGTATTGCTGATAGGCCGTGAGGCTAACTTTGGAGTCCACCACCACCTGCTTGTCACCCGGTAGCATGATCAACACATCGGGCTGGAAACGTTCGCCGTCCGGTCCCTTGAGGCTGATCTGAGTCTGGTACTCGCGGCCTTTCTCCAAGCCAGCGTGCTCCAGTACCCGTTCGAGAATCAGCTCCCCCCAATTGCCCTGAGTCTTCTGCCCCTTGAGAGCGCGGGTCAAGTTGGTGGCCTCATCACTCAAGCGCAGATTCAACTGCTGCAGGCGTTCCAACTCCTTGGCCAGGGAGAAACGCTCCCGAGCCTCGGCCTGGTAGCTTTCCTCGACCCGTTTTTCAAAGGACTGGATGCGTTCCTTCAGCGGGTCCAGCAATTGCCCGAGACGCTGCTGGCTGGTCTCGGCGAAACGCTGCTCGCGCTCATCAAAAATCTTGCCGGCCAGCTCAGCGAACTGTGCACGCAATTCATCCCGGGAACCTTGCAGATCGGTAAGGCGCTGCTGATGACTCTCCTGCTGCTCACGGAGTTCGGCATTCAGTGAGGCGGCGTGGGCATCCAGCCGGCGCAACTCGTTCTCTTTGGCCGCACGCTCCAGGTTCCAGGCGTGGGCGGCATCCCGGGCGTTATCGCGCTCGATCTGCAGCAGCTCGACTTCTCGGCGCAGCGCAGCCAGATCCGCTTGTTTGAGGGCATTGGCCTGACTCAAGTCGCTGACTTCGTCCCGGCAAGCGTCCAATTGCGCTGTCAGTCCTTCCTGGGCCAGTTGGGCCGTGGCCAGGCGCTCCTCCAGCAGGGACAGCTCAGTCTGTCTGGAGCTCCCACGACGTTGCAGTTGCCAGACCAACGCCAGCAGCGGCAGCGCGGCACCCGCCAGGCCAAGCAGCATGCTGGTCAAGTCCATAGCCATAGCGACTCCTGCCGTCGAAATAAGAAATGAAGGTTAACCAAGCCACCAGGTGTTGGACAGCTCAGTCTTCGATCCGGCCCAGCTCGCGCTGAGCGCGAAGGTCGCCGGCACGGGCAGCCTGGCGCAATAAATCATGACCGATACGGCGGTCCCGGGCGTTGCCGCACTCACGGCACATCAACTGGCCAAGGCGGCTTTGTGCTGCGACCACGCCTTCGCGGGCTGGCTGCTTGAGCAGTCGTCCGGCGAAATGCTTGACGTTGGGGTTATGTCCAAGCCGTGGGCTATCTAATAGCCACAAAGCGACACGCAGGGAGAAGCGCTTGGATTCGGTAACACTGGCAGGGGTTGCGGTAACAGAAGGTGATACTGAGCGAAACTTCATAAAGCACTGTGGGGCAGATCGGAAGGCGCGCCACTCTACTCCTTTTTTCGCAAGGGTAAAGTCTAAAAGAGCCAACACGCCCGCCCTAGAGCAAGCGCTTGGGACAATCCACAGAAGCTGTGGATAACTCAGTGGACAACCCCTATACAACCCTCCAAAACCCCCATGAGACGGGCCTTTCAGTCAAACTGACGCTTTTTTCACCAGTAAAAAAAACCGATGTTTTTCATTGACTTAAATTCTCGAGACAGGCTATGGGGCAGACTACAGGGAAGGTGACAAGGCGGTGACACGCTGCGCAACAAGTGTGCACAACTGCGCCAAAAACAATGCCGGTAACGCACCGTTTTCGTACACGCGTCAACGTTGAGAGTCACGCATTCAATACGACGGTTTTTCTCCGCCAGTGGGATTTTTCCTAGCACACTTGCATTATCTCGTTCAACCCAATAGAATCCTCGCCGTTAGTACCAAGCTGAAAGTCAATTCTGGTCGAACAAGTCCCGCCGACACCTTCTCCAAGCGAGAACAATGTCGAACATCAAGGACCGACCACCTCGCTGGTTTCCAGGTAAAACTCGTACTCATGTACCGCTCTTGAACAGAATTCAAAAGCAGCCCACGAGTTAATTACTCTGACCGAACCAACCTGCAAATTGATCAGGATCTCCACCCTGGGCCCAGAACCTTTGCCCTTGTTGTGTTGCCTGCCCTCCTAAGTACCTACCTGCCAGCCCTAGCGCAACCTTATTAAAGCGCTGCAACTGGCGGCTTTGTTCCAGTCAGGTTCTTCGTTTGACCAATGGTGGTCGGCGCTACTGGAACGTTTTAACGTTGCACGGTTCTTAACCGTGTCATTTGTAGGAACACCTAATAATTATGTCTACTCAAATCCAGACTCAGGATGCCATTCGCACCCTCACCCACGCCTTTGCACCGTTGAACTGCCTGATCATGGCTACCCGCAAAGGCTGCTTTAGCTTCACCCTGGTCAACGAACATGGCATCGCCCGTCACAGCGAACGCCTGTACCCCGATCAATACTCCAGCGCCGAACCGCTGCAGGCAGTGATCGATCGTACCCGCCAGGCCCTGGTTGCCTGATACGCCAGATTGCTGAAAAACCTAAAAGCCTCGCTTGCTAGCGGGGCTTTTTATTGCCTGCTGCTTGTCCACCCAGCAATCCAGCCAAAGCACCAATCGATATAAGGCTTATAACAAGAGAACGGAAATATTTTAAAAACAAACCTTTACAAGATAGATATGACACTACACTTCAAGTCAGGCGGCATGACCCGCTTCCGGTGAGCCTGAATCTTTTATCGCTGCCAAGCCTCATCAGGTTTCACCGGTCACTTTTACCCGTCGAGGGATTTATGGGTATCGCCGCCAGCGAGTTGTGTCGCTACGTGATCCGCCCAACACTGATGTACTTGGGCTGTCACAGCAAAACCGCTGAAGCCTTGCTACTAGGAATTGCCGCCAGCCAGTCGGCGCTGGGCTCGGCCCTGCACGATCGACGTGGCCATGGCCTGTATCGCATCACCGAGCCCCGCCACAGAGCTCTTTGGGACCATTACCTGGCACTTGACCCTGAACGGGCCAGCCTGGTTCGCGGGTTGGCCAGCCAACATGCGTTCCTCAGCGGACCGCAGCTGGAGCTCACAGTCAATCTACGGTATGCCACTGCAATCGCCTGGTTGCTGGTAGAAGCACAACACACCCCACTCCCCGCTGCCGACGACCTGCTCGGCATGGCCCGCATCTGGAGGAAGACCTTTCAACCACAAGGACGTTTGAGAGATTTCACCTGTGCCTGGCAAACCTGTATTGCCCCCCCGAGCCAGGTCGCCTGCTGACAATGACTTTTACAAAATCGGAGAAAAAACCCGATTTTGGTCGGATTGTCCTACAAAAACACTCTAAATCAACTGTTTCAGCCTATAGCGCCGAAGCCGAAATGTTGGTAATTTTCGCCTCGGTGATCACCAGGAGTTCTAATAATGAAAAAAGTAATGCTCAAATCGACCATCAGCCTCGCTGTTGCCGTGGCATCTAGCCAGATCTTCGCCAGTGGCTTTGCCCTTAACGAACAAAGCATCAGTGGCATGGGGACTGGTTTTGCAGGACGCTCTTCTGCTGCCGATGATGCAAGCACTGTATTTGGTAACCCTGCCGGTATGTCCCGTCTCAAGACCCAACAAGTGACTGTTGGTGTTGCCGCCATTGACGCATCTACTGACATTAAGCACACCAGTGGTACTCAGAAGGGTACCAACAACGGTGACATGGTTCCTTTCACGGCCGTGCCATTGGGTTTCTACGTCAAGCCTATCGATGAACATTGGGCATTCGGCCTGGGTGTTTATGCACCGTTCGGCCTGGTGACCAACTACGAAAGCAACTTCCAGGGCCGTAACTTCGGCAGCAAAAGTGAAGTCAAGGTAGTGACCCTCCAACCAACCGTAAGCTATGCCTTCAATGACAAGGTATCGATTGGTTTTGGTCCGACTATCAACCGCATTTCCGGTGTATTGGAATCGGCCCTGCAGCCGCCATTTTCCCAGAACACCAGCAACGTCAAGATCAAGGGTGACGATACCGCCTGGGGTTACAACATCGGCGTATTGGTACAAGCGACCGACACGACTCGCGTTGGCCTGACCTATCACTCCAAAGTGGATTACAAACTGGAAGGTCATACTGACGTCTATGCCGGTGCAGGCACTGCAGGCGCAGGAAGCCCGTTCTCGGTACTGAAAAGCAACCGTTACGACGCCTCCCTCAAGGTTACAACCCCTGAGTCCTACGACCTGTCGGTCACTCAAGACATGAGCGATGCCTGGAAACTCTATGCCGGTACCACTTGGACCCGCTGGAGCCGCCTGAAAGACATCACTGTCAACAACGAAGGTGTAACCGCCGCCAACGGCGGTGCCTTTGCTCCGGCCGGCCTGAGCACCATCAAAGAAGACCAGAACTGGCACGACACCTGGGCTTACGCCGTGGGTACCTCCTACCAGTTGAACAAGCAGTGGGTAGTACGTACAGGTCTGACCTTTGACCAGTCGCCAACCAACAACACTGACCGCTCGCCACGTATCCCTACCGGTGACCGGACCATCCTCAGCTTCGGTGCCGGCTGGAGCCCGACTGACGACCTGACCATCGACGTGGCTTACTCTTACCTCAAGGAAGAAAAGGTCAGCATCAACCGCAAAAACGCACTCGGCCAGACTTACAACGCCGAGTACGAAAACAGCGCAAACGGTTTCGGCGTAGGTGCAACCTATCGCTTCTAACCTTCGGTGCCAGACAACTGCCTGGCATGCAGAATGAAAAAGCCCCGGCGTCTCAGGACCCGGGGCTTTTTTATTCCTGCCGCTTCAGACACTCAAGACTTCGATGCCAACGCCTGCTCCACCGCCTCGATGAACTCAGGATTATCCGGTTTGGTCAGACTGGAAAAATGGGCGATCACCTTCCCCTGACGATCCACCACGTACTTGTAGAAATTCCACTTCGGCGCACCGCTCTGCTCAGCCAGCACCTTGAACAGGTGCACCGCATCTGCGCCCCTGACCTTCTGCGGCTCGGTCATGACAAAGGTCACACCATAATTGACGTAGCAGACCCTGGCGGTCTCTGCACCATCCTTGGACTCCTGCTTGAAATCATCGGAGGGCACACCCACCACCTCCAGCCCCTGATCCTTGTAACGCTGATACAGCGCCTCAAGGCCTTTGAATTGCGGGGCGAATCCACAAAAGCTCGCGGTATTGACCACCACCAATGGCTTGCCGGCAAAGCGCTGGCACAGATCAATGGACTCCTTGGCGTGCAACTTGGGCAGCGACCCCTGCAGCAACGACGGACAATCCGCAGCCCACGCCGAGCCGGCGAATGTTGCCAGCAAAGCTGGAATAGCAAACCAGCGCACAGCCATGTCCCGCGTCCTTGAATAATCGACAGACCCCGACGTTACTCGCCGCGGTGCCTGCCTAGCAAGCGCCCATGCCCAACTGCATCACGGCCAGCCCGCCGCGATGCCAGCCCCACCAGGCCAGCAGCAACAGCAAGATGCCGACAACCAGGCCAACACCATAGAAGATCCAGGCCTTCACGCTGTGCTCGCCTGAAGACGTGCTACCGGAAGCTCGCGCACCGGCCAGTTGAGGGCAGCGGCCAGCAGACTGAGGAGAATCGCTACCTGCCAGATCAAGTCGTAACTCCCGGTAAGGTCATACGCAACGCCTCCCAGCCACCCCCCGAGGAAGGCCCCCAACTGGTGGAACAGGAAGACAATCCCACCGAGCATGGACAGGTTTCTGACCCCGAACAAGGTCGCTACCGTACCGTTGGTCAAAGGCACGGTGGACAGCCAGAGAAAACCCATGACCATGCCAAACAGGTAGGCGCTGGTCTGAGTCACCGGCAACCACAGGAACAAACCGATCACCACCGCTCGCAACAGATACAGGCCGGTAAGCAGTCGCGGCTTGGACATCCGCCCGCCCAGCCAACCTGCGGTGTAGGTGCCAAAAATATTGAACAACCCGATCAGCGCCAACACCGTGGTGCCGACCGTGGCCGGCAGGTGCTGATCCACCAGATAGGCGGGCAAATGCACCCCGATGAACACCACCTGGAAACCGCAGACGAAAAAACCGAACGCCAGCAGCCAGAATCCCGAATGTGAACAGGCTTCACGCAACGCTTCCGACAGGCTCTGCTCATGACCCAGTACTGGCAGCGGCTTATCCTTGAGCATGCTCACCAGCGGCACGATCAGTGCCACCAACACCCCGAGCACCAGCAGTGCCGTCGACCAGCCCAACCAACCGATCAGGCCCAAGGTTCCCGGGAGCATGGCGAACTGACCAAAAGAGCCCGCTGCACTGGCAACGCCCATGCCCATGCTGCGCTTCTCCGGCGGCAGAGCCCGGCCGACGACACCAAGAATCACCGAGAAGGAAGTACCGGACAACCCAATACCGATCAGCAATCCGGCACTCAGGGACAGCGACAGGGCCGAATCCGACAACCCCATGAACACCAGCCCGACGGCATAGAGCACACCACCGACAAGCACTACCTTCGCGGCACCGAAGCGATCGGCCAAGGCCCCGGTAAAGGGTTGGGCTAGACCCCAGATCAGGTTTTGCAGGGCAATGGCAAAGGCGAACACTTCCCGCCCCCAGCCAAACTGTGCGCTCATGGGTGGCAGAAACAGGCCAAAGCCATGCCTGATGCCCAGCGACAGAGCCAGGATCAATGCACTGCCGAGAAGCACCCAGCCACTGGTACGCCACATCGATGACATCTTATTCTCCAGTTACGGGTATATACCCGCTTGTATTCAAACAAACTGGCATCAAGCCAGTTCGTTCAGCAAGGCCAACAAGGTTTCACGCTTCTCGGCACCCAGGCGATCGATCAGACGCTGCTGGGCAGCTTCCCAAACAGGCAGCGCGGCGATCAACCGCTCGCGCCCCGCCTCGGTCAGTTGCACCAGACGGTTACGCTGGTCGTCACCCTCCATCAACCTGACCAGGCCGGCGGCTTCCAGCACCCGCACATTGCGCCCCAGAGTGCTGCGATCCAGGCCCATGGCTTCCGCCAGGCTAGAGATGCTTGGCTGATCCAGGCGCAGTAGATTGTTCAGCAAGGAATACTGGGCGACATTGATCCCGAAGCCATCGAGGACACCGTCGTAGTACCGGCTGACGCCACGTGCGGCGCGACGCAGGTTGGTGCATAAACACTGAGAGGGAAGCATGATGCGTGTATATACCCGTGATTAATCCATAGCAAGATTTTTCGGAAAAATCGCCCAGTCGACGCTTTGCTCAAAACACCACCACTGCCAACAACACAGTCGTTTCCAGCAACTCCAATAGAGCACCTGCGGTATCCCCAGTGGTGCCACCCAAGCGCCGCATCATCAACTGACGCAACCAGAAGAACGCTACCACCGCCAGCAGCATCGCCCATAACCCGCTGTAACCTCCCAGCAACAGGCAGGCCAGCACACTCAGGCCCAACACCTGCCGGCCAGCCAGCGGCGGCAGATGATCGGCCAGAGCCTGCCCCAGCCCTCCGGCACGTACATAAGGCGTGCCGAGAAACAGCCCCAGCAATGCCGCACGTCCAATCAGCGGCGCCAACAACAAGGCAAAACCTTGCTGCTGCTCGATCAGCGCCACCAGGGCGGTGAACTTGAGCAACAGCACCATCACCAGAGTCACTACAGCGATCGGTCCGCTGCGAGGGTCCTTCATGATGCTCAGGGTTCGCTCACGATCACCGAAGCCCCCCAGCCAGGCATCAGCGCTGTCTGCCAACCCATCCAGGTGCAAGCCACCACTGAGCAAGACCCAAGCCGTCAGCAGCAGGGCCGCATGTACCAGTAAGGGAGTGCCGCCGAGCAAGGCGTTCAACGCCCACAACAGCATGCCGAACAGCAACCCCACCAACGGGTAGAACAGCAATGAGCGCCCCAGCTCTTCAGGCTGGGGCATTCCCGGCAGGCGGATCGGCAAGCTGCTGAGAAACTGCAAGGCAATCCAGAATGGCAACATTTCAGCCCTCCTCGCTCAAGTGACCCGCGGCGACCACCTTCAAGCTGAACAATGCACCGTGACTCACTTCGACATTCAGCAACTGCTCGCGAGGCAAACCCCGCGCCCGAGCCAGCAACAGGCGCATGACTCCACCATGACTGATCAGCAGCACACGCTGCCCGGCATAGGCCTGGTGCAAGCGGTCGATTGCCCCCAGGACCCGCCGGGAAAATGCCTCTACCGGCTCGCCCTCAGGAGGAGTGAAGCCATAAGGATCGGACCAGAAACGCCCCAACGCATCGGCATCGGTCTCCATCAGCGCCGCCGCGCTCTGCCCTTCCCATACGCCAAAATGCAGCTCCTGCAGGTGATGCTCCAGGGTCAACGGCAACTGCAACTGCGCCGCCAGCTCTTCGGCGAAACGCGCACAACGCTGCAACGGAGAACTGACCACCCGGTCCCACGGGCCACGACCCTGGAGCCCTTCACGCATCTGCTGCCAGCCACGAACGGTCAACGCATCGTCCAGACTGCCGCGCAGGCCCCCTCCTAACTCGGTCTCACCGTGGCGCAGCAGGTCCAGATGCAAGGTCATGCCGGACGATCCGCCACGGCCGCCTCGGCAAAAGTCGCCATCTGCCCATGCAGATCACAGGCAAGCCGCAGCAACGGCACCGCCAATGCAGCGCCGCTGCCTTCGCCCAGGCGCAGGCCGAGATCCAGCAACGGCTCTGCGTCCAGAATGCGTAGCACAAGCCGATGCCCGGGTTCGGCCCCTTGGTGGGCAAACAACAGCCATGGACGACTAGACGGATTCAGGCGCACCGCCACCAAGGCTGCGACACTGCAGATAAAACCATCCACCAGCACCGCGATACCTTCCTGGGCGCAAGCCAAGTAAGCCCCCACCAAAGCCGCTATTTCAAAACCGCCAAGACTGAACAGGCTCTGCAAGGCATCGCCTCGGCAAGCGGCATGCACCGTCAGGGCACGCTCGATCACCCGGGCCTTATGGTTGACGCCCTCGGCATCCAGGCCGGTGCCGGGTCCGGCCAACTGCGCCGCCGGAATATCCAGCAAGGCACAGGCAATGGCACTGGCAGCAGTGGTGTTGCCAATGCCCATTTCACCGCCGATAAACAGCTGGGCGCCGTTGGCATGGGCACGCAACGCGCTGGCGCGGCCGGCTTCAAGTGCCAGCTCGGCCTGAGCCCGGGTCATTGCCGGGCCTTGGACAAAATTGCCCGTGCCGAGCCCCAGGTTCAGATGACGGACACCAGGCAGGTTCAGCCCAGGTGTCACCGTTCCCAGATCGACCACTTCCAGCTGCGCCCCCAGTTGTTGGGCCAGCACACTGATCGCGGCGCCGCCACTGACAAAGTTCAGCAGCATCTGCCCAGTCACTTCCTGCGGATAAGCGGAAACCCCCTCGGCGACCACACCATGATCGCCGGCAAAGATGGCGATCCACACCTGTTCGAGGCTGGGCTTGAGCCGTCCTTGCAAACCCGCCAGGCGCACGGCCAAAGGCTCCAGGCGCCCGAGGGAACCGGCCGGTTTGGTCAATTGCTGCTGACGCTCCAGCGCTTGCTCAACCACCTGAACATCAATCGCCTTGCATGGGTTCAGCCACCAGGAGTTACTCATAATGCAGTTCCTTTCAAAGTCAGGGGCAAGCCGGCAACAGTCAGCACCACACGCTGACAACGCTCGGCCAGGGCTTGATGCAGCCAACCGGCTTCATCCACGTAGCGGCGAGTCAATTCGCCCAGCGGTACGACACCCATTCCGGTTTCGTTGCTGACAAAAATGATTTCTCCCGGCAACGTTGCCAGGCACTCCAGCAAAGCCTCACGCTCTGCCACCAGACGCTTGGCATCGTCGAGCATCAACAGGTTGGTCAGCCACAGGGTCAGGCAATCCACCAGCAGGCAGCTGCCGCCTGCTGCGCTCTGCTGCAGCACCCGAGCCAGCTCCACCGGCTCCTCAATCAAGCCCCACTGCGCCGGACGCCGCTCACGATGGTGGACGATACGTTGACTCATCTCGCCATCCAGAGGCTGGCTAGTGGCGATATAAGTCACCGCCAGACCGCTGTCCGTGGCCAGCTTCTCAGCCAGGCGACTCTTGCCGGAACGAGCTCCGCCGAGGATCAGTTGCAACATGCTTAGGCACCTTTGAAAAGAAGTCGGCCGGGGCTCCGGGCCTACAGACCGCAGAGCCGACGCAACGCGCCGGTATCCAGATGACACTCGACCAAGTCCGCCAGACGCTCGATATCGCGCTCACGCAGGGCGTGGTAATCCACCTCCTGCACATCCTGCAGGCCGGCCCAGCGCAGCAGTGCACTACAGGCTGCCGGGGTTTCGAACAGGCCGTGCAGGTAGGTCCCGAAAATTTGTCCGTCGAGGCTGCAGGCGCCATCGCTGCGACCGTCCTGGAGCAGCACCGCCGCTTGTTCCAGAGCCGGCCCTCGGGTAACCCCAGCGTGAATTTCATAGCCACTGACCGGAGCATTTTCCAAGGTCAGGTGACCGCTGACATTGCGCAGTTGCTTCTCTTCTTCGAGTACGGTTTCAAAGGCCAGCAGGCCCAGGCCCGGACTCGAACCCGCCACCCCTTCCAAGCCCAGAGGATCGTGTAACTGCTCACCAAGCATCTGCAGGCCGCCACAGATCCCCAGCAACTTGCCGCCATAGCGCAAGTGTCGGGAAACAGCTCGGTCCCAGCCATTGGCCCGCAGATAAGCCAGGTCACCGCGCACGCTTTTCGAACCAGGAAGAATGATCAGGTCAGCAGCGGGAATCGCCTGCCCCGGGCCGATGAACTGCAAGTCCACCTGAGGATGCAGGCGCAACGGATCGAAATCCGTATGATTGCTGATGCGCGGCAACACCGGCACCACCACCTTCAGTACCTGCTCGTCTTTACTGGCCTGGCGCTGGTCGATGCCATCCTCCGCCTCCAGGTGCAAGTCCATGACATAAGGCAACACGCCGATCACCGGCTTGCCGGTACGGGCTTGCAGCCAGTCCAGCCCTGGCTGCAACAGCGCCAGGTCGCCACGAAAACGATTGATGATGAAACCCTGGACTCGCGCCTGCTCGCTGGCAGACAGCAATTCCAGGGTACCCACCAGGTGAGCGAACACTCCGCCACGATTGATATCGGCGATCAGCAACACCGGACAATCCACCGCCTCGGCAAACCCCATATTGGCGATATCGCCAGCCCGCAAGTTAATCTCCGCCGGCGAGCCGGCGCCTTCCACCATCACCACCTGATAGGCGCCTCGCAGACGCTCATGGGAGGCCAATACCGCCTGCATGGCGATGACTTTGTAGTCGTGATAGGCCACAGCATTCATGCTGGTGACCGCCCGGCCATGAATGATTACCTGCGAGCCGGTATCACTATTGGGCTTGAGCAGCACCGGGTTCATATCGGTGTGGGGCGCCAGATTGGCCGCCTGGGCCTGTACCGCCTGGGCCCGGCCAATCTCGCCACCGTCAGCGGTCACGGCACTGTTGAGCGCCATGTTCTGCGGCTTGAACGGCACCACGCTGACACCCTGGCGTTGCAACCAACGGCACAGGGCCGTGACCAAGGTGCTCTTGCCCGCATCCGAGGTGGTGCCTTGTACCATCAACGTACTCATGGGTATTCCTTGCGATAAGCCAGCAACGCCTGCTCCAGGCGCATCGATTCAGCATCGTCGGCGGGCAGGCCGAAACGCAGACTACTGTTGTGCACGAACAACCGCAGGAGAATGCCGCGTTGCGCCATGAACTGATAAAGGCGCTCGGCCTCGGCGGTGATCAGCCATTGAAACAGGGCGCAACCGCCCTGGGGCTTGAATCCATGACGCTCCAGGACGCCCACCAAGCGCTGGCTCGCCGCCTCACTGCGCAAGCGTTGCCGGGTATGCCCGGCGACATCCCGCAGGCAAGCCTGACCAAGAATCCGGGTCGGCCCGCTGACCGCCCAGGGCCCGACCTGCTCGGCCAACAGCTTGAGCAAATGGCGCTCGGCCAGGACAAAACCCAGGCGCACGCCAGCCAGACCGAAAAACTTGCCGAACGAGCGCAACACAATCAGCCCGACCTGATCAGCATGACGGGCCAGGCTCAGGTCCGGGGTGTTATCCATAAAGGCCTCATCGACCACCAGCCAGCCGCCGCGCTGGGCCAACCGCCCGTGCCAGTCCAGCAGGCGTTCCGGGGTCAGGCTCAGGCCCGTGGGATTATTGGGATTGACCACCACCAGAACATCAAGGCTGTCGAGGAAGAAATCCACTTCCTGCTCCAGCACCTCACGCACCCGATAGCCACTACGACGCCAGGCTTCGGCGTGCTCGGCATAACAGGGTGATAACACGCCGACCTTGCCCGCTCGCCGCAAGCGCGGCAGCAACTGGATCGCCGCCTGGGAACCGGCCACCGGCAACACTTCGCTGGCACCGTAATAGGCACAGGCCGCCTGCTCCAGGCCGTCATCGGTCTCCGGCAGGCGTGCCCAGGCGCGCATGGGGATGGTCGGCAGAGGGAATGGCCAAGGTGCCAGTCCGCTGGACAGATCCAGCCAGGCCTCTTCGGCAATGCCGTATTCCTGGGCCGCCTTGCGCAACCGTCCGCCGTGTTCAAGCATAGAATTCAGCCCCCAGGCAAAGAACCAGCAGCCATAGCCACACGCCTCGCTGCACTAGTTGCCAGCCGCGATCAATCGAATTGGCGTCCGCCGGTTCGCCCTCGCCCAGCTGCGGACGTTGATGCAACTCACCGTGATAAATCGCCGCACCGCCCAGCTCCACACCCAGCGCGCCCGCTCCAGCCGCCATCACCGGACCGGCGTTGGGACTGTCCCAGGTCGGGCCCTGACGACGCCAGCACTTGAGTGCCAAGCGGGTCTTGCCCAGCAGGGCATAGGTCAGCGCCACCAGCCGTGCAGGGATGTAGTTGAGCAGATCGTCAATCCGTGCCGCCGCCCAACCGAAGCGCTCGAAACGCTCGTTACGATAGCCCCACATCGCATCCAGGGTGTTGCTCAGACGATAGAGCACCACACCCGGCACGCCGGCCACGGCAAACCAGAACAATGCGGCGAACACTGCATCACTGCCGTTCTCCAGCACCGATTCAGTGGCTGCGCGCGCCACTTCAGTCGCGTCCAGTTCACTGGTCTGGCGGCTCACCAGAAACCCTACCCGACGCCGCGCCTCTGGTAGATCGTCACTGCGCAATGCTTGAGCTACAGGCTCGACGTGCTCGCCGAGGCTACGCAGCCCCAAGGCGCAATACAGCGCCAGGACTTCCACCAGCCAACCGATATAAGGCAGCCAGGAAAGTGCGGTTGCCAGCAGGGTCAAGGGCAGCACCGCGAGGACCCAGGCGGTGACGCCATGGCTGCGCCAGCCGCGGCCGGCGGCATTGAAACGTTGCTCGATACGATCCGCCAGACGGCCGAACGCCACCAGCGGATGCCAGCGCTTGGGTTCGCCCAGCAGCGCATCCAGCGCTACCCCAGCGACACTCAGCAACGCCACACTCATTGACTCACTCCCCAGTAATTCTCATACAACAACTCACTTAATGGCCGCGGCTGTGCCCAGCCCTCCAACACCAGCATTGGTGCAGGGTAAAACTCGGTAACCGGCCCCAGGCACAACACCGCCAAGGGCTTGGCGCCAGCCGGCAACCCCAGCAGGTCGGCCAGGGCCTGCGGCTCGAACAGCGACACCCAGCCCATTCCCAGGCCTTCGCTACGCGCTGCCAACCAGAGGTTCTGAATCGCACAGGACAGGGAGGCAAGGTCCATTTCCGGCAAGGTCCGACGACCAAAAACATGCCGCTCGCGTCCGTCCATCAATGCCGCTACCAGCACCTCGGCACAGTCATTGATACCTTCGACCTTGAGTTTCATGAACTCGTCGGAACGTTCGCCCAGCGCCTCGGCAGTGCGCACCCGCTCCTCTTCCACCAGTTGCTGGATCTGCCCGCGCAGCAGGCGATCGCTGATACGGATAAAACGCCAAGGCTGCATCAACCCCACGCTGGGTGCCTGATGCGCCGCCTCCAGTAGACGCCTCAACAGCTCGGGCGCCACACTGCCACCGGCAAAATGACGCATGTCGCGCCGCTCGGCGATGGCGCGATAGACCGCCTCGCGCTCCGCCGCAGAAAAACCCTTCTCACTCACCTGCCACACCCTCGACAACCACCGACGTGCCGACAACAGCGTCAATCCCATCCGGAACAAACAAAGCCGCCATCGCCGCCGGATTGGACGGGAAATAGAAGTGCACATAAGAAGCCGTCATCCGCCCATCGCGATACACCGCCTCCGCTCCCCGGCCGCCATTGGGGCTCACACCCCGGGCAATCGGCTCAAGCTCGGTACTGGTCAGGGAATGGTGATAGGTGTGGCCACGCAAGCTGCCCTCCGGCAACTCCACCGCCTGTAGGGCCAGGGCCGCCAGACGCTTTTGCATCACCGCCTCACCGGGCAGCAGCCCCAGCAGTTCGGCACGCCGGCCTTCGACATCGGTCAGGGAATCCAGCAGATACAGCATGCCGCCGCACTCGGCGAGCAACGGCTTGCCGGCGCCATGGTGGGCGCGAATGGCGTCCAGCATCGAAGTGTTCTGCGCCAGCGCCTGATGGTGCAATTCGGGGTAACCACCGGGCAGGTACAGACTGTCTGCCTCGGGCAACTCTCGATCATGGATGGGCGAGAAGAAACTCAACTGCGCGCCCATTGCCCGCAACAGGTCCAGGCTCGCACCGTAGGTAAAGGCAAACGCCTCGTCGCGCGCCACGGCGATACGCACACCTTCCAGCAGCGGCTCGCACACTACTGGCGCTGGCGCGGCGAAATCCACCGCCGGCGGCAACGCCACTTCACAGCTACTGGCCAGGGCTTGGGCAGCAGCATCCAGACGCAGGTCCAAGTCGTTCAGCTCGCTGGCTTGCACCAGCCCCAGGTGGCGACTGGGCAGCTCGATGCCGGTCTCCCGAGACAAAGCGCCATACCAACGCAAACCTTCGGTAAGGCTGCCTTCAAGCAACTGCGCATGACGCAGGGTGCCGACGCGGTTGGCCAGCACCCCGGCGAACGGCAGGTCTGGCTGGTAGCGCGCCAGGCCCAAGGCCAGGGCGCCAAAGGTCTGGGCCATGGCAGTGCCATCGATCACCCCCAGCACCGGCACGCCGAAGTGCCGCGCCAAATCGGCGCTGGAGGGTGTGCCATCAAACAAGCCCATGACCCCTTCGATAAGGATCAGGTCGGCTTCGCCTGCAGCCTCCCAGAGCAGCCGACGACTTTCCTGCTCGCCCACCATCCACATGTCCAACTGATAGACCGGAGCACCGCTGGCACGCTCAAGAATCATCGGATCGAGAAAGTCCGGACCGCATTTGAATACCCGGACCTTGCGCCCCTGATTACGGTGAAGACGGGCAAGCGCTGCGGTCACGGTGGTCTTGCCCTGGCCGGAAGCCGGTGCGGCAATCAATACCGCCGGGCAATGACGAACATCGGTCATGAATTCACACTCACAGCTCAACACCTTTCTGTGCCTTGATACCGGCCTGGAAAGCGTGCTTGACCACGCCCATCTCAGTAACGGTATCTGCCAGCTCGATCATCTCCGGCTTGGCCCCGCGCCCTGTCACCACTACGTGCTGCATCGGTGGACGGGCCTGCAGGTCACTGAGCACCTGATCCAAGTCCAGGTAGCCGTGCTTGAGAGCGATGTTCAACTCATCGAGTACCACCAGACCGATGCTCGGGTCGCTCAACAGCTCCTTGGATACCGCCCAGGCAGCCTCAGCCGCGGCGATATCGCGCTGACGATCCTGGGTTTCCCAGGTAAAGCCCTCGCCCATCACATGAAAGCGCACCTGGTCCGGAAAACGCCGGAAAAACAGCTCTTCGCCAGTACTGTTACGACCTTTGATGAACTGCACCACACCGCAATTCATGCCGTGGCCCATGGACCGCGCCAGCATGCCAAAGGCCGAACTGCTCTTGCCTTTGCCATTGCCAGTCAACACCAGCAACAGGCCGCACTCATTGGGTGAGTTGGCAATGCGTTCGTCGATCACGGCTTTTTTTCGCAACATGCGCGCCAGATGGCGCTCGTCACGATCAGGGGAATCACTCATGGGGCAGCTCTCCGTTGGGGCTGGGGAACGGCGGGCAGGAAAAGAAATAGACGGCATAAGCCTGGCATCGCCCACCGTGATGCCGTTGGATGGATCAGGCCGGTCTCCGGGCTCATGAGGGGCATCACTGCCGGACTGCGCACCTTCCCATATCGTCCCCGACACAGTGGCACCTGGCGCAGTCTTGACTCATCTACCGTTGCGGGGGCAGCGCCGGATTTGTCGCCGGCTCCATCGCTGGAACAGGCCCTGACCGGCTTCCCTGTTTCACTCTGTCGACCACCGGCCACAGAGCACCTGAAACAAGTCGCGAAGGTTAGAGGGTTGGGGGTGGAGCGTCAATTAAAGCCGGCCGTCGAGTCCACCAGAAAACTGCACTGCATCAACAAACTGACGCCAATCTTGTGCCACACTGATCACAGTGATATCAAATGGCCACAAATCACCCCCCCACTATCCTGCCAGACAACAATAAGGACGGACCCCGATGCAAGGCATGATCATCAGCAACCCGAAACTGGAATTCCTGCGCCCGATGCTGGAACGCTGGTTCGACTGCATTGACCGCTACAACACGATTCGCGGCGATAACGAAACGCCCTACTGGTTCGACGAGCGAGCCAACCTTGGACTGCTCTCCGCGGCCGCCTGGATGGCAGAGATGGTCAGCCTGGAACACAGCCCCAGCAAAAAGCAGCAGGAAGAAGGCGCCCGCAACGCTCGCACCGACCTGTATCTGGCCACCAAGGACGAACGCGCCTATATCCAGGCCACCCAGCGCTGGCCGCGGGTCAACAGCCTGCACTTGACCCAGGCCTTGCTGGACGCTGCCCTTGATGCGAAAAAGATCAGCTACGCCAGCGACCTGAAGCTTGGCTGCCTGTTCGTCGCTCCGCAAAAAGCCCAACACAGCGCCACCCCCGAAGAGCTCCAGGACATGCTCGACGAACTGCAGAAAGAACACTGCTGCGCGGTAGCCTGGTACTTCCCTTACGCCTATCGCAAGCTGCGCAACGAAGCCGGCAACTACCATCCCGGGATCGCGGTATTGTTCAAGGAGTCTCGCTGACCAGGTGGAACCATCGACTGGCTATGCTCCTCTATGACTACGATGTCCATGCACTCATAGGGAAATCAGCATGCTCAAACTTCGACACACCTTGCTTATCGCCATCGCCGCCGGCCTCAGCGCCTGCGGTGAGACCTCCAGCCTGCAGGTCTCGGACGGTACCGGACCGAACCCCAAACTGCCGGAACCCAACCCGACGCTGATCCCCACCGTCAACATCGCCCCGGCCATTGGCTGGCCTCAAGACGGAAAACCCGTGGCAGCGGCCGGCACCCAAGTCAATGCCTTCGCCGAGAACCTCGACCATCCGCGCTGGCTCTACGTATTGCCCAACGGCGATGTACTGGTGGCAGAAACCAATGCACCGCCCAAGCCGGACGACAGCCAGGGCATCCGTGGCTGGATTGCCAGCAAGGTGATGAGCCGCGCCGGCGCCGCCGCACCCAGCGCCAACCGCATCACCCTGCTGCGGGACCTGGATCACGACGGCGTGGCAGAAACCCGTACCGTGCTCCTGGAAAACCTCAACTCCCCCTTTGGCATGACCCTGGTGGGCAATGACTTGTATGTAGCCGATACCGACAAGCTGCTGCGCTTCCCCTACCAGGACGGTGACACTCGGATCAGCGCCCCCGGCACCAAGGTGCTCGACCTGCCCGGCGGCACACTCAACCACCACTGGACCAAAAACGTCATCGCCAGCAAGGACGGGAGCAAGCTGTACGTCACCGTGGGCTCCAACAGCAACGTCGGCGAGAACGGCCTGGACAAAGAACAAGGCCGGGCAGCGATCTGGGAAGTGGATCGTGCCAGCGGCGAGCATCGACTGTTCGCCACCGGCCTGCGCAACCCCAACGGCCTGGCCTGGGAACCTGTCAGCGGAGCACTCTGGACCGCGGTGAATGAGCGGGATGAGATCGGCAGCGACCTGGTGCCGGACTACATCACCTCGGTCAAGGACGGCGCCTTCTACGGCTGGCCCTTCAGTTACTACGGGCAGCACGTGGATGTACGGGTCAAACCACAGAACCTCGACCTGGTAGCCAAGGCAATCGCACCGGACTACGCCGTAGGACCCCATACCGCTTCGCTGGGACTGACTTTCGCTGAAGGCAGCAAACTTCCCGCCCCCTTCACCGAGGGAGCCTTCATCGGCCAGCACGGCTCCTGGAACCGCAACCCCCATAGCGGCTACAAGGTGATATTTGTGCCCTTCAGTACGGGCAAACCCCAGGGACAACCTGTCGATGTACTCAGCGGTTTTCTCAATGCCGATGAAAAAGCCCTGGGCCGCCCGGTAGGAGTCGTGATTGATCAGCAAGGGGCGTTATTGGTCGCCGATGATGTCGGCAACAAGATCTGGCGAGTCTCCGCCGCCAAGGCCCCCTAAGCTCAGCGCTTGCGGCACAGGGTCAAGCCGTCGCCCAGAGGCAACAGCGACAGATCGATACGCGGGTCATCCTTCAAGGCGCGATTGAGCGCCTGGATGGCTCGAGTATCGTCACTGGCAGAAGCCAGCTCTAGCACTCTCCCGCTCCATAGGGTGTTATCGAACACGGCAAGCCCTCCCACCCGCAGCAAGCGCAACGCAGCCTCCAGATAAGCGGGATAATTGGCCTTGTCGGCGTCGATGAAGAGCAGATCGAAACACTCCAGCTGTCCCGCCCGCTCCAGACTGGCAAGGGTTTCCAGGGCCGGAGCCAGGCGCAGATCAATGCGCTCACTGAGCCCCGCCTCCTGCCAATAACGGCGTGCAGTGAGGTTGTAGTCACCAGGAATGTCGCAGCAGATCAGCGAACCGCCTTCAGGCAGCGCCTGAGCCATGCATAAGGCGCTGTAGCCGGTGAAGGTGCCGACTTCCAGCACCCGGCGAGCACCGATCAGCTTCACCAGCAGCGCGAGAAACTGTCCTTGCTCGGGCGCCACCTGCCAGCGGGCGGTAGGCAACGCCTGGGTTTCATCGCGAAGGCGACGCAACAAGGGCGTTTCGCGCAGGGAGACATCCAGCAGGTATTGGTACAGGGCATCGTCGAGGTTGAGCGTCCGAGCGGTCACAAGCACCTCGACCAGCGAAGGGTTATGGATTGTGCGCCAGGTGTTCCGGCTGCAACACGCGCTTCGCGCTCAGGTAGGCTTTCTGCCAATAGGCCTTGGACAGGCTGTCGAGCTTCACCGTACCGCCCGTGGCCGGCGCATGCACGAAACGCCCTTCACCGACATAGATCCCGGCATGACTGACCTGGGAACCACCATTGGTAGCGAAGAAGATCAAGTCGCCAGTCTGCAAGGCATTCTTGCCGACATCCTGAGCCTGCATGCCAATCATTTCACGGGTCGAACGCGGCAGCGAAATGCCCGCCGCATCCCGGTAGACATAACCGATCAGGCCGCTGCAGTCGAATCCGGAATCCGGCGTATTGCCACCCCAGCGATAAGGCGTGCCTACCAGGCCCAAGGCACGAAACAGCACGTCTTCGGCAACCGGGGAGAAAGACTGCGAGGAGTTGAACACCGGAGCACGCACCGCAGGCGCGGGTGGCGGAGTACGGCTGGCACAGGCGCTGAGCAGCGCGGCGAGGGCAATGAGCGCGAAACGGGCTGAGGTCGACATAAGCTGAACGATCCTGATCGGGATGCGGCTTTCTCTGCCGTGATACTGAAAACAAAACCGCGTAAGCAAGGCTTACGCGGTTAGTTTCAACAATAGATCAGGATTCTAGCGCCTACGCGCCAAACTTCAAGTAAGACTTTAACTTCGCCCTACAAATAGTCCGCTTATTTGCGTGCAGTAACCACGGTCGGCGCCATGGCCAGTGCACGCTTGGCTTCGATGAAGGTCTTGCTCCAGTAGCTATCGCCAAGGCTATCAACCCGCACGCCGCCACTGCGTCGGCTGCTGGAGTGGATGAACTGATCATCACCCAGGTAGATGCCTGCGTGACTGACGCGCCCGCGGCCGTTGGTGCTGAAGAACAGCAGATCACCCGGCTTGAGGTTGTTACGCGCCACCAGAGGAGCTTTTACGTTGATCATTTCGCGAGTGGAACGCGGCAGGTTCATACCCGCCTCTTCACGAAACAGATAGCCGATGAAACCACTGCAATCGAAGCCGGCTTCCGAGGTACCGCCGAAACGGTAGCGAGTACCGATCAGGGACATGCCGCGCTCGAGGATGCTGTCAGCCAGAACTGGCAACTGGTAAGGCTTGCTGTCAGAGAACTCTGCCAGTTCCTTTTCAGTTGCCAGCTCTTCCTGATAAACAGCGGAAGATTGGTTCTTTGCGGAGACTTGAGTCTGTTGTGCGGGCTGCTGCTGGGACACCGGAGTGTGAGAAGCGCAACCAAACAACAGGGTGACGAGTGCGAGAGGCACGAGGGGTGCGAAGCGATTTAGCATGGGCACGACCGTGGCTTGAAATAAATGAAGCCGCGACTATGCCTTCTATCGCCCTCATTTGCAAATTCAATCGATCAGAATGTGACTTATGAGTTTCTTTCGTACATCTAAGGCTTTAAGCCCATTTTAAGTCCGCCTGCCTCTGGAAACCCTTCCAAAGGCGCGTTTTCTGACGCCTGAAATATGCCAAAACCCTAGGAAAAAACCGCTGCAGGCCTCGGTTTTACCAGCCCAGGGTCTCTTTCAAGAACGGGATTGTCAGCTTGCGCTGGGCTTGCAATGAGGCTTGGTCAAGACGCTCAAGAAGCTCGAACAAGGCACTCATGCTGCGGGTACCACGGGTCAGGATAAAATGCCCGACCTCATCGGTCAGGTGCAGACCGCGACGGGATGCACGCAACTGCAAGGCACGCAATTTATCTTCATCGGAAAGCGGACGCATTTGGAAGATCAGCGCCAGAGTCAGGCGGGATTTCAAGTCCGCCAACTTCACCGGCAACTCACGGGGCGAAGTCGAGGCCGCGATCAACAGACGGCGCCCACTGTCACGCAGACGGTTGAATAGATGGAACAGCGCCTCCTCCCAATCAGCCTTGCCGGCCACCGCCTGCAAATCATCCAGACAGACCAACTCATACTGTTCAAGGTTGTCGAGAATCTCGATACCGCGATCCAGCAGCTCCGCCAGCGGCAGATATACCGCAGGCTCACCTAACTGCTCAAAACGCAAACAGGCCGCCTGCAACAAATGCGTGCGCCCCACACCGTCCTTACCCCAGAGGTAGATCAGGCTTTCGGTCCAACCGGCGTCGGCTTCGCATAGGCGCTCGACGTAGCCGAGTGCTGCGGCATTGGCGCCTGGGTAGTAGTTGATGAAGGTGGCGTCATCACGCAGACGCACACCTAGGGGCAGCTGAATCGGTTTCATGCTGACTGAACAGTTCCAAACGAACCGTTAGTGGCCTCTGTGTAAAGTTTGCAAAGTTTATACCCGTGACGCCGAGCGCACAATGCAGCAGACCACAAGCAAAATCAAAGGTTTGCATCAGCCGAAAGCCGTCGGAAGGGATTCTTTGACAGACCGGATGACCGTCAACAGAAGCTCATGACTGGGCGCCCATCAAGGACGCCCAGCATTTACCAGCTCTTTACCCGCCTTACAGATCAGGGTCTTCAGCACCACTGTAGAGGCCGGAGCCCTTGTACAGATCGTGCACGTGACGCACCAACACCATGATCACCGCAGCCACGGGCAAGGCCAGCAACACCCCGGTAAAACCGAACAACTCGCCACCAGCGAGAATCGCGAAAATCACCGCCACCGGGTGCAAGCCAATACGGTCACCGACCAACAACGGCGTCAGCACCATGCCTTCCAACGCTTGCCCCACCATGAACACTGCGACGATACCTATCATCGGGTACAGATCGCCGCCGAACTGGAACAGACCAGCGATCAATGCCGCACCGATGCCAATGACAAAACCCATGTACGGCACGATCGCCGCCAGTCCTGCAATCAAACCAATCAACAGACCCAGTTCGAGCCCCACCAGCATCAGGCCCGCGGCATAGATCACCCCAAGGGCCAGCATCACCAGCAATTGTCCGCGGACAAAAGCCCCCAGCACCTCATGACACTCACCCGCCAAGGACACTACCTGCTCCTCGCGGTTGCGCGGCAGCAGGCTGCGGATCTTGGCCATCATCAAGTCCCAGTCCCGCAGCAAGTAGAAGCTGACCACCGGGATCAGCACCAGGTTGGCCAGCCAACCGATCAGCGCCAACCCTGAAGCGGTGGCCTGGCTCAGCACCACACCAACAATGTCGCTGGTCTGCCCCATATGCTCGCTGATTGCCGCCTTGACCTTGTCGAACTTCCAGAAGCCGTCTGCCAGCCCCAGCCTGGACTGCACCCAGGGCATGGCACTGTGCTGGACCCAATCGAGCATCTGCGGCGCTAGCTCATAAAGCCGCACCAACTGCTTGGCCAACATCGGTACCAGCACCAACAGCAGCGTCATGACAATCAAGGTGAACAGCGCGAATACCGCTACCACACCCCAGGTACGGGACATCCCCCACTTCTCTAGCCGATCCACCAGCGGATCGAACAGGTAGGCCAGCAACAGCGCCACCAGGAACGGACTGAGGATCGGGTGCAGCAGGTAGACGAACCCACAGACCAGGATTACCCCGCCCAACCAGACCCAACGACGCGTATCTGCCATAAACCACTCCAGCTTCTATATAGAAGGAAACAACCCGCTACCACCGAAAACGCAGTTGCGCTTCAGGAGCTGGCGCAACCGCTGGCACCGCCCCATCAGCACCTTGCACTGGCATCTGCGAAGCCTGGGCCTCACCGGCGGTAAGCTCCTGCAACTTGGCCAGCGACAATTGCGCCCGCAACTGCTCCGCACTGCCGTTGACTCGATAGACGATCCGGTCACCCTCGACGCGATGCAACTGCGCACCAAAAGGCTCCAGGAGGTGCCCCAGTGCCGCGTAGTGCTCCAGGGTCATACCCTGGACCTCCAGCAACTGCTCGCTGGATGCACCCGGACGGGTGACGAAACGCGGCGCCAGACGCTGACTCACCGCCAGCAGCACCGCATCGGCCAGGGCCGCAGTATCGGCACCCTGAACAGAGCCCTGCTCTTTCTGGTCCCCCAGCCATAGTCGCCACTTGGCCTGCCATTGACCGCCCTCTTCACGGGCATGTACCGCTAGCAGAGCATCGGCGCCATAACGCTCCGAGGCCTCACGCAAAGGGGCCGGATCGGTGCCTTCAAGATTCGGCGCGGTGGCGACGATCTGTTCGTTCAGGTCCCCCAGGGGCAAACGCAGTGGCAAGCCGCGATGCTGGGCCGCGCGCCGCAAGGGCGCAGCACTGGCCTGGCCATCTCCCACCAGGCTTGAACCCTCAGTGGAGTCGCTCAGCCACCAACCGAGGATCGACGGCCGATTGCTGCCCCACAGCGACAGCCCCGCCTGCCGCAGGGCGCGATCGGTGCTGACCGGATCGAAATCCACCTGCAGGCTTTCCGGCGGCCCGGCGTCGTAGCCGTATTGGCTGATGATTTGTTGCGGGTCCTTGCGGATCGCCGCCAGCCCCTGCCCCTGCGCTGCCTTGGGGTCACCCGTGAGGCGCAGCACCAGGGTTTCCAACGCCCGCTGGGTGGCCTGATCCCGCTCTTCAGGAGCCTGGCTGCTCACCGGCTCACGCACTTGATACAGACCATTGAGGGTTTCGGCATGACTCGCCAGGCTGACCAATGACAAACAGCCCACAAACAGAAATTTACCCAGACGCATGGAAGATTCCCGACGACAAAAAAACGATTGAAACAGCGCGCATGACTCACTGCGAACAAGGCTGTGACCACAAGCCCCGGCGAAACATTCACCTCTCGCCCGATTGTTTTCGCGCTGTCATAACGATAGCCACTTGAGCGCTATACCTTATACAGGCATGGGCAGGAGCACCAACACGGCCAATCAGGGTTTTTTTAACCCGATATACCTCTACCCGTCGGCCCGAGGATGGCCGCTGCCCCTCAAGCCTGATAAAATCGCGCGCCTTCGCAGACCGGCATCAGCTGGGCACCCTGAAACATTTTTGCGGCGATTGCGCCCGCAGTGTTTCGGCAGTCTCACTGGTTCGGTCGATACCCCTGAATCCCCCCTAAAGGCCTGGATCATGAGCAAGCAACCCTCCCTGAGCTACAAAGACGCCGGTGTAGACATCGACGCCGGTGAAGCATTGGTCGAACGCATCAAGAGCGTGGCCAAGCGCACTGCGCGCCCGGAAGTCATGGGCGGCCTGGGCGGTTTCGGCGCCCTCTGCGAAATCCCGGCCGGCTACAAACAACCTGTACTGGTTTCCGGCACCGACGGCGTCGGCACCAAGCTGCGCCTGGCCTTGAACCTGAACAAGCACGACAGCATCGGCATCGATCTGGTGGCCATGTGCGTCAACGACCTGGTGGTCTGTGGTGCAGAGCCGCTGTTCTTCCTCGACTACTATGCGACCGGCAAGCTGAACGTAGACACCGCCGCTCAAGTGGTGACCGGTATCGGTGCAGGTTGCGAACTCTCCGGCTGCTCCCTGGTCGGCGGCGAAACTGCTGAAATGCCTGGCATGTACGAAGGCGAAGACTACGACCTGGCCGGCTTCTGCGTCGGCGTCGTGGAAAAGGCCGAAATCATCGACGGCTCGAAAGTTGCCGCCGGCGATGCCCTGCTGGCCCTGCCTTCCTCCGGCCCGCACTCCAACGGCTACTCGCTGATCCGCAAGATCATCGAAGTCTCCGGCGCCGACATCGAAAGCATCCAGCTGGACGGCAAGCCACTGACCGAGCTGCTGATGGCCCCGACCCGCATCTACGTCAAACCGCTGCTGAAGCTGATCAAGGACACTGGCGCAGTCAAGGCCATGGCCCACATCACTGGTGGCGGCCTGCTGGACAACATCCCGCGCGTGCTGCCAAAAGGCGCCCAGGCCGTGGTCGACGTGGCGAGCTGGAAACGCCCGGCAGTCTTCGATTGGTTGCAAGAGAAAGGCAACGTCGACGAACACGAAATGCACCGCGTACTGAACTGCGGCGTAGGCATGATTATCTGCGTAGCTCAGGACCAGGTTGAAAATGCCCTGAAGGTCCTGCGTGAAGCCGGCGAGCAGCCTTGGGTCATCGGCCAGATCGCCGCCGCCGCCGAAGGCGCGGCCCAGGTCGAACTGAAGAACCTCAAGGCCCACTGATGCAAGAGCGGATGTCGCCGACCTGTGATGTTGTGGTGCTGCTGTCCGGCACCGGCAGTAACCTGCAAGCCCTGATCGACAGCGCGCAAACCGACGACAGTCCGGTGCGCATCGCTGCCGTGATCTCCAACCGCGCTGACGCCTATGGCCTGCAGCGCGCCAAGGAGGCGGGTATCGCTACCCGCTTCCTCGATCACACCACCTTCGAAGGCCGCGAGGCCTTCGATCAAGGGCTGATCGAACTGATCGACACCTTCCAACCGAAACTGGTGGTGCTGGCCGGATTCATGCGCATTCTCAGCGCCGGGTTCGTCCGCCACTATCAGGGCCGCCTGTTGAATATCCATCCTTCGCTGCTGCCCAAATACAAAGGGTTACACACTCATCAGCGTGCGCTGGAGGCCGGAGACACCGAGCACGGTTGCAGCGTGCACTTTGTCACCGAGGAACTCGATGGCGGACCACTGGTCGTACAGGCTGTGATCCCGGTAGAGTTGCACGACTCGCCGCAAAGCCTGGCGCAGCGAGTGCACACCCAGGAACACCGGATTTACCCCATGGCCGTACGCTGGTTTGCCGAAGGTCGGCTGACGCTCGGCGATCAGGGTGCTTTACTGGATGGTCAATTACTGGCCACCAGCGGCTATTTGATTCGAACCTAGGAGATTTTATGCGTCGCGCCCTGCTCTTCGCTTGTGCTCTGTTCGCCCTGCCAGCTGTGCAGGCGGCAGACCTTCACCCGTTCTCCGCCAGCTACACCGCTGACTGGAAGCAGCTGCCCATGAGCGGCACTGCTGAACGCAGCCTGGAAAAAACCGCCAGCGGCGCCTGGAAACTCAGCTTCAAGGCTTCGATGATGATCGCCAGCCTGAGCGAGGAAAGCACCCTGACCCTGGACAAGGACACTCTGGTGCCCCAGTCCTATCACTTCGAGCGTGGCGGTCTGGGCAAGGCCAAGAAAGCCGACCTGGACTTCGATTGGAACGCGAAGATGGTCACTGGCACCGACCGTGGCGATGCGGTCAAGTTGCCACTGAACAGCGGCATGGTGGACAAATCCACCTACCAGTTGGCCCTGCAGCATGACGTGGCCGCGGGCAAGAAGACCATGAGCTATCAGGTGGTCGATGGCGGCGAAGTCGATACCTATGACTTCCGCGTCCTGGGCTCGGAGAAGGTCGATACCAAGGCCGGCCAGATCGATGCAATCAAGGTCGAGCGCGTGCGCGATCCGACACAAAGCAAACGCACCACCGTGATGTGGTTCGCCAAGGACTGGGATTATCTGCTGGTGCGCCTGCAGCAGGTGGAAACCGACGGCAAGGAGTACAACATCATGCTCCTCAACGGCACCGTCAACGGCAAGACGGTCAAAGGCAGCTGAGCCTGAGACAGAACAAAGCCTCGCGAATGCGGGGCTTTTTTTTGCTCTGGATTTACTGGCAGGCCCGGCCGCTGGAGCGTAAAGCAAGGCCGCGAAGATGAAACTTTTGTCATGAAACTTCCCGCCCTGCGGCCAAATGTCACGGTTTCCGCGGGCCACAGGATTATCTTCAATCCTGCAAGGGTCTGTTGCATTTCCAGGCAATTTACTTAGCAAGCTAACAAAATATATAACAGAGTCCTGCACACGCCTTGCTGCAGATCAACAGAGATTGGAGCTAGCAGATGACTGTAAAAGTAACTGAACGCGACGATTCACATATGTCCCATGAAGGCGTAGCCGCGGGTGTACGGATCTGGGATGTACATCAACAAGACTTGCTGGTGGGCATGTTCCACTCCGAGACCGATGCCCACAGCTACAAGGCTGAACTGGAAAAGCTCGAGCAGAACCGCGCGCCCCAGAGTTCCTGACTCGACGTCAGCGCAGGAGTGCCGGGATCTCCACGCGGATCACCCGCCTCTCCCATAAACAAAAAACCCCGCCATGAGCGGGGTTTTTCGTCAGTGGTGGCTTACCACATCAGATCATCGGGAATCTGATAGGCCGCATACGGATCATCCTCATCCGGTGCCTCGGTAGGCGTGTTCAGCTGCACGATACGACGCGGGTCGCGCTCCTGGATCTTCAGCGCCGCCTCGCGTGGAATCACCTCATAACCGCCGCCATGATGGACGATCGCCAGAGAGCCGCTGCTGAGCTTGTTGCGCATCAGGGTATTCACCGACAGGCGCTTGACCTTCTTGTCGTCGACGAAGTTGTAGTAGTCCTCAGTGGTCAGCTTGGGCAAACGCGAGACTTCGATCAACTGCTTGATCTGTGCCACACGAGCCTTTTGCTCAGCCTTCTCCTGCTGCTGACGGTTGAGCTCCTGGTCACGCTTGACCTTCTCGGCCATGGCTTCCTGGGCTGCGCGCTGCTGGGAATCATCCAGCTCGATCTGACCTTTGTGGGCCAGACGCTGCTGCTTCTGCTTGTCTTTGCCGACCTGCTTGGCCTGCTTTTGATTGACCAGCCCTGCTTTGAGCAACTGGTCGCGAAGGGAAATACTCATGGTACTTACTCACTTAGGCAACGGCCTCAGCCACAGCTGGGCAAATTCTTTTCCTGACGTTTGGCTTCGCCCCACAGGGCATCCAACTCTTCGAGGGTGCAATCTTCCATGGGACGACGGGTATCGCGCAATGCCTGCTCGATAAATCGAAAGCGTCTGTCGAACTTGGCATTGGCGCCACGCAAGGCCGTTTCCGGATCAACCTTGAGGTGCCTGGCCAGGTTAACCACGACAAACAACAGGTCGCCGATTTCATCGGTGATCGCTGCCGGGTCATTGTCGGCCATGGCCTCCAACACTTCATCCAGTTCCTCGCGGACCTTGTCCACCACTGGCAGGGTCTCCGGCCAGTCGAAACCGACCTGGGCCGCACGCTTTTGCAACTTGGCGGCGCGGGACAAGGCCGGCAGGGCTACCGGCACATCGTCCAGCAAGGACAACTGCTGAGGGGCGTCGGACTTCTCCGCGCGCTCCTCGGCCTTGATCTGCTCCCAGCGTTCCTTGACCTGCTCTTCATTGAGCCGCGGGATGTCCAGCGACGCATACAGATCTCCGGTGGGGAACACATGAGGGTGACGCCGAATCAGTTTGCGAGTGATGCTGTCCACCACTCCGTCGAATTCGAAGCGCCCTTCCTCCCGGGCCAGCTGGCTGTAATACACCACCTGGAACAGCAGGTCCCCCAGCTCACCCTGCAAGTGGTCGAAGTCGCCGCGCTCGATAGCGTCGGCCACTTCATAGGCCTCTTCCAGGGTATGGGGGACGATGCTGGCGTAATTCTGCTTGATGTCCCAGGGGCAGCCGTATTGCGGGTCCCGCAGGCGCGCCATCAGGTGGAGCAGGTCTTCAAGGCTGTACATCAGTTCATCCATTTCATACAGGCATCAGGGGGTCCGGTTGCGCCGGGTCTCAATGATGTTCGGCAACTGGGAAATCCGCCCCAACAGGCGTCCCAACGCGTCCAGCCCCGGAATCTCGATGGTCAGGGACATCAACGCAGTGTTGTCCTCCTTGTTCGAGCGGGTGTTGACCGCCAGCACGTTGATCCGCTCGTTGAGCAGCACCTGGGACACATCACGCAGCAGGCCGGAACGGTCGTAGGCACGAATGATGATATCCACCGGATAGGTCAGCACCGGCACCGGCCCCCAGCTGACCTGGATAATCCGCTCTGGTTCGCGACCGGATAACTGCAGCACCGAAGCGCAATCCTGGCGGTGAATGCTCACGCCCCGGCCCTGGGTGATGTAACCGACGATCGCATCCCCCGGCAACGGCTGACAGCAGCCAGCCATCTGAGTCATCAGGTTGCCCACACCCTGAATCTGAATGTCGCCACGCTTGCCTGGCTTGTAGCCGGTAGCCTTGCGTGGGATCAGCTCCAACTGTTCGTTACCGCGCTCGGGCTCCACCAACTGCTGGGCCAGGTTGACCAGTTGCGCCAGCCGCAGATCGCCCGCCCCCAAGGCTGCGAACATGTCTTCGGCAGTCTTCATGTTGGCCTTGTCGGCCAGCTTGTCGAAGTCCACCTGCGGCAGGCCAAGACGATTCAGCTCGCGTTCCAGCAAAGTCTTGCCGGCGGCGACGTTCTGGTCTCGCGCCTGCAACTTGAACCAGTGGACGATCTTCGCCCGCGCCCTGGAAGTGGTGACATAACCCAGGTTCGGGTTCAGCCAGTCGCGGCTCGGGGTGCCGTGCTTGCTGGTGATGATCTCTACCTGCTCACCGGTCTGCAGGCTGTAGTTGAGCGGCACGATGCGCCCGTTGATCTTCGCGCCCCGGCAGTTATGGCCGATCTCGGTGTGCACCCGGTAGGCGAAGTCCAGCGGTGTGGCGCCCTTGGGCAGGTCGATGGCGTGACCGTCAGGGGTGAAGATGTACACCCGGTCCGGCTCGATATCCACCCGCAACTGTTCGGCCAGGCCGCCGATATCCCCCAGCTCCTCGTGCCATTCCAGCACCTGGCGCAACCAGGAGATTTTCTCTTCGTAATGGTTGGAACCGGACTTGACGTCGGTACCCTTGTATTTCCAGTGCGCGCAAACCCCCAGCTCAGCCTCTTCGTGCATGGCATGGGTGCGGATCTGTACTTCCAGCACCTTGCCCTCGGGACCGATCACCGCAGTGTGCAGCGAGCGGTAGCCGTTTTCCTTGGGGTTGGCGATGTAGTCGTCGAACTCCTTGGGAATGTGCCGCCACAGGGTATGCACGATACCCAGCGCGGTATAGCAATCGCGCATTTCCGGCACCAGCACCCGCACTGCACGCACATCGTAGATCTGACTGAATTCCAGGCCCTTGCGCTGCATTTTGCGCCAGATGGAATAGATGTGTTTGGCCCGGCCGCTGATGTCCGCATTGACCCCGGTGGCCTGCAGTTCGTTTTGCAGCTGGTTCATCACGTCGGAGATGAAACGCTCGCGATCCAGGCGCCGCTCATGCAGCAACTTGGCGATCTGCTTGTACTGCTCGGGCTCCAGGTAACGGAAAGACAGGTCCTCCAGTTCCCATTTGATATGCCCAATGCCCAGGCGGTGGGCCAGGGGCGCATAAATGTCGAAGACCTCCCGGGCAACCCGGTTGCGTTTCTCTTCGTCGGCGCTTTTCACCGCGCGAATGGCGCAGGTGCGCTCGGCCAGCTTGATCAGTGCGACCCGCACATCATCGACCATGGCCACCAGCATCTTGCGCAGGTTTTCCACCTGGGCCTGAGTGCCAAGTACCAATGATTGACGGGGACTGAGACTGGCGGTGATGGCGGCCATGCGCAGCACGCCATCGATCAGCTTGGCCACCACCGTACCAAAGCGCTGGCTGACCGCCGGCAACTGGATCTGGCCTTCACGGACGCCGCGGTACAGCACCGCGGCAACCAGCGAATCCTGATCCAGCTTGAGGTCGGCGAGGATCTCTGCGATCCCCAGGCCGGTACTGAAACTCGACACATCCTCGGAGCTCTGCCCCTTGACCGCGATGTGTTGCAACTCTGCCTCACGAGCGAACTCGCAGGCTTCTTTCAAGGCTTCACGATCCAGTGCCACATCGACGCTGACCGTATGATCGAGCCATGCCTCGAGATTGATACTGCCGTCGGTGTTGATCGGCTGGTGCGCTCTCACCTGTACCATCTTGCTTTACCTTCCCTACGACGCACATTCAATGCGTCAAATCGCTGACCTTCAACTGTCAGGCCTTGCTCGCAGGGCCAGCGAGCCATGCCTGACAGGCCAGTCGGATTAGACAAGCCATCCTAGCTCGCTTCGAATAACGCCATGGCCTCGACATGCGCCGTCTGAGGAAACATATCGAGAATCCCGGCACGTTTTAACCGATAGCCCTGCTTGATCAATTCGACCGTGTCACGGGCCAAAGTTGCCGGGTTGCATGACACATACACCAACCGTTTGGCACCCAGGCTCGCCAACTGGCGGACCACCTCGAAAGCACCGTCACGGGGTGGGTCCAAGAGTACCGCAGAAAAGCCTTCATCGGCCCACTCGGCAGCACTCAGAGGCTGGGATAAATCGGCTTGAAAAAAGCGCGTGTTATGCAAATTGTTGCTGAGAGCATTTTCCGCGGCTCGCGCCACCATGGTTGCCACGCCTTCCACCGCCACCACTTCCCGTACCTGTCGGGCCAACGGCAAGGCAAAGTTGCCCAGGCCACAGAACAGGTCCAGCACCCGTTCGTGGGCTTGTGGCGCCAACCACTCCAGGGCCTGGGCCACCATGGCTTCGTTGACCCCGGCATTGACCTGGACGAAGTCTCCAGGCCGATAAGCCAGCTGCAGATCCCACGATTCCAGGCGATAACCCAGAGCCTGTGATGGATCGAACGGCTGCGGCTCGCCTTCACCGTGCAACCACAACTGCGCTTGATGGAAGTCGCAGAAGTCCTTGAGGATTCCAAGATCACTCTCGGACAAAGGCGCCATATGCCGTAGCAGCACAGCCAGGGCCGAGCCACTGAACAGCTCCACATGCCCCAGCGCCTGAGGTTTGCTCAAGCGTCGCAGCATCGCCGGCAAGCGGCTCATGATGGGCTGCAATGCCTGTACCAACACCGGGCAATCGTCGATGGCGACAATGTCCTGGCTGCCGGCAGCACGGAACCCAACTGCCAGGTGCTTGCCCTTGGCATCCCAGCGCACCGCCACCCGGGCACGACGTCGATAACCGAACTCCGGGCCACTCAAGGGCGCCGCCCAAACCTCGGGTTCAACACCCGCGATCTTGCTCAACTGCTCAGCAAGCATGCGCTGTTTCAGGGCAAGCTGTTCTGCATGGGGCAAATGCTGGACGCTGCACCCGCCGCAACGCCCGGCATGAGCACAAGCCGCCGGACGGCGCAGTTCGCTGGCGCTGAAAACCCGCTCGGTACGGGCCTCCACCACTTTGCCGTGGGCGCCCAACACTCGCGCTTCGACTTCTTCACCGGCCAGGGCACCGCTGACGAACCAGGTGCGCCCCTCGACAAAGGCAATGCCGCGACCGTCGTTGGCCAAGCGCTGGATGCTCAGACGCTGTTTTTTGCCCACAGGAACCTGTGGCGCCCGGGTGCCGCCAGCAGGCTGGAAGCGCAGGCCTCTCTCGTGCTTAGCCATCAATTGGGCGCATCGAAAATACCGGTCGACAAGTAACGATCGCCACGGTCACAGATGATCGCGACCATGACCGCATTTTCAACCTCCTGCGACAAGCGCAGCATCGCCGCTACCGCACCGCCGGAGGACACACCGCAGAAAATGCCTTCTTCACGAGCCAGACGCCGGGTCACCTCCTCGGCCTCGCTCTGGGCCATGTCGACGATCCGATCGACGCGACTGGCTTGATAGATCTTCGGCAGGTACTCCTCGGGCCAACGACGGATACCGGGAATCGCCGAGCCTTCCATCGGTTGCAGGCCGACGATCTGCACTGCGGGATTCTGTTCTTTCAAGTAACGCGAGGTTCCCATGATGGTGCCAGTGGTCCCCATCGAGCTGATGAAGTGCGTGATACTACCCTCGGTCTGGCGCCAGATCTCTGGGCCGGTGCCGGTGTAATGGGCCTGCGGATTATCACCGTTGGCAAACTGGTCGAGCACCTTGCCGCGGCCTTCGGCCTGCATCCGCTCTGCCAGGTCCCGGGCGCCTTCCATGCCCTGTTCCTGACTCACCAGGATCAGTTCGGCGCCATAGGCAGTCATCGCCGCCTTGCGCTCGGCGCTGGAGTTGTCGGGCATGATCAGGATCATCTTGTAACCCTTGATCGCCGCAGCCATGGCCAGGGCGATCCCGGTATTGCCCGAGGTCGCTTCGATCAGGGTATCGCCGGCCTGGATCTGCCCACGCAACTCGGCACGGGTGATCATCGACAGCGCCGGACGGTCCTTGACCGAACCCGCCGGGTTATTGCCCTCAAGCTTGAGCAGCAGGATGTTGCTGGTGGCGCCAGGCAGGCGCTGCAAACGAACCAGCGGGGTGTTGCCGACGCAATCGGCAATGGTTGGGTACTGCAAGGTCATGGCGTATTCGCAATCCAGACTGCGGGGGCGCCTATCATACCGGCAAACGTCCTAGCGCCATATCACGCAAAGTACGGGGCTTATGGCTTATTGATATAAGGCCGACAGTCAGCGCACTCAGGCCGGCGCCGGCGACCTGACTGCCAGCAGGCGCAGATGGATACGCAATCCATGCCCTGTATTTTGCGCCCACAGCAGCCCCCCTTGGCGCTCTACTGCGTTGCGCGCAATGCTCAGGCCCAAGCCGAAACCACCATCTCCGGGTCGCGATCCGTCGAGACGAATGAAGGGAGCGAAGATCCGCTCCAGCTCCGACTCGGCCACCCCCGGCCCCTGATCATCCAGCCACAGATGCCAATACGCGTCATCGCGCCGCCCATCGAGGACCACCAACGCCCCGGGCGGTGAATGCCGAATGGCATTGCGCAAGATGTTCTCCAGGGCCTGGGCCAGGCTATTGAGATGCCCGCGCACCCAACAATCCGCTTCCAACCGGCAACGCAACTGCTCTGGCAACCAGCCGCTTTCAAAGCAGGCGTTCTCGCTGAGCATCTCCCACAGTGCCTGGATCTGGATCTGCTCCTCAGGCAATGGCGCACGCTCGGTGTCCAGCCAGGCCAGTTGCAGGCTGTCCTCCACCAGGCGTTGCATGCCATCGATTTCTCGGGCCAGTCGCTCCCGCAGGGCTGCCAGGTCCTGCTCGCCGTCGCACGCTACCCGCAGGCGGCTCAAGGGCGTGCGCAGTTCGTGGGACAGGTCCCGCAGCAACTGCTGCTGCACCGCCACGGTGCTTTGCAAGCGCTCGGACATCTGATCGAACGCCCGCCCCAGATCTCCCAACTCATCCTTGCGCTGAGTCGTTTCAGTGGACAGCCGCGCGTTCAATTGTTCCGCACGCCAGGCATTGGCCTGCTCGCGCAACTGATTCAGCGGCACCACCAGCAAGCGGTACAGGCCGACACACAGCAACAGCGTGAACAGCCCCGGGATCACCCCGTTGGTCACCACCTGCCAGAACAACCGATAACGCCCCGGCATGAAGCGTTGCGGCAACTCGATCACCAGGCTGCCGAGGGACGGATCATCGGGGAATGGAATGTTCAGCCACGGCAGGCCACGAGCATGCCGGCTCACCGGCCAATCCGCGCTCCGCAGAAAGGTCAGGTGCTGAGCTTCTTTCGGGGTCAGCGGATAGCTGCTCAACGATTGCAGGTCACTGCCAATGACCCCGATCCAGCTCTTTTCCCGGCTGGCCATTTGCTGAATCCAGGCATCGACCCCGGTATTCTGCCCGCTCTTCCAAGCTTGCTCGGCCTGCCGCGCATAGGTGCCGAGAGTGACCCGGGCCTCATCAGAGAGGTACAGGTTCCGCTGCTCCACATAACGCCCCCAGGACCAGCTCAGCCAAATCATCAGCAGACAGAAAGCCACCAGCAACAGCGCCAGCTTCCAGAACAATGAATGCCGACCGGGCAGGCTAGACCACTTCATCGAAGGCACTCAGCACATACCCCTTGCCCCACACCGTCCGCACTTCACGCTCGCTGTAACCCAACGCCTTGAGCTTGCGGCGAATCTGACTGACATGCATGTCCAGGCTGCGATCGTGAGCCGCATAGCCACGCTGCAACACATGTTGATAGAGGAAGGCCTTGCTCAGCACCTCGTCGGCATTGCGATGCAAGGTTTCCAGGAGACGGAATTCGCTGCGGGTCAGGCCCGCCCATTGTTCGGCAAAGAACACATCACACAATTCATCATCGAATCGCAGGCTCTGCAAATTGCTGCTGAGCACCGGCGGCGTTGGGCGTCGATCCAATGCCACCCGTCGCAAGATGGCCTCGATGCGCACCCGCAACTCGGCCATGCTGAACGGCTTGGGCAGATAGTCATCGGCCCCCAGGCGAAAACCACTGATGCGATCGGCTTCCGCCCCCAAGGCCGACATCAGCAATACCGGGGTCGAATGGCTCTGACGAAAATGCGTCAGCACCGTCAAACCGTCCATCCCCGGCAACAGGATGTCCATCAGCACCACATCGAAGGCCTGTCGACGGGCAATCCCCAAGCCTTCCAGACCGTTCTGGCACCAAGTCACGGCAAAACCGCAGCGCCCCAACTGTTCATGCACGTAGGCACCAAGCACTGGGTCGTCTTCAATGGTCAGGATGCGGGGAGGCTCAACAGATACGGGAGTCATTGGCTTCTGCAAGTAATTCTCAATTGAGCAATTATTCAAGATTGCCTGGATCGCGGCAACCAATGCCTTGGTCGCAGCCCCCTCGCCTCCTGCAGGTGCTCGGCTGGCGGAACGCAATTTGCCAAGATCAGCCCCCGGCAAATCGTTACACTGCGCAGGTGGCGCATCACGGACGTGCCCGTCGACCTTTCAAAACAGCGTGGAAGCAGGAGAGTTGCGTGCTCAAGAAACTGGGAATCAAAGGCCGCGTACTGTTGCTGACCTTGTTGCCAACCAGCCTGATGGCCTTGGTGCTGGGCGGCTACTTCACCTGGATGCAGCTCTCGGACCTGCAGACCCAACTGCTGCAACGCGGCGAAATGATCGCCGAGCAACTGGCCTCCCTGGTAGCCCCGGCGATGGGCAATCACAACACCCTGATGCTCGAACGCATTGCCACCCAGGCCCTGGAGCAGCAAGACGTACGCGCAGTGTCGTTGCTCGCCCCTGATCGCACGCTCATGGCCCACGCCGGCCCCAGCATGCTCAATCCGCCGCCCAGCGGTAACAACACCCACATGCTGCAACGCACCGGCAATGACGCGACCCGCTATCAACTGCCGGTCTTCGGCCGTCACCGCAACCTCGCCGGCGACCTGATTCCCGATGAGTCCGACCGCCTACTGGGCTGGGTCGAACTGGAGCTGTCCCACAGCGGCATGCTGCTGCGCGGCTATCGCAGTCTGTTCGCCAGCCTGCTGCTGATCGCCACCGGCCTTGGAATCACCGCCCTGCTGGCGGTACGCATGGGGCGGACCATCAATACTCCGCTGAGCCAGATCAAGCAGGCCGTGGCGCAACTCAAGGATGGCAACCTGGAAACTCGCCTGCCACCCTTGGGCAGCCAGGAGCTGGATGAGCTGGCCTCCGGCATCAACCGTATGGCCGGCACCCTGCAAAATGCCCATGAAGAACTGCAACACAGCATCGATCAAGCCACCGAAGACGTGCGCCAGAACCTGGAAACCATCGAGATCCAGAACATCGAGCTGGATCTGGCGCGCAAAGAGGCCCTGGAGGCCAGCCGGATCAAGTCGGAGTTCCTGGCCAACATGAGCCACGAGATCCGCACGCCGCTCAACGGCATTCTCGGCTTCACCCATTTGCTGCAGAAAAGCGAGCTGACGCCCCGTCAGTTGGATTACCTGGGCACCATCGAAAAGTCCGCCGACAGCCTGTTGGGAATCATCAACGAGATCCTCGACTTCTCGAAAATCGAAGCCGGCAAACTGGTGCTCGACAGCATTCCGTTCAACCTTCGGGATCTGCTGCAAGACACCTTGACCATCCTCGCTCCGGCCGCCCATGCCAAACAGCTGGAGCTGGTGAGCCTGGTCTATCGCGATACCCCGTTGTCCCTGATCGGCGATCCGTTGCGGCTCAAGCAGATCCTCACCAACCTGGTGAGCAATGCCATCAAGTTCACCCGCGAAGGCACCATCGTTGCCCGCGCCATGCTTGAAGAAGAACACGAAGACAGTGTGCAACTGCGCATCAGCATCCAGGACACCGGCATCGGTCTGTCGAACCAGGACGTGCGCGCCCTGTTCCAGGCCTTCAGCCAGGCCGACAACTCGCTGTCGCGACAACCTGGCGGCACTGGCCTGGGACTGGTGATCTCCAAACGCCTGATCGAACAGATGGGCGGCGAAATCGGGGTCGACAGCACACCGGGTGAAGGCTCGGAATTCTGGATCAGCCTGAACCTGCCGAAAACCCGTGACGATGCCGAGGACCTGCCCGGCCCGCCACTGCTGGGGCGGCGCGTAGCGGTACTGGAAAATCACGAACTGGCGCGTCAGGCCCTGCTGCACCAACTGGAGGACTGCGGCCTGGAAGTGACGCCGTTCAACACCCTGGAGGCCCTGACCAATGGTATTACCGGGGTGCATCAAAGTGATCAGGCCATCGACCTCGCGGTACTCGGGATCACCAGCAACGACATGTCACCGGAGCGCCTGAGCCAGCATATCTGGGACCTGGAGCATCTGGGTTGCAAGGTCCTGGTATTGTGCCCGACCACCGAACAAACACTGTTCCAGCTTTCGGTGCCCAATCCTCACAGCCAGTTGCAGGCCAAGCCGGCCTGTACCCGAAAACTGCGCCGTGCCCTGTCCGACCTGGTCATTCCACGCCGGGCCCGCAGCGAACCGGAAGAGCCTCTCTCCAGTCGCGCGCCACGGGTCCTGTGCGTCGACGACAACCCGGCCAACCTGCTGCTAATCCAGACCCTCTTGGAAGACATGGGCGCCAAGGTACTGGCGGTGGACAACGGCTACGCTGCGTTGAACGCGATCCAGAACGAGCCTTTTGACCTGGTGATGATGGATGTACAGATGCCCGGCATGGACGGTCGGCAAAGTACCGAGGCGATCCGTCAATGGGAAAGCGAGCGCCACGGCACGCCACTGCCCATTGTCGCCCTCACCGCTCATGCCATGGCCAACGAAAAACGCGCCCTGCTGCAAAGCGGCATGGACGACTACCTGACCAAACCCATCAGTGAGCGGCAACTGGCCCAGGTCGTTCTGAAATGGACCGGCCTGGCGCTGCGTAACCAAGGCTCGGAGCGGGCCGGTGAACGCCCGGAGCTGGGACAGCAACTGCAGGTGCTGGATGCGGACGAAGGCCTGCGCCTGGCGGCCGGCAAGGCCGATCTGGCAGCCGACATGCTGGCCATGCTACTGGCATCCCTTGAGGCCGATCGCGAAGCGATCAACGTAGCGCGGGCCGCCAATGACCATGGCACGCTGATCGAACGCGTCCATCGGCTGCACGGCGCCACCCGTTATTGTGGAGTACCGCAGTTGCGTGCGGCCTGCCAGCGCAGCGAAACCCTGCTCAAGCAGGAAGACAACAAGGCCTTTGCCGCACTGGATGAACTGGACCATGCCATCGGCCGCCTGGCCACCGCGGCACGGAGCAACGCCTGACCCAGAGCAAGACCCGCCCGGCGCCCAGCCTTCATGCTGAGCGCCTTGAACAAGGATGCAAGCATGCGGACGATTCTTTTCAGCAGCCAGAATTATGACCGTGAGAGTTTTCTCGGTACCCACCTGCCAGCAGGCATTGAGCTGCAATTCCAGGCCGCCCGCCTGAGCCTGGACACCGTGGCCCTGGCCGAACGCCACGAAGTGGTGTGTGCCTTTATCAACGATGATCTTAGCGCCCCGGTACTGGAACAACTGGCAGCCGGCGGCACGCGGCTGATCGCCCTGCGCTCGGCGGGGTACAATCACGTCGACCTGCCGGCAGCCAAGCGCCTGGGCCTGGATGTAGTAAGGGTCCCGGCCTATTCACCGCATGCGGTGGCCGAACATGCCGTCGCCTTGATCCTGGCGTTGAACCGCCGCCTGCACCGAGCCTACAACCGTACCCGCGAAGGCGACTTTACCCTGCACGGCCTGACCGGCTTCGACCTGGTGGGCAAGACCGTGGGGATTGTCGGTACCGGGCAGATTGGCGCCACCTTCGCCCGCATCATGGCCGGCTTCGGTTGCCAACTGCTGGCCTACGATCCCTTTCCCAATCCCGCCGTCGAAGCCCTCGGAGCCCGTTACCTGAGCCTGCCGGAACTACTGGCCCAGGCGCAGATCATCAGCCTGCACTGCCCGCTGACCGACGACAGTCGTTACCTGATCAACCAGGAAAGCCTGGCGCACATGCAACCGGGAGCGATGCTGATCAATACCGGCCGCGGCGGACTGGTGGACACACCGGCGTTGATCGAAGCCCTGAAAAGCGGCCAACTGGGCTATCTGGGGCTGGATGTCTACGAAGAAGAGGCCCAACTGTTCTTCGAGGACCGTTCCGACCTGCCGTTGCAGGATGATGTACTGGCTCGGCTGCTGACCTTTCCCAATGTGATAGTGACCGCGCACCAGGCATTCCTGACCCACGAAGCCTTGGCAGCCATCGCCGACACCACGCTGCACAACATCGCCAGTTGGGCCGCGGGCCAGCCACAGAATCAGGTCCATGGCTAAAATCCCCGGCACGGGCTGATCGAAGGTCATCAGCCCGCAACCTGCGGCCCAGGGGCCCGTGCTAGCATACGCGGCAGATTTGGAGGACCCATGGTCGAACACGATTTCCGCTACAACCTGATGAACCCGCAACACACCCTGATCGAATGCCGCGCCCTGGTGCCGGGGCGCTATCAAGTCACCGGTAACGGTGGCTCGATCCGTACCGACGACGTGCTACTGGTTACCCTCAAGGGCAGCAAGGACTTGTCCATGCGCCTGACGGTAGAGACCGTCCGCCACCTGATCAATCCACTCGGCCAGTGGGTCGCCGTGGCCCGTGGCCCGGTGTTCGGTGAACTGGCAATTCATCAATGGCAAGTCAACTGCGACAGCTGCGCCGCCGAACTCAATTTCGAGTTCGCGGTAGACGCCAAGCTCGGCAACAAGGCTCAGAAGCCTGCAGCCAGCGCTCGGATTGCCGAACTGGGCTGGGCCAGCGAGGGCGAACGCCACCTCTGCCCGAAATGCCAGCAGGCCGGACAATGAAACACCTGGCGCTGACTGCGGCACTGGGGGCCAGCCTGATGGGCTGCGCCGCCGAGCCGCTGAAGCTGCAGCAAGATCGCAGTTACGTCCTGGAATGGATCGGTGAGCGGCCGCTCATCGATTACAGCCACCTGACCATCACTCTGGGCGCCGATGGCCGTGCCTATGGCAATGGTGGCTGCAACCACTGGTTCGCGCCTTACACCCTTGATGCAGACAAGCTCAGCTTCGGCAAGGTGGGCAGCACCCGCAAACTCTGCGCTCCGGCATTGATGGAGCAGGAGCGGCGTTTCCTCCAGGCACTGGAAACCGTCGAGCGCTGGGATGTCTCACCGATCGAACAGCTGCGTTTCTGGCCGGCCGAAGGCAAACCGCTGCGCTGGTGGCTGGAAGAAGGCTGACACCATTCTGTAGCCGCTGGCGCAGCCTGCGCCGGCAGCTACAAGAATCCCGGCCTTTCTTCAATGACCGCGCAGAGTCCGCAGCTTCTCCAGCACGCCCGCCGCAGTCTGCTCGCCCAGCATTTGCTCACGCACCTTGCCCTTGTCGTCGATGATGTAGGTCACCGGCAACGCCTCGCTACGTGGCAGCTCGAAAATCTCAGCTGGGTTCTGCGCCAGCACAGTGAACTTGATACCCAGTTTTTCGCTGGCGCTCTTGAGCTCATCGCCCTGAACATTATCGAAGTTGACTCCCAGCACCGTCGCCGACTGCCCCTTGAGCTGCTCGTTCAAGGCATTCAACTCAGGCACCTCTGTCCGGCAAGGCCCGCACCACTCAGCCCAGTAGTTGAGCACCAGCCACTGTTTATCGAGGCGTTCAGCAGCGACTTTCTGACCGTACTGGTCAACCCCGTAGTCATTGCCACAGCCGCCAAGCAGCAAGGTGGTGAAAATCGCCAATATTGCTGCCAATTGCCTTGCCATGCACCGTTTCCTGTCTTGAAGGAGGTCTTGAAAAATGATCGGTAACCCTTGTTGCTGCGACCTATCGACTCCCAAGGTTCAGGAGAGCCCGTCGCCCGGGTAGAATAGCCGCCACCTTACGCAAGATGCGACCCGCACATGACCGATCTGACGCTTTATCACAACCCGCGCTGCTCGAAATCCCGTGCTGCACTGGAACTCCTGGAACAACGCGGCCTGGCTCCAACCGTGGTCCGCTACCTGGAAACGCCACTGGACGCAACCCAACTGCGCAGCCTGCTGGGCAAGCTCGGTATCAGTGCGCGTCAATTACTGCGTACGGGTGAAGATGAGTACAAAAGCCTCGACCTGGCAGACAGCAGCCTCAACGAAGAGCAGTTGATTGCCGCCATCGCCCAGCACCCGAAGCTCATGGAACGGCCGATTCTCGAAACCGCTGACAGGGCCATCATCGGCCGGCCGCCGGAAAATGTGCTGGAGATTCTGCCTTGAGCACGCCGTATATCCTGGTGTTGTACTACAGCCGCAATGGCTCGACCAACGAGATGGCCCGGCAGATCGCCCGAGGCATCGAGCAGGCGGGCCTGGAAGCCCGACTGCGCACCGTCCCGGCAATTTCCGCCGAGTGCGAAGCCGTGGCACCGAGCATCCCCGAGAGCGGCGCGCTCTACGCCAGCCTTGATGACCTGAAGCACTGCTCGGGCCTGGCCCTGGGCAGCCCGACTCGCTTCGGCAACATGGCAGCACCGTTGAAATACTTTCTCGACGGCACCAGCAACCTCTGGCTGACCGGCGCACTGGTGGGCAAACCCGCCGGAGTGTTCACCTCCACCGCCAGCTTGCATGGCGGCCAGGAAGCCACCTTGTTGTCGATGATGCTGCCACTGTTGCATCACGGCATGTTGATCACTGGCCTGCCCTACAGCGAGTCGGCCTTGCTGGAAACCCGTGGCGGTGGCACCCCATACGGCGCCAGCCATCATGCCGGGGCGGACGGCAAGAGCCCGCTGGACGAGCACGAAATCGCGCTGTGCCGGGCCCTGGGCCTGCGCCTGGCGAAAACCGCCCAGCAACTGGAGAGCGGCCGTGGCTAAGAAGCCGAAAATCCTGCCTGCGGTGGAGTGGCTGGAACCCCGGGTCCGGGTAACCCGGGTCCTCAGCCTGATCTGCTTTCTCGGCCTGGTAGGCCTGCTCTGCGTGTATTACCTGCTGATAGCCGACCTGCACGGCGCACGGCCCTGGGTGATCCTGCTGATCGAGTTACTGCCTCTGTTGCTGATGGCGCCCGGCATGCTCAGTGGCAGTGCTCGCGGACATTCGTGGATGTGCTTCGTGGTCAACCTGTACTTCATCAAGGGTGCACTGGCGGCCTACGATCCGAATCGCCAGCTGTTCGGCCTGCTGGAGATGTTCGCTAGCCTGGCGGTGTTCACCTCGGCGTTGCTGTACGTGCGCTGGCGCTTCCAGCTCAACCGCAGGCTTGCCGGCGAAGGCGCAAGCCCAGCCTGATCCTGAAGGCACACGAGTTCCCCGGAACGCAAGGCAATGCTCCGGGGAACTTGCATCGTCGTTTCGCGCCCCAATCTTGATCGACAGACTCGCTGAGCGACACTCCCACACCGACCCGGAGCAGGCATGCACGATTACAAATGGCTGAATGAATACTGTCTTAACCGCTTCGGCTCCACCGCGGCACTGGAAGCCCAGCTGCCAACGCCAGCCAGTGATGACTATCTGCGTTCACTGAGCGCCGATCGCTATTTGTCGACCCTGGCATTGCGGGTCTTTCGTGCCGGCCTGAAGCACAGCCTGGTGGATGCCAAATGGCCGGCATTCGAACAAGTGTTCTTTGGCTTCGATCCAGACAAGGTGGTGCTGATGGGCGCCGAGCACCTGGAGCGGCTGATGCAGGACACGCGAATCATTCGCCATCTGGGTAAGCTCAAAAGCGTCCCGCGCAACGCCCAGATGATCCTCGACGTGGAGCAGCAACACACCCGCTTCGGCGCCTTTATCGCCGACTGGCCGGTCCAGGACATTACCGGGCTCTGGCAGTACCTGGCCAAACACGGCAATCAGATGGGTGGCCTCTCGGCGCCACGTTTCCTGCGCATGGTGGGCAAAGACACCTTCATTCCTACCTGGGATGTGGTCGCCGCACTCAGCGCGCAGAACATCATCGACAAAGTGCCCAGCAGCAAACGCGACCAGGCCTTGGTACAAGACGTGTTCAACCAATGGCAGAACGAAAGTGGCAGGCCGCTGTGCCAGCTTTCAGCCATGCTGACCTATACCGTCAACCACTAAGCCCGCTGGTCATTACTCTTGCCTCCCGCACTGCTTCGTCTCCGGACACCGGACTGAAGCAGTCATCTCCTCGCGTCTCTAGCTGACAGAAAGCTGAACTAACCTGCAGTTTTTCCACAGAAGTTTTTTTCTCAGCTACAGTTTCTTCGGCTTGTCATACCGATAAGAACAGCGCCATTAAAAATAGCTGCAGGACGCGAAGCTCATTCGCCCATCGCTTGGCGGGTAACGCTTTTCTCAAACTCGTAACCTGAACGTTTGCTGTCTGGCGTAAAACAGGCCGGCGCTATGCCATTCGTTTTTTTCACATTGCTTTCACCATTCCCCCACCTGGCCTTCTTTAAGTTGGCTCTAGTGGCGGCGCTGATGCCGGTGCGCGTGCCGGTTCGTTGCAGAACATTAGTTTCAACCCGAATTAAAAAACCTCTCAAAAACATATTCAGGTAAACGACGTGGTCAATACTCTGCAAGCCGGCCCCCAAGCTAAAACCGCCAGCATGCGCCGCTCCAGAAAAATCATCTTCAGTGCGATTGCGGTCGCCCTGACTATCGTGGTCAGCGGCTTTATGTTGTGGCCTGCAACCCCTCAAGACCTGGCCCTCGACAACCAGATGCAACAGAGCGGTCTCTATGAGCACTGGCGAGCCGGCCAGGTGATTGTTCTGGTGCGTCACTCAGAGCGCTGCGATCGCTCTGCCAATCCGTGCCTGGGCCCTGCGGACGGCATCACCCAGCTTGGCAGCGTCACAGCCAGCGAACTGGGCCAGGCCTTTCGCACTCTTGGCATGGAGCATACGGATGTCCTGAGCAGCCCCATGACGCGCACCCTGCAAACCACACAGTCCATGTTCAATCAAGCGCCTAGAACCCAGGAATGGCTGGTGACCTGTGGCAAGAACCTTGAAAGGGATATTAAAGCCCACAAGCTTCAAGGACGTAACCTGATCCTGGTCACCCACAGCGGCTGCATCAGTGATCTGGAAAGCCATCTGGGATTCGCCCACGCCCTGGCCAGTGAATACACCAGTTCGTTATTCGTGACCCTGACCGCAGACGGTGAAATGCAAGTAGTGGGAATCATGAATGCAAGAAACTGGCCTCAGGTACTTAAAGAGATGCCCAACAATCTGTAACTATTTTTAACAACACAACAACAGACTTCACTCAGCTGACAGACAGACTAGCCAGCCTGTTATTTATTTGACTTTGTTGTGTTTTGCACTATTAGCAATTAGTGCCAGCTCTTTATAACAAGCATTCTCAAAAACGCCTGAAAGACCAGATGAAAGCTATGGTTTATTTTGAGAAATCTGCTGATGCGGCAATCGCTGATTATCAGTGAGCTCCGACACCAGAACTTGTACGTTGAACTCCTTACCTGACTTCGAGGACAGCAATGCACCGCACTTTACGCCCCCAGCTTATGGAACGAGCACCACGCCTCATGACTGCACTGCTTGCAGGAGCGAAAACGGCATGACCAAGCGTTGGGCGTTGCCATTTCTGTTGTTGGCCTTCGGCCTGTTCTACCTGCTCCCACTGACCACTCACGGCTTGTGGATTCCCGACGAAACCCGCTACGCGCAAATCAGCCAGGAGATGCTGCTGAGCGGGGACTGGGTTGCGCCACATTTCATGGGCATCCGTTACTTCGAGAAACCCATTGCCGGCTACTGGATGATTGCCATCGGGCAGGCGGTATTCGGCGACAACCTGTTTGGGGTGCGCATCGCCTCGGCCCTCAGCACCGGTTTGAGCGTACTGCTGGCCTACCTGATCACCCGCCGGATGTGGAACGACCCGCGCAAGAGCTTCACTGCGGCCTTGCTGTACATGAGCTTTGGCCTGATTGCCGGGCAAGCGGGGTATTCCAACCTGGATCCGCAGTTCACCTTATGGGTCAACCTGAGCCTGGTGGCGCTGTGGTTCGCCCTGGACAGCCAGACCCGCCGCGGTCGCATGCTGGCCTGGGCCGTGCTGGGTGCCGCTTGCGGCATGGGTTTCATGACCAAGGGCTTCCTCGCCTGGCTGCTACCCGTACTCATCGCCCTGCCCTACATGCTCTGGCAGCGTCGCCTTGGTGAATTGCTGCGTTATGGCCTGGTAGCAGTAGTAGTAGCAATCGGCATCAGCCTGCCCTGGGTCCTGAGCATTCATGCTCACGAGCCCGACTTCTGGCGCTTTTTCTTCTGGCATGAGCATATTCGCCGCTTCGCCGCCGACAATGCGCAACACACCCGCCCCTGGTGGTTCTACCTGCCTCTGCTGGTAGCCTCCAGCCTGCCTTGGGCTGCCCTCCTGCCCACTACATTCATTCAAGCCTGGAAAGATAAACGCCAGGCGGCAACTGGTTTCCTGTTGCTGTGGTTCCTGCTGCCGCTGGTTTTTTTCAGTCTGAGCCGCGGCAAGCTGCCAACCTACATCATGCCGTGCCTGCTGCCCTTGGCCGTACTCATGGGCAACACCCTGATCGACCGAGTGAACGCCCTGCAGAGTCGCGCTATTCGGCTCAACAGCTTGCTCAACCTGTTGATTGGTGTCGGAGCAATGGTGGCGCTGCTGGTCATCCAACTGACCCGGCCGGTTTATGGCCACAACGAAATGCTCAGCCTGTCCCTGGTATTCATCATGCTGATGGGCTGGATCATCGCCAATCTGCTACCGGCCTCCAAGCCCCTGCACTACTGGGCAGCCCCAGCGTTGGGTATCTGGTTGCTGGTCGCCCTGCTGCCAGCGGGTATGCCCGGGCTCATCGTGCACAACCAGATGCCGGACCAGTTCATCAAGGAACACATCGAGGAACTCAAGCAGACCAAGACCCTGCTGAGTAACGACCTGGGGGCTGCCTCGGCCCTGGCCTGGCGCCTGCAACGCCCGGAGGTGACGCTGTACAACACCGAGGGCGAATTGAAATATGGCCTGGCTTATCCTGATTCGGCGCAGCGCAAAACCAACATGGCCGACGTCGGACAATGGGTGAGCGAAGCACGCAAGCTGGGTTCGGTGGGCGTAGTCATGCGGGTCAAGGACGTGGTCGAGAATGAGGAAGTGGCACTGCTGCCGACCGGCGGCAAACGCTACGAGGAAGGCAACATACTGATCCTGATCCTGCCACAGAGCCAACCCTGACCTGCACAGGCTCCCCTGACGCATGAGGTACAGCGTCAGCGTCGACTGCGGTTGGCGCTGGCGTTTTTTTAGGTGCAGTTGCGCCATGGATGACTGCGACTCTTTCGACCTCCTCCTTTGGGAAACCCGTGTATGAATTTCTACAACAGCGAGCGCAAGGCGCTGATCCTGCTCCTCGGCGTATCGGCCTTGATCCTGCTGCTGGGCCTGGGTTCCCGTGAATTGTGGGGGCCGGAAACTCGCTGGGCCAACATCGCATTGCAGATGCTGCAGAGTGGCGACTACTTCGATCCCTATCTGAAGGGCAGCCCCTACTACGACAAACCCCTGCCGTCCTACTGGCTGATTACCGCCAGCGCCTGGCTGATGGGGGGGCTGGGGCCCTGGTCGTTGCGCCTGTCGTCGGTGCTCGCCGCGTGGTTGAGCATCTGGCTGGTGTATCTGATCGGCGAGCGACTGTTTCACAAAGGCACCGGACTGATCGCCGGTTGGATGCTGGCCACCACGTTCTACTTCGCGTTCTGGGCACGGGTGGCCACTGCCGACATTCTCACCGTATGCGGCGTCCTGGCCTCGGTGTGGTGGTACTGGCGTGGCCCGGAAGACACACGCCTGGGTCGCTACAGCGTGTTCTTCCTGCTGCTGGCGGCGACTTCGCTGCTCAAGGGCCTGATTGGTTTCGTCCTGCCGGGCCTGATTCTGCTGCCTCATCTGCTGAGCCAGGGTCGCTGGAAACGCCACTTGAATCTGCGCCTGTGCCTGGCGCTGTTGATTGCCGGCCTGTTCTACATGGTGCCGTTCGTACTCTCGCACCTGTACGGTGCCCCGACCTACGGCGAAAGCGGCCTGAGCCTGGTCTTCCGCGAAAATGTGGTGCGCTTCTTCGACCCGTTCGATCATGTCGGGCCGATCTACACCTACCTGATCTACCTACCGGCCTATACCTTGCCCTGGGCCCCTTGCTGGATCATCGGCCTCTGGGTAGCCGCCCGTCACTGGCGCCAGCTGCAACCCAACGAGCGCTGGCTGGTCTGGGCTCTGGGCCTGCTGTTTTTGTTCTTCACCGCCAGCGGTAGCCGGCGCAGTTACTACGTCCTGCCACTGGTGCCCTTCGCCCAATTGTTGGGGGCTTGGTGGCTGAGCCGACACCTGCAGCAAAGACGCGCCAGCGGCAAACCCAGCGAGCGGCGCTGGGTCATCGGCTTTGCCAGCGCAGTTGGAGTGCTACTGCTGGTACTGGGGATTGCCTACCCCTGGAGCAATGGCGGCGGCGGTGTGCTCCAGTTCAGCGCGCAGGTCAGAGCCGAGGCGAGTCGCATCGCCCCCTGGAACCAATGGCGCATGGTGATGATCGAGGTGGACAACAAGTTGCCGATGTACCTGCAGAATCAGGGGATGCCGTTCTATTACGTGGCGCAAACCCTGGACTTTCCTCGCACAGGCAACAGTGCAGACTTCATGGCCTGGCTGGATAAGACCAGCGGCCAGCACTGGGATCCCCAACGCACGTTGATTTTCGTGCAACAGAGCGAGAATGAACCGCTGATGCTGAGCTACCTGAGTGGCGATCATCAGATGATTCGCACAACCCCCACCAACGGCGAGCGCCTGGCCAAGAAATCCGCAGAGGGCAGCGTGGCCTTTATCCCTCAGGTACCAGGTGCTTGAAAACTGCGCTGCGACACCGGTAATCACCGGCGTCGCAGCAAAGGCTCAATACGGGTGGGTCAGAGGTTCACCAGGTTGACGAAGCGCGATGCGGCGCTGTCATCGATACGCAGATTGGTAAAGTCGAACAGATTGCGATCCGCCAGCTGTGACGGGATCACATTCTGCAAGCCTCGGAAGATGCTCTCGGTACGACCCGGGCTTTTGCGCTCCCACTCCTGCAGCATTTCCTTGACCACCTGACGCTGCAGGTTCTCCTGGGAACCACAGAGGTTGCAAGGAATGATCGGGAATTGCTTGAGGTCGGAGTAGGCCTGGATGTCCTTCTCGCTGCAGTAGGCCAGTGGCCGGATCACCACGTTGCGCCCGTCATCGGCCCGCAGCTTGGGCGGCATGGCCTTGAGTGAGCCGTTATAGAACATGTTGAGGAAAAAGGTCTCGACGATATCGTCGCGATGGTGCCCCAGGGCCATCTTGGTCGCACCGATTTCGTCGGCGAAGGTATACAGAGTGCCGCGGCGCAGGCGCGAGCATAGCGAGCAGGTGGTCTTGCCTTCGGGTATCAGCTCCTTGACCACCGAGTAAGTGTCCTTCTCGACAATGTGGTACTCGATCCCCAACGCCTTGAGGTAGGCCGGCAACACATGCTCAGGAAAGCCCGGCTGCTTCTGGTCCATGTTCACCGCAACGATCTCGAACTTGATCGGCGCCACCTTCTGCAGGTGCAGCAGCACGTCGAGCATGGCGTAGCTGTCCTTACCACCGGACAGGCAAACCATCACCTTGTCACCGTCTTCGATCATGTTGAAATCGGCGACCGCTTCGCCCGCCAGTCGGCGAAGGCGTTTCTGCAGTTTGTTCTGGTTGACCGTAAGAGTGCCCATGGCGCTTGAAATCCGCGAGGTGTGTGACGAAAAGCCGGACATTTTACGCAAAAACCCCAACCCCGCGAAAGCGCCCCCGAGCAGCGGCTACAGCCCCCGGGTGACAGAGACGCTAGCGATTAACCCAGGGGTTTACAGCGCAATTTGCTCTAAAGGTGCGCACATCTGACGAAAACTCCTCCCTATACTGCGACATAAGGTCGCACGCATATGTAGACCTAACTGACTGTGCCACTTGGCTGTAAGCGCTCCGTTGGGGGGCGATGGCAATAACCAAGGAGTGACTGACCATGATTCATCATGTCGTAGGACTCTTCACCCACCCCGATCAGGAATGGCGAGACATCCGTGGCGATGCCGAGGAAAGCATCAGCCACATGTACCTCACTCACACGCTGGTTCTGGCGGCGATCCCCGCAATCTCGGCGTTTATTGGCACCACTCAGGTTGGCTGGGTCATCGGCAGTCGCGCGCCAGTGATGCTGACCATGGAAAGCGCCCTGTGGATGACCATCATGTCGTACCTGGCCATGCTTGGCGGCGTGGCGGTGATGGGAGCCTTCATTCACTGGATGGCTCGCACCTATGACGCCAACCCGAGCCTGGCGCGCTGCGTGGCCTTTGCCACCTACACCGCGACACCGCTGTTCGTCGGAGGCCTGGCGGCGCTGTACCCCCATATGTGGTTGGGGATGATCGTCGGCACCGCAGCTATCTGCTACACGGTGTACCTGCTCTACGTCGGGCTGCCGACCTTCATGAACATCCCGTCGGATGAGGGATTCCTGTTTTCCAGCTCGGTACTGGCGGTGGGACTGGTGGTACTGGTAGCGATCATGGCCTTCACCGTGATTGTCTGGGGCCTGGGCGTCGGCCCCGTGTACACCAACTGACGCCACACCAATAATAATCCTCTGTCTGCCACCACAGGCCGCCGCAAGGCGGCCTTCTTTATGGGCACGATCTGACGACCATTCGGCGCCCGGAGGATTCGGATTCTCCGGTCTTTGCGGCATACTCAGTCGCTCTGGAGAACCGTTAAGCATGCCCGAGCCACTCAATACCCGCGTCGAAGACTGTTTCCTACTCGCTGAATCCTTTTTCAAACGCCCTTTCAAACGCCCGGTGGTCAGCCTCAAATTGCGCGGCCAGAAAGCCGGAGTCGCTCATTTGCATGAAAACCTGCTGCGCTTCAATCCGCAGCTGTACCGGGAAAACACCGAGGATTTCCTCAAGCAGACCGTGGCCCACGAGGTCGCGCACCTGATCGCCCATCAGCTGTTCGGCGAGCGCATTCAGCCCCACGGCGAAGAATGGCAACTGATCATGCGCGGGGTGTACGAACTGCCGCCCAATCGCTGCCACACCTATGAGATCAAACGCCGTAGCATGACCCGCTACATCTACCGCTGTCCCTGTGCCGAGAGCGACTTCCCGTTCTCCGCACAACGCCACAGGCTGGTGGCCCAGGGGCGCCGCTACCTGTGCCGACGCTGCCGGCACACCCTGGTTTACAGCGGGGAAACCCGAGTCGAGTGAAGGGACGAAAGCGCTTCGTCGGCAATCAGCTTCCTACGCGATGACTCGACTGCACCGCAGCTCCTCGATACGTTCCGGGCTATAGCCCAACTCCGCAAGTACTTGAGCCGAATGCGCACCCAACTGGGCACCGATGTGTCGCGGCTCGGGCAAGCCTTCGGAAAACTTCAACGGGCAGGCCATTTGCGCCTGGAAGCTGCCATCGCCACGGGGCACCTGGCTGACCAGTTGGCGGGCCTGCAACTGGGGATGTGCCACCGCCTCGGCCAGGCTCAGCACCGGTTCGACACAAGCATCAAGCCCTGAGAACAACTGGCAAAGCTCGGCGAAGTCGTGTTTTTCGAACTCGAACTGCAAGGCCTGCTTGAGGGCCTGTTGCTGCTCAGGCCTGGAAGACAAACCCTGGGCTGCCAGCTCAGGCCGTCCCAGCGCCTGACATAGCTGCTGCATGAACACTGGCTCCAGGCTACCGACGGACAGCCAACGGCCATCCCGGCTGCGATAGTAGTCATAGAAACTGCCGCCATTGAGCACCTGCTGCTCCATCCCAGGCACAACCCCACAAGCCAGGTAACCGGCTCCGGCCATGGCGTTCAAGCTGAACACGCAATCGGTCATGCTCACGTCCAGGCGCTGGCCCAGGCCGCTGTGCTGGCGGGCGATCACTGCCGCCAGCAGACCGATCACACCGTGTAGCGAGCCCCCGGCAATATCCGCGGCTTGAATGCCCAGGGGCAATGGCCCCTGGTCCTGGCGCCCGGTCTGGCTGGCCAACCCGGCCAGGGCCAGGTAGTTGATATCGTGCCCGGCACGATCCCGGTAAGGCCCGGTCTGGCCATAACCGGTGATGGAGACGTAGATCAACCGTGGGTTGATCGCCTTCAACGCCTCATACCCCAGGCCGAGGCGCTCCATCACCCCCGGGCGGAACTGCTCAAGGACGATGTCGTAGTCGTGCACCAACTGCCGGACTACCTCAAGTGCCTCGGGCCGCTTGAGATCCAGGGCCAGGCTGCGCTTGTTGCGGTTGAGGTAGGCGTGACTGGCGGACACCCCACTGTCATGGGGCGGCAGCACCCGCACTAGGTCCATGCGAGTTGGTGACTCGATACGCAGCACCTCGGCGCCCATGTCCGCCAGCAGCAGCGAGGCGAACGGCCCCGGCAACAGAGTAGAGAAATCCAGTACCTTAAGTGACACCAACGGCCCTTGCATATGCCCTCTCCTGTTGATCGACTGCCCACAGAGTAGGCAGCCGTGAGCGCTCCAACAATTACCGCAACGGTCAGCCTCACTGACCGTTGCGCTCAAGCGCCAGGCAATAAAAAACCCGCCGAAGCGGGTTTCTCATGTTCAGTGACGCTTACTTGATGCTCGGTGCCGGACCTTCGGCCACACCCAGGTCATCGGTTTCACGGGTGTCAGTAATCGCCCGACCACCGGAAGCCAGCTCGACCTGCAGCTTATCTTCATCCAGTTCCTTGACCCACTTGGCGACCACCAAGGTGGCCACGGCATTGCCCACCAGGTTGGTCAGGGCGCGGGCTTCGGACATGAAGCGGTCGATACCCAGGATCAGCGCCAGGCCAGCTACCGGCAAGTGCCCCACGGCCGACAAGGTTGCCGCCAGGACGATGAAGCCGCTGCCGGTCACGCCAGCAGCACCTTTGGAGGACAGCAGCAGCACCAGCAGCAGAGTGATCTGGTGGGTGATGTCCATATGGGTGTCAGTAGCCTGGGCGATGAACACCGCAGCCATGGTCAGGTAGATCGAAGTACCGTCGAGGTTGAAGGAGTAACCGGTTGGGATCACCAGGCCGACCACCGACTTCTTGGCACCCAGGCGTTCCATCTTGATCAGCATGCGCGGCAGTGCCGATTCCGAGGAGGAAGTCCCCAGCACGATCAGCAGTTCTTCACGGATGTAGCGAATCAGCTTGATCACGCTGAAGCCGTGAGCGCGGCAGATAGCGCCCAGGACCACCAGTACGAACACTACGCAGGTGATGTAGAAGCAGATCATCAACTGGCCCAACTGCACCAGGGAGCCCACACCGTAGGCACCAATGGTAAAGGCCATGGCGCCCAGCGCACCCAGGGGCGCGAGCTTCATGATCATGTTGATGATGTTGAACATCACGTGGGCAAAACGGTCGATGAAATCCAGCACCGGCTTGCCATAGGCACCCAGGCGATGCAGGGCGAAACCGAAGATCACCGAGAACATCAGCACTTGCAGGATATCGCCGTTGGCGAAGGCACCGACGATGGTCGACGGGATGATGTTGAGGATGAAGCCGACGATGCTCTGATCGGCACCCGCAGTCACATAGGCCGCGACTTTCGAGGCATCCAGAGTCGAAACATCAATATGCATGCCCGCGCCCGGCTGCACGACGTTGACCACGACCAGGCCAATCAGCAAGGCAATGGTAGAGACGACTTCGAAATACAGCAGCGCATAGCCGCCAGTCTTGCCCACTGACTTCATATTCTGCATGCCGGCAATACCGCTCACCACGGTGCAGAAAATGATCGGCGCAATGACCATCTTGATCAGTTTGATGAACCCATCGCCCAAAGGCTTGAGGGCAACGCCGGTCTGCGGGTAGAAGTGACCGAGCAGGATGCCGATGGTGATAGCAACGATCACCTGGAAATACAGGGATTTGTACAGTGGCTGACGAGTCGTCATTGCAAAGTTCCTCAAGAGCCCCGGCATACACCTTCCGTCGATGCATGCGGTGCCTATAGTGCGAACCCTCCTGCGCTGGAGGGATTTGTTGTGTCGAGCTGCGTGCTGGCAGATCTCTCGGCTCTATCGCAAAGCCCGTGCCATCTCGTCAAAAAAACCTGCAGGCCTTTAGACATCAGGGGTCGGGCCGACCTTTGCATCCATTTCGCACAGTGAACATGGCGGATTCCCGCCCATTCACCGGCTCTCGTCCTACAATTTGGCGGATATCCGCCTTGTCCCTTGCCGAGCGGCTGGCTAACATCCGCCACTCAACGGACGGACCATCCCGCATGCGCGAACGCACCATCGCCAGCCACTTTGCCCGCGCCGCCCTAGGCGGGGCACGCCGCCGTGGCTACGACTGCGCGCCACTCCTGCAACAGCTGGGGATCAGCCTCGAACTGCTGAATCAGCCCAAGGCCCGTATCGCCCCCGAGCAATTCACCCGACTGCTGCAGCAACTGTGGCTGGAACTGGACGATGAATACCTCGGGTTCGGTCATCGCCCCAGCAAACGCGGGACCTTTGCCATGATGTGTCACGCACTGATCCACTGCCGCACCTTGGAAAAAGCACTCAATCGCGGCTTATTATTTTATAGCTTATTCCCGGAAGCCCCGCGCTTGTACCTGACACGCGAAGGGGAAATGGCTCGACTGAGCCTGGATGATTCCGAACTGTGGGACCCCGATCACTTTCTCAGTGAAAGCCTGCTGGTGATCTGGCACCGCCTGGCCAGTTGGCTGATCGGCCGTCGAATCCGCCTGGAGCAAGCCTGCTTCAGCTATGCAAAGCCTGAGCACGGCGCAGAATATGACCTGCTCTTCCCCTGCCCGCTGCAATTTGCGCAAGATCGCAGCAGCCTGTTGTTCCACAGTCGCTACCTGAGCATGCCGCTGCTGCAGGATGAGCGCACCCTCAAGCACTTCCTCGAACGCTCCCCCGCTGACCTGCTATCCCGGCCGGATGAGGGCGACAGCCTCAGCAGCCAGCTGCGACACCTGCTCAGCCGCGACCGTGAGCGCTGGCCGGACCTGGAAAGCGTGGCCCAACACCTGCACATCAGCCCGCAAACCCTACGTCGGCATCTACGGGAAGAAGGCTCGAGCTTTCAAGAATTGAAGGATGAACTGCGCCGCGACATTGCCATTTACCACCTCGGCCGCGACAACCTGTCATTGCAACAGATCGCCGAGCAACTGGGCTTTTCCGAACCCTCGGCCTTTCATCGCGCGTTCAAGAAATGGACCGGCCTGACTCCGGGTGCCTATCGCGCTCGGGAGCAGTGAGGGGGAGCGTCACAAGGCCGGAAAATGGATTCGGAAGGCCGCACCGCCCAAGGCAGAATCACCCAGGGTCAGTTGCGCACCGTAGCTTTCGATGATGTCTTTGACCACCGCCAGGCCAATGCCCTGCCCCGGATGCTGACGATCCAGACGCTCGCCGCGCTGGAGGATCCGCGCCCGCTGATCCGGTGGCACTCCCGGGCCATCGTCTTCCACACACAGCTGCGAGCCATCGAGGGTTTCGCGCACGCTGATGCGCACCGAACTCAGGCATAGGCGATAAGCGTTCTCCAGCAGGTTGCCGAGCAACTCCAGCAAAGCACCATGCTCGATGGGCAGATGGCAGTGTTCGGGCAAATCGAACGACACCCGCACCTGCTTGTCGCGATAGACCTTGTCCAGCGTGTCGCACAGGCTTTGCAGCAACGGTCGCAAATGAACCTGGTGGCGCACCAGGCCACTCTTGCGCAGGCTGGCACGCTGCAACTGGTAACTGATCTGCTGGCTCATACGCTCGATCTGCGCCTGCAGGACCCAAGCCTGTTCACGATCCTGAGGCCGTTGCGCCATGTCCTCACTGACGCCTTGCAACACCGTCAGCGGGGTTTTCAGGCTGTGGGCCAGGTCATCCAGGGAGTCCCGGTAGCGGGCGCGCTGCTCACGCTCGCTTTGCAGCAGGCGGTTCAACGAGCCCGTCAGGCGCAGCAGCTCTCGAGGGTGCTCCTCGCTCAGGCTCTGGCGAGTGCCACTCTCGATCTGGTCCAACTCCTGACTCAAGCGCCGCAGGGCCTGCAAGCCCCAGGTCAGCCCCAGCCAGAGCAATGCCAGGAGCACCAGCAGCGCCGCGCCAAACCCCAGATAGAGGTTCTCCCGAACCCCTTCCAGGGTCTGCTGATACTCACGTACCGGCTGCAGCGCAACAATACTGAACGCCGCGTTCTTGCCCCCTAGCAACTTGATCTCGACGTCGTAGACGAAGAACTCCTGGCCATTGGCTTCGCGGATCCTGGCGAACTCATTACCGCGCCCGTCGTACCGCGGCCGGTAGTTGATGTTCTCTTCCTGGGTTGCTCGCGAACGCCAGACCAGGTGCCCTTCACGGTCGTAGATGTAACCCAGCAGCCGACTGTCGGCGAGATTGAAGCGCTCGTCAGGCAACTGCGCCGGCATCTGCAGACGGTTGTTTTCGATCCGCGCGGCGGAAATCAGGGTAGTGACGTCGGAGGCCAGACGCTGCTCGATGGAGTCCTGCAGCGCGAGACTGAAAGCCCCCTGCATGGCCGGCAGCAACGCCAGCATGAACAGCACCGCCAAGGTGGTGGCCGCCAGCATCAGCCGCAGGCGCAGCGATCGAATCATCGGCAGCGCTCATTGAACAGATAACCCAGGCCGCGCACCGTATCGATCGGCTTGAAGCCCGACGGCCCCTCCAGCTTGCGGCGCAACCGCCCAACCAGTACCTCGATAACGTTCGGATCGCGCTCGTCATCATCCGGGTACAGCTGCTCCATCAGCCGGTCCTTGGCCACCACCTGCTGGTGATGACGCATCAGGTATTCGAGGATCCGGTATTCGTAGGCAGTCAGGGCCAGGGGCTGTTCATCCAGGGATGCCTGCTTGCGGTTCAAGTCCAGCAATAACGGGCCGGCGATGATAGTCGACTGGGTGAACCCGCTGGAGCGCCGCAACAATGCATTGAGCCGCGCATCCAGCTCTTCGAACTGAAACGGCTTGACCACATAGTCATCGGCACCGGCGGCCAGGCCCTCAACCTTGTCCTGCCAGTTGCCGCGGGCGGTGAGGATCAGGATCGGAAAGGTCTTGCCACGGGCGCGCAACTGTCGGATCAGGTCCAGCCCACCCATGCCGGGCAAGCCCAGGTCGATCACCGCCAGATCGTGATTGAACTGCTCGGTCTGATACAACGCCTCTTCGGCGTTCGCCACGGACTCAACCACATGACCGCTGTCGGTGAGGCGGGTTTGCAAGTGATGGCGCAACAGCGCTTCATCTTCAACGACCAGCAATTTCATAACGCGCTCCCAGGCAAAATTCAGCATCTCCATGGGCGCCCCTGCGCCCTGATGATTGATGCGACAACGCCGGACCGTGCCCAAGGCACGATCCGGCGCGGGTCAGGCCAAACCGCTTATCAGAAAGCGTAGTTGGCCGACAGGTAAGTCTGGGCACTGCTGGTGAGGCTCAGCGAACCCTGCTTGCTGCCACCGCGTTCACTCATCTCGGTCCCGGCATTACTGCGCAGGTAACGGTAGCCGAGCTCCACCGAGGTATTTTGCGAAACCTGTTGCAGGACACCGGCCTGCCCCCCTACCGCGTAACCGATATCACTGTCACGACTGAACCCTGGAGATTCCTGAGTCAGCTTGGTCAGGCCTGCGGTGCCGCCGCCAAAGAGTTTGGTGCTGCTGGTCACCGGCAGGAACATATCGTAACTGCCCAGCAGATTTTGCTGACGCAGTTTAATGCCATTGTGGGAGCCGGAAACGTAATCGTAAGTGGCGTAGTAGCGGCCCTGGTCATTCTGTTGACCGAAGCGCACACCCCAAGTGTTGTCCTTGCCAATCACACCATCGGCGTTCGGATGGCCGAGGTTGCTGTTGAGCTGACTGGACTTCTTGACCTTGTCGCTGGTCTGGCCAAAAGTCAGGCTGGCGAAGTTGCTATCAGCCGCTTGGACAGCGGCGCTGGCGCCGAGAACGGTAAAGGCCAGGAGCATTTTTTTCAATAAAGTCATAGGAAGTTTCCTTTGCACTATAGGCTTTTTGGGTACGGGGCTAGAGTAAACAGCCCGCCCTGAACTCCCCCTGAACACACCCTTAACCTCGCCTGAACCAGATCGACTAGGCTGTTTTGACACTTTTTCAACCGGAGTTCCTCCTATGCGCGTGCTCTTGGCTGTCTTTCTGTTAACCCTCAGCGACCTCGGCCAGGCTGCAATCAAGACCCAGGAAATCCCCTATCGCAGTACCGATGGCACCCCGCTGATCGGCTACTACGCCTACGACGACGCCGTACAGGGTCCTCGCCCAGGCGTGGTCGTGGTCCACGAATGGTGGGGGCTCAACGATTACGCCAAGCGCCGGGCTCGGGACCTTGCCGCCCTGGGCTACAGCGCACTGGCCATCGACATGTATGGCGAAGGCAAGCACACCGAACACCCGCAAGACGCCATGGCGTTCATGCAGGCCGCACTCAAGGACAGTGCCGCCGCCAGCGCGCGCTTCGATGCCGGCCTTGAACTGCTGAGGCAACAGCCGCAGACCAACCCGCAAAAACTCGCAGCCATTGGTTACTGCTTTGGCGGCAAGGTCGTCCTCGACGCTGCCCGCCAGGGCCTCCCACTGGCCGGCGTGGTGAGTTTTCATGGTGCCCTGGTCACACAAGCACCGGCGACGCCTGGCAGTGTCAAAGCAAAAATCCTGGTGGAGCATGGCGCGCAGGACAGCATGGTCACGGCCGACAACGTCGCCACCTTCAAGGCAGAGATGGACAAGGCCGGTGCCGACTATCAATTTGTCAGCCTGGAAGGCGCCAAACACGGCTTCAGTAATCCCGATGCCGACCGCTTGAGCCATGGCGAACACGGCGGCCTGGACATCGGCTATAACAAGGCCGCCGATGAACATTCCTGGGCGGACATGCAAGCCTTCTTCAAGAAGCTGTTCGGCTGACAGCGTCTCGAACCCGTGCGTTATGGAGTTGCCGCAACGGCTCTGCGGCAACCCCTCGCGCGATGGACGACTACCCTCGATGAACGCAACCCGGCACACTAGCGACCATGAATGCTCTCCCTCCCCTACCAGCCTGCTGCACCCCACTGGACGCTTCCTGGCCATTGCCGCAAGCCTTGCCCCACACCCTTTGGCTAAGCACCCGGTTCAACCCCGGGCAGTTGACCACGGATGACTTCCAACGCAGCGGAATTGAAGCACCGCCGAGCATCCAGCGCTCGGTGGCCAAGCGCCAGACTGAATTCCTCGCCGGACGCCTGTGTGCCCGGGCCGCCTTGCGCCAGTTGCAGCAACTGGACTGGGTGCCTCCCATCGATACCGATCGGGCACCGATCTGGCCTGCGCATATCTGCGGCTCGATCACCCACAGCAGCGGGCGTGCTGCCGCCATCGTCGCCGACAAGCAACACTGGCAAGCCTTGGGGATGGACCTGGAAACACTGCTGAGCGAAGAGCGCGCAGCCAAGCTGGCAGAGCAGATTCTCACCCCCGCGGAGTTGCAACGCCGGGGCCAACTGACAGCCAAGCAGCAGGCCCTGGCGGTGACCCTGACCTTTTCGATCAAGGAAAGCCTGTTCAAGACCCTGTATCCGCTGGTGCGCAAAAGCTTCTACTTCGAACACGCCGAAGTGCTGGAGTGGAGCCCGGAAGGCCAGGTGCGGGTACGCCTGCTCACGGACTTGTCCGAGGAATGGCACCACGGACGCGAGCTACTGGGCCAATTCGCCGTCGAGGGCGATCAACTGCTAAGCCTGATCGCCATCAAGGCCTGACCCTTTCACACTCAATGGGGCTCCTGCTGTCGAGGCCAACTCAGGCTGAAGCAGGCGCCTCCAAGATTCTTGCTGTTGCTGATCAGGGCACGCCCCTCGTGCCAATGGATGATCCGCCGCACAATCGACAGCCCCAACCCATGGCCGCCGGAGGCCCGGGTCCGACTGTCATCCAGGCGCAGGAACGGCGTGAAGATCTTCTCCCAGGCGCTTTCCGGCACGCCAGGACCGTCATCTTCCACATCCACTCGGCAACGCAGTTGGCCCACCTGATAACTCACGGTCACCTGGGATCGCGCATGGCGCATGGCATTGCTCACCAGGTTCTGCAGCGCCCGGTGAAGATAGCGCGGCTCAGCCTCGACCCAGGCACCATCACACTCTGCGGCAGACAGGCACAAGCCACGCTGGACCTTGAGGTTGGCCCGCAACGGCGCCAGCTCGCTGATCACCTGGTTGATCAGGGCATCCAGGTCGATACGCTGGAAGTTCAAGGCCGGCGAGCCCTGCTCCAAGCGCGCATAGGTGAGCATCTCGTCCACCAGTCGGTCGAGATCCTGAATATCGTTATCCATGCCATCCAGGTACTTCTGCCGCGCCTGATCGGTGCTCGCCGAAGCAATCATCTCCAGACCGAAACGCAGCCGCGCCACTGGTGTGCGCAGCTCGTGGGAGACCGCCCGCACCAGTTCACGCTGGATCGCCAGCAAGCGCTGCAGGTGCTCGGCCATGCCGTTGAATGCCGCCGCCAGGCGCCCCACCGAGTCCGCACCACGGGCCGGCACCCGGGTTTCCAGGCTGCCCTTGGCAATCCGCGTGGCCGCGGATTCCAAGCCACTGAGGCGTCGCTCCAACTGACGGACCAATAGATAGACGATCAAACCGATCAGGCTCAGGCCCAACACGGTAATCAGCACCAGCCATTCGGGAGGATAAGGATTCATCTGATACAGGGGACCGATCTCCAGCACCCAGGGCGTGCCCACCAGTCCGGCGAAGACCCGGATCGAATCGCCGCCCTTGCCCAGGGCCATTACCGTATCGCCCTCGGCCACCCGCCGGCGCTGATCCTCGTCCATGTCCGCGGCGTCGAGGGTGGACAAGTGCATATCGAAACCGAAGCCCTTGGCTTCCTTCAATGCCGCCAGACGCTGCGGCTGCTCTGCCACCGGATAACGCACCAGTTCGTCAGCCAGCAGATAGATGGTGGCCCGGGCCAATTGCTCGCTGATCTGTTGCACTTCGGCACTGAGCAGCAACTGCTCCTTCTCGCTGACCAGGCGATAGACCCGAGCGGCAAATGGCCCAATCTGCTCTACCAGCGCCTGGCCGCGTAGCACCCGACCACGCTGGCTGCTGTCCAGGTCAGTCTGGCTGAACGTCTTCAAGCTCAGGGGAATCCCCAGCAGCCGCTCCCACACCGCCAGCGCCCGACGACGCTCGATCTCGCTCATCGGCTGCAGGTTATCTGCCATCAGCGAGAAGGTCCCGTGGGCCAGACGCTCGCGGTATTGCTCGCTGCGCACCTGGTTCAGCAGATGCAGGGCCAGCACCCCAAGTAACGCCACCAGAATCAGCGCGGCGCACATGCCGCCATAGATACGCAGAAAGATCGAGTTCACAGGGACATGTCGGCGGCGGCTTCAGGGACGAACAGATACCCCTTGCTGCGAATGGTCTTGATCAGTCGCGGGTGCTCGGGGTCATCACCGATCTTGGGCCGGATGCGCGAGATCCGCACATCGATGGAGCGATCTTGCCCGTCGTAGCCGATACCGCGCAGCGCGGTGAAGATTTCCTCTCGGGAAAGAATCCGCCCAGCATTCACTACCAGCAGCCACAGCAGGTCGAACTCGGCGCTGGTCAGCTCGATCCCGGCGTCGCTCAGCCACGCCTCACGCAGGGCGTTGTCCACCACCAGGGGACCGAATTGCAGGCGTCGGGTTTTCTCCGCCACAGGCTCTGTCGCTTCACTGCGGCGCAGCAAGGCCTGGATCCGCGCCAGCAACAGCCGTGGACGTACCGGCTTGCAGACATAGTCGTCGGCACCCAGGTCCAAACCCATGACCTGGTCCATATCATCGGTGCGGGCAGTGAGCATGAGGATAGGTCCGTCATAACGATCACGAACCTTGCGGCAGATGCTCAAGCCGTCCTCTCCCGGCAGCATCAAGTCGAGAATCACCAGATCCGGTTGCTCGGCAATGATCCGCGCGGCGGCCAGTGCTCCATTGCCCTCAATCGCCACCTGCAGGCCGTTGCTCTCCAGGTATTCACGGGTCAACTCAGCCAGCCGCTGGTCATCCTCGACAATCAGTACCTGCCAGGCTTCTTGCTCCATGCTCGACCTCTTTTATTGCCAGCACACCGTCGGAAAGAAGACACCCGTCTTTTTGTCATGAAAAAGGCGGATAACTTGCCATGAGAAAGGCAGATAACACCCAGTAGATCGCGGCGGATTGTAGCAACCGGCGCGGGGCTCCACACAAGCGGCTAAAACGATTCGGTCAGGACGTTTTTTTGTGATAGGGTTCGCGCCCGCAAAAATCCGCCCACGGTAATTTCTGGACGTAAAAAACAGTGACAAACGGTTGCATGCACGGGGACTGCGGGCTGCATGAGTCTTACCCGATTCATACACAATTTACGCACAGCCTTATCCACAGGCAGTACGTTGCAATCAGTCCCCAAAACGCATTATCTTGTATCCCGGCGGCTAAAAATCCCTATATCTAGGGTTTTTCACAAAATACCAAACACAAATCAGACAAGAAACTCAAGCCCTTTTCTTGCTCCTGTTTGGTGGAACCAATCGCTGATTTAGAAGACCAAGACCGCGTGTGCGGATGGCGCCGTTTTCCTCCCTACTCAGGGGAAAACGGTACGGGTGTTGCAGCAAGAGACTGTCACCCATCAGGAACAAGGTGCCGAGCACTGGCTCGACACCCATGACTTCGGCATGGAAGCGGCGCCCATAGCCCCCTTCCTGAACTGTCCCGAAGTCGTTATGCCCGGCCTCTGCCGGCTGTAGTGCTTCAGGACGGAACGGTGGGCACCTCAATGGTGCCCAAACAAACATAGAGAACGTGGAGACACCCATGCAAACCGACACAACTCGCGAGAACTCGCAGGTCAATGCGCCGCAGGCCGCCGATTCCAACCTGGATCTGTCTGCTACCGCACCTGGCCAATTGCGCGTGATCAAGCGTAACGGCACTGTCGTTGCTTACACCGATGACAAGATTACCGTCGCTATCACCAAAGCGTTCCTCGCAGTTGAAGGCGGCACCGCCGCTGCCTCGTCGCGAATCCACGACACCGTGGCGCGCCTGACCGAACAGGTCACCGCAACCTTCAAACGTCGCATGCCTTCAGGCGGCACCATCCACATCGAAGAAATCCAGGACCAGGTCGAACTGGCCCTGATGCGCGCCGGCGAACAGAAAGTCGCCCGTGACTATGTGATCTACCGTGACTCCCGAGCCAAGGAACGCGCCACCCGCTCCACCAGCGAAGAGCCGGTACAAGCCCACCCATCGATCCGCATCACCCGCGCCGATGGCAGCCTGGCGCCGCTGGACATGGGCCGCTTGAACACCATCGTCACCGAAGCCTGCGAAGGCCTGGAAGAAGTCGACGGCGACCTGATCCAACGCGAAACCCTGAAGAACCTGTACGACGGCGTGGCCCTGACCGATGTCAACACCGCCCTGGTGATGACTGCCCGTACCCTGGTTGAGCGTGAGCCGAACTATTCGTTCGTCACCGCCCGCCTGCTGATGGACACCCTGCGTGCCGAAGGCCTGGGCTTCCTCCAGGTCGCCGAAAGCGCCACTCACCACGAGATGGCCGACCTGTACGCCAAGGCACTGCCGGCCTACATCGCCAAGGGTATCGAGTTCGAATTGTTGAACCCAGTTCTGGCCACCTTCGACCTGGAAAAACTGGGCAAGGCGATCAACCACGAGCGCGACCAGCAGTTCACCTACCTGGGCCTGCAGACCCTGTACGACCGTTACTTCATCCACAAGGACGGTATCCGCTTCGAACTGCCGCAGATCTTCTTCATGCGCGTGGCCATGGGCCTGGCGATCGAAGAGAAGCACAAAGAAGACCGTGCCATCGAGTTCTACAACCTGCTGTCGTCCTTCGACTACATGTCGTCGACCCCGACCCTGTTCAACGCCGGCACCCTGCGTCCACAGCTGTCGAGCTGCTACCTGACTACCGTGCCGGACGACCTGTCGGGCATCTACCACGCAATCCACGACAACGCCATGCTGTCCAAGTTTGCTGGTGGCCTGGGTAACGACTGGACTCCGGTGCGTGCACTGGGTTCGTACATCAAGGGCACCAACGGCAAGTCCCAGGGCGTTGTACCGTTCCTGAAAGTAGTCAATGACACCGCCGTAGCGGTCAACCAGGGCGGCAAGCGCAAAGGCGCTGTATGTGCCTACCTGGAAACTTGGCACATGGACATTGAAGAGTTCATCGAGCTGCGCAAGAACACCGGTGATGACCGTCGTCGTACCCACGACATGAACACCGCCAACTGGATCCCTGACCTGTTCATGAAGCGTGTCTTCGATGACGGCCAGTGGACCCTGTTCTCGCCTTCCGAAGTGCCGGACCTGCACGACCTGACCGGCAAGGCCTTCGAAGAGCGTTACGAGTACTACGAAGCCCTGTCGCAGTACCCTGGCAAGATCAAGCTGTTCAAGACCATCCAGGCCAAAGACCTGTGGCGCAAGATGCTGTCCATGCTGTTTGAAACCGGCCACCCATGGCTGACCTTCAAAGACCCGTGCAACCTGCGTAGCCCGCAGCAGCACGTTGGCGTGGTCCACAGCTCGAACCTGTGCACCGAGATCACCTTGAACACCAACAAGGACGAGATCGCCGTTTGCAACCTGGGCTCGATCAACCTGCCGAACCACATCACCAACGGCAAGCTGGACACCGCCAAGCTGCAACGCACCGTGAACACCGCCGTGCGCATGCTCGATAACGTGATCGACATCAACTACTACTCGGTACCACAGGCGCAGAACTCCAACTTCAAGCACCGCCCGGTTGGCCTGGGCATCATGGGCTTCCAGGACGCGCTGTACCTGCAGCACATTCCTTACGGCTCGGACGCTGCGGTAGAGTTCGCCGACAAGTCCATGGAAGCGGTCAGCTACTACGCGATCCAGGCTTCTTGCGACCTGGCCGACGAGCGCGGTGCCTACGAGACATTCCAGGGCTCCTTGTGGTCCAAAGGCATCCTGCCGCTGGATTCGCAGCAGATCCTGATCGAGCAGCGTGGCCAGAAGTACATCGACGTTGACCTGAACGAATCCCTGGACTGGGCGCCAGTACGTGCCCGCGTGCAGAAAGGTATTCGTAACTCCAACATCATGGCCATCGCACCGACCGCGACTATCGCCAACATCACCGGCGTATCGCAGTCGATCGAACCGACCTACCAGAACCTGTATGTGAAATCGAACCTGTCCGGCGAATTCACCGTGATCAACCCGTACCTGGTTCGCGACCTGAAAGCCCGCGGCCTGTGGGATTCGGTGATGATCAACGACCTGAAGTACTACGACGGTTCGGTGCAGCAGATCGAGCGCATCCCGCAAGAACTCAAAGAGCTCTACGCGACTGCCTTCGAAGTGGACACCAAGTGGATCGTCGACGCCGCCAGCCGTCGCCAGAAGTGGATCGACCAGGCTCAGTCGCTGAACCTGTACATCGCCGGCGCTTCGGGCAAGAAGCTCGACGTGACCTACCGCATGGCTTGGTACCGTGGCCTGAAAACCACTTACTACCTCCGTGCCCTGGCCGCGACCAGCACCGAGAAGTCGACCATCAACACCGGCAAGCTGAACGCCGTTTCCAGCGGCGGCAACCACGGTGACGACTCGGTCTTGGCCGCTCCTGCCGGCCCCGCTCCAGTGCCGAAGGCTTGCGCCATCGACGAGCCGGATTGCGAAGCTTGCCAATAAGCTGAGCTGACAGGTGCCTGCAGGCACCTGCCACAACCCCCGATACGCCTACGGCTTATCGGGGGTTTTCTTTTGCCTGCGAAAAACCCACAGGAGTCGGCTTGCCGACGAAGAGAATCTAGGCGGCACTGCCTCCGAGGCCGCCTTCGCTGGCAAGCCAGCTCCTACAGCAGTAGATTCTGCAGGGAACAGGCACAAAAAAGCCCCTCCAGGAGGGGCTTTTCGTACAGCGCTTCAACCCACCGGCATCAGGTCATCTGGATGATGGTCTGCATGATGGTGCTCTGGGTGGAGATGGTCTTGGCGTTCGCCTGATAGTTGCTCTGGGCCTTGATCAGGTTGACCAGTTCGTTGGTCAGGTTGACGTTGGACTCTTCCAGGGAGTTGGACTGAATCGCCCCCAGGGTGCCAGTCTTCGGCGCGTCATAACCTGGAATACCGGACGAGTAGGTTTCTTTCCAGCTGGTGCCGCCAACTGGCTGCAGGCCTTGCTCATTGGTGAAGCTTGCCAGGGAGATCTGACCGATCGGCTTGGTCTGCTCGTTGCTGAAGTTGGCCAGCATGACGCCAGTGCCGTCGATGGTCAGGCTGCTGATCTGGCCGGTGGCGTAACCATTCTGCGCGATCACCGAACGGTTGCTATCACCGAACACCGAACCGGTCTTGGTCATGTCGATGCTGACACCGTTCGGCGCGGCCTTGGCACCGTTGGGGGCGAATACACCGTTGGTAACGGTACCTGGAGTCCAGGCGGCAGCAGACATGACAACGTTGTTACCGACGACGGTGAACTGGCTGCCAGTCGCCGGGGTTGGCGGAGTCACAGCCTGCAGCTTACCCGACGAGTCGAAGGTCATGGTGATCGGTGCTTGGTTGGCCATGCTGAAGGCCGAGCCATCCGGATTGCGACCATCGATCAGGGTATAGGTCTGCCAAGTGTTGGCATTCGGCGTCTTGATCATGTACTGATCCATGACGTGCTTGTTGCCCTGGGTGTCGTAGACCGGCGTGCTGAACTGCTTGGTGTAGGTGGTGTTGTCGGTCGGATTGAACACATACGCCGGAGTTGTCGCGGCAGTATTGATCGGGGTTGCGTTGGAATCCAGGTTGATGGTCGAGGAGATCGAGTCGGTCGGCTTCGGTGCGAGGTTCGAGGTATCGATCCGCAGGTCGGTCAGCACACCGTTGACGATCTTGCCGTTGGCGTCGACCGCATAGCCTTGCAGGCGAGCAGTGCCATCACTGTTGGTGATGTAGCCTTCCTTGTCGGTCTTGAAAGTACCGGCACGGGTATAAGTCAGGGAACCGTTGGTGCTCAGCACGAAGAAACCCTGGCCCTGGATACCCATGTCCAGCACGTTGCCGGTGTTGCTGATATCACCGTTGGTGAACTGCTGGGAAACGTTGGCCAGGCGCACACCGTTACCCACGACCTGAGTGCCGCTGCCCAGTTTGGTGGCCGAGTACACATCGGCGAACTCTGCACGAGATGACTTGAAACCCGTGGTCGCGACGTTGGCAATGTTGTTGCCGGTAACGTCCAACTGTTTGTTGGCAGCGTAGAGACCGCTAAGGCCGATATTGAAAGACATATTCCACTCCTTGTGCCGGTTTAGTCGGCTCTAGATACCAATGGTTTGTACTTTGGACAGGGCAATCGGGCTGCCCATACCGGCCAGGTTCAACATCAATTCACCACCGGTCTGGCTGATAGTGACGCTGTTGACCGTTGCCGGCAGGTAGGTGACCAAGTCAGTGCCCTTGCCATCAATGGTGGTACTGGCCTTGAAGGTATAATTACCCGGATCTGCCTTGGTACCGTCGGTCTTGGTGCCATCCCAGACGAAGCTGGCATTGCCGGCTTTCTGACTGCCCATGTCGATAGTCTTGACGGTGTTGCCAGCCTTGTCGGTGACGGTCACGGTGACCGAGCTCACGCTGGACGGTACGGTCACCGAGCCGGTCATGCTCTTGCTGGTATCCACCTGAGTGGTACCGGTCTGCACGATGACCGAACGGCCCACCAGGGAAGAAGCCTGCAAGGCCTGGGACGATTTGTAGTTGCCTGTGATCGAGTTCACCGAAGTATTGAGGGTAGTAATGCCCTCGAGGGTGGAGAACTGCGCCAACTGGGCAACGAACGCACTGTTGTCCTGAGGATCGAGTGGGTTCTGGTTGTTCAGCTGAGTCACCAACAGCTTGAGGAACGCATCCTTGCCCAGGGACTGCTTGCCGGTCGCACTGTTAGTGGCCGCCGCCAGGCCATCGGCGCTGGTGGTCGTGGTTTTTTTCGACGAATTGGCCAGCACATCCTTGAGGGATGGGGCGTTGGTGGTATCAGTAACGCTCATTGGATTCGCCCCTTATCACTGACCCAGGGTCAGGACCTTCTGCATCATGGTTTTGGCGGTGTTCATCATTTCCGCATTGGTCTGGAACGAACGGCTGGCGGAGATCATGTCGGCCATCTCTTCCACCACGTTGACGTTGGGGTAGTAGACATAACCCTTGGCGTCGGCGGCTGGATGATTAGGTTCGTAGCGGGCCTCAAGATTGCTCTGGTCTTCGACCACGCCCAGCACCTGTACGCCCTGGCCTGCAGCATCCTGATTCTGGAACAGCGAATCAGTGCCACCGCTCTGCGCGCCCTGGAACATGGTGGCGAATACCGGATGACGAGCGCGATAGGTCTGATCGATGCTTGACGACACGCTCTCGGCGTTGGCGATGTTACTGGCGACGGTGTTCAGACGGGTGGTCTGAGCGCTCATGCCACTACCGGCAATATTGAAAACACTGGCAAGGGACATGGATTACTCTCCGCGCAGGGCTGCAACCAGCCCTTTGAACTTACTATTAAGCAGCGTGAAGCTGGCCTGGAAATCCACTGAGTTCTGCGCATAGCTCGACTGTTCAAGCTGGGCATCCACGGTGTTCTGGTCGATCGAGGGTTGCATCGGCGTGCGATACAGCAGGGACTCATCGCCACCGCTCAAGCCTTGCGCTTCGATATGCCGGTTGTTGGTCATGTTCAACGCGAAAGCGCCGTTCTTAACCTTGTCGTTCTGCTCGGCGAGCACCGCGGAGAAGTCCAGATCCCGAGCCTTGTAGTTCGGGGTATCGGCGTTGGCGATGTTGTTGGCCAGTACTTCGGCACGCTTGGCGCGAAAGCCAAGAGCCTGTTCGTGGATACCGAGCGCTTTATCGAAGCTGATGCTCATGTCGGAAACCTTTGGGTGACCTGATTTTTCGTAACCTGGATGTAGCAAGCTGCGTGCCAAGTCCGCAAGCCCCGTAAATCAAGGGATTGCTGGCGCAGATGCCGCGGCAATGCCAGAAAAGCGGCAATGACTTTCCGCGAAACGCCGGCAAAGCGGCAATCGCTCTGCCGCTTTCAGCCTGTACAGCTCAAATGACGCGCATAAAAAAGGAGGCCCATAGGCCTCCTTTTTCATTGCGCAATCGCTGCTTACTTCGCCTGGTAGATGATCCCCGGGCTGCATTGCACCATCTGATAATGGTCTGGCAAGCCATTGAGCGCTTCGGAAGCCCCCAGAAACAGGTAACCACCCGGCTTCAGAGTACTGTGAATGCGCATCAGGATGTCCTTCTTGACCTCGGCCGAGAAGTAGATCAGCACGTTACGGCAAAATACGATATCGAACTTGCCGAGACTGGCATAACTGTCCAGCAGGTTGAACGAGCGAAATTCCACCCGACTCTTGATCGGCGCCTTGATCACCCAGCGCCCCGGCCCCTTGGGATCGAAAAAGCGCTGCAGACGCTCGGCCGACAAGCCACGACCAATCGCCAGACTGTCGTACTCGCCGGTCTTGCAGTTATTGAGCATGGTTCCGGACAGATCGGTGGCCACAACCTGCACCCCCATCTTCAACTGTCCCATGTTGCTGCGCTCGAACTCATCGATGGACATCGACAGCGAGTAGGGCTCCTGCCCCGACGAGCAGGCGGCCGACCAGATCCGCAGGCGCTGGTTGGGGCTGGCCTTGATCGCCTCGGGAAGCACCTTGTTCTTCAATACCTCGAACGGATAGGTGTCACGAAACCATAAGGTTTCGTTGGTCGTCATGGCGTCCACGACCATCTCGCGCAATCCGCTGCGAGGTTGGGTCTGGATACGCTGAACCAACTCACCCAAGGTTTTTATGCCTTGCTGTTCCATCAGTTTGTTGAGACGGCTCGAGACGAGATATTGCTTGTTTTCCCCGAGCAAAATACCACAGGCTTTTTCCAGGAAGACCCGGAACTGTTCAAAATCCAAATTACCCGTAGACAATGCTGCCGCCTCTTAAATCTATGTTCGCCAAGGGCTGGTGCCCTCAGCTATGGTCTGCTGCTTTGATCCGGTCGACTACCCGGGATGCCAGGTCATCAGGGCGGAACTTGGCAAGGAAGTCATCGGCACCGACCTTCTTCACCATCGCCTGATTGAATACGCCTGACAACGAAGTATGCAGGATGATATGCAGCTTTTGCATGCGTGGATCGTTGCGTATCTCGGCCGTGAGGGTGTAGCCGTCCATTTCAGGCATCTCGATGTCGGAAATCATCATGAGGAACTCATCTTCCGGCTTCTTGCCCTCATCCACCAACTTGCGCAGATAGTCCAGTGCCTGCCGACCATCATTCAAGGCTACCACTTCAACACCCACAGTCTGCAGGCAACGAGTGACCTGCTTGCGCGCCACCGACGAGTCGTCGACGGTTAGCACCCGCAGGGAAACTGCCTTGTGCTGGGTCTCGACATCCACCACACCGACCGAAATCGCTTCGGAAGTAGGTGCGACTTCCGCGAGCACCTTCTCCACGTCGATGATCTCGACCAGTTGGTTATCCACCCGGGTCACCGCCGTCAGGTAGTGATCACGCCCGGTACCCTTGGGCGGCGGATGAATCTCTTCCCAGTTCATATTGACGATGCGTTCCACTGAGCGCACCAGAAACCCCTGGGTCTTGGTGTTGTACTCAGTGATGATGACGAACGGATTGCTCTGATCTTTCAATCCGCCAGAGCCAGTGGCCATTGCCAGATCCAGGATCGGAATGGTCGCCCCTCGAATATTCGCGACACCGCACACCACAGGACTGGATTTGGGCATCACGGTCAGCTTGGGGCATTGCAGCACCTCGCGAACCTTGAATACGTTGATCCCGTAGAGCTGCCCCCCATCAAGACGGAAAAGCAACAGCTCCAGGCGATTCTGCCCAACCAATTGCGTGCGCTGGTTCACCGAATCCATTACACCAGCCATGCCCAGACTCCCCAAAGCTTTAAGATCCGACGCACGCTCATTACTAAACGGCACGGGGCTTGCTTTTTAACTGTTATGAACGCCAAAACGACATTTTTCCGACGCCTGACATCACACTACCGCAAATTGCTTTGCGGGTTGTCGGCGCTGTGCATTTTAAACCCTGGCAGCCCTGCCGTTGCTGACTCGCTCACCCTGCCTGATCTTCTTATCGGCGTCACTCAAGGGTTTCTTGAATTCACGGTAGAAGACTATCTGGCCACCAGTCAAACGGAAGGACGCTACGAAATCCAGGTCAACCAACTGGACCCGCGCATGCACATGCCCGCTTGCGACAAGGAATTGACAGCAAGCCTGGAAAGTCCGGCGCAGCCACTAGGACGGGTCACGGTCAAGGTACGCTGCGAAGGCGCCTCGCCCTGGACGGTGTTTGTACCGGCGCAGGTCAAACTGTTTCGCGAAGTTGTTACCAGCTCGCGCGCCCTTAAACGTACTGGAATCATCGAACCGGACGATGTGGTATTGCGTGAGCGGGATATCAGCCAGAACAATCAGGGCTACTTGACCTCGGTGGACCAAGCCATTGGGCAGAAACTTGTCCGACCAATGGTAGCCGACCAACTCATCACCCTGGCTCACCTGGAGCAGGCCGAAGTGGTGCGCAAAGGCGACCAGGTGGTGATTTCGGCACGCAGCGGCACCTTGAATGTACGAATGCCGGGCGAGGCGCTGTCCAACGGCGGCATGAGCGAGCAGATCCGGGTCAAGAACTTGAACTCGCAGCGAGTGATCAAGGCGCGCGTCACCGCCCCCGGACAAGTGGAAGTGGCTATGTAGTGACTGGCGCTAGGCCCACTCGTTCCCTAAACTGTGGTCGATAACGGGTCGCAGATACCTGCGCTGGCTTGTCGAGATTTGGCCTAAAGTTTTTCAGGGTTTGGCCGAAAACATGGCAAGCGTCCAAATACCCAGAGGTTTTCTCCATCATGGTCATCGACTTCAGCCGTTTAAACAGCTCCCCTTCACTGACAGGCAGTACGCGTACTAGCGCCAGCAAGGAAACCGGCGATGCCGGTAAATCCACGCCGCTGACGACTTCGGCCGAGACCAGCAAAAGCGGAGAATCAGTACACCTCAGCAATGAGGCTCAACAGTTGCAGAAAATCACTGACAAGCTGCGCGATCAGCCTGCTGTCGACAAAGCCCGGGTGGCCGAGTTGAAGCAAGCCATTGCCGATGGCAGCTATAAGGTCGATAGCAACCGTATAGCCAGCAAACTGCTTAATTTCGAAGCCCTGCGCTAGCCACAGGCTTGCGCTAGGCTTTTGGACGCTTAACCCCCAAGGCCAGCCATGCACGACACCAATCTACTGCAACTGATCAACGATGACTTTGCTCCAGCTCAACACTTGCTGGAGCTGCTGAAAGCCGAATCCGTAGCCCTGCACGGCCGCGACATGCCGCTGTTGGAAAATATTCTGGCGCAGAAGCAAGCCCTGGTCATTTTGCTGGAACAGCATGGCCGCAAACGCACAGAGATCCTCGCGAGCCTGAACCTGCCGACCAATCGAGCCGGCCTCGAGCAACTGGCCAGCCACTCAAGCCTGGGTGAGCAACTGCTTGAGCAGGGCAATCTCCTTACCCAACTGCTGGCCGACTGCCAAGCCACCAACGAGCTCAACGGTCGATCGATCCAGATTCAGCAAGCCACCACCGCCAACCAGTTGAAAATCCTCAATGGCGGCGAACCTCCAGCCCTCTATGACGCCCGCGGCTCTACCTCAATGCTTGCGAAGCCCCGCCCACTCAGTCAGGCTTAAGCCCCAAAAATGAGCGCGCGCTACCAAGCCGTGAAACATGCTGGCAAAATGCCAGCTCATGCGTGTTGTTGTATTTTGTCTGGAGATTGATGAACCGTGTTCAACGCCTCAAACGCGGAAGATGCTCCGCAGCCACCTAAGGTGCTCACCACTGCGTTGGAAATTTCCTCCAACCTGCGGTTGCTGCAAGAGAGCCATGACCCACTGATCATCACTTTCCACGAGCGTAGCCAGCGCTTCCAAAGCTATCTGGTGGAAGTCGACCGCGAGAGCAACATGATTGCCCTCGACGAGATGATTCCCCGCGACGGCGAACGCTTCATGTTGGCGGGCGAGCCATTTCGCGTTGAAGGCTTCCATGAGGGTGTACGCATTGCCTGGGAAAGCAACGGCCTGCCAACCCTGGATGAATCCAACGGCGGCCGCTGCTACCATACCGCGCTGCCGGACGAAGTGGTTTACCACCAACGTCGAAACGCCTTCCGTGCCGCACTGAAGTTGGCACAACTGGTGGATATCGAACTTAGCGGCGAGAAACTAAAATCGCCCCTCAACGGCAAACTGCTGGACATTTCCGCCACCGGTTGCAAGTTGCGCTTCGACGGCGACATTTCCTCGCACCTGCAACTGGGCCAGGTCTATGAGCGCTTTATCGCAGCCCTGCCCTTCGGCAGCATGACCGCTCCAGTTGAATTGCGTTACCTGCACCATGAGGAACGCATCAACACGACCTTTGCCGGTGTGCGCTTTCATAACATGAGCGGCCTGGTACAGCGTCAGGTCGAGCGCTTCGTCTATCAACTGCAGCGCGAAGCGCGGCGCTTCGATAAAGACGACATCTAATCACCAGGCATCAATGAAAACGGGCAGTGCCTTGCGGCACTGCCCGTTTTTTTTGGCGCTAAGGCCTGGCCCCACTGAGATGATCCCGCGCGCACTCCTCAAGCGGCACCTCATCCACCACTTCTGGCATGTCGGGCGCCTCTGACTCCGGCTCCCCAGGTGCCGCGTCTGGCGCAGGCGTGGTCTGCATTTGATCCTGAACCACCTGCTCATCCACTCGCGGATCGAGGGCCGCCACCAAAGGCGAACTGGACATGCTGTCCGGCATCGCCACGTGATGCAGTGGCGCATCGTCCACCTGATGCAGATTGGTCACAGCCTTTGGCCGGATCCGCCAAACCAGGACCAGCGCAAAGAAACTGAAGAAGGCGTAGAGCATCTGACTGCCGAACAACTTCATCAGCACCCCCGCAGCCAGCGGCCCGATACTCGCCCCCACGCCATAGGTCACCAACAGCATCGCCGTCAGCGATACCCGTCGGTCTCCCTCGACATGATCATTGGAGAAGGCTACCGCCAACGGATAAAGGCAGAACTGCACCAGGGAACAGAAAAATCCCAGGACGAACAAAACCTCAAGCGGCACCGCAGGCAATATCGCCAAGGGCAAGGCTGCCACCGCCAGGAACAACGCAAAGCAGCGTATCAGCAGCGCCCGATCGTAACGATCGGACAACCAGCCCAGCGGCCACTGCACCACCAGGCCAGCAAAAATACAGCTACCCATAAACAGGCCCACCTGCTCGGTACTCAGGCCCTGCTGCGACGCGTAGAGCGGCGCCAGGCCGTAGAACGACCCGACGATCAGCCCAGAACCCAACACCGTACTCAGGGATTGCGGCACCCGCTTGATAAAGAACCGCGGCTCCATCGGCGCCGGATGCAAAGGCGCCGGGTGAATACGCCGGGTCATGGCCACCGGCACCAGGCACAAGGCAAAACACAGGGCTACCAGCATCAACAGTTCAAGCCCCAGGGATGGATGCATGACCAGAATCAACTGCCCCAGAACCAACCCCAGATAAGAGGCAATCATGTAGCCGCTGAAGACCAACCCACGCTGCTTGGCATCGGCCTGCTCGTTGAGCCAGCTTTCGATGACCATGTACTGGCACATCATTCCCAGGCCAACAATCATCCGCAGCACCAGCCAGGCCGGCAGCCAGTCCACCAACCCATGCCCGAGCACGGCTGCACCAACGATCCCGGCACAGGTGGCGTAGGCGCGGATATGCCCGACCCGGGCAATCAGCCGATGCCCCAGCTTGCCCCCCAGAACCAGGCCGAAATAGTTGGCCGCCATCAGCGCGCCCACCCACAGGCTATCGACATGATCGGCGGCCAGACGCAACGCCAGATAAGTACTGAGCAGACCCGAGCCGATCAGCATCATCAGCGAGGCAAAATAAAGCGCTCGAAAGGATTTCCAGATTTGGCGCATCGGCGTTCCGAGCGGCTCCTTGAATGAGGTACCGGCCCCCTGGCAAGACGGGGCCCGACCAGCGACGGTTCGGTTATGCCTGGGCCGCTAACACACGCCGTTCCCAGGGAGTAATTTCATCAAAGAAGCTGGTCAATTCCATGGTCTTCGAAGCGATGTAGCCTTCGATGAACTCGTTGCCAAACAGTTCCCTGGCCAACTGGCTGCGCTTGAGACGCTCCAGCGCCGCATGCAAGGTACAGGGCAATGACAAATTGTCCGGCACTGTAAATTCACCCTGGATAGCAGCCGTCGGCTCCAGCTCATTCTCGATCCCATGCAAGCCCGCTGCCAGACTCGCGGCAATCGCCAGGTACGGATTGGCATCCGCGCCCGGCAAGCGGTTCTCCACCCGTCGCGCCACCGGCGAACTGGCCGGGATTCGCAACCCAGCCGCCCGATTATCATGGGACCAGCAGGCATTGTTCGGCGAAGCGTAAGGATGGCACAAGCGCTGATAGGAGTTCACGTTGGGGGCAAACAATGCCGTGAAATCCGCCATTGCCGCCTGCTGGCCACCAATGAAATGACGGAACATCGCCGTCGGCTGCCCAGTTTCGTCACTGAAGACGTTACGAGCGCTACCGATCTCCACCACACTCTGGTGAATATGCATCGAACTGCCCGGTGTATGGGCCAGTGGCTTGGCCATGCAAACCACGATTAGGCCATGCTTGAGCGCCACTTCCTTGAGCAGGTGCTTGAACAGGAACGTCTGGTCCGCCAGCAGTAGCGGATCGCCGTGCAGCAGGTTGATCTCGAACTGGCTGACGCCCATCTCGTGCATGAAGGTGTCGCGGGGCAGGCCAAGAGCGGCCATGCACTCGTAGACCTCCTTGAAGAACGGTCGCAGGCCGTTGTTGGAGCTGACACTGAATGCCGAGTAGCCCTCCTCCCGCCGACCATCCAGCCCCACTGGTGGCCGGAAAACCTCCGCGGGATCGTCGTTGGGAGCGAACACAAAGAACTCAAGCTCCGTAGCCACCACCGGCGCCAGTCCCAGCGCCGCATAGCGGGAGACCACGTGCTTGAGTTGACCACGGGTGGACAGTCGCGAACTCTCGCCACTGAGCTCATCCGCATCACAGATAGCCAGCGCCCGTGGAGCCTGGCTCCAGGGTAGGCGATGAATCTGCTGTGGATCGGCATTGAGCGCCAGGTCGCCGTCGTCGCTGCCGTAAAAACGCGCAGGCGGGTAACCGCCCATGATGCATTGCAGCAGCACCCCCCGTGCCATCTGCAAACGCCGCCCTTCAAGGAATCCCTCGGCGGTCATCACCTTGCCCCGCGGTACGCCATTCAAATCCGCAGTGACACATTCAATCTCATCAATGCCCGTCAATCGCTCGGCGAGTGAACTGTGGCCATCGGTTGTCATGACTCAATCCTTGTTGTTATACGAGCCGCGAACGGCGACCCGTACAAAATACGCACCACCCGTTCAGGATTTCAAGCAGGCGAGAATAAAATCCCCAACCGTCTGCACATCGGCAAACAACCCGCACGTTCACTGCCGATACACAGCCAGTATCCAGCCACTCAGCGAAAGGAGTAGGCTCAATCGCCTGCCCTAGCCTGACCGATGGAGGCCCGCATGCTGGGAAGCCTTGCCGATATCGACCTGCGGATGCTGCGGGTTTTCTGCGCCATCGTTGAAGCCGGTGGTTTCACCGCAGCTCAAGTACGACTCAACACCAGCCTGTCACGACTCAGCGTGGTAGTGCGCGATCTTGAGGAACGCCTGGGATACTCATTGTGCAGACGGGGCAGCAGCGGCTTTCAGCTGACCGATCAGGGCCAGGAACTGTTCGAGGCCACGCAACTGCTGTTCACTGACATCGAGCGCTTTCGCCAGCATGCCAACCGGCTAGGTCCGGCAGCCCGTGAACACCTGCAGATCGGCAGCGTCGACAGCCTGGTCAGCCTGCCCTGCGCGCCCCTGCCTTTGGCCCTGAATCATTTGCGTCGTCGCCTGCCACAAGTGCGTCCGAACCTGCACCTGATGCGCCCCGATGAGCTGGAACAGGCAGTGCTCGACGAGCGCCTGCACCTGGCCATCGGCGCCTTCCACCATCAACTGTCGGGGCTGCACTATCAGCACCTGTTCGATGAAGAACAGAACCTCTACTGCGCCAACGGGCATCCATTGTTTCTACGCCGCGATGAAGCATTGACCATGGAAGACATCTGCGCCGCCGATTACGTGGGTCGAGGCTATATGGCGGAAAATCAACGGCCCCACGACCTGCCCTTCAACCAGACCGTCAGCGCCTACACCATGGAAGCCATCGCAACGCTGATCTTCTCGACCACCTACCTGGGTTATCTGCCCAGCCACTACGCCGCCAACTGGGTCGCCAAGGGCCAACTGCGCGCCCTGCTACCCCAGCGCCTGGCCTATCGCTCGAGCTTCCACTGCATCACTCGCCAGGGACAGGAACCCAAAGCGGCGCTGGCCGCCTTTCTCGAATGCCTGGATCTGGCCGGGCAAGAACTGGGCAACACCAGCGCTCAGGGCAGGTAAATCTTGAACAGGCCACCGCCCAAAGGGCCACCGTTGCTGATCAGGGTATGCCCGCACACGCCGTTGCGCTGATGCAGCTCGGCGATACGCCCGGCGAAGTACAACCCCAGCCCGGTACTGCCGCTGCTTTGATTGATGCCCTGAACATAGTCGGCCTGACGCTCGATCATCACCTGGGGATAGCCCTCGCCGTCGTCATTGATCGACAGCACTACCTGCCCCTCTTCATCACTGACCGTGATCAACAACGCATGACGCGCATGGCGGATCGCATTGTTGATGCAGTTGGCCAACACCGAGGCAATCAGCTCACGATCGAAAAAGCCCAGGGGACTCAACGGATCGACCTCGTAGGCGACAGAGATACCACGGCTCTTGAAGACCTCCTGATGACTCACCAACTGCGCTTCGATGAAATCATCCAGCTCGTGGTAGGCCGGCTGCAACGGCAACTGGTTGACTCCCAGTTTGTACAGCCCCAACAACTGCACCAGCATGCCGTTGAGGTGCGCAAACTGGTAGTCGATCACTCCTTGCTCGGGCGCCTGCTGCGCCTCGGGCAAGCGTGCCAGCCACTGGGCGTGAGCCTGCATCAGCATGGCCAGGGAGTTTTTCATGTCATGTACGGTGGATGCGATCACCGTGGAAAAGTCGAGCACCTGTTGCTTTTCGATCATTCGCCAAACGCCTTGCTTCGCAGCTTCTGATAGCGCAGAAAACGCGCGTCGGTATCGGGCATCATGCCGACCATTTTCAGGCACGCCTGGCATTCTTCCAGGAGTGCCGCATCCGGATTGGCGTCCGCGCCGTGCAACAGCGACTGTGCCATGTTCAGGGCAATACTGATGTTCTTCGGCTGCATGGCCAGGGCTTTTCGGAACAAGTCCCGGGCCTCGACCAGATTGCCGCCCTTGTAACTACGTACGCCCTGACGGTTGATGTCGGCCGCCGCATTGGACGAACTGAGGATCGTCGGGTCGTCGGTCAGTTTGGCAATGTTCTGCATGACCTTCGGATCATCGCCGTAGATCTCCGCACAGTTCTTCAACATCGACGCACCCGCACTGGCCTGCCCCAGCATCTGCAGTTGCTTGGCCACCAGCAGCGCCGCTTCGGGACTCATGAATTGCTCCATGCCGTCCAGGCGTATCAATGCTTGCTCGGTGAGCTTTTCAGCGGTTTCCGCATCATTGAGTAACAGGCTGGTGGCCTTCATCAGTCGCGCGCGGATCTGCAGGCCCGGATCGCTGGGGTTCTCCTTGGCCACCGCGCTCAGGGTCTGGTTGATCTCCAGGCGAGTGCGAGTGTCCAAGCCCTTCTCACTGCCCTTGCTGATCAATGCATGGGCCAGGCCGAGGTTGCTTTCCGGGTCCTTGAAGCGCGACTGCGCGCCCTGGTACACCGCCTGGCGATAGGCTCTGGAGGCGCTGTCAAAATCTTCGTTGGTCATGGCCAGCTTGCCCAGCAACGCCTGACGACGCACGGCCAGCGGCGACAGGCGCACCGCCTCTTCCAGCACGCTCTGGGCGCGCTTGGTATCGCCTTCGGCAACCAGCACATCCGCCAACCCGTCGTAGAGCCCGGGCATCATCGGAAATGCCTTCAAGGCCTTTTCATACACCGCCTTGGCCTCACCTGCTTGGCCACGCTTGAACAGCAAGCGCCCCAGCCCGACATAGGCCCAAGGCAAAGGCCGGTCCGCCAGAATACTGTTGTACAGGCGCTCCAGGGGCTCATTCTGATGCATGTCGCGCAGGGCATCCGCCCGGTAACGCAGGCACAGGGGCGCGTACCGCGGGTCCTGCTTGCAGAGGGCGATGCAGGCGTTAAGCACTTCCACCGGCTTGCCCCGGTCAAGGGCTTGAAGAATCGGCTTGAGCAGAGTCTTGCGCTGCTGCAGGCGCTCCAGGCGCTGGGCCAGGCCGGAGCGGTTGAAAGGCTTGGTCAGATAGGCGTCAGGCTCGTGCTCCAGAGCACTGAGCACCATGGCCTGGCTGCTCTCGGCAGTGACCATGAGGAACACGCTTTCATGACTGATGAGCTTTTCCAGCATCAAGTCTTCCAGCACCTGCTGACCGTTTTTCTTACCGTCGCCCAGATGGTAATCCTGGAGGATGAAGTCGTAGCGCTTCTGCGCACACATGCGCAGGGCCTGTTCGCCAGTATCGGCGGTATCCACATCCTTGACACCCAGCTCACGCAACATCGAACGCACCGAACTGCGGAAGTCCGAGAAATCATCGACGATCAAAAAGCTCTTTTGGTGGTACGCCAGCATCGAAGATTCCAGGCAAGTAAGAAGATCAATCCACAGACACCAGGACCCGCCCGGCTTCACAGCCTGTTTTTGGCGCGCAGATAATAGCTGCTGGCCACGGGCTATCAACCATTTTCCAGTCGCCCTGTGATACAGATCGCGACTTGGGAACACAATTGTCCACTGAAGTTATCGGCCGGCTTTGGCATTCCCTTATAGGTGTTCGCAAGAATCCATCCGCCCCCGAAAAAACTCTCTGAAAACTGCTCACTCCGCTGTTGAAACCTTGGATTCTGAAACTTCACCTGATAGCGTGCTGCGCCTCAAAACCTCGATCGTTTTTGCCTGCCATGCCAGTGCTGTGCACGGTATCGGCCAAGGGGCAAATGATCCATCAGCTGCACGCTGTACAGATTTGCAACCCGGGTGTCGAGGGATCGGCATGGCACCCGACGGCGGTATCATCGACGAGGAAGTGCCGGTCTGCCAGGCAGTGCATCAAGCGATGCGCAGGTCATTATCAAATGGAGTTAACGATGGCGCATAACAGCAGTGCGATAACCGGCATTGAACTGGAACAGTTCATGGACCGCCTTGAGGCCCAACAGCAAGAGCAGGAGCAGGAAACCGATGCCTTGCTGGCCCAGTTGCAGGCACAACCGCTGCAGGCCAACTCGCTGGCATCCATCGACCGCCTGCACACACTCTGGATGCAGGCCGGTGATTCAGCAGCGGCCAAGACCGTCATCGATCAGGACGGCGACGCCTTGCTGCAAGCCACGCATCAGCCAGCCCAAGCTGAGCTGAAAATGAACCTGGCCATCCTGCGCCTGCGAATCGCCAGTTATCTCGACGATGAGTCGACCCTTCTCGAGGTACTCGAGCAACTCAACCAGATGGCTACGCAAACTCTGGACTTCGACGTTGAGCACTACCGTCGCTACCGGATCTTCGACGAGCTGGAACAAGGCAGCGCCGAAGTCGCACTGAAAACCATCGATGTGCGTTACGCGCTGACTCTGGTCAATCCTGCGCGCGCTGCATTACGGGCCTGGGACGCTGCCGACCAACATCGGCGCCGCGCCCGGGTGCTGGCCGCCCACGAGCGTGAGGACGAAGCCCGCAGTGCCGCACTGGATGCAGTCAACGCCGTGCGTACTGCCAGCCCCGAACAGGACATCGATGAAGGCGACTGGCTGTGGCTGGGCAACGCACTGATCGATATCGTCCCGCTACGCCTCGCGCTGTTCGAGCAACCCATCGCCCAACTGACCGCCGGCCTCTCTCTGCCCCGGCGCCGCGAATGGGAGGTGCGTACTGCACGCCTGGCCGCCCGCGCCCTGTATGCCCAGGACGATCTGAGCGGAGCCTTGAAAATCTGCAACGCTGCAGCGCTGAGCCTGGACTCCGACGGCGGTACCAACTTCATCGAGTACGAACTGCCCTGGCTGATAGAAGCCGGACGCATCGATGAAGCCGGGCACCGAGCCTTCATCGACGTGTATGACAGACAAACCGAAATGTGGCCGGCCACCGCCCGCCTGGTTCTCCATCGCCTGCAAGATCCCGAAGACCACAGCGCCTGGTGGCCGATCTGCGTGATGCGCGCCTGCATCAACCAAGAGGTACTGCAGAGCTTTCTCTCGGCCCTGCCGGCCATCGAATCCATCGACCCCACAACCACTCCGCTACTGACGGCCCTGTATCGCGCCATGGATGACCCAGAGCTGCTCGACCCGCTGTTTGCCGAGGCGCGGGCCGAGGCGCAACGCCGCGCCCCCGACCAGCCCTGGATCATCCGCCTGGCCGCCGTGCATGATGGAGAGCGCGGCCTGATCGACGCTGCCACAGAAGTCAGCCTGCTACAAAACGCCATTCAGGCCGGCCGCCTGCAGGACAATCGCAGCGCCTATTCGCTGTTTGCCGCGCGGGTCAAAAGCTTGGGAGTGATCGAAACACTGAAACTGCCAAAGCCGATCCTGGCCAGCGGCAGATACGCCTACAACTACGCGCTGACCATCGACGATCTGACAGAAGCTGAAGCGGACAAGCTGCCGACAGACGCCCGAAACGAAGCCTACTCGCTGCTGCGCGAGGCGCAGAAAGACGCCTACGAGCAAGGCCAGGCGCATATGGAGCGCTACTTCGCCACAGGTAACGGCCATCCGTTCGATGCCTGCGCGCACCTCTATTCCATGCTCTGCAACAACCTGGCAATCAACTACCGCTGCTACAACGAACAGAAGCGCTACCAGGAAGCCATCGACCTGCACCTGCGCGGCATCGCCGCCAGCTCGTTCGCTGAGCACTACAATGGCCTGCTCAGTGCCCGCATCGGTATGAACGACCAACCCGGCATCATCGAAGCCGCAGAACAGCTGTGGCACTACTCGATGGAGTTCGGCTACAGCCGCCATGATCCGAATGACTACATGGGCCCGTTGGCATACGCTCTGTACTCGCTGGACCGTGACAGTGAAATCCTCATCTGGCTCGAACGCCTGCTCAAGTGGCAAGAAGAGCAAGGAGTCAACGACCAGCAACTGGACAGCTCGGCACTGTTCGCCCGGATCAGGGTGGCGCGCTACCTGGCCCACGCTCATCCGGATAACGCCGATAGCCTCTGGCAACGCTACGAGCCGCTGGTACTGGCCATGAACGAGGTTTCGGTCATGTCCTGCTCGGTAGATTTCCTCAAGGCGCGTGGACGCACCGCCGAGGCCATCGACTACTGCGCACGGACTCTGGCGCTATGCACCCCGCACGATGACTACGACGTGGAGTGCCGGGCCCGGACCGAGCAGCTCCTGGCAGAGCTTCAAGCGCCGGAACAACCCTCCGGCAAGAAAAGCTGGTGGCAGATATGGAAGTAAGCGTCGACAAACGCGCCTCCAGCTACGCCCCACGCAACCTGTTGAATGCCGAGCAACTCAAAGACGGCATCCGCCAGCGGAGCCAGGGGCGTGACGATGAAGTGCCAGTGCAAAGCTGGCTACTGAATCACTTCTATCGGCATCTGGTAGGCAACTTCGAACCCGCACGACGGATCCAGACCCTGGAAGAAGCCGGTGTAACCCTGGGCACCGAAGCCTTGCCGAACTGGGTCGCCGGGTATTTTAGTGCCACAGCCAAAACACCCACAGAGACATCCTCTGAAACCTTGGCCACGCTGGTCTGGATCGATCCACTGGATCCACAACTGCTCCACCAGGAGGCCTTGCTGGTGGAGTTCCTGACCTCGCGCAAAGGCACGGCACTGGAAGGCAAGCTTGATCGCATCACCTGCCCGCAGGCGCTGGCGTTGTGGGAAAAAGAACATGCGCAGATGTCCGCCCGGGTCGACCAGGGCTGGCGCCAGAGCTCGACCGAAGCCCTGACTACGACGGTGACCTGCGCCGAGCACAGCTGGGTGGAGTTACGCCCGGACAGCGCGCTGCTACGGGCCGAGATGGCCTTTGAAAGCTACGTGATGCGCCACTGCCTGGGCCAGTTCGCCAATCGCCGAGCCTTGACCGGCGGCTACGGCGAACGCTACGCCGAAGCCGTGGAGCAACAGGGCATGCGCGTATTCAGTCTTCGCGATGCTCAGGGCCAGCCTCACATAACCGTCAGCCTGATCATCCAGGGCAACGGCGCACTCACCGTGGAGCAAGTCAAAGGCAAGCAGAACCGCCCACCGGTAGAACGCTACTTCCAGGATCTGCTGCTGTTCCTCAACGCCATAGGCACCGACCAGCAAACCCCGGCCGACTGCATTGCCATCGGCATCGCGCGCACCGAGTCGGGCTGGCTGCGCATTGAGGACGTCAGCGACCCTGAGGCTCAGACCCGCCTGGTCGCTCGCTATCCACAACTGTTCTATCGACTGGACGCGCCTTCAGCCATGGTCGAATGGCTGGTGGCAGCCCGTCAGTCCGACTTACTGCTGGAGGTTTCTCCTCAAGCACCATCGGTGAAGTACGCCACCCGCCACATTTTCAAGAAAACCCCTTGGCCACCACGTCAGGCCGACGATCCGCGGTACCAGACCGAAGGCGTGCCCTGGACCGACATGTCCCCCGCCCTGGCCGAGGAAATCGCAGCCTGGCAAACCAGAACCCGGTGAAACGACCATGATGACGATAATTGCGCTGCTATTCGGCGCCTGGCTGGTCTGGCGCTACTTTCGCCGCCAGCCGCCCATCTCCCTGCTGATGTTCACCCCACGCAAACGTTGGGCACTGACACTGGCACAACCCATGGTCGACGCCAGGGGGATGACCGGCTTCTTCGACCCCGACACCACCCACTTCATGGACCAGGCGAAAACCTCACTCAGGGCTCCACTGCTGCACCAGATCGGTTTTCGCAGCAACGCCACCGACGACGAAGTCAGCGAGCACCTGAACGGTACGTTGGAACGGCGTTGGTTTGGTGTTGACCTGCATGGCCTGAATGCGACCGATGACCCACGCGCAGCAATGGCCTTCGCCTGCGTGCGAAGCGCCTTCTTTATTCGCTGCGCCATGCTGATGAACTGGATCGAGCCCGAGACCGGATGGCGCATCATGCTGCTCAATGCTCAACGAGCCCGGGACTGCTTCAACAGCTGGGAGGATTTCGGCAAGGCCTACATGCTCGGACGTCAGCAGTGGGTGGCAGCATTCAGGGCCGACTCCCTGGGAGAAGCATTCGATGAGGCGAGCCTGAACCGGCTACTTGCCCCTGGCAGCGGCGTTTGGGCAGGCGTTGCCTGGCAAGGGTTACCGGCGTTCTGTCCAGTGGCGCAGTGAGGCGACGAAGGAGAATGGAGTGGTGTCCCAGGGCAGGTTCGAACTGCCAACCTTCCCCTTAGGAGGGTCATTAGAGCCACCCGCCCGCCTGGTCAAGCCCTTTATTTATTGGGCTTCCCGTCCGGTTGTGTCCGTAAATACGACGCCGTATAGTTCTTTTTGCACCCACCATGCACCCATGGGAACAAATTGAAAGAGAAGCTCACCGCCAAGCTGCTGGCGTCCCTGCAGATAACCGGCCAGGAATATGAGGTCCACGATACCACCGTCGGCGGTCTGTTCGTGCGCGTCACTGCCGCCGGCGCCAAGTCCTATGTAGTGACCTGGGCCAGGGGCCGCAAGAAGACATTGGGTCGCATTGGCATACTGACGTTGGAGCAAGCGCGAGCGGAAGCTACTCAATATCTCGCAGAGGCAAGAACCCTGGGGGAACCGCTAGCCGTTACCCAAGAACGTAAAGGCGCTACCCTCCCCTCCTTACGCGAGTTCATCGATGACAAATACATGCCTTGGTTCAAGACGCACCACAAAGGGCATGAAAAAACGCTGCACACGCTCGACCACAACTTCGAAGCAATCATGCCCCAGCGCCTCGACGCAATCACCGGCCGCGACCTGGACCAGATCCGTACAGGTTGGATGCAGTCGGGCAACAAGCCGTCGACGGTCAACCGCAAAATGGGCTCTATCAGCGGCGTATTCAGCAGAGCCGTTGAATGGGAGTACATCGATGCACACCCGATGGACAGGCTCAAAGCCTTAAAGGTCGACTCGATGGGACTGGTCCGCTACTTAGATGCTGAAGAGACCAAACGACTTCGGGAAGCACTCGACGCCCGTCAAGACGAGGCGCGGGTGGAGCGCGAGAGTGCTAACAAGTGGAGAGCGGATCGCGGCAAGGAACTGATGCCGAGCTTGCTGCAGGTCCCATTCACCGACCACCTAAAGCCTATGGTCCTGGTATCGCTGAATACAGGCATGAGACGTGGAGAGCTGTTCGACCTGAAATGGTCCGCGGTGAACTTCCAAACGAAGACGATTACTGCCGCCGGCGCCACAACCAAAACAAGCGACACACGACACATCCCTATGAACAAGGAAACGGTGCGTGTGTTGGAGGAATGGAAGAAGCTGGCCGGCAAATCTCGATACGTCTTCCCGAGTCAGGAAGGCGGCCGTCTGGAGGACGTTAAAAGCGCCTGGCTCAAGCTGCTAGAGCGAGCCAATATCGAGGGCTTTCGCTGGCACGATATGCGCCACGACTTCGCGTCACGCTTGGTAATGGCCGGAGTGCCACTTAACACGGTGCGGGATCTGCTGGGGCACGCTGATATCAAGATGACGCTGAGATATGCCCATCTCGCGCCCGGCACAAAAGCTGCTGCTGTAGAGCTAATTTAAAAAGGAGGTTCAAAGGGCACGATAGTACGGCTCTCTTTGTTTTCTTCCATGTGCTCTAACAGGTTGCTCCAGAACATCCGGATGTATCCCCGATCCAGTCGCCCTACACCTTCGATCTGCCAATCGGTTCCTATCTTTGCAGCCCCCTTATCCAGAAACACCGGGGATGCCTTGATGGTTTCCCAGATTCGCTGCTCTTCGTACGTGAGAAGGTTAGGGAGGTGGTAGCAAAGGTTTATAAATCTTTCGCTTTCGTCCGTAGACCACACCTCGGTTACGGCACTAGCTACCGACCAACTCTCTGTGTTCCCACCATCATGAAATGGGACGTCAAGATCAAAAACCAACGCCTCGACTGCAGCCTCTACCACCCCAGTAATTGACTGCCGTTTCACCCGAGATATGACATCAATCGTGAATTTGACCTTCGGGTCTAACCGGAGGGTGAGTGTTTCTGTCTTTCGCGATCCTTGATTGGGTTTGTTCTTGGCCATTTCAGAATCTCCGAGCCATAAATCGAGCGGCAATCCTAATCCGTACGTCCGACCGAGTCCATACGTTCATACAAATCATGTAGCATCAGTTGACGTACAGTATTCAATCAAACTAGGATTGATCCACGACCACCCAAATCCTATGGTCGATGGAGAGTCAAAATGCTTGCAGCAGAACAACCAGCAGCCTTGTCCGTTAGCGTCGAAGACGCAGCTCGGATCGTGGGATATTCGCGATCGGGCGTTTATGAGTTGATTGCCAAGGGAGAAATCAAAACGTTCAAGCTTGGCCGGCGTCGCTTGATTTTGATGACCGAACTTAAGGTTTGGATTGAGCGGGCAGCGAAAGAAGGTGCGCGATGATCTTGGAATTTACCGATAACGAGCAGCTGATGCTTCAGTCCGCCTGCGACACGTTCCGGGCCTTGCAGGGGATGAGCACCACTACCACCAAATACGAACGACTGTACAAGCGCTGGGAGGAGGAGAAATCCGCCGTCCTATGGCTTGTTCTAAGTCGCTTCGTCGACGAGCCGAGCGACAAATGATCAGGGAGAAATTGCGCAGGAACGCGCGAGAAGTTGCCAAGGCGGTGCGGGAACACCGCCTAGGCGAAAACACACTGGATAGCACCAACGTGAAGGGCAAACTATGACACGCCATTCTTCAACTGAGCAAGACCGCAAGATGATCGACGCGCTGAGAAACGGCCCGATCACCTCTGTCGAGGCCGCCCAGGCACTCGACATCGTTCAACCACCAAGCACCATCCGCCGCCTCAGGAAAAAGGGGCACGAAATCCAGACCTACTGGACGCATCAGTCCACCGAGCCGGGGCGGCCGCCTCACCGCGTCGCCAAGTACATCCTCATGCGCGAAGCGTCGTAAACCAGAAAAGCGGGGGTGTCCTCAGTTTTGAGGACACCCCCGCGCCTGCCTGTGAACTACTGGTTTGGTTACCCAGCCGGATTACGCTGAGGTCGATTCAGTGGAATGCCTAGCCACAAAACTACTTAGCCGTGGGGACACGGTTAGCATCGAGCTTGGGCAGCTCGCCATTCAACCGGCGAGCGGCAAACCCGTACCGCCTGAGTGGATGGATCAAAAAGCACTGGAGATTTGCCGATCGGTACTGGCGGCAATTGGAGTCGATGCATTCAGGTATGAAGGCTACAGCACGGGCCGGTACGGAGAGCACAAATCGGCCGGCGTGACCCTTCGCTTCACATCGGTACTGACTGGCGAAACTGCCTACGCCATTTTCAATGTGGACCTGACCCGCAAACGTACAACGGTAGGAGGCAAAGCTGGCGCACCTCTTCCAGCCGGTGAGTTCCGTGTCGGCAAGCGAAGCCAGTTTTGCAAGTTCTGGCAGGGCGCTGGTCTACCACTGCCTGAGCGGATGCAGCGGTTCCACAAGTGCATGGGAAAGCTGTCCAGCATCTTGCTGACTGGCGAGGTGAAAAAGGACCGGCTTAATGTGCAGTCTCTCCAACCCGTGATCATCACCGCAGACCAAGCGCGCCTAGCAGTTCTAGGGCACAACTTGGGCACAACTGAGGCACAACTAGGGCACAAGGAGGGCACAACGTCAGGGCACAAGGAAACAGCGCAAACCCATGCACTGCACGGGTTACAGCCGATTCGAACTACGTGTGTTTCAAACTACGAAAACAAGTTAACAAGAAGGGACGATAACAAGACAGCCTCGATAACTGATTTACCTACCCCTAAGTCTCCTCAGGATCAGAGTGTTGATGAGTGGTTGGAGGCGTACAGCTCCACCTGATCCACTTTGCCGAGATGGCACCAACCGCCCGCCAATGAAAAAGGGCACCACCCTGTTACGGGGTAGTGCCCTTGATACAACGAACGCTTCGTAGTTGTTCAGTCAATTCCTTCGCGGTCCACCTCCAAGAGTTGCCCGTAGTCCTCGATGAAGCAGTCGACGACGTTGGCGTGGTCCATTGCAACGAATGCACCGAGCGAGGCCAGACGCGCCTGGTTGGAGCGTTGCGGTGCAGAATCCTTGAGAGCGATCATCAGCGCCTCCAGTTGCTGCAGGATCTCCTGACAGCCCCGCAAATGCTCGAAAGCATCAGACGCGACGTTGCGCACAGACTTGTCGGCGGCAGTCATGCTGCACCCCCTACGCTCAGCCCGCTGAACGCTAGAGCGACCGGGAGAACCTTCACGCTGATGTCACCGAGTATCTTCAGCGGTGCCAACTGGGCCAGCTTGATATTGGCCGGCAGTACCATGGTGGTGATGACCTGACCGTGCGCGTCCAAAATTTGGATGATATTCTGTTTAAATTGCATGGCGTGTACCTTCAAGTTTCGTCGTGTGATAGCCGGCCCGGTGGTTGCACACCGGGTTGGCACCTCTTTTGAGATGGCCCAAATCTGGGTCATCGATTCAATCGGCGAAACTTTTCGCCGGTTACTGCTTACCCTTCTCGCTGATCCAACCCGCCGCCCAGCTCAAGGGGTCTTTCGACTCCATCGGCTTGAGTGGCTTCCCGTCGCGTGCTGCCTGCTTACCCTCCTGCTCCGTCTCCGTGTGAATCCACACCGTGGTGTTCTTGTAGCCCGCCGCTTTCTGTCGCTCCTTGAATGCTCGTTGGCGCAGTGTGTTCGGGTTTTCTGGGTTGTCTGCCATCTGAACTCCTCATTACCGGTAACGTGAAACCATAATGTCACTCCATTACCGGTAACGCAATGGGTGGGTGAAAAATAATTGCAGCCCCCAAAATGCTACGTCCGTAGCAGTTCCCGAATGCTTGGGAGCTGGCCCCAGCTTTGGGGGATGGAGATGCCGGAAGGATTTCCGTTATCTACCCGGGTGCTGGGTAGTTTCGTACACGACTGGTCCACGCTTCGTGCTGAGCTGAAATCACAGCCGAGCGCCACGGACATCTACCGGAATGCCGGTAGTTTCGCGAGCAAGTCGTAAAAGGGTTCGATTTTAAATCTGACCCTTCTGGATTTGATATCCGGAAGTTCGTCCGGACCTTCTCCACCAATGGTGGAATACCTCGCTTATAGCCGCATCTGCCGGATGACCTGACGCGGATCGGCACCGGCGGATATTGCTGAGATGGCGTCCTTGGTCAACTGGTCCAGGGCCTGCTGTTCGAATGCCTCGGCCATTGAGGCGGCCTTGCGCACGATCAGCAGCGCCAGTTCTGGCGGGAATGCGGTCTTGGATGGGTCGGGCAGGTAATCGCAATCGATGACTGACATAGGGGCTCCTGGGAATGTCCTCAGTTTTGAGGATATTGCCACGCCAATGCAGGTGAAAACGCTACAAAATCACGAAAAGACAGGAAATTATCGCGCTGTGTGACGATTTGGTCTCACTGAGACGGTTTGGTCTATCTGGCAGATCGGGAGTGATTCCGATTTTCTCGGTACTCAGCCCGGGCGTTGCGAGACAGACCATATGAGCCGAATCGGACCGTAGGGCCTGACTGGCCGGTAACGCTTCTAACGTTACTTTACCGTTACCTAACGTGCGCTCTCCGGCATTGCCATTGCGCGCCACCTGGGCAACCATGAGGATTCTTGACAGACCCTAGACAGATTCCAGCCCATGGCCGCGCTTAACAACGAAATCAAAGCCTTCATCGTTCAGTCCCTGGCGTGCTTCGACTCGCCCTCACAGGTCGCAACGGCCGTCAGGGAAGGTTTCGGCGTGGTCGTGTCGCGGCAGCACGTCGAAGCCCACGACCCAACCCGCAAGAGCAGCAAGGGCCTGGCGAAGCGCTGGGTGACGCTGTTCGAAGACACCAGAAACGGTTTCAGGTCTGAGGTCGTCAAGGAGCCGATCGCTAACCGGTCCATGAGGCTGCGTGCGCTTGGGCGAATGCATGAAGAGGCCGAGGCACGTGGGCACATTGTGATGGCCATGAAGCTACTGGAGCAGGCAGCCAAGGAGTGCGGCGACATCTACACCAGCCGCAGGGCCAAGACCGACGGCCAGGCCTGTCCCGCAGGTCGCGTGGAGGTTGAATTCGTCCTGGCGCCGCACAAGGACGCCTGACAGCAGGTCGGAGCAGGTATTCCCCCATTGGGGAAACACCCCATGAAAGCCCAACCCCCAATGGGGGATGAACACAAATCGACGACCATTCGACGACTGCTCGACGACCGATCAGCGAAAACCGAGATGCGTCCAAATCTGGACACATCAAATCCGCGCCACGTTTTCATATCTCGCAAAACGTGGCGCGAGAACCTGATCTACCGAAATGGGATGTCAGCCCTCCCCGCTCCATCCTCAATCTGAGTTCGGACTGAGCCGGAAACCCGGCCCTGTATCATTTTGGCTGATGCAGACTTACTGCAACAAAATCCACCTCTCCAATCCCACCAAAACCAACTATTTCAGTCCGGTTCCGTCCACCTACGTGTAACACATGAGGTGCACCCTAAAAGCACTGGATATGCGCCCAGATACTGCCTAATGTGAGCTTTGCAAGGCTTTCAACAGCTCACAGAGGATTGATCATGTCAGTCAGCGCCAGCACTACCAAACCCCGTGGCCCACAAGCCAAGCCCACCCGCGCCGAAATCAATGCCGCGTGGGGCCGCCTGCGTTCAGCCGCCGAACAAGGAAGCGTTCAAGCAAGCGCTCTGCTGATCGCGCTTGTTGAGAACCGCCCGCTTCACGTCGACGCAGCCTAATCGGCCCACACATCAAAGGTAACTCAATGAATATCGGCAAACGCTCTGTCCTCAAGGTTGGCTTGGCCAACCTGCACTACTCCGAATATGACCACGCTCGGATCGAGGCCCGCACATTCGGCATCCAGCGACCAGACGGCACCAAGTGCACCTGGCAAGCCGGCGGCCTGTTCAAGTCGGTGCGCCACCTGCAGGGTCTGGCGTTGGAGACCTTCAAGGATATCGGCGAGGAAATTCTCTCCGTTCGCAATAACAAAGACCTGAACGCATCCGCTGTAGAGCGCCTGGGTAAGGAGCAGATCGATGGCATAGCGCCAGCGCTCATGCCGGCAATGGAAAAGGTGGCCAAGGATATGCTCGCGCTTGCCCAAACTGTCGCCGAGGGCTTCGCGCCGGTTACGCCGCGCGCAAGCTCTGATGTAGTTGGCTTTCTCGCTGACCAAGAGCTCCGGGCCATCGTGCGCGGACTGAGCCAGGAGGAACGTCGCACATTGGTTACTGAGGCGCGCGCCGGTGGACATCCCGACATCGTAGAGGCGGTGCTCCGGGCAAACCCGATGCTTTCCGGGCTATCCCCCGATGTCGCCGAAAGCCTGTCGCGTGCAGGTATTGCCGCATCACGCGCCGAGGACATCGAAGATCTCAAGCAAATGCTTGCGGTCTACGACGACGTTCTGGCCACAGCCTCCAATGCCGGCGTTGCACTCAGCGGTATGGTTGCCAATTCGAACGGGTATACCGGCCGGTTTGAGAAGTGGCGATCGGGCTGCGAAGGCTCCGAAGCGCTTCGCGAATGGCTCGCGAAAATGCCCACCCGCCAATCCGTAAAACCCGCTCCCGATCAACCCGGCGCAGAGGCTTAATCATTGGCCAAGCCGTTGCCACCCATGGATGCGGCGCCGGGCCGGGTTGCCGGGGGGCGATTCGCTCCCGGCCATTCCGGCAACCCTGGGGGGCGCTCAGGCCAGACCCAGGCCATCCGGGAGAAGCTCGCGGCAGGTGCTGATGCGGTAACGCGCAAGATCCTGGCCGCCGCCAAGAAGGGCGATATGCAGGCGTGCCGCCTGATCCTGGAGCGACTGGTGCCGCCAGTGAAGGCCACCGCCGAGGTGGTCAGCTTCGACCTCGACGACACCGACCTGCCCAGCGCCGCCAAGTCGATATTGCGCGCAGTGGCGGCCGGCAGCCTTCCCCCCGACCAAGGTCGCTCTCTCATTGAGGGCCTGGGCGCCGTCGCGCGAGTGATCGAGGTAGCGGAGCTACAGAAGGCCGTCGAAGAGCTCCGCCAGCAGATGGAGGGTATGCAGCGATGAGCATCCGTAGCCAGGTGGCCAAGCTGCGCCAGCAGACCGGGACTACCCAATTCAACAGGGACGTGCGCGCAATCAGTGACCTCATGGATGAGCTAGCCGCGGAGGCCGCCGGTGGAGGCGAATCCCGCAAAGAAGACACGCTCAGTGCCGTTTTTGACGAAACGACCGCACCAACGATCCGGAGTACCAGCAAGTGACTTTTCAAGAGCGCTTCACAGAGGCGTGCAAGACAAGCCGTTTTGCATCGCACCCACTGAGACAGGGCCCGGATGCGGGCTATCTGGTATGGGAAGTCCAACACCCCCGTGACGGCCAGAAGGTCGTCATTGACGGACCATTCTTCACCGAGGATGAGGCGCGAGTTTCTGCCGATCTGCTGCGCGGCACGTTCCGGGGCGCACGGGCCTACCAGGTGATCTATGACCGTGTTTGGAATTACGACCCAAGGCGAGAGCGGGTGACATTCGACCAGGCGCGTATGTCGCGATCCCTCCTCGCCATCCGCCTGGGTTTAGAAGCCCCAGTAATCAACCCATAGGAAAGCACAAATGGCCGCAACAGCAGCGCATTACAAGCCCAGGACAACGATTCAGCTCAGTAACATCTTGGGAAGAAAGTTCTTCCGGCAGAAGGATTATCAGCTCGAAACCGGTAACGCATGGGAAGTCTTCAGGGCATTGAGGGCGACAGTGGATGGTTTTGCCGAGGAGATTTCCCGTTTAGATCGGCTAGGCATGAGATTTGCCATCGTCCGCAATGGAAAGAACGTAGGGGAAAAAGACTTTGATCGCGGCGGCGTCAGAACATTGAAAATCGTTCCGGTGATCGGCGGCAGTAAGCGTGCGGGATTGGCGCAGACGGTTGTGGGGGTGGTCTTGATCGCCGCCGCAGCGTTTATCACCTTTGCGTCTGGCGGGACGGCATCACCATTTACTAGCGCCATGGCGGCCGCCGGTTACGGCCTTGCGATCGGTGGTGTGATCCAGATGCTAAGCCCTCAAGCCAAAGGCCTATCTCAAAGCGCGGCCCCAGACAATCTTCCGTCGTATGCGTTTGGCTCGGCCAAGAACACCACAGCCAGTGGCAATCCAGTGCCCATCTGCATCGGCGAACGCCGGTGGGGCGGGGCAATTATCAGCGCGGGCATCTACGCGGAGGACAAAGCATGAGTGCCATTTATTGCCAGCCGATCAGAACCGTAAAGCTCTATGGCCAGTTGCGGCAGTTCGGAAAATCCTACCCGCTGGCTGTGCGCAGCCCCGCAGAGGCTATCAAAGCACTTTGTGTGCAGATCCCGGGCTTCGAGCGGTTCATTTCTAATGCCAAGTCGAAAGGCTTGGTGTTCGCTGTTTTTCTAGGCAAGAAAAACATCGGTGAGTCAGAGCTTCACTATCAAGGTGAAGGTGACATCATCATTGCTCCTGTAATTGAAGGGAGTAAACGCGGCGGCATTCTTCAAACGGTTGTAGGCGTCGTCTTGCTTGCCGTTGGCGCGGTTCTGACTTACGCATCTGGTGGCACGGCGACGCCGTTTACGTCAGGAATGATGATGATGGGCGCGTCCCTCGCACTGGGCGGCGTAATCCAAATACTCAGCCCTCAGGCTGGCGGCCTCAAGACTAGCGCAGCTCCCGAGAATACTCCCGGCTACGCCTTCGGTAGCGCCAAGAACACCACGGCATCGGGCAACCCGGTTCCGCTGTGCTACGGCAAGCGCCGTGTCGGTGGGGCGATCATTAGCGCTGCCATTTACGCCGAGGACCAGATGTAGGAGCCATTCGGCACCATGTGTCCGGTCTATACAGGCGGTGCTAAAGTGGCCGCCTCATGGATAGGAGCTCTCATGCTGAAAATTACCGCTGTTGTCGCCCTGGTTACCCTGATGAGCGGATGCTCAACCACCCCAGTTTCGTTCGACCAGGCTAAACCTGTTCCTGGTGATAGGGTGCTGACCTACGGGAACAAGCCCGTAACACCGTATTCAACCATACAAATTGCGCGCGATACTGGTTTCGTCGGTGGCGGGTGCTTTGTTGCGGTTCACATCGACGGTCGGGCCGTCGCCAGAATCGATACTGGCGAAGTGGTCAGCTTGTACGTTGCTCCTGGAGAGCATCTGGTAGGCCTGGGTGCCGATGAGAATGGATCGGGAATGTGTAGCTGGTCGGGCGCACTCAAGGAGCAAGCCACCATTCTAAAAGCCGGGCAAACAAAGCGCTTCAGGATCGGTGGTGACACCAATGTCGGCCTGGATATTCGCCCAACCTCTCTTTGACCTTCCACCGTGTCGAAAACAACACAGTGTGTTGAAACCTACACACTGTGGCGTTTTCACCACTCCACAACCCCATCAGCCACACCCAGACGCACAATCCTCTGCTGGGCTCGCGCCCTCACATCCGTTGCAAACCCTGAGTGTTCCGAGGTGAGAATGTAAGCGGCGCAGTGATCTCATACTTGCCCGAGCTATCAGTCAATGGCGCGTGGTCCCCCATCGTGATCCGCGACGCAGCCTTCATGACCCAACTATCCACATTGGCATCGCCGGAACCTTTGATCATCGTAATCAGAGGTGCACCGCTGTTTGCCTTGAAGCGATAGGACAGCGTCACGTTTTGAGCTTCGCCTTTAGCATTAACAGCCTCGAACACTTCCCGAACAGCCAGACGGCGCATCTGCAGTTTAAGGAAACTTGCCACCCAGAGTTGCCGATATCGATTCGCCTGCACCTCACTGAGCGGCTGGCCCTGTTTGCGCAAGCCATCCATCGCGTCCCAGGCATCATCACCACAGTATTTGGACGACTCCAGATAGAGTGCAAAGGCTCCAGGCACATCCTTCGGGCCACCTTTACCCTCCTCCATCAACCGCCCCAGCGGCACCGCGGCATTCTCGCCCGAGAGGCGATAGAGTTTGCGCGCCTTGACGTAATCCACTGGCTCACCTTCGCCGCGCTCAGCCATCCGCCCTAACAGAGCGTTGCTGGTCGGATTCAGCTTGGCAGACTCGACAAACAGCGCCCGGGCCTTACTGAAATCTTGATCGACGCCGTATCCACCCTCTTGATACATCTTACCCAGCACTGCCTTGCACGTTGCATTCCCATCATCGGCATTGCTTTCGATGTATCTCAAATTGTCCCGCTCAAAGGGCTTCTTACCGGCGGTCATCACGCATCGCAAGCCAACGAGCGAGGAGGAGTCAGAATCGGCAGAGCGGATCACGCTCTGACAGCCCGTGATCATAGTCAAAAACAATAGGAGAGAAAGATTTTTGAACATAGCTGAATTTCATCCATTGAAATGAAGGCATTATGCCGGTTCAAGCAAATCAAGTGTAACGATTGGAAGTAGGACGGGCCGTCCGGGGCATCTGCAGTCGTCAATCAGATCGCCTTCCATCTAACGCGCACCAATTACAGTATGCCTAGGCTGATACAGGCAGATTATGCCTTTACCAGCCTTTTCACTTGATATGTAACACCCAAAATGCAACAGTGTTAGGACAACACCCTAACTGATACAGGTTGCATTATGTTCATCCGCGCTTACCTCAGAGCCTCAACCGACGAGCAAGATGCCGGCCGCGCTCGTACGGCTCTCGAGAAGTTTGCGAGCGACCAGAACAAAGTCATTGCCTGCGAGTACCTAGAGAACGCCAGCGGAGCGACCGCGGACCGGCCTGAGCTGCTGCGCCTGCTCAAGGATGCTCGCAAAGGTGATGTGTTGCTGGTGGAATCAATAGACCGCCTCTCACGCCTTCCTGTGGAGGATTGGCAGAAGCTCAAGGCTGCGATTGACTCCAAGGGGCTGCGCATCGTCGCGCTCGATCTGCCAACAAGCCACCAGGGAATGCAGGACACCAAGGGTGACGAATTCACCGGGCGGATGCTGGGTGCCATCAACTCGATGCTGGTGGAAATGATGGCAGCTATAGCCCGTAAGGATTACGAGCAGCGACGCGAACGCCAGGCCCAGGGCATCGAAAAGGCCAAGGCTGCTGGCAAGTATCAGGGCCGCCCCATCAACGCCGATCTACATAAGCGCGTGACTGAACTGCTCGGCGCAGGCCTAGGCATCCGCGCAACCGCTCGGCACGCGAGTTGTTCGACCACTACAGTACTCAGGATTCGCGATGGTCTTTCCAAACCGAGCTAATTTACAGCCAATAAAAAGGTCGGCTGGTAGCCGACCTTTAGGCAATCTCAAGCATGGTTCAAGCGACTTCGATCATTCCATTGCGAAAGGTTGCAGAGCAGCCCTTAACTGGGGTGCTGGGTTGCGTCGGAGGGCGCGCGTCCTGCAACGAAGGAATTGCGCCACTCCGATCGGAACAAGCAAACGACCGCTCGAAGCTTCCGCGCTCCTCTTGTGTTTTTGATCCGATCTGACCAGATGAATCCCGGATGCTATAAATCATGAGAATAACCCGTGTGGTTATGTACTAATTTGGGCTCGTTGAGCATGACGAACTTCTCGCCTCTCTTAAGCACACCGATGTGCGTCCTTCCACCTACGGTAGCTACGGCACTAGCGAAGCGCTGCATTCCTGACTGCAAATTGACTAAAAGCTCCGCTAAATCGACGGCATACTGTGCAGGCAGATTTCCAAAGTCAATACGGGCAACGCTTTCCCCCCATGGTAGCTCAATGGGGAAATCTGGCGTCACGAATGTCATCCCCTCAGGTATTTCGACACCTGCAGCCCTTAATTGATCAGTAATTACCTGCACAATTGCCTGAGTCTGACTGGACATTAATTGACCAACGGTCGAATCGATCTGATCAGCTAGCCTGCCATCCACTCCCACCAATAGGCGCTCTACAAAATCAGACTGCCCTACGAAGCACGTACCTGATCGGCTTTTCCAAGTGAACTGTTCCTCTAGCTTTCCGGAATTGACAGAAAGCTTGAATACCTTACTCGTAGCATCATCCGTGCCATACCCACCGACTATAAATTGGACGTCAGGAAAGTAAGGCCGAAGCTCCTCAGCCGCGGTTTCATATTCCACCTCCGCCTCCCACTCTTGACGAACGTGTGCCAAGAATGCGGCAGCGACGGATTCAACGGTGCGATAAACAGTCCCCTCTCCCGAGTTTTTCTTCTTGAAGCGGTTAGCAACGCCGGCGATGGTCACGCCGCACAGAGTGGCCATCCCCGCAGTTACCGCTGCCACTGTTGTGTCCTCGTCCTCATACAGGCAGAACATCTTCTGAGCGCCGCCAAAGACGTTGGTTACGTAAGGGCGCAATTCAGCAGCTGACACTACTTTATGGCCAGTAGCGTCAATGAGTTCGTTTCCGTCGGCATCCCGGGCGAATCCACCACCATTACGAAAGGGTAAAATTGCCTGCTCAACCTGGCTGGAAAGACTGTCACAGCCGAGAACAATGGCGTCGTATGTGGCGATCGCAATGTTGATAGTCAATGTGGAAACACTCCCAAACGAGCGCGAGGTCATTCTCGGCAATCTCGAGTGTAGGCAATGTTCGCAAAGACGATGGAAGAAGGGTCATAGACGCAAAACGAGCCCCGAAAGGTCCGCTGTTGCACCCGCTATGCACCCATGGGTTTGGCTGGGGCAACTCAAATTCAGCTGAAGAGCCCATGAAATATGGTGTCCCAGGGCAGGTTCGAACTGCCAACCTTCCCCTTAGGAGGGGGATGCTCTATCCAATTGAGCTACTGAGACTGAACGGCGAGCGCCTGACACGGCGCGAATGACGGCGTGCATGTTAACGGCCAAGGCCGCATTTGTCATGTCATCCATAGGGCTTTTTGCACGAGACACCAAGAGCCGTCAGCAGACCGGCAACAACTTCGTGCAAATTGCATCACTGCAAAATGCCATCATTGCAAAATGCAATTGCCTTTGCTTTTTTAAACAACACAACTAGTTGTTTTTAAAGGATTTAATGGCATGTAGACTCTTGGCATGTGGCCTGCTTTATCAACGGATAAAACACCGCGGAGATCACGCCCATGAGCAGCGCCCTGTTTCTCTTGAACGCGATAGCCATCGCAATACTGATGGCCTTTCACTTTCAGCCGGCAGACAACGCTGAACTGACTGGGAGTGCAACTGCCCGTCACCCCCAAAGCCAGGCACCACAACTGGCAGTCATGAACACCCAGATCCAGCCTGGAGTCGCAACCCGGGTTACTGAGGGACAAAACCCGCAGCGGTCAGCCAATACACAAGCTGAAAACTGGGTATTTTGAGATCAAGACATCAGGAGCTACACATGTCCACTGCAGCCAAAAGCCTGCTTATACTGACGCTGCTCAGCGGATTCGCTGCAGCTTTGTTGCCTGAAGAGACTCTCGGCAGTGCTTTGCTGATCGCCTGCGGCTCATTTTCCAGCCTGCTCCTGCTGGCACTGATCGCCGGACGCAAGATCAAGTTTGACCCGGTGCTGCGCTAACGCCCCGCTGACGAAGTATTTCCAGCAACCGCTGCAAAGTAACCTGCAACTCTCCCGAGTTATCTAGACGCACAACCGACTCTTCGTCGAGCCAGGCAGCACTGGCGAACAGCTCATTACGCTGCAGACGGCTTTCGATCTCCGACAGACTTTCCCGAGCCCTACGCAGCAAACGACGGCGTAATACTTCCGTATCCACAGTCAGAACTATCGGAATCAAATCGGGATAACGCTCTCGGGCCAGGGACAAATAGCCCCTGGAACCGTTGACCAGCACATGACAGCCCTGCTCCAGCCAACAATCAATCTCCACGGGAATGCCATACCCAAGGCCATTGGCCCGCCAGAACAAGGCGAAATCACCCCGCTCCACCTGCCGCTCAAACTCCAGCTCAGAGACCTCGAGGGCCTCCTCGCCCACAGACTCCGCAGAGCGCGTGATCACCCGCCTTGCGACCTTACAACGCAAAACACTTAAAGGCTGCCTGGCTGCATCAATCAGGCTATCCTTGCCGGCCCCTGAAGGCCCCATCATGTAAATCAGTCTACCTGGCATAGGTCGCTGCCCCAGACAGCACAACTAGTAAATCGGCCATTTGCCACTATCCTCTAACAGGTAGGGATTACGTAGCTCACCCGCATAGCATGCACCTTCGCTAGTGCACTGACACTCCCACCAGGAGGGAGAATGCGGTCAATAACGCGGATCAGCGATCTTTTCAAACCAGTCCGCATTTCTGATAATTGGTGCTGGCATAACGCCTTTATCCAGTTCAATATTTGTCACAGAATTGACGCCAATGATCTGGCAATTTTGAGGCATGATGCGGGCCTCTTAACAATTCAGGTTGAACATTTGGCAATCAGGCTTGTCCTAAAAGACAGCCCGCGGCCAATTCCGAGAACCGCTCCCCTGAACTAACCGGTTAAATATATGCGCCCATTGAAACAGGCAATTTATTCCAGCCGTACGGCTGACAAGTTCGTCGTACGTCTACCAGACGGGATGCGTGAACGCATTGCCGAGGTGGCTCGCAATCATCACCGCAGCATGAACTCCGAAATCATCGCGCGCCTGGAACAAAGTCTTATTCAGGAAGGCGCCTTGGGTGAAGAGTTGAGCATGCGCCTGGACAGCCCCGAGCTGTCCTTGCATGAACGCGAACTGCTTCAGCGTTTCCGCCAACTTTCACATCGCCAGCAAAACGCTTTGGTTTCGCTGATCGCCCATGACGCTGAAATGGCCGCAGACGCCACCTGATTCGACCCAGAATGCTCAAGCCAGCCTAGTTGCTGGCTTTTTTTTGCCCGCCGAATAAGCAACGAAGCGCCATAAAGGCGCTTCGCGGGCAAAACCTATGCAAGGGACGAGTCAGAGCAGGAAGATCGTCGCCAGGCCGAGAAAGATGAAAAAACCACCACTGTCCGTCATCGCAGTGATCATCACACTCGCCCCCATCGCTGGATCGCGCCCAAGTCGTACCAAGGTCATGGGGATCAAGACCCCCATCAGGGCCGCCAGCAGCAGATTCAAGGTCATGGCAGCCGTCATTACCACTCCCAGCGACCAACTCCCGTAGAGCAGGTAGGCGACAATGCCGATCACCCCACCCCAGACCAGGCCGTTGATCAAGGAGACCGCCAACTCCTTGCGCATCAGGCGCGAGGTATTACCGGTGCTTACCTGATCCAGAGCCATTGCCCGCACAATCATGGTGATGGTCTGATTACCCGAATTACCGCCGATACCTGCAACGATCGGCATCAGGGCGGCCAGCGCCACCAGCTTTTCGATGGAGCCCTCGAACAAGCCAATCACTCGCGACGCGACGAAGGCGGTAATCAGATTGATTGCCAACCAAGCCCAACGGTTGCGCAGGGACTTCCACACCGAAGCGAAGATATCCTCTTCCTCGCGCAGACCAGCCATATTGAGGACTTCGGTCTCACTTTCCTCACGAATCAGGTCGACCATTTCGTCAATGGTCAAACGGCCGATCAGCTTGCCATTCTTGTCGACTACCGGAGCCGAAATCAGGTCATAACGCTCAAATGCCTGGGCCGCATCATAGGCATCTTCATCCGGATGAAAGCTCACCGGGTCACTGGCCATGACTTCTGCCACTTGCTTGTCCGGATCATTGACCAAGAGGCGCTTGATCGGCAGCACGCCCTTGAGCACGCCGTCGTAATCCACCACGAACAGCTTGTCGGTGTGGCCTGGCAATTCTTTGAGCCGGCGCAGATACCGCAGAACCACTTCTAGGCTGACGTCCTCGCGGATGGTCACCATCTCGAAGTCCATCAGTGCGCCGACCTGCTCCTCGTCATAGGACAACGCGGAGCGAACGCGCTCACGCTGTTGGCCGTCGAGGGTCTCCATCAGCTCATGGACAACGTCTCGCGGAAGCTCGGGAGCCAGGTCAGCAAGTTCGTCAGCGTCCATCTCCTTGGCGGCAGCCAGGAGCTCGTGATCGTCCATGTCGGCGATCAGGGTTTCACGTACGGAATCGGATACTTCGAGAAGGATGTCGCCGTCACGCTCGGCCTTGACCAACTGCCAGACGGTCAGACGCTCGTCCAGAGGCAAGGCTTCGAGGATGTAGGCAACGTCGGCGGAGTGCAGGTCATCGAGCTTGCGTTGCAGCTCGACAAGGTTCTGCCGATGGACCAGGTTCTCGACCCGGTCTTGATGATGGCCTTCCTGACGGTGCGTCAGGTCTTCGACCACCCGCTGGCGCTGTAACAGCTCAACGACTTGAGCGAGGCGGTCCTGCAGGCTTTCTTGCGTCTTCTTTACTTCTACTTCGGTCATAGGCGAACTCCACTCCCAGCAGAGGAGCACGCCGGAAGGATCAATCAGTCAGTTCATGATTGTAAAAACGGGATACTGAGCAACTACTGGGTAAGTCCATGGAGGTATTCCACAAGCCCCGGCGGGGCTGACGGGCGCAATCATACACCGCCTGGCGGTTTTAAACGCTAAAAATCGCGGCAAGAACAAGCGCTTGCGGCATAAACCTGAGCAGTAACCGAATCTATAAAACTGCGACGCACAGGTGCAAAAAGAAAACACACACCTGGAGAAAAAAGTCCGCGTGCAGGCATATGGACACTGAATTCGACTTCGCCAGGACGACACCGTTCCAGAGAAATGAATCAGAAGAGAGGAGAGGCAGAAATATACAACGCAGAAAACAAAAAGCCCGCATCTTACGATGCGGGCTTTCTGATGTATGGTGCACTCGACAGGATTCGAACCTGTGACCGCTCGGTTCGTAGCCGAGTACTCTATCCAGCTGAGCTACGAGTGCATTTTGTGTTTTTAGACCAGACCACAACTGGCTGAAGCAAAGTTAACTACATCACTGCAACTAACTCTTAAATGGTGCACTCGACAGGATTCGAACCTGTGACCGCTCGGTTCGTAGCCGAGTACTCTATCCAGCTGAGCTACGAGTGCATTTGTTGCCGCGCATTATAGGCCGTTAAATCTTTTTGTAAAGCTCTTTTTCTAGTAATTTCAACAACTTACAGAAGAAGCCAGATTACAACGTACTAAACAAATAATGGCGGAGAACGGGGGATTCGAACCCCCGACACCCTTTTGAGGTGTACTCCCTTAGCAGGGGAGCGCCTTCGGCCACTCGGCCAGCTCTCCGCAACACGGGGCGTATATTAACCAGCTTTCTCCCCGTTTGCAAACAAAAAAAACGATAAAAATTAATGGCTTGGTTCTTCGTCCTTCTCTTTCTTTATTCGCAGGTAAATTTCCTCACGGTGAACCGCCACTTCTTTGGGGGCGTTGACACCAATACGCACTTGATTACCTTTGACGCCGAGCACGGTCACAGTGATTTCTCCATCACCAATGATCAGGCTTTCTGCACACCGACGAGTCAGAATCAGCATACCTTTCTCCTCACGCATTACATTTTCAGGGACTACAGTCTGCAAAAAAAAGGGTGTCGGCCCACAACCGGGTCGGCTGTAGTCCTACACGCCTAAGTATTGACTAGCACGGGCAAAAGAACAGTTTTCTCCCGCGCCGATCAAAAACACAAAGGGCGCGGTCAGACCGCGCCCCTTTCAAACACCTATCACTCGCCCTGTCGGGCCGGAGCGTCAAGCTCGAAAGCAGTGTGCAACGCACGCACCGCCAACTCCAGGTACTTCTCTTCAATCACCACCGAAACCTTGATTTCAGAAGTGGAGATCATCTGGATATTGATGCTTTCCTTTGCCAACGCTTCGAACATACGGCTGGCCACGCCCGCGTGGGACCGCATGCCGACACCAACGATCGAGACCTTGGCGATATCTGTATCGCCAACGACTTCACGTGCGCTGATTTCCCGCGCAGTGTTTTCCAGTACGGTCTGGGCCGCCAGGTAGTCGTTGCGGTGCACAGTGAAGGTGAAGTCGGTGGTGTTATCGTGCGAAACGTTCTGCACGATCATGTCGACTTCAATATTCGCCGCACTGATCGGGCCGAGAATCTTGAAGGCCACGCCAGGGTTGTCTGGCACGCCACGGATAGTCAGCTTGGCTTCATCGCGGTTAAAGGCGATGCCGGAAATGATCGGCTGTTCCATGGATTCCTCTTCATCAATAGTAATGAGGGTGCCCGGACCCTCCTGAAAGCTGTGCAACACGCGCAGCGGAACGTTGTACTTGCCAGCAAACTCCACCGCGCGGATCTGCAACACCTTGGAACCGAGGCTGGCCATTTCCAGCATCTCTTCGAAGGTGATCTTGTCCAGGCGCTGAGCCTTGGGTACCACGCGTGGATCAGTGGTGTAGACGCCGTCGACATCGGTGTAGATCTGGCACTCGTCGGCCTTCAGGGCCGCCGCCAGCGCCACACCGGTGGTGTCGGAACCGCCACGTCCCAGAGTGGTGATATTGCCGTGCTCGTCAACGCCCTGGAAGCCAGCAACTACAACCACACGACCGGCCTGCAGATCGCCGCGAATCCTCTGATCATCAATCTGTAGAATTCGCGCTTTATTGTGAGCGCTATCGGTGAGAATCCGCACCTGGTTACCGGTGTAGGAAACCGCCGGAACACCGCGCTTGATCAACGCCATGGCCAGCAAAGCGATAGTCACTTGCTCGCCGGTGGAAACGATCACATCCAGCTCACGGGGAACCGGTTTGGCTTCGCCACTGATCTGCTTGGCCAGATCGATCAGGCGATTGGTTTCGCCGCTCATCGCCGACAGCACGATCACCAGGTCATCGCCGGCTTCGCGGAACTTCTTCACCTTGTCGGCGACCTGCTCGATCCGCTCGACAGAGCCGACCGAAGTGCCTCCAAATTTCTGTACGATCAAAGCCATTTTCTAAGCCGCCTCAGCCCGTAAAGGGGCGCCCGTTAACAATCAAACTGCACAGCGCAAGGACCCGCCACTCGACGACGGGCCCGGCTCGGCGCCTTAAATACCCTGCTCGACAAATGGCACGGTCAGGGCGAGAGCGGCATCCAGTGCAGCGGCATCAACACCACCGCCTTGAGCCATATCTGGACGACCACCGCCCTTCCCGCCCACTGCCGCAGCGGCTTGCTTCATCAAATCACCGGCTTTGAGTTGGCCAGTCAGGTCCTTGGTTACACCTGCAACCAGTACGACCTTTTCCTCATGGACACTGCCGAGCAGGATCACTGCGCGACCGAGTTTGTTTTTCAACTGATCCACCAGCGCCAGCAGCGCCTTGCCGTCCTGGCCGTCGAGACGGGCAGTCAGCACTTTCACGCCCTTGACGTCTGCCGCCTGAGCGGACAGATCGTCGCCCGCCGCGCTGGCAGCCTTGGCTTGCAACTGTTCGAGCTGCTTCTCCAGCAAGCGGTTGCGCTCCAGCACTGCCGACAGCTTGTCGATCAGGTTGTCGCGGCTGCCCTTGACCAGGGTCGCCGCTTCCTTGAGTTGTTCTTCCGCAGCGTTCAGGTACGCCAGGGCCGCAGCACCGGTCACCGCCTCGATACGCCGCACGCCGGAAGCCACACCGCCTTCGCTGGTGATTTTCAGCAGGCCAATGTCGCCGGTGCGGTTGGCGTGGATACCGCCGCACAGTTCCACGGAGAAATCGCCGCCCATGCTCAGCACGCGCACGCTGTCGCCGTACTTCTCGCCGAACAGCGCCATGGCGCCCTTCTTCTTGGCGGTATCGATGTCGGTTTCTTCGGTTTCCACCGCAGTGTTCTTGCGGATCTCAGCGTTGACGATATCTTCCAGTGCCTTGATCTGCTCAGGCTTGATCGCTTCAAAGTGACTGAAGTCGAAACGCAGACGCTGACTGTCCACCAACGAACCTTTCTGCTGCACGTGCTCGCCCAATACCTGGCGCAATGCTGCGTGCAGCAAGTGGGTAGCCGAGTGATTCAGCGAAGTGGCATGACGCACTTCAGCATCAACCTGGGCTTCAACCGGAGCACCAACGGTCAGGCTGCCCTTGGCCAGCACGCCGTGGTGCAGGAAAGCGCCACCGGTCTTGGTGGTGTCGCGCACGTCAAAGCGCGCGTTGCCGGCGATCAAGAACCCGCAGTCACCAATCTGACCACCAGACTCAGCGTAGAACGGGGTCTGGTCGAGAATCACCACCCCGTCTTCACCTTCGCTCAACACGTCGACCGATTGCCCGCCCTTATAGAGGCCAACCACTTTGGCCGAACCGCTGGTGGCGTGATAACCAGTGAACTCGGTGGCCACATCAACCTTGACCAGGCTGTTGTAGTCCATGCCGAAGGAGCTGGCAGAACGGGCACGCACACGCTGGGCTTCCATCTCGCGCTCAAAGCCTTCCTCGTCGAGGGTCAGGCTGCGTTCACGGGCGATGTCACCGGTCAGGTCCATCGGGAACCCATAGGTGTCGTAAAGCTTGAACACCACGTCGCCCGGCACGACTGAACCCTTGAGTTCGGCCAGATCCTGCTCGAGGATCTTCAGGCCCTGCTCCAGGGTCTTGGCGAATTGCTCTTCTTCAGCTTTGAGCACGCGCTCGATATGTGCCTGCTGGGACTTCAATTCAGGGAAGGCTTCGCCCATCTCGGCCACCAGGGCAGCCACGATCTGGTAGAAGAAACTGCCCTTGGCGCCCAGCTTGTTGCCGTGACGGCAAGCGCGACGAATGATCCGGCGCAGCACATAACCACGGCCTTCGTTGGACGGCAGAACGCCATCTGCAATCAGGAAACCGCAGGAACGGATGTGGTCAGCCACCACTTTCAGTGATGCCTGGGCATCATTGGTGCAACCAATGGCCTTGGCCGCCGCGCTCAGCAGGCTCTGGAACAGATCGATTTCATAGTTCGAATGCACGTGCTGCAACACCGCGCTGATCCGCTCCAGGCCCATGCCGGTATCCACCGACGGCGCTGGCAACGGGTGCAACACGCCATCGGCGGTGCGATTGAACTGCATGAACACGTTGTTCCAGATCTCGATATAGCGATCACCGTCCTCTTCCGGCGAGCCGGGAGGGCCGCCCCAGATGTCGGCGCCGTGATCATAGAAAATCTCGGTGCAAGGGCCACACGGACCGGTATCGCCCATGGTCCAGAAGTTGTCGGAGGCGTAAGGCGCGCCCTTGTTGTCACCGATGCGCACCATGCGCTCGGCGGGAACACCCACTTCCTTGGTCCAGATGTCGTAAGCCTCGTCGTCGCTGGCGTAGACCGTGACCCAGAGCTTTTCCTTCGGCAAGTTCAACCACTTGTCAGAGGTCAGGAAGTTCCAGGCGAAGGTGATGGCATCACGCTTGAAGTAATCGCCAAAGCTGAAGTTGCCCAGCATTTCGAAGAACGTGTGGTGACGAGCGGTATAACCGACGTTTTCCAGGTCGTTGTGCTTGCCGCCGGCGCGAACGCACTTCTGGCTGCTGACAGCGCGGGTATAGGCGCGCTTTTCCTGGCCCAGGAAGCAGTCCTTGAACTGGTTCATCCCCGCGTTGGTGAACAGCAGGGTTGGGTCGTTGCCTGGGATCAAGGAGCTGGAGGCTACACGGGTGTGGCCTTGCTCTTCGAAGAAGCGAAGGAAGGCTTCACGGATTTCTGCGCTTTTCATTAGGTTCTTCCACGGAGACTGCGGCCAAAGGCCTGTGCGCAACGTCAACAGACGAAACGACGGCAAAGGGCCGCATTATATCGGCGTTAATCACTTGGTACAGCGTGTTTGTACGATACAAACAGTCAATTGGACGGAGAACACTGTCAGTTACGTGAAAACTCGGCAAAAGTGCTGACCACTTGCCCGATTTGCTCTCGATTGACGTCCAGATGCGTCACCAGTCGCAACCTTGGCGCAGCGCTGAGCCGAATGCCGCGCTCCGCGGCGAACGCCTTGACTGCCTCGGCACGCTCGCCGACCTGTACGTACGCCATGTTGGTCTGCACTGGCTCGACAGAGTAACCCGCCTGACGCAACCCCTCAGCCAGTAACTGCGCATTGGCATGATCATCCGCCAAGCGCTGCACCTGGTGCTCCAGCGCATACAAACCGGCCGCCGCCAGCCCGCCTGCTTGGCGCATGCCGCCACCAACCATCTTGCGCAGGCGCCGCGCCTTGCCGATCAGCTCTACGGAACCACACAACACCGACCCCACCGGCGCGCCAAGCCCCTTGGACAGGCACACCGAGACCGAGTCGAAGTGCTCGGTGATCACCCGAGCATCTACGCCCAGCTTGACTGCCGCGTTGTACAACCGCGCACCGTCCAGATGCAGCGCCAGGCCCCGCTCTCGGGTAAACGCTCGGGCCTGAGCCAGATAGGACAACGGCAGCACCTTGCCTTGCATGGTGTTTTCCAGGGCCAGCAAACGAGTCTGGGCGAAGTGGAAATCATTCGGCTTGATCGCCTCCGCCACCTGGGCAAGGTCCAGCGAACCGTCGGCCTGGACCTCCAACGGCTGCGGCTGAATGGAACCAAGCACGGCCGCACCACCGCCTTCATATTTATAGGTGTGGGCCTGCTGCCCAACGATGTACTCATCGCCACGACCGCAATGGGCCATCAGCGCCAGCAGATTGCTCATGGTGCCGGAAGGCACGAACAGCGCTGCGGCAAACCCGAGACGCCGTGCCAACTCGGCTTCCAACTGATTGACCGTCGGATCTTCGCCATACACGTCGTCCCCGGTACGGGCCCTGGCCATGGCTTCGAGCATTCCCGGGGTTGGCTGGGTCACGGTGTCACTACGAAGATCGATCACGCTCATCACATCTGGCCTCGACTATGGGACCGGCAAGGTCCGCCTCAAACAGGGAAAACTCCCTTTCGAAACGGATTACTGCCGTCGCCCGCACAATTAATCAAGCAGCAACTGTAGAACCCCCTGAGCCTGGCTGCGAAAAAACCGATGGGAATTATCCAAAAGGCGCAATGCGTCTCCGGCCGATCTGTGTTAAAAAATCACCGCCCGCGAAAAGTCCGCGGGCAAACGTTCTCAGGGCGGGGTGCAATTCCCCACCGGCGGTAATTGCGCGCAATGCGCATAGCCCGCGAGCGCTTGGCGATTCCTCTGGCTCGGCCACAGGTGACGACAAGGACAGCAGACCCGGTGTGATTCCGGGGCCGACGGTCATAGTCCGGATGAAGAGAGAACGGGATTGGCACCAAAGGGCCGTTGCTGGCAGGCGTGGGGAATCCACGTCGGTTCTGCGCGCACCCTTAAATCCCATTCGATTCATATATGCCCTGTTTTTCATACAAACAGGAGTCAGAACATGCAACCCACCGCAATCGATAGCAAAAGCAAACACCACGCCAATGAACGCGTCGCCTTTATCCAGGCCTGCTGGCACAAGGAAATCGTCGACCAGAGCCGCCAGGGATTCGTCACGGAAATGCTCGCCCAGGGTTATCAGGAAAGCGATATCGACTTCTTCGAAGTCGGTGGGGCCTTCGAAATCCCCCTGCACGCCAAGCTGCTGGCCAAATCCGGTCGCTATACCGGGATAGTCGCCGCGGGCCTGGTGGTGGATGGCGGCATCTACCGCCACGAGTTCGTTGCCCAGTCGGTGATCAGCGGCCTGATGCAGGTGCAATTGGAAACCGAAGTGCCGGTGTTCTCCGTGGTGCTGACCCCGCATCATTTCCACGCGGGCGACGAACATCAGAAGTTCTTCTTCGAGCACTTCGTGCATAAAGGCCAGGAAGCGGCAAAAACCTGCGCCGACACCCTGCAGAAGGTTCGTGCCCTGCGTCGTAACGAGCAGCGCGCAGTAGCGGTTTAACCGCTAGAAGGAACATCGCCGGCGAGCCGGCTCCTACACCACTCTGTAGGAGCCGGCTCGCCGGCGAATTATTTCAGGCCAGGCTGTCGGCCGTGGTCGGCACAATCAGAATTCCCGCACGCAAACCATTCTTCACCTTGGGATTGGGGAAAATGATCCGCGCCCCCTCTTCCTCGATGACCCAGCGAGTCTGAGCAATGTCCTCGGCCAGCAGGTAACCCACTTGCAACTCGGAAAAGTTTTCGATGTCCGCCGGCAGGTGCAGGTGGAAGCTGTCGCTGTGCTTGATGATTTCCCGAGCCACGCTGAACAGCTTCAAACCGTCGAGGCTGTCCTGCTCGGCCGGCGGCTCGGCGCCTTCGATGATGTGCTTGAGGCGGGTTTCCAGGCGCTCGACATTCACTCCCTGGTTCTGCCCGAATGGCCGTGCCTTGCCCAGCTCCAGGGTAAATGACTCGGCCCCCAACTGATCGTAGGTGTAGGCGCTGAAGACAATCGAAGGCTTGTTCTGCAGCAGCACCGCTTCCATGCCCGCCGCTCGCAGGCGCGCCAGTTCACGGCGCGAATGCTGGCGCCCATCCTTCCAGGGATACAGTGCGAATTGCTCGATCTTCGACCCACGGATCGCCGTGTGCAGATCGTAGTGCAAGCGCTGACGCTGCGGCAGGCTGAAAAAGCTCGCCGCCAGGCGCTCCAGTTCGCAGGCACGCAGGGCTTCAAAGCCGCTGCTCAATTCATGTCGGCCGTTGAACAGCCGGTTGACGTCCTGCTCGACGAAACGCTCACCGCGACGCATGGCCTCGGGGTTGCCGAACAGGAACAGAATACGTGCGCGGGGCTTGAGATCGCCCCGGGCAATGTCATGCAACAGACGGTCAAGCAGCTCGATGGGAGCTGTCTCGTTGCCGTGGATACCCGCTGACAGCAGCAGGTCCAGACCGTTATCGCGCGCTTCGGGCGGCCGCACTTCCAGCGCACCCTCGCTCAGCCAGCGCATGCGCACGCCGTCGACAGTCAGTTGAGTCTTCTCTGCCGGTTCGCGGCCGGCGAGGGTCAGTTCAAGCAGTTTGCCGAGGGCGAGCATAGAGCGGCTTCCTTAGTGATCGTGGCCGCAGTCAGGGCCGTGCACGTGATCATCATCACCAGCATCGGCCGGTTCCATTTCCAGTTGCAGGCTGACCAGGTTGGTCGCCAACGGACGCAGCAGCAGGTTGGCGTATTCCGCATCGCCCTCTTCTACGTCCACGCCAATCAACAACTGGCCACGGCCGTCTTGTTGAATCCACAGTTCCTTGCCTTGCCACATTACCGCGACGCGGGTGCAGGAGGTTTCCAGTTGAGTGCCATCGGTGTCTTCAAGGATCAGCTGCAGGGTATCGCTCATGGTGTTAGCTCTCATCTGGGGGTGAAGCGGCGCGCCCGGTTGCAAGCACCAGGCGCGGGCTTTCAATTGATCTGGAAGGGGTAAACCGCGCCCAGTTTAAGGATTTGCGTCAGTTCATCCAGTGCCGTCCGGCACTCAAGCAGCAACTGCGGGTCCACCAGATCACTTTCGCTGAGGCGGTCGCGGTAGTGCTTGCCGACCCATTGGGTCAGGGTGTCGTACAACGGCGCGGTCATGATAACCCCAGGATTGACCGCCGCCAGCTCAGTTTCATTGAGCGCCACACGCAAGCGCAGACAAGCCGGGCCACCGCCATTCTGCATGCTCTGCTTGAGGTCAAAGACCTTCACCTCACGGATCAGGCTGCCGGAGCGGGTGAGGTTTTGCAGGTACTGCCAGACCCGCTCGTTGCTCCGGCACTCTTCCGGCACGATCAGCAGCATGGAGCCATCGGCACGGGACAACAGTTGGCTGTTGAACAGGTAGGAACGCACCGCGTCCTCCACCGTGACTTGCGAGCGCGGCACACAGATCGACTGGAAGTTGCCACCGCGCTTGCCCAGCTTGTCCTGCAGTTCAGCGAGCATCTTCTCGGTCTCGAGGAAGGCGTCTTCGTGATAGAACAGCACTTCGCCGTTGCCCACGGCGATTACATCGTTATGGAACACGCCCTGGTCGATCACCGATGGATTCTGCTGGGCATAGACCACGCCCTCCTCGCTCAGGCCGTGCAACCGAGCCACAGCCTGGGAGGCCTCCAGAGTCTGGCGCGCCGGATACTTCTGCGGCGCCGGATAGCGGGTGTCGAAAGCGCTGCGACCGAAAACAAAGAACTCGACACCGGCCTGGCCATATTCGCGGCAGAAGCGAGTGTGGTTGGCCGCACCTTCATCACCGAACTGCGCCACCGCCGGCAAGGCCGCATGGTGCGCGAAGTGTTTCTGGTCAGCGAACATCGCCCCCAGCACGCGACTGGTGGTCGGGTGCTCGATGCTGCGATGGTACTTGCAATTGAGGTTGGCGGCAGTGAAATGCACCCGAGCGTCAGCGGTATCAGCACTCGGACTCACAGTGGCGGCGTTGGCCACCCACATGCTCGAAGCGGAGCAACTGGCTACCAGCAACGGCATCGCCTGCTTGGCGGCCTGTTGAATGACTTGGGCATCGGTCCCGGCAAACCCCAGGCTGCGCAAGGCGGCGACGTCCGGGCGTTCTTGAGGCGCGAGCACGCCTTGCTGAAAGCCCATCTCCATCAGCGCTTTCATTTTCGCCAGGCCCTGCAGCGCTGCTTCCTTGGGGTTGGAGCCCTGCTGGCTGTTGCTCTGGGAGGCGACGTTGCCGTAGGACAAACCACCGTAGTTATGGGTCGGCCCCACTAGACCGTCAAAATTGACTTCATAGGATTTCATCAGCGAGGCTCCACGAATCTGTTGTTATAGGCATCGGTATCTACACATGACGAACGCAGTGCGCTCGTTCGCCGGCAAGCCGGCTCCTACGGTCGATGCAGGAGCAGGCTTGCATGAAGGCCTCTCGAATCAGGACAGGCGCACACCCGGCGTCAGCGTGCTTGGCAGCACCAGGCTCGGGGTTTCCAGGGAAGCCACCGGGTACGCGCAGTAATCTGCCGCGTAATAGGCACTGGCCCGATGGTTGCCCGAAGCGCCCACGCCACCGAACGGCGCGCTGCTGGCGGCACCGGTCAGTTGCTTGTTCCAGTTGACGATCCCGGCACGGCTCTCCAGCCAGAACTGCTGGTAACGCTCGGCAGAATCAGACAACAAACCGGCAGCCAGACCATATTGAGTGCGGTTGGCCTCGGCAATCGCGCCATCGAAATCCGCGTAGCGAATCACCTGCAGCAACGGCCCGAACAATTCCTCATCAGGACGCTCGGCCACCGCCGTGACGTCGAGGATGCCCGGGGTCAGCAACGCCGCCTGAGCCTGGGGCTGGGTCATTTCCAACAACGCCACGCCACCCTTGGCCAACAACTGCTGCTGGGCGTCCATCAGTGCACGAGCGGCACCGAGAGAAATCACCGAGCCCATGAACGGCGCGGGCTGTTGATCGTAAGCACCGACATCGAGGGTCGCGCTGACCGCCACCAGTCGCGCCAGCAGCGTATCCCCCCAGGCCCCTTCCGGCACCAGCAGGCGACGGGCGCAGGTGCAGCGCTGGCCGGCAGAGATAAAGGCCGACTGAATGATGGTGTATACCGCCGCATCCAGATCTGCGACTTGCTCAACCACCAGCGGATTGTTGCCGCCCATCTCCAGGGCCAGAATCTTGTCCGGGCGTCCAGCGAACTGCTGGTGCAAATGGTTGCCGGTGCGGCTGGAGCCGGTGAAGAACAGGCCGTCGATGCCCGGATTGGCGGCCAGGGCGATGCCGGTTTCCCGAGCGCCCTGCAGCAGGTTCAGAACGCCGGATGGCAGACCGGCATCGATCCAGCACTGGACCGTCAGCTCGGCGACTTTTGGGGTCAGTTCGCTGGGCTTGAACAGCACACTGTTCCCCGCCAGCAGTGCAGGGACAATATGCCCGTTGGGCAGATGCCCCGGGAAGTTGTAGGGACCGAACACCGCTACCACGCCGTGAGGCTTGTGCCGCAGCACAGCGGTGGCGTCGCCCAACGGACCGCTCTTCTCGCCGGTACGCTCACGGTAGCTCTGCACCGAAATGGAGATCTTGTTGACCATGCTGGTGACTTCGGTAGCAGCTTCCCATAGGGGCTTGCCGGTTTCCTCACCAATGCAGCGGGCCAATTCGTCGGCACGGCTTTTGAGACTGGCAGCAAAGGCTTCCAGCACGCTGATACGTTCTTCCAGGGAGCGTTTGGCCCAGGCCGGAAACGCCTGGCGAGCGGCCTGTACCGCACTGTCCACCTGCGCGGCGGTAGCACCATTGCCCGACCAGACAACCGCCTGGGTCACCGGATTAAGGGAGGTGAAGGCTTCACCCTGGCCAGCCAGCCATTGGCCGGCGATGTACAGCGTGCTCATTATTTCGACTCCCGAGAAGCAGACAGCGGAACCGCGCGGACCTGGTCGCCGGCGTTGAGTTGCAGGCGCTTGGCGGTCAAGGGATCGACCACCAGGGTGCCCGCGGCGAAGCGTGCAGGCGCTGCAGTAATGCGGCAGTCCTCGCGTTTACGGTTATGGATCAGGAACGGCGTGGCGTCGTCGCCCGGGGTGCCGATGGCCAGCACCAACGGCTGGCTGTCGCGCACAGCGCGGATCTTGCTGGTCTCGCACTCCACTGCCGGGCCGGCGTCAAAGATATCGACGTAGCCTTGATAGCTGAAGCCTTCGCTCTTGAGCATGGCCAGCGCCGGCTCGGTGTCGGTGTGGACCTTGGCGATGACGTCGCGTGCATCCTCGGACAAAAAGCAGGTATAGAGCGGGAACTTGGGCATCAACTCGGCGATGAACGCCTTGTTGCCAACCCCGGTCAGGTAGTCCGCCTGGCTGAACTCCATCTTGAAGAAATGCCGGCCCAGGCTTTCCCAGAACGGCGAGCGACCGTGTTCATCGGACATGCCGCGCATTTCGGCAATGATCTTGTTGCCGAACAGCTGCGGGAACTCGGCGATGAACAGCATTCGCGCCTTGGCCAGCATGCGGCCATTGAGGCCGGTGCGGTAGTCGGCATGCAGGAACAACGAGCACAGCTCGGATTTACCGGTCAGGTCGTTGGCCAGGAACAGCGTAGGAATCTCACGATAGATGTTCAGCTCCTGGGAGGCGCTGACCGTCAGGCCGACCCGGAAGTTGTACCAGGGCTCACGCAGGCCGACAGCCCCGGCGATGGCAGAAATCCCCACCACCCGGCCATTGTCGTCTTCCAGCACGAACAGGTAGTCCGCATCGCCACGCTCGGCTTCACCGCGAAAGGTCTTTTCCGCCCAGCCGACCCGATGGGTCAGGCGCTCTTCGTTGGCCGGCAAGGTGGTGAGGCCGGTGCCGGTGCTGCGGGCCAGGTCGATCAGCGCGGGTAAATCGCTGCTGCGTACGGGACGAACGATCATGCTATCTCCTCAGGCGAAGGCCGCTGACGGCCTTCGCGAAACTCGCTGCTTTGCAGGCTTGCTTTCCAGGTAGTGAAAGCAGGCGTTAAACCGCGACCAGGCGCACGCTGGCACCTTCGCCGACGCCCAAGGCTTCGGCCGCTTGCAGATCCAGGGTCACCGGTTTGCCCGGGGCGTAATCCAGCTCCAGCAGCACCGCGCGGTAATCCTGCAACTGGCCGTTGGACACCAGGTACTGGCGGCCGCCGCCCTTGGCTGCGTCACCGATCTTCACCGGCACCACGCGGCTCTGGGCAATCGAGCGGATTCCCGAGACCCGCGCATGCAAGGTCGGGCCACCGTCGAAGATGTCGATGTAGTGATCGGTTTCAAAACCTTCGCGCATCAGAATGTCGAAGGTGATCTGCGCCCGTGGGTGCACCTGGCCCATGGCTTCCTGGGCGGCGTCGGGCAGCAGCGGCACGTAGATCGGGTAATGCGGCATCAGTTCGGCGAGGAAGGTCCGGCTTTTCAGGCCACACAGACGCTCGGCCTCGGCGTAGTTGAGGTCAAAGAAGTTGCGCCCAATGGCGTCCCAGAACGGCGAGTCACCATGTTCGTCGCTGTAACCGACAATCTCGGTCACCACCGAATCGGCGAAACGCTCCGGGTGGCTGGCGACGAACAGCAGGCGACCCCGGGAGTTCAGCTCCGACCAGGCCGAACCCACCAACTCCGGGACCACATAGAAGCTGGTCAGCAGGCTGTTGCCGGTGAGGTCGTGGCACTGGGACAAGACGTGAATCTTGTTGTGGATCTTCAGCTCGCGGGAAGCGTGGACGAAGGTTTCATTGCGGAAGCTGTAGAACGGCTCGGAATAACCGGCCGAGGCAACGATGGCCGAACAGCCCACCAACTTGCCGTTGGCGGCGTCCTCAAGGACGAAGAAATAGCTCTCTTCGCCGTTGAAGCTCACTTCAGCAGCAAACGACGCTTCGCTTGCGGCGATCTTGTCGCTCAGGCGGTCTACATCATCCGGCAAGGAGGTGACACCGATCGGGCTGTCTGCAGCCAGACGCTGTACCTCGCCCAGATCAGCCATTTGCGCGGGGCGCATCACCAGCATGGTGTCACTCCTTACTCTAAAACAGGTCGGAAACCGTCCGACTCAGGGAAAAAAATGCCGGGACAACCCGGCACAGGAATTAGGTTCGACGCCGGCCTTAAAGGCCGGCGTCAAGCAGCACCGCCGCCTGGATCAGGCTTGAGTCAGTTTTGCCACGGCGCGCTCGAAGCGGTCCAGGCCCTGCTCGATGTCAGCATCCTCGACTACCAGGCTCGGCGCGAAACGCACCACGTCCGGACCGGCTTGCAGAATCATCAGGCCTTCTCTCTCGGCCGCGTTGAACACGTCCTTGGCCTTGCCTTTCCAAGCGTCGCTGAGCACACAACCAAGCAACAGGCCCAGACCACGGACTTCGCTGAACAGCTGGTACTTCTCACCGATCTGCAACAGGCGGGTCTTGAAACGATCGTGCTTGGCTTTAACTCCGTTCAGCACTTCTGGCGTATTGATCACATCGATCACCGCCTCGGCCACCGCACAGGCCAGTGGGTTACCGCCGTAAGTAGTGCCGTGGGTGCCGACGACCAGGTGCTTGGCCAACGCCTCAGTGGTCAGCATCGCCGCGATCGGGAAGCCGCCGCCCAGGCTCTTGGCACTGGTGAGGATGTCCGGGGTCACGCCGAAATACTGGTAGGCAAACAGCTCGCCGCAGCGGCCCATGCCGGTTTGCACTTCGTCGAACACCAGCAGTGCATTGTGCTTGTCGCACAGCTCGCGAGCGCCTTGCAGGTAGGCCAGATCGGCCGGCAGCACGCCGCCTTCACCCTGGATCGGCTCCAGCACCACGGCACAGGTCTTGTCGGAAATCGCCGCTTTCAGCGCGGCCAGATCGTTGAACGGTACATGGGTGATACCGGTGATTTTCGGACCGAAGCCATCGGAGTACTTCGACTGGCCACCAACGTTCACGGTGAACAGGGTACGGCCGTGGAAGCTGTTCAGGGCCGCAATGATTTCGTACTTCTCGGCACCGAAACGATCATGAGCCACACGACGGGCCAGCTTGAAGGCAGCCTCGTTGGCTTCTGCACCGGAGTTACAGAAGAACGCGCGCTCAGCGAAGGTGGCGTCGATCAGCTTGTGGGCCAGGCGCAGGGCCGGCTCGTTGGTGAAGACGTTGGACACATGCCACAGCTTGTTGGCCTGCTCGGTCAGAGCACCCACCAGCGCCGGATGGGCGTGCCCCAGTACATTGACCGCGATGCCGCCGGCGAAATCGATCAGCTCCCGTCCCGACTGGTCCCAGACTCGGGACCCCGCGCCACGCACAGGAATGAAAGCCGCAGGTGCGTAGTTGGGAACCATCACCTGGTCGAAATCGGCGCGTTGCACCGGAGCTTGCTCAACGGACATCGGAGTCTCCTGAAGAGGAACACCCGCCTGAAACTGGCGAGCGATGGAGGGATTGTAAGGACAGTTTTGTGCCCGGCCTTGCCGCCAAGCGACAACTTCTTATAGCGCCAACCCCGGTTTTAGGCGGGTTTATGGCAATGCGACAAATAGCGTCGCAAAGGCGCAGTTTAAACTGCGCACCGCTCCAGCGGCAGGTTTGCCGGGAATTTGATTGTATGAATGATCTGGATAGTTATGCACTGCGGCAAAGGGTACGCCTCACGCGCCGATCATCACTGAAGGCTCGCGCCGCGCCTGCGTGGCAAGAAGTGCAGGGACCTGCGAATAGCCGAAGACCGCGTCTGCCCAGCCGGGCGACAACGCACATTGGGCGCAGTCGGCGGCAAGGACCGCCGAGATCATGCAGAGGGAGTGCAGGGCAAAACGCAGAGAACCTTGACCGCAGCTTGCAAACGATCAACCGCGTTCGGCAGGCACCGAAGAGAGCTCGAACGGGCTGCTGCTGCGCCGCTGATTACGGTCTTCACGCGGAGTGGCGCCAAAGAAATTGCGGTAGGCGCTGGAGAAATGCGGCCCGGAAGAGAAACCGCAGGACAGGCCAATCTGGATGATCGACTTGCTGGTCTGCATCAGCATCTGCCGCGCCTTGTTCAAGCGCAGTTCCAGGTAATACTGGCTCGGTACCCGATTCAGATACTGCTTGAAGATCCGCTCCAACTGACGACGCGACACACACACGTGCTGGGCGATCTCGTCGGTGGTCAACGGCTCTTCGATATTGGCCTCCATCAGCAGCACCGCCTGGGTCAGCTTCGGATGACTGGAGCCCAAGCGATTCTGCAGCGGAATACGCTGGCGCTCGCCTCCCTCGCGGATGCGCTCCACCACCAGCTCCTCGGACACCGCGCCGGCCAATTCAGCGCCATGATCGCGAGCCAGCACCGCCAGCAACAGATCCAGCACCGACATGCCACCACAGGCCGTCAGGCGATCACGATCCCAATCGAACAAATGGCTGGTCGCGATGACCTTGGGAAACCGCTCGGCAAAATCATCCTGCCAGCGCCAATGCACGGCCGCTCGATAACCATCGAGCAAACCCAACTGGGCCAACGGATAAACCCCGGCAGACAGGCCACCAATCACGCAACCGGCACGCACCAGTTGCTTGAGAGCACTGCTCAGCCCGGAGCTCATCGGCGCTGGCGGCTCATCCGCCAGCAGGAACAGTTTCTGACAGCCCTCAAGCTTGCCCGCCCAAGGCTCTCCCGGCAGTTGCCAGGCCCCTTCCGTCGGCGCTTCGGCCTGGAGGAAAACCAGCTCATAAACCACTTCCGGATGCACCCGCTGGGCAACACGCAAGGCCTCCTCGGCCAGCGCCAGCGTCAAGGCTTTAGTGCTGGGCCAAATCAGGAAACCAATTCGATGGGCAGTCATGGCGGGCAATCCGAAACGAAAACAGTGTGAGAAGCCAAGGGCAGCAGCACCAAGTTAGACCATCTGGCGCGCGGTGCGCAGCATGACCTAATTTGGTGCATAACGGCAGTTATTACTTGAGACTGCCCGAGAGGAATTGTTGCAAACGTTCTGATTGCGGGTTAACCAGCACTTCCCGCGGGTTGCCGCTCTCTTCCACCACGCCCTTGTGCAAGAACACCAACTGGTTGGAAACCTCACGAGCAAAACCCATTTCGTGAGTCACCACCACCATGGTCCGGCCTTCCTGCGCCAGAGCCTGCATGACCTTCAGCACATCGCCCACCAACTCCGGGTCGAGGGCCGAGGTCGGCTCATCAAACAGCATGACCTCCGGCTCCATGGCCAGTGCCCGGGCAATGGCCACGCGCTGCTGCTCACCACCGGACATATGCCCCGGATAAGCATCCTTGCGGTGAGCCACGCCGACCTTGGCCAGATAGAGCTCAGCCTTCTCGCGAGCCTCGGCCTTGGACATGCCGAGCACATGCACCGGCGCTTCCATGATGTTTTCAATCGCGGTCATGTGCGACCACAGGTTGAAGTGCTGGAACACCATCGACAGGCGCGAACGCATGCGTTGCAGTTGCTTGGGATCGGCAGCCTTCAGCGCACCGTCCTTATTGGCCACCAGCTTCAACTCTTCGTTGTTCAGCAGGATCTTGCCGGCGTGGGGCTGTTCCAGCAGGTTGATACAGCGCAAAAAGGTACTTTTGCCCGAGCCACTGGAGCCGATGATGCTGATGACATCGCCAGCCGCGGCCTTCAGGGACACGCCCTTGAGCACTTCGTGACTGCCATAGCGCTTATGCAGGTCTTGGACTTCAAGTTTGTACATGCGGTCGGTTCTCACAAAAACAGTCAGTCGTTGAGCAAGCGCCCGTGACGCAGCGCTTCGCGCCCCGCCACCTTGGCCAGCCAGAAACCGGGTTGGGCATAACGTAGCCGCTCAACGGCGAACAACACGCCGCTGGTGCCAGCACACACCGTGCTGACCCGATCGGATAGAGGATCAATCACTTCAAAAACCGGCTCGCCCGCTTCCACCCAGCAACCCGCCGGACGCAAATAGCTCACCACGCCAGGATGCGGCGCAAACAACAATTCGGTGCCTTCGAACGGCATCGCTTCGCAGGCTTCGTGCTGGGCTTTTGGCCATTCACCGCTGATCAAACCCTGCTCGGCGAGAAACGCCAGAATGCCTTCGGCATGCGCTTCAGCCTGCGACCGGCCAGTGTCGGCCTGGCCACCCAGCTCCAGGGTGGTCGCCAGGCATGCCAGCGGAATCTGCGCCTGCGGGAACAAGCGCGACAAGCGCAGCCACGGCAGGGAGCAGGCTTCATCAAAGGAGCTGCCGCCGGAATCCTCTGCCAGCAAGCCCACGCGCACATTCAGGTGCGCCGCCAGCGAACGCCATTGCGGCCAGTGTTGCGGCAAGGCGTACATGTGCAGCGCTGCCTCGGCATCACAGTGCAGGTCAAGCACCACATCAGCGCTGCAGGCATGGCTCAGCAGCACCCGCTGCATGCCCTGCAACTGGCTCGCCGGCGCCGGCAACGCCGCCAGCACCTCACTCATGGCCTGACGAATCAGACGGATGTTGGCATGCGGATCATCACCCAGGCGACCTTCGAGCAGCGCCGCGACCGGCGCGCTCAGCTCGACGAAGTCGCGGTTGAAATTCTTGCCGCTGCCGACCTCGAAGCGCCCCTGGTGATTGCCTTGCAGCAGCTGGCCCAGGCCCATCGGATTGGCCACCGGCACCAGCTCGATCACTCCGCTGAGGGCGCCTTGGGCTTCGAGTTCGCTCAGGCGCTTTTTCAGCTCCCAGGCGGTGCGCATGCCCGGCAATTCGTCAGCGTGCAGGCTGGCCTGGATATAAGCCTTGCGCTCGCCGCTGCCGAAACGAAACACCGAAATCTGGCGTTCGCTGCCCAGATGGCTCCACGGCAATGCATGATCGATACGTTCCATATCAGTGCTTCCGCGGCGCGAGATAGACCAGCCAGCGCCGCTCGGCCAGCTTGAACATACGCACCAGGATGAAGGTCAGGCACAGGTAGAACACACCTGCGGTGATGTACGCCTCGAACGGCAGGTAGTACTGCGCGTTGACGGTACGCGCCGCACCCGTGATATCGATCAAGGTCACGATGGACGCCAGACTGGTGGTCTGCAGCATCATGATCACTTCGTTGCTGTACTGCGGTAGCGCCCGGCGCAGAGCCGACGGCAGCAGGATGCGGCTGTACATTTTATAGCGCGACATGCCCATGGCCTTGGCCGCCTCGATCTCACCATTCGGCGTGGCCTTAAGGCTGCCAGCAATGATTTCCGCGGTGTAGGCGCTGGTATTGACGGCAAAGGCCAGGCACGCACAGAAGGTCGCGCTCGACAGCCACGGCCACATGAGGCTATTACGCACAGCTTCGAACTGCGCCAGGCCGTAGTAGATCAAGAACAGCTGCACCAGCATCGGCGTGCCGCGAATCACATAGGTGTACAGCCAGGCCGTGATGTTCACCAGCGGCTGCTTGGAGACCCGCATCAGCCCCAGCGGCAGCGCCAGCAGCAGGCCGAAGAACAACGAGATAGCCAGCAGTTTCAGGGTGGTCAGCAGCCCGCCAAGGTACAGCGGCATCGCCTCCCAAATGACGTTGTAGTCGAAGATCATAGATCAGCCGCCCTTACGCCTACCGAGTAGCGCTTCTCAAGGTGACGCAGCGCCAGCAACGAGACACTGGTGAGCACCAGGTACATCGCCGCCACTGCGAGGAAGAAGGTGAAAGGCTCGCGGGTGGCATCAGCCGCCTGCTTAGCCTTGAACATCATGTCTTGCAGCCCCACCACCGAAATCAGTGCGGTGGCCTTGGTCAATACCAGCCAGTTGTTGGTGAAGCCCGGAATCGCCAGGCGAATCATCTGCGGCACCAATACCCGGAAGAACACCTGAAAACTGCTCATGCCGTACGCCATGCCGGCTTCTGCCTGACCCTTGGGAATCGCCATGAAGGCGCCACGGAAGGTTTCGGAAAGGTACGCACCGAAGATAAAGCCCAGGGTGCCGATGCCCGCCGCCAGCGGATTGAGATCGATGTAGTCGTCGAAACCCAGCAACGGGGCAACGCGATTGAGCAGGTCCTGGCCGCCGTAGAAAATCAGCAGGATCAGCACCAGGTCGGGAATCCCGCGGATCACCGTGGAATACAGATCGCCCAGCCAGGCCAGCCAGCGCACCGGCGAGAGACGCAACGCGACCCCGATCAGACCTAGAACAATGGCCAAGGCCATGGACGACAAGGCGAGCTGAAGCGTCAGCCAAGCGCCATCGAGGATGACAGCCCCGTAGCCTTTCAACATGATTCAGGTCCTCGAAAATTGGGATGAAAAAATGGCGCAAACTTCAGAGATTCTGCTGCTTGCGCCATCTCGGACTGACTGTCTCGACGGTATTACTGACCGTAAATGTCGAAGTCGAAGTACTTGTCCTGGATTTGCTTGTACTTGCCATTCTCACGAAGGGCAGCGATGGCGGCGTTGATCTTGTCCAGATCGGCCTTGTCACCCTTGCGCACAGCGATCCCTACGCCGTCGCCGAAGTATTTGACGTCGGTAAAGGCTGGACCCACGAAGGCGAAGCCCTTGCCCGAATCAGTTTTCAAGAAACCGTCATTCAACAGCGTAGCGTCCGCCACAGTGCCGTCGAGGCGACCGGCTGCCACGTCCAGGTAGATTTCGTTCTGCGAGCCGTAAGGCTTGATCTGGGCACCCAGCGGCGACAGGACTTCACGAGCGAAACGCTCGTGGATCGAGCCGCGCTGCACACCGATGTTCTTGCCCTTGAGCTCGGTCAGGCCATCACTGACCTGGGTACCGGCCTTCATGACCAGACGTGCCGGGGTGTTGTAGTACTTGTTGGTGAAATCCACAGACTTCTTGCGATCGTCGGTGATCGACATGGACGAGAGGATAGCGTCGATCTTGCGCACTTTCAGTGCCGGGATCAGGCCATCGAACTCTTGCTCGACCCACACGCACTTGACCTTCATCTCTTCGCACAGGGCGTTGCCGATGTCGTAGTCAAAACCGACGATGCTGCCGTCCGGCGCCTTGGAGGCAAACGGAGGGTAAGCCGCTTCGATACCAATTTTCAGGGGCTTTTCATCAGCGAAAGTCGGCAGGGAGAGCACGGACAGTGCCAGGGCGCCAAGAAGCACGAGTTTCTTCATCTTAGAACTCCATCGGTAAAGGGCGAAAACGGCAGAGTGAGCGACAGCCCAATATGCGAATGGGTGGAACAGCAATTGCGGCGCTGCGTCCCGGGGAGCCCAGAGAGGACTCACACACAGGCAACGACGAGCGAGTGACCGGCATTCTAACGACAGGCTGGAAGCCGATATTTCCTCAATGCGACAACAAATTACAGAAGCATCGAGAATGCCGGGGCAGCGCATTGACAGCTCTTCAAATCTATGCAAGAGCGAGAGACGGGGAACCGATCTATGCTGCAAATTGCGGGCCTATTATTGGCAAAGCCTTCTATTCCGGCAAGCGCAGCGTGATGACTTATTTTTTATATGGATATAAACAGCCCTGAAACGGGGCCTGGCGTTTCCCATTGCCCCGAAAACGGGCGCTGGGTTACACCTTTATCGGTCCAGGTAACATTCGGATACGTCGGCCGGATAAAACCGATATTTATTCGCACCTCTTCGCTTGCAAGCCCGCACCTACAAACACCGCACGCACCCGCGTAGACATCGCCTTAGCGGTAAATCACGCCCAACACGGCAGCCATGAAAAAGCCCCGCCCGGCGCAAGGCCGGGCGGGGCTGGATGACTCAGGAACCGCCTCAGGCGACGTTCATGGTCTTGTGGGTATCGATCAAATGCTGCACCACGCCCGGGTCAGCCAAGGTGGAGATATCTCCCAAACCGTCGTACTCCGCCGTGGCGATCTTGCGCAGAATTCGTCGCATGATCTTCCCGGAGCGAGTTTTCGGCAGGCCCGGCGCCCACTGGATGACATCCGGCGAGGCAATCGGACCGATCTCCTTGCGCACCCAGTTCTTCAGTTCCAGACGCAGGGATTCGCTCGGCTCTTCGCCACCGTTGAGGGTCACATAGACATAGATGCCCTGCCCCTTGATGTCGTGAGGCACACCCACTACCGCTGCTTCAGCAACTTTCGGGTGAGCCACCATCGCGCTTTCGATTTCGGCGGTGCCCATGCGGTGCCCGGAAACGTTGAGCACGTCATCCACGCGACCGGTGATCCAGTAGTAGCCGTCTTCATCGCGACGAGCACCGTCACCGGTGAAGTACATGCCACGGAAGGTCTTGAAGTAGGTATCGACGAAGCGGTCATGGTCGCGGTACAGGGTCCGCGCCTGGCCCGGCCAGGAATCCAGGATCACCAGGTTGCCCTCGGCAGCGCCTTCGATGATGTTGCCCAGGTTATCCACCAAGGCCGGGACCACGCCGAAGAACGGACGCGCTGCAGAACCCGGCTTCAAGGCATGCGCCCCCGGCAGCGGGCTCATCAGGGTGGCGCCGGTCTCGGTCTGCCACCAGGTGTCAACGATCGGGCAACGGGATCGACCGACGTTCTTGTAGTACCAGTCCCAGGCTTCCGGATTGATCGGCTCACCCACCGACCCCAGCAGACGCAGGCTGCTGCCATCGGCACCTTCGCAAGCGGCGGTGCCCGAGGCCATCATGGCGCGGATCGCAGTCGGTGCGGTGTAGAGGATGTTGACCTGGTGCTTGTCGACGATCTTCGCTACCCGGGTCACGTCCGGATAGTTCGGCACACCTTCGAACAAAACGGTGGTGGCACCGTTGGCCAGCGGGCCATAGACAATATAGGTGTGACCCGTGACCCAGCCGACGTCGGCGGTGCACCAGTAGACTTCGCCCGGACGGTAGTCGAAGACCCGCTCGTGGGTCAGCGATGCATAGAGCAGGTAACCGCCGGTGGTGTGCTGCACGCCCTTGGGCTTGCCAGTGGAACCGGAGGTGTAAAGGATGAACAGCGCCTCTTCGGCCCCCATCTCTTTAGGCGCACATACGCTACCGGCCACCTTCATCAGGTCTTCGTACCAGATGTCGCGATGCTGGTTCCATTTGATGTCACCACCAGTGCGCTTGCACACGATGACCTTCTGGATGCTGCTGGTTTCCGGGTTGGTCAGGGCGTCGTCGACATTGGCCTTGAGCGGGACCTTCTTGCCGGCACGAATGCCTTCGTCGGCGGTGATCACCACTTTCGAGCGGCAGTCGATGATGCGACCGGCCAGGGCTTCCGGCGAGAAGCCGCCGAACACCACCGAGTGGATCGCGCCGATACGGGTACAGGCCAGCATGGCCACCACCGCCTCGGGGATCATCGGCATATAGATAGTTACCACGTCGCCGCGGTGCACGTCCTGGCCACGCAGGGCGTTGGCGAACTTGCAGACTTCTTCATGCAGTTCGCGGTAGGTGATGTTGCGGCTTTCGGAAGGATCGTCACCTTCCCAGATGATCGCGAGCTGATCGCCACGCTCGGCGAGATGGCGATCCAGGCAGTTGTAGGAGACGTTCAAGGTGCCGTCGGCGAACCACTTGATATCGACATGATGGTCGTCAAAGGATGTCTGCTTCACCGTGGTAAAAGGCTTGATCCAGTCGAGGCGCTTGGCCTGCTCGCGCCAAAAACCGTCCGGGTTCACAACCGACTGCTGGTACATGGCCTTGTAGGTCGCCTCGTCAGTCAGCGTATTGGCCAAAACCTCGGGACGAACGGGATACAGAGAAGCCGCACTCATCTTTCTTACCTCGGTGACATAGTTGTTTTTGTATGACCCCGTTGTAGCCGGGGGGCGCCTATAGAACCATTCGACGATGGTAGTAACAACCCCCTGCGAAATACCCCGATATTTCCCGCAGCCCTTCAAGAGCGCTGCTTACAGCGCCATTCGTGCCAAGCAAAAAAGTTGGAATCGATCCTCGAACAGGGGTTTTTCGGCGATTGTTACAAAAACTGTCAAAAGTGTTTATCAAAAGTACGCCTATATGGCCGCTGATCTCAGGCCTAAAATCAGCCTCGCCAAACAGGCAATCTGATTAACCAAGTTGCAGCCCCCACGAAGGCAGTTAATCAAACTTCTACTCCAGTTCCACACGCAGCCCTACAAAGGCTGCGTGACCCCACACGACCTTAGAAAGGTAAAACGCAAATGAAAGCTTTATTAGTTCTGGCCCTCAGCAGTCTGTGCGCTACCGCGATGGCTGATGAGATCCCGACTGATGTCGCCAACCAGCAAGTACCGGTAGAGGAATACACTTACTCCACCGATCTGGATATCGCCAAAGTTATCTCCATGAGCGAAGTTCCAGAAGTATGCGAAGTTGTACCAGCACGTATGGAATATGAAGATTCGAAAGGTCAACGGCATATTCTTCAATACCGCGTAATGGGCAACGGTTGTTCTAACGGCTAATTGCCAAGTTCATTGCACCGACCTTGAGACTGCCGGCCGCAAGAAATCCCTCTTGCGGCAAAGATGCCCCGATAGCCGCCCCGCGCCGGGACGCTCAAAGGCATCGCCTCCTCGACGTGCGAGCACGGCAATCGCACGCGCTCTGACCCAGGATGCTCACCGCAGCAGATGAAGGTGATACCCGCCATGCAAGCATCGCCACCCAGGGCTCCGATCGTCGCCATTCAAGCAACCTCAAGCGAGCCATGTTGACGATTTCAACACTCGATTCAGATCGATTTCAGTTGTGTCAAAAACAGGAAAACGGCTTGCAAAAACACAACATCTAGTAAAATTGGCTATTTTTTGGCCACTTGCTGATATTTTTTTCAAGGGCAAAAAAAAATCTTCAGCGGCCAAAGCCTTGTAAACCCGCACTCTGCCCTCAGTCCCCGCCCTTCTCGAGCTCGCCTGCGCCCATCGGTCGCCCCACGACCCTGAAAATTTCCTTATAATGCGTCTTCAAAACGGGCCTGCAACATTCCCTTACCGGATGAAAACCACCTGCTGAATCCCGCGCAAGAGCCGACACCCTCAGCTCCGCCCGACAGCAGCCGCAGAGCACCCGGACACGAATTCCTCGTTTATTGCCTGCGTTCATGCTGCAACCAACGATTTCTTATGATTTAACGCGGCCAGTAGCGCCGTGTGAAAAGCCAACCCTTTTGTTTTCACACGGGCATCTGGCCCTCAAGCAGGAGACGACACGTCATGCTGAGCTGGGACGAATTCGACAAAGAAGAAGGCGAAGTCGCGGTCAAAGGCGCCAACGCCGGCCACGCTTCTGAAGCCAACATGGACCGCCTCGACAGCGCCGGAGGTGCCGCCGCTCTCGAAGCCCGCGCCGTGACCGCCAACGACTCCGCTGGCGTTGCCCGCGCCAAGGCCGCCCTGGACAAACTCGACATCGCCGAAGGCCTGGCCGAGCTGGAAGGTTCTTCCGCCCGTGTCGCCGTTGATGAAAAGCGCATGATCAACTGCCGCGCCGACCTCAACCAACTGGTGCCATTCAAATATGACTGGGCCTGGCAGAAGTACCTGGACGGCTGCGCGAACCACTGGATGCCGCAAGAAGTCAACATGACCGCCGACATCGCCCTCTGGAAAGACCCGGAAGGCCTGACCGACGACGAGCGTCGCATCGTCATGCGCAACCTGGGCTTCTTCTCCACCGCCGACTCCCTGGTTGCCAACAACCTGGTGCTGGCCGTGTACCGCCTGATCACCAACCCGGAGTGCCGCCAGTACATCCTGCGCCAGGCGTTCGAAGAGGCGATCCACACCCACGCCTACCAGTACTGCATCGAATCGTTGGCCATGGACGAAGGCGAGATCTTCAACATGTACCACGAGATTCCATCGGTCGCGAAGAAAGCCGCCTGGGGCCTGAAGTACACCCGTTCGATCTCCGATCCGAAGTTCGAAACCGGCACCGTCGACACCGACAAGGAACTGCTGCGCAACCTGATCGCCTACTACTGCGTTCTGGAAGGCATCTTCTTCTACTGCGGCTTTACCCAGATCCTGTCCATGGGCCGTCGCAACAAAATGACCGGTGTCGCCGAGCAGTTCCAGTACATCCTGCGTGACGAATCCATGCACCTGAACTTCGGCATCGACGTGATCAACCAGATCAAGATCGAAAACCCGCACCTGTGGGATGCCGACATGAAGGAAGAAGCCACCCAGATGATTCTCCAGGGCACCCAACTGGAAATCGAATACGCTCGCGACACCATGCCGCGCGGCGTACTGGGCATGAACGCGGCAATGATGGAGGACTACCTCAAGTTCATCGCCAACCGTCGCCTGTCGCAGATCGGCCTGAAGGAAGAGTACCCAGGTACCACCAACCCGTTCCCATGGATGAGCGAGATCATGGACTTGAAGAAAGAGAAGAACTTCTTCGAGACTCGGGTAATCGAGTATCAGACTGGCGGCGCATTGAGCTGGGATTGATTGCTCAAGATCGTTGTATCGTGAAACCGTTTCCCTAAACGCGAAACCGATACACCAAAAAAAGGGCTGCCATATGGCAGCCCTTTTTTGTTCGAAAGAAACCTGACTAGGAGCTACTTCCCTTGCCTCCTATCCGATACGACTGCTGGTCAGGCTGTCGATATGCGCGAAAAGTCGGTGAAGGTATTTCGGACTAGCCCCCCCACCCAGCGACTCGGCTCACGCCGCGAACTCACGGCTGCCAGAGCCAATCCACCCGGATGTGCAGCAGCGAACCCGCCTCAGATTTTTACGCAGGCAAATATCGCATTCCCGGATGTTGTGCTCCAGGGAATGAGCTTTTCGTAATCATGCTCAAGTACATGAACCTCAAAGTAGGGCCGCAACAGCGTTTTTATCTCGTCGAAACTCACCGCTACCATGGGATGCTCGTCATGCCAAACCTGGGTTTCATCAGCCATCGTTCTTTCGATACGCAACTTCAGCGATTGCTGTTCGCCAACACCCGGGTAGTTCCAAGCGGAGCTGAAACTGAAAAGACCGTCATCGTGCAGGGCGGAATGAGAGACGAACGAATTGTTGTCGATCATGTTCTTGTCCACTGCGTTGAAGCAGAACACACCGTCGGCTTCCAATGCGCGATGCACGCTCGCGATCAAGGCCTCAAGCCGTTCGATGCCAGCACTGTAATGAATGGAATACAAAAAGCAGGTAATCAGATCCTGCGGCTCAGTCACTGTAAAACCACACATATCCTGCAGCGAGAACTGCGCTTCTGGGCAGCGCAGGGCAGCTCTATCGAGCATCGGCTGATTGATATCGAGCCCAGCGCTCTGGTAACCGGCATCAATGAAATGACGGACATGCGGCCCAGTCCCGCAAGCCAGATCAAGGTGGCGCTTACCCCCATTACCAAATAGCTGCTGCAACCGCAGAACACACTGGCTTTGCGCCAGATAATCGATATCGGCGCACATGAGATCGTAATAACCCGAAAGGTCGGTATAGAGGGCGTTGTGGGGCATGGGGACCTGAAGGTTTATTCGGAGTATGGAGGGGGCACATCATATCCCAACCGAATCACAGGACGAGCAGGCGACTCATAGCCGTACTGTTCATCTCGTCTGCGAAGCAGATAAAATTCTTGGTGCTTGCATGGGCCACACGGCCAACCTCGTGAGACTGAAAAGACAAAGTTCGTGCAGGCCTCAAGGCCTGCCGCTATAAAGAGCCCTCCCCTGCTTAAGGATCCAAGCGCGCATGAAATTCGATACCGCCTACTGCATCAGCCTCGACGACAAGCTGTCGATCTATGACGTGCGGGATCTGAATTTCGATGAAACCATGGCCTTCGATTCGGCCAAGGAAAGCTTTCAGTGCCCCCACGATGAGTGCCGCGCAGCGTTCGATGCCGCCAATGAGTTGGGCACTTTCAATGCCAAGAACGTCAATTACATCCGCACCCCGCACTTCAAGAACCTGCCCGCCACGCTTCATATAGAAGGCTGTCCTTACGGTGTCAGCAAAGGTACCGGCAGCATGGAGGGGGTAGCGGCCGAAGATGATCGAGAGGAACACTTTCCTTGCGAATTGCTGCTGGCCCGCCGCGTCTACGTACGCCAACCGACCAGCCCGACAGCCACGGTGGATACGCCGCGAGACAATCCGCAAGCCACCACGAGCAACGCTCGCACACAGCACACCGGGCGCGACAGCACTCCGGACAAGACCAGTGTCTTCGCCCATCCAGTGGAATGCTTTGTGTCGAACATCGACGACAAGGAGCTACTCAAGCGCATGCCGCTGAAGATCGGCGAGCACAGCGCGTCCTATGCCTCGTTCTTCAAGAAGATCGAGTACCTGCAGGACAACAAGGGACTGATCTACTGGGGCAAGATCAAGCAGATCAAGGATTACACCCAGAGTTTTCGCATCGACTTCGAACAGAAGGTCTGGTTCAAGGAAGACGGCGAGAGCAAGAAGAAGCCTTATTCGGTCAACGTCTACCTGAGCAAGAAACTGGTGGAGAACTACCGCAAGCGCAGCGCTTTCCTCGAGGAGATCAAGCACGCCATCGACAGCGACAAAGAGCTGTATTGCTTCTTCTATGGCGTCACCCCGGAGTTAAAGCAGGTGCCGAGCAAGAAAAACCCCGAAGCGAGCTTCGGAGTGTTCAGCGCCAATCTCGAAAACCTGGATCACTTCATTATCCGTGAGGCACCGGGGTTGGAGACGCAGTAGCCCCAGGCTGTACTCCCTGTTGAACTGAGCGCAAGGCGATGATGAGCCTCAGGCCCAGAGCAATCGAGCCACCAAGCGTGAGGCTGCTATCACTGCAAGCACATGCAGAACAGCACCAGCAACAACAGGCCTACGTACACCCGGGCATGCACGCGGTCGGGGATCCGGCCGATCCAGGGTGCGGCCAGACGAATACCCAGCAGCGAGCCAAGGGTCAACACCAGAAACGCCAGCAGGTCGACATAACCGACAAACCAGGGGCCAAGGTCAAACCGACTGAAACCTGCCAAGGCCATATAGGTAGTGGTGCCTGCCAATGCCACAGGCACGCTCAGGGGATTGGCCATGGAAGTGGCCTGGGTCATGCTCAGACCGCACCGACGCAATAAAGGGACAGTCATTACGCTGCCGCCTACACCGAGAAAGGTGGCGATGATGCCTATTCCTACACCGCCGAAGAGGGTTTCGCCGGCTCCCAGGCGACGCAACTGCTGTCGTTTCGATTGCTCAAGAAACCCGCGACGCAGCAGGCAATCGGCGACGGTGACTCCCAGGTAGACAATAAAGGCATAGCGAATCAGCTCGCCGCTGACCCACATGGCCCCGGCCGCGCCGAACATTGCCCCCAAACCGATGTAGCCCCCCAGGGGCCACAGGTAATGACGGATGAGATTGCCGGCGCGCTGATGCCGACGGCTGGCAACCAGGGCATTGACGATCATCACGCAGGTCGAGGTGGCCACCGCGATATGCATCGCCGACTGCCCTGCTACGGAGTCGGCGCCCTGGCTGCCCAACAACATCCAGTACAGCAGGGGCACCACCACAAACCCGCCGCCAAAGCCGAACAGCACGGCGCTGATGCCGGTCAAGCAACCAAAGAGTGCCAGCAGTAGGTAGAACATCGAGCAGCGTCCGTCAGAGGAAGAAGCTCTGGACAATAGAACGCTGCGACTTGGCCGGCTTCAGCAAGTCAGCCAATAATGTTTGCGTTTACGCCAAGCACGGAGTGGGTCGGCATGCGCAACATCTCCATCGAGCAACTGGATCAAACGCCACGCCCGGTGCTGTCCATCGGCACAGACTATGCCGATGGACAACGCCTGCCGCGCCACCGCCACCGACGCGCGCAACTGTTGTATGGCGCCACCGGGGTCATGCAAGTGAGTACCGACCAGGGTAATTGGGTCGTACCGCCCCAACGTGCAGTGTGGATTCCACCGGGGGTGGAGCATGAGGTACTGATGCTAGGGGTCAGCACCCGCAGCCTGTACATCGAACCTGCCGCCGCGCCTCTGGATAACAGCAGCTGCCAGGTCATCAATATTTCGCCGCTGTTGCGCCAACTGCTCCTGGAGTCGGTGGAGATGCCCCTGGAGTACGATCCAGACGGACGTGATGGGCTGTTGGTCAACCTTATGCTGTACGAAGTGCAGCGCTGCCCCGCATTGCCGCTGCACATTCCCTTGCCGGCTGATGGCCGCTTGTTGGCGCTGTGCCAGGCCTTCCTCGCACAGCCCGATATCCACCAACCCCCCACGCACTGGGCAGGCCAGTTGCATGTCAGCCTGCGGACCTTCAATCGCTGGTTCCGCCAACAGACCGGCATGAGCTTCGTGCAATGGCGCCAACAGGCCTGCGTAATCCAGGCCCTGGCACGGCTGGCAGCGGCAGAGCCAGTGACACGCATAGCCCTGGAGCTGGGCTATGACAGCCCCGGCGCGTTCTCCACCATGTTCCGCCGGGTGCTGGGGCAATCTCCCACCAGCTACCTGAACCCAGGGCAACTGGCCCCGGGAAAAACCTTGTGACCAAAGGCTCGCGCAGTGGCGAAAATTGGATTTGATCCGGGAACAAAACAACTGTACAAATAACCAGTATAAAGCCAACGTACTGCCTAATCTCCCGGAGAAAACCATGGCCTCTCTAGCGATGAAAATCACCCTGGAACGTATCGCCCTCTATCAATTCACCCCGCAACACTGTGCCCAAGCCCGGGACATGCTGGATTGGGACATGGACCAACTGTCCAGCGAGTCCGCAGTCTCGGTGCAAGCCATCCAGCGCTTCGAGGCCGGTTACGAGGTGCGTGACGTAACCCGCCTGGCTCTGGCGTTCTGTCTTGAAGCCCAGGGCCTAGTGTTCTTCCCGGGCTTTACTCCCGGCCGCGGCATGAACATCAAGGGTGCCACCCCCAACCCCATGGAGCGCCCTGACTACGCCATGCTCGAATGAGCCAGTGCCTTGAACAGTTGATCACGCAAGGCCGGCGCTGACAGGTGGGTCGAGTCCAGGCGCATGACTGGACAGGCCAGGTTTTGGATCCAGGTTTCATGACGACGCAGACTGCGGGTTCCGTGGCCACCGTCGTCGTAACCTGCAGCCCAGGCAAGGAAGGTTTCGGTCGCGGCGTAGCGCTCGCCACCTTCGAAGATCTGCTCGCCGTAACGCAGGAACTCCCGCGCACGCAATCGTTGCAGGCGGACCTCAGGGTCCAGTTGCACCAGCACCGCCAGGGTGAAACTGGGAATCAGCACATCCCCCCAACCACAGAGCGAGCCGGACAGGACCCAGTCCGGCTCCGCCAGTACCTGGGCTTGCAGCTTATGGATCCGCTCCTCACGAGGGCGCCGGCAACTGAAGGGCTTGGCACTGGGTTGCCAGTAGAAATCATCGGAGTCGAAGTGCTTGCAGCGCAGATGCTCGGCCAGCTCCCGCCCCAGAGTCGTGGTCCCGGAGCCGGACGCGCCGAAAATGTGGATTCTGTTGGCCATGACGCCACTCCTTTGCGGCGGACATCCAGCAGGCTACTACAGCCTCGCCTGTCTTCGCCCTGCCACATCGGCGCCAGGCCTGGATCAAGCAGACTCGACGCTCGCCTGCTCCTGGGCACCTTCCACCTCGAGCCACCAGGCTCCTCCCCGCTGGGGTTGTGCCAGGCTGAAGGCTTCGCCCATCAGCGGCGTGGTAATGCTGATGCTGCGCTCCCAAGCCAAGGCCAGGATGCGGTCGAAGGGTTCGTGCCAGGCGTGCATGGCCAGATCGAAGGTGCCGTTGTGAATCGGCAGCAGCCAACGGCCCTGCAGATCGATGTGAGCTTGCAGGGTTTGCTCCGGTTGCATGTGTACGTGTGGCCATTCGACGTTGTAGGCCCCGGTTTCCATCAGTGTCAGGTCAAACGGACCGTATTGCTGGCCAATGCGTTTGAAGCCGTCGAAGTAACCGGTGTCGCCACTGAAGAAAATCCGCGTCGGTCCGTCGATCATCACCCAGGATGCCCATAAGGTGTGATTGCCATCGAACAGGCCGCGTCCGGAGAAATGTTGCGACGGCGTGGCAACAAATCGGATGCCGTCGACCTCACAGCCCTGCCACCAGTCCAACTGTCGGACCTTGGCTGCCGGCACGCCCCATTTGATCAAGGTATCTCCAACCCCCAGCGGGGTCAGAAAGTGCCGGGTCTTGTTCGCCAGGGTCAGCACCGTCTGGTGGTCCAGGTGATCGTAATGATCGTGGGAAAGAATCACCGCCTCTATCTCCGGCAGCGCATCCAGGCTGATGGGCGGCTGGTGGAAGCGCTTCGGACCGGCCCACTGCACCGGTGAGGCACGTTCGGCAAACACCGGGTCGGTGATCCAGAACTTGTCGCGCATTTTCAGCAACACCGTGGAGTGCCCAAGGCGAAAGACACTGTGATTAGGCGCCGCCTGCAGTTGCTCGCGGGTCAATGGCTGCACCGGTATGACTCCGGCCGGACGGGTATTGCTGGGTTTGTGGAACAGCATGTTCCAGAAAATCTGCAGGGTTTTACCGAAGCTGGCACGACGCACCGGCGCGTGATTACGAAAGGCACCCTGCTCCTGGCGCGAGGTTTCCTGACGGGGAGCACGGGTGATGCTGGACGAGAGAGTGGCCATGACTGAAATAACTCCATGGAACGCAACAAGGTTCCGAGGTTGCTCTGCGGGACGATCTACTGGCCAAGGCACGCAAGCATCAGCCGCCAATCAGTGTTTTCAATAAAACTACACTACACAGTGTAGTTTCTACATTGCAACAGAATTAAGACGAAGTAGACTGCCGAGTGTTTTCACCATCCACCCTCACCGAACCCAACTTATGACAGCCCCGAAGCGCCTCACCGACCTCAAACGCCAGGCCATCATCCAGGCGGCGATCAACGAATTCCGCGCCAGCGGTTTCGAAGTCACCAGCATGGACAAGATTGCCGCGACGGCCGGGGTTTCCAAGCGCACGGTGTACAACCACTTCCCCAGCAAGGAAGAGCTGTTTGCTGAAATTCTGCATAAGCTCTGGGCCAGCATCAGCGCGCAATCGGAAATCGCCTACCGCAGCGACCTGCCCCTGCGCGGGCAGCTGGAGAAACTACTGCGGGCCAAGCTACAGCTGCTGGCGGACGACAACTTCCTCGATCTGGCCCGCGTGGCCATCGCTGCGGCCATCCACTCACCGGAACGGGCGCAAAACATGGTGGCGCGCCTGGGCGAACGGGAAGAAGGCCTGACCCTGTGGATTCGCGCCGCCCTGGCCGACGGCCGCCTCAAGCCAGTGGACCCGGAATTCGCTGCTTTGCAAATGCACGGACTGCTCAAAAGCTTTGCCTTCTGGCCTCAGATCACTCTAGGCCAGCCTCCCCTCGCAGCGGATATGCAGACTCAGGTCATCGAGTCGGCTCTGGACATGTTCCTCGCCCATTACCAGGCCTGAATCTGGGTACATCCGGCCGGACCACGTTCCTGGCCACTGTGAAATGGCTTCGAAGGACACTGATTATTCTCATTGGAATAAATGACAATATTCACCAGAGTGATCCGACAAGCGGCCATGCCGTAAAAACACCACCAGGTGTTTCAGTACAAAATCCAGTGCAGGAATTTATGGAAAATCAACGCGGCAAAGGGCTTTCATTTGCCCGGCGCATTTATCGGCCAAGGATTATCGGCCTGGGAATTGGCGCCATCAGCGTCTTCGCCACCCTCTATCCCCTGGATCTGCCCAACTGGACATGGGCCTTGCTTGTGTTCAATGGCCTGGTCTGGCCTCATCTGGCCTATCAGCTTTCTACCCGTTCGGCCTTTCCCTACCAGGCGGAACGCCGCAACCTGCTGTATGACTCGCTGATGGGCGGATTCTGGACCGCCACCATGCAGTTCAACCCCCTGCCGGCGGTGACCATCCTGTCGATGATGGCCATGAACAACGTGGCCGCGGGCGGCTTGCGCCTGTTCATCCGTGGCAGTCTCAGCCAGTTTGCCGGAGTGCTGTTGTCCTGGGCGCTGTTCGGCGCCAGCTTCAATACCCAGATCACCGCGCTGCAGATCTATGCCTGCCTGCCGATGCTGACCCTCTACCCGCTGGCAGTGGGCATAGTCTGCTACCGGCTGGCAATCAAACTGTCCGAGCACAAGCGTGCCCTGAGTGCCCTGAGCCGCACCGACAGCCTCACCGGCCTGCTCAATCACGGCTCCTGGAAAGACCTGCTGCACATCAAGTTCCACAAGTGCCAACAACGGCAGATGGAAGCCAGCATCGCGCTGATCGACATCGACCACTTCAAGACAATCAATGACACCTACGGCCACATCATCGGCGATACGGTGCTGCGCCATTTGAGCAGCGAACTGCGGCGCAATCTGCGTCATGACGACCTCGCCGGGCGCTACGGTGGCGATGAGTTCTGCGTGATCCTGCCGCGCATGAGCCAGTCGCAGGCGCTTGATGTCATGGAACGCCTGCGCCAGATCTTCAGCCAGTACCGACACCCCCAAGTACCCGAGCTGAAGGTCAGCCTGAGCATCGGCCTGGCCGCTTTCAGCCCTGACTTCCAGGACCCTTCCAGCTGGCTCAATGCTGCGGACAAAGCCCTGTATCTGGCGAAGAACGGTGGGCGCAACCAGACCGCCAACAATGCTGGCAAGTCCCATTTCGAGCAGACACAAATGGCATAAGCGCCCCATTAACTTGTACAAAAAAGAAGCAAAAAATATTTTTGTACAAGTTTATTTGGATTTTTCAGCGCCTCCGCCATCATAATGCTGCCACTTTGCTGCGGCATAACAACCTCCTATGGAGGATTGCTGCCATAGCCAATCCACCCAACCCAATCGATTCGCAGCCGTTAACTCACCTCTTGATACGGCCAGCGGCGCTCGCCCGAAGCGTCGCCCGTTGCATCGCTGCGAATTTGTCTGTCAGTCATGGAGCGCTGGCATTGAGCAGATAGTGCCGAACGCCAGGGAGCTTTCGGCATACCGGCGCACTCAATAGGGATCGACGCAACGTTTCTCCCATAGAGCAGCCAACATGTTATTCAACCGTCACAACAAGACCATCGATTCCCAGCGCCAAACCATCACCGAACAAGCGCGCATGCTGGACGCTATCGACCGCTCCATGGCCGTGATCGAGTTCGATCTGCAGGGCAACGTACTGCGCGCCAACGACAACTTCCTCAAGACCCTGGGTTATCGAGAAGATCAAGTGATCGGCCAACCCCATCGCCTGTTCTGCACCCCGGAATACGCCCGCAGCAGTGACTATCAGCAACTGTGGGCGCGCCTGAAAGACGGCCGCTTCGAATCGAGGACCTTTGAGCGCCTCGGCAGCACCGGGCAGAGCCTGTGGCTGGAAGCCAGCTACAACCCCATTCGGGACGAATCCGGCGCGGTATACAAAGTAGTCAAGTACGCACTCGACGTCACCGCCAAGGTGCAAGCGGAAGTCGAGGCCCGGAGCAAACTGGAAGCCATTGACCGGGCAATGGCGGTAATCGAATTCAACCTCGACGGCAGCATCATCAGCGCCAACGCCAACTTCCTCAGCCGCACGGGCTACAGCCTGAACGAAATCCTGGGCAAACATCACCGGATGTTCTGCAAACCCGACCTGGTCAACAGCAGCGCCTACCAGGACTTCTGGAGCCGCCTGAACAAGGGCGAGTTCTTCAACGGCCAGTTCGAACGGATCGACAAGCACAGACGCACACTGTGGCTGGAAGCCAACTACAACCCGGTCTACGACGCCAGCGGGCGCCTGTACAAGGTGGTCAAGTACGCTGCCGACGTTACCCTGCAGGTGGAAAAACACGAGCAGGACGCCCAAAGCGCGAGCCAGGCTTATCACATCTCGGTCGAAACCCGTAAAGTCGCCGAGCAAGGCACCGGGGTGATCCAGCAGGCCGCCAGCGAAATGCGCCAGATCGCCGATAACATCGAAGACTCCTCATCGCTGATCGCCAAACTCGGTGAACGCTCCGAGCAGATCACCGCGATCGTCAACACCATCCGCGCGATTGCCGACCAGACCAACCTGCTGGCCCTCAACGCTGCCATCGAGGCCGCCCGGGCCGGGGAGCAGGGTCGCGGCTTTGCCGTGGTGGCCGATGAAGTCCGGCAACTGGCCTCACGCACCAGTGGCTCGACGGCGGAAATTTCCAGCATGATCGAGATGATCCAGAACGAAACGCTGCAAGCCATCAAGAGCATGGATGGCACCCGTGAGCGGGCGGCCAAGGGTGTCCAGTTGGCGGATCAGGCCGGTACGGTGATCCTGCAGATTCGCGATGGAGCCAGTGATGCGGTGCAGGCTGTGAGCATGTTCGCCGGCGCACGCAGCACACCCTGAGGATCACTTTCCGCAGGTCGACAGTGCCCCCGGGCCGAGCCTCGGGGCTATAGTGAGCCAACGTCCCAGAGCCTGGCGGAGGCCATCATGAGTTCCAGCGACACCCCGGAAAAAACCGACCCGGTCATCGACCATCTGCGCTTTCACCGCGCCCACGCCCACCTGGCAACGACAGCTTTGCCTTGAAGGCCGAAGCCTTTGCACGGTTCTTCGGCACCCCGACCTTTCTCGGCGCGCAAACCCTGATCGTGGTGGTCTGGATCGCCCTGAACCTGGCTGGAGTCACCCAGTTCGACGTCTATCCCTTCATCCTCCTGAACCTGGCTTTCAGCCTGCAAGCGGCCTACGCCGCCCCGCTGATTCTCCTGGCCCAGACTCGCCAGGCAGCCCGGGACAAGGCCCAAGCTGACGCGGATGCGCAACACCGAGAAGCCCTGGCCGTTGCCAACAGCGAGCGCCAGGCCCAGGCGGCACAGACCACCACACAACTGATGGCTCTGCTGGAACAGAACACCCGCCTGACGGAAATGACCAAAGAACTGACCGAACGCATCGAGACCCTCACCAGCGAAATGCACGAGCACTTCGTGCGCAAGGATCCACCGCAGGCCTGAGGACTTCAGGCCCAACGCAAGTGGCGCCCCAGCTCATCGAACAGCGTCACCACCGAGCGCAGGGCCCGACAGTCCGGACGGGTCAGCAGCCACAGGGCTGTTTCATGACCCACAGGCTCGCCCAACGCTTCCAGTCCGCCGCTGCCAACCAGAAAGTCCGGCAGCGCGGCAACACCCAGGCCGGCACGCACCAGCTCGGTTACCGACAACATGCTGTTGCAACGGTAGCTGGGCTGTACGCCGGGCCACTGCTGGCGACGCCAGGCCACGGTGGGGTGATCGGGAAGAAAGTCATCCGGCGCTATCCACGCCACGTGCGACAGATCGCTGCAATCGACTCGTTGCCGGTACGCCGGGCTGGCGCACACGCGATATGACACCGCGCCCAGGCAGCGCCCCACCAGATGCTCGGGCGGTGTCGCGGTCAGGCGTACGGCAATATCCGCATCGCGCCGGTTGAGATTGGCGAAATCGTTGGAGGTACACAGCTCGATAACCAGCGCCGGATACTGCGGCATGAACTGCGCCAGGGCCGGTAGCAACAGGCCTTGCAACACCGAGTCGGTACAGGTCAGGCGTACTGTACCGCTGATCACCTCACCGCCCTGGGCCACACCGATCCGCGCTGCATCCAGGGCCTGCTCTGCCTGCTCGGCCTGCTGCGCCAAGGCCTGGGCCAGGCTGCTGGGCAGATAGCCAGCGCGACTCTTGTCGAACAGTTGCTGACCGAGCCCGGCTTCAAGCCGGCGCACGGCACGAAACACCGTCGAGACATCGACCTTGAGCAGGGCTGCAGCCCGGGCCAGGGAGCCGCCACGGACCAGGGCGAGAATCAGCGACAGGTCGGGATAGTCCAATTGATAGTGCGTGGCTGCATTGATCACTTGGGTAAACGCCAATATTGATTGCGTAAGCGCCAATCTATAGTGGCCTCAGGCAATCGACAAGTCAGCGCCATAACGGGAGAGCCCCATGCACGCACGCGTACCGACACCAACCATCCGTATCGCCTTGGTGGGGGATTATGATCCGCAGATCACCGCGCACCAGGCGATTCCCCTGGCCCTCGATCGGGCTGCTGCCGACATCGGGATTCGTGTGGATTACCAGTGGCTGGCCACCCAGGCGCTGACCCACGAAGAACAGCTGGAAGGCTTCGATGGCATCTGGTGCGTACCTGGCAGCCCCTATCTGAATATCCATGGGGCACTGCTGGCGATCCGCCTGGCGCGGGAACAGCAACGCCCCTTCCTTGGCACCTGCGGCGGCTTTCAACACGCGGTTCTGGAATACGCTCGCAACGTGCTGGGCTGGGCCGATGCCGAACACGGCGAGATCGCGCCCGACGCCGAGCGAGTGCTGCTTACTCCCTTGAGCTGCGCCCTGGTGGAGGCCCACGACCAGATTCGACTGCAAGCCGGCAGCCGCATCGCCAGGGCCTACGGCACCCAAGACATCGAGGAGGGTTATCGCTGCCGCTACGGGGTCAACCCGGACTTCGCCGGGCCCTTGCTCAGCGGCGCCCTGCGCCCCAGTGGCCATGATCAGGCCGGTGACTTGCGGGCCGTGGAACTGGATGGCCATCCGTTCTTCATCGCCACCCTGTTTCAACCCGAGCGTGCTGCCCTCCAGGGGTGCACGCCGCCCCTGACCACCGCCTTGCTCACCGCCTGCCTGGAGGCGCGCACGTGATCGGCCAGACACCCGCCCTGCCCTACTACGCGGTGATCTTCAGCTCCAAGCGACGCGAAGCGGATTCCGCCTACGACCAGGCAGCCGCACGCATGGTCGAGCTGGCCCGCCAGCAACCGGGGTTTCTCGGGGTCGAATCGGCACGGGGCGAGGATGGTTTCGGTATCACGGTGTCCTACTGGGACAGTGAAGCGGCAATCCGTGCCTGGAAGCATCACGCCGAACACAGCACCACCCGCGAGCGTGGTCGCGTCGACTGGTACACCTACTTTCATACCCGGGTGAGCAAGGTCGAACGCGCCTACAGCTTCGGCGTGTAAGGCAAGACCCTGAGCCACCGGAGACAGCGGTTCAGGGTCAAGAATGGCGTCAGCCCTCGGCGGTCGACAACAGATTGCGCACGGCCTGGATTTCCGGCAGGTCGCTGCGGCGCATGTACACCCGCAACGGTTCGCTGATATTGATCCGGTCGTCGATATTCTGATCCAGCAGCAACTGGATCTGCTCGCGCTTGAGGCTCATGGCCTGATCGGAAACCGGCGCCCAGACAAATTCGTTGGCCGGCACTATGGCGTCGTCGGCCACATCCATGCCGAAGGAGTCTTCGCTGAAACGCACGATGTAGCGCCCGCTCTTGCGATTGAAGCCGACAAAGCCCTTGAGCTGATCGGCAGCCTGGCAGATGAGTTCGGAGGTGATGCTCATGGTAAACCTCACTGTGAGTCCCGCAGGACTGGTGATCGATGGTCTACACGCGAGGCAAGGAAAAAACTCTTTTCAGGCTTCCCTCTGATGGGGAAACTGCAGCGCCCAAGAGTACTGCAAAGCACCGGAAAAAACCCTCAAACCTGTAAATGAGAGGGATTTATATCGCTGCGCAGATAGCACAAGCGTCATTGAGTTGCTAAAAGATATCTCCTTGTACTTGCCTCCACGAAAGGATTTCGAGCATGCCAGCAACCTTCACCCCTTGTGCCCTGATACTGGGCCTGATGCTCGGTTGCGGCCTGGCCCAAGCCTCTGAACAGCCTGATCCAGATGCTCTCGCGGCCCGCCAGGGGATCCCGCAGCCGGCCGTGATCGCCCACCGTGGAGCCTCCTTCGACGCCCCCGAATCCACTGCAGCCTCCTACCGTCTGGCCCGCGATCTGGGCGCCGACTACCTGGAGATGGACCTGCAGCGCAGCAAAGACGGCGTGCTCTTCGCCCTGCACGACAACAACCTGCAACGCACCACCGATGTGGCGCAGAAATTCCCCGAGCGCAAGGACAGCCCGGCCAACGCCTTCACCATGGCCGAGCTGAAAACCCTCGACGCCGGCAGTTGGTTCAACCACGCCCACCCGGATCGTGCCCGGCCAGGTTTTGCCGGCCTGAAGATCCTCACCCTGGATGAAATCATCGACATCGCCCAGGGTAATCCGCAGCACAAGCCCGGGCTCTACATCGAAACCAAGGAGCCCCAGCTGTTCCCCGGCATCGAGCACGAACTCAAGGAAAAACTCCAGGACCGCGGCTGGCTGAGCCCGGCCGGTTCCAAGTTGGCGAAAAGCGAACTGGCGGTGGGCCAGGGCAAAGGCAAGGTGGTGTTGCAGACCTTCGACAAACACAGCCTGGAGTTGCTGCACAAGGAAATGCCCAAGGTGCCAAAAGTCCTGCTGCTGTGGGTCGGCGCCGGCAGCATCGAACCGGCCTCCGGCCAGACCTTCGCCAACAGCGGCGAAACCGACAAGGCCGTGTTCTACGCCAAGCAGCAACCCAAGGACCAGGCCGAGTTCAAGCGCTGGGTCGACTACGCCAAGGCCCAGGGCGCCATTGGCACTGGCCCCTCTGCAGCCCTGGCAGCAGGAGGCGACCAGAGCTACTCGGACCTGGTGCAACCCTGGATGAATCGATACACCCACGACCAGGGCCTGCTGGTGCACGTCTACACCATCGACGAGCCCGTGGACTTCCAGAAAGTCATGGACGCCGGGGTCGATGGCGTCTTCACCAACCGCAGCGCCGAACTGCTCAAGTACTTCAAGCGCCCGGCCACAGCCAGCGTTGCCCAACTGCTGGAGGCCAGCGGTTACTGAATGTCCCTCTCACCCTGGAGCGGCGAGCTCTGGTTGGGCCATGACTTTGGCCTGATCCACGGAACCATGGGGTGCACTGCACCCCATGCCCACTACGCCCATCAACTGATCATCGCGCCCGAGCAGCCGGTCACGCTGGAGCTAGATGGCACCCGGCAAACCGGCCATTACCTGTTTATCGAAGCCTTGCACCGCCACGCGATCATCCAGGCCCCCGATCGGGTCTTCACGGTCTATGCCGAGCCACTGCTGCTGACTGCCGAAAGCTTGCAGATGGCTGTCCGCGACGCGGCCCCCTCATTGCCCGGCCTGGAAGCGGCGTTGCGCCGCTGCCCACGCCAGCCCATTGCCGACCACCGTGTCGCCAGGGCGCTGATGGCGCTGGACACCGCACCGGGCGACAAGGTTGCGGCCACGCAACTGGCCGTTCAGGCGAATGTGTCCCTGAGCCAGCTGGAAAGGCTGTTCGCCCGTGATGTCGGCCTACCGGTACGGCGCCTGGTGCTATGGAGGCGCTTGCGCCTGGCCATGGCCCTGTTGCTGGGGGGCCAAGCCATTACCCAGGCGGCTCACGGTGCCGGGTTCGCCGACACCGCGCATTTCTGCCGTACCTTGAAGGCACTGTTCGGCGTCACGGCCAGCCAGGCGTTGAAAACCCTCAGGCCCCGCCTGCTGGATTGACCCGGCGACGCAGCGCTTCGGGCACCTTGGGTTCTGGCGTGTAGCGCGGGGTCTTGAACGGCTCCAGTAACTGCGGCCAGTAATCGACGGGATAATCCGCACGGCTGCCGATGCCCAGGTCACCCTGGCGCATCGAGTAGTCGTCCCGATAGAACGCGGTGCCCAACAACCAGTCCCAGAGATTGAAGAACAGGCCGAAATTCACATCCCCGGCGCGTCCGTACTTCATATGGTGGAAACGATGCAGCGGCGCCCAGGCGAACACCCACCGCAGAGGCCCCAGGCGCATATCGACATTGGAATGCTGCAACAGCAATTGAATGGCGATGGCCAGGGCCAGCAATTGTGCCACCGGCAGTGGAATGCCCAGCACCAGCAGCGGCAGCAATCCCGCCGAAGCCTCCAGTAGCTGGTGCAGGGGATGCTTGAGCAAACCGTTGAAGCCGTACATGCGCAGCACACTGTGATGCACCGCATGCAAGCGCCAGAGCCAGGCCCAGCGATGGCTGGCGTAATGAGCCAGAGTAATACCGCAATCGGCGATCACTATCGCCAGCAGCAACTGCCCCCAGAGCGGCCAATCCTGGGGCCACAACCCCTCATGACCAAGCAGCGCCACCAGCCCCGGCAGCGCCAGCAGGCCCACGACGTTCAGGCTCTCATTGACCAGGGCATGCAGAATGTCCCGCAGCCGATCGCCCTGGGCGCGGTTCCAGACAGGCTCGTAAGGCAAGCCCCACTCAGCCAGGAATGACACTCCAAGCGCCACTATGAACAACAGCAACAACCCGCCAGGGAAGGTCTTGCCCCCACTCATCAACCACAGACCCGTGCCGATGAACCCGCCAAAGAACAAGGGGGCGTACAACCACGCAAGCATTCGTTTCATCCACGTTGTCTCCTGTAGAGGGAGACGCCAGCTTGCGGCTGGCCCCGGCTTCCTGGCTTGAACAAACGGCGCAAAGCGTGACCTGAATTAAGGGTGAATTAAGTTGCAGCGACTAACCTGTGCCCATCGAAACCCATCACCTCAAGGAAGCAACCCATGACCAAGTTCTCCGCTCTGTTTGCCGCTGCCGCCCTAACCCTGACTGCCGGCCTGGCCCAGGCCGATGTGCGTCCGGACCTGATCCCGGGCCTGATCAAGTCCGGCGCCATCATGGATCTGGAAAAGCTCAACCAGACCGCCCTGGCCCAGCACCCCGGCACCACTGCTGCCAGCATTACCGACACCGAGCTGGAGCAGACCGCCACCGGCGCCTACGTCTATCAAGTGGAACTGCGTGACAGCAAAGGCATCGAGTGGGACGTGGACCTGGACGCCAAGACCGGCAAGGTCCTGAGCAACAAGCAAGACAAGTAAGCCACCCCCGGCACAACGGCCGCGTCCCTGTTACAGGGGACGCGGCGGTTTTTTTTAGCCCGCTGGAAAATCGCCGCCAGCAACAAATTTCTCGCCAGGCCCCAGGTATCTGCCCCCTGTCGCGCCCGGCTCGCTAGAATCATCCAGGCCGTCGACGCAGCAGGGCGTCGAGATTCCATGCAGAGACAGAAATGGGCCTTATAGCAGTCGACATCGCCACCATCGGCCGGATCAGTGCAGTCCCGGCGATGCTCCAGGTCATCCGGGAAATGACCGGTTTGCGCTTCGCCGCCGTGGCCCGGGTCACCGAGCACTCCTGGCACGTCTGTGCCGTACTCGATCAGTTGGACTTCGGCCTCAAGGTCGGCGGCGAACTGGATGTGGTGACCACCCTGTGCCACGAAATCCGTGCGGCCCATGTTTCGGTGGTGATCGACAAGGCCAGTGAAGACCCGCTTTACCACAACCATCACACCCCGCGCCTGTACGGCTTCGAAAGCTATATTTCGGTTCCGGTGTTTCGCACCGATGGACGTTTTTTCGGCACCATCTGTGCCCTCGACCCGAGTCCTCTGCCCCTCAAGGCCAGCGCTATCCAGAGCACCATGGAGTCCTTCGCGCGCTTGCTGTCGCTGCAGATCGAAGCCGAGGAAAGCCAGCAACAGACCGAAGCGGCCTTGCAACAGGAGCGGCATACCGCCGAGTTGCGCGAGCAGTTCATCGCCGTGCTCGGCCACGACCTGCGCAACCCGCTGTTCGCCATCAACGTCGGGGCCGAACGCCTGTTGCGCAAACACCAGAGCCCCGACACCGATCCCCTGGTGCAGCATATCCTGGCCTGCAGCAACCGTGCCGCGCAGTTGGTGGAGGATGTCCTGGACTTCGCCAGAGGCCGCCTGGGGCCGGGCATTACCCTGGACCTGGCGCCCTGCCCCGACCTGGAACAGGTGCTGCGCCATGTGATCGCCGAAGTGCAGAACGTGCACCCACAGCGCACCATCCAGTGCCGGATCGACGATCTGCAGGGTATTCACTGCGATCGCCAACGTATCGCCCAGTTGCTCTCCAACCTGGTGGCCAACGCCATCTGCCATGGTACGGCGCAAGGCGTGGTGGAGGTCGAGGCAGAGCAGCAGTCTGAACAGTTGGTACTGCGAGTGAAAAACCAGGGACTGATCCCCGAGCAAGTCCTGCCCCGGTTGTTTCAGCCCTACTCACGCCCGGTCAGCGACACACCCCAGGCCGGACTTGGCCTGGGGTTGTACATTGCCCAGCAGATCGCCCAAGCCCACGGGGGACAATTGGAAGTGGTCTCCAACCCGCAGCAAGGCACCGTGTTCAGTTTCAGCCTGCCACTGACTCTGAAGGCTTAAGCCCTGGTACTGACCAAGGATCCCGAAGTGCTGCCACTGGAGTCCTGCAGTGCCTGGAGCAAGGCCGCTGTAGCGGTCTGCAAAGACGCACTGGTGCTGGCCACCTGAGACTGCGCGGCCGCCACTGCAGCGGCCTTGGCATCAGCGCTTTGCTGCTTGCTTTGGGCCGCCTGCAACTGCTGTTGCTGCTCCTGCAGTTGCTTTTGCAGCTCGGCGACCTGCTTGCGCAACGCCTTCACCGAATCGCTGCTCGAATCCTCGCTGCTGGCACTGCCGCCCGCAGCCGCGCCCCCTGCCGCCGGTGCCTTGCCGCTAGCGCTGGCGGTGGTCGTGCTGCCAGTGGTGGTAGCGGAGGTCTCGCTGGTAGCGCTGCCGGCGATACTGGTCTTGGTCGGGCTGACCTGGGTCTGGTTGATCGAGATCGAAGTGATGCTGACCATGGCATGTGTCCTGATACGGGAAGATACCCGATCATCGACAAACGCCCCAGCCATTTGAGAGTGATCGTGTATCGGCCTGGTAAGCAGGCCGATACAGGAAGACCGACCTCAGGCGCTCAAACGCGCCGTCACCTCGTTCAGTTGTGCCGACAGGCCATGCAGATTGCGGCTTGCCGCTTCAGTGCGCTGAACGTTGTCGAGATTGGTACTGGCAATGGAGGTGATCTCGGTGAGGTTGCGGGAAATATCCTCGGCCACCGAGGTCTGTTCCTCGGCAGCGGTCGCGATCTGCCGATTCATGTCGCGAATCGCTTCCACCGCCTCGGTGATGCGTTCCAGCATGGCCCCGGCCTGGGTCACCTGCTGCACACTCTGCTCGCTGCGGGACTGGCCACTCTCGATGGCCTGGGCCGCGTCCACCGCCCCGGTCTGCACGGTCTGGATGATCTGGTTGATCTCGGTAATCGAGGCGGCGGTGCGCTGGGCCAGGCTGCGTACCTCATCGGCGACCACCGCAAAACCACGCCCGGCTTCTCCGGCCCGGGCGGCTTCGATGGCGGCGTTGAGGGCCAGCAGGTTGGTCTGTTCGGCGATCCCCTGAATCACTTCCAGCACCTTGCCGATACGCCCACTGTCGGCTTCCAGACGACGGATCACCGAGGCGGTGTTGGCGATCTCGCCACGCATCTGGGTGATGGTGTGGATGGTGCTCTGCATCACCTGCTCACCCTGCTGCGCCGACTGGTCGGCATCGTCCGCTGCGCGTGCGGCATCGGCAGCATGGCGCGCCACTTCCTGGGCGGTGGCGGACATCTCGTTCATCGCCGTGGCCACCTGATCGGTGCGGCTGAACTGCTCGTTGGTGCCCTGGGACATCAAGGTGGCGATGGAGTTGAGCTCGCCACTGGAGCTGTCTAGGTCCGAAGCGCTGCGCTGCAGGCTGCTGAAGGTCTGGGCGAGGAAATCGCGCAAGGTATTGGCGGCCATCGCCAGCTTGCCCAACTCATCCTGGCGCTCGCTGGCCACCCGCTGGGAGAACTGCCCACGGCTGAGCTGCGCAACATAATCGATCAACTCGCGGATCGGCTGCACCAGGCTGCGGTTGACCAGCCACAGGCTGAGCAGACCGATCAGCAGGCCAGAAGCGAGCATCACCAGGATGCCCAGCCACACCGTACGGTCGGCCGCTGCGCTGATCTCTTGCGATTGCTGTTCGCCGTGCTTGCGCAACTCGGTCACCAGCTCGCTCATCTGCTCGCTGGCAGCCCGGTCCACGCCCTTGACTGCGGCGTCGCCGGCACTCGGATCAGCCCCGCCCGCAACATAGGCATCACGCCCCTTCTGATAGGCCGCAGCCAACAGCCGGTGCTCCTCCGCCAGACGCTGTACCCGGCTCTTGAGGACTGCATCGAGCCCCGGGGTCTGCGCCAGCTGACCAAGGATGTTCTGCACATCCCGCTGACGATCTTCGAACAGCTGCCAGTACTTGTTCATCTCCTGGGGCTGCTTGCCCCGCAGCAGCACGTTCTTCCACTCCTGCACCTGACTCTTGAATTGCAGGTTGGCCTCATCAATCAACTGCGAACTGTGCAGCGGGCCCTCGATCAACTGGCGGTAGCTCTGCACGCCACCGGACAGCAAGTGAAAGCTCGCCAGGGCGATCAACAGCATCGCCAACAGGCTACCGCTCAGCAGGGCAAGAATTTGCGCTCTCAGGGATTTTTGCAAAAACATCGAGGAAATCTCATAGCAGGGATAGAGCAGGCCCGATGGGGCTTGCGTAGGTTCTGACATCCCTGTCAGGCACATTCGAGGCGGATCGACTGCGTATTGCATGTGAGCGTGATCGGCACCCGCGAAATAATCTTGAGCGCCGCCGACCATCGGTATGTCACGGCCCATGGTGCACTTCAAAACGTCACAAAACTGTCAAAGAGCCTTGCCATGATGGGGTCCAAGTGAACCGGTGAAATTCGCGCCAGGCACTGTCCCTCCTGCGAGACCCCATGAATCACAGCATCGACCAGAGTCACCGCGATTCCGATCTGTTTGGCCTGCTCTACGGTTTCAGCTTTCGTAGCGGTGAACGCGGCCGTGAACTGGATTCCGCCAAGGCCCTGCAAGCCCTGCAACAACCGCAAGACAGCAATGAATTCCTCTGGCTGCACCTGAACCTGGCCCACGCTGCCTGCGAACGCTGGATGAAGGCCCACCTGCAACTGCCGGACGAGTTCTTCGAAGCCCTGCACGAAGGCTCGCGCTCGACCCGTATCGAACATGTCGACTCGGCTCTGCTGGCAGTGGTCAACGACGTGGTGTTCAACTTCAGCAGCATGGTCTCCTCGGACATCTCCACCCTGTGGGTCTGCGTGCGCAGCAACCTGATCATCAGCGCCCGCCTGCAACCGCTGCACTCGGTGGACAAGCTGCGCTCATCGGTCAAGGCCGGGGAACGCTTTCGCTCACCCCTGGAACTGCTGGCGCACCTGCTGCGGGACCAGGGCGAAGTGCTGACCCAGATCGTGCGCAAGACCAGCCTCAGCGTCGACCAGATCGAAGACCAACTGCTGGCGGCAAGGGTCTCCAGCAACCGGGCGGAACTGGGGGCCATGCGCCGGGTGCTGGTACGCCTGCAACGGCTGTTGGCCCTGGAGCCGGGCTCGCTGCTGCGCCTGCTGAACCGCCCGCCGCAATGGCTGCAGAAGGAAGACGTCAAGGAGCTGCGCAAGTCCACCGAAGAGTTCGCTCTGATCATCAACGACCTCACGGTCCTCGGAGAGCGGATCAAACTGCTGCAGGAAGAGATCGCCGCCAACCTCAACGAACAGACCAACCGTACCCTGTTCACCCTGACCGTGGTCACGGTACTGGCCTTGCCGATCAACATCATCGCCGGTTTCTTCGGCATGAACGTCGGCGGTATTCCCCTCTCCGGCGACCCGGAGGGTTTCTGGATCCTGGTGGCGCTGGTGGCCACCTTCACCGTGATTGCCGGACGCTGGGCCTTCCGCAAGCGTCAGGACTACTGAAACTCCCCCCTGTAGGAGCCGGCTTGCCGACGAAGGCGAGCACAAGGCCGGCGGCTGGTTCAAGGGCCTCTTCGCTGGCAAGCCAGCTCCTACGCGATGATTGCGATGGCCGCCATGATGGCGGCGGGCTCGAACGGATCAACGGAACGGCTCAATCGCGTAAACACTGACCTGAGGCAGTCTCCCTGTAACATTTGGCAACGATCATGGGTGACACTCCTTCCAGCAACAGGATTGTCCAGCAATGGCCACCCCGTCCCTGACTGCCGCATCCCCCAGCCTTGACGTCAAACCGCATCTGGATAAAAAGAACGGACCGTTTGCCCTGGTGATGTTCTTCGCCGTACTCGCCATGGGCTTGCTGTTTACCGCCTACAGCCTGGTGCACGACATGCACGAACTGGGCGCCACGGTCACCACCTGGACCCCGTTCCTGCTGTTGGGCGTGGCCTTGCTGATCGCCCTGGGCTTCGAGTTCGTCAACGGCTTCCATGACACCGCCAACGCCGTGGCGACGGTGATCTACACCCACTCGCTACCGCCGCAGTTCGCCGTGGTCTGGTCCGGCCTGTTCAATTTTCTCGGGGTGTTGTTGTCCAGTGGCGCGGTGGCCTTTGGCATCATCGCCCTGCTGCCGGTGGAGCTGATCCTGCAGGTTGGCTCTTCCTCCGGCTTCGCGATGATCTTCGCCCTGCTGATCGCCGCGATTCTGTGGAACCTCGGCACCTGGTGGCTGGGGCTGCCGGCGTCCTCGTCCCACACCCTGATCGGCTCGATCATCGGCGTTGGCGTGGCCAATGCGCTGATGCATGGCCGCGACGGCACCAGCGGCGTGGATTGGAGCCAGGCCACCAAGGTCGGCTACGCCCTGCTGTTCTCGCCGCTGATCGGCTTCCTGTTCGCTGCCCTACTGCTGTTGGCCCTGCGCCTGTTCGTCAAGAACCGTGCACTGTACAAGGCACCCAAGGGCAATACCCCGCCCCCCTGGTGGATTCGCGGCCTGCTGATCCTGACCTGCACCGGGGTGTCCTTCGCCCACGGCTCCAACGATGGCCAGAAAGGCATGGGTCTGATCATGCTGATCCTGGTGGGCACCCTGCCCATGGCCTACGCCCTGAACCGCACCATGCCCGCCGACCAGGCACTGCAGTTCGCCGCCGTGGCCGAAGTCACCCAGCAGGCCCTGGTGAAAAGCGCCCCGCAAGCGGCCCCGGCCGAGCCCCGTGCGGTGCTCTCCGAATACATGCGCACTAAAGAGGCGACGCCTGAGCTGATCCCGGCCCTGGCCGCCCTGGCCGGAGCCATCGGCAGTGAAGTGAAGGGTTACGGCTCGCTGGCCAAGGTCCCGGCCGAAGCCATGGGCAACGTGCGCAACGACATGTACCTGACCAGCGAAGCCATCCGCCTGATGGACAAGAACCAGGTCGGCCACTTTGACCAGGACACCCAGGACAAGCTGCAGCTGTTCAAGCAACAGATCGACAACGCCACCCGCTTCATCCCGCTGTGGGTGAAGATCGCCGTGGCCATCGCCCTTGGCCTCGGCACCATGGTGGGCTGGAAACGCATCGTGGTGACCGTTGGCGAGAAAATCGGCAAGACCCACCTGACCTACGCCCAAGGCGCCTCGGCAGAAACCGTGGCCATGCTGACCATCGGCGCGGCCGACATGTTCGGCCTGCCGGTGTCCACCACCCACGTACTGTCCTCGGGGGTGGCCGGGACCATGGTGGCCAACGGCGGCGGGTTGCAGATGCGCACCATCCGCAACCTGGCCATGGCCTGGGTGCTGACGCTGCCGGCAGCGATCCTGTTGTCCGGCAGCCTGTACTGGCTATTCACCCAACTGTTCTAAGGGCTCCGCAACCGCTGCCGCCTGCGCCCCACCGTAGCAAGGACGCCCGCGGTTCGGCAGCAGAGCAGCAACCAGGGCCCTCCGGGCCTTATCGCAACCGGAGCCAGTGGCTACACCGACTCCGCTAGCCTTGCGCGAATGCGGCTCGACAGGCCAGCCTGCAGGGCAAAGGCCAGGATCCCGGTCAGCGGCGCCGAGAAGCTCGCCAGGCCGCCTCCCGCCCACATCAGCATCAATCCCAGGGCCGTGCCACCGAACCAGGCCGTGAGCCCCACTGGATTGAACGCCGAGACACTGTCGATGGCCGCGACCTGGGTGCGCCCCAGCAGGATCTGCGCCAAGGCCACACCGACCCAGGCGACCACGAAGATCCCCTGATACGCCAGGGCCTTGAGCAGATAGGCGAACACATCCGCCAGCATCAAGCCGTAGACAATGATCCCCACCGCCACCGCCCACATCAGGTAGGAGCCGCGCACGCCGAAGCGGCCGAAAAACGCCTGCATGTTCAGGGTCGCCAGGTAGTAGTTGGCTGTATTGATCCGGGTCTGGGTGGCCCAGACGAACAACAGCCCCCACAAGCCCATCAACTGCAGGATGGCCATCACCACCGAGACTTCATTCAGTGCACCTTCATGGGGAATACTGCTCACCAGGTAGATCCCCGCAGCGCCATTGAGCAAGAAGGTCACCGCGTAGAACGGCATGCCGAAGTTCCAGCGGCCATGGTAGGCGGCGTCCTCAGGCTTGCCGAAACGCGCGTAGTCGAAGGTAAAGAGCATCAGGATCCATACCCCCATGTAGGCCACGAAGCAGTCCCACCAGCCTGAACCACTGGGACTCGCCGGACCGAAATCCAGCCATTGCGGCTGATAGCCGTAACGAGCGACGGACAAGCCCACGGCGAACAGCAGCCCCCCCAGGTACACCGGCAGCAGCACACCGTTGAGCTTGTCCAGCCAGTGCTGCACGCTGCCAAGGATCAGCGGCACGCTGTAGGCCACCACCAACAGCGCGGCCAGTGGATACAGCAGTTGCGGGTACAGGTGATGGAGCGCCACGGCAATCACCGAGCCTTCGAACACCGCGTAGTAGATCGCCGTGGAGAAGAAGATCAAGGTCGCCAGGCAAGCCCCGCTGCTGCCGAACAACAGCCGCGAAAACAGCGCCACCGAGAGCCCGCTACGCATCGCGAAGCGGCTCAGCACACTGTTCACCAGGCCGTAGCTGATGACCGATAACAGCATGCCGATCAGCGCGTTGCGGGCACCGTAGGACAGGGCCAGGGAGGCACCGACCACGATGTAGAACATCGCGCTGCACACCGCCCACCAGGCCATGGTCAGGGACAGCCGGCCCATGCGTGCCTCACTCGGCACGGCAACGCTGGCCGGGGCCTGCCCGGTTTGCTTCGATTGCGATAAAGCTGCCATATGCGTGAACTCCAGAACCAATCAAGGGTTGAAGCGCGGGCAGCCGTCACCGCACCGAAGTGCGGCGTTGGCGTACCGTTTGGCAGAGCCCGCGCGATGCGGCGGGCAGAGTCAGGAAGGAAACAGTTTGCTCAGACAGCTGAGCTTTTTCTTATAGGAGCGCCGGGCTTCGAGCGCTTCTTCCAGGGTCACCGCAATGAAGCGGGCCTTCTGGTTGGGTTGCATCTGGCCAATCAGGTCGAGGTCGGCGCTGATCACCGTGCCAATCATCGCGTAACCGCCACCGGACACCGCATCGCGGTGCAGGACAATCGGCTCGAGCCCGGCGGGCACCTGGATCGAACCGATCGGGTAGCAGCTGTCGACGATGTTCGACGGATCGGAACCGGCGCCGAACGGTTGCTCCCGGGGCTGGAAGCTCAAGGCGCTCCCCCCCTTGAAGCGGTAGCCGATGCGGTCCGCCTCCGAACCCACGGTCCAGGGTTCGGCGAAGAAGCTGGCCTTGGCCACGTCGCTCAGGCGCTCGTAGTAAAGACCCGGTACCACTCGCAGGGTGATTTCACCGCCCAGGGCTTGGCGCAGGGCCATGGGCAGGCTGGCACCGGGACGACTCTTGCCGTGGTCGACACCCACCGGCAACTCATCCCCGACCGCCAGCCGCCGCCCCTGGAAACCACCCAGGGCACCCAGCGCGTAGGTGGAACGGCTGCCCAGTACCAGCGGCACATCAATGCCGCCAGCCACCGCCAGATAGGCCCGGGCCCCGGCCTTGGGAAAATCGAAGCGCAGCACTTGCCCGGCCTTGACCGCGAAGGCGGTGTCCAGGTGCATGTCCACGCCATCGAGCTTGGGCGTCATGTGCGCGCCGCAAACCGCTACCAGGGCATCTTCGCTGAACTCAAGCTCGGGACCGAGCAAGGTGCATTCCAGCCCCGCAGCACCCGCCGGGTTGCCCACCAACTGGTTGGCCGCACTCAGGGCGTACTGATCCAGGGCGCCAGACGGCGGAATACCCAGGTGATAGAAACCTTCACGACCCAGGTCCTGCACCGATGTGGCCAGGCCCGGTTTGATGACCTTGATCATGCCAGCACCTCCTGCAGCGACTTGGGATAACCGACCGGGTCGGCAAGAAAGGCATCCAGGGAAAATTCCACCTCACGGATGCGCAGGTCGAAGCGCCCGGCCTCCACTTCGGCCACTGCCTGGTCGTAAGCCTCACGGTCGATCGGTTTGAACTGCACGATGTCCCCCGGACGGAAGAACACCATGTGCGCCTTGAGATAAGCCAGTTGCTGCTGCGGGTCGTAGATCGGTGCCGGGGTCACCCCGAACATCTGATAGCCACCGGCACCGCGCACCGAGTAGATGCAACCGAAACAGCCGCCGTGGCCCAGGGTCAGTTTCGGCGTGTCGGTGCGGGGTCGCAGGTACTTGGGCACCTGCAACTGACGCTCCCGCTCGACCATCTGGAACATGAACGGCAGGCCGGCGACAAAGCCCACCATGGAGACGAACCAGGGGGCACCGCTGTGGGCCGCGATAAACGCCTCGACGTCCGCCAGGCCGTTGATCCGTGCCGCGTACTCAAGGTCAGTGGCGCTGGGGTCCTGGTGCCGGTCGCGAAAACGCATCAGGGTTTCATGGGTCCACGGGTCGTTGTAGAGCACCGGAATTTCGATGATCCGAGTGTGCAGGCTGCGTTCGGCCACTGCCCCCGCCTCGGCCTGCTGGACCGCCTCCAACAAAGTGTGTGGAGCAATGCGATCCGGGTCGAAACGGATCTGGAACGAGGCATTGGCCAGGCACACATCCAGCACCCCATCCAACGCCAGGCGCTCCACCGCGCGGGTCACCGCCATGCCCTTGAAGAACGCCTCCAGGGACATGCTGTCGCTGACTTCGGCGAACAAGTGCTCATCGGCACCGAAGCTGTAACGGATTGGCTGACTCATGCAACACCTCCGGCGCGGCGCTCGGCCAGCCAGGTTTCCAGGGTCCCGGTATGGAAGTCGGCACGCTGCAGCCAGGGTTCGGCCAACAGCTCGCGGTGCAACGACAAGGTACTGGCCATGCCGGTCAAAGTGGTCTGATCCACGGCAATCCGCGCCCGGGCCAACGCCTCGCCACGGTCACGCCCGTGGACAATCAACTTGGCCAGCAGCGAGTCGTAGTAAGGCGGCACACAATACCCCGGGTACAGATGACTATCGACCCGCACTCCGACCCCTTGTGGCCAGATCAACTGTTCGACCTTGCCTGGACTGGGGAAGAAATCCCGCGCTGGGTCTTCAGCGTTCAAGCGCATCTGCAGGGCCGCGCCGTTGAGCTGGATATCACTCTGGCGCAGGCCCAGGGGTTCGCCCCCGGCGATGCGCAGCATGGCCTGGACCAGATCGATGCCAGTGATCAGCTCGCTGATGGGGTGCTCCACCTGGATCCGCGTGTTCATCTCGATAAAGAAGAACTCGCCGGTGCTGTCGTCATACAGGTATTCCAGGGTACCCGCGCCCTGGTAACCCATGGCCTCGGTCAGGCGTACCGCGCTGCTGCAGAGTTGTTCACGCTGGGCATCGCTGAGCACTGGCGACGGCGCTTCCTCGAAGATTTTCTGCCGGCGCCGCTGCAGCGAACACTCGCGCTCGAACAAATGCACCGCGTGTTTGCCGTCCCCCAGCACCTGGACTTCAATGTGCCGGGCCCGGCCGATAAAACGCTCCAGGTACACCGCGCCATTGCCGAAGGCGGTCTGGGCCTCACGCTGGGCCCGGGGAAACTCCTCCCGCAATTGCGCTGCATCCTGGGCCAGTCGGATACCCCGGCCGCCACCGCCCGCGCTGGCCTTGATCAGCAGCGGATAGCCCACCGCCTCAGCGGCCTTGAGCGCCGCTTCCAGCTCGAAGAGTTCACCGGCAGAACCGGGCACCACTGGCACCCCGGCAGCCTGCGCAGTGCGCCGGGCTTGTGCCTTGTCGCCCATGCGGCGAATGGTCTCGGCGCTGGGGCCGACGAAGATCGCCCCGGCCTTGACCACCGCATCGGCGAACCCGGCGTTCTCCGCAAGAAAGCCATAGCCCGGATGCACCGCATTGGCGCCACTGTGGTGCAGCGCGCCGAGCAGCGCCTCGACATTCAGGTAGCTTTTATCGGCCCGGGCCGGACCGATGATCTGCACTTCATCGGCCATCCGCGCCGCCATGGAATCGGCATCCGCCTCGCTGCAGGCAGCGACGCTGGGAATCCCCAGGGCCTTGGCCGCGCGGATGATGCGCACGGCGATCTCGCCACGGTTGGCGACCAGCAATTTCTTGATCGACTGAGTCATGTTCCGGCCCTCACTGTTCGAGCGTCGCGACGACCTGACCCGGTTCCACCGGATCACCGTCTTCCACCAGAAAAGCACTGACCTGACCCGCGCTCCCGGCCGTCAGTTCGGAAAACTGCTTCATGACTTCGATCAGGCCGATCACGGTATCGGCGCTGACGCTGGCGCCAACCTCGACAAAGGGCGCCGACTCAGGGGTAGCCTTGCGATAGAACGTGCCCGGCAATGGGGTGATAACACTGTGTTCGGCCATGTCTGTTCCTCTTGGAATAGTTGTAGAAAGGCAGGCAAAAATTCAAAACCAGGGTGCAACCCGCGTCTGTGCGCGATGTGTCGGAATGGCGTAGTTCAACGCGGTGGGCGGACCTCGATGCCGGCCTGATCCAGCGCTGTGCGGGTGGCTTCCACCAGATCCAGGGCACCTGGGGTGTCGCTGTGCAGGCAGATGGAGTCGAATTCGATGAACAAATCCTCGCCTTCAACCGTGCGCACCAGGCCGGTCTGGCAGGCCCGCAGCACCTTGGCCGCGACCACGGCCGGATCCAGGGCACGCACCTGGCGGGTGAAGACGATGGAGCCACTGAGGTCGTAGTCGCGGTCGGCGTAGAACTCGCGGATTACCGGGTGCCCCAACTCCTGGGCAACGTGCCAGATCACCGAGTTGGGCATGCAATACAGGAGCAGTTCCGGCTCCAGCTTGCGCAGGTTTTCCACCAGTAATCGCGCAGCTTCCTCGTCCCGGGCCAGATGCATATAGAGCGCGCCGTGGGGCTTGATGTGCTGCAACTTGAGGCCCTGGACCCGAGCCAGCTCACGCAGGGCGCCGAGTTGGTAGAGCATGTCGTCCACCAGCTCCTGGGCCGGGGCATTGATGTGCCGACGACCGAATCCCACCAGGTCGCGGAATCCCGGATGGGCGCCGATGGCCACGCCCAGGCGCTTGGCCTGCTCGATGGTGCGGCGCATGGTGCCGGGGTCGCCGGCGTGAAAGCCGGTGGCGATATTGGCCGAACTGATGAAGCCCATCAGTTCGTTATCAACGCCATCGCCGATGGTCCAGGGGCCGAAGCTTTCGCCCATGTCCGAATTGAAATCCACTGCCTGCATCACTGTTGCTCCAACTTACGTGACTTCGTGCAATGGAAATTAGAACGGCCTTAACCCCTTGAGAAGATCTATTATCAGATAGAGCTTCTTCTGAAAAACAGATAATACTATCGGTAAGCGCTGGCGTAGGCTGCGCCTACTAAAAGGTCCGTTTCGCCTTTCAATCGCAGTGTGCAACCTGAGGATTTTTCGATGTCGCTGACGTTGCGCCAGGTGCGCTACTTCGTTGCTACCGCCGAGATCGGCCAGATCTCCCAAGCGGCGATCCACTTGAATATCTCCCAGTCGGCAGTGACCACGGCGATCAAGGAGCTGGAAGCGATGCTGGCCGTGCAGCTGTTCGTACGCTCGGCCCAGGGCATGAGCCTGACCGATGCCGGGCGGCATTTTCTCAACCGCGCCTACGTGATCCTGCGCAGCGTCGACGATGCGCTGAACAGCCCACTGCCGGACTATCGGGCCAGCGGTGTGCTGCACCTGGCAGCCAGCTACACCGTGATCGGCTACTTCCTGCCGCACCACCTGCAGCGTCTGGAACACTGGCACCCGGATGTCACCATCGAACTCCACGAACAGGAACGCCAGGCCATCGAGCAAGGGTTGCTGGCCGGACGTTTCGACATGGCCGTGGTGCTCACGGCCAACCTGACGCACCCGGATATCGTCTCGGAAACCCTGTTCAACTCCGAGCGCCGGCTGTGGCTACCGGCCCATCATCACTTGTGCGAACGAGCCAGTGTCAGCCTAGCGGACGTGGCCGAGGAGCCGTTCATCCTGCTGACCGTCGATGAGGCCGAACAGAGCGCCATGCGTTATTGGGAACAGGCGGGGCAACAGCCCAGGGTGCGGGTGCGTACCAGTTCGGTGGAGGCAGTGCGCAGCATGGTGGCCAACGGCAGCGGCGTGGCGATCCTCTCGGACCTGGTGCACCGGCCCTGGTCCCTGGAGGGCAAACGCATCGAGACCCTCAGCGTCAGCGACTCGGTCACACCGATGAGCGTCGGCCTGGCCTGGCACCGCGAACGGGCCTTTACCCCGGCGATGCAGGCCTTGCGCGACTACTTCCACGACGCGTTCCTTGCCCCTCAGCAGCTCTCCGCCCGTCGCTGAGGCAACGCCGACGAAATCACTTTCAGGGACAGGTCCAGTGTTGCGCGGTGGCGGCAATCTGCCTAGCCAACTGCGCAATGGCCTGTTGGTGAGCCTGTACCAGACTGCTCAGCTCGACACCTGCCGGCTGGCGAATCTGGCTGCTACAGGTCAGGCTGCGGGGCGAGCCGCCCTCGCCTCGCACACGCAGGCTCCAGACCACGTCAATCAAGGCATAGCGTCCAGGCAGGGACTCGAAACGCCGCACATCGGTCTGCAGCGACAGCACCGGACGCCCAGGCTGTTTCGGCAAGCCTTCGAGGTTGCGTGTACCCAACTGCTGCTCCATCTGGCTGGCCAGGGCGTCGTGGAATTCATCCACCAACGGTGCGCTCCAGCGTTGGGTTTCCAGGATCGCCAGGGTGCCACTGTCCTGGCGTACCACCAGTTGTGGCTGGTCGACCTGGACCGGGATGCGCACGGTGGACATCTCGAACTGCATGGCTCCGGCCCGAGCACCGCCACTGCCTTCAGTCACCGGCGGCAGCAGGGTGTAGTAATGGGTGGGCGCGGAGCTGCAAGCGGCAAGTCCCAGGGTCAGGCTCAACAACAGGGCACGGGTTTTCATGGCTGGGCTTCCGGTACGGATTCGCGAACAGAGGAGGATGGCGACTGATAGGCATCCGGTTGGTGGTCTTTGATGCGCCCGCGAATCAGCGCTTCAGGATGACGACCGAGGAAGTCGCTGAGTACCCGCACCGAGCGTGCCGTGCGTTGCACTTCCTCCATGGCCTGGCTGAGTTTTTGACGCTGTGGCGAATCCTCGGAGAAACTCTCGTTGGCGCTGGCCAGGGTCTTCTTCGACTGCTCCAGGGTGTCGCGCATCTGCGGCAACACTTCGCCGTTGACCTGCTTCAAGGTCTTCTGCATCTCCACCAGGCTGCCATTGAGGTTGGCGGCAATGCTGTCGATCGGCAGCTTGCTGATCTTGTCCACCACGGCCTGCAGTTGCTCCTGCAGTTTGTCCATGCTGCCCGGCACGGTGGGAATCTCCAGCGGCCGCACGGTAGGGTCATAGGCCACCGGTTTGGCGTTGCTGACAAAATCCAGGGAGATGTACAACTGTCCGGTCAGCAGGTTGCCGCTGCGGGGCTGGGCCCGCAGACCGCTCTTGACAAAGGTGCCGATCAGTTGCGCACCGCGGGCCTCGTCTTCGCCGCCGGTCTGCTTCAGCAGTTTTTCATGGGCCTTGCCCAGGCGTTCGGGATAGATCACCGCGCCCACCAGGGTCGGGAAATATTTGCGCTGCTCGTCATAGTCCAGGTCCATGGACACCACCTTGCCGATGTTCACTCCGAGGAACTCCACCGGGGCATTGACGGCCAGGCCACGCAGGGCCTGGTCGAAGCGCATGCGGATGTAGTACGGCGCGCCATCGGGCGGGGCCAGCGCGGTGTCCTGGTCGCCGAACAGGGTGTATTCGGCGTTCTCCTCGGCCGACTTGGCATCGGGGCTGTACTTGGGCTCGACGAAGGCAATGCCCCCGGAAAGGATCGAGGACACCGACTCGGTATTGACCTTGAGGCCGTTGGCACCAAGGGTCACATCCACCCCGCTGGCATTCCAGAAGCGTGTATCGGTGGTCACGTATTTATCATTGGGCGCATTGACGAAGATCTTCACATCCACGCCCTTGCCGCTGTTGGCCAACTGGTAGGAGACCACCTGCCCCACCTCGATGCGCCGGTAATAGATCGGCGAACCGATGTCCAGTGATCCCAGGTCATCGGTGTGCAGGGTGAAGCGCTTGCCCTTCTGCCCATAGGTGATGGGTGGTGGGGTTTCCAGGCCCTTGAAACTGTCTTTGCGCTTTTCCGACTTGCCCGCGTCGGCGCCGATAAAAGCCCCCGACAGCAAGGTGTCGACCCCGGAAATACCGTTGGCGCCGATCCTCGGCCGGACCACCCAGAACATCGAGTCGTCGGCGGTGAAGGGTTCGGCAGACTGGTCCAGCTCGACCTTGGCCAGCACCTTGCGGCGGTCGTCGCTCAAGGCGATGGACGTGACCTTGCCGATCACCACGTTCTTGTATTTGACCTGGGTCTTGTTAGCTTCCAGGCCTTCGGCGGTCTGGAAGCTGATGGAGATTTCCGGGCCGGCCGACAGCGAGTTGTGGACCACCATCGACAGCCCCACCAGGGCCGCGACAATCGGCACCAGCCACACCAGCGAGACATTGAAGCGTCGCGTGTGCACCACCGGGGCACCTGGGGCAGGCTGGGGAGTTGCTGCGTTGGAACCTGGATGATCAGACATCTTCAACCTCTACATCCCAGATAAGCCGGGGATCGAAACTCATGGCCGCCAACATCGTCAGCACCACCACTAAACCAAAAAACAGAATGCCCAGGCGCGGATCGATGGAGCTCAGGGCACGAAACTGCACCAGGGCCGCCACCAGGGCCACCACCACTACATCGAGCATCGACCAGTAACCAATCAGTTCGATAAAGCGGTACAGCTTGGCACGTTCACGCTGGGCCCAGCGCGAACGGCGCTGACAGGTCACCAGCAAGGTACCAAGGACGAAAAACTTGATGCAGGGCACCACCACGCTGGCAATGAAGATCAGCAGGGCAATGTCCCAGGCGCCGGCTTTCCAGAATTCCACCACGCCGCTCATGATGGTGTTTTCACTGGCGCTGCCAAAGATCTTGGTGTGCATCACCGGCAGCAGATTGGCCGGAATATAGAAGATCAGGCTGGCCAGGAGAAATGCCCAGGTGCGCGCCAGGCTGTTGGGCTTGCGTGCATGTACCACCGAATCGCAGCGCGGACAGCGGTGCACGGACTGCGGGCAGACCTGGCCACAGGTGTGGCACAGCATCAACTGATGGTCCCGGGCGTAGGGCGGCGCGCTCATCAATAGCGACCCTCCAGGTCATCCCAGAGGTAGCGGATATCCTTGCCGGAAATCAGGATGATCAGCACCGTGAGCATCGCCAGGGCCCACAGTCCCAGCCCTGGATGCACGTCGAGCATGCCCGCCAGCTTGACGATGGCCACCAGGATCCCCAGCAGGCAGACCTCGAGCATGCTCCATGGGCGTAAATGCTCCAGGGCCCGCATGCAAGCCTTGAAGCCCGGTGCAGCACGCTCGATACAGGCAAACCCCAGCACCCAGCACAGCAGGATGATCTGCAGGCAGGGTGCGAGAATAATGGTCAGGCCGGTAACCGCGGCAATCAGGCTGATGCGCCCTTGGGCCAGGGCTTCCACCGATTGCCAGAGCGTCGCTTCGTTGCTCAGGCCTTCAAGGCTGATCTTGACCACCGGAAACAGATTGGCGAAGACGAACAACAACCCAGCGGTGATCGACAGGGCAAACAGTTGCTGCACACTCAAATGCCGGGCACGGGCCAACAACCCACCACAGCGTGAACACTGGGCGGTCTGGCCTTTGCCGAGCGGTACCGATTCGTATAGCGAATCGCAGTGTTCGCAGATGATCCAGTTGCGGGAAATAGTCATGGTCTTCTGATAGTCGATGGGGCAGTAGGTTCAGTGACCGCCCCTACTCAGGCTGTGCGGGGGCACAGTTTCAGAAAAACTCGAGGACGCTGTCCAGTTTTGTCTGAGGGCTCGACACAAACGTCTACGCCATAATAGGCGCCCCTGAGATTTTCGCCGACCAAGACCGGGGCCGGCGAACCTCAGCACTCATCCCTGCTCAGTGGGCCAGGCGCTGTTGCTGCCACTTGTCCCGCAGCACATCGTAGGCCCAGTGGTAGAGGTAGGTATACGGCAGGAAGAACAACAGGACGCCGATATCCAGAATGAATGCCTGCAACAGGCTGACATTCAACCACCAGGCAATCAGCGGTACCCCCACCGCCACCAGCCCGCCTTCGAACAGCAGGGCATGCAAGACCCGGGTCCAGCCGTTGCGTGCCAGACGCAGACGCTTGAGCAGACGATCGAAAAGACCGTTGAACACCACGTTCCAAACCAGTGCCAAAAGGCCGATGCCGATGGTTACCAGGCCCATGTCAGCCATGGGCTTGTCCATGATCCAGGACAGCAGCGGGGTACAGATCAGCACCGCCAGCAGCTCAAAGCCCACGGCCTGGAAAATACGTTCGGTAAGGGACTTGTGCAGGCTCATTACCTTGCTCCTTGAGTGAATGTACTGGCGATTCTCCAGGAGTACGTCGATACTTCATAACCAATAACCATCGATCAAGGCGATAGTTCATGGCCTCACATGAAGTGCTGCTGGCGTTCGTCCAGGCAGCGACCCAAGGCTCCTTTTCCGCTGCTGCACGCAAACTGGGCAAGAGTCAGTCGACCATCAGCGCTGCGGTGGCCAGCCTGGAAATCGATCTTGATGTACAACTGTTCGACCGCACCAGCCGCAAACCTGGCCTGACTCCGGCCGGGCATGTACTGCTGCAGCGAGCGGAAGAAATCCTCGCCGCCACCAGTCGCCTGGAAATGGTCGCCAGCCAGCTGTCCCAGGGTATAGAGGCGAAACTTACCGTGGCCCTCTCCGACACCTATCAGTCGGATCGCTTTGAAAGCTGCCTCAGTGCCTTCGAGCAGCGTTACCCGGACCTGGAACTGGAATGCCTGATTGCCGAGTGCGAAGACCTGATCGCCCTGGTGCAAAGTGGCCGGGCCCAGATTGCCTTCGCCGAGATGCAGACCGACTACCCGGCAGACCTGGACCACCGGACCATGGATGAGCGGGGTGAAATGTCCCTGTTCGTGTCCCGCGAGCACCCCTTGGCCCGACTGGATCGCGTCGACCAGGAGGCCCTGCGCCAGCACCGCGAACTGCGCCTGGCGACGGTGCTCAACCCCTATGACAGCCGCAGCCAAGGGCGCGTGTGGTCAGCCCCCAGCTACCTGATGCTGCTGGAAATGGCCCAGGGCGGCTTTGGCTGGGCACCGTTGCCGCTCTGGCTGGTGGAGGGCTTTGGCGCCGGCAGACTGCAGGAACTGAAAGTCCGGGGCTGGCCACGCACGGTGGCGGTGGATGCCCTCTGGTCGCGCCTGCATCCACCGGGGCCGGCGGGGAGTTGGTTGCTGGGCTGGATGCTGGAGTGATCCAGCTCGAATATCCCGCCCGGATGATCAATCGCGCATCCTCTTCGTACGGCATGCCGCCCCTGCCGATCACCCCCTGCAGCAGTGGCTATGCGGAGCCGGATGCCGGCCCTTGATGTAGCTGACGGTACGCTCGATGTCCTTGGCGATCACCGCCTGTTGCCAGCTGTCGATCAGCGTGGGGATCGGCGATTCGGTGGATGGGTTGAGCAAGGCGAAGCCCCTCAAGAGTGGAATGAATCCCTACTGAGCCCCCAGCAACCAGCCATTGGAATGCTCAGTTCCCCCTTAGTCGCCTGGGCATATGAGCAATCGACAGGCCGCAGAAAAATATTTTCTGCCCAGGCAAAATCGCTAAAATCCGCACCTTCCCCACCTGAACCTCCGCAGCCAGTGAACACTCGTCTCGTGCCTTATGAACAGCTCGACAACCAACAGCGGGCGCACCTGCTGAACTTTGAACTACAGCCAGGGCAAAAGGCATTTTCAGGGGACATTCACGGCGCGCTGTATACCCTGGCCAATGCCCCGGAGGGCGCGGCCAAGGGCTTCGCCCTGCTCAGCAATGCACTACCGGTGGCCTTCCTGCTGCTCAAGCGCCCACCGTGCCTGCCGGCCTGGGCGGATGCCGACAGCGCCACCCTGCATGCCCTGCAAGTGGACCAGCGGGTCCAGGGCCAGGGCTTTGGCAAAGCCTGCTTGCAGGCCGTGCCCGCCGTCGCGCGCCAGACCTGGCCGGACCTCAAGGGCCTGATGCTGGCGGTGGACGCCGACAACCAGGTGGCGTTCAACCTCTACCTCAAGCTGGGCTGGGTCGAAAACGGCGAGGCCTACAAGGGCCGGATCGGTTATGAGCGCAGGATGGTGCTGGCGTTTTAACGCCTGGGAATCCACTCAAGCTCTGTTCACGAGCATGAGAACGGCCGTATCCAGGGGGCCTTGGGTTCATTGCACCGCCAGGTCCAGCACCATCTCATGCCAGGCCATGCCTCCGTGGTCCGACTCCGAAGCCTTGATATAGACGAAGCAGAAGCGCTCGTAGAGCGGCACATGGCGCTCCTTGCACATCAGATGGATCCGCGCCTTACCCTGCTCGCCCATGCGCGCGATGAAAGACTGCAACAGTTGCCGAGACAGGCCCAGGCCCTGGAAATCCGGATGCACCACCACTGACATGATCACCACTTCGGAGCCGGCCGGGTCATGGCCGATCAGCTCCTTGAACGCCTCATCGGCCATCTGTACCTCGAAGGTAGCGCCGGAGTTGATGAAGCCGGCCACCTGCCCATCCACTTCGGCGACGATAAAACCCTCGGGCCAGGCAGTGATGCGAGTGGCGATCTTTTCCCGGGTCGCGGCTTCGTCACCTTCATAGGCCAGGGTTTCGATGGCGAAGCAGCGGTCCAGGTCAGTGCTCAGGACGGTGCGGATCAGCGGGGTCGAAGCGGTCATGGGTGGCAACCTGAAGTCGGTGAATGATGGCCGATTCTACCAATACTTGGGGGCTCGGCGGCTTGGCGTATGCAACGTATAGGGATCGCCAGCAGCGCCGTAAAGCTTTCATATAAGCCCTGGCAAGGCCTGCGCCAAGGGATTATCTATCAGTTCCCCGACGCCTCGTGGCCGGCCCCAACAGGCCGGAGCTACCGCGTCTTGCCCACAGGACCTTGATCATGAGCAATACCCAGATCGGCCTTTTGATGTTGTTCGGCATCAGCGCTTTCGGTTGCATCACCTTGTACATCGACTTCCTGCATGAGCGCCGCGGCGGCAAGCAATCGCCGACCGACGCCGCGCCGCAGGATCAAAGCCCTACCAGGCGATAGCCCACCTGCAACTCGGTGATCAGGTGCTGGGGCTGAGCCGGGTCAGCCTCCAGCTTCTGCCGCAGATGAGCCATGTGCACCCGCAGGTAATGGGCGCGATCGACATAGTCCAGGCCCCAGACTTCCAGCAGCAACTGGCGATGGGTCAGGACCCGGCTCTGGCCACGGATCAGCGCGCAGAGCAGGCGGTATTCAATCGGCGTGAGATGCACCAACTGCCCATCGCGGCGCACCTCATGGGTGGCCAGATCCACCTCGATGCTGCCAAAGGTCACTTTGCTGGTGGTCGCCGCCGTGCCGCTCTGGCCGTGACGCCGCAGTTGCGCGCGAATCCGCGCCAGCAACTCGGGCACACCAAACGGCTTGACCAGATAGTCGTCGGCACCGGCATCCAGGGCGGCGACTTTCTCGTCTTCCCGATCCCGCGCCGAGAGCACCAGGATCGGCACCGCCAGCCAGCCCCGCAGCTCACTGATCAGCTGTTTGCCGTCGCCGTCCGGCAGGCCCAGGTCGACAATCACCAGGTCCGGCTGGCGACTGGCGGCATGGATCAGGGCGCGCTTGACGCTGTCGGCCTCGAACACCTGGAAACCTTCGTCCTCCAGGGCGATGCCGACAAAGCGGCGGATATTGGCTTCGTCCTCGACGATCAGGATGCGTGCGCTGCTCATAGGGCTTCCATGGAAGGCGGTTGTCCCGCCGGCAAGGTAATGACAAAACTCAGCCCGGCATCGGCGTGAGGCTGGGCCTCGATACGTCCGCCATGGGCTTCGACAATGCGTTTGGCCAGGGCCAGTCCCAGGCCGATCCCGGCCACGGCGGACTCTTGCTGGCCTCGGCTGAAGGCCTCGAACAGGCTGTCCGGGGAACTGCCCTTGGGACAGCCAGGACCTGAATCGCTGACCTGCAGAATGATCTGCTGGTCGACCTGGCGGGCAGTGATCTGCACCAGGGTTCCGGCCGGGGTGTACTTGGCGGCATTGTCCAGCAGGTTCACCAGCACCCGCTCCAACAGCAGCGCATCCACTTCCACCAGGGGTAGATGTGGCGCCATGACAACCCGCAGTTCATGCCTGGCCAAGGGCTCGCGCAATTGACGCAGGGCGCTGCCGACAATCTCTTCCAACGAGTTCCACTGACGGTTCAGGCGCACTCCGCGCTCTTGCATCCGCGCCATGTCCAGCAGGTTCTCGATCAGCCGCTGCATCGAGGTGGCTTGATCGTGAATGCCGCGCAACAGTTGCGGCAGCACGCCACTCGGAGCGTGGGGCAACGCCGCGTCGGCAGCCCCGATGATGGTGGTCAGCGGGGTACGCAGGTCGTGGGAAATGGCCGCCAGCAAGGTGTTGCGCATGCGCTCGCCTTCCATCTGCACCACGGTGCTCTGGGCCACTTCGACGTAATGCACCCGCTCCAGGGCAATCGCCAGTTGGCTCATGCAAGCCTCCAGCAGGCGTTGCTCCTCAGGCTCCTTGAGCCGTTCAGCGTCCGCCAGTTCCAGCACCAGCACCCCACGCACGCGCATTGGCGCCTTGAGCGGCAGATAGCAACCCTTGGCCGCCGCCAGGGTATCGGTGCCCCGCCCTGCTGGCTGGCCATGGTCGTAGGCCCACTGGGCAATACTCTCGTCAATTGCCAAGACGTTGGCGCTCAAGGCCCGCACGCGATTGTCGGCATCCGGCAGTGCCAGCCCGACCCGGGCCTCGAACACCCCGCTGAAGGTGCGCAGGGCCATGGCGCAGATCTGCTCCTCGGTCAGGGCCGCCGACAACTCCCGAGCCAGGCCGGCCAGGGAAGTGGCGCGGCGCTCGCCCTCGGCAGCGGTGCGTGCCTGATGGCGCAGGCGCGCGGTGAGCTGGCCGGTGATCAGGGCAATGCCGAGCATCAGGGCAAAGGTGAAAAAATACTGGGTGTCGTTGACCGTGAACGACCATACCGGCTGGACGAAGAAGAAGTCGAAGCACAACACCGCCAGCATCGCCGCCCAGACACCCGGGCCGCGTCCATAGCGCAGGGCCACCAGGACCACGGTGAGCAGGAACAGCATGACCACGTTGGCCGGGTCGAAAACCTTCAACAACAGCGCCGCCACCGCCGTCGCGGCAAAACACGCAAGGCTGGCCCACAGGTAGGCCGGCGCGCGACTGGGGGTCAAACCGGCCTCGGGCTTTTCCACAGGTGCCTGGCGTCGGCTCAGGGGGCCATTGGCGATCACGATCTGGTCGATTTCCGGGTGCTGGCGACTGATGCGGTCGCTCACCGACTGATGCCAGAACTGCCAGACCTTGCGCGGGTAATGCCCCAGCACCAGGCGGTTGGCGTTGTGCTCACGGGCGCAAGCCACCAGGGCTTCGGCCACATCCAGGCCGGGCAAGGTGGCGGTCTCGGCACCAAACTCGGCGGCCAGGGCCAGGGTCTTCATGGCCGCGGCATAACGGCCGGCGCCGGTGCCACGGCCGCCCCGTTGCGCCGAGGCCACATGCACCACGATCCAGTCGGCTTCGAGCTTCTGCGCCAGGCGCGCGGCCTCACGTACCAGGCGCTCATCCGCCGGGTCACCGGCCACGCCCACCAACAACCGCTCCCGAGCCGGCCACAAGGCATTGATCGAACGCTCGCGACGGTAATCGCGCATCTGCGCATCGACCCGGTCGGCGGTGCGGCGCAGGGTCAGTTCACGCAGGGCCAGCAAGTTGCCCTTGCGAAAGAAGTTGCGTGAAGCGCGCTCGGCCTGGGGCCCCATGTAGACCTTGCCGTCCTTGAGGCGACGCAGCAGGTCATCCGGCGGCAGGTCGATCACCAGCACTTCGTGGGCTTCATCGAACAAGTGATCGGGCACGGTCTCACGCACGCGGATGCCGATGATCCCGCTGACGATGTCGTTGAGGCTTTCCAGGTGCTGAACGTTGAGGGTGGTCCACACATCGATGCCGGCCCGCAGCAACTCCTCCACGTCCTGCCAGCGCTTGGGATGGCGAGAGCCGGGGACGTTGCTGTGGGCCAGTTCGTCCACCAGCAGCACCGAGGGGCGTCGCGCCAAGGCGGCGTCCAGGTCGAATTCAGGCAAGGCGTAATCGCGGTGCATCAGGCTGTGGCGCTCCAGCACCTCCAGGCCCTGGAGCAGCTCGGCGGTTTCCCGACGGCCGTGGGTTTCCACCACCCCGGCCACCACGTCGCGACCCAGGGCCACTTCGTCGCGGGCGGCGGTGAGCATGGCGCAGGTCTTGCCGACCCCGGCGTTGGAACCGAAATAGATCCGCAGCTTGCCGCGCTGGGCCGCCTGTTCATCCTGGTGCAGCTTTTCCAGCAACGCATCAGGATCGGGGCGGCCGTCACGCGGCGGGTTAATAGCATCGAGCACAGCCATGATTTTCCTTAAATGAACAACGCGGCGCTCCAGGGAGCGCCGCGTTGTTTCAGTCCTGTCAGACCAGGCCGAGTCCGGCCAGCAGCATGTCGATCAGCTTGATCCCGGCAAAGGGTACCAGCACCCCGCCCAGACCATAGATCAACAAGTTGCGGTTGAGCAGTGCCGCCGCACCGATGGCCCGGTACTTCACCCCCTTGAGCGCCAGGGGGATGAGGAACACGATGATCAGGGCATTGAAGATCACCGCACTGAGGATCGCCGAGTTGGGGCTGGTCAAGTGCATCACGTTCAATGCGCCCAACTGCGGGTAAGTGGCGACAAAGGCGGCCGGTACGATAGCAAAATACTTGGCCACGTCGTTGGCCACGCTGAAGGTGGTCAGCGCGCCCCGGGTCATGAGCATCTGCTTGCCCACTTCCACCACCTCGATCAGCTTGGTCGGGTTGCTGTCCAGGTCGACCATGTTGCCCGCTTCCTTGGCGGCCTGGGTGCCACTGTTCATCGCCACCGCCACGTCGGCCTGGGCCAGGGCCGGGGCGTCGTTGGTGCCGTCGCCGGTCATGGCCACCAGCTTGCCCTTGGCCTGGTAATCGCGGATCAGTTGCAGTTTGTCCTCGGGACGCGCCTCGGCGAGAAAATCATCGACCCCGGCTTCCACGGCAATCGCCGCAGCCGTCAGGCGGTTGTCGCCGGTGATCATCACGGTCTTGATCCCCATGCGCCGCAGTTCGGCAAAACGCTCCTTGATCCCACCCTTGACCACGTCCTTGAGTTCCACCACGCCCAGGGCCTGGGCGCCGTCGCTGACCACCAGCGGCGTGCTGCCACGGCGCGAGACTTCATCGACCTTGGCCTGCAACGCCGGCGGGAAGCTGCCCCCCAAAGCCTCGATATGCCGGCGAATGGCATCAGCCGCGCCCTTGCGAATGCTGCGTCCGTCCGGCAGGTCGACGCCGCTCATGCGGGTCTGCGCGGTGAACTGCACAAAGCTTGCACCGAGGGCATTGATGTCCCGCCCACGGATGTCGAACTTCTGCTTGGCCAGCACCACGATGCTCCGGCCTTCGGGGGTTTCGTCCGCCAGGGAAGCCAGTTGCGCGGCATCTGCCAGCTCGCTGTCCTTGATTCCCGGAGCCGGCAGGAAGGCGCTGGCCTGGCGGTTGCCCAGGGTGATGGTGCCGGTCTTGTCCAGCAGCAACACGTCCACGTCCCCCGCCGCTTCCACCGCGCGCCCGGAGGTGGCGATGACGTTGGCCGACATCATCCGGCTCATGCCCGCCACGCCGATGGCCGAGAGCAGCCCGCCGATGGTAGTGGGGATCAGGCACACCAGCAGCGCCACCATCACCGTGGCGCTGACCACATTGCCGGTGCCACTCATGGCCACGGCGAAGATCGAGTACGGGCTCAGGGTCACGATCACCAGCAGGAACAGCAAGGTCAGGCCCACCAGGAGAATGGTCAGGGCCACCTCGTTGGGGGTCTTCTGGCGCTTGGCGGACTCCACCATGGAGATCATGCGGTCCAGGAACGACTCGCCGGGGTTAACGCTGATGCGCACCACCAACCAGTCGGAAAGCACCTTGGTGCCGCCAGTGACCGAGGAAAAATCGCCCCCTGCCTCGCGGATCACCGGTGCCGATTCGCCGGTGATGGCGCTCTCGTCCACGGTGGCCACGCCTTCGATCACCTCCCCGTCCAGGGGCACCAGGTCGCCGGCTTCGATCAGCACCACCATGTCCTTGCGCAGTTCGCTGGCGGCCATGGGCAGCCAGGCGGCACCGTGCCTGGGCTGCTGCAACAGCTTGGCCAGGGTCTGGCGCTTCATGCCCTTGAGGCTCGCAGCCTGGGCTCGACTGCGGCCCTCGGCCAGGGCCTCGGCGAAGTTGGCAAACAGTACGGTGAACCACAGCCACAGAGTGATGCTGAGGATGAAGCCGCTAGGGGCTTCACCCTCACCGCCCAGGGACTGCAACCACAACAATGTGGTGAGCAGGCTGCCCAGGTAGACCACGAACATCACCGGGTTCTTCCACTGCGCCTGGGGCAGCAGTTTCTTCACGGCATCCAGGCACGCCGTGAGCAACAGCCCACGGTCGAACAAAGGTGTACGAGCGTTCTTACTCATGGTCGCTGTCTCTTACTCACTGGCCGCAAGCGGCGAGGAATGCACGGGTGCCAGGGCATCCAGCGCGAGGTTCAGTTGCAGCACATTGACCCGGGGCTCGCCCAGCAGGCCGAAGGTGCGGCTTTCGCTGTGGTCCTGCAGCAGCGCCTCCAGATCGACCAGGGGCACCTGCCTCAGGCGGGCGACCCGGCTCAGTTGCAACTGGGCGTTGGCCAGGGAAATGTGCGGGTCCAGGCCTGAGGCCGAGGCGGTCACTGCGTCCACCGGTACCGGAGTGTCCGCCGCCAGACCATTGAGCTGGCGGTAGGCGGCGACACGCGCCGCCACACTGTCCAGCAGCTTCTGGCTGGTGGGCCCCAGGTTGCTGGCGCCACTGGCCCCGGCGTTGTAGGGCTGGGGCACGCTCTTGCTCGGGTCCAGCGGATCGCTGCCGAGGGTCATGCTCGGGCGGCCCTGGAAATACTCCGGCCGGGTGAACCCCTGGCCGATCAGCCGTGATCCCACCACCAAGCCGTCACGCTCTACCAGGCTGCCCTGTGCCTGGAACGGAAACAGCAGGTTGGCCAACAAGGTGGCCGCCAGCGGATAGGCCAGCCCGGTCAGCAGCATGAAGAACACCGCCGCCACCAGCACCGGGCGCAACAGGCCCTTGAACAGCACCGAGGTGGTGCCTTGGGTTTGCATTTGCGTAGTCATCACAACCCCTTACTTGTAGGTCTGGCCGGCCAGCAACTGCAGTTGCTCGACCAGTGGGCCGAGCGCGAGCGCCGGCAGGAACGTCAGGCCACCGACCACCAGCACCACGAACACCACCAGGAACATGAACAGCGGAGTCGCGGTGGGAATGGTGCCGGCGCCGGCCGGAATGTTCTTTTTCGCCGCCAGGGAACCGGCCACGGCCAGCATCGGCAGCATGGTGAAGAAGCGCCCCATGAGCATCGCCAGACCGATGGTGGTGTTGAAGAACGGCGTGTTGGCATTCAGGCCGGCGAACGCCGAACCGTTGTTCGCGGTGCCCGAGGCGTAGGCGTAGAGCACCTCGCTGAACCCGTGGGGCCCGAGGTTGTTGAGGCTGTTCAGCGTGTCCGGCCACAGGGCTGCCAAGGCGGTGAAGCCGAGGATGCAGATGGGGTGCGCCAGCACCGAGAGCATCACCAGCTTGATCTCCCGGGCCTCGATCTTCTTGCCGAGAAACTCCGGGCTGCGGCCGATCATCATGCCCACCAGGAACACCGTCAGCAGGGCGTACTGGATCAGGTTGATAAAGCCCACGCCATCACCACCGAACACGCAGTTGAGCATCATCTGCGCCAGGGGCACGAAACCGCCCATGGGGGTCAGCGAGTCATGCATGGCGTTCACCGAACCGGTGGTGGCGCCAGTGGTGGTGGTAACGAACAGCGCAGTGTCGGCGATGCCGAAACGCAGCTCCTTGCCTTCCATGTTGCCGCCGCTCTGGGTCGCCGACAGTTGCTGGTCGGCGCCCGCCTGGGTCAACAGCGGATTACCGCCCTGCTCCGCGGTGAAGACGATGGCCAGGAAGCCGACGAACATCACCAGGAAGGTGCCGAAGAACACCCAGCCCTGACGCCGGCGCAGCAGCATGCTGCCGAAGGTGTAGGTCAATGCCGAAGGGATCAGCAACATGCTGAGAATGTGCAGGACGTTGGTCAGCGGCGTCGGGTTCTCGAACGGATGGGCCGCGTTCATGCTGAAGAAGCCACCGCCGTTGGTGCCGATGTGCTTGATCGATTCGAAGCTCGCCACTGCGCCAACGATCAACTGCTGCTGGGCACCTTCCAGGGTGGTAGCCAGGACCTGGGAGTTGAGGGTCTGGGGCATGCCCTGCCAGACATAGACCAGGGCCATCAGCAGGCACAGCGGCAGCATCACCCGGTACAGGGTGCGGGTGAAGTCTACCCAGTAGTTGCCGATATCCGCTGAGTTGGAGCGGCTCAGGCCACGAATGAAGCCGGCGGCCGCCACCACTCCGGCGGTAGCACCGACGAACATCAAGAAGGTGATCACCGCCATCTGGCTGAAGTTCGACAGGCTGCTTTCCCCGGAATAGGCCTGCCAGTTGGTGTTGGTGATAAAGGACGCGGCGGTGTTGAACGCCAGGTCCGGGGTTTGCGCCGCCAGCCCCAGGGGGTTGAGGGGCGTCATGCCCTGCAGGCGCAGTATCAGGTAGCCCAGGAGCATCATCGCCGCGTTGGACAGCAACAGCGCCGAGCCATAACGGGCCCAGCCCATGGTTTCGCCGGGGTCGATCCCCAGCAGGCGGTAGGTGGCCCGCTCCGGCAAGGCATGCCCATGGCCACTGAAGACCCGGGTCAGCCATTTGCCCATGAGCACGGCGAGCCCGGTCATTACCCCGAGGATCACCGCGTATTCCAGCACAGTACTCAACATGTCGATGCTCCGCTCAAATCTTGCCCATGGCGACGATGACCAGGGCCGTCAGTACAAAGAACCCCAGGGACAGGCCCACGAAGATCAGGTCGTACATGGCTGGTTTCCTTTCTCGATAAAGCCCGGACGGGCAAATGAACATGCTTGGGAAACGCTGAGTGCGCTCATCAGAATTTCTCGGCACGAATCAACGCGTAACCCAGGTAGGCAAACAGCAGCACGGCGCAAAGGCCGCTGGCGCCGTAGATGAATTCCAGTGTCAGCAAGGCAGCTCCCCTTAATCCATTGAGGCGGCGCCGCAACCGCAGCTCGCGGCCCGGACGCAACCGGTCAGGGCGCCCGTGAACGGGCCCCGGCAGGGAGGCGTGGACGGCAAATCCCCGCGCTCCTCTGCGCCACGCAGGTTAGGTGAGGGCGTATCAAGGTCGGACACTGATTGCGGGGGGCGGTATTAAGACGGCGTATAGATTGATGCAGCGGGGAGCTCAGAGAGGGATGGTGCCGCAGCGGGGTGTCGGGGGCGGGCCAGCGCCCCCGAACGCCTCAGGCACTTTTCAGCGGCAGCCAGATCTCCAGTACACCGGCACCGGTGTCCGGATTGAAGTCGGCGCTGTAGCGTTCGAACCCCGGCGCATCAACGGCCTCGCGGCCGGACTGAGGCAGCCAGGTTGTCCAGATGTAGTCGAAGGTCCGGGGCAAGTCCTGCAACGAGCCCCCATGCTCGAACACCGCATAGTGCTGCGGCTGCATTTCGATCCAGCGATAACGCTCGGGCAGGTCGTCGAGCTTGCTGATCTCGACCCCGGCGATGTACTCGAACCCGCCCTGGCCATCAGGATTGCAGCAGATGCCGTAGGTCACCTCATCGACCTGCCCCGGCACTTTGCCGATATGGGGAATGAAGCGTTGCCACAACTGGCCGATGTCTTGGAGAGTCGCCGGAGTAAATCGCTCGCTAAAACCTGCGATCAGCAAAAAACGCTCCCTTTCGAAGCGTGGTTCTGGACCTGCGCCCTGTTTTTGCTCATCCATGAATGCCACTCCTGCCGCTGAATAGATGGGTTCGGCTGCAAGTATAGAAGCCAATCAGCCAGGCCAGGATCAGAGCGCCGGAAGGTCTGCGACCCCGGCACCAACGATAAACTCCTGGTAGCCGGACAGAATCACGTACACCGCGAAATAGCAGAAGATCGCCGCAGATGCCAGGTAGGAATAGCGCAACAGCTTGTCTCCCAAAAGCTTGCCACCCTGGGTCGCGGCCAGGCACAGGCCCATGGTCCAGACCAGCCCGGCACAGAAGAAGCCGGCAAGGAAGAGTCCGGAGTCGGCAATCGTGCTGCCCCCGGATCGGGCAATCAGCGTGCCGCCCACCGCGGCGAACCAGAGGATTGCGCTGGGGGACGACATGGCCAGGAAAATCCCGCGGAAGAATTCCCGGCGCGGCGAACCGTTGTCCGCCTCAGCGGCCTCGGCCAGCACCGCGCTGTGATGGATAGCGGCGTAGATCATCTTCGCCGCAAAGTACACCAGCAGCGCCGAACCGCCGATCCACAGTACCCAGCGCACACTTTCGTACTGCAGCAATACGGTCATTCCGGCCAGGGCCAGCAACGCATAGATCAGGTCACCGACACAGGTCCCGAGCCCCAGGCAGAAACCCTGGAAATAGCCGCGCTGCATGGCCAGGGTAATCATCGCGATATTGGCCACGCCGATGTCCAGGCACAGTGAAAGGCTCAGCAAGAAGCCGCTGGTAAACTCCATCATTCATCCCGTTTGACGCTGTTGTTCGAAGAGGTGCCGACTGGCGATCAACCCGCTTAAACGGATCAGGCAAACGTCGGGCGCGGCCATTGCAGGCAAAAAGCGTGCACGTTATAGCGGCAAACCCCGCGCCTTCGCAAATCGCCCCGGCACGCTGAAAATAATTTCCCAGCCCTCTGGACAAGCCGCCGCTGCGGCCCTTATCGTCTGCCCCGCAGGCCACCGCAGTGGCCAACGTCGCTCGGACGGTTCCGGGCGCTTACGTCTTTTCGAGGCAACAATGGCCGAACAAGGTTCGCCGCGCCGCTTTGCGCGCATTGATCGACTCCCCCCCTACGTTTTCAATATCACTGCCGAGCTGAAGATGGCTGCGCGTCGGCGCGGCGAAGACATCATCGACTTGAGCATGGGTAACCCCGACGGTCCCACGCCGCCGCATATCGTCGAGAAACTGGTCACCGTCGCCCAGCGCGAAGACACTCACGGCTACTCCACCTCCAAAGGAATTCCACGGCTGCGCCGGGCGATTTCCCGTTGGTACAAGGACCGCTACGAGGTCGACATCGACCCGGAAAGCGAAGCCATCGTCACCATTGGTTCCAAGGAAGGCCTGGCGCACTTGATGCTCGCCACCCTGGACCAGGGCGACACGGTGCTGGTGCCCAACCCCAGCTACCCGATCCACATCTACGGCGCAGTGATTGCCGGCGCCCAGGTGCGCTCGGTACCGCTGGTGCCCGGAGTGGATTTCTTCGCCGAACTGGAGCGGGCCATTCGCGGCTCGATCCCCAAGCCGAAGATGATGATCCTCGGCTTCCCGTCCAACCCCACCGCGCAGTGCGTGGAGCTGGACTTCTTCGAGCGAGTGATCGCTCTGGCCAAGCAGTACGACGTGCTGGTGATCCACGACCTGGCCTACGCCGACATCGTCTACGACGGCTGGAAAGCCCCGTCGATCATGCAGGTACCGGGAGCGAAAGACATCGCGGTGGAGTTCTTCACCCTGTCCAAGAGCTACAACATGGCCGGCTGGCGCATCGGTTTCATGGTCGGCAACCCGGAGCTGGTCAACGCCCTGGCGCGGATCAAGAGCTACCACGACTACGGCACCTTCACCCCGTTGCAGGTGGCGGCGATTGCCGCGCTGGAAGGCGATCAACAGTGCGTGAAAGACATTGCCGAGCAATACCGGCAGCGGCGCAATGTGCTGGTCAAGGGCCTGCATGAACTGGGCTGGATGGTAGAGAACCCCAAGGCTTCGATGTACGTCTGGGCGAAGATCCCCGAGGCCTATGCGCACCTGGGCTCCCTGGAGTTTGCCAAGAAGCTGTTGGCCGAAGCCAAGGTCTGTGTTTCTCCGGGTGTGGGTTTCGGCGAATACGGCGACGATCATGTGCGCTTTGCCCTGATCGAGAACCAGGACCGGATCCGTCAGGCCGTGCGTGGCATCCGCGGCATGTTCCGCGCCGATGGCCTGGTGCCGAAAAACGGATAAACCATCAGCCACAAAAAAACCGCAGCGATGCGGTTTTTTTGTGCCCGGCGTACCGGTCTTTCGTTGATCAGCCAGTCCTACAAAAGGCAATGGAAGCCTGTAGCAACTGGCTGGCCGACGAAATGCTTCAGACCACCAGCGACAGCAACAGGATGAAGATCAGGCCCACTACCGAGAGGATGGTCTCCATCGCGGTCCAGGTCTTGAACGTCTCGGCCACGGTCATGTTGAAGTACTGCTTCACCAGCCAGAAACCCGCGTCGTTGACGTGGGACAGGATCAGCGAACCGGCGCCGGTGGCCAGCACCAGCAGCTCGCGATTGACCCCCGGGATCATCCCCACCACCGGCACCACGATGCCAGCACCGGTGATGGTAGCCACGGTGGCCGAACCGGTGGCGATACGGATCACCGCCGCCACCAACCACGCCAGGAGGATCGGCGAGATCTGTGCATTGACCGCCATGTGGCCGATCACATCACCCACGCCGCTGTTCACCAGCATCTGCTTGAAGCCGCCGCCGGCACCGATGATCAGGATGATCGCGGCAGTAGGCGCCAGGCTCGCATCCAACAGCTTGAGGATCTGCTTGGAACCGATGCCTTGCTTGTGACCGAAGGTGTAGAGCGACAGCAGCAAGGCCAGCAACAGCGCACTGATCGGGTGACCGATCATGTCCATCCAGATGCGGAAGAAGTGGCCGTCCGGCAGCATCACATCGGCAAAGGTCTTGAGCAGCATCAGGAACACCGGCAGCAACACGGTGACCAGCGTCACGCTGAAGCTTGGCAGGTTGGTGTTTTCATTTTCCCGCGCCAACTGGTCGACCAGTTCCTGGGACGGGTGGCCCGGAATGTATTTGGCGATAAAGGTGCCGTAGATCGGACCGGCAATGATCGCGGTCGGCAAGGCAACGATCAGACCATAAAGAATGGTCTTGCCGATATCCGCGCCAAACACCCCGATGGCCAGCAATGGCCCCGGGTGCGGCGGCACCAGGCCGTGCACCGCCGACAGGCCGGCCAGCAGCGGGATACCAATCTTGATGATCGAGACACCGGTGCGCCGGGCAACGATGAACACCAGCGGGATCAGCAACACGAAGCCGATTTCGAAGAACAGCGGGATACCCACCAGGAACGCGGCGAACATCATCGCCCATTGCACGCGCTCTTTACCGAACGAGCGAATCAGCGTCTGCGCGATCTGATCGGCGCCGCCGGACTCGGCCATCATCTTGCCGAGCATGGTGCCCAGGGCCAGGATGATGCCGACAAAACCCAGCACCCCGCCGAAGCCGTCCTGGAACGCCTTGAGGATCTTGTCCACCGGCATACCCGAAGTCAGGCCAAGAAAGCCTGCAGCAATGGTCAGCGCAATGAAGGGATGCAGCTTGAAACGGGTGATCAAGACGATCAGCCCGATGATAGTGACCACTGCATCAACCAGCAGAAAGGTCTCTTGGGACATGCCAAACATGGGGGGTTGCCTCCGGTTTGTTGTTTTTATTAAAGCGTTAAAAACAAGGGCCGAGTGGGATAGCGCTACCTTTTTCCAGCCAGCACTTAATGTGAAGTTTCAAGGCCATTCTCCAGCCACCATTGGTTGGCCAGTTCGGCCAGGCGCTGGACGCTCAGGGTACTGGCATCCAGCGCCAGGGTGAGCGGCTCCCCCACGGGGGATTCAAGGGTGGCGAACTGACTGTCGATCAGCGTCGAAGGCATGAAGTGCCCCGGCCGATGAGCCACACGGTCGGCGGCGACTGCCGGCGTCAGTTCGAGAAAAATGAAGCCCAGGCCAGGCGTCGCCGCGCGCAGGCGCTCGCGATATTTGCGCTTCAAGGCCGAGCAGGTCAGCACTGGGCGCTCGCCGGCAGCCAGGGTACGACGCAATTCATCGCACAGGCTGTCGAGCCAGCCGGCGCGGTCGTCGTCGTCGAGGGGAATTCCGGCACTCATCTTGGCGATGTTCGCAGCAGGATGGAACGTATCGCCTTCAATGGCCGTGGCGCCGCTGCGCAGGCACAGGGCCTGGCTGACGCTGGACTTGCCGCAGCCGGCAACACCCATGATGACCAGGGCGGTGATGGGTTGACTCATGTAACACCTCAGCGCGCAGACAGCGCTACCTTCGCTAGTTGAAAACCCTAGTACAAAAACAGTGTCTGCCGACGCCTTCTTGTCATTTTTGTGGGTTGCCGCGTATATAGTCCGTCAAACCAAAGAGCGAGGGTCAGGCACACCTCGCTCACGCATTGCAGCTGTTTCAGGACAGCGCTACCTTAGTGACTTGAATTTTGTTTGGCAAGCCGTCTGATGACCACCCAAAAGAACGATAAAAATACCCGCACCACGGGTCGCCCGACCCTCAACGAAGTGGCACGCCTGGCCGGTGTCAGCCCGATCACTGCCTCCCGGGCCTTGCGCGGCATCAGCAGCGTGGCCACCGAGCTGGTGGAAAAGGTGCAGCAGGCGGCACTGGAGCTGAACTATGTGGTCAATTCCGCTGCCCGCGCCCTGGCCTCGGCCCAGAGCCAATCGGTGGTGGTACTGGTGCCGTCGCTGTCGAACCTGCTGTTCATCGAAACCCTGGAGGCCATTCACCAGGTGCTGCGACCCAAGGGTTTCGAAGTGCTGATCGGCAACTACCACTATTCCCGGGACGAAGAAGAAAACCTGCTGCGCAACTACATGACCTACCAGCCCCGGGGGTTGCTGCTGACCGGCTTCGACCGCACCGAGAGTTCCCGGCGGATGATCGAGGCGAACAACATTCCCTGCGTCTACATGATGGACCTGGACTCCGGTGCCGGGCTCAATTGCGTCGGTTTCTCGCAGTTGAATGCCGGGGAGACCGCCGCCCAGCACCTGATTTCTCGTGGGCGCAAACACCTGGCCTACGTCGGTGCGCAACTGGACCAGCGCACCCTGCTGCGCGGCGAAGGTTTCCGCCGTGCCCTGCAGCAGGCGGGGCTCTACAACCCCGACCTGGAGCTGCTGACCCCGCGCCCATCATCCGTAGGACTGGGGGCAGAACTGTTCCTGCAACTGATGCAAAGCCAGCCTCAGGTCGATGCGATTTTCTTCGGCAACGACGACCTGGCCCAAGGAGCATTGCTGGAAGCCATGCGCTGCGGGATCAAGGTCCCGCAACAAGTGGCAGTACTGGGCTTCAACGACCTGCCTTCCTCGGAGCACATGGTGCCGCGCCTGAGCAGCATCAGCACGCCACGAGAAGCCATCGGCCGCCGCGCAGCGGAACAGATGCTGACCCTGCTGGCCGGCAACAGCGTGGCCGAGCCGGTGGTGGACATGGGCTTCGAACTGCGGGTTCGGGAAAGCACCTGAGACGTTTCAAGGTCCCACGCTCAAAGCACTGAGCAACAGGCCAAAACCCACCAGTACGGCGCCGAACAGTTGATCGATTCGGCGCCTGTAACTCATCAGGCGACTGGCGATGGCCGGGGCCGAAAAAAAACGTGCCACCATCACAAACCACAGCACATGAGCCAGGACGATGATCGCGCCATAGCCGATCTGCACCGCCAACCCCGTGCCCGGCTGGATCACCTGCATGAACAGGCTGAGGATGAAAATCATCGTCTTGGGATTCAATGCGTTGGTCAGAAAGCCACTGCGCAAAGCGGCCCAGGACGACATCTCGCCCCCGGACGGCCGCACCTCCCCCGAGCCTTGTGCAGGGCTGCGCAACAGCTTGATGCCCAGGTAGACCAGGTAGATCGCCCCGGCCATCTTCAACCCGCTGAACCACAACGCCGACTGCTGCAACAGCACGCCCACACCCAGCAGGCTGTAGCCGATATGCAACATGACCCCAAGCCCGATACCCAGCGCGGTCAGCACGCCGTGACGGCGCGAGAGCATCAGGCTGTTGCGCGTAACCAGGGCAAAGTCGGCCCCGGGGCTGAGCACCGCGAGAACGGTGATGGTGATTACCACTAACAGTTCAGTCACATCAGATACGCCTTGGTTATAGAATAAGGCGCTACTTTATGTGGATCTGCACCTGGACAGCCAACGATGAAAACTGACAATCACGGTGATAAAAACTCACAGACATTAGCGCGACGCTTGCCGCCCTTGAGCGCCCTGCGCTGCTTTGAAGCGGCGGCCCGCCTGGAAAGCTTCACTAAAGCCGGCGCTGCCCTGCACCTGACCCATGGCGCCATCAGCCGCGCCGTACGCGCCCTGGAAGAAGACTTGGGCACGGTGCTATTCGAACGCCGTAGCCACCGGGTGTTTCTCACCGCCGCCGGCGCCGAGTTGCTGCACGGCGTGACCCACGCTCTGGACTTGATAGAAAGCACTGCCAGCCGCCTGCGGGCGCCCAAGCCCAAGGCGCTACTGGTGCTGTCCTGTGAGCCAACCCTGATGATGCGCTGGCTGATCCCGCGGATGCCGAGCTTTCATGCCGCCCACCCCGAGGTGTCGATTCAACTGGTGGCCGGGGGTGGCCCCTTCTCGTTCAATGCGGGCATTGACCTGGCGATCCGGCGCAACGACTTTGCCTGGAGCGCCGACACCCAGGCCAACTGGCTGTTCGACGAAGCCATAGGCCCGGTCTGCCGCCCGCAGCAACAAGCCAACTGGACACCGCAGCAACACGACCAGCCTCACCTGAGCGCCCAGGCGCCACGCCTGCACAGTGCCACCCGGCCACAAGCCTGGGAGCAGTGGCTCAAACTCAAGCAGATACCGGGTGATCCGGCGCCGCAGGAGCAAGTTTTCGAACACTTCTACTTCAGCCTGCAAGCAGCAGTGGCGGGCCTGGGGTTGGCCATCGCGCCGTGGCAACTGGTGCGGGACGATCTGGCCAACGGCCTGCTGTGCGCGCCTTTTGGTTTTCTCGCCGATGGCAGCGCCTATTACCTGCTCGCACCTCAGGCAATCAGCGAGGACTCTGCGGCCGGACAAATGCTCCACTGGTTGCGTGAGCAAGCCCTGGAATAACGCCTTACACGGTTGGGCTGGCCGCTCCCAGCGCCGGGTCCTCACCACTGAGCAACTGCACCAGGGCCAGGGCGCCCTTCTGCAACGCCTGCTGCTTTAGCCACACCGCATGCACCGGCAGCACCAGGCCGTTATCGATGTTCTTGAACTTCAGACGCTGCAAGCGCCCCGCCGTCAGCAAGGGCTGAATCACTGATAACGGGAAATTGCCCCAGCCGATGCCTGCCTCCACCATGTGCTGAGCCATTGCCAGGCTGTCGGTGCGCCACAAAGACTCCCCCACCAGCGGCCGGGTATCGCTGATGGGCAGGTCGCGGCTGGCCACGACCACTTGGCGGACCCTGATCAACTCCTCCAGGTACAGCGAACCATCGCCGGCCAGACACAACGGATGTCGAGGCGAGATGCAGGCAATGACCCGCTCGCTGCCGATGTACTGGAAATATTCCAGGGCATTGACGCTCAGGCCAGCAAAGGCCACGCCGACACTGACTCGGCCACTGTGCAACAACTGCAGCACATCATCTTGAGGAGCACTGAGTACCTCCACTTCCAGCAGCGGATAACGCTCGGCAATCAGCTTGATTGCCGCCAGCACCCGCTGCTTGTCGATGTCGTCCACCACTGCGATCGACAGCTTGCTCTCCAGCCCCAGGGACAGCTCGATGGCGTGCACCTGCAACTGCTTGAGCTGGTCGGCGATCAACCGTGCATGCGGCGCCAGGGACAGGGCCAGTGGTGTAGGCACCGGCTCCCGATGGCTGCGATCGAACAACGCATACCCCAACTCGGCCTCCAGGTTGGCGATGCCCATGCTCACGGCTGAAGGCACCTTGCCCAAGGAGCGGGCGGCGGCCGAAAAGGAACCGCGCTCAAGCACGGCAAGAAACAACTGGATGCTGTCGCTGGAAAAATTCATGGGCACCAACCTATCAGAAAAACTGAAAGCTACTGACTTTTTCTATCACTCATATTGAAGCTATCTTCTGCGCCCCTCGCCAGTCAGGTACTGGCCATCCACCTTCAATACCGAGGAACCTCCATGCAAGGCGTGAAACGCAAACTGGTCTATGTGGCCCTATTCGAAGTGTTCGGTATGACCTTCTCGGCCCTGGGCCTGGCCCTGCTGTCCGGCACCTCCCCCAGCAGCACCGGCCCACTGGCCGTGGTCATCACCAGCATCGCGGTGTCCTGGAATTTCATCTACACCACGCTGTTCGAGCGCTGGGAAAGCCGCCAGCCATCACGCACCCGCACCGTCAAGCGGCGCATCGCCCATGCCGTGGGATTTCAACTGACGCTGATCGTGTTCCTGATCCCGCTGATTGCCTGGTGGATGCACATCAGCCTGGTGCAGGCGTTTCTCCTGGACCTGGCGCTGATCCTGTTCATCCCCTGCTACACCTTCGCCTTCAACTGGCTGTTCGACCGGGTCTTCGGCCTGCCGGCCTCGGCCCTGCCCGACCCGGTCTGAGCCAAGGCAAAACATGCCTGGAGGCAAATTGACCGTCGCCGAGGGCCCGCCACGCTGATAGATTCCCATGGCCACCGGTGCCACGAACAAGGAAGCGTCATGGGAACCCCCTGCAGAATTCTCGGTAAAGCCTCGTCCATCAACGTCAGGAAAGTCCTATGGACCTGTGAGGAGCTGGGGCTTTGCTACCAGCAGGAAGACTGGGGCAACGGCTTCCAGTCGACCCACAGTTCCGAGTTTCTTGCCCTCAACCCCAATGCCCAGGTCCCGGTGCTGATCGATGACGCCGGCGTCCTGTGGGAATCCAACAGCATCTGCCGCTACCTGAGCAATCTGCATCCCGGCAGCGGCCTGCTGCCCATTGCCCCGCGGGCCCGAGCCCTGGTGGAACAGTGGATGGACTGGCAGGCCACCGAACTCAATCCGGCCTGGAGCTACGCCTTCATGGGCCTGGTGCGCGAGCATCCGGATTACCAGGACGATCGGCGTATCGGTGCCAGCCTCCTGGCCTGGAACGCCAAGATGGCGATTCTCGAACAGCAGCTTGAAAACTCTGGGGCCTATGCCCTCGGAGCAACCTTCACTCTGGCGGATATCGTCCTTGGCCTCTCGGTCAATCGCTGGAAGATGACGCCCATGGAGCACCCGAACTTTCCCGCCGTAGCCCAATACTACGAGCGCCTCAGCCAGCGTCCGGGGTTTCTTCTGCACGGACGCAATGGCACGCCCTAACCTGACTAGCACTTTTTCAGCCCACCGGAGATTCGACATGGATGGACTCAACGTACTACTGACCGGCGCCTGCGGCAGGATCGGCAAAATGTTTTTCCAGGGCTCCCAGGAGCGCTACCGCTTCACCCTCACCGACCGCATCGAACCAGACTTCGAGATCCCCGCCCCCCATCGCTTTGTGCGCCTGGACCTCGACGATCAGCAGGCCATCAGCCGCCTGCTGCCGGGGATCGATGTCATCGTGCACCTGGCCGGCATTCCCCACGCCAGCGCCGGGTTCGACGAACTGCTGCCCAACAATATCCTCGCCACCACCTACCTGTTCGAAGCCGCAGTGAATGCCGGTTGCCGGCGACTGGTATTTGCCAGCAGCGCGCAGACCATCGAAGGCTATCCGGTGGACCGACAGATCACCCCGGGCATGCCGGTGATGCCGGCCAACCTGTACGGCGTGAGCAAGTGCTACGGCGAAGCGCTGTGCGCCTTTTATGCCGCCAGACGCGGGCTGTCCTGCATCGCCCTGCGCATTGGCGCATTCGAGGACCCGCAGCACCACGAACTGACCACCACCCGCGACCTGAGCGCCTGGCTAAGCCCACGAGACGCCTTGCAATTGTTGCAACGGGCGGTGGAAACCCCAGGGGTGCACTACCTGATCGGCCATGGCATCTCCAACAACCGTTTCAAGCGCCTGGACCTCAGCGAGACCACTCGGGTCCTCGGGTATGAGCCGGTGGACGATGCCTTCCAGGAAGACTTCGGCATTCCCATCACTTACTGAGCCAGCAGGGGCGTCTGCCTCACTCTGGAAGATATTGCGCACGCTTGACCGCCCCCCCGGGCTACATTTGCCAGAAAGCGGCAACACTTGTCCGCTTACTGGCAGCCCGGCCTGAATCCATCCACTAACGCCTTGATTTAAAAGGCTTCTATTATCGGCATGGAATTTGCTAAATCATCACCCTAGATCCCTAACACAGGTTCCCTATCATGTTGGTCAACGCCCAGAAATCCATTGCGGTGCAGCCCACCTCGCGCACCGATATGGACCCGACCACTGCTGCAGCCAGTGCGCTGTACAGCGGCATGCTGCAGCAGGCCCAGAACTCTGTGACCTATCCAGCGTCCCAGCCAAGCCAGCAAGCCAATAGCGTGGACGACAACGTCAACGCAGCTTTTGCCAAGACCCGCGTCCTGCTCCAGGCCACTCCACCGACCGCCAGCACTGCGCAGGCCAACAGCGCTACGGAAACGGGTGCCTTGGGTGAGTTCAAGGACTACATGAGCAAGACTCCCGAGCAGAGGCTGCGCGACAGCATCCTGAAAGAACTGGGCCTGACCGAAGAGGACCTGAAGAGCATGCCTCCAGAACGGCAGTTGGCGATCAACCAGGAAATCGCCCAGCGCCTGCAGGACAAGATGCAGTTGGCCAAAGAAGCGAAAGAGATCAAGGACAGCGCAAAACCGATCGACGAGAAGTTCCTCGCCTCGTTGTAATCGGGCTCCACGAAAAAGGGTTCCCAACGGGAACCCTTTTTTGTGCCTGGCCTGCAGCCGCTACTGCAACTGCAAAGTCGAGTTGAACTGGCTGATGGCATCCACCACATGCCGCGAACCCTGCTGGATCTCCAGGATCACCTCCCCCGCCTCATTGGCCAACTCGACCCCCAGCCCGGTACGACTCAGGCTTGACTGCATGCTGGTGACCGCGCTCATGGACAGGTCGTGGTTCTTGCGCACTACTTCGACGATTTCCACCGTCGCCTGACTGGTCCGCGCGGCCAGGCTACGCACCTCGTCCGCCACCACCGCGAACCCTCGTCCGTGCTCCCCGGCCCGGGCTGCCTCGATAGCGGCGTTGAGCGCCAGCAGGTTGGTCTGATCGGCAATCCCGCGGATGGTCTGGACGATGCTGCCAATGATCTCCGACTGCTTGCTCACCGCATCGATGCTGCGCGCTGCTTCATTGAGGTCATTGGAAATCTGCTCGATGATCTGCACCGTCTGCTGTACCACCTCCGAACCCTTCTGCGCACAGGCGTCGTTTTGCACCGACGTGCTGTGGGCAGAATCGGCGGCGGACTGCAAGGTAGTCATCTGCTGGGTGATATCACTGGCGAACTTGACCACCTTGTACAGACGGCCCTTAGCGTCGAACAACGGGTTGTAGGAAGCCTCCAGGAACACGGTCTGACCGTATTTGTTCTCCCGTTCGAAACGGTGGGAGTGATATTCGCCCCGGTTCAACGAAGCCCAGAATTGCTTGTACTCGGAAGACTCGGCCTCAGCGCGGTGACAGAACATGCTGTGGTGCTGGCCGACAATTTCATTGAGGGAGTACTGCATGGTCTTGAGGAAGTTGTCGTTGGCGTTAATGATCCTGCCATCCGGACTGAATTCGATGATCGCCATCGAGCGCCCAATAGCGTTCAGCAGGCTCTGGTTCTCGTGTTCAACATGAACGCGCCTGGAGATGTCCGAGGCCACCTTGATCACACTCCTGACCTGGCGATTGGCATCGAACACCGGCATGTAGCTGGCCTCGAGCCAGATCTCCTCACCGCGCTTGTTCAGCCGCAGGAAGGTACCGCTGATGGGCTCCCCCCGGGACAGGTCACGCCATAGCTTGGTGTACTCCTCGCTGCGATAAAACTCTTCCTCGCAGAAAATCCGGTGGTGCTTGCCGCGTACCTCGTCAGCCGAATAGCCCATGGTCAGGCAAAAATTCTCATTGGCATCGAGCACGATGCCGTCAGGAGAGAACTCGATCATCGCCATGGAAGCACTGATCGCTGCCAATTTGGCGTTGGCCTCGCTCAGCGCACAATTGAATCGCTCGATCTCCAGCAGGTCAGCCTTGTGATGTAGGTTAAACATGGTTGTATCACCTTCAACGCTGTCTTTTAATTGACGGAAGTTCCTAGTCGTTCAACTGATCCACCACAACGTTCCATAAAACAGTGCAAGCGCCTCCCTCCATATGAGAGAGGAAGTGTCAGGTGATAAATGATGTTTAATCGGAGAGCCCTTGTTGCAACGCTCTTATCAAGCCATCCTTTTCTTGATGACCCGCTACCGGGTCGAACCTAACAAAACCAAGAAATTCCATCTAATTAAATGCTCCTAATATTGCGATGCCTCTAGTTGCGCACTCTCGCCTTTATTCACGATCTCAATCTTCCTCGGGATGAAGATTGCACAAACGCCGATTAAAACTGCCGAAACATCACGGGCAGATACCAACAGGCCAATTGATATGAATTTCACAACTGAGCATAGACAGCCGCAGACTCTATGCAAGGCCACTAGTCAGTCCGTTTTCACAACTTCCAGGGTGTTGGAATGCATTCGCGATAAGTATCAAATAAGACATAAATATTGCTTATCACCGGACCTTTTGGCGGCCCGCGCTAGGTTCTGTACGAAAGTTCGCTAAGGGTTGCCAGAAAGGCCTGAACCAGCCCATTGACCTCCCCCCCCCGGGCCGGCACCAGGGCAAACTCGCGCTCGATCACTGCAGTCAACGGCAAGACCCGCAACCCCTGGCGCTGCTCCGGCAAGGTGCTCTGGGGCACCAGGGTCACTCCCAGCCGTTCACGTACCAGGCTGAAGGCGCTGTTCCACTCGCGTACTTCGATCCGCACGTCTGCCAGCTGCATGCCGGCTTCGGCAGCCAGACTTCGGGCGTTCACTGAACAGCCGCCGGTGGCCAGGATGAAGGGCTGCGCCAGCAAGGTCTCAAGGTCGATGGTCGGAGCCTGCCAAAGGTGTTCCTGAGGCAACACCGCCACCCATGAATCGCGCCCCAACAACCACGAACGGCGCCCTGGTGTCGGATTGAGTACCACGCCCAGATCCACCAGTTGCGCATCGAGCAGGGCTTCAACCTCATCGTCGCTGACCTCCAACTGCACCACCTCGATTCCCGGGTACATCTGCTTGAAGCGCTGCAGCAAAGGCGGCAGGAACTTAGCCAGGACCATGGGGAACCCTGCCAGACGCAAACTGCCCTGAAGCATCCCGCGAGCGGCGTCCACCTGCCGGTGGACCTGTGCCAGGGCGCCGAGCATCACCTGTGCCTGTTCCAATACCTGCAAGCCGACTGCCGTGGGCAACGCCTGTCGGCTTTCGCGAATGAACAACTGCACACCGAGCATGCCCTCCATCTGCGCCAGCGCCTGGCTGGCCCCGGACTGGGTCATGCCTACCTGCTCGGCGGCGCGGGTGATGGTGCCGCACTCGGCAATCGCTACCAACAGGCGCCAATGCATCAGGTTCATCATGGCAGTAGCTATCCTTATGGTGCTTTCTGAAAGATTAATTTTACCCATGCTGGCGCCATCCCCGACACTGGCTCGAACCCTCACCAGAGACCTGCCGATGAAACTCTACTACGCCCCTCAAGCCTGTTCCCTGGCCTCTCATATCGTACTGCGGGAACTGCAACTGCCATTCCAGGCGATCCGTGTCGACAACCGCAGCAAACGTACCGCCGACGGTCAGGATTTCCTCAGCATCAACCCCAAGGGCTACGTGGCAGCCCTGCAACTGGACAATGGCGAAGTGCTCACCGAAGGCCCGGCGATCCTGCAATACCTTGCCGACCTCAAGCCCGAGGCCGGGCTGGCGGCGACCAATGGCAGCTGGCAACGGGTACGGTTGCAGGAAACCCTGAACTTCATCACCAGCGAAGTTCACGGAACCATGGGCTGGCTGTTCAACCCGGGCTTCGACGACAACGTGAAGGAGATATTCCGGCAGAAGCTGTTCAAGCGTTTTGCCATGCTGGAACAGACCCTGGAGCGCCAGGACTATCTGCAAGGCGCAGAGTTCGGTGTTGCCGATGCCTATCTCTTCACCGTGCTGCGCTGGACACCGATGTTTGCCATCAACCTTGCGACCTGGCCGGCACTGGTGAGATTTCAGGCCCGGATAGAGCAACGGCCGGCGGTACGAGAGGCGCTGGCGCTGGAGATGGCTTAGGCCCGGAATGAAAAACTGAGAGTCGATGCGGGTACAAGCAGAGCGCCTGACGGCCACTGCAGAGCGGATAAAACGAAGCCCGCATGGCGGGCTTCGTCAAAGTGATCAGTGGCCGAAGATGTTCACTTCGGTTTTCTTGGCCTTTTTCTCGGCGCGTTTCTCGTCTGCGCTCTTTGCCGGCTTCTTCTTGGCATTCTTCTTCGCGTTCATACCTTTGGACATGAGCCTCACTCCACTGTTACGGGATAGTCTTCAGGTATAGCACCTATAACCATCCGAGGTTCCTTTATAATCCGCCGCTCCCTGTTGCCAACCCCGGAAACCCATGTCCAGCCTCCAGATCAGCCTACTCGCCGAAGCCTCGCGCCCCTTGCTGGACAAATTCTATCGCCAGCATCAGTCATCCATGCGGGCCTCGGCCAAGGGTCAACTTTGGGTGGTCAGGGACACCGAGATCATTGCCGGAATGAGCCTGGCCCCGGTGGAACATGGGCATTGGCTGACGGGTTTGTTCGTCGCTCCGGCAAGCCGTGGCCAAGGGCTGGCCGCGCAGTTGGTAGAGCAGGCGCTGAAGGAGATCGAAGGGCCAGTCTGGCTGTTCTGTCACCCTGATCTGGAAACTTTGTATCAACGCATGAGCTTCTCTACCGCCACCCAGTTGCCGCGGGCACTGGGCGAGCGACTGGCGCGCTACCGTCGCAATAAACCGCTACTGGCCATGAGTACCGAAAGCCGCCCTCAGGAGTAATGATGTGCCGCCTTACTCGTCAGCGTTGGGATCAAGCTCGGGAAACAACACCTCGGTGAAACCGAATTTGCTGAAATCACTGATCCGTGACGGATACAGCCGGCCAATCAGGTGATCGCACTCATGCTGCACCACCCGCGCATGGAAGCCCGAGGCCCCACGCACGATAGGCTCGCCCCTGGGGTCGAAGCCTTCGTAGCGAATGTGTTGATAGCGCGGCACCGCGCCCCGCAGGCCAGGGACCGATAGACAGCCCTCCCAGCCCTCTTCCAGCACCGGACTCAACGGGGTGATCAGCGGATTGATCAGGATGGTCTGAGGCACCGCTTCGGCCTCCGGATAACGCTCGCTGTGCTCGAAGCCGAAGATCACCAACTGCAGGTCGACGCCAATCTGCGGCGCCGCCAGCCCCACCCCTCCGACGCTTTCCATGGTCTGGAACATATCGTCGATCAGTTGCCACAACTCCGGGCTGTCGAACATCTCGGGCGCAACCGCAGGGGCGATGCGCAGCAGGCGTTCATCGCCCATTTTGAGGATTTCACGAATCATGTTCAGGCTTCGTCAGTGGTCGGCTTGAGCGAGTGGTCCCGGCCCAGTCCCGAAACGTGTTGTTTTTCGTCGTGCTCGTCAACGCCCTTTTCGCCAGGGTCCTTGCCTTCGGCCGACATGTGTTCGATCACCGCGTTCATCTCCGCCCCCAGCAACAGCACCGCAGAGGAGATATAGAAATACAGCAACAGCACAATGATCGCGCCGATACTGCCATACATGGCGTTGTAGTTAGAGAAGGTTTTCACGTAGTAGGCAAAGCCCAGCGAGGCAACGATCCACACCACCACCGCCAACACCGAACCCGGGGTGATAAAGCGGAATTTCTGCTTCACATCGGGCATCACGTAATACATCAGGGCCACCGCTACCATCATCAGCAGCACAATCACCGGCCAGCGCAGGATAGTCCACAGGGTGACGATGAACTCTTCCAGGCCCACCTGCCCCGCCAGCCAGGTCATGACCTGCGGCCCCAGAACCATCAACGCCGCAGCGGCCAGAAGCATGCCGGCAATGCCCACGGTGTAGAAGATCGACAGCGGGAAACGCTTCCAGATCGGCCGCCCCTCGACCACGTCGTAGGCCGCGTTCATCGCACTCATCATCAGCCGCACACCCGCCGAGGCGGTCCACAGAGCGATGACGATACCCACCGACAACAATCCGCCCTTGGACTGCTGCAATTGGTCGATCACCGGATTCACCTGCTCCAGCGCCTCTGGCGGCAGCACCAGCTCCGATTGCAGGCGCAGCCAGGTAAAGAAATCCGGCAAGTGCAGGAAGCCGATCAGGGCGATGAGAAACAGGATGAAGGGGAACAACGAAAACAGCATCTGGTAGGCCAGAGCCGAAGCATAGGTGGACATTTCGTCCGCAATGAACTCATTGACCGTGCGTATCAGCACACGGTGCAGGGGCAACCCCTTGAGGTCCGGAAAAATCATAGCGTCTCCTTTCGCCGCAAAAAGGTTGAAGTCGATGGCGACTCAGAGGCCGTTTTCTACAACAAATTAGCTTAGTTGGCGAACTGCAAACAATTCCATTGATTGATCGCCCAGGTTAAACCGGAACCTGCACATGAAAACGGCCATCCATGGATGGCCGCTTTGGTGCGTCAACGATCGCGGCGTGTTCAGGCCTTGTCGATGGTTTTTTTCACCGCATCCTTGGCTTTGCCCACTGCTTGCTGGGCTTCGCCTTTTTTCTCCTGCAGCTTGCCTTCAGCCTGCAGCTTGCTGTTGTCGGTCGCTTTGCCAATACCCTGCTTGATGTTACCGATGGCTTCGTTAGCCAGACCTTTTGCCTTATCCGCTGTGCTGCCCATGGTATTTCTCCGTAGAACATTCATTGATCGAACAAAGGGGGTTTGCGTCGTTACCCAAGGTTGACTCGCGGTCATCGCGCAGAGTTTCAATTATTTTCGCCCGGCATTTCATCGCAGACCCGAGGTTAGGCTTTATGTTTGCCGGGCAACCCGGGAGAATGCTCGACCTGTTCAGGCCAAGCACTGAAGATCCAATCCCCGTAGGAATGTTATGAAACTCGATAAAAAGCAGGCCATCGCCCGTAGAAACCAGGAACTGGGTGGTGCGGTGCTGGGCGTCAACAACTGCCATTTCGCGGAGCTGAACCGCAACCGCAATATCTGGTGGTTCGATATCCTGGTGACCCGCCTGGCCATTGGTCAGTACGAGTGGGTGCACCTGCTGCTGCACACCCCGGACACCGACCAGTTGCTGCACCTGAAAGTGCCGACCGTATTCCTGCGGGAAAAAACCGAAGGCCTGGTGGTGCGCAATGAAGGCAAGCGCAAGGCGGCCCTGAGTCTGGAACTGAGCGCCGACAAGGACTCCTTTCTCAAGGACGTACGCCCGGCCGGCACTGGCGTGAGCTTCGCGCAGTTCCAGCAGTAAGACCCACGCAGGCTACACCGCAATAAAAAAGCCCCGCATTGGCGGGGCTTTTTTGGGGCACTGACGTCTACTTCTTCAGGCCAAGTTTCTTCAGCTCTTCGTCACGAAGTTCGCGGCGCAGGATCTTGCCAACGTTGGTGGTCGGCAGCGCATCGCGGAACTCCACCGCCTTGGGCACCTTGTAGCCAGTGACGTTAGCCCGCATGTGCTGCATCACCTGCTCCTTGGTCAGGGTCACCCCCGGCTTGACCACGATGAAGATCTTGATGGTCTCGCCGGACTTCTCGTCCGGTATGCCGATCGCCGCGCACTGCAGAACGCCCGGCAGCGAGACCAGCACGTCTTCCAGTTCGTTGGGATACACGTTGAAACCAGAGACCAGGATCATGTCTTTCTTGCGATCGACGACACGGATGTAGCCATCCGGCTGGATCAGGGCGATGTCACCGGTCTTCAGCCAGCCTTCGCTACTGAGGACTTCATCGGTGGCGTCCTGGCGCTGCCAGTAGCCCTTCATCACTTGCGGGCCCTTGACGCACAACTCGCCGACTTCACCCAGGGGCAATTCGTCGCCCGCGTCGTTGATCACCCGGCACAGGGTCGAAGGCACCGGAATGCCGATGGTGCCGATCTGGATGTTCTGGATCGGGTTGACCGTGGCCACCGGGCTGGTCTCGGTCATGCCGTAACCTTCACAGATCGGGCAGTTGGTCACCGATTTCCAACGCTCGGCGGCCGCCAGTTGCAAGGCCATGCCACCGGACAACGTGACTTTCAGCGCAGAGAAGTCCAGCTTGCGGAAGGCTTCGCTATTGCACAGGGCGACGAACAGGGTATTGAGGCCGACAAAACCGCTGAACTTCCACTTCGACAGCTCCTTGACCATCGCCGGCAGGTCCCGCGGATTGCTGATCAGGATGTTGTGGTTGCCCATGAGCATGATGGCCATGCAATGGAAGGTGAACGCATAGATGTGGTACAGCGGCAGCGGGGTGATGAGGATCTCGCAACCTTCATTGAGATTGGAGCCCATCAGCGCCTTGCACTGCAGCATGTTGGCCACCAGGTTGCGGTGGGTCAGCATCGCGCCCTTGGCCACCCCGGTCGTACCGCCGGTGTATTGCAGCACCGCCACATCGCCACTGGCAGGGTTGGCTTCCTGCACCGGCTGGCCACGGCCCTTGCTCAGTACGTCATTGAATTTGACGGCCTGGGGCAAGTGATAGGCCGGCACCATCTTCTTCACGTACTTGACCACACTGTTGATCAGCAGGCGCTTGAGCGGTGGCAAGAGGTCCGCCACTTCGGTGACGATCACGTGCTTGACCCCGGTCTTGGGCACTACGGCCTCTGCCAGATGGGCCATGTTGGCCAGACAGACCAAGGCCTTGGCCCCGGAATCATTGAACTGGTGCTCCATTTCCCGCGCGGTGTACAGCGGGTTGGTGTTGACCACGATCAGGCCGGCGCGAATCGCACCGAATACTGCGATCGGATATTGCAGGAGGTTGGGCAGCTGCAACGCGATTCGATCACCGGGCTGCAAATCGGTATGCTGTTGCAGGTACGCGGCAAAGGCTCCCGACAGTTCATACAGCTCACCGTAGGTGATTGTCTTGCCGAGGTTGCTAAAGGCCGGTTTGTTAGCGAAACGTTGGCAGGACTGCTTCAACACCGCCTGAATATTCGGATACTCGTCTGGATTGATATCGGCAGCAATCCCAGCTGGGTACTTATCCTTCCAAAAGTCTTCGATCATGGAAGCCCACTCCTCAGCAACGCGAATTCATCATCGCATTTGATGCGATTATTATTTGTCTGTGTTTTTTATTAGTGTCTTTTGTCGGCGAGTCTGACTTTACCTAGGCCGAGAAGTCACAAAGCGCGCCGAGAGTAGCAGCTTTGGAAAAAGCCGCCTAGAGCCAAAAAAGACCTGAATAGTCACATAAATGACTCAAGACCATTTAATGGTCATTTTTAGAGTAAAAAATCTATAGCCTTGATTTCCGCTCTGGCCCGGGGCTTTGCGCCCTCCAGAGGAATCGTGGGCAGCCGTTGCACAACCGGCTTGCCCTCGAGGTAAGACGCCAGGGATCAGGCGATGTCGCGCAACTCGCGACGCAGGATCTTGCCCACCGGCGTCATTGGCAAAGAGTCACGCAGGACAATGTGCTTGGGCACTTTGTAGCCGGTGAAATTCTCCTTGCAGTAGGCCTTGAGCTCTTCAAGGCTGACCCCTGTTTCACGGGGCACGACAAACAGCTTCACCGCCTCGCCGGAGCGCTCGTCCGGCACCCCGATCACCGCGCAGTTGGCGACCTTCGGGTGAGCCATGACCACGTCCTCGATCTCGTTCGGATACACGTTGAAACCCGAGACGATGATCATGTCCTTCTTGCGATCGACGATGCGCACGAAACCGTCCGGGTCGATCACCGCAATATCACCGGACTTGAACCAGCCCTCGGCATCCAGCACTTCTGCTGTGGCCTCGGAGTTGTTCCAGTAGCCCTTCATGATCTGCGGTCCCTTGATGCACAACTCTCCGCGCTCGCCCAGAGGCTGCTCCACTCCCTCGTCATTGATGACCTTCAAGGTAGTGCCCGGCACCGGCAAGCCAACGGTGCCCAGGCGCGATCGGTCGCCATACGGATTGGTACAGGCTACCGGCGAGGTTTCGGTGAGGCCGTAGCCTTCGGTGATCCGGCATCCGGTGAGTTTCTGCCAGCGCTCAGCCGTGGCCTTGACCAGAGCCGTGCCTCCGGAGTTGGTCAGCTTGAGGTTGGAGAAATCCAGGTGCTTGAAGTCCGGATGATCCATCAGCGCCACGAACAGCGTGTTGAGCCCCAGCAGGGCCGAAAAACGCCAGTTCTTCAGCTCCTTGATGAAACCACCGATATCCCGCGGGTTGGTTATCAGTATGTTGTGGTTGCCGGTGACCATCATGCACATGCAGTTCGCGGTGAAAGCATAGATATGGTAAAGCGGCAACGGCGCAATCATCACTTCCTGGCCTTCACGCCATTGGGTCTGACCGTCAGGCCCATGCTGGCCGAGGCAGGCGCGGGCTTGCTGCATGTTGGCCACCAGATTGCCGTGAGTCAGCATCGCGCCCTTGGCCAGGCCAGTAGTGCCGCCGGTGTATTGCAGCACAGCGACATCTTCCAGCCCCACCTGCAGCGGCTTGATCCCCTGGCCACGCCCCAGGCGCAAAGCGCTCTTGAAGGAAATGGCCTGGGGCAGGTGGTAGGCCGGCACCATCTTCTTGATCTTGTCCACCACCGTATTGACCAGCCAACCCTTGGCGGTGGGCATCAGGTCGCCCATCTTGGCCTCGATCAGGAACTGGATCTGGGTATCCCCCAGCACTTCCTGGACCTTCTGCCCGAAAATGTTCAGGTAGACCAGAGCCCGGACCCCGGAGTCCTTGAACTGATGACGCATCTCCCGCGCGGTGTACAGCGGATTGGTGTTAACCACTACCAGGCCGGCCCGCAGGGCGCCGAATACCGCGATCGGGTATTGCAGGACGTTGGGCATCTGCACCGCGATACGATCCCCCGGAACCAGATCGGTACGGCTTTGCAGGTAACCGGCGAAAGCCGCACTGTAGCGTTCCAGCTCGGCGTAGGTGAGGGTCACCCCCATGTTGCTGAAGGCCGGGCGATCGGCGAATTTCTTGCAGGAACGCTCAAACACCTCGATCACCGACTTGTAGGCCCCCAGGTCGATCTCATTGGGGACGCCGGCGGGGCGCTTATCATTCCAGAAATCAGGTTGCATTATTCTTGTCCTCTCAATACCTGAACGATCCGGGCCGCCTCTGTAACGCTGCCAGCGGCGGGGCTCCACGGACGTTAGCAGCTATGGCGGCGCAGGCAAATATGCGTAAGTGTGTCATTAATTTTGTGAATCTAGTGTCCAACCGACCTGCGAATCAGACGTGCACGCACCGATGCGCTATAAAGTGCAGCGTCGACGAGCAAAGGAATCGCCATGACCCACGATACGTTCTGGTTGACCACGAACGACCACCAGCGTCTATTCGTCAACCAGTGGCTACCTGAAAACCCACTCAAGGCGGTGATCCTGTTGTCTCACGGCATGGCCGAGCACAGTGGCCGTTATGCCCGCCTGGCCGCCGCTCTGTGCGCTGAGGGTTATGGACTCTATGCTCCGGACCAGCGCGGCCATGGCAAAACCGCAGAGCACGGGGTACTCGGCCATTACGCTGACCAGGGTGGCTGGAACAAAGTGGTCGGTGACCTGGCCAGCCTCAACCAGCATATCGGCCAGCAACACCCTGGCACGCCTATCGTGCTGCTGGGCCATAGCATGGGCAGCTACATCGCCCAGGCCTACCTGCAGCACCACAGCGCCAGTCTGCACGGGGCAATTCTCAGCGGTTCGAACTTCCAGCCGGTGGCCCTGTACCGCGCCGCCAGCCTGATTGCCCGTGTCGAACGCTGGCGCCAGGGCGGCCAGGGGCGCAGCGCGCTGATCGAGTGGCTGTCCTTCGGCTCGTTCAACAAGGCCTTCAAGCCCAATCGTACTGCCTTCGACTGGCTCAGCCGGGATCCGGCGGAAGTCGACAAATACGTCAATGACCCGCTATGCGGCTACCGCTGCACCAACCAGCTGTGGATCGACTTGCTGGGCGGTCTGCAACAGATCAGCAAGATTGCCAACCTGGTGCAGATCGATCCGGGCCTGCCATTGCTGGTGATGGGCGGCGAATGTGATCCGGTAAGCGCTGGCAAGCGTCTCAAGGATCTGGCCAACGCATTGCGCGAGGCCGGCAGCCAGTGCCTGCAACTCAATATCTACCCGCAAGCACGGCATGAGCTGTTCAACGAAAGCAACCGTGACCAAGTGACCCACGACGTACTGGCCTGGCTGGATCAGGCGCTGCAACACCGCCGGCCACCCCGAGCGGAATAAGCTGGCGTGAAGTCAGTGCGTTCATTTATCTGTCAGAGGATTTCAGCAAGATGACCCAGGTTACCAACACCCCTTACGAAGCCCTGGAAGTCGGTCAGACCGCCCAGTACAGCAAAACCGTCGAGGAGCGTGACATCCAGCTGTTCGCCGCCATGTCCGGCGACCACAACCCGGTGCACCTGGACCCCGAGTTCGCCGCCACCACCATGTTCAAGGAGCGTATTGCCCACGGCATGTTTAGCGGCGCGCTGATCAGTGCCGCGGTGGCCTGTGAATTGCCTGGGCCGGGCACCATCTACATCGGTCAGCAGATGAGTTTCCAGAAACCGGTGAAGATTGGCGACACCCTGACCGTGCGCTTGGAAATACTCGAAAAGCTACCGAAATTTCGCGTACGCATCGCCACCCGTGTGTTCAACCAGCGCGATGAGCTGGTGGTGGACGGCGAGGCCGAGATCCTTGCCCCGCGCAAGCAACAGACCGTGACCCTGCCGACGCTGCCGGCCATCAGCATCGGCTGATGCACCATAGGTGCTGGATTGCCGGCGACCGACCCTGGTCCTGATCTGCCGCCACATTCGCCGGCCAGCCGGCGCCTACAATTTACCCCCCTCCTCTACCTGAACGCTGGCGGTCATGCCGGCGCTCAGGTTGATGCCTTCGGGCACCTTGTCGAGCTTGACCCGCACCGGAATCCGTTGCGCCAGGCGCACCCAGTTGAAGGTCGGCTCCACTTCCGCCAACAGTTGTCCGTCCGGCGTGGCATTGCGGTCGGTGATCCCCCGGCTGATGCTCTCGACGTGGCCCTGCAAGGCATCGCCGGCGCTCATCAGCCAGACCTTGACCGGGTCGCCGACCTGAATCCGCGGCAGCTTGGTCTCCTCGAAATAAGCCTGTACGTAGAAAGTCGAATCATCGATCAGCGCCATCACCGGCTGCCCGGCGTTGACGTAGTTGCCCTCGGCCAGGCGCAGGTTGGTGATATGCCCGTCACGGGGTGCGTGCACCTGGCTGCGGGCCAGGTTCAGTTCGGCAACCTTGGCTTCGGCCTGGGCCTGACGCAGTTCGCCACGGGCGATACCGGCGTTGATCTGGGCGTTCTCCCGCAGCTCGGCACTGATGGCCTGAGGGCCGAGGGCAGCACGGCGACTGGCCTCGTGCTCACGCAGGCTCAGTTGCTGCTGGCGGGTCTGCACCACCGCCTGGGCTTTTTCCAGGGCGGCTTCGAAACGCTCGCGGTCGATGCTCAGCAACAGTTCACCGGCCTTTACCTGCTGGTTGTCCTTCACCTTGAGCTCGCGCACCCAGCCGGACACATCCGGGGCCACGATCACCACGTCGGCACGAATCCGCGCGTCACGGGTCCAGGGGGTCAGCATGTAGTACTGCCACAGGTGATAACCGGCAAAGATCGCCACCGCCACCAGGCTCAGGGTAAACGCGACACGTACGGGTGTACGCATAATCAACTCCTTATAAAGGTCCCAGGACCACAGTGATCACCGTCAATACACAGACGTACAGGGCACAATCGAAAAGTGCTTCGTGCCAGATCCAGCGTCCCAGTCCGGTGACCCGTACCAGTACCCGCAGGACGCCAGTGACAACCAGCGCCAGCACCACATAAATCAGAAACGGGCTGAGCAGCACCCCGCCCAATGACCACTCACGCAGCCCCATGATGTTCCTCCTGCTGCTGGCACCAACTGCGCCAGCTATTTTGCAATTGCAGCACCGCGCCCTTCGCCAGTTTCAGCGCATCACTGGGAGGCTGTTGGCCCAAGGCGTCGAGCAACGCCGCGCTGGGCGCCACCAGGGCATCTTCGCGAATCCCCGCCGGGCCTTGCTCCAGGGTGCGTTGCAGGTACTCGAAATATTCCCGCTGGGCCGCGCTGACCGGTACCTGGGCCACCGCCAGGCTCAAACGCAGGTGCATCAGTTCATCGCCGATATCCAGGCCCAGCAAGCCGTCGTCCCAACGACTGCGTGCCGGCTCCGGCAATTCCGGGTAGTGCCGGGCCAACTGCAGCAGGCGGTCGGCCATGCGCCCGCCGAACCAACTTTCCGCCCCGCGCAGGTTACGCCGGGTCAAACGCACCAGATCACTCAAGGTCGCCGCCAACAAGCGCCTACTGTGCCAGGCTGGGTTACGCAGAATCAGCAAGTGGAAGGCCAGCACCGCAGCGCCCACGCCCAGCACCATGGCCTGGGCGTTGTTGAAGAAGCTGGCAACGTCGAAGCTCATCCGGTTCATCGGCGAAATCAGAACAATGAAGTGCAGGCAGAACGAGGTCGCAGTCGCGCCTATCTTTGGGTTGGCCATACCCAGGGCGCCAAAAAACAAGGGCACGCCCATGGCCATCGCCAACATTGGGAAACCGCTCCACTGAGGCAACAGGATCTGCCCCACGACGAACGCCGCCGGGACCGCCAGGAAGATCCCGCGCATGAAGCTCATGCCGATCTGCGCACCATTCTCGCGGCTGGCGAACAGGCTGCAGACCACGCAAGTCAGGAGCATCGCGCCGGAAGCTGCGGGCCAGGCGGTGGCCATCCAGAAACTGGCTACGGTCAAGAACGCCAAGGCACTGCGGGCACCGAACACCAGGGCCAATGACAGATCCCGGTGAGGCGTCAGGGTCGCTGGCTGCTCCACCGGTGCCCGCCCCTGTTGCACTGCGTCCAGGGCCTGAGTCGCCGCCATGGCGGTATCCAGCAACAAGACCAAACGCGCCAGGCAGAAACCCTGCGCCGGACTGATCGACGGATCGTGGGACGCCTCCGCCAAGCGTGGCCGCAGCGCTTGCAGACTGACGCTGCCCTCTGCAGACAGGGCCTCCTGCACCTCATCCATCCAAGGCTGTAATTGCCGAGTTTCATCGGCGTCCAGTTGCTTCCACTGGCGTCGCACCGAACGGGCAATGCGCAACAACATCAGCAACTTCTGGCTCAGGCCACTGATCGCCCGAGCCCGCTGGCGGCCCTGAGGACCTTCGAACCAGGCATGTTCGCGTTGGGAATCCACGGCGACAATGCGCCCGAGAATCTCCAACAGCCCCTTGCGCGCCAGAGCGTCGCCGGCCAGGGTGGCACGAGCCGCTTGCATCCCGCTCTGCCAGGCGGAACGGGCCTGGTCAGCCAACTGGCGCTCCACCCGCATCGGCCAGATCAGCGCACTGCTGGCGGTGGCACAGATGATCCCCAGGGAGATTTCCGTACAGCGCGCCACCGCCTGATCGAACACCCCCAAAGGATGACTGATCGCAGGCAGGGCAATGATCGCCACGGTGTAGCCGGCCAGCACGAAGGAATAGGACCAGGCGCTGCGCAGCAAAGTCGAACTGGCGGTGCAGAGCCCCAACCACAAGGCCAGGGCCAGCAGGAACAGCCAGGGCGTCTGGGCGAACAAGCCCATAAACAGCACCGACATGATGGTACCGATCAACGTCCCCAACAGTCGTGCCAAGCCTTTTTGCAAAACCATCCCGGACAACGGCTGAGCAACAATGAAAGCGGTCATCAATGCCCAGGCAGGCTGCTCCAGCCCCCAACGCAACGCCAGCCACAACGCCAGACCGCCGCCGAGCAGGGTCTTGATCGCAAATTGCAACGCGGAACGATTGGGAGCAAGCAAGGCCTGCAGGGTAATAGGCACGAAAAGAAACTCTTGGAAGGACAGATTAACGATAGTCGCGATGGCTGCGAGCGAGCACAGGCTAATTATTAGCTAGCTAACTAAATATCGTCCAGTACTAAATCACATGCATAAAAAAACGCCAGACTGGCTGGCGTTTTCGACAGGCTTTACCTGTTACGAACGGGCACGAGCCTGGTTACGCAAGGCTTTGACCTGATCGTGATTGCGTTGCACACCATGGTACTGGCGCTCCACCACGTCACGGATGCTCAGCAGATTGTGTTTGGTGATTTTCTCCAGGGCTTCCTTGTAGGCCTTCAACCCATGATCTTCACCACGTTCGGCCTCATTCAGAACCGATTCTTCGTCCTTGCCAGTCACCAGTGCCTTGAGATCGACCCAGCGACGGTGCAGATCACCGCTGACGCTAGTAGAGGTTTCCGGATCGCCACCCATGGAACGCACTACCGACTGCAGTTCGGCAGCGGCTGTGGCGCAATCGGTGGAGCGCTTGATGAACAGTGCCTTGAGCTCTGGATGCTTGATGTCTTCGGCACAGGTCTTGAACCCTTCCTGACCATCCTTGCTGGTCTCGATCAGGCTGTTGAGTACCGAAATTGCTTCTTTATTCATGTCAGGCATTTTCTGGTTCCTTACGGGTTGCGAGAGTTGGACTGACTGTTGCACCCGTCATGCCAGATTTTTATCTGAATTTTTTCCTTACTTTTCAATAAGTTAATATTTTTAAACGCATCTGTATCCGCGTTATTTGCATGATCTGTCATTTGGCCTGCATGCAGAATGCCTGTATTTTCCATGGCGTTCGAATCACATGAAAAAAGTTGCGTCATGACCCCTGAGACACTTGAACTGCTGATCACCCGGGAAATGCCCTTCGGCAAATACAAGGGGCGCATCCTGGCCGACCTGCCCGGCCCATACCTCAACTGGTTCGCCCGTGAAGGCTTCCCCAAGGGCGAGCTCGGCGGCCTGCTGGCCCTGATGCAGGAAATCGACCACAACGGTCTCTCCGACCTGTTGGACCCGCTGCGCGCCAAACACGGCAAACCCAAGCCCCGCCACTGAAAAGAGCCCGCCATGCCAACATCTGCCGCATTACTTGCCCGCGACGAAGACTATTGGCAAGGCGTCGCCCGACAATTCGACATCGATCCTGGGCCGATCAATCTTGAGAACGGCTACTTCGGGCGCATGACCCGCAAGGTGGTCGAGGAGTACCAGCACAATATCCAGTGGGTGAACCGCAGCAACTCGGTGCATGTGCGCCAGCGCTTCGAACAGCTCGAAGCTCTGCAGATTCGTCGGCAACTGGCCGAACTGCTGGAGGCTCCGGAGACCGCCGTGGCCCTCACCCGCTGCGCCTCCGATGCCTTGCAATCGCTGATCCGCAACTACAACCGCCTGCAACCCGGGGACCAGGTGCTACTCAGCGACCTGGAATACGACACGGTGAAAAGCGCCGTGCGCTGGCTGGCGCGACATCGTGGGGTCGAGGTGATAGAAATCCAGCACCAGCATCCAGCCAGTTTTGACAGCCTGGTCGACACCTACAGAGACGCTTTCGAGCGCTACCCGCGAATCAGGCTGATGCCCCTGACCTACGTGACCCACCGCAGCGGTCTGGTGATGCCGGTCCAGGCCATTGCCAGCGCCGCCCGGGAACACGAGGTCGATATCATTCTTGACGGTGCCCACGCCCTGGGCCAGATCGATTTCGACTTGCCACAACTAGGCATCGCCTTTGCCGGCTTCAACCTGCACAAATGGATAGGCGCACCGCTGAGCCTGGGCTTCATCTATATCCACCCGGAGCGCCTGGAGGACATCGATCCGGACATGGGCGAGTTCCACTTCCCGGCTGACGACATCCGTGCCCGCACGCCCTATAGCACGCCCAACATTCCCGCGCTGATGACCTTGCCCCTGGTGTTCGAAGAGCACCGAGCCATGGGCGGTTCAGCGGTCAAGGGCGCGCGCTTGAACTACCTGCGCAACACCTGGACCGAAGCGGCCCGCGAGATCCCGGGAATCGAAGTCCTGACTCCACAGGACCCGCGCCTGTGCTGCGCGATCAGCGCCTTGCGCTTCACTCGGCACCAGGATCAGCAAGTCCTGGTGGATCGCCTGCTGCAGGAATACAACCTGTTCACCGTCACCCGCAATGGCGCCGGCTTCGGCCCCTGCATCCGCATTACCCCGGGGCTGGTGACACCGCTTGAACATATCCAGAAACTGATTGCGGCGCTCGGCGAACTGGCCGGCCAATAAGCCGTAATGCCCTGCAACGCCTCTCGACCTGTAGCCGCTGCGACAAGTTGGGACAAGGCTCAAAGCACCTTGGAGGCATGTCTCTGGCGACGCCGATCGCAGCCTGCAACGGCCGCAACACGAGTCTGCTGAGGCTGTGCTTTTCTTCAAGCAAAAAAAACGGTGCACCGACCAAGCGCACCGTAAAGCCGTAGAACACACCAACGAATCGGGTAAACCTTCAGTCCAGCAGGGCCAGGGCCTCTGCCGTGCACTCTTGAATCCGCGCCCAGTCGCCGTTCTTGATCCACTCCGGATCCAGCATCCAACTGCCGCCCACGCACATCACATTCTTCAAGGCCATGTAGCTCTTGATATTGGCCGGGCCAACGCCGCCAGTCGGGCAGAACTTCACTTCGCCGAACGGACCGCCCAAGGCCTTGATCGCCGCTACGCCACCGCTGACTTCCGCCGGGAACAGTTTGAAGCGGCGATAGCCCAGGGCATAACCCTCCATGATTCCGGAGGCATTGCTGATCCCCGGCAACAGCGGGATCGGGCTGGCGACACTGGCTTGCAGCAGATCCCGGGTGATACCCGGGGTGACGATGAACTGCGAGCCCGCCACTTCTGCAGCAGTCAGCATTTGCGGGTCGAGCACGGTGCCGGCGCCGGTCAGCAGTTCCGGACGCTGCTCGCGCAGGATCTGGATGGCCTTGAGGCCGAACTGCGAACGCAGGGTCACTTCCAGAGCGGTCAGGCCGCCGGCTGCCAGGGCGTCAGCCAGTGGCAGCACATCCTGCTCACGGGCAATGGTGATCACCGGCAGGATCCGCGCCTTGGCGCAAAGGCTGTCGATCAGGGCAACTTTGTCCGCCATGGAAACGGTCGGGGAGAGGTTTGTCATAGCGGCTGATCCTTGGCTCATGGGCACCAGTAAATCTCTAACGGGGTTTGCAGGAAGGCGCGAATCGGCATTTCGGCGACAGCGTCACCAGCCAGTGCGGCACTCAGGGTGGTCAATTTGGACTGACCGGAAATCGACAACAGGCTGTTGCGCGCCGACGCCAGCAAGGCCCGGCTCATGCTCAGGCGCTGATGGGGCACCGTCGGCGCCAGCATCGCCCAGCAGCGACGAGTGCCATCGGCCTTCAGCGCCTCGGCCAGGTTCGGACTGTTGGGGAACAGCGAGGCGGTGTGACCGTCATCGCCCATGCCCAGGACCAGCACGTCGATGCCCGGCAGTTCGGCCAGCAGGCGATCCGCTTGCTGGGCCGCCTCTTCAAGACTCGGCGCAGCGCTGTAGAGGCTGAGGAAACGCGCCTTGGCCACCGGCCCCTGGAGCAGATAACGCTTGAGCAGGCCGGCATTGCTGTCGGCATGTTCCACCGGCACCCAACGCTCGTCCGCCAGGGTGATCAGCACCTTGGACCATTCCAGCTCCTGCTTGACCAGGACCTGGAAAAACGCCACCGGACTGCGGCCGCCGGACACCACCAGGGTCGCATTACCCCGCGCGGCAATAGCCTCGCGCAGGAGCGAAGCGACTTTCAGCGCCTGCCCCTCGGCCAGCAAGGCCGGGCTGCGGAATTCGTGGGCACGCACACCCACCGGCAGTTGCAATTCAGATATCGCCATACCAAGACCTCCCATCCCGCGTGATCAGTGCAATAGAGCTCATCGGCCCCCAGGACCCAGCCGCGTATGGCTTGGGCGCATCACCGGATTTCTTCCAACCGGCAATCAACTGGTCACACCACTTCCACGCGGCTTCGATTTCATCTTTGCGCACAAACAGGTTCTGATTGCCACGCATCACTTCCAGCAACAACCGCTCGTAGGCATCGGGAATCCGCGCACTGCGATAGGTATCGGAAAAATTCAGCTGCAACGGACCGCTGCGCAGCTGCATGCCTTTATCCAGGCCCTGCTCCTTGGTCATCACCCGCAACGAGATACCTTCATCCGGCTGCAGGCGGATGATCAGCTTGTTGCTGATCTGCAGGCGCTGCTCGGGGGCGAAGATATAGTGCGACGGCTCTTTGAAGTGGATGACGATCTGCGACAGCTTTTGCGGCATGCGCTTGCCGGTACGCAGGTAGAACGGCACCCCGGCCCAGCGCCAGTTACGGATATCGGCGCGCAGGGCGACGAAGGTCTCGGTGTCGCTCTGGGTGTTGGAGTTTTCCTCCTCCAGATAGCCCGGCACCGATTGGCCTTCACTGTGACCGGCGATGTACTGGCCGCGCACCACCTGGGTGGTCAGGCCTTCCGGGCTGATGGGCGCCAGGGCCTTGAGCACCTTGACCTTCTCGTCACGGATGCTGTCCGCGGAAAGGTCGGCCGGCGGGTCCATGGCGATCAGGCACAGCAGTTGCAGCAGGTGATTCTGGATCATGTCCCGCAGCTGGCCGGCCTTGTCGAAATAACCCCAGCGACCTTCGATGCCGACCTTCTCGGCCACGGTGATTTCCACGTGGGAGATGTAGTTCTGGTTCCACTGGGTTTCGAACAGGCTGTTGGCGAAACGCAGGGCAATCAGGTTCTGCACCGTCTCCTTGCCCAGGTAGTGGTCGATACGGTAAATGCGGGTTTCCGGGAAAAACTGCGCCACGGCATCGTTGACCTTGCGCGAGGAATCCAGGTCCGAGCCGATGGGTTTTTCCAGGACTACGCGGCTGTGCTGATTGAGCCCGACCTTGGACAGGTTCTCGCAAATGGCGCCGTACACCGCTGCCGGGGTGGCAAAGTAGGCGATCAGCCGCTGTTCGCTACCGGCGCGCTCCGCCAGGGCTAGATAATCCTCGGCCTTGAGGAAATCCACATGCAGGTAGCTCAAGCGAGCGAGAAAGGTCTGCAGAACCTCGGCATCGAGTTCCTTGTCACCGACATACTTGCGTAATTCGGTTTCGATATTCGCCAGGTGCTCCAGCTCAGTGCCCGGCTCACGTGCCAGGGCCAGGATGCGCGTATCGTCGTGTAGCAGACCCGCGGCATCGAGTTGGTACAAGGCAGGAAACAGCTTACGCAGTGCCAGATCGCCCAGCGCGCCGAACAAGGCAAAGGTGCAGGGTTCAACCGTAATCGAAGGCATGATGTTTGTTCTTTTATCAAGTTAAGCTACAAATACCTTTTTTCAAGGCATCACTCAAGGAAAAATGTAGTAATAAACACAACATTTTTACAAAATACAGATTCCCGGTGGTGGTCGTTCCGGGCCATCAGTAGGATAGGCCACCGCCGAAGCCCGGCTAAGCCTGGCTTCCCTGCATTGCCGACCTAGGAAACCTTAATGGACCGCATGCGCAATCTTCTGGAACACATCCAGAACCGCCTTGAAGAACTGAACAAGGCGGAACGTAAAGTCGCCGAAGTCATCCTGCTCAACCCGCAGCAGGCGACTCGCTTCAGCATCGCCGCACTGGCCCAGGCTGCCTCGGTCAGCGAACCGACGGTCAATCGCTTCTGCCGGTCATTCGGCGTCAGCGGCTATCCGGAACTCAAGCTGCAACTGGCCCAGAGCCTGGCCAGCGGTGCAGCGTATGTCAGCCGCGCGGTCGAGGCCGACGACAACCCCGAAGCCTACACGCAAAAGATCTTCGGCAGCGCCATCGCCTCCCTGGACAGCGCCTGCCAGGCCCTGGACCCGAACCTGATCAGCAAGGCCGTTGACCTGTTGATCCAGGCCCGGCAGATCCACTTCTTCGGTCTCGGCGCTTCGGCCCCGGTGGCCCTGGACGCCCAGCACAAATTCTTCCGCTTCAACCTCGCCGTCACCGCACACGCCGATGTGCTGATGCAACGGATGATCGCGTCGGTGGCCCATACCGGCGAGCTGTTCGTGATCATTTCCTACACCGGCCGCACCCGCGAACTGGTGGAAGTGGCGCGTATCGCCCGGGAAAACGGCGCCTCGGTACTGGGGCTGACCGCGGAAAACTCGCCACTGGCCAAGGCCAGTACCTTGAGCCTGAACATCCCGCTGCCGGAAGACACCGACATCTACATGCCGATGACCTCGCGGATCATTCAGCTCACCGTGCTCGACGTGCTGGCCACCGGCATGACCCTGCGCCGGGGCGTGGATTTCCAGCCGCACCTGCGCAAGATCAAGGAAAGCCTCAACGCCAGCCGTTACCCGGTGGGCGACGAGTTCAACTGAGTCGATTCCATTCGCTGACCAGCGCAACAACGCCCGGCCACTCCCACACCATCAGTTGTGGGAGTCGGCCTGCCGGCGCAAGCCTCCTTGAAGCCTACCCCGCCGCCCGCGCCTGCAAGCTCAGGTGCGCCTGCTCTCCCGGCGCCAGGCACAGGCTGTCGGTGCCCCCGACAGCCGCTTCGACACAGACGAAACGCGACACCTCATTCCAGCTCACTCCCAGCAAAGGCCGGGGGCCGGGATGCCAGACCACGGTGTCGGCATCGTCACCGGTATCGATGCACAATTCGCGCTGCCAGGCGTGATCCTTGAGCTGCAATTCGCCTTCATGCTGGAACACCCGCTGACACCCGCCCTGCACCCGCAACTCGCCCTGCTGCTGGCAAGCCTGACGGTTCAACTGGTCATAACCCTGAGCGCCATCGAGCCCGGACAGCGCTATCTCGCCGACATCGCCAATACGCCAGTAGGCGTGCAGAGCCTGGCTCAATTGGCAGGGTTCAGTGTCCTGGTGCTCGGTGCTCAGGCGCAGATCCATGCTCTGGCCCAGGTGCGCATGCAGGTCGACCTTCCAGTCGCACAGTTGCAACTGCCAGTGCAGGCGCACGCCGTCCTCATCACTGCTGCTGTCCAGTAGCTTCCAGTCCAGCAGCCGCGCCCAGCCATGGGAAGGCCAGGCATTTTCGCTGGGGTGGCGGCCATACCAGGGCCAGCACACCGGCACCCCACCACGGATCGCCCCTACCTGCGGCCACTTCGACGCGCACCACAACCAGGGCTTTTGTCCGCTAGGTTGAAAGTGCAGCAACTGCGCGCCCTGGCGACTGAACACCGCCTGACACAGCGGGTGATCGATCACCAGTACGTCGCGCAGTTGATAGCGCTCCCAGGCAAACACCGGGCGCTCGCGCAAGGATATGAAAAAGCGTTGTAGCGGATGCTCATGCATGGGCCGCAGTCCTGAAAATCAATGCTGTCTCGCTACTCATGAGGGAGGCGCACTCCCGACAAAAAAAAGCGGACGGCCAGGCCATCCGCAAAATGCGCACATAGAGCAGGAGCTTATCGCAACAGCCTTAGAACACCGACTGAATTTTCAGGCCGGCCACCAGCGCGTTATCAACTTGATCCACACCGCCCGGGTGAGTGATGTACTGCAGGTTGGGACGCACGGTCAGCCAGTTGGTGACGTGGAAGCCGTAGTTGATCTCGTAGTTGTATTCGGTGTCGCGCAGCGGCATGTACAGCGGGTTGTCGTAGCTGCTGATGCCGTTGTCCTCGTTGATCAGCTGGGCATTCTTGCGCACATCGTCGTTGACGTGGATCCGCGCAAAACCGATGCCGACGTCATCTTTCGGACGCGCATCGAACGGCCCCTTGTACACGAACATCAGCGACTGATAGTTGTCGACGACGTTGGTGTCCTTGTCGTGGAAGGTGGCGTTGGCGGCGATGTTCAGACCACGGGAAGCGTCACCATTGTGCGTGGTGAGTTGCTGCTGCCCGACGAACCAGTAGCCGTGCTTGCTGTTGTGCACGCGATAGGCATCACCCGTGTCCGCAGCATCCTGACCGTTGACGTCCTTGCGCACATCATTGGCATCCGCCGTGCTCTTGTAGTAACCGACGCGGTATTCGCCCGGCAGGTTGTTGACCTTCGGCGACCAGACCAGCTCGATCGGCAGCACCGTGCCCTTGGTCCCGCTGCCGCTGAGTTTGAAGCCGTTGCCGTGCTCCAGTTGCGACGGGTTCTGGTTGTAGGCGCCGATCTGCGCATACAGCTCGGGGGTGATGTTGTACTTGATGCGCAGCGCTGCCTGGCTGACTGGCCAGTTGTACCAGATACCGGTCGCCCAGTTGCCCACTTGGGAACCGCAGAACGCCAGGTTCTGGAACTCGCAGGGGAAGGTGTTGAAGTCTTCGCCTTCGCCGAAGTAACCGGCCTTCACGTCCAGCTTGCCGTCGAGGAACTGATGCTGGATCCACAGTTGGGTCAGGCGCACCATGTGGCCACGGCCGTAGACCTCTTGGGAGGAGCTCAAGGTGCCGGCACGCGGGTCGCCGACACGGTCATTGGAAATGTTCTGACCATTGCGGTTGGTGAGCTGGATCTTGGCCTGGGTGTTATCCCAGCCCCAGAGCTTTTGCAGATCCAGCGCCACACCCAGGCCAAACTGGTCGCTGTAGCGCCCGGTCTTGTCGTCGTTGTAGCCGCCGCGCAGGTTGGCACCCATCTCACCAACGTAGTCGGCCTTGATGTCGATACCCTGCTCGATCAGCTTGGTGCGCTCACCGCCCCAGTCGCCGGTCATCCACTTGGAATCGGCGCTGAATGCTTCATCGGCCATCGCATTGCCGGACAGGACCAGCGCCGCCACTGCCGACAACTGACAGAGCCGCCGGGTAGTGCTGTGTTGCTTCTTCATCCCTACATCCTCGTCTTTATTGTTATTAACGATTTATCCAACGTGGTTTACAGCAATTACGACAGATGACAGGCCATCCGCCACGGATTCAACGCCCCTTGAACTGCGCCACGTTGCCGCTACGGGCCTCTGGAGCCGACGCACCGGCCGCCCCCAGGCGCTCACCGCTCTGGGCATCGAACAGCAGCACCCGGGCCGGATCGAACTGCAATGTCAGGGTTTCCCCCGCCTCGGGCGCCTGGTCCGGAGCCAGGCGGCAGCAGACCTTGGTGCCATTGAGCGTGACAAAGACCAGGGTGTCAGGACCGGTAGGCTCGATCACCTGGACCTCGGCGCGAATGCTCGGCAGACCATTGGCTTCGGCCGGGGCCAGGGAGATCTGTTCCGGACGAATGCCGAGGATCACTTCACGATCCTCAAGGCCTGCGTCCTGCATGCCCAGGGGCAACTCGCAACGGGCCTGGCCACTGTCCAGCAGGGCCAGCAGGCGGCCGTCCTTGCGCTGCAGGCGCAGGGGGATGAAGTTCATCGGCGGCGAACCGATGAAGCTCGCCACGAACAGGTTGGCCGGGTCGTTGTAGATCTGCTTCGGCGTGCCGAACTGCTGGATGATCCCGTCCTTCATCACCGCCACCTTGTCCCCCAGGGTCATGGCTTCGATCTGGTCGTGGGTGACGTAGACCGTGGTGGTTTTCAGGCGCTGGTGCATCAGCTTCATTTCCGTGCGCATCTCGACCCGCAGCTTGGCGTCGAGGTTGGACAACGGTTCGTCGAACAGGTAGATCTTCGGCCGCCGCGCCAGGGCCCGGCCCATGGCCACCCGCTGTTGCTGGCCACCGGAAAGCTGGCCCGGCTTGCGGGTCAGCAGGTGCTCGATCTGCAGCAGCTTGGCTACCCGCGCCACTTCCGCGTCGATCTCGGCGGTGGGCATCTTGCGGATCTTCAGGCCGAAGGCGATGTTGTCGCGCACGCTCATGGTCGGGTACAGCGCGTAGGACTGGAACACCATGGCGATGTCACGGTCCTTGGGGCTCATGCCACTGATGTCGGCATCGTCCACCAGGATCGCCCCGCCGCTGATGTTCTCCAGCCCGGCGATGCAGTTCATCAGGGTGGATTTACCGCAGCCGGACGGGCCGACGAGGATCAGGAACTCGCCGTCGTCGATCTTCAGTTCAATGTTTTTCAAGGTGTCCGGCAGGCCGGCACCGTAGGTCTTGTTGACGTTGCGTAATTCGAGAGTTGCCATGCCTTACCCCTTGACCGCGCCGGACGTCAGCCCGCGCAGGAAATACTTGCCGGCGAAGATGTAGACCAGCAGTGTCGGCAGCCCAGCGATCATCGCCGCCGCCATATCAACGTTGTATTCCTTGACCCCGGTGCTGGTGTTCACCAGGTTGTTCAGGGCCACGGTGATCGGTTGCACATCGCCACTGGCGAACACCACGCCGAAGAGGAAGTCGTTCCAGATCTGGGTGAACTGCCAGATCAGGCAGACCATGATGATCGGCACCGACATCGGCAGCAGGATCTTGCCGAAGATGGTGAAGAAACCCGCGCCATCCAGGCGCGCGGCCTTGACCAGCGCATCCGGAATACTCACGTAGTAGTTGCGAAAGAACAGGGTGGTGAACGCCAGGCCGTAGACCACGTGCACCAGCACCAGGCCGGTGGTGGTGTTGGCCAGGCCGAACTTGCCGAGGGTGAACGAGGCCGGCAGCAACACCGTCTGGAACGGCAGGAAGCAGCCGAACAGCAGCAGGCCGAAGAACAACTGCGAACCGCGAAAGCGCCACATCGACAACACGTAACCGTTCATCGCGCCAATGAAAGTGGAGATCAGTACCGCCGGCACGGTGATCTTCACCGAGTTCCAGAAGTAGCCGCCCACCGTGTCCCAGGCCTTGATCCAGCCGATGCCGTCGACCACCTGGGGCCAGCTCAGCAGGTTGCCGGTACGGATATCTTCCGGAGTCTTGAAGCTGGTGAGCAGCATCACCACCAGCGGTATCAGGTACACCGCCGCCGCCAGCAGCAGGGTGGCGTAGATGGCGATGCGGCTGAAGTTCAGCCGTGGCTTGAGCAACGAATCAGTCATGGCGCTTGCCTCGCAGCTCGGAGTACAGGTACGGCACCAGGATGGTCAGCACTGCGCCGAGCATCAGCATGGCGCTGGCCGAACCGATGCCCATCTGGCCGCGACTGAAGGTGAAGGAATACATGAACATCGCCGGCAGGTCGGAGGAGTAACCCGGGCCGCCCGCGGTCATTGCCGCCACCAGGTCGAAACTCTTGATCGCGATATGCGCAAGGATCATGAAGGCGCTGAAGAACACCGGGCGCAAGCTCGGCAGGACGATCCTCAGGTAGATGGTCGGCAAGCTCGCGCCATCCACCTGGGCAGCGCGAATAATCGACTGGTCGACACCGCGCAGCCCAGCGAGGAACATCGCCATGACAAACCCCGAGGCCTGCCATACCGCAGCGATCACCAGGCAATAGACCACCCGGTCCTGATCCACCAGCCAGTCCAGGCGAAAGCCTTCCCAGCCCCAGTCACGCAGCATCTTGTCCAGGCCCAGGCCGGGGTTGAGCAGCCACTTCCAGGCCGTGCCGGTGACGATCATCGAAAGGGCCATGGGGTACAGGTACACAGTGCGAATAAAGCCTTCCTTGCGGATGCGCTGGTCCAGCAGCACCGCCAGGAAGACCCCCAGCACCAGGCTGATGCCAATGAACATGCCACCGAAGACCGCAAGATTCTTGCTCGCCACCCACCAGCGGTCGTTGTCCATCAGGCGGGCGTACTGCTGCAGGCCAACCCACTTGTAGCTCGGCATGAAGCTGGAGTTGGTGAAGGACAGAATGAAGGTCCAGATGATGTAGCCGTAGAAACCCACGAGCACGATGACCATGCTCGGCGCCAGCACCAGCTTGGGCAGCCAGCGCTGCAGTGCGTCCAGGGGTGAGGCCTTGCTGAAAACCGCCACAGAGCTCATCGCAATAACCCGGTTGAAGAAATGGAACCTCAGCCTGTAGGAGCCGGCTTGCCGGCGAACGACACGACACGCTGTGCCGGGCACAGCGCTTCGCCGGCAAGCCGGCTCCTACAGGGGGAGAGGTGAACAAGGGGCCGCAGGCGTGCCTGCGGCGCCGGACTCTACTGCGCGGCCTTGACCGCCGAGGCAAGTTGCGCACTGGCCTTGGCCGGATCCGCATCCTTGTCGTTCATGAAGTTGGTCACCACGTCGAAGATCGCGCCCTGCACCGCCAGGGAAGTGGCCATGTTGTGCGCCATGCTCGGCTGCAGGCCGCCGGTCTTCTCGTCCGCCAGGAAGTCCTTGGCCGACGCCTGGGCACAGGAGTCGAAGCCTTCGGCGCTCATGTCATTGAGCATGTCGGTACGCACCGGAATCGAGCCCTTGTTGATGCTGAAGACTTTCTGGAAGTCCTTGCCCAGGGCGACCTTGGCCAGGTCCTGCTGGGCAGCGATGTCACCCTTGCGATCGGCCTTGAGCTTGAACACCGCCAGGGAGTCGATGTTGTAGGTGAAGGCCTTGTCAGTGCCTGGGAACGCCACGCACTGGTAGTCCTTGCCGGCGATTTTCTTCGCCGCAGTCCACTCGCTCTTGGCCCAGTCGCCCATCATCTGCATGCCAGCCTTGCCACCGATCACGTCGGCGGCGGCGATGTTCCAGTCACGCCCGGCGCGGTTGGGGTCCATGTAGCCGGTGATCTTCTTCAGCTCGGTGAAGGCCTTGACCATTTCCGCGCCGGCGAGGGTTTTCTGGTCCAGGTCCACCAGGGCTTTCTTGTAGCCCTCGGCGCCCATCACCGAGAGCACCACGTCTTCGAACACGGTGCTGTCCTGCCACGGCTGGCCGCCATGGGCCAGGGCGATGAAGCCGGCAGCCTTGAGTTTGTCGCCGGCGGCATAGAACTCTTCGAGGGTGGTCGGTGCCTTGTCGATCCCGGCTTTCTTGAACACTTCGGGATTGATCCACAGCCAGTTGACCCGGTGGATGTTCACCGGCACGGCCACGTAGTCACCTTCGTACTTGACGGTGTTGGCCACCTTGGACGAGAGCAGGCCGTCCCAGTTTTCCGCCTTGGCCACATCCTTGAGGGTGTCGGTGCTGAGCAGGCCAGTGCTGCCCCACTCCTGGATATCCGGGCCCTTGATCTGCGCCACACCCGGCGGGTTGCCGGCCACGGCGCGGCTTTTCAGCACGGTCATCGCGGTGGAACCACCACCACCAGCCACGGCACCGTCCTTCCAGGTGAAGCCGTCTTTTTCCACTTGGGCCTTGAGCACATCGACGGCCGCTTTTTCACCGCCCGAGGTCCACCAATGGACAACTTCCACGGAACCTTTGGAGTCGGCGGCGAGGGCACTCAGGGGAAACAGAGAGGCAAGGGAAATGACAGTGGCGAGGCGAGAAATCGCATTCATTTGAAGTACCTTTCTTGTTGTTATGCATGCAAGTCTGGTGCTTGCGCTGCACACGAGTCTAAACAGCCTAGTCGAACGTTCGGGTAACGAAGCGACGGTGAAATGTCACGACATGGTTACACAAGGCCCGGAACAGACGCTTGGGCCAAAGCCGAGGCGATGCTCGGTGCCAGGGGCAGACGGGGAATCAGTACGGCTTGCCAGGTGTGATAGAGGTCCGGCTTGCCGCCCCAGATCTCGGCAGCCGGGCGGTTGTCACTGCCCAGCTCGTGATGCCAGCTGCCCTGTTGGCGATCGATGAAATGTGCTTCACAGAACTCCCAGAAACGCCGGTACCAGGTCTCGTACTGCTCCTGGCCGGTGCGCCTGAGCAAGGCACTGGCGGCAGCGCTGGCCTCGGCGTGAGTCCAGTGCAGGCGCTGGCGAACCACCGGCCGGTTGTCCCAGTCCAGGGTGTAGACAATGCCCGGGGCGCCGTCCACGTCCCAGCCGTTGCGACAGTTGTTCTCGAACAACCGTTGCGCATCCAGCACCAGCCACCCCGGAGTCAGCATGCCGGCCTGAACCCGCGACGCTTCCAAGTGCAGCAGCAAGCGCGCCCATTCAAAACCGTGGCCCGGCGTAGTGCCGAAGGGCCGGAAACCGTCGGCGGGAAAGGCCTGGTTGTAGTCCGGCAAAGGCTGCCAGAACGGATCGAAATGCTCGATCACCATGAAGTCATTGGCAGCGGCATGCTGATGGATCACCCGCTCGACGATGCGCAGCGCCCGATTGAGCCAGCGCGGGTCCTGGGTGACATCGGCCAGGGCGAGAAAGGCCTCGGTGGCGTGCATGTTGCTGTTGGCGCCGCGATAGGCTTCCTGTTCGCTCCAGTCGCGGTTGAAGGACTCGCCCATGGCGCCCTCCTCTTCGCTCCAGAAATGCCCGTCAATGACCCGGATCGCTTCCGCGAGCAAGGTCTCGGCCCCGGGCCGCCGCGCCACCACCGCGGAGCTGGCGGCCAGGGCGACAAAGGCATGCAGATAGGCAGCCTTGATGCTGTTGCCATCCGCCTGCCCTGCCACGGCAAACCAGCCGCCGTGCTCGGCATCGCGCAACGGGCCCATGAGCGCGGCGATACCGTGGTCCACCAGCCCGGCATAACCCGGCAGGCCCTGGATGTGAGCCATGGCAAAGCTGTGGGTCAGGCGCGCGGTGTTCATGCTTTCGGCCTGGGCGCCAGCGGACAGGCGACCCTGGGCATCGAGGTTACCGAAGCCTTCGGCGAGCCGTGAGGCCTTGGCAAAATCCAGCAGGCGCAGGCCTTCGGCGGCAAGCCAGGCCTGATGTGCAGGTGCATTCAGCCAGCTACTGAATGGCAGGGAAAGAGCGTCCATGGGTGACCTGTTGTTGTTTTTATCGAAGGCTTGAGTCTAATCAAGCCATGCGCAACCGCAGGTAACGAAGGACCAGCACAATGTCACTGACCGGTGACATTCCACCACCCCGTAGGAGCCGGCTTACCGGCGAAGAGGCCCTTGAGCCTTGTAGTGCCTTTGAGGACGCCTTCGCTGGCAAGCCAGCTCCTACGCAAGTCAGCGCCGACACGGACGACCGTTCAGTCGAAGGTCCGAGGCAGGTACAGGGTCACCCGCAAGCCGCCTTCGCGCAGGTTCTGTAGGCTGACTTCGCCGCCATGGCTATGGGCGATGTTGCGCGCGATGCCCAGGCCCAAGCCATAACCCTGCTGCTGCCCAGCCAGGCGGAAGTGCGGCTCGAACACCTGTTCCAGGCGCTGCTCCGGTACACCCGGGCCTTCGTCATCCACGTGCAGGACAAAGCCGCTATCGTCGTCTTCGATGTGCAGATGGGCGTTCTGCCCGTACTTCAGGGCGTTGTCGATCAGGTTACCCATGCAGCGCTTGAGCGCCAGGGGCTTGCCCGGGTAGCTGGCCAGCGCCCGGCCCTGCTGGGTCACCCGGCCATTACCCTGGGGCGCCAGGTAAGGCTCCACCAGGCAGTCGAGTACCTGATTGAGGTCCACCGGTTCGATGTTCTCGTGGATATCGGTGTCCTTGACGCATTGCAGTGCGCCTTTGACCAGCAGTTCCAGTTCATCCAGGTCGCGGCCGAACTTGGCTTGCAGTTGCTCGTCCTCCAGTAATTCGACCCGCAGGCGCAGACGGGTGATGGGGGTGCGCAGGTCATGGGAGATGGCGCTGAACAGTTGGCTGCGTTCGGTCAGGTAGCGGCTGATGCGCTCACGCATGCTGTTGAAGGCCCGGCCGACTTCCACCACTTCACTGCCACCGCCCTCCGCCACCGGCTCGACATCGGCGCCCAGGGACATGTCCCGCGCGGCCCGGGCCAGGCGCTTGAGGGGCCGGCTCTGCCAGTGCACCAGCAGGCCAATGAACAGCAGCAGGAAGCCGCTGGTGAGCAAGATGAACCACACCTGCTGAGCCGGCAGGCCCTGTTCTTCGAGGCTGGTGTAGGGCTCGGGCAGCAGCGAGGCGATGTACAGCCATTCCCCCGGGGCCATCTGGATCTGGGTCACCAGCACCGGTGGGTTCACCGGTTCCAGGGTCAGGGCGTAATGGGCCCAGGAACGCGGCAACTCGTCGAGCTTGAGGCCGCCATTGAAGATCCGCAGGTCGTCGGGGCTGACAAAGGTCACGGAAATATCCGCGTCGTTGCCCAAGGATTGGCGCAGCACCTGCTCCACCGCTTGCAGCACCGCCTCTTTGCGCGGGGTGGCCGGCAGCACCTGCATGCCCAGGGGCTTGTCATTGAGGGTCACGACAAACCGGGTACCGCCCATGCTGCGCAACTGGTCCAGCACCAGAGGCCGATAGGCCACCGGCAACGAACGCAGGTAACTGACGCTGGCAGTCATCGAATGGGCCAGGCTGCGGGCACTGGTCACCAGCCCTTCGAGCTGGGTGGCACGCAACTGCGAAACCCAGATCACGCTGGACAGGGCCTGGGCGAACAGCACCGCCAGCAGAGTCAGGAGCAGCATCCGCCCCAGCAGCGAGCGAGGCACCGGCAGGCGCCGAAGCACTCTGCGCAAGGCCTCAGTGGCCATTGCCGGCAACCACATTGGCTGCCAATTGATAACCGCTGCCGCGCACGGTACGGATCAGCCGCGGCGGTTTTTCCGTGTCTCGCAGGCGCTGACGCAGGCGGCTCACCGCCATGTCGACGATGCGGTCCAGGGGCATCAAGTCGCGGCCGCGGGTGGCATTGCCGATGGTGTCGCGATCGAGGATTTCCTGGGGGTGATCGAGAAACAGCTTGAGCAGGGCGAAATCGGCGCCGGAGAGAATCACTTCCTCGCCGTCGTTGTGGAACAGTCGGTGACTGATCACATCCAGGCGCCATTCGTCGAAGCACAGCACTTCACCGGCAATCCGCTCTTGAGCGAACTGGGCGCGGCGCAGCAGGGCCTTGATCCGCGCCTGCAGTTCACGGGGGCTGAAGGGCTTGCCCAGGTAGTCGTCGGCGCCCAGCTCCAGACCGATGACCCGGTCGGCTTCGTCGGAGCTGGCGGTGAGCATGATGATCGGCACCTGGCTGCGCTTGGCGTGCTGGCGGATCCAGCGGCACAGGCTGAAGCCGTCTTCGTCAGGCAGCATCACGTCGAGGATCACCAGGTCGCTGGGCGCGTCATTCAAGGCCTGGCGAAAGCCGGCGCCGTCAGCCGTAGTGCGCACCTGGAAACCGCAGCGGCTGAGGTAGGTTTCCAGCAGCTCGCGAATTTCCTGATCGTCGTCAACCAACAAAATCGACTTACTGACTGAACTCACCGGGGCCGTCCTTATTGTTAGGGAGGGAGCGCGATTATGCCTGATGGTGGGTGGCCTGTTACGGCCTCTTCGCCGGCAAGCCGGCTCCTACACCAAGCTGCCAGGCGTCAACCCTGGGCCTGTTCCAGGGCCACGCCGGCACCGGTCAGCCCGGAATAGGGCGCGGTCACCAGCCACACCGGGATGCCCTTGAAGTAATCGCTCATGCAACCCTTGTCGGCAAAGCTCTTGGCAAAGCCGCTGTGGATGAAGAAATCGGCAAAACGCGGAATCACCCCGCCGACGATGTACACGCCACCACGCCCACCAGTGGTCAGTACGTTATTGCCCGCCACCCGACCCAGCCAGCAGCTGAACTGCTCCAGCACTTCCCGGGCAATCGGGTCGCCGGCCAGGCCGGCCGCGGTGATGGCTTCCGGGGTATCGAGGCGTGGTTCATGGCCGTCCAGCGCGCAAATCGCCCGGTACACCCGAGGCAATCCGCTGCCGCTCAGAGCGGTCTCGGCGCTGACATGGCCGATCTCGTCGTGGATGTGCTGCCACAGCTGGGTTTCCCGCGGGCTGCTCAAGGGCAGGTCGACATGGCCTCCCTCCCCCGGCAAGGCCATGTAGCGGCCATCACCGAAATTCAGCAAGGTGCCCACTCCCAGGCCGGTACCCGGGCCGATCACCACCGCCGGGCGCAAGGGCTCGGCAACGCCCTCACAGACCACGCGGTACTCGTCGGGTTGCAGGCGGGTCATGCCCAGGGCCATGGCCGAGAAGTCGTTGACCAGCAGAAGGCGGTCCACCTGCAAGGCCTGGCAGAAGGCCTGGCGGCTCAGGCGCCAGTGGTTGTTGGTGAAACGAAACTCGTCGCCGCTGACCGGACCGGCCACCGACAGGCACACCGAGCCGATGTCACCCAGGGCCAGGCCCTGCTCCTGCAGGTACGCCTTGATGGCGTCTTCCGGGCAGCGATAGTCCGCCGTGGCGTGGACCTGGACCGCGTCCAGTTGTTGGTCCTTCCACAACGCGAACCGCGCGTTGGTACCACCGATGTCACCGACCAGGGCCAGTTTCAATTAAGCGTCTCCAGAGCAGAGGTAAAGGCGCTGGCGCCCTGCTCTGCCGAGCTGAAGGCCATGCGCATGAAAGCGAAGAGTTCGCGGCCGGTGCCGACGTTGTTGCCCAACAGGCCCTTGGCCGGCTCGCGGGCCGCGAATTCTGCGGCGTCCACCTTAAGCTCAAGGGTGCCCTTGACGCCATCCACGCGAATGATGTCGCCGTCCAGCACCCGGGCCAGGGCGCCTCCCACCTGGGCCTCGGGGCTGACATGGATGGCCGCCGGGATCTTGCCCGAAGCGCCGGACATGCGCCCGTCGGTGACCAGCGCCACCTTGAAGCCACGGTCCTGCAACACGCCGAGGAACGGGGTCATCTTGTGCAGTTCGGGCATGCCGTTGGAACGCGGGCCCTGGAAGCGCATCACCGCGACGAAGTCCTTCTCCAACAGGCCGGCCTTGAACGCGTCGGCCAGGTCCTGCTGGTCCTGGAACACCACAGCTGGGGCTTCGACAATCTGGTGCTCCGGGGCCACGGCGGAAACCTTCATCACGCCGCGCCCCAGGTTGCCCTCCATGACCCGCAGCCCGCCTTCCGGCGAGAAGGCCCGGGCCACTGGCCGCAGGATGTTTTCGTCGAGGCTTTCGATCGGGCCGTCGCGCCACACCAGCTTGCCGTTGTCGAGGAACGGTTCCTGGGTGTAGCGGCTCAAGCCGCGACCGGCCACAGTGTTGACGTCTTCATGCAGCAGGCCGGCTTCCAGCAGTTCGCGGATCAGGAACGACATGCCCCCTGCTGCCTGGAAGTGGTTGATGTCGGCCTTGCCGTTGGGATAGACGTGGGACAGGGTCGGCACCACTTCGGAAAGGTCGGCCATGTCCTGCCAGGTCAACTGGATGCCCGCGGCCTGGGCAATGGCCGGCATATGCAGGGTGTGATTGGTGGAACCGCCGGTGGCGTGCAAGGCAACGATGGAGTTGACCAGGACGCGTTCGTCGACGATTTCACCAAGCGGCATGAAATTGCCGCTCTGCTTGGTCAGGCGGGTGACCTGCTGCGCCGCTTCATGGGTCAGGGCGTCACGCAACGGCGTGTTCGGGTTGACGAAAGAAGCCCCCGGCAGGTGCAGGCCCATGACTTCCATCAGCAGCTGGTTAGTGTTGGCGGTGCCGTAGAAGGTGCAGGTGCCCGGGCTGTGGTAGGAGTTCATTTCCGACTCCAGCAACTCCTCGCGGCTGGCCTTGCCTTCGGCATAGCGCTGGCGCACATCGGCTTTCTGCTTGTTGGAAATCCCCGAGACCATCGGCCCGCCCGGGACGAAAATGGTCGGCAGATGACCGAAGCGCAAGGCGCCCATCATCAGGCCCGGAACGATCTTGTCGCAGATTCCCAGCATCAGCGCGGCATCGAACATGTTGTGCGACAGCGCCACAGCGGTGGACAGTGCGATCACCTCGCGGCTCGGCAGGCTCAGCTCCATGCCGGCCTCGCCCTGGGTCACGCCGTCGCACATGGCCGGGGTGCCGCCAGCGAACTGGCCCACCGAACCGATCTCGCGCAGGGCCTTCTTGATCTGTTCTGGAAAGTGCTCGTACGGCTGGTGGGCGGACAACATGTCGTTATATGACGAAACAATTGCCACGTTGGCCGCATTCATCATCCGCAGGTTGTGCTTATCGTCGGCCCCGCAACCGGCCACGCCGTGGGCGAAGTTTGCACACTGCAGCTTGCCCCGCTGCGGGCCGTCGCTGGCGGCACCCCGGATCAAAGCGAGATAGGCCTGGCGGGTGGCGCGACTGCGGGCGATAAGCCGTTCGGTGACCTCAAGAACGCGGGGATGCATGTGTAGAACTCCAGGCTAACGGATGTGGCGACCTGTTTGTCTATGCTGATCAGAAGCACCGCCGCTCAGGGAGAATGGAGGAAATTTCTGACCATTTGGACCAGTTGATTCAGGTCACTCGTTGTAGATAAAACAAAATATTGCCACTAAAAAGGCTTGTTTTCTATTTCTATGCGAATAATCTTGTAATTCCAACAACAAATTCAACGACAGGCGTTTGCACATGACTCTTCGAATCGCAATCAATGGTTTTGGCCGTATTGGCCGTAACGTCCTGCGCGCACTTTATACCCAAGGCTATCGTCAAGATTTGCAGATCGTCGCCATCAACGATCTGGGAGACAGCGCGATCAATGCCCACCTGCTGAAGTACGACACCGTCCACGGCACCTTCGATGCACACATCGAGCACGATCAGGAAAGCCTGACCGTGAATGGCGACCGCATCGCCGTCAGCGCCATCCGCAACCCGGCCGAACTGCCCTGGGCTGCGGAAAAGATCGACGTGGTCTTCGAATGCACCGGCCTGTTCACCGACCGCACCAAGGCTGCCGCCCATCTTACTGCCGGCGCCCGCAAAGTGATCATCTCGGCCCCGGCCAAAGGCGCCGACGCCACAGTGGTCTATGGGGTCAACCACGATATTCTGCGCCAGTCGCACCAGATCATCTCCAGCGCCTCTTGCACCACCAACTGCCTGGCCCCGGTGGCCCAGGTGCTGCACCGTGAACTGGGCATCGACAACGGCCTGATGACCACTATCCACGCCTACACCAACGACCAGAACCTCACCGACGTCTATCACACCGACCCCTACCGCGCCCGCTCGGGCACCCAGAACATGATCCCGAGCAAGACCGGCGCCGCGGAAGCCGTGGGCCTGGTGCTGCCGGAACTGGCAGGCAAGTTGACGGGCATGGCGGTACGGGTGCCGGTGATCAACGTCTCCCTGGTGGACCTGACCGTGACCCTCAAGCGCGACACCACCGCCGAAGAGGTCAATGCCCTGTTCAAGAGCGCCAGCCAGCACTCCAAGGTCCTCGGTTGCAACACCCTGCCGCTGGTCTCCAGCGACTTCAACCACAACCCGCTGTCGTCGATCTTCGACGCCAACCACACCAAGGTCAGCGGCGGCCGCCTGCTCAAGGTCCTGGCCTGGTACGACAACGAGTGGGGTTTCTCCAACCGCATGCTGGATAACTGCCTGGCCCTGTGCAACGCGGAATAAGCGGGTACTCGTCGATGATCGGTATCAGCTTCACGCAAAAGACCATGGCGGCGCGCAAGCGCATCGCCCTGGTCGCTCACGATCACTGCAAGGCCTTTCTCCTGGAATGGGCCGAACGCCAAAAAGCCCGCCTGGCCGAACATCAGCTGGTAGCCACCGGCACCACCGGATTGCTGCTGAACAAACGCCTCGGGCTGCCGGTGGAAAGCATGATCAGCGGCCCGCTGGGGGGCGATCAACAGTTGGGCGCACAGATTGCCGAGCAAAAGGTCGATTTGCTGGTGTTCTTCTGGGACCCCTTCGAACCCCAACCCCACGATCCGGATATCAAGGCGCTGCTGCGCGTAGCAGCGGTGTGGAATATTCCGGTGGCCTGCAACGAGTGCAGTGCCGACTACCTGCTCAGCAGCCCGCTGATGAATCAAGCCCACGAACACCGGATTCCTGACTACCAGGCATACCTGGCTGGCAGAGGATAATTCACGCAAGGCTTGACCAAAGACGTAGATGACAATCATTATCATCTACTGCACAAAATTGGATCAGGCCTTGCTGTGAGTCAATCGCACTTCAATCACGTCTTCCTCACCCAACGTATTTCTCTGCTGCGAACGCTGGAGCGGATGGTCAATAACCACAGCACCGCCGAAGACCTGTTGCAGGAAACCTACCTGCGCGTGACCCGCGCCCTCGGTGAGCGCCCGATCACTCATCTTGAACCCTTTGTCTTCCAGACCGCTCGCAACCTCGCGCTGGACCATCTGCGTGCCCGGCGCATCCAGGGCCGGACCCTGCTCGAAGATGTGCCCGCAGAGGTGGTGGAGAACGTCGCCGCGCCCGTCAGCAGCGCCGAAGACGCCGCACATGCCGAACAATTGCTCGAACGCTTGAACGTCAGCCTTGGCCAGCTCAGTGCACGTCAGCAGCAGATCTTCATCCTCAGCCGCCTGCACGGCCACAGCTACCAGGAAATCGCCGAAGAATTGGGCGTATCCCTGAGCACGGTGCAAAAGGAATTGAAACTGATCATGGCCATCTGCATCGGCGTCGCCGAACGCCTGGACGATCAGTGAGTCTCAACTGCCGAGCAGAATGACTGCGTCAGCCCCGGGCCTTTGTTAACCTTGGCCGGCTTTCGCTCTCTCTTGAAAAAACAGTTGCGCACAGACGCAGCCGAGGAACACCCGTGACGGATTTTCACAGCGCCGAGCCGCCTACCCCTGCCGGCCCGCACTCAAGCAACCTTGCCATGGATCAGGCGCTGGATTGGCTGATCGAGCTGGAACATCCGACCCAAGAGCAAGTGCGCCAATTCCATCAGTGGCTGGCCGCCTCACCGCTCAACGCCCAGGCCTTCGAAAAGGCCCAGGCCCTCTGGAACGGCCCGCAAGTGGCGCAATGCGCCCAGGCTCTGGCCGCCCCAGCGAAAGTCTCGCGCCTGGCCCGCTTGCGGCCCCATTGGAAACCCCTGGCGACCGCTGCAGTACTGGTGCTCGGGCTGTTCAGCTTCAGCAACCTGCCTCTGCGCCTGCAGGCCGATCACCTGACCCTGGTGGGCGAACGCCAGCGCCTGCAGCTGGAAGACGGCTCGAAAGTACTGCTCAACACCAATTCGGCATTTTCCAGCGATATCGACGATCACCAGCGCGTGGCCCGGCTGTACCAGGGCGAAGCCTTCTTCGAGATCCCGGCCAGCCGCGGGCTGCCCCTGGAGCTGGACGCCGGTCCGGTGCGGGCCAGCGTGCGCGATACGGTATTTGCCGTGCGATATCTGGATGGCATTGCTCAGATCCAGGTACAGCGCGGTGACATCGACCTGCGGGCAACCCATGCCGACCAGCGCATTCGCCTGAGCGCCGGAGAGAGCATTCGCGTTGGCCCCAAAGGCTTCGACCAGCGAGCCAAGCTCGATGCCGGCAAGGACCTGGCCTGGGTCGAGGGCCGCCTGGTATTCGAGAACTGCCCTCTCAGCCAGGTCCTGGCGGAGCTGCGGCGCTATTACCCAGGCTGGATCATCAACAGCAACCAACAACTGGCGAACGTCGCAGTGACCGGCAACTACCGCCTGGACCAGCCTCTGGACGTGCTGCGCTCGCTGGCCCATATCACCTCGGCGCGGTTGTCGGAGTTCCCAGCGCTGGTGATTCTCAACTGAGAATAATTATTTTTACGCGATCGCAATGGGTCGTACGTCTCGTTATAGCCAATGCAAGTGATTCGCATTTTGAATGCGTATCTGCACCTATAAAAGATTCGTGCGACCCGGAGCGTTTTCGATGTCCCCTCGCCTCAACAGCCGATCCCCTGTTCCCGCTGCCCGCCTGCAGCAATGCACCTTGTCGCTGCTCACCGCAGCCATCCTGCTGGCCGGCACTCAAGCCGCGCCCGTCATGGCCGCCGACGCCCCGGCAGCGTCCAGCCAGCGCATGGGCAACTACAGCTTCGCCATTGCCCAGCAACCGCTGGTCTCGGCGCTCAATGCCTTCACCGCGGTCACCGGCTGGCAAGTCGGCCTGCCCGCCGAACTGGGTGCAGGCGTCGCCTCCCCCGGCGTACACGGCTCGCTGAGCCCGGAAAAGGCCCTGGATCGGCTGCTGAACGGCACCAACCTGAGCTACCGCAAGCTGAGCAACAACAACATCGTCCTGGAGAAACGCAGCGGCGCCAATGTGGTGAACCTGCAGCAGGTAACCATCAGCGCCACTCGCCAGGAGCAGGACATCAACTCGGTGCCCAGCACCGTGAGCGTGCAGACCCGAGAAGAGCTCGACCGGCAGAACGTCAACAACATCCGCGAACTGACCCGCTATGAACCGGGTGTCTCGGTCGGTGGTGCGGGCCTTCGTGGCGGTGGTATCAGTGGCTACAACATTCGTGGCATCGACGGTGACCGGATCCTGACCCAGGTCGATGGTGTAGAAGTACCCAGCAGCTTCTTCAACGGCCCCTACGCTGAAACCCAGCGTAACTACGTCGACCCGGAAATCATCAAGCGCGTGGAAATCCTCCGCGGCCCCGCGTCCGCGCTGTACGGCAGCAATGCCATCGGCGGCGCAGTAAGCTATTTCACCCTGGACCCGGATGACATCATCAAACCCGGACAGGATGTTGGCGCCCGCCTGAAAAGCGGTTACAGCTCCTCCGACAACAGCTGGCTGACCTCCGGCACCTTCGCTGGGCGCAGCGGTGAATTCGACGGTTTGCTGCACCTGAGCCAACGCAACGGTCGCGAAACCGAATCCTACGGCAACACCGGCGGCACGGGCCTGAAGCGTACCGAAGCCAACCCCGAGACCGTACGCACCACCAACGTGCTGGCCAAGCTGGGCTGGGACTACAGCGACGATTCGCGCCTGGGCCTCACCTACGAGAAGTACAAGGACGACCGCGACAGCAACCAGCGCAGTGTGGTCGGCGGCCTGTTCTTCAACGGCACAGGCAGCAATCTGTATCGCGCCCGTACCGCCAACGACACCATCACCCGCGAGCGTTTCGGCCTGGAGCACAGCTTTGCCCTCGACAGCCTCCTGGCAGACAAGGTCAAGTGGAGCCTGAACTACCAGATTGCCAAGACCGACCAGCATGCCGATGAGATCTATCAGTCCGGACGCCGTGTGGCGCGCACCCGAGATACCCTCTACCAGGAAAAGCAGTGGGTCTTCGATGCGCAACTGGACAAGGCGTTTACCCTCGCCGATACCGACCACCTGCTGACCTACGGCACCAACATCAAGCAACAGAAGGTGACCGGCTACCGTTATGGCACCGCAACCTGCCTGAACGTGGCCACCAATTGTTCGGCCATTGGCGCCCCCAGCGCATCGCGAGGGGACAGTATTGCCAAATCCAGCGACTTCCCGGACCCGACCATCAATACCTACGGCCTGTTCGTCCAGGACCAGATCCACTGGAACGACTGGACCTTCCTGCCCAGCCTGCGTTACGACTACACCCAGCTCAAACCCCACGTGACCGATGAGTTCACCAACACCATCGTCGCCGCCGGTGGCAAGGCCTCGGAAATCAATGCCAGCGAAAAGACCTGGCATCGTGTGTCGCCCAAGTTCGGCCTGACCTACGCCCTGACCGAGCAATACACCTGGTATGGCCAGTACGCCGAAGGCTTCCGTACGCCGACCGCCAAGGCTCTGTTCGGCCGCTTCGAGAACCCGGGTGCCGGCTACTCGGTCGCCCCCAACCCGGACCTGAAACCGGAAAAGAGCAAAAGCTGGGAAACCGGCCTGCGTGGCAACTTCGAGCACGGCAACTTCGATGTGTCGGTGTTCTATAACAAGTACAGCGACTTCATTAACGAAGACGCCATCGCTCCCGGCTACAACCAAATCAAGTTCCAGACCGCCAACATCAAGCACGCCACCATCAAGGGCGCGGAAGTCAAAGGCCGCCTGAACCTGGATGCCGTGGGTGCCCCGCAAGGCCTCTACACACTGGGTTCGGTGGCATATGCCTACGGTCGCAATGCCGATAACGGTGAACCGCTCAACAGCGTGAACCCGCTCAAGGCGGTATTTGGCCTGGGCTACGACCAGGACAAATACGGCACCTTGCTCAGCTGGACCCTGGTCAAGCGCAAGGATCGGGTCGATGACACTGCGTTCAAAGCCCCGGACGGCCTGGCCAGCAGCAGCCAGTTCAAGACCCCGGGCTTCGGCATCCTCGACCTGAGCGGTTTCTACAAGGTCACCGATGACCTCACGATGAACGCTGGCGTGTACAACCTGACCGACAAGAAATACTGGAACTGGGATGACGTGCGTGGCTACGACGGAGTTGGAGAGGCCGGCATGCTCAACCCCGCCAACCTCGACCGCCTGACCCAGCCGGGTCGCAACTTCTCGGTCAACCTGATCTGGGATATCTGATGCATCCGCTCCTCGCTGCTCTTTTTCATCCGGGGCAGTGAGGATTTTTTACTGTGTCGCGTCTTCTTGTTCGTCTAGTCACTAAGTGCCTCTCATTCTCAAGGACATCTGCATGACCTCTCAGGATTCCTCCCAGCGTCATCACCTGCGTTCCCAGCGTCTGAACCAGATCACCCATGAGCCGCATGCCAAGCTCGATGCTCTGGTCAAGGCCCACGCGCCTTTTGAAACCCAAGGTGCTTTCGCCCGCTTCGTGGTAGCCCAGTACCTGTTCCAATCGGAACTGGTGGACCTGTACAACGATGCCGAACTGATCAAGATCGTCCCGGACCTGGCCGAGCGTTGCCGCGCCGAAGCGGCCAAGGCTGACCTTGCCGATCTGGAAACCGAAATCCCGGCACCGGTAACGGGCGCAGTCAGCAATCCGAGCAAGGCCCAAGCCCTGGGCTGGATCTTCGTCTCCGAGGGTTCCAAGCTCGGTGCCGCGTTCCTGATCAAGCGCGCCGTGAACCTGGGCATGAGCGAAACCTTCGGTGCCCGTCACCTGGGCGAGCCGGCCGGTGGCCGTGCCGAAGGCTGGAAAACCTTCACCCGCATCCTCGACGGTCTGGAGTTCACTGCCGAAGAAGAAGCCGCAGCAGAAAAAGGCGCCCTGGATGCCTTCAACCGCTTCACCGTGCTGCTGGAACAGGCTTACTCCAGCGCAGCACAACCGGCCTGACCGGCGTAGTTGCGGGCAGGTTGGCCACTGTATAGTGCCGCCCTGCCTGCAGCGGTATTTTGTCGGCCGGCCCGCACTCCGGATTGAGCCATAAGGCGCGTTACCTCATCATCGAAGCCATGACCCGCACTCCTCCCTCCTCGTCAAGAATTTCCCGCTTGCTGTTCGGCGTACTGGCCTATGTCAGCCTGGCCATAGGCCTGATCGCCATTGTCGTGCCCGGCCTGCCAACCACCGAATTCATCCTGCTGGCCGCCTGGGCCGCCACCAAGAGCTCACCTCGGCTCAGTGCCTGGATGGAGAACCACCGCCTGTTCGGCCCGATCCTGAGCAACTGGCGCAACGGCAGGATCATCAACCGCAAGGCCAAGATCAGCGCCACCGTGAGCATGCTGCTGTGCGCCGGCTTGATGCTGACCCTGCTCAACCACCACTGGACGATGTACGCCGCAATCGCCGGCATGACCCTGGGCAACCTGTGGATCTGGTCACGTCCCGAGGCTCTACCACAAGCCTCTTGCCCTCCACCCCTGTAGGAGCCGGCAGGCTGGCGTAGGCGGGTCTTTTCCAGCGACACCTACCGTTCGTCGGCAACACCTCACGCAAAGACCGGCCAAGCCGATGTTCCGGGCATAGCGCTGAATGGACTTGGCGAGCGGAGTCATCCGATTCCGCGCTTTCCATCCGTCCTTTCGCGAGATCGCCCCATGTTCGACTCTCTCTCCATTCGCCTGAAAATCGTACTGTTGTCTGGACTGTGCCTGTTGGGCGTGGTGGCACTGATCGTCGGCATGAACCTCTACCAGAGCCAGCAGAACAACCAGCTGGTCAACACCTCCAGCACGCGAATGCTGACTGCCGGGGTCGAGGAGTTGCTGCAGGCCAAGGCTGCCGACCAGGCCGTGCGCATCCAGAAGACCTTCGGCGAGAGCCAGTTGGTGATCACCGCCCTGGCGGACCAGGTGCGCGATCTGCGGGAGCTGGCGAACAAGCGCGGGCTGGACGCCTCGGCCCTGCGCGAAGAGCTCAACCACAGCCTGAAAACCGCCTTCGAACGCAACCCCAAGGTGCTCGGCATCTGGCTTGCCTACGAACCCAATGCCCTGGATGGCAAGGACAGCGAGTTCGCCAATGACGCTGCCCGCGTCTCCAATGAGCGCGGACGCTTCGCCACCTACTGGAGCCGCTCCGGTGGCCAGCAACTGAACACCGTGATGGTCGAGGAGGACCTGACCAAGACCACCCTCAACCTCAGCGGCACTCCGTACAACATCTGGTACACCTGCCCCCGAGACACACGCCGGATCTGCCTGCTCGACCCCTATGCCGACACCATCGGCGAGGACAAGAAACAGGTGCTGATGACCAGTATCTCCCTGCCATTGCTGGTGGACGGCAAAGTGATCGGAGTGATTGGCGTCGACATTGCCCTGGACTCCCTGCAAGCCGCCGCTGGCGAATCCCAGCGCTACCTGTTCGGCGGTGCCGGGCACATGATGATCGTCGCCGGCAGCGGCCTGCTGGCAGCCGTCGGCGCTGACGCCGGCCAGGTCGGCAAGAACATCAATGAAACCCTCGGTACCCAGGGCAAGGACATCCTTGCAGTGCTCGCTGGCAGCCAGTCGAAAATCCTCCAACAAGGCGACTTGATCCGTGCGGTCTACCCGTTCAGTCCGATTGCCGATGCCAAGCCCTGGGGCGTGACCATCGACCTGCCGCAACAGGTACTGCTGGCAGACTCGGTAAAGCTGCAGAACCTGCTGGATGAAGCCCAGACCAGTGGCACCGTGAAAACCGTGCTGGTGGCCATCGGCGCCGGCCTGCTGGGCCTGCTGCTGATCTGGCTCAGTGCCTCGGGCGTGACCCGGCCGATCAACAGCGTGGCACAGATGCTCAAGGCCATCGCCAGCGGCGACGGCGACCTGACCCAACGCCTGAACTACAGCAAGAAAGACGAACTCGGCGAGCTGGTCAGCTGGTTCAACCGCTTCCTCGACAAGCTGCAACCGACCATCACGCAAATCAAGCAGAGCATCATCGAGGCCCGCGGCACCGCAGACAAGTCTTCGGAAATCGCCCGTCAGACCAGCGAAGGCATGCAGGTGCAGTTCCGCGAGATCGACCAGGTCGCCACCGCCTCCAACGAAATGAGTGCCACCGCCCACGACGTTGCCAACAGCGCCTCCAACGCCGCCCAGGCGGCCCGTGGCGCCGACCAGTCAGCCAAGGAGGGCATGACCATCATCGAGCGCAGCACCCAAGACATCAGCCTGCTGGCCGACGAAGTCAGCAAGGCCGTAGGCGAAGTCGAGGCCCTGGCCGTCAGCAGCGAGCAAATCGGTTCGGTGCTGGAAGTGATCCGCAGCATTGCCGAACAGACCAACCTGCTGGCCCTCAACGCCGCCATCGAAGCGGCCCGTGCCGGCGAAAGCGGTCGCGGCTTCGCCGTGGTAGCCGATGAAGTCCGCAACCTGGCCAAGCGTACCCAGGACTCGGTGGAAGAGATCCGCGTGGTGATCGAACGCATCCAGACCGGCACCCGCGATGTGGTGACCACCATGCACGCCAGCCAGAGCCAGGCGCAAAACAATGCCGGACAGATCCAGCAAGCGGTCCAGGCCCTAGGCAAGATCAGCGATGCGGTCACCGTAATCAGCGACATGAACCTGCAGATCGCCAGCGCTGCGGAGCAACAAAGCGCCGTGGCCGAAGAGGTCAACCGCAACGTCTCGGCGATCCGCAGCGTGACCGAAACCTTGACCGAGCAAGCCAGCGAATCGGCTCAGGTCAGCAGCCAGCTCAATGCCCTGGCCACCCAGCAGATGAAACTGATGGACCAGTTCCGGGTGTAAGGCTCGTGCTGAGGGTGCACTGGGGCGGCTTTCTCCGGCAAGCCGGCTCCTACACCCGCAGGGGCTGGCTTGCCATGTCACTCACAGCGCCAGCAAGCCGCTGTACAGGCCATAGGCCGCCAACGACGCGCCAATGATCACCGCCGTGAAGATCAACTTCTCCAGCGTGGTGAACAGCGGTTCGCCCTGCTCACGCTTGGCCTTGGCGAACAGCACCACGCCGGGGGCGTAGAGCAGGGCCGACAACAGCAAGTACTTCAAGCCGCCGGCGTACAGCAGCCAGATCGCGTAGCTCAGGGCCACGACGGCAATCAAGAGGTCCTTGAACCGCTCCCGGGACGCCTGCTCGTAGGTTTCCCCGCGGCCGCTGAGCAGCACCGCATAGGCCGCCGACCACAGGTAAGGCACCAGGATCATCGACGATGCCAGGTAGATCAGGCTGGTGTAGGTGCCGGCGGAGAACAGGGTGATCAGCAGGAATATCTGGATCATCACGTTGGTCAGCCACAAGGCATTGACCGGCACGTGGTTGACGTTTTCCTTCTTCAGGAAGGCCGGCATGGTCCGGTCCCGGGCAGTGGCGTAGAGGATTTCCGCGCACAGCAAGGCCCAGGACAGCAAGGCGCCCAATAGGGAAACCGCCAGACCGATGCTGATCAGCAAGGCGCCCCAGGGGCCAACGATATGTTCCAGCACCGCCGCCAGGGAAGGGTTCTGCAGCTTGGCCAATTCCGGCTGGCTCATGATCCCCAGGGACAGCACGTTCACCAGCACCAGCAACGCCAGCACCCCGAGAAAGCCGATCACCGTGGCCCGCCCGACATCCGCGCGCTTCTGCGCCCGGGCCGAGTAGACGCTGGCGCCCTCGATGCCAATGAACACGAACACCGTGACCAGCATCATGTTGCGCACCTGGTCCATCACCCCACCAAAATTCGGATTACTGCGGCCCCAGATATCGCGAGTGAAGATGTCCGCCTTGAAGGCCACGGCGGCGATAACGATGAACATCACCAGCGGCACGATCTTCGCGACCGTGGTCAATTGGTTGATGAAGGTCGCCTCTTTGATCCCGCGCAACACCAGGAAATGCACCGCCCAGAGCAGCAACGAGGCGCAGCCGATGGCCACCGGGGTGTTGCCTTGGCCGAACACCGGGAAAAAGTAACCCAGGGTGCTGAACAGCAGGACAAAGTAGCCAACGTTACCCAGCCAGGCACTGATCCAGTAGCCCCAGGCCGAGGAAAAACCCATGTAGTCGCCAAAGCCGGCCTTGGCATAGGCATAGACCCCGGAATCCAGCTCCGGCTTGCGGTTGGCCAGGGTCTGGAAAACAAAGGCCAGTGTCAGCATGCCAATGGCAGTGATCCCCCAGCCAATCAACACCGCCCCGGCATCGGCCCGGGCAGCCATGTTTTGCGGCAAGGAGAAGATCCCTCCGCCAATCATGGAACCCACCACCAGGGCAATCAGTGCACCGAGTTGAAGCTTCTGCGCCGGTTGTGACATCCCTACCTCTGCATCAGTGAGCCGATCTGGCGATAAACCTACACGGAATTAAATAACTTCTTCAAATTTACGTCTAACAGTAACAGTCAATTATTCATCACTTATGCATCAGGTCTTTGGATACCCTCCAGAAGGCCCTGAATAACCGACTGTTTTGTTTGGAATATGCACTAAGTGCCATCACTACCAAATAATTAACTGAACACTCGCGTGGGTTTGCACATTCTTGAAAACGGTCTAGTTTCAAACGGCGTCGTCAATGAGAACCACTACTGACAAGAAGATCGCAACGCCTCTGGAATGGCCCTCTCGGGGCAGCATTCTACCTCTCGCAATAAATCTTAAGTCATTCATTCACAACGGAATGTAGCAATGAACTGATCTGAGTCAGCTGTTTTGATAGCAAGCAGATTTACTCTGACGTCTCTCTCCTCCTGCATTGGAGTCATGCAATGTCTGAATCCCCCGGTAAACTAAGACTCGGCGCATTAGTCGCCTTGGTAGTGGGTTCCATGATTGGCGGAGGGATCTTCTCCTTGCCGCAAAACATGGCCGCCAGTGCCGATGTCGGTGCTGTTCTTATTGGTTGGGCGATTACTGCCGTCGGCATGTTGACCCTGGCCTTCGTCTTCCAAACCCTGGCCAACCGCAAGCCTGACCTGGACGGTGGCGTCTATGCCTACGCCAAGGCCGGATTTGGCGACTACATGGGTTTTTCCTCGGCCTGGGGCTACTGGATCAGTGCCTGGCTGGGCAACGTCGGCTACTTCGTCCTGCTGTTCAGCACCCTGGGTTACTTTTTCCCGATCTTCGGTGAAGGCAACACCCCCGCTGCGGTGATCGGCGCTTCGGTACTGCTCTGGGCCGTGCACTTCCTGGTCTTGCGCGGGATCAAGGAAGCGGCCTTCATCAACTTGGTAACCACGGTCGCCAAGGTGGTGCCGCTGCTGCTGTTCGTGCTGATCGCCCTGTTCGCCTTCAAGCTGGACATCTTCACCGCCGACATCTGGGGCGTGAAAAACCCCGACCTGGGCAGCGTGATGAACCAGGTACGCAACATGATGCTGGTCACCGTCTGGGTGTTCATCGGCATCGAGGGCGCGAGCATCTTTTCCTCCCGGGCGGAAAAACGCTCGGACGTAGGTAAGGCCACGGTCATTGGCTTCATCACCGTGCTGCTGTTCCTGGTGCTGGTGAACGTGCTGTCCCTGGGGATCATGACTCAGCCGGAACTGGCCAAGCTGCAGAACCCGTCCATGGCCGCCGTGCTGGAGCACGTGGTAGGCCACTGGGGCGCGGTGCTGATCAGCGTCGGCCTGATCATCTCGCTGCTGGGGGCGCTGCTGTCGTGGGTGCTGCTGTGCGCGGAGATCATGTTCGCCGCCGCCAAGGACCACACCATGCCGGAGTTCCTGCGCCGGGAAAACGCCAACCATGTACCGGCCAATGCCTTGTGGCTGACCAACGCCATGGTGCAGATCTTCCTGATCATCACCCTGTTCTCGGCCAGCACCTACCTGTCGCTGATCTACCTCGCCACCTCGATGATCCTGGTGCCCTACCTGTGGTCGGCGGCCTACGCGGTACTGCTGGCGGTGCGCGGCGAAAGCTACGAGCAGGCCCTGGCCGAACGCAAGAAGGACCTGGTCATCGGCAGCATCGCCCTGCTCTACGCGATCTGGCTGCTGTACGCCGGCGGGGTCAAGTACCTGCTGCTCTCGGCTCTGCTCTACGCCCCCGGCGCGGTGCTGTTCGCCAAGGCCAAGATGGAACTGCACAAACCGATTTTCACCAACGTCGAGAAGCTGATTTTTGCCGCAGTGGTCATGGGCGCCCTAGTGGCGGCCTACGGACTCTACGACGGCTTCCTGACCCTGTAAGCACTGCTTTTTGCAACACCCCTGATTGTTTTGTCTCTGGAGGATCACAGTAATGACCACGGAAAAAGTTAAGTACGGCGTCCATTCCGAAGCCGGCAAACTGCGCAAAGTCATGGTTTGCTCCCCAGGCCTGGCCCATCAGCGGCTGACCCCGAACAACTGCGATGAACTGCTGTTCGACGATGTGTTGTGGGTGGCCCAAGCCAAACGCGACCACTTCGACTTTGTCACCAAAATGCGTGAGCGGGACATCGATGTGCTGGAGATGCACAACCTGCTGACCGACATCGTCGCCATGCCCGAAGCCCTGGACTGGATCCTGGAGCGCAAGGTTACCGCCAACCAGGTTGGCCTGGGCCTGGTCAACGAAGTCGGCTCTTGGCTGCGCAGCCTGGAGCCACGCAAGGTCGCCGAATTCCTCATCGGCGGTGTTTCGGCCGACGACCTGCCAAGCAGTTTCGGCGGCAAGACCATCGAGATGTTCCGCGACTTCCTCGGCCACTCCAGCTTCATCCTGCCACCGCTGCCCAACACCCAGTTCACCCGCGACACCACCTGCTGGATCTACGGCGGTGTGACCCTGAACCCGATGTACTGGCCGGCGCGACGTCAGGAAACCCTGCTGACCACCGCCATCTACAAATTCCACCCCGAGTTCACCAACGCCGACTTCCAGATCTGGTACGGCGACCCGGACCAGGAACACGGCAACGCCACCCTGGAAGGCGGCGACGTGATGCCTATTGGCAACGGCGTGGTACTGATCGGCATGGGCGAACGCTCATCCCGCCAGGCCATCGGCCAGCTCGCATTGAACCTGTTCAAGCACAAGGCGGTGGAGCGCGTGATCGTCGCTGGCCTGCCGAAATCCCGCGCAGCAATGCACCTCGATACCGTGTTCAGCTTCTGCGACCGCGACCTGGTAACAATCTTCCCGGAAGTGGTGAACCAGATCGTCGCCTTCACCCTGCGTCCTGACGAAAGCAAGCCGGGCGGCATCGATATCCAGCAGGAAAAAACCAGCTTCCTCGACACCGTAGCCGCGGCCCTCAACCTCAAGGCCCTGCGCGTGGTGGAAACCGGTGGCAACAGCTTCGCCGCCGAACGCGAGCAATGGGACGACGGCAACAATGTGGTGGCAGTGGAGCCAGGCGTGGTTATCGGCTACGACCGCAATACCTACACCAACACCTTGCTGCGCAAGGCCGGGGTCGAAGTCATCACCATCAGCGCTGGCGAACTGGGCCGGGGCCGTGGCGGCGGCCACTGCATGACTTGCCCGATCATCCGCGACCCAATCGACTACTAAGCGCCCCTTATCCGCAATGGCAGCTTGTCGTTGCCCCCACAAAGGGCCTCGACAAGTGGACGACCGAAATCAAAGGAGATCCATCATGGCTTTCAATATTCACAACCGTAACCTGCTGAGCCTGGAACACCACACTCCACGCGAACTGCGCTACCTGCTGGACCTGTCCCGCGACCTCAAGCGCGCCAAGTACACCGGCACCGAGCAGCAGCACCTCAAAGGCAACAACATCGCCCTGATCTTCGAAAAGACCTCGACCCGCACCCGCTGTGCGTTCGAAGTGGCGGCCTATGACCAGGGTGCCAACGTCACCTACATCGACCCCAACTCGTCGCAGATCGGCCACAAGGAAAGCATGAAGGACACCGCCCGAGTGCTGGGGCGCATGTACGACGCTATCGAATATCGTGGCTTCAAGCAGGAAATCGTCGAAGAACTGGCGAAGTTCGCCGGAGTCCCGGTGTTCAACGGCCTGACCGACGAATACCACCCGACACAAATGATCGCCGACGTACTGACCATGCGTGAGCACGCCGACAAGCCAATCCATGAGATCAGCTACGCCTACCTGGGCGACGCCCGCAACAACATGGGCAACTCGCTGCTGCTGGTGGGCGCCAAGCTCGGCATGGACGTACGCATCTGCGCACCCAAAGCCCTGTGGCCCCATGACGACCTGGTGCAGCGCTGCAAGAAATACGCAGAGGAAAGCGGTGCCCGCATCACCCTCACCGAAGACCCGAAAGCTGCCGTCAAGGGCGTGGACTTCATCCACACCGACGTCTGGGTCTCCATGGGCGAGCCAGTGGAAGCCTGGGCCGAGCGCATCGAGCAACTGCTGCCGTACCAAGTCAACGCGCAACTGATGAAAGCCACCGGCAACCCTCGGACCAAGTTCATGCATTGCCTGCCGGCGTTCCACAACAGCGATACCAAGGTCGGCAAGCAGATCGCCGAGCAGTATCCGCACCTGGCCAACGGCATTGAAGTCACCGACGACGTGTTCGAGTCGCCAGCCTGCATCGCCTTCGAGCAAGCGGAAAACCGCATGCACACCATCAAGGCGATCCTGGTTTCGACCCTGGCCGACCTCTAACCTGCCACCTGTAGAAGTTGGCTAGCCAGCGATCAACGAGCCTGCGGACCAGTTAATGGTCCGCATCGGCCGACTCACTGGCAAGCCGGCGGCTACGGATCCTCTAGAAGGACTGCATTATGCGTATCGTCGTTGCACTGGGCGGTAACGCCCTGCTCCGCCGTGGTGAACCCATGACCGCGGACAACCAACGCGCCAACATCCGCATCGCCACCGAACAGATCGCCAAGATTCATCCCGGCAACCAGCTGGTGATTGCGCACGGCAATGGTCCGCAGGTAGGCCTGCTGTCCCTGCAGGCGGCGGCCTATACCCAGGTTTCGCCTTATCCGCTGGACGTGCTGGGCGCCGAGACCGAAGGCATGATCGGCTACATCATCGAACAGGAACTGGGCAACCTGCTGGATTTCGAGGTGCCTTTCGCCACCTTGCTGACCCAAGTGGAAGTGGACGCCAAGGACCCGGCGTTCAAGAACCCGACCAAACCCATCGGTCCGGTCTACAGCAAGGAAGAAGCCGAGAAGCTGGCTAAGGAAAAAGGCTGGGCCATCGCCCCGGATGGCGACAAGTACCGCCGTGTGGTGGCCAGCCCGAAACCCAAGCGCATCTTCGAGATTCGCCCGATCAAGTGGCTGCTGGAAAAAAGCAGCATCGTGATCTGCGCCGGCGGTGGCGGTATCCCGACCATGTACGGCGAGGATGGCAAGCTCAAGGGCATTGAGGCGGTCATCGACAAGGACCTGTGCTCGGCGCTGCTGGCCGAACAGCTGGAGGCCGATCTGCTGGTGATTGCCACCGACGTCAACGCAGCATTCATCGACTTCGGCAAGCCCACACAGAAAGCCATCGCCCACGCCCATCCGGATGAAATGGAGAAGCTCGGCTTTGCCGCTGGTTCCATGGGGCCGAAGGTCCAGGCCGCCTGCGACTTTGCCCGCCGCACTGGCAAAGTCGCGGTGATCGGTTCACTCTCGGACATCGAAGCGATCGTCCAGGGTAAGGCCGGCACCCGCATCAGCACAGCGAAACCCGGCATCAGCTACCTGTAGGACGCTTGTCGTAAGAACTCGGGGCAGGCCCGGCGCCTGCCCTTATTTCAAAGCCTTGGAGGAGAGAAGCCTATGGCCAAGTTTGAGCCCGGTCACCTGCATATCGAGCGCCATGCACTGAACAAGGACGACTTCAGCTACAACCTGTGCATCGACTATGAAGTATCCCAGGACCCCAAAGAGGGCAAGGGTATGCTGTTCACCCTGCACGGCACCATTGAAGACAAACCCTTGAAGGAGCAGTTCTTCCTCGCCAAGGACCTGGCCTTCGACTTCGCCCGACACGCCACCCGCATTGCTCAGCAGCACGGCCTGCCCAAAAGCGCCAGCATTGCCTCGATGCACAAGTACTACGACGAAATGTTCGAAGACGTACGCAAGCAACTCAATGTAAAGCCCGGCGACCCGGTGAAACCCGAACACCTGGCATAACCCCCATCTTCTGTAGGAGCCGGCTTGCCGGCGAACTGCCCAACGCCCGGCACAGGTACCAGGTCCGCCTTCGCCGGCAAGCCGGCTCCTACGGCATGGGTGACGATTTCGACTAAGCCTCCGCCCCAAGGCATACTGGCCACCCCCCGCTTTGCAGAACCGTCAGCCACCCCATGCGTATCCACGTCAGCTTCATCGACCGCGTCGGCATCACCCAGGAAGTCCTGGCCCTGCTGGGCGGACGCAACCTCAACCTGGATGCGGTGGAAATGGTGCCGCCCAACGTATACATCGACGCCCCGACCCTGAGCCCCCAGGTACTGGAGGAGCTACGCGATGCACTGTTCAACGTGCATGGCGTGCAGGCGGTAACGGTGGTCGACATCCTGCCCGGCCAGCGTCGTCATTTGCAGTTGGATGCCTTGCTGGCCGCCATGACCGACCCGGTGCTGGCCCTGGACAGTGCCGGCAAGGTGCTGCTGGCCAACCCGGCGCTGATCGCCCTGTATGGGCGCGAACCTGCCGGGGAAAGTGTCGCCGAGCTATTTGCCGACCCGGCCTTGCTGGAGTCCCTGCTGGAGCACGGCTTTCGCCTGCCGCTGCGGGAGATCACGGTCAATGGCCAGACCTTGTTGCTGGACGCCACCCCCATCACCGATGCCGGTGCCCTGCTGACCCTGTACCCGCCCAACCGCATCGGCGAACGACTCTCGGCCCTGCACCACGATCACGCCGAGGGCTTCGACGCCCTGCTCGGCGAATCACCGGCGATCCGCACCCTCAAGGCCCGGGCGCAACGGGTCGCAGCGCTGGATGCGCCGCTGCTGATCCAGGGTGAAACCGGCACCGGCAAGGAACTGGTGGCCCGGGCCTGCCACGCCATCAGTGCCCGGCACAATGCACCGTTCCTGGCACTGAACTGCGCGGCGTTGCCGGAAAACCTCGCCGAGAGCGAGCTGTTCGGCTACGCCCCCGGGGCCTTTACCGGGGCCCAGCGCGGCGGCAAGCCGGGGCTGATGGAACTGGCCAACCAGGGCACGGTGTTTCTCGATGAAATCGGCGAGATGTCGCCCTATCTGCAGGCCAAGCTCCTGCGTTTTCTCAATGACGGCAGCTTTCGCCGGGTGGGTGGCGACCGCGAGATCAAGGTCAATGTGCGCATCCTCAGCGCTACCCATCGCGACCTGGAAAAGATGGTCAGCGAAGGCAGCTTCCGCGAAGACCTGTTCTATCGCCTCAACGTGCTGAATGTTGAAGTACCGCCGCTGCGCGAACGCGGCCAGGACATCCTGCTGCTGGCCCGCTACTTCATGCAGCAGGCCTGCGCGCAGATCCAGCGCCCGATCTGTCGCCTGACCCCGGGCACCTACCCGGCCCTACTGGGTAACCGTTGGCCGGGTAACGTGCGGCAATTGCAGAACGTGATCTTTCGCGCCGCAGCGATCTGCGAAAGCAACCTGGTGGATATCGGCGACCTGGACATCGCCGGCACCTCGGTCGCACGGCAGAGCGATGCCGAGGTTGAAAGCCTGGAACAGGCCGTGGAAGCCTTCGAGAAAGAGCTGCTGGAAAACCTCTACGCCAATTACCCCTCGACCCGACAACTGGCCAACCGCCTGCAGACGTCCCACACCGCCATCGCCCACCGCCTGCGCAAGTACGGCATTCCCGGCAAGTCCTGACCTGCCGCCTCATCCGTAGGAGCCGGCTCGCCGGCGAAGAGGCCCTCAAGCCCTGTGTCGCTCTTAAGGGCGCCTTCGCTGGCAAGCCAGCTCCTACGCCAGCCCCCATCAGCGCCGGCCGCCGATACAGGTCTGGAAGCGACCTGCAACTGTACTGAAAGCGCTACAGCGGAACGATTTCGCTACAAGGCCTTGTAATCGCTGCCGTGCAAGGCTTTGATCCTCAAAGCCTTTTTGGCTGCGGGGCCAGATGTAGCGATTTCGCTACACCCAAGCCCTCCAGACTTTTCAAAAAAACTCTCAAGCCGTTGATATTAAAGGACTAAATAAATATTGGCCGTGTTCTTGCTATGGACATTGCCATTCGGCTCGGCCCTGCACGAGCATTCAATCGCGTCCACCAGACGAGTCTGGCCCCTGAGGAGTTTCCATGAGCGAGTTGCGTTTTACTGAAGATCACGAATGGCTGCGTACCGAAGCGGATGGCAGTGTCACCGTCGGCATCACGGCTTTTGCCCAGAACGCCTTGGGTGATGTGGTGTTTGTGCAACTGCCTGAACTGCAGAGCTACGACAAGGGCGCCGAAGCCGCCACCGTGGAATCGGTAAAGGCCGCCAGCGGCGTGTACATGCCTCTGGACGGTGAAGTGGTCGCCACCAACCCGGCCCTGGAAGACAGCCCGGAACTGGTCAACGAAGACCCGCTGGGCGAAGGCTGGTTCTTCCGCTTCATCCCTGCCGATGCCGCTGCCGTTGGCCAACTGCTTGACCAGGCCGCCTACGACCGCCTGATCAAAGCCAGCGCCGAAGCCTGAGGACCCCGTCATGACCATCAACCTGACTACCGCCAACGAATTCATCGCGCGCCACATCGGCCCGCGCCCGGGCGATGAGCAAGCCATGCTCAACAGCCTCGGTTTCGATTCCCTGGAAGCCCTGAGCGCCAGCGTGATCCCCGAGAGCATCAAGGGCACCAGCGTACTGGAGCTGGGCCACGGCCAGAGCGAAGCCCAGGCCCTGGCCTCGATCAAGGCCATCGCCGCCAACAACCAGCTGTTCAAGACCTACATCGGCCAGGGTTACTACAGCTGCCACACGCCATCGCCGATCCTGCGCAACCTGCTGGAAAACCCGGCCTGGTACACCGCCTACACCCCGTACCAACCGGAAATCTCCCAGGGTCGGCTGGAAGCGCTGCTGAACTTCCAGACCTTGATCAGCGACCTCAGCGGCCTGCC